>NZ_CAMFLB010000022.1:0-147666 GCF_945957435.1 Serratia sp. PL7 | reverse complement strand
GCTGGTAAGGGGCAAACTTCATGCCAAGCAGATGACGCCAATGGGCTTCGGCAGCCTGCCAATTTTCCTGCATCACCAGGGCATCGCCGTAGAGGACCTGTTGGCTGAACGCGATAAGATCGTTCGCTGCCAGCTGTGCCGCAGGCTGGATCGCTGCGGTGACCGCGGCATAATCCTTTTGCTGATAGAACAGCCAGGCATTATGCATATATTCCCAGAGCGGCAGCTGATTGGCGGCAACAAACATCGGTTTGTACCCCTGCAGCATCTCATCGGTCACTTTCGGCATTGACTGGTTATCGAGATTGTACTTGCGCAACCACTTCATGGTTTGGGTAAAGGTCAACAACGGGGCATCGGCACTGCTGACAAAGGGCGGCTCCGCACTGTCATAAGGAATGTTGCGGCTCAGTAGAATTTGGTCCCCTTCATCAATCATCGCGCCAAGCGTATTGATATCGGTGGCCGCGGTTATCTCGCTTTCATACAACTGTGCCAAACGCGGCCAGTCGGACAGATACCAATTCACCCGGCGCTGTAATCCCTGCACGGAATCCACATATTCGCCTTTGGGATAAGCGGCCAGATAGGCCTGCGCACGTTGCAATGCCAGGGTACCCGCCTCTTTATTAGCCCGCTGCGGATCGAACATGCCGTACTGATCCGTGGCATTTTCAGTGATCTGGTTCAAGGCCACACGGAACAGCATATAAGCGGCGGTTTCGGCTACCCAAGGCTGATCCGATTCTTTAAGCCTTTGGAACCCGGTATCCGCATCAGCAAACTGCCCCTGATAAAACTGTTCCGCACTGGTGAGGTAATCTCTGAACGCCGCTGCATGGGAACCTGCGGCATAGTTTGCCATCAGCGGTAAAAATTGCTCCGGCTGCGCTTCCCCCCGGTAAATTTTGGCCCGGCGCAACGCCAGTAAGTCGCGTTCCGCCTGATCTAGCTGCTGGTCTGCCAGCAGGGCCTGGAAAAATTGGCTTAATGAGTCTGGATTATTAGAAACCCAACGCCCCTCGTTTTCTGTTGAAACCCCGGTTAATCCCGACGGTTTAATGCCTAAGCTTAACGCCTGTATATTGAGAGGATTATCCTGCAGTACGGCAGTTTGAGCAGGTGCGGTGGCCTGATCGGTTTCAGTGGCGGCTTCACCAGGGAACACGCCAAACGTGTATCCTCTGCTGCGGCTAATATCCTGCGGCAACGACGACAGTGCCACGGGTAATTTACGCAGTCCCGCAGCCAGCATCAGCAGATTGACGCGGGTATCATTATCGGCGGCCAGGTAGGGCACACCGCCCATTGCGCAATAATCACTCCAACTGCACCCGGTTTCATCGGAGGAGGCCTGTGCGAACTGGCTGGTACCAGCGATGGTTGAGACCACCGCGGCTACTATGAGTTTTTTCATCGATATCCTTACTTATCTCCAGTGCTCACTCTCATCCCGAGTGAATTTTGCCTGAGATAGTGTCGTAAGCATGGAGAAAAAACAATACGGCGAAAACCAACCGGCATACGCGGACTATTCCCCTACCACAGGCCACCTTGCCGCAGCCAGTAATATAATTCGCCATTACGCTTGAAGCCGAGCTTGCGCATCGCCGTGAGTTTATGGGTGCTGACGGTCTTGACGTTAAGCGAAAGTTTACTCGCGATCTCGTCAGGTGTTAATTCCTCTGAGATCCCTTGCAAAACGTCGCGCTCGCGCGGGGTCAGATGCAAATGCCGACACGGACTTACCGTATTGTCTGTCAGAGACGACCGACTTGCCTGCTCAAACATCTCCTCAACCAAATGCACCAAGGCATCAGGCCGTTCCTTGCGACCTAATAGGGCGAGCTCATGCTGACGTATTATATTCTCAGCGGCCGTATCACGTATGATAATCGTCCCAAGCCGCCGATTTACCGGATTTTCCCGGCGGGAATTGAACCGCGATGACCAGCCAAAGGGGTTGACACAAACCATCAGGTCGATCGCTATCCCAGGCGCAACTGGCACAAAACTCCATGTACAGCCTTTAGCGAGAAAATAGTCCTGCAAAATATGTTGAATGCCCAGAGCAAAATAACGGTTGCTATCCTGAATAGTGATAACAATATGTGGTGTCATTTTAGTTCCTTATGAATCGGCAAGAAAACACGGCGATAATATGGGTTTCGTTTATATGGAAAATCATCCTTGACGCTGTCGCCCTCAAACAAGGGATGCGGATACCTCCGCATGCCCAAAATAGGTTATGCCTATAATGACGTAGCCGATTACTGGTCAGCTAAAGTGGAAGCTGGCAACCGCCTTGAATTTGCCTTTGGTAACAGTGGCAGACGCACCATCACCCTGCAGATAGGCAATGAAGCTCAAGGTATTATGCCTTTTTGCAGCTTTTGGATAGTGGTTGACGCAGTCAGTTTAATAGGACAGTTAGCATCCTCAATGACAAGAGCAGCCCCCAATTTACCAGGGTCTGCGACAGCACCAACGTTGCCTGTGAAGAAAGGAGTCACTTTACCGACTTCACCATTACGTACACTCTTTAAACGCTTTTGCCGGTGGTTTGGCGTTGCGATAAATCTTAATGATCAGATAATGAACAAGCAAAATAACCTGATTAATACGCAAAAATTAGAATTAACCACTAAAAATTATCAACTTTAATATATTTAATGTCATTTTGAGCGAAAAAAAACCGATATGCGAGTAGGTAATACTGTCTTGAATTCAACTAGTTATTATTGCTGAAAAAATAGTTCAAATCAGGGTTGACTACGGTAGCGGGTTACCACTAAATTCCTACGCACAGTCAAACCATTAAGACTATTCTTATCACTGGACGCAGTTCAACACTAACACCAAGGATGCTCGGTTATCGCCATGAAATATATAATAAACCTTAATATTATCTTTGATCCTGACAATAGAATATTGACGGTTAAAAATGACATTCAGCAATCTGTTGAATTATCAAAGCCAGCAACCCGGTTACTCAGTGAGTTGATTAACAACAATAGGGTCAACCTTGCTCGCGATGACCTGCTAAAAAACGTCTGGGCGGACTATGGTTTTTCGCCGTCTAATGCCAGCCTGAATAACCATATTAGTGAGTTACGCAAAGCCTTCACTAATCTCGGCGTGAGTAAAGATATCATTTCCACCGTGCCCCGCGTCGGTTTTAGAATGGATGCGGAAATCCATCCGATACAAAAATCGGTTCAGGGAATAACAGAAGCAGCGCCGAACAACGGGGTTCCTGTCACTGACAAATACAGCACCTTTTCAGAAAACCCAGTGCCTACAATGACCGAGCAAGGAGAGCATCAATCTATCTATTTATCGTTAAAAAAACACAAGATGATAATTTACATACTTGCAGTTTTACTGTTACTGACCACGGTAACTGGCACGACTATGCTGAGACATAGTCAAAAAGAGAGCGTGAACTTCGTGGTGACTCATGAAAAATGTAGCATCTATAACTTAAATGATGACAAGCCAAATAAAGCTTTTACCGCTAAGATCATCAAAGAGATAGCAGCAGAAGGCATAGACTGTTCGCGGGAGGAGCTAGATGTTTTTTATGCAGAGGCACACCCTAATAACGACCGTTTCAGAGTCCGGCTGCTCGCTGCCTGCAGTAAAATTGATGCCGCCAGCTATAAAAATTGTTTAAATTACAAAACAGTAGAGTAATAACATGAAAAAGATCGTCGTAGCCCTGCTGTTGGTTATTAGCTTATGTTCAACTCTTTTTTATATATATCAGGTACAGTCCCGCAAGCCGTTCCATTGCGATGCTCAATTGTTCGCGCACCTCAGAATCAATGAAGCTGACGAAGTTGAGGTCAACACTCATATCGACGTCATTTTCAGGTCGGCTTATGATGGGATTTTGAAATTTTCCGGCTCAATCAAGAATAAGGGCAATGACTATATCCTGCGAAGGACCGTCTACTTTACCGTCGCCCCATCGGAGCTGGAAAACGTGAACGAAATCGTCTTTACCCGAACAGAGAGCCACCCCACGGATAATACGCCAGCAGACCTTTGGCAGAACCGAGTATTACCGCAAACCCCGGGCATCGGGTTTTACTCAAAGATCAGGGGGTTAGATAAAAATGCCATTATTATCAAAGGGTTTACCAATCCTCTGATCGTCTGTATTCGCCACTAGCGGCACCACGGATAGGTGGCTACCGGCAGTGCTGCCTGAACAGGCGAGCCAGGTAGGCCCCCATCGGCGTGAGCGTCGTATCCTTTCGTTGGATCAGGTAGAAGGTAGCTTGTGGTAAGGCTTCGTCCAATTCCAACGCTACCAGATGGCGGCCCAGGATCGGATCGGAGATCACATCAACCGACAAAATGCTGACAAAGTCACTCTGCGCCACCAGGCTGGTACAGGCCATAAAGGTTTCGCAGGTGACGCTGATCGCCGGTGCCATCCCCATATCACCAAACAGTTCATGTAGCAGGCGGTAGTAGCTGCCATTGGGGGTTGGCATAGTCCAATCGCAATGTTGCAGCTCCTTGAGCGTGCGGGCGTTTTCACACGGGTGCCCCTTGCGTACCACCACCTTGTATTCTCTTTCCATCAGCCGCTCAAAGCTCAACTCATTGTCCATGCTGCTGGGGTAGTAGGTATTAATGGTAAAATCCAATTCCCCCTGGCGTAGCTCCGGGATCATCGAGACCAGTTGCCCCTCCACGATGCGCACCTTCACATTGGGATATTCGCGGTGAAACTGGGTGATCACTTTCGGCATTACCGTGCGGGCAACGCTGCCACCGACGCCGATATTGACAGAGCCACCCGCTAACCCCAACCGCTGCTGAATATCTTCCTGCGCCACCCGCAGTTCTTCGAGGATCAGGCTGGCATGCTGAAAAAAGTTATCACCGCAGTCGGTTAATACCACCCCTTTGCTGCGGCGGACAAACAGCTTGGCTCCGAGCACCTCCTCCAACTCCTGAATCGACTTGGTCAACGCAGGCTGGGAAAGGTTACAGGTACGGCTGGCGGCGCGAATACTGCCCTGGCGGCTGACTTCCACAAAGGCGCGTAACTGGTGCAATTTTATCGAGGCTGGCATAGGCGATTTGCGATAACCGTTGTTTATCAGTAGCAAGATATTGGCATCTTATTTAACCCGATACCATTGTGTACATTCGAAAAAAACAGAATAAATAACCCAATCATCATTTCGCTTATTTAAACGCAGTATCGCGCTCAATAAGCGCCATTCACGGCTTTTTAGTAACTAATTACGCAAATATTCAATTTTAATTTAATTGCCTGACCTCCACTGCTGCCTGAATTTCATTCAAGGCGTGATAACTAATGGAAAACTGCTATGAACACTCCGCTTTCAACGTTGGTGACCGAACTGTATCCGCAACTGCAAGCCTGGCGCCGTGACTTCCACCATCATGCCGAATCCGGCTGGCTTGAATTTCGTACCGCTTCGCTGGTGGCGGAAGAGTTGGATCGATTAGGTTACCAGTTGCAACTTGGCCACGAGGTGATCAACGCCGAAGCCCGCATGGGGCTCCCCTCTGCACAAATCCTGGCGGCGCAGGAACAGCGAGCCATCGAACAAGGTGCCCTGGCGAAGTGGCTACCCTTCTTTTCCGGCGGGTTTACCGGCATTGTCGCCACGCTGGATACCGGCCGCCCTGGCCCCACCATCGCCTTTCGCGTCGATATGGACGCGCTCGATCTCAACGAACTGCTGCATCCCGACCATCTGCCATTCCGTGAAGGTTTCGCCTCCTGCAATAGCGGCATGATGCACGCCTGCGGGCACGATGGGCATACCACCATCGGCCTGGGGTTGGCGCGGGTATTCAAGAGCCTGGAGCCACAGCTGCATGGCCGCATCAAGCTGATCTTCCAACCGGCCGAGGAAGGTACCCGCGGGGCCAAATCGATGGTGGAAGCCGGCGTGGTCGATGACGTCGATTTCTTTACCGCCGTGCATATCGGCACTGGCGTACCGGCCGGGGAACTGGTGTGCGGCAGCGACAGCTTTATGGCTACCACCAAGCTGGACGTCACTTTCCGTGGCGTGGCCTCCCATGCCGGTGCCAAACCGGAGGATGGCCGTAATGCGCTGCTGGCGGCGGCTCAGGCTTGCGTTGGGCTGTATGCCATTCCCCGCCACAGCGAAGGCAGTTCACGTATAAACGTTGGCGTGTTGCAAGCGGGCACTGGCCGTAACGTCATCGCAGACAGCGCCCTTATGAAGGTAGAGACTCGCGGCGCCACCAATGACATCAACGAATTTGTTTACCAACAGGCGCTCAACGTCATCCGAGGGGCCGCCATCATGCACGGGGTGGAATACGACATCGCCCTGATGGGCGCAGCACAAAGCAGCCAGCCGACGCAACCTTGGGTGGATTACATCCATCGCCAGGCACTCAGCATCAGCGAACTTAGTTCAGTCGTTGATCGCCGCGAGCAGGCAGCGGGCTCTGAGGATGCCACCTACATGATGGAACGGGTGAAATCTCACGGTGGGCAAGCAACCTATGTGATTTTCGGTTGCGAACTTAGCGCCGGTCATCACAACGAGAAATTTGATTTTGACGAGCAGGTCCTCACCGTGGCGGTAAAAACGCTGGCCAGCCTGGCACTGAACCTACCGACTTTTGGGAGCGCAGAATGAAACAGCCGGAACTGGTCTCTTTTATTCACCATTACATCAATAGCCATCAGGCCCGTTTCAGTGCCTTAAGCGATGAGATCTGGGATCATCCGGAAACCCGCTTTGCCGAAATCCACTCCGCCGAGCTACTGGCAAACGCCATGGAACAAGAGGGTTTTGAGGTTGAACGCGGCGTCGGTGGTATCGAAACGGCGTTTATTGCCAGCTTCGGTAGCGGCCATCCGGTGATCGCCTTATTGGGTGAATACGATGCGCTGGCCGGCCTGAGCCAGCATGCAGGCTGTGCCACCCCGTCTCCGCTGGTGGAAAACGGCAATGGTCATGGCTGTGGGCATAACCTGCTCGGCACCGCTGCACTGGCCGGGGCCTTTGCGGTTAAAGCCTGGATGGAACAGCAACAGTTAACCGGCACGATCCGCTTTTACGGCTGCCCAGGAGAAGAAGGCGGCTCTGGTAAAACCTTTATGGTGCGTGAAGGGCTGTTCGCCGATGTGGATGCCGCTCTCACCTGGCACCCGGAAGGCTTCAGCGGCATGTTCAACACCAGCAGCCTGGCCAATATTCAGGCCGCGTTCCGCTTCAAGGGCGTCGCCGCTCACGCGGCCAACTCGCCACATCTCGGCCGCAGCGCGCTGGATGCCGTGACGCTGATGAACACAGGAGCCAACTTTCTGCGTGAACATATCGTGCAGGAAGCCCGGCTGCATTATGCGGTCACCAATACCGGCGGCAGTTCCCCCAACGTGGTGCAGGCCGATGCCGAAGTGTTGTACCTGGTACGCGCTCCCCAGCTCGATCAGGTGCAGGATATTTACCAGCGCCTGGTCAACGTTGCCAAAGGTGCAGCGCTGATGACCGACACCCAGATGACGGTGCACTTTGAAAAAGCCTGTTCCAACTACGTCCCCAATCGCCGCCTGGAAAAGGCGATGTATCAGTACGTGTGTGATTTCGGCTTGCCGGATTACAACGATGAAGAGCGGCGTTTTGCCACGGAGATCCGCCAAACGCTCAGTAAAGACGACCTGCGTAATGCCAAACTGAACATTTCACGTACTGGCGGGGTGGCCGGGCAGGAATGGGTACGGCAGTTGGGCGATAAGGTGTTGATGGACGAGGTCGCCCCCTACGTGGAGTCACAAGAAATCCTGTACGGCTCTACCGACGTCGGCGACGTCAGTTGGGTCACGCCAACAGCCCAGTGCTTCAGCCCCTGCTTTGCTCTTGGGACGCCGTTGCATACCTGGCAGTTGGTCGCCCAGGGCCGCACCTCAATAGCCCATAAGGGCATGTGCCTGGCAGGTAAAGTGATGGCCGCTACCGCCGTCGCTTTACTGAGCGATAACACCTTGCTGAACGCTTGCCGCGAGGAGTTCCGTCAGCAACGTGCCGAACAGCCATACCAATGCCCCATCCCTGCGGGGGTGAAACCTACGCCTTTGAAGTAAATCCCGGCCGTTCTGGCTCCCGTTCCGAGCCAGATCACCATCGCGATCCCTAAAACTATAAAAATCTGATTACGGACAAGAGGGTAATATCATGAGTGAGATAGCATCATCCGCCAATAAAAGCCCCGGGCGTATTTTTTACTGGGTAGAACGTATCGGTAATAAAATTCCCAATCCCTTCCTGTTATTCGTTTATTTAATCGTGGTGTTAATGCTCGCCACCGCGCTCATTTCCTGGTTGGGCCTGGTGGTGAAAAACCCGGCTACCGGGGAAATGATCCAGGTAAAAAATCTGCTGAGCGTGGAGGGAATACAATGGATCCTCCCCAATATCATTCACAACTTCAGCGGATTTGCGCCATTGGGCGCAATCCTGGCGCTGGTGATTGGTGCCGGTCTGGCGGAAAAGGTCGGCCTGTTGCAGGCGCTGATGTACAAAATGGCCTCACACGTCAGCGCCGGCTACGCCAGCTATATGGTGCTGTTTATCGCCTTCTTCAGCCATATTTCCTCCGATGCCGCGCTGGTGGTGATGCCGCCGCTGGGGGCGTTGATCTTCCTGGCCGTCGGGCGTAACCCCATTGCCGGGCTACTGGCGGCGATCGCCGGTGTCGGCTCGGGGTTTACCGCCAACCTGCTGATTGTCACCACCGATGTGCTGCTTTCCGGCATCAGTACCGAAGCGGCCAAAGCGGTTGACGGCGCAATCCACGTCAGCGTGATCGATAACTGGTACTTTATGGCCACCTCGGTGATCGTACTGACCATTACCGGCGCGTTGCTAACAGATAAATTTATCGAGCCACGGCTACCAAAATGGCAAGGCACCTCCGATGACAAACTCGAAGCGCTCACCCCATTACAAAACCGTGGTCTGATGATGAGCGGTATCGCCGCGCTGGTGTTTATCGCCGTGATGGCCGCGCTGGTAGTACCAGAGGGTGCCCCACTGCGCGATCCGCAAACCGGCTCGGTGATCCCTTCCCCCTTTATAAAAGGCATTGTGCCGATCATCATCCTGTTCTTTTTCACCGTCGCCATCACTTACGGCGTCGTCACCAAGAGCATCCGACGCCCGGACGATATCCCCAACCAACTGGTCGAGCCGATGAAGAACATGGCGGGCTTTATCGTCATGGTGTTCCCGCTGTCGCAGTTTGTAGCGTTCTTCAACTGGAGCAACATGGGCAAGTTTATGGCCATCGGCCTGACGGATCTGCTGGAGGCGGCCGGAATGAGCGGCGCACCGGCGTTCCTCGGCCTGATGTTCCTGTCCGCCTTCCTGTGCATGTTTATTGCCAGCGGCTCCGCCATCTGGTCGATCCTGGCCCCGATCTTCGTACCGATGTTTATGCTGTTGGGTTTTCATCCGGCCTTCGCTCAGATGATTTTCCGCATCGCCGACTCATCCGTGCTACCGCTGGCACCGATGTCGCCATTCCTACCGCTATTCCTTGGCTTTCTGCAGCGCTACCTGAAAGACGCCAAACTCGGCACCTATTACGTGCTGATCATGCCCTATCCGTTGGTATTCTTCACCGTCTGGACCCTGCTGCTGGTGGTGTGGTACCTACTGGGGCTGCCTATCGGGCCTGGGGTCTACCCGAAAATGGGGTAAACCAATGCCGAAAAAATTGTGCTCAATAACCCGTCTTTTGGCGTAAGCTGAACCGATTATCCCCGCCGGATGCTTGCTAGCCGGTGGGGACACTTATTTCAATGCGCTAAGGACCTGCTATGAGTCGTGAAATCAACAAAGATACGCAGCTGTGTATGTCACTGGCCGGTCGGCCTGGCAATTTCGGCACCCGTTTCCACAACTATCTGTATCAGGAACTGGATCTGAACTTCATCTATAAGGCGTTCACCACCAAAGATATTCAGGCAGCGGTCGGCGGCGTGCGCGCTTTGGGTATTCGCGGCTGTGCGGTTTCCATGCCGTTCAAGGAGAGCTGTATTCCGTTCCTTGATGAGCTGGATGCGTCGGCCACAGCGATTGAGTCGGTCAATACCATCGTCAACGACGACGGCTTCCTGCGAGCCTATAACACCGACTATATCGCCATCGCCAAACTACTGGCGAAATACCAGATCCCCCCGACCACCTCGTTTGCTCTGTGTGGCAGCGGCGGTATGGCCAAGGCGGTGACCGCCGCCCTGCGCGATGCCGGGTTCAAGAACGGCCATATCATTGCGCGCAACCCACAGGCGGGCCAGGCGCTGGCAGCGCAATATGGTTATCAGTGGCAGCCAGAAGTGGGCGATTTGCAGGTTGAGATGGTGATTAACGTCACGCCGATCGGCATGGCGGGCGGTAGCGAAGCCGAGCAGTTGGCCTTTGAACCGGCCACTATCAAGGCTGCGAAAATCGCCTTCGACGTTGTTGCACTGCCAGCAGAAACCCCGCTGATCCGCTATGCACGGGAACAGGGTTTGCAGGTGGTGACCGGTGCCGAAGTGATCGCTCTACAGGCTTTGGAGCAGTTTGTGTTGTACACCGGCGTGCGTCCCACCGATGAGCAAATCACCCGTGCTGCGGCACATGCTCGTGGCTAAATAGCCCGAGAAAATATCAACCGGCTCACCACGTAGGGGCGCTGCAGGCTGGCCCGTTGAAATAATCAATGGGTTAAGTCGATTGAGGTTGTCAGCAGTATCATGGGAATTAGGGGAGAAGGGGGCAGATTTCGCGGGGATAAACAGGTAATAGCGCCCTCTTCCTCGAGTTAGGCAACCCGAAGAAGAGGAAATGGCTGAGTTTCAGATTACTTGGCCACGCCTTCCATTCCCACCAGCCCCACTTTCAGGTAGCCGGCTTTGCGTAGCGTATCCATCACGCTCATCAGCGTTTCATAATCTACGGTCTTGTCCGCCTGGAAGAAGATGGTGGTTTCTTTATTCGCCTGCGTGCGTTGATCCAGCACCGCCGTCAGTTGTTCCGCCGTCACCGGCTCATCACCCACGTACAGCTGCTTGTCTGCCTTCACCGACAGGAACACCGGTTTTTCCGGACGCGGCTGCGGTTTAGCGGAAGAGGCGGGCAGATCGACACGAATATCTACCGTTGCCAGCGGCGCAGCCACCATAAAGATGATCAACAGCACCAGCATGACGTCGATAAACGGCGTCACGTTGATTTCATGCAGTTCGCCGCTGTCGTCCAGATCTTCATTTAAGCGCATCGCCATAACTCACCCCACCCGCAGTTGGTGCGCATGCTGCGAACGCTTGGCATCGGCCGAAGCCGCCAGATCCAGATCGCGGCCCAACAGCAGCAGCACCTGCGCCGCCACATCGCCCACCTGAGCACGGTGGCCGCCAATAACGCGAGCGAAGATGTTGTAGATCACTACCGCAGGGATAGCTGCAACCAGACCGAGCGCGGTGGCCAGCAAGGCTTCCGCAATCCCCGGGGCAACCACTGCCAGGTTGGTGGTTTGCGAATGGGCAATGCCGATAAAGCTGTTCATGATGCCCCATACGGTGCCGAACAGGCCGACAAACGGTGAAATGGCGCCGATGGTGGCCAGGAAGCCATTGCCACGCCCCAGCTGACGCCCGTAGGCCGCTACGCGACGTTCCAGACGGAAACCGGTACGCTCTTTAATGCCGTTGTTGTCGTTAGAAGCCGCCGACAGCTCCAGTTCGTTCTGCGCATCTTGCAGCAACACCGCACTGATGCTCTCTTGCGAGAAGCTTTGCGCCAGTTCGGAGGCATCGTCCAGCGAACGCACGTCGGCCAGCGCCAACTGCTCACGGCGCAGACGGCGCTTGGAACGAAACAGCTCACTGCCTTTGGCAAACAGAATGGTCCAGGTGACGATAGACGCCAGCACCAGGCCAATCATCACGATTTTCACTACGATATCGGCGTGCTGATACATGCCCCAGACGGAAAGGTCCATACCACGCGTTTCAGGCGGTTGGATGGTCGGTTCAGGATTAACCGGGGTGATATTTTCCGGGGTACCCGCCACTGGGGTTACCGCTGTTGGTGTGGCCGGTGTCGTTGCCGCGGCAACGCTTTCAGCGACTGCTGGTGCAGTGGCCGGAGCCGCCTGAGCGTTGCCCGCCAACCCCACCACCAATACCAGTGAGGCGATCACACTGCGCCCCAATGCGCCCCATTGCCCACGGCCTGCGCCCTGAGCACTTAGATTTGTCATTTTGCCAGCCGTTTTCACGCTGTGCCTCCACCCATTTCAACATTTAAGGAAGAATTCAGCGTGCGATCATATCAAACCAATCAGGGATTGATAGTAGTTATCATTATTATTTGAAGAATTACGCATCGACGAGCAAAAAATGATACACCCCCAGTCACTATCAGGGTTTGCGCGTCGTTTGGCATAACATTGCCTACCCATAATGCTAACAAAATCATCACTCGAACTGCGGCTTTTTACCCCAACAGGCCATAAATGGTGTCAATAATTCACGCCATCACTGCGGGAAAATGCCTATTGGATGACCAGACGAACGCAGTAGGCAAAGTATCTACGTAGAGTCGCCGGTTGATGAGGAGTGGCTAGAATAAAATCACACAGTAAGGCACGAGGTTTTACGGCGTTTTACTTGGCCATCCCAACGGTCGCCTGTACTTTTTCCGAGTTTTACGGCCTTTGCCACATTTTCTATGCTCTGTTTAATGTCCGCTTAAGCTAATAGCGGTACACTATATTGTGCTCTTGGGCCTCACCGCCGTGTGTGGCCTAAATTTACCGGTGAGCATGGCTATAACAGCACGGTAGCCTATAGAAAGTCAGCCCAGGCACCTCAGGATAAAAAATGGATGTATTAAGAGAGATTGTTCACGCACTGTGGACGCAAGACTTTACTGCACTTGCCGATCCCAGCGTGATTTGGGTGGTTTATGCCGTCCTTTTTACCACCTTGTTTTTGGAAAACGGTTTGTTGCCCGCTTCCTTCCTGCCCGGAGATAGCTTACTGCTGTTGGCCGGAGCCTTGATTGCCAAAGGCGTGATGAACTTTATCCCCACGCTGATTATTCTGACGGTCGCCGCCAGCCTTGGCTGTTGGCTCAGCTATCTGCAAGGACGATGGCTTGGCCATACCTCGGTGGTGAAAGGCTGGTTGCTACAGCTACCGGCGCAATACCACCAGCGCGCACACATGCTGTTTAACCGCCACGGCCTGGTCGCTCTGCTGATTGGCCGTTTTTTGGCGTTTGTACGCACCCTGTTGCCTACCATGGCCGGTATTTCGGGCCTCAATAGCGCCCGTTTTCAAATCTTTAACTGGCTCAGCGGCTTGCTGTGGGTAGGTTCGGTAGTCACATTGGGCTATGCCTTTAGCCAAATCCCGCTGGTTAAACGCCATGAAGATCAGGTGATGGCCGGGCTGATGATCCTGCCGATGGTGCTGTTGGTCGTTGGACTGCTGGGCGTGATGCTGGTCGTTTGGCGTAAAAAACGCGCCTCCTGAGTCAGGTGGCGGTTTTGCCCACCGCCATAGTAACCCATATCGTCATGCCTCTTATCCCTACTTAAAAAGTTGGCTGCAGATAAAATCTACAAATACGCGAATCTTTGGTGATAGATGCCGACTTGAGGGCCAGAGCGCCCAAAAGAACCCTTGATCCTTGGTGTGAGCATCAAGCAACGTCTCAATATCGCCCACGGCCAACGCCTCTTTGACTAAAAAATCAGGCATGTAAGCAATGCCATGCCCGTCAATGGTCGCCGTCAGCATTGCCTCCATGTTATTCAACGTAAGGGAAGAATTTAGACGCAACTGAGTTATTTCCGGGTCTGACGTTAATGTCCAATCCATGATTTTACCTGTCGTGACAAAACGGTAACGTAGGCAATCGTGCAACTCCAGATCGAGCAACTTCTCAGGTCGTCCTTTACGTTCCAGATAACCAGGGGCGGCACACAGAACAAAACGGAAAGGCCCAAGCCTACGCGACATCAGCCGCGAGTCCGCAAGATCACCGCTTCGTATCACCACATCAAACCCATCATTGATGAGATCAACAAGTTGATCGTTGAAATCTAACTCTAACTCAACTTCTGGGTAGGCTTTGCGAAAGTCAGGCATCATGGGTAACAGAAAGCGGTACCCGATGGTGGGTAGACTGACCCGCAAACGACCTCGGGGAGCTTGAACCGAATGCGACAGCATGGCCTCAGCGTCCTGCAAGTCATCAAGGATTTTCCGACATCGCTCGTAGAACATTTCCCCTTCAACAGTGAGGCTAACCTTGCGGGTACTGCGCTGAAACAAGCGAACGTTCAGAGACGCTTCAAGCCTCGCAACATTCTTTCCTACCGCCGTCGCGGAAATGCCTATGGCACGTGCGGCAGAGACAAAGCTCAGCGATTCTGCGGTTTTCACGAACGAGAGGATACTGGTCAGGCTCTCCATAGAATTAAGACCTTTTTGTTCATTATAAGTGGAGTTTTAACCCATTTATTCAAGATTGCGACCTCTATAGATTTAGTTTCCCAGATTGCTACAAAAATGAGGGATTACGCAATGGGTAACAATTCCGATCACTCTCTACAAAAAGGCCGTTACTACGTTCTCGGTGCTATTTGCCTAGCCGCCTTGGTATTACCGCTGAGTTTCACCGGGGGTGCCGTCGCCACCCCAACCATCAGCAAGGTTTTCAACGCCAGCCCATCTGCCCAAGCCTGGGTAACCAACGCGTTCATGCTGAGTTTCGGTAGCCTACTCATGGCCGCCGGCACGCTTTCGGACATTTATGGCCGCAAACGCATATTCACCCATGGCCTTCTGCTATTCATCATCGTCAGCTTACTTCTGGCCAATGCCACCAGCATTGTCTGGCTGGATATATTGCGGGCGGTTCAGGGGATAGCAGCCGCTGCGGCACTCGCTAGCGGTTCGGCCGCTCTGGCACAAGAATTCGAAGGGCATGACAGAACCCGAGCCTTTAGTCTGCTGGGAACGACCTTCGGCCTCGGCCTGGCATTTGGTCCAATGATTACTGGTGCGCTGATTGAACAATTCGGCTGGCGTTCGATCTTCTTTACCACCGCAATATTCGCTGCAACGGCACTAATCGCCGCCGTTTCACAGATGCACGAAAGCAAGAATCCGCAGGCTCAAAAGCTGGATCTTCCAGGTTTGGCGAGTTTTTCAGCGATGCTCGTACTTTTCACCACCGGGATCATCCTCGCCCCGCAAGCTGGATGGGGTTCATCGTTGATCGTGAGCTTACTTATCAGCGCGCTGACTTGCTTGATTGCTTTCGTGGTTATCGAGCTACGCTCAAAAGAGCCGATGCTCGAACTCAGCCTGCTCAGGCACACACGTTTCATCGGTGTCCAGTTACTTCCGTTAGGAACCTGCTATTGCTACATCGTTCTGATAGTGCTGCTGCCATTCAGGCTGATCGGCGTTGAAGGGATTTCCCCCATACAAAGTGGCTTGGTCATGCTGGCACTTTCGACACCGATGCTGGTGGTGCCGTTACTGGCTGCCTGGTTAACCCGTTGGATCTCTGCGGGCTCCCTCTCTGGCTTCGGTTTTCTGCTGGCGGCCACAGGGCTGTATATCCTCAGTCGAGTCCCTATCGGCGATCACCTGCAGTTGATTTTTGCCATGCTGATCATCGGTATCGGAGCTGGTTTTCCTTGGGGACTAATGGATGGGCTAGCGGTAAACGTTGTCCCCAAAGAACAAGCAGGTATGGCCGCTGGAATTTTTAACACCACGCGTGTCGCTGGTGAAGGTATCGCACTTGCAATCTCCATTGCCATGCTCACTACCCTGGTCAACAGCAGCCTCCTTAGGCTGCAACCGCAGAATGATAATAGCGAGCTGGTCCAACGCCTAATCATGGGGGATATGAGCCTCTCGCAAAATCTAGACCATGCGCAGGTACTGACCGCATACCAGGAGGGCTTTAGCACCCTAATGTTGATACTCTCGCTTTTTACTATTATTTCATCTTGCGCTGCGTTCTTCTTGCTGAGCCGGAAGGCGCGACTATAGCGCCATCCTCGCGGGCAGGTGGCTGACCAGCGCATCCACCGCCAGCCGCACTTTCAAGGGTAAATGCGGCGTGAGCGGCCAGACGGCATGCACTTCAAAGTCTTTCCCCGGTACCTCCCCCAATACCTGCTGTAATCGACCTTCCAGCAAGGCATCACGGATTAGCCAGCATGGCAGCCAGGCAATGCCAAACCCCGCCACCGACGCGTCGGCAATCGCCTGAAGATCGTCCATCAACAAGCGAGGTTTTGGCATCACTTCTCGCGTTGTTCCGTCTGCCTGCGGGATCAACCAGCTACGTATCATTGAGGCGTAGCGATAAGCGATGGCATCGTGCTGGGGCAACTCCTCAACGCTGTCTGGGACACCACTGCGAGCCAGATACTCCGGCGAGGCGCATAGGGTCATGCGGTTATCCCCTAACCTTCTAGCCACCAGCCCGGCACTGTTCGGCAATGGACCATTGCGCACCGCCAGATCGAATCCTTCCTCAGCCAAATCCACCACCCGATCGCTAAATGACAGATCGAGTTCCAATCCTGGATGCTCACGCGACAATGCGGTAAGCACCGGCGCGATACACAGGCGGCCAATCAGCACTGGCATCGAGACCCGTAACCGGCCACTGACCTGCCGCTTACCGCTTTCCAGCAGGTTCTCTGCGACGCGGATCTCTTCCAACGCCCGTAAACAACGCTCATAGAACAGCGCGCCATCGTCAGTCAGGTTCAGGCTGCGGGTGGTGCGGTGAAACAGGCGTACGCCCAACCGTTGCTCCAACCGGGCGATAGTTTTGCCCACCGCCGAACGGGAGAGATGCAACCTGTTGGCCGCCAGCGCAAAACTGCCCGCCTCCACCACGCTGACCAATACCGAAATGCCGCTTAATCGGTCACTCATCACTTGTAGCCTTTTAGGAAACAATCTTGTGAAATTTTATCGCCACTGGTGATTTTAAATCAACGCTATTATCTGTGAATATCTTCAACCCACCAGGAGCACCTCATGACCGAAACCATGCAACGTTGGACGATGAACGCCGTAGGGCGTGAACATCTGCAATTAACCGAGAGCGCCATTCCACAGCCCGGCCCACATCAGGTGCGGGTGAAAGTGAACGCCGTGGCGCTGAATTACCGCGATAAAATGGTGATAGAAGGCACCATGCCGTTGGATCTGCCGCTGCCGTTTACCCCAGCCTCGGATATGGCTGGCGTGGTAGACGCGGTGGGAAGCGGCAGCACGCGTTTTCGCCCTGGCGATCGGGTGATCTCTACCTTTAGCCCGGACTGGATAGAGGGTAAGCCTGATGGTGATGCGCGCATTCCACCTTATCGTACGGCAGGCGGTACCTATCAAGGGATGCTGGCCGAATACGTGGTGGTCGATGAAAACTGGCTGAGCGCAGCTCCCGGCTCGCTAGACGATGCCGAAGCCAGTACCTTACCCTGCGCTGGGCTGACGGCCTGGTTTGCCTTGGTAGAACGCGGTCATTTGCGTGCCGGGGAATCGGTATTGGTACAAGGCACCGGTGGCGTTGCCTTGTTCGCGCTACAGATTGCCAAAGCCCACGGAGCACAGGTCTTTGTCACCTCCGGCAGCGAAGAGAAGCTGCTACGTGCCAAGGCGTTAGGGGCCGATCACGGCATTCACCGCCTGCGAGAGGATTGGGTGGAGTCGCTCTATCAACTGACGCAAGATCGCGGTATCGATCATATTGTCGAAACCGTTGGCGGCAGCAATCTGGCCAATTCACTACGCGCCGTGGCGATACATGGCCGTATCTCGGTCATTGGCGTGCTGGAGGGTTTTGATATTGCCATTCCAGCTAGCCTATTGCTGCTGAAATCGCCGCAGATCCAGGGCATCGGTGTAGGCCACCGCCGCGCATTGGAAGATTTGGTACGCGCCGTCGACGCCAACGGCATTAAGCCTGTCATCGACCAGCGTTACCGTTTCGATCAGCTACCCGCGGCGCTCGATCACCTCGATCGCGGCCCGTTCGGCAAAATAGTACTGACACGTTAACCTTGCATGATGGCGCTATTGTCCCGCAGCCGGGCGATCTCATCGCTCGGCGTAATGCCAAACAGCCGCTTAAACTCGCGGCTGAACTGCGAAGCACTCTCGTAGCCCACGCGGATCGCCGCCGTGCTGGCCTTCAGGCCGTCATGCAGCATCAGCAAACGCGCCTTGTGCAGACGATACGACTTCACATACTGCAGCGGCGAGGTATTGGTCACTGCCTTGAAGTTATGGTGAAACGCCGACACGCTCATGTTCACTTCGTACGCCAACTGTTCGACGTTGATGTTCTCGGCATACTGATTCTCAATCCGCCGCAACGCCTTGGCGATCTGGCTGAAATGGGTATGCCGGTTAACCAGCTCCTGCAACGAAGCACCGCAACTGCCACGCAGCACGTAATAAAGCAGCTCACGCACGATCTGTGGCCCCAGCACCCGCGCATCCAACGGTTTCTCCATCACGTCCAACAGACGTTCTGTGGCGCACAGCATTTCATCGCTAAGCACTGAGAGATTAACGCCGCTGCTTTCCCCCCTAGGCTTCATCAGATAATCGTCATCACCGATATCGATCAGCAGATCCTGTAGCATCTGGGTGTCGATATTGACCGCCAGCCCCACCAGCGGCTGTTCCGGGCTGGCAAAGGTTTCACACTCAAACGGCAGCGATACCGTCATCAGCAGGTAATTGCGCGGATCGTACTGAAACACCTTGCTGCCACAGTAGCCCACCTTGTGGCCCTGAAAGATGATGACGATACCAGGTTCATACATCACCGGCTGACGCGGGTAATATTCATCGCTATACAACACCTTCACCATAGGTACGGGCGTTGGGCTATAGCCTTTGGCGGCGGCAAAGCGCATCGCCTGGCGCGCCATACGGCTACGTAATTCAACGTTCTCCATCAGCAAGCCCCTCTAATCGCCTGAATAATTCGACACGGATAATAACCATAAAGATGCTTTTTCTACAGTGTAGTGTAGAAATAGGCAAGACACCGACAGGAATGTGCATTGTGCGAGCGGGCCAGGTTACCGACAATAGACTCCAGCTATTTTGCGCCGCTGGCGCTTCCCTGACACGAAAAGAGAATACGATAATGCAAAACTTCATCCTCCACACCCCAACCAAAATCCTGTTCGGTAAAGGCCAGATTGCCGAATTAGGCAAACAAATCCCGGCAGACGCCCGCATCCTGATCACCTACGGCGGTGGCAGCGTGAAGAACAACGGCGTACTGGATCAGGTCTATGCCGCGCTGGCTGGCCGCAACGTACAGGAGTTTTCCGGTATCGAGCCTAACCCGACCTATGAAACCCTGATGAAAGCGGTAGAAATCGTGCGGGCAGAAAAGATCGACTTCCTGCTGGCAGTCGGCGGTGGCTCGGTGGTTGATGGCACCAAATTCATCGCGGCGGCGGCCGACTACCAGGCCGATCGCGATCCGTGGCATATCCTGAAAACCGTGGGCAGCGAGATCGTCAGCGCAGTACCGATGGGTTGCGTGCTGACCTTGCCAGCGACAGGCTCCGAGTCCAACAGCGGCGCGGTGATCACCCGTAAAAGCAGCGGTGACAAACAGCACTTCTTCTCACCGCTGGTGCAGCCTCTGTTCGCCGTGCTCGATCCGGTGGTGACCTATTCACTGCCACCGCGCCAAATCGCCAACGGCGTAGTGGACGCCTTTGTCCACACCATTGAGCAATACCTGACTTACCCGGTCGATGCCAAGGTGCAGGATCGCTTTGCCGAAGGCCTGCTGTTAACGTTGATCGAAGATGGCCCACGTGCGCTGGCCGAACCGGAAAACTATGCGGTGCGTGCCAACGTGATGTGGAGTGCCACCATGGCGCTGAACGGCCTGATCGGTGCCGGTGTGCCACAAGACTGGGCAACGCATATGCTCGGCCATGAACTGACCGCCATGCACGGTCTGGATCATGCGCAAACCCTGGCCGTCGTCCTGCCTGCCTTGCTGGTAGAGAAAAAAGCCCAGAAACGCGAAAAACTACTGCAGTACGCCGATCGCGTCTGGGGCCTGCGTGAGGGTTCCGAAGAAAGCCGTATCGACGGTGCAATCACCGCCACCCGTGCCTTCTTTGAGCAAATGGGCGTGCCAACCCGCCTGTCTGATTATCAACTCGACGGTAGCTCTATCCCTGCGCTGCTCGACAAATTGCATCAGCACGGTATGACCGCGCTGGGCGAGCATGGGGATATTACGCTGGAAGTCAGCCAACGCATTTATCAAGCGGCACGCTAATTGCCAGCACACGATTTCATCGCAACATCACAGTTTCCTGCTAGGCTTTAGTTTCTACTTACCGTGCCCGACCGATCATCGGGCACGGTTGTGCGCCTTATCCGCGCTTTCGATCGCATCGCATAACATCGTCTCGTTAACCCATGGGAGAATTTTATGGCGAATCAATCCAGCTCCGTATCTGACAATAGCATTCATGCCTGGGCCGCGCCCGGCAAGGGACAGCCGCTTGAACCTTTTACCTTCGACGCCGGTGCATTAGGCGACGATGAGATTGAAGTTGCTATTGATTACTGTGGCGTCTGCCACTCCGACCTCTCCATGCTGAACAATGAATGGGGCATGACCCACTACCCGTTCGTACCCGGCCATGAGGTGGTGGGTAAAGTCACCAAGTTGGGTGCCCATGCGCAGAACAAAGGGCTGAAGATTGGCCAGGTGGTGGGCGTTGGCTGGAATCGCGGCAGCTGTATGCACTGTCACCCCTGTATGTCTGGGGATCAGCATCTGTGCAACGAGGTACAACCTACCATTATTGGTCGCCACGGCGGTTTTGCCGATCGCATCCGCAGCCACTGGGCCTGGGCGATCCCACTGCCGGAAGGCGTTGACGTGACCAGTGCCGGGCCGCTGTTCTGCGGCGGGATCACGGTGTTCAACCCACTATTGCAATACGATGTCCGCCCGACACAGCGCGTTGGCGTGGTTGGTATTGGCGGCCTGGGTCACATGGCGATCCGCTTTATGCACGCCTGGGGCTGTGAAGTCACCGCCTTCACCTCATCCAACAGCAAACGCGACGAAGCACTTTCGTTGGGAGCTCACCGCGTAGTGGCAAGCAATGACAGCGCCGCATTACAGGCCATTGCCAATCAACTCGACTTTATTCTGGTCACCGCCAGCGCCTCTTTAGATTGGGACGCCTTTATCGGTACCTTGGCCCCGAAAGGCCGCCTGCACTTCGTTGGGGCGATCCCCGACCCGGTACCCGTTCAGGTGTTCTCGTTTATCAGCAAACAGGCTGAACTTTCCGCTTCGCCTACCGGCGCCCCTTCACGCCTGGCTGACATGCTGGCCTTCTGCGCCCGCCATGGCATAGAGCCGCAGGTAGAACATTTTCCATTGAGCAAGGTCAACGATGCCATCGCGCATCTGGAGGCGGGCAAGGCCCGTTACCGTATCGTACTGGATATGCACGCTTGAGGTCGCAAACTCGGCAAGCACTGAGGTGGCGAACTAAAATTCATGTAAGCAGGCCTTGGCCTGAAAGCAGTCATAAGGAGATAACGCATGCAACCCATCATCAAACTCCACGATGGTAATCTGATGCCGCAGTTGGGTCTCGGCGTATGGCAAGCCAGCATTGAAGAAACCACGCAGGCCGTCACCAAGGCGCTGGAAGTCGGCTATCGCTCCATCGATACCGCCGCGATTTACAAAAATGAGGAAGGGGTAGGTGCCGCGCTGCAAGCTACCTCGATCCCACGTGAAGAGCTATTTATCACCACCAAGCTGTGGAACGACGATCAGGGCAATCCGCAGGCAGCACTGGAAACCAGCCTGAAAAAGCTGAAGCTGGATTACGTCGATCTCTATCTGATCCACTGGCCGAAACCGGCACAGGATCAGTATGTCGAAGCCTGGCGCGGTTTGATCAAACTGCGTGAGCAAGGGCTGGTGAAAAGCATCGGCGTCTGTAACTTCCACACACCACATCTGCAACGCCTGCTGGATGAAACCAGCGTCGCGCCGGTGATCAACCAGATCGAACTGCACCCGCTGCTGCAACAGCGCCAGCTGCGCGCCTGGAATGCCACCCACCATATCGCCACCGAATCCTGGAGCCCGTTGGCGCAAGGGGGTGAAGGCGTCTTTGATCAACCCCTGATCAAGAAGCTGGCGGAGAAGTACAACAAGACGCCTGCACAGATCGTCGTGCGCTGGCATCTGGACAGCGGCCTGATCGTGATCCCGAAATCGGTTACACCCGCGCGCATTCGCGAAAACTTTGAGGTGTTTGATTTCAAACTGGATAAGGACGAACTGGGCGAAATCACCAAGCTGGATATCGGCAACCGCCTGGGACCGGATCCTGATTCTCTGTAAACATGGCGGGGCCGCACTGTCGGCCCCGTTGCTCTATTGTTGGTAGCCTCTCGCGTTAATTGGCTTTTAACCCAAGATCTTATCGGTCGCTGACGCTATGATATGGCGCAGCAATCCGATCACAGCAGCTTGGAGTTTCATGACTTTCTCTTTCTCATCTTTGCCGCGCCTGACCATGGTGTTAATGCTATTGGTGCTGGCAGGCTGTTCCAGCAAGCACCAGCGCACCAGCCACAATCCTCACGCCTATGACGATGAAATCGAAGACGCGGCCGACGAATACAAAATCGATCGCAAGCTGATCGCCGCCATTATTCAGGTAGAGTCCGGCTTTAACCCTAAAGCTGTCAGCCCTTCCAACGCCATCGGCCTGATGCAGCTTAAGGCGAACACCGCCGGTTGTGATGCCTACCGTTTTAAAGGCAAACGCGGCTGCCCGGATGATGACGACCTGTTGGATCCAGAAACCAATATCGATCTGGGGGCGGCCTATATCGGGGCGCTGCAACAGCAGCAACTGAAATGGATTGACGATCCGGTGACCCGCCGCTATGCCACTGAGGTGGCTTATGCCAACGGCGCGGGAGCCTTGCTACGTACCTTCTCCAGCGATCGCCAAAAAGCCATCAGAATGATCAACAGCCTGTCACCGGAAGCCTTTCACTGGCATGTGCGCCAGTATCATCCGTCTCCGCAGGCACCGCGCTATATGCTGAAGGTCGAGGCGGCGTATAACAGTTTGTAGACTGGCAATAGCTAGCTCCATAGAGTCTTCCCTGAAAGGGATAACAAAATAATATCCTCACCAAGGGATAATTTATGGAATATCCCCTCTAGGGGATAAAAGAAAGGGAGCCACTTGGGCTCCCTGCTCTGTCAGGCCTTACCGTTGCGGATAGGCTTGCGCGGTGGCTTGTTGGACGGTGTGCGCTGGCGGGTAATGTCCGTGTGCTTGGTCAACGCCGGGCGGGTATGCCGCTGTAAGCGCTTGGCCTCGCGCTGTTCGTCGATGCTTGGTGCTGGCACCAGGCATTCGCGACGGCCACCAATCAGGTGCTTCATTCCCATCTCTTCCAACGCCGTACGGATCAGCGGCCAGTTAAGCGGATCGTGATAGCGCAACAATGCCTTATGCAGGCGGCGCTGGCGATCGCCCTTCGGAATAAACACGTCTTCACTCTTATATCCCACCTTACCCAACGGGTTCTTGCCGCTGTAATACATGGTGGTGGAGTTCGCCATTGGCGACGGGTAGAAGTTCTGTACCTGATCGAGACGGAAACGGTTTTTCTTCAGCCACAGCGCCAGATTCACCATGTCCTCATCGCGGGTGCCCGGATGCGAGGAGATGAAATAAGGGATCAGATACTGCTCTTTACCTGCCTGTTTGGAATACTGATCGAACAGCTGCTTGAAACGATCGTAGCTCCCCATCCCCGGCTTCATCATCTTGGACAATGGCCCGGTTTCGGTATGCTCCGGCGCGATCTTCAGATAGCCGCCCACGTGATGGGTCGCCAGTTCCTTGATATAGCGCGGATCTTCAACCGCCAGATCGTAACGCACCCCGGAGGCGATCAGGATCTTCTTGATCCCTTCCAGCTCACGGGCGCGGCGGTAAAGTTTGATGGTCGGCTCATGGTTGGTATCCATATAGGTACAGATTTCCGGATACACACAGGAAGCACGGCGGCAGGTTTGCTCGGCACGCGGGTTGGTGCAGCGCAACATATACATGTTGGCCGTTGGGCCACCCAGATCGGAGATCACCCCGGTAAAGCCCGGCACCTTGTCGCGGATCTCTTCGATTTCACGCACGATCGAGTCTTCCGAACGGCTCTGGATAATGCGTCCTTCATGCTCGGTGATTGAACAGAACGAACAGCCACCGTAGCAGCCACGCATAATGTTCACCGAGAAGCGGATCATATCGTAGGCCGGGATGCGCTCTTCGCCATAAGATGGGTGCGGAACACGCTGGTACGGCAGGGCAAACACGCTGTCCATTTCCGGGGTGGTGAGCGGGATCGCCGGTGGGTTGATCCACACGTAGCGGTCGCCATGTTTTTGCATTAACGCACGGGCGCAGCCAGGGTTGGTTTCATGATGCAGGATGCGCGAAGTGTGGGCATACAGCACCTTGTCCGCCTTCACCTTTTCGAAGGAAGGCAACAGCACGTAGGTTTTTTCCCACGGCTTGGGTTTGGCGGCACGTACGGTGACCGGCTTGGCCTCTGGCTCTGGCGTGCTGCCGTCGGCACAGGGCAAATCTTCACCGTAAGGATTAGGAATTGGCTCGATACGGCCCGGCTTGTCCAGGCGAGTGGAATCCACCCCGCTCCAGCCCGGCATGGCCCCTTTACGCATCACTGCGGTGTTACGGATATCGTGGATATCCTGAATTTTTTCACCCGCCGCCAGGCGATGCGCCAACTCCACCAGCGGACGTTCGCCGTTGCCATAGATCAGCATATCAGCCTTGGAGTCCACCAGGACCGAGCGGCGCACGGTATCCGACCAGTAATCATAATGGGCAATACGGCGCAGACTGGCTTCGATACCGCCCAGGATGACGGGCACATCTTTATAGGCTTCTCTACAGCGTTGGCTATAAACCAGCGTGGCGCGATCCGGGCGTTTGCCGCCCACGTTACCGGCGGTATAGGCATCGTCATGACGCAGCTTACGATCGGCGGTATAGCGGTTGATCATCGAGTCCATATTGCCAGCGGTCACACCGAAGAACAGGTTCGGTTTACCCAAACGCATAAAGTCTTCTTTGTTGCTCCAGTCCGGCTGGGCAATGATCCCCACGCGGAAGCCCTGAGCCTCCAGCATGCGGCCCACAATCGCCATGCCAAAGCTTGGGTGATCGACGTAAGCGTCCCCGCTGATCACAATCACATCACAGCTATCCCAGCCTAATTGGTCCATCTCCTCACGCGACATCGGTAAAAACGGCGCGGGGCCAAAACATTCGGCCCAATAAGGCTCGTAGGAGAACAATTCACGTTCGGGTTGGATCAGGCTGGTAGTGCTCATTCGGGTGCTCTTGTGCAGGTTAATTTATCGCCGGGCGGCGATTATACGCACTCGCCGCCAAAAGAGCATGGTTATTTCTCAGATAACTCAGCTTTTGACCTCAAACTCGTACACATCGCTGCGGCACAGCGTTTCGCTGAACTCCAGCACTTCGCCCTGGGCGTTGCGGCTGGTCTGGACAATGCGTAACAGCGGTGTGCCGCTTTGTACATTGAGCAAGCTGGCGTTTTCGTCACTGCTGGCAACCGCCTTCAATAAAAAATGCCTGCCCTCTGGCACAATACCTCGCGACTTCCATAGGGCATACAGCGAGTGTTCCAGCTCTTCGGGATCGGGCAGAAAACGGGTCGGGATATAGGTGGTTTCCAACGACACCGGATTGCCATCCATCAACCGCAGGCGACGTAGCTTGACCACGATACTGTCGCTTGCCAACTCCAGCGCCTTGGCTACCTCGCTGGGTGCCTTTATGCAGGAACGCAACAGCCATTGGTTACTGACGCTGCTGCCACTGCGCAAAACCTGCGCGGTAAAGCCGTTATCCTGATTGAGGGAATAGCCGATGTGCATAGCCACTCGAGTACCAATGCCCTGTTGGCGTGAGACCAGCGCTTTTTCTTCCAGCAACCTCATCGCCTTACTGACGGTAACGCGTGACAGATCCAATGCTTCAGCCAGCATGCGTTCCGGCGGTAAAAAATCGCCAACGCCCAAGACACGCTGTTTAATGGCAATTTCGAGGGAGTTCGCCAACTGGATGTAACGTGGTGCCGCCGCTGCCTGTGAAAACTGCTGACGCAGCCAGGCAATAAAATCATTCATCGGACCCACCTCTGATTTGTTCGCATTCCTCAACCGCCTCGTTTTTACCATATTTGTCACATTCAAGGTAATTACATCATGCGCGCTTGCATTGGACTTAGATTGGAATCACATTTTTCAACTATTGGACTTTAATTGGATCTATTTTACGACTAACATTAGCGACACTGATGTTTTACATCGGTTAGCACCAACACCAGGGAACACCCATATAAATGAAAAATATAAAAAATCCTCACCACGCCATACTCGGGGCGCTCTATGGGCAAGCCGTAGGCGATGCGATGGGGATGCCGTCAGAACTGTGGCCAAGGCAGCAGGTTAGTGATTATTTTGGTTGGATCACCAGCTTCCTGCCTGGCCCGGCAGAAAATATCGCAGCAAACGGCTTTATCGCCGGGGAATACACGGATGACACCCAGCAGGCAGTGGCCTTGATGGATGCGCTGTTGGCCGCAGAGGGCCGGATCGAGCCGGAACGTATAGCTCACCACATCATGCTGTGGGCAGAACGGATCGGAGCCTTTGAGAAAAATATCCTTGGCCCCAGCTCCAAAGCCGCGCTGTTGGCGTTCCGCGCCGGTACGCCGGTGGCAGAGATCGCCGCTAACGGCGTGACCAATGGAGCGGCCATGCGTGTAGCTCCGTTAGGTTGCCTGCTGCCAAGCGGCGATTTGCCAGCCTTTATCACAGCGGTAAGGCTGTCTTGCAGCCCGACCCACAAATCGGATATCGCCGTAGCTGGCGCTTTTGCCATTGCCTGGGCCGTTAGCCGGGCTGTCGAAGGCGCGGATTGGGCCACCATCAAGCAAGAACTGCCCGCACGGGTAGAGCAGGTGCAACAGCAACATATCACCACTTTCAGCCCTTCGCTCAGCCGCCGTCTGGTTTGGGCGCTGGAGTTCACCGCTAACCTGGGCCATCTGCCGGATAGCGAAGCATTGGCGGAGCTTTACCATACCGTCGGTGCCGGGATGGACACTATCGAGTCAATCCCGATGGCGTTGGCACTGGTTGAACTGGCAGACACCGATCCGCAACGTTGTGCGATCCTGGCCGCCAATCTGGGTGGAGATACCGATACCATTGGTGCCATGGCAACGGCAATCTGCGGAGCCTTACGCGGCGTAACCGCCTTCCCGGCGGAGTGGATTGCCACGATCAATAGCGCCAATCAAATAGATTTTGAGCCCTACGCGGCCGCTCTCCTTAGGCTGCGAAAACAGGAATAAATCGCACTATGAGTGAAATCAACCGCAGTGAGACATGGAAAGTAGAAAGCACAGGCATCGATCGCGTACCGGATGCTGAGCAGACAGGTAAACCGCTCGAGCTGTTCTGGATATGGTCTGCCGCCAACATCGGCATTCTTGGCGTGGTGTACGGGGCAATTATTGTCGCGTTTGGCCTGTCCTTTATCCAGTCCATCCTGGCCGCATTGGTCGGGGTAGCCAGTTTTGCTTTGGTCGGTTACACCAGCTTCGCCGGCAAACGTGGCCGTACCTCTACTTTGACCTTATCGCGGGTGATTTTTGGCCTGAAGGGCAACATTGCCCCCACCACCTTCAGTTGGATCAACCTGATGGGTTGGGAAGCGGTGAACGTCATCACCGGCACACTCACCCTGGCGGCGCTGTTCCAGGCCATAGGCCTGGGTGAAAGCCATTCCCTTACCGCTTTCAGCCTGTTGCTGTTTGGTGGCTTGACCATCGTGGTCAGCCTGCTGGGCCAGAACACGGTAGTCTGGATGCAGAGCTGGTTCAGCCGGATATTCGGCACCATGACGCTGATTGTGGTGCTGTATATCGTCTTTACCACCGAATGGGGCAAAGTGCTGTCACTGCCTTCCGGCAGTTGGTTGACCGGCTTCCTGCCTGCCGTTTCGGTGATCGCAGCAGGTACCGGTATCAGCTGGGCCATTGCCGGGGCCGATTACAGCCGTTATCAAAGCCCAGAATCTTCAGATAAAAGCATCTTTGCCGCCGTAGTGGGCGGTGCCTGTCTGCCCCTGATCCTGCTGATGTTCACCGGCATTCTGCTTTCGGTACAGCTGCCGGATCTGGCCAGCGCCGCCAACCCGATTGCGTTAATCGGCTCGGTACTGCCAAAGTGGATGGCCATCCCTTATCTGTTGGCCGCGACCGCCGGTATCGTCACTATTGCCGTGCTCAGCCTCTACTCCGCCAGTCTTAACCTGCTAACGCTAGGCGTGAAGGTGAAACAATCGCTGGCCGTCTCCATTGACGCCGTGGTGATCCTTGGCATCGCCATCTATGTGCTGTTTATTTCTGGCGACTTTATGGGGCCATTTATCTCTTTCCTGGTGTTCTGCGGGGTATTCCTTGCCGCCTGGGAAGCCATTTTCATTCTCGATTATGCTAAAGTGCGCCGTCATCATGGTTACGACGGTAATGCCCTGTACGGCCTGAACGGCCAGAACCGCGGCGTGCGTAAGGTGCCACTATTCTGCTGGTTCCTCGGCGCCTTGTGCGGGCTGCTAGTGACCAAAACCGGCTTTATCGATGGCCCATTGGCTAAAGGCCTGTTCGCTGATTCCAGCCTGGGGCTGTTCGTTTCCTTCCTGGTCAGCCTGGTTGCCTATGGCCTCTATCTGGCAAGTAACAAAGGACAGCAATGAGTGAATTTGTCGCAGTAAAACCCATTCTGGTGGTAGGCGGTGCCGTAGGTGACGTAGTTCTCACGCTGCCAAAGCTGCCAGCCAGCGGTGAAGATATCGAAGCGCAGCCACAAGAGCGGCAGATTGGCGGTTGCGCCTTCAACGTAGCACGGGCGCTACGCCGCCTGGATGTCCCCGTGATTAACGGTATGCCGGTTGGTAGCGGAGACTGGGGAGCGGCCATCGAAGCCGCCATGCAGGAACTGGATCTGCCGGTGCTGCTACGCCACGGCCAACTGGATAATGGTTGGTGCCTGGCGTTGGTGGAACCCAACGGTGAACGTACTTTTGTTACCGTGACCGGTTGTGAAGCCCATTGGAATAAGGCGCAACTGGCCACCCTGCCGCTAACGCCAGAAACGGTGGTCTATGCCAACGGCTATGAACTGGTGGGAGAACCCGGTGAAGCACTGAGAGACTGGCTTACCCGCCTGCCGTTCGATCAGTGGCGGCTGCTGGATCCCGGCCCGCGCGTCGATCAACTAGGTGAAGCGTTTTTCGCCATGCTTAGCGATAGCCACACCTTACTCACCCTCAACCGCGACGAAGTCGCGATCTTGTGTGGGGAAGGCGACGCCGTCAGCGCCGCACAACGTTATGCCACAGCGCATAACATTACCCTGATCTGCCGGTTGGATCGTGACGGTGCCTGGGTCTGTGATGGCCGCAATGAACCGCAGCATGTGCCCGTTTACCCGGTTGACGTCGTTGATACCATCGGCGCGGGGGATGCCCACTGCGCGGGTTTGCTAGCCGGGCTTTCCGCTGGCCTGTCGTTGGTTCAAGCGGTCGATCTTGCCAACCGCGTGGCCGCCTGCGTGGTGGCCAGCCGTGGTGCCGCCGGAGCTCCAGACTGGCAACAACTGCAACAGCGTTTTCCTGCCTGATATCACAGGGGCTGAACTCAGCCCCTGTGTTTTACCTCAATGCGCCTTCTGCAGCTCGCCGCTCATCGCTTCCGGCCGATGTTGGTAGTTGAAAGACAGGGCAAAAATCACCCCCAGCACCAGCGTATAGGCGGCAAACACCAGCCAAATACTCTGCCAATCTTTCACCCCGTTATGGGTGAAGAAGTCCACAACCTCGCCGCTGGCGATGGCTCCAACGTAAGCCCCTGCACCGTTGACCATGGTCATAAACAGCCCCTGAGCGCTGGCACGGATGCGGTGGTCGGTTTCTTTCTCCACAAAGATGGCGCCGGAAATATTGAAGAAATCAAACGCGCAGCCGTAAACGATCATTGAAAGCAATAGCAATAGGAAGCCGAACCCGGCAGGCGTACCGTAGGCCAGGAACAGGAAACGCAACGTCCAGGCCGCCATGCTGATCAGCATCACCTGCTTGATGCCATATCTCCGCAGGAAGAACGGGATGGTGAGGATGAAAAACACCTCAGAGATTTGCGACAGGGAGAGCAGCACCGAAGGATAGCGCACGCTGAGGCTGTCCTGATACAGCGGGTTAAGCGAGAAATCGTGCAGGAACGGATTGCCGAAGGTATTGGTGATTTGCAGCGCCGCCCCCAGCAACATGGCAAACAGGAAGAACACCGCCATGCGTTTTTGCTTGAACAGCACGAATGCATCCAGCCCCAACATGCTGACCCAGCTTTGCGAGCGTTTCACCTTGTTGGTCGGGCAATTTGGCAACGTCAGGGAGTAGATTGCCAATAGCAGCGACACCGCGGAAGCCAGATACAACTGCATATTGCTCAGTTCAATGCGGCTAAAGCTGATTAGCCACATCGCCAGAATAAAGCCCACGGTGCCATAAACCCGCACCGGCGGGAAATCCTTTACCGTATCAAAACCGTGCTTTTCCAGGCAGAAGTAAGAGATAGCGTTGGAAAGCGCCATGGTGGGCATATAGACCATCGCGTTGAACAGCATGACCCAGAACATCACCATCGGCTGATCGACCTGTGCGGCGTAGTACAACGCCACCGCCCCCAGCAGATGACACAGGCCATACAGACGGTTGGCCTTGATCCAGCGATCGGCAATGATCCCGGCCAGGCTTGGCATGATCAGCGCGGCGATCCCCTTCGAACTGTACACCATACCAACCTGCGCCCCGCTGAAGTGCAGGGTGTTGATCATGTAGGAACCCAACGTCACCAACCAGGCGCCCCAGATAAAGAACTGGAGAAAAATCATCACCTTCAATCGTGTTTTTATTGCCATTACCATCACCTTATTGTTGTGATTTACGCGGCAAGGTAGGGGCTTGCCGCGGGGTAGTCAGATGGAAATAAGGATTACAGCGTTTTGAAGAACTCACGGATCAGGCGCATAAAGTCGTCTGCCGCCAGCGCGGCACAGCTCAGCGTCTGCTCATGGGAAAGCGGCGTATCGGATAACCCTTCGGCATAGTTGGTCATCGCTGAAACCACCAACACTTTCAGGCCGCAGTGCCGGGCCGAAAGCACTTCTGGCACGATCGACATCCCCACCACGTCACAACCCAGCGTCTGCATCATGCGGATCTCGGCCGGGGTTTCAAAGTTCGGGCCGGTGTAGGCGGCAAACACCCCTTCTGCCAGTGGGATACCAGCCTTAGCCGCTACCGCCGCAAGCTGCGCACGCAGGTCTCGATCGTAGGCGTTAGCCAGGCTGAAGAAGCGTGGACCAAAACGCTCGTCGTTAGCCCCCACCAGCGGGGATTCCGGCATAAAGTTGATGTGGTCGGTCAGCGCCACCAGGCTACCCGGGGCGACCGATTTACGCAGTGAACCAGCAGCATTGGTCGCCAGCAGGAATTCACAGCCCAGCAGTTTGAAGGTGCGCACGGCGGTGGTCATCACCTGCATGCCACGGCCCTCATAGAAATGTCCGCGCCCTTTCATGCACAGCACTGGCACACCTTCCAACCAGCCCGCCACCAGTTGCCCTGCATGGCCCACTACGCCGCTCACCGGGAAACCCGGAAGTTCGGTATAGTCGATGGTCACGGCGTCAGTCATTACGTCTGCCAGTGCCCCCAGCCCCGATCCCAAAATCAATGCAGCGCGGGGTTGAAAGCCGGGTAGTCTGGTCCGCAGCACGTCGGCACAAGAAAAAGCATCGTCTTGATTAAACATAGTATTCTCTTCTGTAGGGGGATGAATTAGGCTGTGTCCCTTAATTGACCATGGTGCCGTCGCAGCCCCAAAAGCCCGTAATCAAGGCGGAGGGTGCAGGGCCTAGTGGGCTAAGTTCAAGCCCGACAACGCTGAGTACGGGCTTTTGGGGCGCGACCCTTAGGGCTGGGGCCATTTGGACGCGTATCTGCGTTTCTCCCCGCTTATTTGGGCCCACCAAACTTCACGGCTCGTGCCTTGCAACGCGTCCAAATGACCTCCAGCGGCGCTCATGTGCAATTAAGGGACACAGCCTGATCCCCATAGTAGAGAGCGACAGCGGGTGGCGACCAATACATTGTTGCCCGCTGATTTATTCTGTTTACCTATAAATACCCTGCATCGGGAGGCCCGAAAAACCATGAAAAAGCCACTACCCGACCCTAGCCGGATCAACTTTCGCCTGCTGCACTATTTCCGCGTGGTGGCGGAGGAGATGAACTTTACCCAGGCCGCACAGCGGCTGAACATGTCCCAACCGCCGCTCAGCAAACATATCAAAGAGCTGGAAAGCCAGCTGGGGGTGGAACTGTTCAAACGCACCACCCGCTCCATGGCGCTGACGCAGGCTGGCCGCACGCTGTTCCATAACGTCGAAACGTTGCTCGATCAGGCGGGCAATGCGCTCAATCAGGTGCAGCAACTGGGCCGTGGCGAGGCCGGCCATATGGTGATTGGCATGGTAGGCACCTCTGTCTGGGGCGGTTTGATCCCGGCACTAAAACGCTTTACCGGGCAGGAAGAGAAGGTCACCTGGACGTTGAATGAACAAACTCCCAGCCAGCAGATCGTCTCATTGCAGAAGCGGCATATCGATATCGGGGTCTGGCGTGAGGCAAAACAACAGGCGCTGCCGGGGCTGGCCTGTCAATTATTGGCGCGGGAGAAGATCTCGGTGGTGCTGCCAACGGGGCATCCACTGGCAACCGGGGAAGAAATCCAACTGCAAGCCCTGGAGCATGACAAATTTATCGTGCTGCCGCCCAACGAGGCCAGCCTGGGGCTGTATCTGCACAACCTGTGTCTGCAACATGGCTTTGCGCCGGACATCGTCCATCAGGTTAATGAACCGCAAACCCTGATGGCGCTGGTGGCGGAAGGCTTTGGTATTACGTTACTGCCGGACAGCTACGGGCGCATACCCTGGCCCGGCGTACGCTTCTGCCCGTTGCAGGCGGCCCCTTCGGCGGATCTGTATGCGATCTACCACGCCGAAAGTGCCACTCCGGTGGTGAAGGCGTTCCTGAAAATGCTGCGAACGCCCGGGGCTGTTTAAGCGGAAGCCTGAACCACAAACTGGCCGGTCGAACCGCGATCGGCCATTTCCAACGTCTGGCTGTAGAACAGGAACGGGAAGTGCTCCGAGGAAACCTGGTTGAAGTACACCAGTAGCTCCACGTCGCCGTCGACCCAGACGGTATCCTTCCAGCCGCGATCTTCCGCCATCGGCTGCGCGCCATTGACGCGTTTTATCAGGAACTGTACGCCCTGAATGTGGAACGCCTGTGGCGTATCGGCATGAATGGTCCAACGCTCCCAGGTGCCCTGCATCGTTTGTACGTCGATGCGGTTCATATCCCAGATAGCCCCGTTGATCCCGGCCATCTTGTCGCCCAGACGGAATTCACGTGAGCGGCTGACGTTACCATCCAGCAGTTGATCTGCCAGCAGGCGCATCGGCAGATTGTCGGTGACCAGCGGCAACAGGCCTGTCGGTTTCAACGTCAGTACCTGGGTGGAAACCAGCATGCTGGAAGGTTCAAACAGGCCACGTAGACGATCCATGATCCCTGCCGCTTCACCGGCGGTGAGAGTCACTTCGGCCCCCTGCGACATGTCGATCAGCACTTCGCGGCGCTCACCAGGAGCCAGAGAAAGTTGCTGTACCGCGACCGGTGCAGGCAGGAATCCCTGATCGCTGGCAATCACGTTGATCGGCCGCCCATCGCTAAGCTGCAACGAATAGCGCCGTGAGTTTGAGGCATTCAACAGGCGCAGGCGAACCCAGCCACGTGAGACTTCGATAAACGGGTTCTGCACGCCGTTGACCAACAGCGTATCGCCAACAAAGCCCCCCTGCGCCGGAGGATCGTATTCCGGCGTACCGAAGTTATCCAGGCGCTTATCCTGAATGATCAGTGGGAAATCATCGACACCGTAATGGTTCGGCAGCGGCAGGTTTTTACTGATTTCATCCTCGACCAGCCATAGGCCGGCCAGACCGTTGTAGACGTGCGGCGCCATACGGTTCGGCGTATTGGCGTGATACCAGCAGGTGGCCGCAGCCTGACGAATAGGGATAACTGGCGACCAGTCAACATTGGGCGACATCATGCGCGGCGCACCGCCCATCAGGGTACCAGGTACCTGCAACCCACTGACTGTCATCGATACCGGCTCGGGCAGGCGGTTGCTGTAGATCAGTTTGACGTCGTCACCGTTGTAGACCCGCACCGTCGGCCCCAGATACATGCCGTTAACCCCCCAGACGGACGCTTTGCGGTTGTCCATAAAGGCCCAATGGGCACGTTGCAGGGTTAAAAACAGCGGTTGGCCACGGCGGGATTCCAGCAGTGGCGGGATCGGTAACGGAGTTGGCATCCCGCTCGCTTCGGCCCTCAGCGGCACGGTTCCCGCGCATAGCGCCAAGCCCGATGCCTGAATAAACTGACGTCGACTGAGTGACATATCTTCTCCATGAAAACAAAGCTGAACCGTGTGCAAAGCCCCGCTAAAGCGGGGCATAAACGGCATGAGGCCGTATGAAAATAGCTAACTGCGTTCTATTATTTTTTGGCGGCGTCTAACTTGGCGACTTCCGCATCCAACTGGTCAATCTTCGCCTTCATCAGCTCGCGACAATGGGCCGCCAGCTCACGCACCTGTTCTTTACTGTAATTACTGGTATCGACAGGTTCCAGCATCTCCACAATCACATGGCCGTTGTTCCAACGATTCAGCTTGATCTTGTCGGTAGAAGAAACACAGATCGGCACAATCGGCACACCGGCCGCGATCGCCGCGTGGAACGCACCGGTTTTAAACGGCAGTAAGCCACGGCCACGGCTGCGGGTTCCTTCCGGGAACATCCAGATCGAGATGTCCTGTTTCTTGAAGGCATCCACCACCTGAGCAATGGTGCCATGGGCTTTAGCGCGGTTATCCCGGTCAATCAGCAGGTTACCGGTCAACCAGTAAAGCGGGCCGAAAAACGGGATCCACACCAGGCTTTTTTTGCCCACGGTCACGGTGCGTGGCTGTACCGCATTAGAAACCGTCACCATGTCGTAGTTGTTCTGATGGTTGGCAATGTAAATACATTTGCCGTTATTGTCCGCGCCAGCAGGCTTGCGGAGTTCAACCTGGATGCCGAACACTGTCGACAGGCGGCCAAACAGATGGCCAAAGGTCGCTACATGGCGGGGGTTACGCGGGCTGAACAAGCAGTAAAGCGAACCGAAAAAACTCACCAACAGGCAATAGACCGTGACGATTATCGCACGTAATATCAATAACATAACAACCTCATTAGCACACTGCCAACCCGGCCACTGAGCGGCCGCGAAGATTTCTTTTTGTATGAGGAGCGCAGGCAGAAGAACGCACGGCGCTTCTAAGTTCTCTATTTTCCCGCCAGCCAGCGATCGGCACAATAAATTTATAGCCGGAAAAATTAACTAACTTAAGAAAATAAACCAAGAAAAAAGTCTGATCGATAGTTAAGCGGGCGCAGTATGTTGCGCCCCTACGTTCTGCGAAACCGTTGAGATTTACTCTTCGCTGTCACCCATCGATGCGCGCTCCGGCATATCCACCTCAACCCGATCGATACGCTGCAGGCCACGTGGCAACAACGTGCCCTTACGGCCACGCTCGGCGCGGAATTTCTGCAGATCTTCCGGGCGCAGTTTCAGCTTGCGTTTGCCCACGTGCAGGGTGATCGAGGTCTGCGGCGGCAGTACGAACAGCCAGGCCAGTTTATCTTCCCCGCTGGCGGCCTGCGCCGACGGTATCGAGATAATCTTGTTGCCCTTGCCCTTCGACAGCTGTGGCAGATCGGCGACCGGGAACATCAGCATACGACCAGCGGCGCTGATAGACAGCAGCATATCGTCGCTGCCGTGGATTTCCATCGGCGGCAGCGCCTTGGCGTTGTCCGGCAGCGTAATCATCACCTTACCGGCGCGGTTGCGTGCAACCAGATCGTTGAAGGTACACACGAAGCCGTAGCCAGCATCGGAAGCCATCAGCAGCTTCTGATCGTCCGCAGCCATCAGCACCTGCTCGATGGTGGCACCCGGCGGTGGCGTCAGCTTGCCGGTTAACGGTTCACCCTGGCCACGTGCCGAAGGCAACGTCAGCGGATCGAGCGCATAGCTGCGGCCAGTCGAATCGATGAACACCACTGGCTGGTTAGTCTTGCCACGCGCGGCGGCAAGGAAGCTATCCCCGGCCTTGTAGCTCAGGCCGCTCGGATCGATATCGTGGCCCTTGGCGCTACGCACCCAGCCCATTTGCGACAGCACAATCGTCACCGGCTCTGAAGGCACAAAATCGTGCTCGCTCATGGCCTTGGCTTCTTCACGTTCGGTCAACGGTGAACGACGATCGTCGCCATAAGCCTGCGCATCGGCCTGGATCTCTTTCTTGATCAGGTTGTTCAACTTGCGCTCGGAAGCCAGCAGCGCCTGCAGATGATCGCGCTCTTTTGCCAACTCATCCTGCTCGCCGCGGATCTTCACTTCTTCCAGCTTGGCCAAATGGCGCAGCTTCAGCTCGAGGATCGCTTCGGCCTGGGTATCGGAGATGCCAAACCGCTGCATCAACACCGGCTTCGGCTCATCTTCGCTGCGAATGATGTGGATCACTTCATCGATATTGAGAAACGCGACCAGCAAACCTTCCAGGATGTGCAGCCGTTTAAGCACTTTTTCCAGGCGGTAATTCAGGCGGCGGCGCACCGTATCGCGGCGGAAGACCAGCCATTCGGAAAGGATCTCCACCAGCCCTTTGACCTGCGGGCGGTTGTCCAGACCGATCATGTTCATGTTGATGCGGTAGCTGCGCTCCAGATCGGTGGTGGCAAACAGGTGGTTCATCACCTGATCCAGATCGATACGGTTCGAGCGCGGCACAATCACCAGACGGGTCGGGTTCTCGTGGTCGGACTCATCGCGCAGATCTTCCACCATCGGCAGCTTTTTGGCGCGCATCTGGCTGGCGATTTGCTCCAGCACTTTGGCACCTGAAACCTGGTGCGGCAAGGCGGTGATCACCGCGCTACCGTCTTCTTTCTTCCAGATGGCACGCATGCGTACCGAGCCACGGCCATTCTGGTAAATTTTGCGGATCTCTTCGCGCGGGGTAATAATTTCCGCTTCCGTCGGGAAGTCCGGCCCCTGCACAAACTCCAGCAAATCGTCGAGCGATGAGCCTGGCTTGTCGATCAGGGCTACCGCCGCGGCGGCAATTTCACGCACGTTATGTGGTGGAATATCCGTTGCCATCCCTACCGCGATACCGGTCGTCCCGTTGAGCAGGATGTTCGGCAGACGTGCAGGCAGCATCTTCGGTTCTTGCATGGTGCCGTCGAAGTTGGGCACCCAGTCCGTGGTGCCCTGGCCCAGCTCGCCCAGCAGCACTTCGGCGTATTTCGACAGGCGCGATTCGGTATAACGCATCGCGGCGAAAGATTTAGGGTCATCCGGTGCCCCCCAGTTCCCTTGGCCATCTACCAGCGGGTAACGGTAAGAGAAGGGTTGCGCCATCAGCACCATAGCTTCATAACAGGCGCTATCACCATGCGGATGATACTTACCCAATACGTCACCGACGGTACGGGCAGATTTTTTGAATTTGGCGTTATTGCTAAGCCCCAGCTCCGACATGGCATAGATAATGCGGCGCTGTACCGGCTTTAAACCATCGCCGATATACGGCAGCGCCCGATCCATGATGACGTACATGGAATAGTTCAGATAGGCGTTTTCAGTGAATGTGTGCAGCGGTAGACGCTCAACACCGTCATGAGTCAGTTCGCTCATTACTCAGATATCCTCAGACGACAAAGGGTCGATTCTGCCCGCGATAGTAACCCATCTGCGGGGTGGCTGTCACAGATGCTGCGTGGATCGGCCATTGATGCTGGCGATCGCCCCGGTTTATGCGAAATTTTGCCATCAGTGGCCGCCTTTCTTGACTCACAGTCAACACTGTTGTGCGCTAGATCGCATTTTTCCCTGCTTCAGGAAGGATTACACTCCGTTTCAACGATATGCCTTACGGCCATCACATTCTATATTCTGACAGGAACCCAGCATCCATGAGCAATATCCTGATTATTAACGCCAAGAAGCAATTCGGCCACTCCAACGGTGAGCTGAACCAGACCCTGAGCGACGTAGCGGAAACTTTCCTGCGCGATGCCAAGCACGATGTACAGGTCACCGTAGTCGATGACGGCTATGATATCGACGCCGAAGTGCAGAAATACCTGTGGGCCGATACGGTGATTTACCAGATGCCAGGCTGGTGGATGGGCGAGCCCTGGATCCTGAAAAAATATCTCGACGAAGTGTTCACCGCTGGCCACGGCAGCCTGTATGCCAGCGATGGCCGCACCCGTTCCGATGCCAGCAAAAAATACGGTTCTGGCGGGCTGATCCAAGGCAAGACCTACATGCTGAGCCTGACCTGGAATGCCCCATTGGAAGCCTTTACCGACCCTGACCAATTCTTCCACGGCGTGGGCGTAGACGGCGTTTATCTGCACTTTCACAAGGCCAACCAGTTCCTGGGGATGGAAGCACTACCGACCTTTATCTGCAACGATGTGATTAAACAGCCGGATATTGCCAACGATATCGCACGTTTGCGCGCACATCTGGGCGAAGTCTTTGCTTAACTGTGATGGGTTTTATCAATCATACCTTTAACCAGTGAGGCCGTAATGATCACCGTAATTGCAGAAATCAGAACCAGACCGGGTCATCGTGAAAGCGTATTAAAAGCGATTGAGAAGCTGTTGCCAGCGGTGTTGGCGGAAGAGGGCTGTGGCGGCTATCAGCCAATGATCGACGCCGACACCCAGGCACCGTGGCAGAAGCGTTCGCCGGATTCGATCTTTATGTTGGAAAAATGGCAGAGCCAGGCGCATCTGGAACAACACCTACAGACGGATCACATGCTCAAGCACCGTGAAACCATCAAGGACAGCGTGCTGGACACGACCATTTACGTACTGGATAACGCCTGACTCACATCTGTGCATCGGTGATATGCGCGCTGACATAGTCTAGAAAACAGGTGATCCGTGCGGCCAACTGGGCATTGCGATAATACACCGCATTGATTGGCTGGCGGACATCCAACGTTTCGGCCGCCAGCAACTGAACCAGACGCCCTTCCCGCTGATCTTCCCGCGTCATAAAATCGGCCAATTGGGCAATCCCTTCTCCCCGTAGCGCCAGTTGCCGCAGCGTTTCGCCGCTAGAGGCTGATAGCGTTGGGATAATGGCAAAGCGCTCCGCCTGCCGATGGCGCAGCGGCCACAGATTGAGCGACTCGGGCTGCGTAAAGCCCAGCAGGCTATGGTGGTTTAGCTCTTCGACACTCTGCGGTGCCCCAAAGCGGGCAATATAGTCCGGGCTGGCGAGGATGCGTAACCGGCTGGCCCCCAGCAAGCGCGCGTGGATGGTGGAGTCTCGCAATGCGCCAATACGAATGGCGATATCGGTGCGCTTCTCCAGCAGATCGATAATCAGGTTATCGGTGTTCAGCTCCAGCTCAATCTGTGGGAAACGTTGGCGGAAACCGGCGACCAGCGGCACGATCACATGTTCCATAAAGGGCGCGGCAGCGTTAACCCGCAGCCTGCCCGCCGGGTTCAGACGACGTAGCGCCATCTGCTCCTCGGCATGTTCCACCGAATTGATAATTTCCCGCGCATGGGCCAAAAAGCTCTGCCCCTCTTCGGTCAATTCCAGACGACGTGTGGTGCGGCGCAGTAACGTGGTATCGAGTTTTTTTTCCAGACGGCTCAGCGCCCGGCTGATGCCAGAGGTGGTTTGGCCAAGCTGCTCGGCGGCGGCGGTAATCGAACCGCTGTCGATCACGGAGGTATAAGCCAATAGTTCTTCGAGGGTGATTTTCATGCATTCCGCCCTGGGTTATCGGGCGCAGCACGCAGTGCGCCAGGGATGGCACAATGTCAAAACGTGGGGCCGCGGTTGCGGCCCCACAGGCATCAGACTGAAAGCTCGGCGGTATCGCCCTTGTCTTGCAGCCAGTTGCGGCGGTCTTCCGAGCGCTTCTTCGCCAACAGCATGTCCATAATGGCCATGGTCTGATCGGTATTCTCGTCATCGATGGTCAACTGCACCAGACGGCGAGTGTTGGGATCGAGCGTCGTTTCACGCAGTTGCAGCGGGTTCATTTCACCCAGCCCTTTAAAGCGCTGTACGTTCGGCTTGCCCTTCTTACGCTTCAACTGCTCCAGCACGCCGGCTTTCTCTTCCTCGTCGAGGGCGTAATAGACTTCTTTGCCCAGGTCGATACGGTATAGCGGTGGCATCGCAACGTGCACATGGCCACCCTTTACCAGCGAACGGAAGTGGCGCACAAACAACGCACACAGCAGCGTGGCGATGTGCAGGCCATCGGAGTCCGCATCCGCCAGGATACAGATTTTGCCGTAGCGCAGTTGGCTGAGATCTTCGCTGTCGGGATCGATGCCGATCGCCACCGAGATATCATGGACTTCCTGCGAGGCCAACACTTCGTCTGAGGAAACTTCCCAGGTGTTGAGGATCTTGCCCTTCAGCGGCATGATTGCCTGATATTCGCGATCGCGCGCCTGCTTGGCCGAGCCGCCCGCCGAGTCCCCTTCCACCAGGAACAGTTCGGTCATGCTCAGATCCTGCGAGGTGCAGTCCGCCAGTTTGCCCGGTAACGCAGGCCCACTGGTCAGCTTCTTACGCACCACCTTCTTCGCCGCACGCAGGCGACGTTGAGCGCTGGAGATCGCCAGTTCGGCCAGTTGCTCGGCCGCCTGGACGTTCTGATTCAGCCACAGACTGAAGGCATCTTTCACCACGCCGGAAACAAACGCCGCGCACTGGCGAGAAGAGAGCCGCTCTTTAGTCTGGCCCGCGAATTGCGGATCCTGCATTTTCACCGACAGCACGTAGGCACAGCGATCCCAGATATCTTCCGCAGACAGCTTCACGCCGCGCGGCAGAATATTGCGGAATTCACAGAACTCGCGCATCGCATCCAGCAGCCCTTGGCGCAGGCCGTTGACGTGCGTGCCGCCCTGCATGGTGGGGATCAGGTTGACGTAGCTCTCCGTCAGCAGTTCCCCGCCTTCCGGCAGCCACAGCAATGCCCAGTCCACCGCTTCGGTATCACCGGCAAAATTGCCGACAAACGCCTTTTCCGGCAGGGTGATCAGACCGTTCACCGCTTCCATCAGGTAGTCGGTCAGGCCGTCCTGGTAGCACCAGCGTTGCTCGGTGTTGTTCAGCTTGTCGATAAAGTAGATTTCAACGCCGGGGCACAGCACCGCTTTGGCTTTCAGCAGGTGCGACAGGCGGGAAACCGAGAAGCGCGGGCTGTCGAAGAACTGCTCGTCAGGCCAGAAGTGAATGCTGGTGCCGGTGTTGCGCTTGCCGCAGCTACCGGTCACCGCCAAATCCTGCACCTTGTCGCCGTTCTCAAAAGCGATGCTATAGACGTTACCGTCGCGCTTGACGTTGACTTCCACCCGCTTGGACAGGGCGTTGACCACCGAAATCCCCACGCCGTGCAGGCCGCCGGAGAACTGGTAGTTTTTATTGGAGAATTTCCCGCCCGCATGCAGACGACACATGATCAACTCAACCGCCGGCACGCCTTCTTCAGGGTGGATATCCACCGGCATGCCGCGGCCGTCGTCGATCACTTCCAGTGACTGATCGGCGTGCAGGATCACGTCGATACGCTTGGCATGGCCCGCCAACGCTTCATCGACGCTGTTATCTATCACCTCTTGGCCGAGGTGGTTCGGACGCGTCGTGTCGGTATACATACCGGGACGACGGCGCACTGGTTCTAGACCGCTGAGTACTTCAATGGCATCAGCGTTATAGCTGGATTGAGTCATCGTTGATTATTTTTTCGTGGTTGAGGGAAGGTGCCGAAATCGCCCGCTGCCTGTTCAGTATATCTGTGATAGCTGAAGTTGCTGCGGCGTCATAGCCCTAAAAAATCCACAATCTGGGGGAAGTAGTGCTCGAAACCGACGAAAGCGTGGTTTCCGCCCGACTCCACCGTTTGCCGGCAGGCGGTGTAATAAGCCACTGCCTGACCGTAATCGAGAATTTCATCGCCCGTTTGCTGTAGCAACCAGATTAAATCCGGCGACTCCAAGGGATCGACCTGCATCACTTTCAGATCATAAACGTGGCGTGACTCTAACACATATTGCTGCCCGGTGTAGGGGTTCTCGTTGCTCCCCAGATAGTCGATCAACAGCTCATACGGCTTCACCGCAGGGTTTACCACTACCGCTGGCAACGCAAAACACTGCGATAACCAGGTGGCATAATAGCCGCCCAACGAGGAGCCTACGACGCCCATCGTCTGGCCTGCCCGCGCCATCACCATATCTTCCAGCATTTCCGCCGCCTCCGCCGGGTAGGGCGGCAACTGCGGTACCAGCATGTCGATATGGGGATGATTTTCCGCCAGCCAGGCTTTGAAAGCCGTGGCCTTGGCCGAAAGCGGCGAGCTGTTGAAACCGTGCAGGTAAAGTAAGGTTGAAGGCATCAGTAGCCGTCCGAATCCATGTCGGGGCGGAAGTCATCGTTTTCCAGCCGGAATACCTGGGTTTCCACCCGGCCATCCGGCAACAGGTCGAGATAGCGCCAACCTGGGGAAACGTCGTCGATCGTAAAATTGGTGCAGTGCGGCTTGAATTGCACACAGGTGGACGGCGTGGCCAACAGCCGACGCCCGTGCCAACCCAGATCCAATTCCTGGTGGATATGTCCGCACAGCAAGGTATTCACTTTCGGATAGCGCCACAGCACGGCCGCCAGCGTATGCGGGTTACGCAAACTGTGTTGATCAAGCCAGGTGCAGCCGGAAGGCAACGGATGGTGATGCAGTAACAGCAGCGTGTAGCGCTCTGGATGAGCCTCCAGACAACGTTCCATCCACTCCAGCTGGTATTCACTCAGCTCGCCGTGCGGCACGCCAAACACCTGGCTATCCAGCAATAACACCTGCCAGTTGTCCCCCAGCAGCACCTGCTTGGAAGGTGAGATACCGGCTGCGGCCAGCGCATCTACCATCGCAGGCTGAAAATCGTGGTTCCCCGGCAGCCAGACACAGGGCGCGGGCAAACGGGTGATGCCATCGGCAAAGTGCCGGTATGCCGCCTGGGAATGATCCTGCGCCAGATCACCGGTTGCCACGATCAGGTCGCACTCACGCTGCTGCGCGATCACCGCATCCAGCACCGCGTGATAGCTGGCATAGGTATTTATGCCAAGCAAGGTCTCATTCTTGCCAGCAAACAGGTGGGTATCAGTTATTTGTAGGATCCTGACCTTGGCCCCACTCGCCACGGGCAGTCTAAACAGGCTTTCCAAATGGTGTCCTTTGTTATCTCCGTCGACCTAACAAGCCGGAACCGCCATTGCTCCATGCGCTAAACAGTAGCGCAACCAATCAGCAAGAAACTGGTTAATTTGATGCTTTTCGTCACGTTGATGCAACTTTTTGTTCGGATAATCATAACGCGCTTTAAACCGATAGATCTGCTGACTGGAACACACTTCCGCAACCATCGCGTCGTGGTACAGCCGCACCGTCATCGCAGGCAGGCTCCAGTAGCTGACCGCAGGCGCAGTCTGCTCGATCTGCACCAGCGTAGTGTAACGGGTAGATTCAACAATAGTCAGACGATAGTGGGCGCCATTCACCTGATAAGTGACGGTTTCATCGACTTCGTCGTTACGCGGCATCAAACGCCGCAATTGCGCGAAGTTGGTTTCACACAATCTCATCATTTCGGGGAAGTCAGGGGTATAGCGCTTTTGCATTTAGTTGGCCCATTCTGCTTTAAGCGATTCATGGTGCAACGCCAGCCACTGCAATGCAATCACTGATGCGGCATTATCAATCGCGCCTTCTTCAACCCAGCGGTAAGCCTGTTCGCGGCTGACCACGTGGACACGGATATCTTCATGCTCTTCGGGCAATCCGTGGATCCCTTCGGCCGTCAGGGCGTCAACCTCACCAACCATAATAGACAGACGTTCGCTGGTGCCACCAGGGCTGGCCAGATAGCTCAGCACCGGCTTGCAGCGCCCCACCACCACGCCAGCCTCTTCCAATGCTTCACGGCGGCATACGTCTTCAACGCTCTCTCCCGTTTCGATCATACCCGCAACCATTTCCAGCAGCCAAGGAGAAGCTGAGCTATCGATGGCCGGGATCCGCAGTTGTTCAACCAGCACGACTTCATCCCTGATGGGATCATAGGGTAGCAACACCGCCGCATGGCCGCGCTCAAAAACTTCGCGAGTGACCTCACCGCTCATTTCGCCGTTGAACAGACGATGGCGAAAGCGATATAAGTCGAGTGAAAAAAAACCACGGTATAGCGTCTCTCGTGCAATAATTTCTACATCATTTTTGTCGAAAGTAACGGGTGAAGGTTGCGAACGTTTCATCTACGAATTCTCCTGTGTGATTATGCCGGCAAAATAAAGGGATTTGATGACAGAAACGGCGGGGTTATCTTCACCCGCTTTGTGTTAGATTGTGAACCATGATATCAGGTAGCGCAGATGCAAATAGCCAAGTGTCAGTCAACGTAGCGTACACCAAGGTAAAAGTTCTGTGAGATGGCACATTAAGCCACCCTCAGCGCTCGGCAGACTCTGCTAGAATTGGCAACTATTCGTCTATCGTCAGCGCTAACATAGCAATATTGCTGCACAACAAGGAATGCAAATGAAGAAACTGCTCCCCCTTCTTATTGGTCTGAGCCTCGCAGGCTTCAGCACCATGAGCCAGGCAGAGAACCTGTTGCAGGTTTACAAACAGGCCAGGGAAAGTAACCCGGATCTGCGTAAAACCGCTGCCGACCGTGATGCGGCGTATGAAAAAATCAACGAGGCACGCAGCCCGTTGCTGCCACAGCTTGGCTTATCTGCCGGTTATACCTATAACAACGGCTTCCGCGATGCCAATGGGCTTAACAGCAACACCACCCAAGGCTCGCTGGCGCTGACCCAGACTATCTTTGATATGTCCAAATGGCGCGCGCTGACGCTGCAGGAAAAGACCGCCGGCATTACCGATGTCACTTTCCAGACGTCATCCCAGAAATTGATCCTGGATACGGCCACCGCCTACTTCAACGTACTACAGGCGATCGATGCCCTGTCCTACACCCAGGCGAATAAACAAGCGGTTTACCGTACGTTGGATCAGACCACCCAGCGTTTTAACGTAGGCCTGGTTGCCATTACCGACGTGCAGAACGCCCGTGCCAACTACGATACCGTGTTGGCCAACGAAGTAACCGCCCGTAACAACCTGGATAACGCGGTAGAATCGTTACGCCAAATTACCGGCGCCTTCTACCCGGAACTGGCCTCGCTGGATACCAACAAGTTCAGCACCAAGCGCCCGGATGCCGTCAACAGCCTGTTGAAGGAAGCAGAAAGCCGTAACCTGAGCCTGCTGTCTGCCCGCCTGAGCCAGGATCTGGCCCGTGAGCAGATCAAATCGGCGCAAACCGGCTATATGCCAACGGTTGATTTAAATGCTTCTACCGGGATCACCAATTCCAAATACAGTGGTTCCAGAGCTAACACTGGTACTAGTGGCAACGACTCGATTAATGGTCAGAACCAGGTCGGCATCAGCGTTAGCGTGCCACTGTACAACGGCGGCATAACCAACTCGCGGGTAGAACAGGCGCAGTACAACTTCGTCGGTGCCAGCGAGCAGTTGGAAAGCGCCCACCGCAGCGTGGTGCAAACCGTACGTTCCTCCTTCAACAACGTTTCTGCGTCCATCAGCAGCATCAGCGCTTATAAACAAGCGGTGGTTTCTGCCCAGAGTTCTCTGGATGCGACCGAAGCCGGTTATGAAGTGGGTACCCGTACCATCGTTGACGTGTTGGATGCGACAACCACGCTGTATAACGCCAAGCAGCAGCTTTCCAATGCGCGTTATTCTTACCTGATCAACCAGTTGAACATCAAATCCGCGCTCGGCACGCTGAACGAAAACGATCTGATGATGCTGAACGGAGCACTAGGCAAGCCAATCTCCACCGCACCAGACGTGGTGGCCCCACCAACAACGGCGCAAGATGCCTACGTTGACGGTTCCAGCACCACCCGGCCAACGGCCAGCAGATAATCTGCGGCGGCTTTGAGCTACCGAATAACGGAGCCCGGTTTTTACCGCGCTCCGTTTTTTTATCCAATGATCCTGCTTCTGCCCATCGCCTCACAGCCTCTGTAAATGGGTTAATGTTATGATTAGTTCCCTATTTGGGTTTACCTGCTGAACGGGATCTGATGGACAACGCTTCACTCTGGCAACGGTTGATCACCGAAGGCGCGTTACCGCCACAGTTGCGCCCTTCCCCTGCCATTTATGCCTCCTGGCTACGCTGCAGCCACCTGATGCAACCCGCCGTGTGGAAAGCCCCACATCGCGCCCTGGGCACCACCTTCGACTCGATCTGCCGGCGTAAGGATGATTTCATTACGCTCGGCCAGGCGGCGTTGGAGGATGCCTGGGAATATATGGAACAGCGCCACTGCGTGTTGCTGATCCTCGACGAAAGCGGCTGTACGCTGTGGCAATGTGGCGACAAGACGACCGGCGAACAGCTGCTCGAACTGGGTTTTGCTCCCGGCGCTTATTGGGCAGAAGGCGACATCGGCACCAATGCCCCTTCTCTGGCCGCATCCGAGGGCCATCCGGTACAGATCCATAGCGATGAACACGTGCGCCAGGCGCTGCATGGCTGGTCATTCTGCGCCGCACCGGTGCATGACAATAGCGGCCGCCAGCGCGGTATGCTGGCTTTGGGCTGCCAGTTGGCCGATTGTAATGCGGGCGATCTTTCCCTGATCCTGGCGATCGCCCGGGAGATCGGCAATGCCCTGAACGCCGACGGCCTGCTGGCCGAATCCAACCGCCATCTCAATCAGCTCAACGGGCTACTGGATAGCGTAGACGACGGTGTCATGGCCTGGGATCACCGGGGTTATCTGCAATATATCAACCCGCGCGCCGCCGCTATGCTGAAGCTGCACGAACAGCAGAGCCAGGGCAAGCCGCTGACACAGTTATTGACGCTACCGGCCTTGCTTAACCGCGCCATCAGCCAACGCCAGCCGTTACAGCATGTGGAAGTCACCTTTGAAAGCCAGGGCCAGTTTATCGCCGCGCTACTCACCCTCAAACCGATCCTGGACGGTGAGCACTGTAGCTTTATCGCCTTGCTGCATCCCTTGGAAAGGCTGCATCAGTACGTCAGCAGCCAGATCGGCCGGGTCAGCCACACCTTCGAACAGATGCCTTCCGGCACCCAGGAAATGCGCCGCCTGATCCGCTATGGCCAGCAGGCGGCGAAGGGCCAGCACCCGATTTTACTGTGCGGTGAAGAAGGGGTGGGGAAAGAACTGGTCAGCCAGGCCATCCACAATGCCAGCGAACGGGCCGTCGGGCCTTATATCGCCTTAAACTGCCAGTTGCTGCCCGAGGCGCAAGGGTTGAAGGAGCTGTTGGGCAGTGATGCCAATGAAGAAGAAGCGGGCCAACTCAGTAAGTTCGAACTGGCCAACGGCGGCACGCTGCATCTTGAACAGGTCGAATACCTGCCGCTGGCCATGCAGTCCGCTCTGTTGCAGGTGCTAAAAACCGGAGTGGTGATGCGTATGAATTCCAGCCGCGTGATCCCGGTGAACGTACGGGTGATCGCTACCAGCGCCGCCAACCTGCCGCTGTTGGTGCAGCAGAACCGCTTCCGCCGCCAGCTGTTTTATAGTCTGCAGGCCTTTGAGATCCAAATTCCGCCGTTACGCCAGCGCCTCAGTGACATCCCTTTGCTGGTCCAGCACCATCTGCGCGCTCTGGAGCAACACTTCCAATGTCGTTTCCGGGTGGACGACGACGTTATGACCCAGCTTGGTCTGTACCTGTGGCCGGGTAACGATCTGGAACTGAAAGGGGTGATAGAGCGCGCCGCGATGATTTGCCACGGCCACCATATTCAACTGGCCGACCTACCCGCTCATTTGCTCAGCCATCAGCCGCTAGTGGAAAGCGACTCTCAACCGGCTATGCCACTGATGACGCTGGCGGAAATGGAGTTGCAGGCTATTATCCGCGTAGCCAACGTCAGCCACGGGCAGCTTAACGAAATGGCGCAGCTGCTGGGCATCAGCCGCACCACTCTGTGGCGTAAAGTCAAACAGTTGAATATCGATATCAGCCAGTTCAAGCTGCGGGGTTAATGGCTGAGCTGTAAGGTACCGCGCGCCGCGTCCAGCATCGCTTTCTGGCCGCTACGGGTCTTGCTCATACATTCGCTCATGCCGACCACCATCGGGATCCCCATCGCTTTGGCCAGAATAGCGGTGTGTGACAAGGCGTTGCCGCCGCTCAGGCAAATCCCGAGAACCATGCGCCGATCGAGCATCACGACGTCGGAAGGCATCAGCTCATCCATCACCAGGATCGCAGGCTCATTGAGCACGATCGCCGGAATAGGCTGCCGTGACAGATGGCTCAGCGTACGGCGCAGCATGTCACGCACGTCCAGTTCCCGCGCCTGCAAATACTCATCATCCAGCGCCCGATAATCGGCGGCAATCTGCTCCAGCTCCTGCCGCCACGCCAGTTCCGCGCTGCACTGCTGTTGGGCAATACGGGTAAAGGCAGCCTGTTGCAGATCGGGATCGTCTAGCAGCATGCTGTGCGCCCCAAAGATCGCCGCCTGCGGTTTGCCGATCAGGTTGCCAGTGCGATCGGCCAGCCTGTTCAAATCGTCTAACGTCTGCTGCAATGCGATACGCAGGCGCTGCTGTTCGTTGAGCACGTCATCGGCCCCTAGCTGGCGTTCTTCCGTTTGTGGCCAGAAGCTCGATACCTGGAATATCGGACCACTGCTGACGCTTTCCTCCACGGGGATACCGTGCAGCGAAGGCAGTTGCTGCTCAGATACGGTTTCGCCAAAATGCTGCTCTGCCAACGCCTTGAAAGCCGCCAGCGCTTCATCAGCCTGTGCGCCATCGGCAATCAGGCGGATAGTGTCGCCGTGGCGAACCTGCAACAAAGCCAGTTGATTAAGGCTGCGTGGGTTGGCACATTGGCCATGCTTTTCCAGCACCAGTTCCGCTGCAAATGGAGCCAGAGCCTCTGCCAGACGCGCTGCCGGGCGAGCGTGCAATCCGTGTGGATTCTGTACCGTCCAACTCAGGCTTTTTCCCTGACTCAGCGGTAAATTCAGTGGCTTACTGGCGGGTATCTCCTCACCGAGCTGTGCCTGCTTGGCCTGCAAGGCTCCTTGCGCCTCTGCCAGCACCTGCTTCAGGCTACCGCCCGCATTAGCCGCTACGACCGCGGCCAGCGTGCCTTCCACCAGCGGTGCCGCACACAGTACCACCTTGGCCGCCACCTCTGGGTCGAGCAGCTCAAGCGCGGTTTCCGCACTCAATAATGCGCTGCCGAGATCCATCAGCACCACGATCCCCTCTCCGTCAGCCACGGATTCGATCGCTTCCATCACTTTCACCGCATCGGTGCCGATCGGGTGTAGCTCATCATCGACCCCCGCCGCCAGCACCAGTTTGCAACCCTCGCCGCGCATCATCTGGCGGGCGAGTTGCTCAACACCCTGCGCCAGTTGTGCACTATGCGAAACTACGACGATATTGATCATCCTGCCTCCTCGACCACCTGGGCCAGCGTTTTTATCATCAGCATGACTGAGGTTGCGCCTGGGTCCTGATGGCCGATGCTGCGTTCGCCCAAATAGCTGGCGCGCCCTTTACGGGCCTGCATGACGATAGTGGCCTGTGCTGCCTGCTCCGCCCGAACGGCGGCCTGTTGTAGCGCCTGGGTCACGCTGAGCTGCTGCTGTAACGACTCGCCCAGGCTTGCAACGACCGGCCCCCAGACATCACACATGGTTTTATCGCCCGGCTCTGCCTTGCCACGCATCGCTACGCCTTCCGCGCCTTCCTGGATCACCTGCTTCAACTCCGCCAGATCCAGGCTCTGCTTGGCGTTGGCTGCCTGAGCCGCACGGATGAAAAAGGTGCCGAACAGCGGACCACTGGCACCACCAACGCTGGAGAGCAGCGTCATGCCGGTGTTTTTGAGAATAAAGCCGATGTCCTTGTCCGCTACCGAAGGCAGCTTTTCTACCACCTTGCTAAAGCCACGGTTCATATTCAGGCCGTGGTCGCCATCACCGATATCGCTATCCAACTGAGTCAAGAAATCGCGTTCGCGGGTAAAGACCTCACCACAACGCATCAACCACTCAACGACCTGCTGTTTGCTTAATGTCATGTTTCCTCCTCAGCCCCAGCGTAGCGCTGGCGTGTTCACCGGCGCATCCCACAGCGATAACAGCTCGTCATCCACTTGCAGCAAGGTGATGGAAACCCCCTGCATATCCAATGCGGTGCAGTATGACCCCACCAGATTGCGTTCAATGACGATCCCGGCCGCAGCACAACGCTGCGCCAAACGGTGGTAAACTCCGTACAGTTCGGAAAGCGGCGTAGCCCCCAGGTTATTGACCAACGCAATCACCCGGTCCCCCTGCGTCAAAGCTCGTTTGCTCTGGCTCTCTTCACGCCATTCTCCCTGCTGACGATCCCAAACGCGGATCGAGCGCTGGTAATCACCGTGATCGATCAGGGTATGGAACATGTCATCCACCGTTTGATCGAGGGTGGTGAACGTCCGCCGTTCGATCCCCGGTTCGCCGTGGATGCCAACGCCGAACTCCATCTCGTTATCCGCCAAAGTAAACGACGGTTTACCTGCCGCAGGCACGGTGCAAGCGCCCAGAGCAATCCCTAGCGAGTGGCCTTGGTTGTTGATTTTGTGCCCCAGTGTGACCAGCGCGTCCAGATCGTCACCCCGTACCGCTGCCGCGCCGAGCAGTTTCTCCATCAGCACCGTATTGGCAACGCCACGTCGGCCTGCGGTGAACAGGCTATCTTTGACCGCTACGTCGTCATCCACCAGCACCGTTGCCACTGGCACGCCGCTGTCATGCAGCAATTCGGTCGCCGTTTCAAAGTTGAGGATGTCACCGGTGTAGTTCTTGATGATCAGCAACACCCCGGCGCCGCCGTCAATAGCTTGGCCGCAGTCGTACATTTTATCCGGCGTCGGTGAGGTGAAAATCTCCCCTGGGCAGGCACCGTCCAGCATTCCCTCGCCCACGAAGCCGCAGTGCATCGGCTCATGGCCACTACCACCGCCAGACAGGATCGCCACTTTGCCTGGGATCGGCCCCGCCGTGCGGGTCACAAACACAGGATCCTGATGCACCTGCAGCTCCGGGTGAGCGGCAGCCATGCCGAGTAACTGTTCGTTAAGTACCGAATCGACCTGATTGATTAGCTTTTTCACGGTTAATTCCTCTGTAGAGAACAGCGGGCGCGTTGAGCGCGCCCGATGATTTATGCGCGTTGCAACCAGGCGCTGCCCAGTTTGTCTGCCGTCAGGATAGCCGCCAGTACGCTTTCCGGCGTCACGCTAAACGGCATGTTGTGGATGGTTTCACCTTTGGCACAGCTGGCCTCTGCCACCTTGCCGATTTTTTCTGTCAGTTCACCGGTGACGCCCATTTGTGCCAGGGTGATCGGTAACCCGACCTGCTGGCAGAAGTTCAGCACCGTTTCAATCTGTGCCATTGGGCTGTTTTGCAGCACCAACTGAGACAGGGTGCCGAACGCCACTTTTTCCCCGTGATACAGATGATGGCACTCTTCCAACACGGTGAAACCGTTGTGGATGGCATGCGCCGCCGCCAGACCGCTGCTTTCAAAACCAATACCGCTCAGATAGGTGTTGGCTTCAATGATGCGCTCCACCGCTTCGGTGACCACACCAGACTCCGCAGCCAGCTTGGCCTTGACTCCTTCAGCCAACAGCGTTTCATAGCATAGACGCGCCAGATTGAGCGCCGCCAGCGTAGACTTGCCGCCCGCCATGCTGGTGGCCTGGGCATCGAAGCAGGCCTGAGCTTCAAAATAGGTGGAGAGCGCGTCGCCCATGCCCGCCACCAGCAGGCGTACCGGCGCTTTGGCGATAATGGCGCTGTCCATCACCACCATATTCGGGTTGGCGGGGTAGATCAGGTATTCTTCAAACTCGCCGCTTTCGCTGTAGATCACCGACAACGCGCTGGTAGGCGCATCCGTCGAAGCAATGGTTGGCATCAGAACCACTGGCACATGCTGGTAATAGGCAATCGCCTTGGCGGTATCCAACGTTTTACCGCCACCGATGCCGATCACCCCTTTGCAGCCGTGGCTTTTCAGCTCCTGACCAAGGCGGTCGATTTCCTTGCGGCAGCATTCGCCATTAAACGTACCAGCGTGATACTTCACCCCGTGCTGATGCAGGCTGCCCATCACAGTATCGCCCGCCAGTTTCATGACGAAATCGTCGGCGATCACAAAGTAATGATCGGCAAGGGCTTTGGCATATTGGCCAACGGAGGCCAACGCATTGGCTCCCTGGATGTATTTGCTCGGGGATTGAATAATTCTCAACATAACTGACTCCTTGTAGAGACGTTAACCAAGTAACGTTCAGATTTCAGAGGGTGATATCGACGTATTGTTCTGTTGCTGACTATACGACCTGCCGGCCGCTTGGCGAGTAAGGAAAAAAACGTTACATAATGGAACGTAGCTTCGGGCAAAACGTTCCATTATGTAACGCTTTTGCTGCAGTTATGCGCAGTAAAGCGAACTGGCGCACACCGTAACGTATAAGTGCGTAAAGAGTGGATCCTGCGGGTGTTTCAGCTTTAATTTTGAGCATCTTTCCCCTATCCTATCGACCACTACTGGGCAAGGGCGAATACAGCCCGCATGATGGGATAAATATCGATGAAACGGACCAAAAACATCAACAAAGACACCTTCCGCAAATCCTGGCGCAGCTACCGTGTTGCCCCCGTGGCTTTGGCGATCAGCGCAGTGTTTATGCTGGCCGGCTGCGAACAGGCGGATGAGACGGTTTCCCTGTATAAAAATGCTGACGATTGTTCAACCTCCAACCCGTCGATGAGCGAGCAGTGCACCACTGCGTATAACAACGCGCTGAAAGAAGCGGAAAAAACCGCACCTAAATATGCCACTCGTGAAGACTGCGTAGCCGAATTCGGTGAAGCGCAATGTACTCAGGCTCCAGCACAGGCTGGCATGGCCGCAGAATCACAAAGCAGTGGCAGCATGTGGATGCCGCTGATGGCGGGCTACATGATGGGCCGCATGATGGGTGGCGGGGGCTACGCTCAACAGCCGCTGTTTTCCTCTAAAAACGCCGCCAGCCCAGCAAACGGCAAGTTTGTTGACGCCAGCGGTAAAAGCTATGGCCCGGCAACCGCAGGCGGCCGCTCCATGACGGTACCTAAAACCGCAATGGCCCCTAAACCCGCGGTGACCAATACCGTTACCCGTGGTGGCTTCGGTGAGTCCGTGGCCAAACAGACCAGCATGCAACGCAGCAGCGCTACCTCCAGCAGCTCACGCAGCATGGGCGGTTAAGACATGAAACGCGTTGCGATTAGCGAGCGCCCAGACTGGCGCGAAAAAGCCACCGAATTTGGTTTCGCCTTTCACACCATGTACGGCGAACCCTACTGGTGTGAAGATGCCTATTACCAATTCACATTGGCGCAGATCGAAGAGATTGAAGATGCGACCGCCGAACTGCACCAAATGTGCCTGAAGGTGGTGGATAAGGTGGTCAACAGCGATCAACTGATGACCAAATTCTGCATCCCCAAGCACACCTGGGAATTCGTTCGCAGCTCCTGGCGCACTAATCAGCCTTCGCTGTATTCACGCCTCGATCTGGCCTATGACGGCATCAATCCACCCAAGCTGTTGGAAAATAATGCCGATACGCCAACCTCATTGTATGAGGCAGCGTTTTTCCAATGGCTGTGGCTGGAAGATCAGATCAACGCCGGCAAGCTGGATCCCGCCGCTGACCAGTACAACAGCCTGCAAGAAAAACTGATCGAACGTTTCGCCGATCTGCAAGCCAACCACGGCTTTAGCCTGCTGCATCTGGCCTGCTGCCAAGACAGCGAGGAAGATCGCGGTACGGTGCAATATCTGCAAGACTGCGCGCTGGAAGCAGGCCTGCCGACCGAATTCCTGTTTATGGAAGAGATTGGCCTGGGCGAGAAAGGCCAGTTCACCGATCTGCAAAATCAGGTTATCAGTAACCTGTTCAAGCTCTATCCGTGGGAATTTATGCTGCGCGAGATGTTCTCCACCAAGCTGGAAGATGCTGGCGTACGCTGGCTGGAACCGGCCTGGAAGAGCATTATCTCCAACAAGGCTCTGCTGCCACTGTTGTGGGAAATGTTCCCGGATCATCCAAACCTGCTGCCAGCCTACTTTGCCGAGGACGATCATCCGCAGATGGATCATTACGTCACCAAACCGCTGTTCTCACGCGAGGGTGCCAACATCCAGATCGTCCAGAACGGTCAGGAAGTGGCGCGCGTCGATGGGCCATACGGCGAAGAAGGCATGATTGTGCAGCAGTTCCATCAATTGCCCCAGTTTGAAGGCAGTTATACGCTGATCGGCAGTTGGTTGGTCAACGATCAGCCTTGCGGTATTGGCCTGCGTGAAGATCGCGAGTTGATCACCCAGGATCTGTCGCGCTTCTACCCGCATATTATTCTTGGTTAATCCGTAGGGTCGAACATACTCACCGGAGGGGCGTCGCACAATGCGCCCGATCTGAGGCGCGAAATTTTCGCGCCTTTTTTATTGGTCCTCTCTGGTGATTAATCGATTAACCTCATATACTCAAACGGTCTGTTCTCCTCGGGCGGAGCTACCAGATATGAAGCTGACTTCCCTTATCCCGCCGCAGGTAAACCTGCATGATGGGCGCTTTACCGCACCTGATGTACAACATAAATCCACCACCCTGGGCAACCTGGCAGGGATATTTGCCGATCGTCACGCCTGGCAGGCAATGCCAGCAGAGTTTGCCGTCTACAACGTTGAAATGCTGCCTTCCCCATCGCTGGAAGGTGAGTTGTTTGTCGGCACTACGCACTTGCAGCCGGGTAAGGTGGGTAACGAGTTCTTTATGACCCGTGGGCACTTCCATCAGCGTCGTGAACAAGCTGAATTCTACTTCGGGTTACGGGGTAAGGGTTTGCTGTTGCTACAACATCAGGACGGTGACTGCATCCTTGAGCAAGTGTTTGCTGGCAGCGTCCACCATATCCCCTCCTTCACCGCCCACCGTCTGATTAACACCGGCGATGAGGTACTCTCGGCATTAGCGGTCTGGCCAACGGTGGCCGGGCATGATTACAGCGCCTTACAGCCAAAGGGCTTCAAACTGCGGGTGTTCGCCGATGGCGCAGGTTGGAAAGCGAAGGCCCAATATGAGTGACTCAATGCTGCCGTATGGATTGGACGTGCGCGTTACCCGCGAGCCGATGGGTTTTGGCTATGGGGATGAGGTGATAGGGCCGCTGCCAGAGATCCGCACGTTGGATCAAATCCGCCCTTCGCTTCGCGACCCCGACTGTGATGGCCCAGAGCAGGTATACGCCATCGTTATGGACGTGGCCAAGCAGCAACATCTGGTGGAGTTAAAAAAGCGCATGTTGTTATTTGGTATCGTAACCTATGCCAAAGGCCAACTGGGGCGTGAACCGATACGCAGCCAAGGGCATATTCACCGCGTCAGCCAGCACAGCGGCTGGTCTCCGCCGGAGCTGTACGAAATCTGGCAGGGCAAAGCGATCATCTATATGCAGGAACGGGTCGAACGGGACCCAGGACGCTGCTTTGCCGTCCATGCCGGACCAGGGGAGAAAGTGCTGGTGCCGCCGGGTTGGGCGCATGCCACCATTTCCGCCGATCCCCATCAGCCACTGACCTTCGCCGCCTGGTGCGATCGCGAATACGGCTTTGAGTATGAGGCGGTACGGGCCTACAAAGGGCTGGCATGGTATCCATTATTGCAGGGCGATAACATCGTCTGGCAGCAAAACCCGCATTATCAATCCGGCAGGTTGCACGCCATTGGGCCACGGCATTACGCCGAGTTTGGTCTGAGCGATAAGCCGCTCTATGCGCAATTTGAGGCGGACCCGGCACGCTTCCAGTTTATTTCCAAGCCGGGCAGCGTAGCGGAAAAATGGCAGAGATTTGAACCTTGATAGAAGACGGGCGCAACCTTTGGCTGCGCCCGATGGATGATGGTTCAGGAGAACAGGCCGCAGGCGACTCCGGCAGCGGCCAACAACAGCAGGCCTAGCATCGCCTTCACCGGTGAAAGCCCGCGCTTAGCCATCAGATACCAGGTAGCCAGCACCACGATCAGCGGCATCAAGTTAGGGAAAATACCATCCAGCATGTGTTGCAGCTGAATGTTCACCCCATCCTTGGTGATAAACTCCAGCCCTGTACCCAGCTTGACGTAGCTGGCGGCCACGCCGCCCATGACAAACACCCCCAGCAGGGAAAGCGCTTCACGCAGGCGGGAGGATTTGCTGCTGACCAGCATCTCCACCGAGCCGGACCCCATGTTATAACCCTTCATAAACAGCCAGTAAGAGCCAGGGATAACGATCAGGCTAAAGGCAATAATGTAAAACAGCGGCCCAATCACGCTGCCACCGGCGGCCAGTGCCATGCCGATACTCAACAGGATGGGGATCAACATCCCCGGCAACATGGAATCGCCGATCCCGGCCACTGGCCCCATCAGGCCCACTTTCAAGGTGTTGATGGTTTCACCATCAATCGGTTCCCCGTTGGCCCGTTTCTCTTCCAGCCCGATCACCATACCGTTGACGATCGCGCCCAGCTGCGGCTCGGTATTATAAAATGAGGTATGGCGGCGAATGGCTTCAATGCGCTGCTGCTTGTCATGATACAGTTTTTTCAGCGCGGGCATCATGCTCAGGCAAAAACCATAAGACTCCAGCCGCTCAAAACTCATCGAGGACAGGTTATACATCATCCAGGCGCGCCAACAGCGGCGCAGATCCTGTTTATTCAGTTTAGGTGTTGGCGTTTCCATCAGAATTCATCCTCATCGTCGGCCTGGGGCCCAGCCTGTGCACTGGCGACCTGCGGCTCCGGCTTATAGTTGTAGTGGATCAGCGCTAACAGCGCGCCAACAATCACCAGCGCCACCATATTCAGCTTGAGGAACACGATGCAGATAAACCCCACCAGGAAGTAAATCAGCATGCTGTAGTTTTTAATGATCTGCTTGAGAAGAATGGCAATCCCCACCGCAGGCAGAATGCCACCGACCACGTTCATGGTGGTTAGCACCAGCGCGGGCAGGCTGTCCATGAAGGCGTTGATGTAGCGAGCCCCGAAGAACACCGCGATAAAGGTCGGCACAAAGCGCAGCAGGAAGTTGGTCACCTGCGGCCAAATGGCGCTGTTAAGATAGATCCCCCGTTCATCCCCCTGCTCTACCGCCACGTCCGCTCGGTGGTTCCAATAGGAGTTGAGCACCATCATGGCGTTGAACAGCACGGTGCCCATGATGCCGATAGTCGCTGCCAATGCGACCGCTACCTCCGGGCCCTTGCCGGAAAGTATCCCCAGCGCAATCGCCGGGAAGGCGACAAAGTTGAGATCGGCCGGCATCGATCCTCCTGGTGTTACCATGGCGATATATACCGCCTGAACCGCAACACCGATGATGATACCGGTCTGTACATCGCCGAGGATCGCCCCCACCAGCATACCGGAGACCAACGGGCGGCTGAGAATATACCAGCCTCCGGTCAGCCCCAGCAGCCAAGGGCTACTCAGCGCGCCGAGATAGCAGAGTATCCCGATAAGCGTCGCTTCAAACCACATAGTTAACTCCTGTCAGTCAGACCTGTTTGAGTTTCTTTTTGGCATCTAGCCAGCTGAAATGACTGGCGTCGGGTACCAGACGGAATTCGATCGCGTGGCCATGTTCGCTGAGAAAATCGAAGGCAGCGCTCTCTTCTTGATTGACCGACTGGTTCGGACCAATGGTCACGGTCTGTGCCCGTGCCGACATCGGCCCAACGTTGATCTTCTGGTTACGGTTTTTTAAATCGATACCGGCTTCCAACAGCCTGCGCAGCGTGACCGGCGATTTACCGATCACGAAGTATTGCTTGTCGCTAGCGATCACCTTCGGCAGCTTTTCTATCGCCTGTGCTACGGTGAATAACCACACCTTGGTGTCTTGTACCGCTCCTTTCATCACCGATGACAGCAACGGATCTGCCGCTACCTCATCGTCGATCGCCACAATCCCGTCGCAGGGCAGCTCCTTCGCCCAACGGGTAACCAGCTGGCCGTGGATCACCCGATCGTCGATACGTACAAATGAAATTGCCATGATTTTTCCTCAGAAATCGTCCGGTTGTGCTGCTTGCGCCGGGCGGGCAACCACGATGGTTTCGCCCCCCTGCGCTACTAACTCTTGTGCGGCATGCTGCACATCCACGCCCTCCAGCAAGTCGGCACTCATCAGTAACATGGGGAAATTCACTCCAGTCACTACTGCCATCGGCACAGCGTTATTGGGGTCAAACGCATGCCGACAGGCCACGTTATAAGGAGTGCCACACAGCAAATCGCACAGCACCAATACACCATCAGCACCGGAGCTGACCCGCTGCAGTTCGGTGGCAAAATCCTGCTTGAAAGCCTCAATACCACCAGTCTCAAAGAGGCTGACGTAACTGGTGTGCGGCAACTCGCCATAAACCATGCTGGCGCTGGTCATCAGAGCCTCAGCCAGCGGGCCATGCGAGATCACAATCACTTTCAACATCGGTTTATCCCCTTACCCAGGCTTTGATGGTGGCGAGGGTTTTACCCTGGCTGCTGCCATAAGGGCTGATACGATAAGATCCCACCGCCGCCGGGACGATAAAGGTTTCCGCATAATGCACCACAAACGGCGCGAATCGGCCCTCAGGGCTATCGACGATCGCCTCCTCACCTTCAATCAGATTCAGCACGTTCACCCGCCCTTCGGTATGGTGCAACACCGGTTCATTGAACCAATGGCGACGAGTTTCAATAAATTCACGCTCATGCAGGCCGGTGCGCTCTTCCCGCCAGCCCGGCCCTTCGGCAACTGGTTCGATACGGTTTACTAAGTGCTCCTGCACCCAGGCGGTGTCACGCTGCCAGTCGATCACCTGCTCGCCATGCTCCAAATGTACCGGTCGCGGCTGCCCATCCAGCCCCAGACGACCCCAATCCCAGAGTTTGAAGGTGAAGATGTAAGGCGTGGCGCTGATTTCCAGCACCATTGCCCCATCGCCGGAACAATGTACCGTCCCCGCCGGGATCAGGAAGTGATCGTGTTTATTGGCCGGGAACTGGTTAACAAACCTTTCATCATCAAAGGCTTTTTCACCCCGCTGAGCAGCAGCCAGATCGGCCATCATAGCCTGTGGGTCGGTGCCGGTTTTCACGCCCAGATAAACCTTGGCTCCCGGCTCCGCCGCCAGAATGTAGTAACTTTCATCCTGGGTGTAATGCATGCCGAAATGCTGCTGGATATATTCGGTAATGGGGTGAACCTGGAAGCTGAGGTTTTGGCCGCCGACGGTATCCAGGAAATCAAAACGGATCGGGAATTCAGCGCCGAAGCGGGCATGTACTCGTTCCCCCAACAGAGGGCGAGGATACAGCAGCACCAAATCCTGTGAGGGGATCTCGACCCGGACGTCACCAAACCGCATTAGCAGGCTGTTTTCCTCGGGCACGCAGTCAAAACACCATGCATAGTTGGCTGCCGCCGGATCGAGATCGAACTGTTGCTTCATCCATTGACCGCCCCAAACGCCAGGGTCAAAAAATGGGACTACGCGAAACGGTTGCCGGGTGGCCTGTTGCAACCCGGCGTGGAACGCAGTACCGGCTACCAGCTTGGGTGAACCAGCCTGATTGGTATCCAGCACAAAGTTGGCTCGCTGCAACAAGGGGGTTTTGTGACGATCAAAGACCCGCCACTCTACAAAAAACGCGCGCTTATAACGGCGCAGTACGTCTTCATTCAGGTTGGCAACGCCCCAGTTGCCCAACTCGCCCCGGCGAAAACGTTGTTGTATCTCCCAGCGCGCCAGATCGGCATAAACCAGCACATCCCCTGCCGCGATGAGTGCCGCCCCTGGCCCATACACCACCACCAAGCCGCTTTCGACGGCCGCGATTGCCGCACGTTGCTGCTGCACGGCCTCATCGGCAAAAAACTCCGGCATTTCGTGGCAGGACAACACGCCAAAGACCCGGTCATCCGTCAGATTACGTTCAATCATCGCGTGGATATGGCTTTCATCATATTTGGCCTGCTCGGCGTTGAGTACCAGAGCGGGTAACAAGGGATCGATCAGTTGTGACTTGAGCTCCGCCAGATCCACGCCATGGTAACAATCCACAACCAGTACGGTTTTAGCCAATCCTTGCGCAGCGATATGGCTACTGATGGCCTGCACCACGGCTGGCCAACCTTGCCAGGCAGCGCGGTCAAACCCCTGCACCACCAGTTCCGGGTATTTGTCATAGTTTGCTTTACGATGTTGCTCGGACATGATCTGTTGCCTATGCTCTGAAAACATAACCAAAGATTAATCGATTAACCCAATCTTAAACAGCGTGGTTAACGGGATTAACCTCAAAAAACGGCGATAAAGCGGACTAAAGCCCAAGTTATTGCGATATATATCACAAATAATTTTCATCATTTGCCAACAAAAGGTTAATCGTTATACCTTAATGTGAGATCCCGCCTGCAAACAGGATATGAAATGAGCACCATCACGCTGGCCGACGTCGCCGCCAAAGCAAAAGTCTCCACCGCCACGGTTTCCATGGTATTGCGCAATCGTGGTCGCATCTCGGATGAAACCCGCAAGCGCGTACTGAGCGCCATCGATGAGCTAGGCTATGTCTATAACCAGACTGCGGCTAACCTGCGCAATCGCAGCAGTAATCAGGTCGGCCTACTGCTACACGACATCACCAACCCGTTTTATGCGGAAATGACCGCCGGGCTGAGCCAGGAGATGGAGCGCCACCAGCTCATGCTGTTTTTGGCTAACAGCGAAGAGTCTGCCCCCAGACAGCAAAAATTTGTCGACTCGCTTTTGCAGAACAATGCCAGTGGCATGGTGCTATGCTCCGCACGACAAACGCCGCCGCTGTTCTTTGAAACGCTCAAACGCCGCAAGATCCCGGCCATTATGGTGGTTCGCCCGGTTGCGGACGCTCATTTTGACTTTGTCGGTACCGATAACTTTTTGGGCACTCAGTTAGCCACGCAGCACCTGCTGGATCTGGGCCATCGGCATATCGCCTTTATTGGTGGTTCGGTCAGTTCCACCTCGCGCGCGCAACGCCTGGGTGGCTATACCAGCAAGCTGTTGGAAAAGGGCATTCAGGTCAGAGGGGAATGGATTGTTTGCAGTGAGGCTAGCCAAAGCTCCGGTGCTAAAACCGCAGAGCAACTGTTTACGACATACCCAGAGCTCACCGCCGCATTATGCTATCAGGACATCGTGGCGCTGGGGGTGATGCAGACTTTACGCAAACTTGGCCGCCAGGTAGGCCGCGATTTTGCACTGATTGGCTTTGACGATATTACCGAGGCTTCCCTGGTACAGCCGGGGCTAACCACGGTGTCCGTCGCCTCACGCGAGATTGGCCGTAAGGCCGGAGAACTGTTGTATAGCCGTATTCAGGGTAACGATGAACCGCCAAAGCGCATCATTCTACCGCCTTCGCTGGTGATCCGTGAGTCCTGCGGTTATGGGGTGTAATAGATTTTTTGTAGAGTTTCAGCAAGCGTTTCGAATATTGCGATTTTCGATTATTTCGAATATATTGTATTTCGTGCTATAGAAATCAGAGAGACATGCAATTATGACCAGTGCAACTTTTTCCAAAATCAACTTGCCTGGTGTGCAAGAAAAAGAGATTGCCCAAAAAGGTTATCGAGATTTATCGGCGATGTTGGCAACAAAACTAGATATTCGCCACTTCTCGATCAGGGACAATGAGCAAAATGAACACTCTATTGAGGTTCCACCTTCTGCGGTGAAAATGCTCGTTGAGATACTAGGAGAACTAGCAAACGGGAACGCAGTTCAGGTTGTGCCCGTTCATGCGGAATTGACTACCCAAGAAGCCGCCAATTTACTTAATGTATCCAGGCCGCATGTTGTGAAGATGCTAGAAGAAGGCAAAATCGAATTCCATAAAACAGGGCGTCATCGCCGCATACGCTTTGCAGACCTTATGGCCTACAAAGAGCAACGAGACATCGAAGCTGCTGCAGCAATGGATGAACTGACTCGTCTTTCACAGGATATGGATATTTATTAATGACGCATTCGCCTTACCCAGCATTGCTTGACGCTTGTGTGCTTTACCCAGCAAGACTGCGAGATCTGTTGATGCATTTAGGCCTAAGAGGTCTTTATCAGCCCAAATGGACAGCGCAAATCCACGAAGAGTGGAAGCGTAATCTGCTGGTTAATCGGCGAGATTTGCAGGCCGAGCAGTTGGATCGCGTTCATGCTCTAATGGATAAGGCAATGCCGGATGCGAATGTAATAGGCCACGAACAATTGGTAGACAGCATTAGGTTGCCTGACCAAGACGATCGCCATGTTCTGGCAGCTGCAATAATTGCAAACGCTGAGGTCATCGTCACTTATAACCTTAAAGACTTTCCGGTAGATTATTTATCGACTTTTGGAATCGAAGCCATACATCCTGACGACTTCGTGTCAGACCTTATTGATCTTAACCATGCGTTAGCACTTGAGGCGGTGACAAATCTAAGGCAAGCACTGAAGAATCCCCCCATGACAGCGGATAGTTTTCTAGCTTCACTCACTCAAATTGAGATGGCAAAAACGGTTAAGGCATTGGAAGACTACAAGTTCATACTATAAGAAGCCCCGCAAAGGGGCTTCTATATCAACCAATCTGCACCGAAAGCATGCTCAGCGCGGCCATTTCGATCCCATCGATCGGTACCGAGATCGGCTCTTTACCATCCCAACCGCCCAATACATACAGCAACGGCAGATAATGCTCTGGCGTCGGGTTCGACAACGCTGCGCCTTCATGCTGCATATAATTCACCAGCGGGTGATGTTCGCCCTGATAATCCAGGTTATCACGCACGTACTGGTTGAATGACTCCGCCCAAGGATACGGGCTGGTGTCCCCCTGCCATTTCACCATGCGCAGGTTATGCACCACGTTGCCGCTGGCCACGATCATTATCCCCTGATCGCGCAGCGCCGCCAGCTTACGGCCCAGCTCAAAGTGGTATTCCGCTGGCTGAGTCCCATCGATGCTCAGTTGCACCACCGGGATATCGGCTTGCGGGTACATCTTGATCAGCACGCCCCAACTGCCGTGATCCAAACCCCATTCGCTGGTATCGGCAATCACCTGCGCCGGCGCCAACAGGCTTTGCAGCTCTGCCGCCAGCTCTGGTGAACCCGGTGCCGGATACTGTGTATCAAACAGCGCCTGCGGGAAGCCGCCAAAATCGTGAATGGTTTTTGGGTGTTCCATCGCCGTCACTGCCGTCCCACGAGTGTACCAGTGGGCAGACACAGCAACGATTGCCTTTGGCCGTGGTAATTGCTCACCCAACGCACGCCAGGCCTGGGTATAGCGGTTTTCTTCCAGCACGTTCATCGGGCTTCCGTGGCCAAGAAAGAGTGCAGGCATACGAGAGGTGGTCATAAAATATCCTTGGTTAGCGTGACAAGTGTTCTGCTGACTACATTACGCTGTTTGCCTTACCAAGGCAGCCGGATAACCCTGATGGTGATCTTCAAGAAATTTGAATGGCAGGAACGATTGAAACCATCAGCCAAATCCACTCGATTTATGGCTTGGCTCTGTTAGTATCAGAAACTGATAAATATTATTAGCATACAAGGAGAATGCATGTCTGTACCGCTGATCCTGACCTTGTTAGCCGGAGGCGCTACCTTTGTCGGTGCCCTGCTCGGCATTATTGGCCAGAAGCCCTCCAACCGCCTGCTGGCGTTTGCGCTCGGCTTTGCCGCAGGGATTATGCTGTTAATTTCATTGATGGAAATGCTGCCCGCTGCGCTGCACACCGTCGGCATGTCGCCCATGCTTGGCTACGGCATGTTTATGCTCGGGCTGTTAGGCTACTTTGCGCTGGATCGCATGCTGCCACACCAGCACCCACAAGACCTGGTGCAAAAACCCATCAAGCCCCATAACCTTAAACGCACCGCCATGCTGCTGACGCTTGGCATCAGCCTGCACAATTTCCCGGAAGGGATTGCCACCTTTGTCACCGCCAGCGCCGATCTGGAACTGGGGATGGGCATTGCGCTCGCGGTCGCCATCCACAATATTCCAGAAGGGTTGGCAGTCGCCGGGCCGGTATATGCGGCAACCGGCTCTAAAACCAAAGCGCTACTGTGGTCTGGGATCTCCGGAATGGCAGAAATTCTGGGTGGCGTGCTGGCCTTCCTGGTGCTCGGCCCGATGGTTTCACCGGTAGTGATGGCGTCGATTATGGCTGCGGTGGCCGGGATTATGGTGGCACTGTCGGTAGATGAACTGATGCCATTGGCCAAAGAGATCGACCCACACAATAATCCAAGCTACGGCGTGCTGTGCGGCATGGCGGTGATGGGGTTTAGCCTGACGCTGTTGCAAAGCGGCGGTATCGGCTAAAGAATTTTAAGCACAAAAAAGCCGCTTCATCAGCGGCTTTTTCACTTCAGTCAGCAACTCAGCTGGCTTTCTTTTCGCGTGACTGGCGATAGGCCACCAGATCTTCGATAGTCAGCACCACCATGTCATGCTGCTTGGCAAAGGTGATCACTTCTGGCGCATGCGCCATGCTGCCGTCATCGTTAGTCAACTCGCACAGTACGCCAGCGGGTTTGAAACCGGCCATTGAAACCAGATCGATGGTCGCTTCGGTGTGGCCACGGCGGTTCAATACGCCACCAGGCTGAGCACGCAGCGGGAACACATGGCCTGGGCGGTTCAGATCGCTTGGCTTGGCACCGTCTGCAATGGCTGCACGGATAGTCGTCAGGCGATCGCTAGCCGATACGCCAGTGGTCACGCCCTGCGCCGCTTCAATCGTCACGGTAAAGGCGGTCTGGAACTGACTGGAGTTGTTGGTGACCATCATCGGCAGCTCAAGCTGCTGGCGGCGATCTTCAGTGATACACAGGCAAACAATGCCGCTACCGTGGCGAATGGTCAGCGCCATCTGTTCAACGGTCATGGTTTCTGCGGCGAAGATCATGTCACCTTCGTTTTCACGGTTTTCATCATCAAGCACCATTACACCGCGGCCGTTGCGCAATGCATCAAGAGCGCGTTCAACGCGTTCTTCCGGCGTGCCGAAATCTGAAAGTAGAGTCTGATTCATGGTAAAAAACCTCATTAAAATTATGGATTACCAGAACCAGGGCGATCTTGAGGAGTGGCTATGCCAATAGCCAAAAAAATAACGCAAGCGGGGCATACGCCCGACAGGTGTCGTTACTCTCTCCCATCCGGACTATAACCGTCGGCCCCGGAATTACACCGGATCTGCTGACCTCTAACCCACTCCTGAGAGATAGGTTGAGCGCTCGCGGGCTTTCACCGTGAATGGTGATTTACCGCCGGTGGGGACTTGCACCCCGCCCTGAGAATAAGCATCTCGACTATAACCCCATCGCTTTAGTGTTTCAAGCCATCCGGTCGCGTAATGAGGGATCGCGCAGCAAATACGGTAATAGTTTATCCGGCGAGCAACTCGCATTACACTAAGCATCAGCCACCAAATATCAGAAAGGGAAACGCCATGATTGACCCGAAAAAAATTGAACAGATCGCACGCCAGGTCCAAGAGTCGATGCCTAAAGGCGTACGTGAATTCGGGGAAGACGTTGAGAAAAAAATCCGTCAGGTACTGCAAGCGCAGTTGACCCGTCTGGATCTGGTTAACCGCGAAGAATTTGACGTGCAGACCCAGGTCCTGCTGCGCACCCGTGAAAAGCTGGCATTGCTGGAACAGCGTCTGACCGAACTGGAAGGCAAGCTGAATACCGCGCCGGTAGCCAAGCCAGCAGACGAATAAGTTGTTGTAAGGGGCGCACCAGTGCGCCCTTATTGCTTGGAGACCACTGCCTGCGTTTTACGCGGCAGCACCAACCAGATCAGCACCAACATCGCCAACGCATACAGGCTTTTCCAGCCGATAATCACCAGTAATAACAAGCACAACGCGGAGCCAACGATCGCCATCAACCGCGAACGCCCCTGCAAGATCCGCCAACCCGCCAACATACACAGCAGATAAATCAGCACGAAAATGCCATTGGCGTATACCAGCAGCGTATCCAGTGGCAGCTTCAGGGTATAGATCAGTAAAGTGAACAGCAGACAGCAACCGACCACCGCGCTCAATGCATTGACCGGCACCTGGCCCGCGGAGAGTTTGGCTAAACCGCTAGCAGGCTTTTCCTGGGCCTGAGACCAGACCAGGCGGGCAAAGCTCTGGGTGTAGATATTCACGCTGGCAAAACAGGCCAGATAGCCGATGATGCAGGCAATCCACAGCGCATGTTCGCCAAACAGTTGCACCACGATCCCCGGCAACGAAGCGGCCGCCGCCTGATGTTCGCCGTAAGCATGGAAGTGCAGCACGGCTACGGTACAGCCCCAATAGACCGCCCCCGCCACCAACAGCCCAAGCATTAACGCGCGCGGAAAGTCCCGCTCTGGATGGCGAAACTCGGTCGCCAGATGAGCAAAAGCCTCCAGCCCGACAAAGCACCAGAACATCACCGCCAACGCGTGGAACATATTAGGAGGAGAAATATCGCTGACCGCAGGCCATGGGATTTGGGATGGAGTAATGCCGCCTTGCCACCAGATAGCCCCCACCAGAGCTATCACCAGAAGGGCAATCAAGGTCTGAATATTGGCACTGGAACCGGCACTGCGTGTGCCAAGCAGCCAAATCACCACCAGCGTGACAATTTGCACCAGCAACAGGCCGTTGGCATCCCAACCCAAAGTAGCCTGCCAGAACCCTGCGGCGATTTGTAATGCGGCGGGCAAGCCAACGGGGATCACAGAGAGGAACAGCCAAGCGGTTACCTTTGCCATGCGTGGCCCAAAGGCCAGGCCGACAAAATGCGCGGCGCCACCGGCGCTGGGGAAATGGCGGCCCAATGCCGCAAAAGCGATAGCGATCGGGAATACCAGCACAATCAGTATTGGCCAGGCCCACAGGCTGTCGCCGCCCGCCACCTGCGCCGCCAATGCCGGAACGGCAAAGACCCCGGTACCCAGCAGTGAAGTGGACAATAGCCCAACGCCCTGCGCTAAACTCAGCTCCTGCTTAAGTCCACTCACTGCAAACCACCCTGTTTACCCGTCGTCTTTCAAGCTGCAGCGTTGTTACCTGCGCTTACCCACAGTTTGAAATCCATAGGGTATAGATATATGGATAAAGTTAACCACGACCATCCTTGATAGCCTTGATGATATTGGTGGTGGATAACCCATCTTCAAAGTTCAGTACCCGCACATCGCCACCGTTGGCCCAGACTTCAGCACTGCCAGCAATCTCATGCGGCTGGTAGTCTCCGCCCTTCACCAGTAAATCTGGCAGCACTTCGGCGATCAGGCGTTGCGGCGTATCCTCTTCAAACGGCACTACCCAGTCCACGGCACCCAGCGCGCCCAATACCACCATACGGTTTTCCAGCAGGTTAACCGGGCGGGTTTCCCCTTTCAGGCGCTTGGTTGACGCATCGCTGTTCACCGCCACGATCAGGCGATCGCCCAATTTGCGCGCATTTGCCAGGTATGAGACATGGCCAGCGTGCAGAATGTCGAAGATGCCGTTGGTCATCACCACTTTCTCGCCGCGTTGACGCGCCTGCGCTACCGCTTTTTTCAACTCGGCCTCGGTCATTACGCCAAAGCCGGTTTCGGCGCGGCCACGAATGGCGTTTTCCAGTTCGACTGGCGAGACGGTCGAGGTACCCAACTTACCCACCACCACACCGGCGGCGGCGTTAGCCAGGAAGCAGGACTCTTCCAGCGTATTACCCGCAGCCAGAGCGGCAGCCAGTACACCGATCACCGTATCACCGGCACCGGTCACGTCGAACACTTCCTGCGCCTGAGTTGGCAGATGCAACGGCTCACGGCCCGGCTGCAGCAAGGTCATCCCCTGCTCGGAACGGGTGATCAGCAATGCGGACAGTTCAAAGTCCGCCACCAGTTTCATCCCACGCGTCACCAGCTCTTCTTCGCTCTGACAATGACCGACCACGGCTTCAAATTCGGACAGGTTTGGGGTCAGCAGCGTGGCGCCACGGTAACGTTCAAAATCGGTGCCTTTCGGGTCGATCAGTACCGGAACCTTCGCAGCACGTGCCAGTGCGATCATGCCCTGCACCTTGCTCAACGCGCCCTTGGCGTAATCCGACAGCACCAGTGCGCCAATCTGCGGCAATGCCTGCTGGATACGCTCCATGATCGGCTGCGGATCGACGTTGGAAAAACCTTCCTCGAAGTCCAGGCGGATCAGCTGTTGGTTACGGGAAAGTACGCGCAGCTTGGTGATGGTCGGGTGCGTCGGCACCGAGACAAAGTCACAACGCACGTTAACTTCGTTGAGCTTGGCGCTCAGCGCACGCGCCGCGTCATCAATCCCCGTCAGGCCCACCAGGCGTGAATTGGCACCCAACGAGGCGATGTTCATCGCGACGTTAGCCGCACCACCGGGACGCTCTTCGATGGTTTCAACCTTGACCACCGGCACTGGCGCTTCCGGTGAAATACGGCTGGTCGGCCCATACCAATAGCGATCCAACATGACGTCACCAACCACCAACACACCGGCGCGGCGAAAATCAGGTAGTGTAACTTTCATCCGATAACTCCAAACAAGTCATAAAAATAAATTCGGCAGATATTAGCATAATAGCCTGCAATACCCGTAAAAACTGCCCCCTCACCCCAACCCTCTCCCACAGGGAGAGGGGGTTGATAGCCCCTGCTCGTTTGGCTGTAAGGCGATAATCTCAACAAACTCGATCGCCTCCTCAGCCAAGGTGAGTCACTATAATTTCAAACACACTCGATCACCTCTCCTTTTGTAGGAGGGAGTTGATAGCCCCTGCTCGTTTGGCAGTAAAGCGATAATCTCAATCGCCCCCTCAACCAAGATGAGTCACTATAATTTCAAACACACTCGATCGGTCCCCTCTCCCTTTGGGAGAGGGTTAGGGTGAGGGAACCCATATGCCCCCTCAGCCCAGCCATTTACTCCAACTGACACGCACCTGCTCACGCTCGGCGGTAAACAGCTCACTGCTGACTTTGCTGGAGTGCTCCTGCAACGCCAGATGGTGGATCTCATCACGCATGGTGACATAGGCCTGGGTCAACGCCTGGGCCTCGTCTTCCGGCATGATGTCGTAATTGGCCATCAGCTCAAAGATACGCACGTTATCCGACCAACGCGTCAGGCGCGGTTCGCCCGCGGCATAACCTAAGACCAGGTATTGGGCAATAAATTCGATATCGGTGATCCCGCCTTCGTCCGCTTTGATATCAAACAGATCGCGCTGTTTGCTGCCCAGATGGTTGCGCATTTTCTCGCGCATTTCACGCACCTCCTGCTGCAACTTGTTCACTTCACGCGGTTTGCACAAAATTTCGCGGCGGATCGCATCGAACTGCTGGTGCAGCGCCGGATCGCCATACACGATGCGCGCCCGCACCAGGGCCTGATGCTCCCAGGTCCAGGCTTCGTTACGCTGATAGTCGGCAAAGGCTTCGACGGTACTGACCAGCATCCCGGCAGCACCGGAAGGACGCAGACGGGCATCCACCTCATAGAGAATGCCTGAAGAGGTGCGGGTGCTGAACAGATGCATCACTCGCTGTGCCAGGCGCAGATAGAACTGACGGCCATCGATGCAACGATCGCCATCCGTCATGACGTCTGATGGACAATCCAGCAGGAACACCAGGTCTAGATCCGAGCTATAGCCCAGTTCCCAGCCCCCTAGCTTACCGTAGCCGATTACCGCGAACCCTAACCCCTCCCGTTCATGCAGATGGGTTGGTTGGCCGTAACGCGCAACCATGTCTTTCCCCGCCTGCTGCACCACCGCATCAATGATAGCCTCGGCCAGATAGGTTAAGTGATCGCTCACTTTCATCACCGGCAACGCCTCGGCGATATCTGCAGCGGCAATGCGCAAGTGCTGTGCCTGCTTGAACTGCCGCAACGCTTCCAACTGCTGTTCTTCATCGTCTTCCGGCACCCGCAGGCGGTATTGGCGCAGTTCGCTACGATAGGCATCCGGGGCCACCGGTTGGTACAGCGTGGCCGGATCCAACAGCTCATCAAGCAACAGCGGATAACGCGCCAGTTGGCTGGCCACCATCGGTGATGCGGCACAAAGGCGGATCAGGTGGCTGAGGGCGGCATGGTATTCCACCAGCAGCTCAAGGTAGGTAGTTCGGGTCACGATGCTCAGTAACAACTGGGTCAGGCGCGTCAGAGCCGTAGCTGCGTCCACGCGCGAACACACTTCGGCCAGCAAGCGTGGCATCAGTTGATCCAGCACGTCGCGGCCACGCGGGCCAATAGTGCGTTTGTCCACGTCGTGGCGGAAGTCGGCGATGGAACGCAACATCTGCCGCCGCGCCTCTTCGTCCAGATGGGGTGTCAGTGGTGCCAGCTCGTTCTCGTCCAACGCATCCTGCCAAAGGCTGTGATAATGCTGGTAGTTGGGATCTTCGCCTACGTCTGGGCTGTCGTCGCCGATCAGGTCATCAAATACCGCACGGACCTGGCGCATATGCTCTTCCAGCACCGCCATCAACGACGGCCAGTCTGGCTGATCCATTCCCCAGGCCAGACGCGCCTGATCCAACTCGTCCTGCGGCAGGGTTTGCGTTTGCTGGTCGGCAATCGCCTGCAACAGATTCTCCAGCCGCCGCAGGAACAGGTAGCCGTTACTCAGCTCAGCGACCTGCTGTGCGGTCAACAACCCAAGTTCACCAACCGCCTGCAACGTCGGCAGCAGTGAGCGCCCCTGCAAACTGGGTTCACGCCCGCCACGGATCAGTTGGAACACCTGGGTGATAAATTCGATTTCGCGGATGCCACCGGCACCCAGCTTGATGTTGTCCTTCAGCCCCCGCCGCCGCACTTCGCGGGCAATCATGCCCTTCATATTACGCAGCGACTGGATCACGCTGAAATCGATATAGCGACGGAACACGAATGGCCGCAATGTCTTGCGCAGTTCCTGGCTGTAGGCATCTTCATGCCCCCCCATCAGGCGCGCCTTGACCATCGCGTAGCGTTCCCAGTCGCGCCCCTGCTCCTGGTAATAATCTTCCAGCGCGGCAAAGCTCATCACCAGCGGGCCGCTATCGCCAAACGGCCGCAGACGCATATCGACGCGGTAGACAAAGCCGTCAATGGTTTGCTGATCCAACGCTTTGATAAGCCGTTGCCCAAGGCGGGTAAAGAATTGGGCGTTATCCAGCTCACGCCGCCCACCCTGCGTATGGCCGTTTTCCGGATAGGCAAAGATCAGATCGATATCAGAGGAGAAATTCAGTTCGCCACCGCCGAGTTTGCCCATCCCCAGGATCAGCAAAGGCTGCGGCACGCCATCGGCATTACAAGGCGTGCCCCACTCGCGGCAACAGGTTTGATAGAGCCAGTCACGGGCGCTAACGATCAGCGTTTCTGCCAGGGCACTCAGCTGTTGTAGCGTTTCTTGCGTGGTACATAGCTGCTGAGCCTGCGCCCAGGCAATGCGCACCAGGCTCTCACGGCGGAACAGACGGAGCACACGCATCAGCTGCGCTTCGTCCTGCACCTCTTCAAGCTCATCCTGCAACCAGGCGGCATAGTGCTGCCACTCATCGGCCACCGGCGGCTGCTGGCGTAACGTTACCAACCATTCAGGATGGCCGAGCAACATGTCGCTGACAAAATCACTCGACGCCAGAACGCTTTGTTCTGCGGCGCTGAGCATCAACTCCGCGCCCTGAGTTTCCTGAAATCGCTGCACGATGTTCTGTGCCTGAAGCTGTAACGCAGCAGAGAGTGGCAACATAGTGAATGACCCGTTCTGTGGCCTGCAGCCCGGCAGGCCCGCTGGAGTTAACGAACCGCGCCGTTTAACCAGAATGGCGCATGGGATAATGCCTGTTTGCGGCTGGCTTCATACCAACCCTGCCGACGTTCGGCAATGGCTGATTGCAGCTCGCGCCAGCTGTCGATATACGGCCCGGTTTCGCTATCCGGATAGGCACCAGAAAGCAGAATAAATGCCAACACCTGGCGCGTCAGACGGGGCAGTTGCTCTTGATATTCATCTTCATTCAGGGTGCGTGTAAAGGCTTCTTTCAGCTCTGCGGCGCTACGGCCCAGCATGATGTCGCTAAAACGCTTGAATGAACCATCCAGCTTAGCCTGCGATTTGGCATCGATAAACGGCCGCCATGCGCCGGTGATCAACCACGATGTGAGTGCCAACTTACATTGCAGATACTCCGTGCCGTAGCACAGCTCCTGCGGCTGGGTGGTTTTATCCACCAGCAAAGGCTCCAACGCCGTCAACCGGGCGCGCAGATCGGTGCTTGCCTTGCGCGGAACCAATCCGCCAAAGATCACCAGCGCCTGGCGGATCAGTCCGATCGCTTCCATTACCGCACGACGTGCCTGCTTATCGCCACGCAGCCACAGCTCTTCGTGATACTGCCAGTGGCTCAACGCCAGCTCGAAAGCGGCGACCATGCCCTGTTCTACCGTGGATTTAGGGGCTGGCTTCAACACGCTTAATGGGCGTAACTCACGTTCGGCATTGCCCTGCGCCAGATGATATCCCCGGGCCGCTTTGCTGAGGCTGCCCTGGCGTAAACCACCTTGTTCCGCTAGCGCGGCTGCCAATGCCAGCAAATCAGCAGTCTCACCGCTTTTCAGCTCCAGCTCCAGCTCGCATAACGGTTCGGCCAGTTCACCCGCACGGACTTCGCCCTGATCGAGGCCAATCTCAATCTCGCTTGCGCCGTAAGTGACCACCCACTTTTCACGCACAAAGTCGGTGCGGAACAGCGGCTGCAACGCCTTTTGCAACGGCGCTAGCTTGCAGCCCTCCGGCCAGATATCCGCCGGGAATTTTTTCAGCGCCAGCGCGGGTTTGGCGATGGCGACGTTATATTCCGGCCGCTGGTGCAGCCCACCCACCACCGAACCGGCGGTTTTGATGGTCATTTCATAGCTATCGTCAAAACCGCGGATACGCAGGCCCATATCATGGTTGCGCAGGAAGTTGTCGGCGGTTTCATAGTAGATATTGGTCAGCTTCTGTGGCGCAGAATGCTGATTCGGCCAGGCGGCAATCCGCTCCGGCAGGCTGGCAATCGCTGCGGGGGAAACAATAAACTTCAGTTCTATTTCAACGCTCATAGTTCTTTTACACCAATAGGTTAGGCATTCGCGTGAGTCTTCACGGCGGCGGAGTCTGCCGGCCGCACTCAGCCCGACGACGCACAGTGAGAGTATCTTACCGCGATTCCCCCTGACTTGACTCTGCCAACTGCAGAAAAAACCTGTTACGTTATAGAAAGCTGCGCAACTGATGGGATTTAGCATAGTAAGATAGTTCCCATTCCGGTTTTGGCGTTGCGCCGTCAGACTGAACGCTCTACTATCGTTCCATAAATCCACGCAGAAACGATGACATAATGCAGAAATTACGCCTGATTTGCCTTGCCGTGCTAAGTTTTAGCATCACTTGGGGCGCACATGCCGAAGATAAACGCTATATCTCCGATGAATTAAATACTTATGTCCATAGCGGCCCAGGTAACCAATACCGTATCGTCGGCACCTTGAATGCCGGTGAAGAAGTCACGCTGTTGAGCGTCAATGATAGCACCAGCTACGGCCAGATCCGCGATTCCAAAGGACGCAGCGTCTGGATCCCGATGGATCAGCTTAGCCAGACGCCAAGCCTGCGCACCCAGGTGCCAGAGCTGGAACAGCAGGTGAAAACCCTGACCGACAAGCTGGCCAATATTGATAATAGCTGGAACCAGCGCACCGCCGAGATGCAGCAGAAGGTGGCCGCCAGCGACAGCACCATCAGCGGCCTGCAGCAGGAAAACCAGGATCTGAAAAATCAGCTGGTTGTGGCACAGAAGAAGGTGAATGCGGTGAATCTGCAACTTGACGACAAACAGCGCACCATTATTCTGCAATGGTTTATGTACGGCGGCGGCGTTGCCGGCGTTGGTTTGCTGCTCGGTCTGGTGTTGCCGCATCTGATCCCACGCCGCAAGAATAATCGCTGGATGAACTGATTACCGTTCCGCCAGTTTAAGCGCCTACGGGCGCTTTTTTATTGCCTGACGCATCCACTGCCCAATTGATGTAATCTGATCAAAAGAGCTATTGATAGGAGTTAAACCGTGAAAATTTACCTGGTCGGCGGTGCCGTCCGTGACACCCTGCTCAACTTACCGGTAGTGGATCACGACTGGGTGGTGGTCGGCGCAACGCCTGCCGATCTGTTGGCTCTTGGCTATCAGCAGGTGGGTAAAGACTTTCCGGTATTCCTCAACCCGCAAACTCATGAGGAGTATGCGCTGGCCCGCACCGAACGTAAATCCGGACAGGGTTACACCGGATTTACCTGCTACGCCGCCCCAGACGTGACGCTGGAAGAGGATCTACTGCGGCGCGACCTCACCATCAACGCCATGGCGCGGGGTGATGATGGAGTTTTGGTTGACCCCTATAACGGCAAGGCCGATCTCGACGCCCGCCTGTTGCGCCATGTCTCCGACGCGTTTGGCGAAGATCCGCTGCGAGTGTTACGCGTAGCGCGTTTTGCCGCCCGCTTTGCTTCCTTGGGCTTTACCGTCGCCCCTGAAACCAGCGCGCTGATGCAGCAGATGGCCGAAAGCGGTGAACTGGCCTCCCTGACGGCGGAACGCGTGTGGAAAGAGACCGAGAAGGCGTTACAGAGCCAGAGCCCGCAGGTGTATTTCCAGGTGCTTCGCGACTGCGGAGCGTTGAAAGTGTTGTTCCCGGAAATCGACGCCCTGTTTGGCGTTCCTGCCCCAGAGAAATGGCATCCGGAAATTGATACCGGCATACACACGCTGATGACGCTGGCGATTGCCACCCAGCTCAGTCCAGAGGTGGATATCCGTTTCTCAGCGCTGTGCCACGATCTTGGTAAAGGCATCACGCCACAAGAACTCTGGCCACATCACTATGGCCATGGCCCTGCGGGCGTCAGGCTGGTTGAGAAGCTTTGCCAACGGCTGCGAGTGCCTAATCCAGTACGTGAACTGGCGAAGCTGGTGGCGGAGTATCACGACCTGATCCACACGGTTAATAAACTGCGGCCAGAAACGCTGTTAAAACTGTTTGATGCCATCGACGTGTGGCGTAAACCGCAGCGGCTAGAGCAGATGATCCTCACCAGCGAAGCCGATGCCCGCGGGCGCACCGGTTTTGAAAACAACCCTTATCCGCAGGGCGATTACCTGCGCCAGGCCTATCAGGTCGCCAACGCGGTTTCTGTCAAAGAGGTGGTGGAAAGTGGCCTGCAAGGGTTGGCGATCCGCGACGAGGTCAAACGCCGCCGCCAGCAGGCGTTGGCGGACTGGAAGAAGCAGCAAGAACCTCATCCTTAAGTAAAACGGGCGCAGTATGCGCCCCTACCTACCCCTCCAGCACCAACGAATCACGGCTGATTTCGGCAATACTTTTCGCCCCCGTGAGCGTCATCGCTACGCACATCTCTTTTTTGATCAAAGCGAGCAGGTTTTCCACCCCCGCCTGGCCTGAGGTTGCCAAGGCATAAACATAGGCTCGCCCCAACAATACGCTATCCGCCCCGAGCGCAATCATGCGCACCACGTCTAATCCGCTGCGTATCCCACTGTCTGCCAGGATGGTGATATCGCCCTTCACCGCATCGGCAATCATTGGCAGCGCACGAGCAGAAGAGAGCACCCCATCCAGTTGGCGACCACCGTGGTTAGAAACCACAATGCCGTCGGCACCAAAGCGTACGGCATCACGCGCATCGTCGGCGTCGAGAATGCCCTTTATCACCATCGGCCCCTGCCAGAAATCACGGATCCATTCCAAATCACTCCATGAAATCGAAGGGTCAAAGTTGGCCCCCAGCCACCCGATATAATCTGCTAATCCGGTGGGCTTTCCGAGGTAAGCGGAAATATTGCCCAGATCGTGCGGGCGCCCATTCAGGCCAACATCCCACGCCCAGGCAGGATGGGTCACGGCTTGCCAATACCGCCGTTGGGCGGCATAGGGGCCACTCATTGCCGAATGCGCATCGCGGTAACGAGCGCCTGGTGTCGGCATATCCACGGTGAATACCAAGGTGGTACAGCCCGCGGCTTTCGCCCGCTCCAAGGCATTACGCATGAATCCACGATCTTTCAACACATACAGCTGGAACCACATGGGCCGCTTGATGGCCGGCGCCACCTCTTCGATTGGGCACACCGATACGGTGGAAAGCGTAAACGGAATGCCTTGTTGCTCTGCGGCCCTTGCAGCCTGCACCTCGCCACGGCGGGCATACATGCCACACAACCCTACCGGGCCAAGGACGACGGGCATCGCCAAAGTTTCGTTAAACAGTTTGGTTTCCAGGCTGAGTGCCGACATGTTCTTAAGAACACGCTGCCTCAATGCGACCTGAGCCAGATCTTCCACGTTACGCCGTAAAGTGTGTTCGGCATAAGCGCCGCCATCGATGTAGTGAAACAGAAACGGCGGCAGTTTACGTTGTGCCGCAGCGCGATAGTCCGTGGCTGCTGAGATAATCATCAAGCGATCTCCCTTGTTACGGTGAATTGTCATCAGGAAGGCGGGTAATCCGCGCCTGCCTGGCCTCGTCCTCATGCAGATTTTTAATGGTGGAATGCACGAATCCCAGATGAGATTTGGCCGCTTTACCCGCCCGTTCAGGATCGCCTGCCAGGATCGCCAGCAGCAGTTCCTCGTGCTGTTCAGTCAGCCGGGTGAAGATCGTCGGCTGGGTGTACATACGCTGGCGGCTATGCATGACGGAGGAGCGCATCAAATCGAAAAAACCGCGCATGGTTTGCAGTAACACCACGTTGTGTGAAGCCTCGGCAATTGCCAAATGGAAGCGCACATCCGCCTGAGCGGCAAGTTCAGGATGATCGCTCTCCTGAAGCGCCAACATGGCGTCAAAGCACGCCTGTAGCTTCTCTTTGTCTGCGGCGGTGGCGCGCATTGCCGCGTGCCAGGCGGTGCTTGCCTCAATGGCGTGCCGAGCTTCCAGAATGTCGTAACGATAGTCAGGATCGTCGGCAACCAAGGGTCTCAGCGGCTCCACGATGCATTGCTCCGACCAGGGGGAAAGCTCGTCGCAGACATAGGTTCCACCGCCACGTCGGCTAGTGAGCGTTTTTTCACCAATCAGCTTTTGAATCGCCTCACGTAAAGAGGAACGCGAGACGCCCAACTCGTTAGCCAACTGGCGCTCGGCGGGCAAGCGCATCCCCATTTCCAGTTGGCGCTCGCGGATCATCACCTTGATACGCTCAACCAAACGATCGGCCGAGCGTAGTGGATAAGTAGGTTGAAGATTTACGGTCATGGGATCATCCATGTTAGCCAGTAAGCCTGAAGCGTTGTAATAACCCCCACCATACAGGTGAAAATCAGGCTGTGTTTTACCGTAAAGCGGAACAGGTCAGATTCTTTCCCCACCAACCCCACGGCGGCACAGGCAATCGCGATAGACTGTGGTGAGATCATTTTGCCTGTGACTCCGCCGGTGGTGTTAGCCGCAACCAACAGCACATCCGAAACGCCAATTTGCTGGGCTGTGGTGGCCTGTAGAGCGGCGAACAACGCGTTGGACGAAGTGTCTGAGCCGGTCAGGAATACGCCCAACCAGCCAAGGAACGGTGAGAAAAAGGTGAACGCGCTGCCGGTATGCGCCAATGCCAGCGCCAAAGTTGCCGACAGGCCGGAATAGTTAGAAATAAAGGCAAAGGCTAACACCATGCCAATGGAATAGATGGGCAGCATCAACGCCTTTAGCGTTTCAGCAAGTGTGGTGAGCGCATCTTTGGGCTTCATGCGCAGGTAAATCACCGAGGCGATCGCAGCAACCATAATGGCGGTGCCGGTGGCAGAGAACCAGTCAAGTTTGAAAACGGCGGCATAAGGCGTGATGTTTGCCACCACCGGCGGCATTTTGGCGACCAGCTTATCCAGAAAAGGCACCGGAATAGAGAGTACCCAATCGTACAGCGCACCACCTTGAGCGAACAACGCTTTAAACGGCGGGATGCTCCACAAGGTGACCGTAGCAGTCAGGAAAATAAACGGCATCCAGGCGCGAATAATCTGCCCTAAAGCATAGTGTTGCTGCACCAGCGTTTGGTCGACGACGGCACCTTCGGCATTATCAAAGCGGAACAGGCGTTTTGGCTGCCAGACACGGAGAAACAGCGTCAGGCATACCAGTGAAACCAGCGAGGAGATGATGTCTGGCAACTCTGGCCCAAGAAAGTTGGAGCTGAGATACTGCGCCAAGGCAAAGCTTCCCCCCGCCACAACCACCGCAGGCCAGGTTTCTTTAATGCCGCGCCAACCGTCCATAATCGCCATGATCCAGAACAGCACGATAATCGTCAGGAACGGCAATTGCCGCCCGACCATCTGGCCGATTTCAAAGCTGTCCAACCCGGTCACCTGACCCGCGACGATAATCGGGATGCCCATAGCGCCGAAAGCCACTGGAGCGGTGTTGACGATCAGACAAAGCCCTGCGGCATACAACGGATTGAACCCCAGGCCAACCAACAAGGCGGCGGTAATGGCTACCGGTGCGCCAAACCCGGCGGCCCCTTCCAGAAAGGCACCAAAACAGAAGCCGACGATCAGCATCTGTAAACGTTGGTCAGGGGTGATAGAGAGAATGGAAGAGCGAATGATGTCAAACTGCCCGGTCTTCACCGAAATCTGGTAGACAAATACCGCGGCAATAATGATCCAGGCTATCGGCCACAACCCATAGAAAAAACCATAAACCACCGCAGCGAGCGCTCGGTCAATGGGCATCCGGTAGAGGAATAACGCCACCAGCAAAGCTATCCCAACGGTTAACGTTGCTGCAATATGCCCCTTGAGCTTCAGTTTAATCAGCGCCAAGAAAAAAAACGCGATAGGCAGTGCCGCGATCGCACTTGATAGCCAGATATTGCCAATGGGATCATAAACTTGTTGCCAGACTTCCATGTAGATAACTCCCGCGATTATTCACTTACTCCTCCGCTTAATGGGTCGTACCAACAGGGCGAAGTCATATAATTGATAACCGATAGTTAACTTACTGTTAAAAACATGCAATGTGTCTGTTTGGTTTTTTGCCGTTTATGTGCCAGAGGTTCACATTTTTCCGGCATTGGTCGGACCAAAAGGGGAGAGGCGAAGGCAACTAAATATAAACATAGTGGGCAAAGAGCCCACTATTGGAGAGGAGAAAACGTTCGAGCTGGTGCCAGAATTAATGAATAAACACCATGTAGACCGCCGCCGCGACGATAAAGCGGTAGATGGCGAAAGGCACAAACGAGATACGCTTGATAAGCTGAAGGAAGGTCTTGATCGCGATTAGCGCTACCACAAACGCAGTGGCGAAACCGACGGCAAACATCGGCAGGTCATTGAGCGTCAGGAAGTGCAGGCTCTTGTACAGATCCAGGCCGCTGGCACCGATCATCATCGGCACCGCCAGAATAAAGGAGAACTCCGAGGCCGCAAAACGGCTTACGCCAACCAGCATGCCGCCCGAAATGGTGGAGCCGGAACGGGAAAAGCCAGGCCACAGCGCCAGACACTGGAAGCAACCGATCAAAAAGGCCTGCCGGTAGGTAATATCATCCAGCCCGACCGCGCTTGGTTTTTTCGGTTTCAGCCATTCGGCGGCCAGCAGCAACAGGCCCCCGACCACTAACGCATACATCACGTTTTTCGGTTCAAATAGCGATTTGATCATGTCGTGGAGCAGCAGCCCTAGCGCCACTGCCGGGATCATCGCCAGCAAGATATGGCCTAACTTCAGTTGCCCTGCCGTCTGCCCTTCATGAGGTACCGGTTTGCCACCAAAGTGAATGCCGATCAGGCCAAACAGACGCCGCCAGAACACCACCACCACCGCCAGGATCGAACCCAACTGGATAATGACTTCGAAGGTTTTTGCCTTATCACCGGTAAAACCCAGCAATTCGCCAACGATAATCATGTGCCCAGTCGAGGAAACCGGCAGGAACTCTGTCAACCCTTCGACTACCCCAAGCACGAATGCCACAAACAATGAATGCATGTCCGCCATCAGACCACTACCCCATTTCAAATTTAAGGTACAAGCACAAAAAAGCGGCAATGTTCAATACCTTGCCGCTTAAACAATTCTAGTTACAGACCAGCATATCGGTCTTTAGTTGCATATTGGTGACAACTTGTCAGGCTGGACGCTGGCCGCGCTCGATGATCACCCCTACCCGGCTGGCATGCGCTACCGCACCTGGCTTACTGACCTTAATACGGACCCAGGGAGATTTAAAGCGCCGTAGCAAAATTTCGGATACCTCCTCTGCGACACGCTCCACCAACGCAAAACGATTGGGCTGCACATGTTGGATGACCGCATCGCTGATGTCGGCATAGCTCAGACAATCATTCACATCATCGCTGGCGGCCGCCTGGCGGTTGTCCCACGCCATTTCGATATCGAACACCAGCTTTTGCTGAATGGTTTGTTCCCAATCATAAACGCCAATGGTGGTGATCACGGTAAGCTCTTCAATAAATACGATATCCATCACGTCATTCTCAGTTTTTGGCCTTGCCGGATACCACTTCCGACGGAATATGCGTATTATCCATAGATGTTGCGAGTAAAACGACCATTATTAGACGGAACCGCGTTATGAGTGCTACCGCGCTTGGCATGATTATCTTCGCGTATCTGTGTGGCTCAATTTCCAGCGCGATCCTGGTTTGCCGGATCGCCAGGCTACCGGATCCGCGTGAACATGGATCGGGAAACCCAGGAGCGACCAACGTCCTGCGTATCGGTGGCCGCCTGGCGGCGGCTACGGTGCTGGTGTTTGATATTCTAAAAGGGATGCTGCCAGTCTGGTTGGCCTATGCATTCAACGTTCCACCGCTGTATCTGGGCCTGACGGCGATCGCCGCCTGTCTTGGGCATATCTACCCGGTGTTCTTCCACTTCCGTGGGGGCAAAGGCGTGGCGACGGCGTTCGGCGCCATTGCACCGATCGGCTGGGATCTCACCGGCCTGATGACCGGCACCTGGCTGCTGACCGTGCTGCTGAGCGGCTATTCTTCGCTCGGGGCGATCGTCAGCGCGCTGATTGCGCCGTTCTACGTCTGGTGGTTCAAACCGCAGTTTACCTTCCCGGTGGCGATGCTTTCCTGCCTGATCCTGATGCGCCATCACGACAATATCCAGCGCCTGTGGCGCGGCCAGGAAGGGAAGATCTGGGGTAAGTTCCGCAAGAAGAAAGACGGTGCTGTGGAACAGGAAGAAAAACCGGAAGAGTGATCAAGAAAGGCTGGAAACTTCAGCCTTCTAACCCCCCCCCAAGCCTCTAAACATATTGTGACCGAGCGTTTCTCCACATTTGAAGGTCTCGCATGGAAAAACACAGGGTCACAAGCCGCGCCTTTGGCTGACGCCCGCGATGACGGATCTCGCTTCCCCTGCGCACTGACGCCCCTAACCAAATCTTGCCATCTCGTTTGCAACGGAAATTTACGGTTTATGATCAAGAGTCAGTCTAGGGTTTGGCACAATCCCTCTCGGTGATCCAGGCAGGTAACCAGAACCAGGTAACCAATACCGCTTACGTTGACATTTCAAGCGGCAGCGCCAATCTGCCATACGCAGTGCGCTACTATGCAGAAGGTGCAACCCCGGATACCGTGGTCAGCAATGTAGTCTATTCTATTCAATATCAGTAATACCTTCCGGGAGGGGCATCCCCCCCTATCCCATATTGGGTTTGGAGTTTTTTATGAAACTTTTTTCTCAAAATATCTGCCAAATTTTTACTCTTACAGCCGCTACCTTATTCAGTGCTCACTCATTGGCTAGTGTCGTAGTAAGCGGCACTCGTGTCATTTACCCATCAGATGCTAAAGAAGTCAGCGTCAACATCAGCAACGTGGGCCCTTCGCCGGTGCTGCTGCAAGCTTGGTGACTTCGGTATCAAGCTCTTGAGGGGGCAAGGTGTCAAAATTTTTGCGGCATATCATCTGGGATCGCATCGCCCTTATGGGGATAGCGACACTCACAATTTTTCTGGTAGGTAGAGCTCAGGCTGAAGACGCTCCTACGCCACAAACACCCCCAGCAAATCTCGAATTCGATTCGTCGTTCCTGAATGTTGATGATGAGGCATCGGTAGATCTCAGCCGTTTTGCCGAGGGTGCCTCTGCTCTGCCGGGCATTTACAAAACCGCACTGTACGTCAATGATCAACTAATCAGTAACACCGATATTGAATTCAAGCCACGGGCCGACAAGTCGGTCTATCCCTGTCTGACCAGCGACATCATTAAAAATATCGCCTTCAACTACGAGAAGCTGCCGCCAGACTTTTTTAGTCGACAGGCCGACAGTGACATGTGCCTGGATCTACAACAAAAACTACCAGAAGCGCAGGTCAACTTCGACAGCAATGAACAACGTCTGGATATCATCATCCCCCAGATTTACATGCTGAATGTCGCCCGGGGTACCGTTAGTCCAGACCTCTGGGACAGTGGGATCCCCGCCTTCCTGCTTGGCTATAACGTCAATGGTTATACCAGCGAGTCGCATGGCGAAAGCTTCAACTCGTTGTTTGCCGGCGTAAACGCCGGGTTGAATCTGGGGGCCTGGTATCTGCGCCACAACGGCTCCTATAACCAGATGAGCAACGGGCCAAGCCAATACACCAGTATCAATTCTTACCTGCAGCGTGATATCCCACAATTAAAGGGCCGCATGCTTTTGGGTGAGTCGAATACCACCGGCCAGCTGTTTGATACATTGCCCTTTACCGGTGTGCAACTGGCCACCGACGAACGGATGTTACCGGAGTCTCAGCGCGGTTATGCACCGGAAATTCGAGGGATTGCCCGGACAAACGCGCGAGTGACGGTAACCCAGAATGGCCAGGTATTGTATGAAACGACCGTCACGCCTGGGGAATTCCTGATCAATGACCTGTACCCAACCGGCTATGGTGGCGATCTTGTCGTCACCGTGCGTGAGTCTGATGGTACCGAACAAACCTTCAGCGTACCCTATGCCTCGGTAGCCCAGTTGCTCAGACCGGGATCGTCACGGTATGCGATCACCGCTGGTGAGCTGCGTGGGGAAAACCTGCGTGAGAAGCCTGCACTGCTCCAGACCATCTGTCAATATGGGATCAACAACGCCATCACCGGTTATGGCGGCATTCAGGCCAGCCAAGATTATTACGCCTTACAGCTCGGGGCCGCTTTTGGCCTGCCGATTGGAGCTCTGGCCCTTGACGTTACCCAGGCTCAGACACAGCTGAATGACAGTACTAATATGGATGGGTTACATCGCTCTGGTGGCTCCCTGAGTGGGCAAAGATACCAACTCACTTACAGCAAGCTGATTAGTGAGACCAACAGCAACCTTTCCGTCGTGCTGCATCACTCCTCTTCGCAAGGCTACATGGACTTTTTGACGGCCATGCAAACACGAAATGCCGTAGAGCAAGGGTACGATCCGGATACGATATACCGCATTAAAGATCGCCTGACTCTGACTGCCGGGCAGGGACTGCCGGATAACTGGGGGCAGTTGTATGTCAGCGGGTCGGTGCAAAATTACTGGAACCAGGATGGCAGCGATATGCAGTACCAGGTGGGATACAATAACCGATACAAAAGTCTCTCCTATGGCATCAGTGCCAACCGTAGCCATTCCAGTCTGGGCACAATGCAGACCAACTTCCTGTTGAGTTTCAGCCTGCCTCTGGGACGGGATGACCAAACCCACACACCTCAGTTGCGTATGGACCTGTCCCACGATAGCAGTGGCCGCGATGGCCAACAGGCCACCGTTTCAGGTAGCGCCGGAGCAGAAAACCAGTTCAGCTATGGGCTAACCGCCATGAACGCTAACCAGGGGATGGGCACCAGTGGCTCCGTGAGCGGCAACTACCGTAGCCCAGTCTCAGCATTGAGTGGAACCTACAGTACGGGACGAGGCTACCAGAGCGGATCGGCTGGCATGACTGGTACGCTGATCGGCCATGCAGGGGGGCTGACCTTCACGCCATACACCTCGGATACTTTTGCTTTGGTCGAAGCCAAAGGGGCTGAAGGGGCCAGCGTGTCATCCTATCCGGGAGTGAACATCAACTCTCGAGGTTATGCATTGGTTCCTTACCTGAACCCGTACCAGATGAACGACATCAGCATTGACCCGAAAGGCACTGCGTCCGATGTCGAGCTGAACAATACCAGCCAGAAGGTGGCACCGTATTCCGGTGCAGTGGTGAAACTACAATACGCCACCAAACGGGGTACACCGATCCTGATTAATGCCACCTATCAAGAGGGGCCGGTTCCCTTTGGGGCCGACGTTTTTGATAGCAAAGGCAACAGCGTGGGGTCCGTGGGACAAGGTGGGCAAGTCTATGCCCGTGTCGCGGAAGACAAAGGGCTACTCACGGTCAAATGGGGTGAGAACAACAACATGCAATGCATCATCGGATATATGCTAATGCCTGAGGCAAGAGACGGTACTATGATGTCCATTCAGGTCTTCGACTCGGAATGTCAATAGAGAACCGGTGCCCCCGCTCTTTGGCTGCTGTCGGTATAGCGAAAAGGCATAAACCAGCGGTATGCAGGGCCGGGATTCCGGCCCTTGGCTTTTACACCGCAGGCAGCTCTGCCAGCGGCCAACGTGGGCGTACGGTAACGCCCAACTCCGGGTTACCGCCGTTTTTCATTCGAACCATCCCGGCATAAGCGATCATGGCCCCATTGTCGGTGCAGAATTCCGGGCGGGCATAGAACACTTCGCCACCGCGTTTTTTCATCAATTCAGCCAGCTTGCTGCGCAACGTGCGGTTGGCGCTGACGCCACCGGCCATCACCAGGCGTTTAAATCCAGTCTGCTCCAGCGCGCGTTTGCATTTGATCGCCAGCGTATCCACCACCGCATCTTCAAAGGCACGGGCAATGTCGGCACGGGTTTGATCATCGTTGCCGTTAGAGCGGATAGTATTGGCCGCAAAGGTCTTCAGGCCGGAGAAACTGAAATCCAGCCCTGGGCGGTCCGTCATTGGGCGTGGGAAGGTAAAACGCCCTTCCGTGCCCTGCTGCGCCATTTTCGACAGCATCGGCCCGCCGGGATAATCCAGCCCTAACAGCTTGGCGGTTTTGTCGAACGCTTCGCCAGCGGCGTCGTCGACCGACTCCCCCAGCAAGGTATATTCACCGATCCCGGTCACGCTGATCAGTTGGGTATGGCCACCAGACACCAGCAGCGCCACAAACGGAAATGCGGGCGGATTATCTTCCAGCATCGGTGCCAGCAAGTGGCCTTCCATATGATGTACCGGCACCGCAGGCACACCCCAGGCAAACGCCAACGCGCGGCCAATGGTTGCCCCGACCAACAAGGCCCCCACCAGACCCGGCCCGGCGGTGTACGCCACGCCATCGATATCGCCAGGCTTCAGGTTCGCCTCTTTCAGTGCAGCCTGGATCAGCGGCACGGTCTTGCGCACGTGATCGCGAGAAGCCAGCTCCGGCACCACGCCGCCGTAATCGGCATGCAGTTTCACCTGGCTGTAGAGTTGGTTGGCTAACAAACCGGCTTGATCGTCATACACTGCAATACCGGTTTCATCGCAGGACGTTTCTATACCCAATACGCGCATTACATTTCCCATCATTCACGTGCGGCCGCCAGTTTATCACAATCAACGCCATTTACCGCCAGCCTGCTGCACCCTGGGCGCGATGGCGCGCTATGTCGATGATTCACAAGGTTGCCCGCCGGGTGATTAAAAACGAGCAATTTTTTCTGATTAGTCTATAATCGGCGGCCGATGCATAATTGCGCGAGTTTGCCGGAACGCGGCGTGTTTCAATTTGCTATGGTGCTTTACAAAGCAGCATCCATTGAAGTAAAATTCCGCACCATTTTGAAAAGGCTGGCGCTTGGCCAGCAGCAAACCGAATTCTATTGAGGTGAGAGGCACATGCCGGTAATTAAAGTACGTGAAAACGAGCCATTTGACGTTGCACTGCGTCGTTTCAAGCGTTCCTGCGAAAAAGCAGGTGTTTTAGCTGAAGTTCGTCGTCGTGAGTTCTATGAAAAACCGACTACCGAACGTAAACGCGCTAAAGCTTCTGCAGTAAAACGCCACGCGAAGAAACTGGCTCGCGAAAACGCACGCCGCACTCGTCTGTATTAATCCTTCGGGGGTAACCCCACCGCGTGATTTTTTTCTTTTTCAAGAACACGCAGACCGAGTAGTTGCATACGAAGGCCGTGCTTTCCGAAAGGAATGCGCGGCTTGTTCTCGTTTATAGGCAATCGTAACAGGGGCTTATGGCTGGACGAATTCCGCGTGTATTTATCAATGACTTGCTGGCTCGTACCGACATCGTCGATCTGATCGACGCCCGGGTAAAGCTTAAAAAGCAGGGCAAGAACTATCACGCGTGCTGTCCGTTCCACCACGAAAAAACGCCTTCATTCACCGTTAATGGCGACAAACAGTTTTATCACTGTTTTGGTTGTGGAGCGCACGGTAACGCCGTCGACTTCCTGATGAATTACGACAGACTCGAGTTTGTCGAAACCATTGAGGAACTGGCCACCATGCACGGGCTGGAAGTGCCTTACGAGGCAGGCACCGGACCGACGCCAATCGAACGCCATCAGCGTCAAAGCCTATATCAACTGATGGAACAGCTCAGCACGTTCTATCAACAGTCACTGCATCAATCCAACGGGACGCAGGCGCGTAACTACCTGCAACAGCGCGGATTAAGTGACGACGTTATCCGCCATTTTGCCATCGGCTTTGCACCTGCCGGTTGGGATAATGCGTTAAAGCGTTTCGGGCGTGATACCGACAGCCGGGCAGCACTGAACGATGCCGGAATGTTGGTGACTAACGATCAAGGGCGCACTTACGATCGCTTCCGCGAACGGGTGATGTTCCCCATCCGCGACAAACGCGGGCGGGTAATCGCTTTTGGCGGGCGCGTACTGGGCGACGGTATGCCCAAGTACCTGAACTCGCCGGAAACCGAAGTATTCCACAAGGGCCGTCAGTTGTACGGCCTGTATGAAGCACAGCAGAGCCATGCCAACCCGCAACGTTTGCTGGTGGTCGAAGGCTATATGGACGTGGTGGCGTTAGCGCAATATGGCATTGATTATGCCGTTGCCTCACTCGGAACCTCGACAACGGCTGAACATATTCAGCTGCTGTTCCGCGCCACCGATAACGTTGTCTGCTGTTACGACGGCGACAGGGCTGGCCGTGAAGCCGCCTGGCGCGCGTTGGAAACCGCACTGCCCTATCTGAACGATGGGCGCCAGTTACGGTTTATGTTTTTGCCAGACGGCGAAGACCCGGACACCCTGGTCCGTAAAGAAGGCAAAGACGCCTTCGAACAACGAATGGAGCTGGCGCAGCCGCTTTCCACTTTCCTGTTCGAAACGTTGATGCCGCAGGTCGACCTGAGCAGCCCGGATGGCCGTGCCAAACTAAGTACCTTGGCGCTACCGCTGATCACTCAGGTGCCAGGCGAGACACTGCGTCTCTACCTGCGCCAACAGCTAGGCAGCAAACTGGGCCTGCTGGACGATAGCCAGCTCGACAAGCTGATGCCCAAACAGGCGGAAAATGCGAATACTTATCAGGCGCCCCAGCTAAAACGCACAACCATGCGTATACTGATAGGATTACTGGTGCAAAATCCGCGTTTGGCTACACTTATCCCTTCCCTGGAAGGGCTCGAGCAGACTAAACAGGCGGGTTTACCGCTATTTGTTGAACTGGTGCAGACCTGTTTAGCCCAGCCGGGCCTGACTACCGGCCAGTTGCTGGAGTTGTACCGAGATAACAAATTGAGCCAGCAGCTTGAAACCTTGGCGACATGGAACCATATGATCGTTGAGGAACAAGTTGAGCAACACTTTTTAGATACTCTGACGAATCTCTATGACTCGGTGCTGGAAAAACGTCAGGAAGATTTGATCGCACGTGACAGAACGCATGGCCTGAATGCAGACGAACGCAAGGAACTCTGGTCATTACAACTGGCATTGGCGAAGAAAGACTGAATACCAAACGGCTTAAGTGCCGATAAATGCGAGGGCAGAGCCCTGCAATATGCCGCCACAGTGGGCCGCGGCAACAACAAAAACGCCCCAAATGCTATTGTTGGCGGTTTCGCCGACCGACACCAACCCAAATACTCTGAAGTGTGGATACCGTCTTATGGAGCAAAACCCGCAGTCACAGCTTAAACTTCTTGTCCAACGTGGTAAGGAGCAAGGCTATCTGACCTATGCTGAGGTCAATGACCATCTGCCGGAAGATATCGTCGACTCCGATCAGATCGAAGACATCATCCAGATGATTAACGACATGGGCATCCAGGTGATGGAAGAAGCACCGGACGCCGATGACCTGCTGCTGGCTGAAAACACCAACAGCACAGACGAAGATGCGGAAGAAGCTGCCGCTCAGGTGCTGTCCAGCGTAGAATCTGAAATCGGGCGTACCACTGACCCAGTGCGCATGTACATGCGTGAAATGGGTACCGTTGAGTTGCTGACGCGTGAAGGCGAAATCGACATCGCCAAGCGTATCGAAGACGGCATCAACCAGGTGCAGTGCTCGGTTGCTGAGTACCCTGAAGCCATCACCTATCTGCTGGAGCAGTACGATCGCGTCGAGGCTGGCGAAGCACGCCTGTCCGATCTGATCACCGGCTTCGTCGATCCTAACGCGGAAGAGGACATCGCACCTACCGCAACGCACATCGGTTCTGAATTAACCACCGAAGAGCAGGACGACGACGAAAAAGACGAAGACGAAGAAGACGAAGCTGAAGACGACAACAGCATCGATCCTGAACTGGCGCGCCAGAAGTTTACCGATCTGCGCGATCAGTACGAAGCCACTCGTCTGGTTATCAAAAAGAACGGCCGCAGCCACGCCAGCGCAGCAGAAGAGATCCTGAAGCTGTCTGAAGTGTTCAAGCAGTTCCGCCTGGTGCCAAAACAGTTCGACTTCCTGGTCAACAGCATGCGTACCATGATGGATCGCGTTCGTACGCAAGAACGTATCATCATGAAGCTGTGCGTTGAGCAGTGCAAAATGCCGAAGAAAAACTTCGTCACCCTGTTCGCTGGCAACGAAACCAGCGATACCTGGTTCGCAGCGGCACTGGCAATGGGTAAACCATGGTCAGAGAAGCTGAAAGACGTTAATGAAGATGTTCAGCGCAGCCTGCAAAAACTGCGTCAGATCGAAGAAGAAACCGGCCTGACCATCGAGCAGGTGAAAGACATCAACCGTCGTATGTCGATCGGTGAAGCGAAAGCCCGCCGCGCGAAGAAAGAGATGGTTGAAGCCAACTTGCGTCTGGTTATCTCGATCGCCAAGAAATACACCAACCGTGGCCTGCAGTTCCTGGATCTGATCCAAGAAGGCAACATCGGCTTGATGAAAGCGGTAGACAAGTTTGAATACCGTCGTGGCTACAAGTTCTCAACTTACGCCACCTGGTGGATCCGTCAGGCTATCACCCGCTCTATCGCCGACCAGGCACGTACCATCCGTATTCCGGTGCATATGATTGAGACTATCAACAAGCTCAACCGTATTTCGCGCCAGATGCTGCAAGAGATGGGCCGTGAACCAACGCCGGAAGAGCTGGCCGAGCGTATGCTGATGCCAGAAGACAAAATCCGTAAGGTGCTGAAGATCGCCAAAGAGCCGATCTCCATGGAAACGCCGATTGGTGATGATGAAGATTCACATCTGGGCGATTTCATCGAGGATACCACCCTCGAGCTGCCACTGGATTCTGCTACTTCTGAAAGCCTGCGTTCTGCCACGCACGACGTCCTGGCTGGCCTGACCGCACGTGAAGCGAAGGTGCTGCGTATGCGTTTCGGTATCGATATGAACACTGACCACACGCTGGAAGAAGTGGGCAAACAGTTCGACGTTACCCGTGAGCGTATTCGTCAGATCGAAGCCAAAGCGTTGCGTAAACTGCGCCACCCAAGCCGTTCAGAAGTGCTGCGTAGCTTCCTGGATGACTAAGGTTTAACGACCTCGTAAGAACCCCGGCTCGCCGGGGTTTTTTTATGCCTTATTTCAGCGCGAGGAATAGCTCGCGGTAACTCTCGGTAAGCTGCTCCAGCGTGGCACGGTTCAATCCGCTGGGATTAGGCAATACCCACACCTCGGTTTTACCCAGCATCATTTCCTGTCGCCCCCAGGCTGCATTACGCACGCCAAACGCACTGCTGAACGCCTGTTTCCCCAGGATCGCCAAAGCACGCGGTTGGTAACGCAGAATTTTTTCTTTGAGCACCTCTCCACCACCGCGCAGCTCATCACGTGACAGTTCGCTGGCAGCCACCGTTGGGCGCGCGACCAGAGCGGTGATCCCGCAGCCATTATCTTGCAGTTGTAGCCACTGTTCCGGTGCCAACTGGCGATCGGTGAAACCCGCCTGATGGATCACCTTCCAGAAGCGGTTACTGCCGTTGGCAAAGGGATAGCCCTGATGGGCAGAGGAAAGACCAGGATTGATGCCGCAGAACACCACCTGTAGGTTTGGCGCCAAGAGTTCCATGAGTATCACCAGTCCGTTAAAAGAAATTAACAGCGGTTATCGCAAAATCTGCCTGCAATTACAACAGGCTAGAACTGTGCATAAAAACATCATATGGTTTTATGGGTGTAGACCTGTATCCCATGATTACCGTATAATCACGCCGCCTGGCCCCTTAGCTCAGTTGGTTAGAGCAGGCGACTCATAATCGCTTGGTCACTGGTTCAAGTCCAGTAGGGGCCACCAAATTTTAGCTTTAAAATCATATAATTAAGCCACCTTCCACGGTGGCTTTTTTGTTGGCGTATCAACCGGTGCCCCCTTTTCGTCCCCCCAGTGAGGCAAAATGGTGAGCGATTTCATTTAATTAATATTCTGCAAACTCAAATCTTATCTGAAACATTACCGACTAATATCTGCCTTGCGAGCTATAACTATCCGAACTAGCATCAGTACTGAAACCATGAGGCTTTCAACATGACAAAAAAAACAGCGCATCGTCACATCACTAAAACTCAAATCTACCGTGCCGTTGCCAGTTCAACCGCTATCGAAACAGGCGTTTCTGTACAAAAAATTGAGCAGCAACTCAAACAAAATCAGGTTCAGGCTAAAGCTGTAGGCCTTGCTCGTTAATCTGGCAAAATGTCGCTCACCAATTGCATCATAAGGCTATAGTTGCCAGATACGCTTACCTCCAAACGCGATAAATGCCCATTAAGAATAAATTCCACATGGCATTCAGCCAGATAACTAATCAGTTATCGGCGAGATCACAACTTTAACTCACTAAACCTGGATAAAAACCATTTACATCAGCCTAAAACCTCGTCTTTTTCAACGCCAGTAAATACAACAGTTGTTTCACCACAAAAGCACTCAACAAGAAAATAATGAAGATCAGCGCGGCTGACGTTGCAGGCAACTTAAAATAGAGGGTATAGACCAGAGTCACGCCAATAGCCGAATCTATCTGATCGCCGAAGATAAAAAAGGCACGGTTGCGAACCGGCAGCTTGCCCGGTGGAATACCCAATTTTCTTTTCATCCACGAGTTAGGCAACTCTGGCAGAATATAGCCACCCCCGGCAAGCAGTCCGGCAAGGCAGCACTCCTCAATCAGTATCGGTAATATTTCCTGTGGTGAATGAAGCTGACCAATGGGGAGCCATAAAAGAGCAAACAGTGCGGTTAACAGAGGAACCAGCAGCAACCCACGCCATGTTTTATTCGCACCAAAGCAGGAAACCGCCAAAGGAACATTCAAAGCCGCAAAGTGGTTATACCTGACAATTATCATATGGGTACAGCCTCCCAATATGACGGGGATCATCAGATACCAGGTATATAACATGTCATACCACATAGAAGCCTCTGAAATGGAGTAAAGCGAAGCTGAAGGCACCAGACAGGGTAATCAATATAATGATGCTCAGATGTTTAAACTTATAAAACGGTCGCCGCCACAGCATGGCTATGCTAAACAACAGCAGCGCAATGCTGAGCAGCAGATAACCTGGCAGCGGTGGTAGCACCAGGCGCAGCAGCAAATAGGTACCAAGGATAAACAAGCTCCAGAATACCGGCATACCGGGGTAAGAAAACCCGCTGTTTCCTTCTATATTACCGACGTCATTAAACACCGAAAGCCGGATAGAACCGCAGGCCATCATCAACAGTAAAAATAGCGACCAGTAACCATCAAAACCTGAAAGGTAGAACACTACTGCGGGTGAAATCAGGTAGATCAACTGATCCATAAAACCATCAAGATAGCGTCCAAAGGAGCGAACCAGCTTATTACGGCGAGCCCAGATGCCATCAAGTGCATCCGCGAGCATGGCGAGAAACAACCAGGCAACCGATAAAAATAATTGTTTGTGCAGGGCGCACCCCATTGCAACGGCACTAAAAAGTAGCCCAACCAGCGTAATACAATCGGCAGAACTTAAACGTACCAGGAAAGGAGACTTATTCATAAAGACGCCCTGTTCAGCCTGCATACCGTTAACGCGTTTTTTGCCAGTAAACTTTTCAGCTTCAGACGGTTAATTTTGCTGTTATGCCGAACGTCAACAGGCATCTCCGATAATTGGTAAACTTGGGTGACGTCTGTAAGCTGGAGCTCTGCCAGAATTGCCGGTAACTCTTGCGGTAGGCTGGTGCATTGCAGGATCAGGGCCGCATTGCCTTGCGGATGAGCGACCAAAGCACAACGTTCTATTTCCTTGAGGTCATTAACCCTTTTTTCAATAATATAAGGATAAATTACCCGGTGTTGATCAATGGCAATGCTGTCATTAACTCTGCCTAATAACCATATTTGCCCACCATTATCGAAGTGCCCCACATCCCCGGTACAGTGCCAAATGCCACCCTGTTTACGCGGAATTTTGTACCGCCGGGTTGCCTGCGGATTATCAATATATTCAGACAATACATGGGGGCCGGCTACCAGGATCTCACCAATATCACCGGGAATGGGTGGCTTTAGCGTCCCCGGTTCTCCGTTAGGCATAATGTCCCGCAGACAGATTTCAGCAACCTTGATCGGCTTGCCAACCAGATAGCCATCATGCTGCGACCAACGATCCGTTAAGGTTTGTATATCGACACAGGCAATCGGCTCTGCTTCCGTTGAGCCATAAATCACCAGTTGCTGCGCCAAAGGAAAAACCTGTAGGCAGCTCTGATAAAGAGCTTTACTGCCCGGAGCACCACCAATAATGATTTGGCGTACCTTAGAAAAGGTCAGCCGCCGTGCCTGAGCATAACGAATGATTCTCTGCATATAGGCGGGCGCACCACTGATGCGCGTGACACCAAAGTGGCCAATTTGTTGAATAACATCAGCAGGATTAACGCAAGCCGGTCTGGCGAAGTCAAAGTAGGGCAGAATGCTCTGTTGCCCCATGCTCAACGTCTGCAAAACAAGCACGGGAAAACTATATAAATCAATATCATGATCTGTTGTAAGCATCAGGCTTTCGAGGGCGCGCTGTTGCTCCATCAGGCTACCATGAGTACGATTTGCCCCTTTGGGGATCCCGGTAGTACCCGAAGTAAAGGTAATCAGCCCGGTAGCATCAGGTGTCAGCGATTGACAGATAAAACCGCCATCCGGCGCATTAACGCTGACCTGTAGTTGCTGCATACCCAGCACCGAATGACCAACCACAAATCGCTTTAACCACCAAAGCTCGGGGAGCAGCGGCCACCACTTGCCAGTTGCTGCTACGGTAATGATGGCCTTGGGCCGACAGTGCCTCAGCGTCGCCCGAAACTGCGCTCTAGTGAGCCCCCTCTCCGGCATAACGGCAACAATCCCTATTCCCAGCATAGCCACCAGCAAAGGATAGAGATACAGGCCTGGGGGGATCATCAACACCAGACGATCGCCACGGGTAAAACCGGACTGGATCAGCTGGCGCTGAAAATGTCCAGCCAGATTGATAAAGTCCCGATAGGTCAGAGTGGAATACTCGCCGTTGGATAGCGGAACATGGAGCGCGACCCTGTCGGGATAGCGTTCAGCAGACTGAACAATGAGCTGACAAAGGTTCATCAGAATAGCTCCTTGCCATACAGTGCGTAGTCGTGATGACGCTGATCAGTTCCTCTAAACAGCGATTTGGCCATGAGCAGGCTGGCGTTATCATCACGTATCATCGCCCCACCCGCGCGGGGATAATGCTGGCTAGTATATTGAAGATACTGACCACACAGATGGCCAAGCACACTAGTACGCCGATAACAGGGATCTATCGCTACGGTTTTCCACAAATTGGCCTCTGCTTTACCGTCCCTATAGACCGGAAGCACCATGGACAAACCGGCAATCTCTCCATCCGTGGTTTGAGCCAACATAGAGGAATGGGGGCAAAAGCGCCGGATAAAGTGCTCACCACAACGTTGTTGAAACTCATCCCACTTTAGCGGGGTATAAGCGAAGCCATCACCAAACAGACGATCGGTAAATGCAAACACTCGGCGTTGCTCTCGCATCCATAAAGCCGGAGTCAGAGGACGACTTTCGATATCCATGGGGAGCTTTTTCATCCGCAGGTATCGCTGTGACCAGTTATCCGCCGCCAAACTGGCATCATCGAAAGTCGAGAGATAACGGTGCTTAACGCTGAACCCTAACTGTTCCAGTAAAGTGCCATAGTAAGGTGGATTGTAAGGCTCCCCAGCGAAAGCCCCCTTTTCAAACTGATTCAGGCGAATGCGGTACTGACCAAAAGTGGAAAAATTGATCGGCCCGTACAGCTGAGTAATACCGTACTTTTTTACCCACACCGCCAGAGCGTTGAACAGGTGTTGATTGCAGGACAAGTCGTTAATGCTTTCCCAGAAACCAAAAAACGCCACCTTCTGTCCTTCAACCAAATAGGGGGGGAGAAAACCCGCCAGGCGAGCCTTTCCCGGTATAGTGCCAGTCCACGCCTTACCTTGTTCAAACCATGAGTTTTCCTGGCTGAACTGCTGTTTGAGCGATGCTTGATCTTCTCCCGGCCAGAGAGGATCGTGGCGATAGATTTGCTGCGGGAGAGACAGAAACGCCTCGGTTAGCTGCTGGCTGGACTGCCATTCAGAGACGTTAATCATGGTAGAACCTCCTCCGCGTCTACACATGTGTCCTTTTTAAACGGTTCCAGACGTGTCACCGTACCTGCCCCACCATCCATACGCACATACTCACCGTCGCGTATCAAGCGAGTGATATTGGGAATACCGACAATGGCGGGGATCCCCATCTCCCTTGCCACCACGGCAGAGTGTGACAACGTAGATCCCCGTTCTATCAACAACCCGCCCGCCGTTGGGAACAGCGGCGCCCAACCGGGATCGGTTCGCTCGGTACAAAGGATCTGCCCAGATAGTGACATCTCATCTTCGGGAGATTTGATTAAGCGTACGCTGGCCTCCACGATCCCGGGATAGCAGCCGATACCCTGCAGTTGATTTTCATCTGATGGGAGTGTTTCCAACTGGAAAGGGTTGGCAAAGTCATGCTTCTGAAACAGGGAGCCATGACAACAGATGTGATGGGCCAGTTCTTCCGCTTCATAGTTGGCATATTCCCGTTGGCGGGCTCCAACCAGCGGTTTTAACTGGGTTTGAACGGCGGTTCCTTCATAGCCACTATAGATCTCATCCAGCGTGAGATAAAAGATGTCACGGGCCTGAGAGAGAATGCCTTCCTGAGCATACTGTCGGCCAAGCTGATTAAACAGATCGCGATAAATCCCGAGCAACCTTGTACGGGTAAAGCGCATATTTTCCCGATGACGGATAGCCTGACGAAGCCTGGCCAGATGTCGTTTAAACTGCCGTATGCGACGCTTGCCCAGCTCGTACTCCACGATGCTAAAAGCACGCTTTTCCGCTTCGCTGCGCAATCCTCGTTCTCTGGTAGCCAGTGATTCTGGCGTTAAGTCGTCCAGCGTCAGGTAGTTTTTCAGGATGGTGAACAGAAAGCGGGGATCGTAGCGAAGCGTTAAGGTTTCCAGCTTCATTTCGCCCATGGTGCGATCGCCATATTTATCGATATAGCCAATACACTGCCGGTAGAAATGAGCGTCTTGGGTCTTGAGCTGGTTTAGCAGCATGGCGCCCTGCCCCTGTTCAATAAGTTTACGCAAGGCGGGTTTAGAGCGGACGTACTGGCACATGACCAACAGTTCTTTGGTCGGCTGAGTACTTTCAATACCCTCTTCTCCAGAGAGTAAATCCCCCATCAGGGCAGCGGTTTTTTCAACTCCCGCTGCTGCCAAAGTACGATATACCCGCCCGTTGTACATCATGACGTAAAAGTCATTGAGGATCGGCGTAGTCCAGCGCCGTAGCAAGTGTGTATCCAGATACTTAAGCAGTTCTGTCAGTTGGTTCGCCGTGAGCGTATGCAGGCGGTCGCGCGGAATGTTTGCCGTGAGGGTGCCGAACTGCTGTAAAAACTGTTCAACGTGGTTATCCATATTGCGAAACGAAGCCAGCAGGCGAACCAAAGCCTTCACCATGCCCGGCAGTTTGGCCGCTTTCTCCCACAGGGTGAACTGTCTGGTTTGGACAAAATCCACCTGTTCCGTCAGCCCCATCATCCGTTCCATATCCTGCTTGTTGGTTTTGAATGATGGCAGTATCAGCAGGCAGCGATACCAGTTATTGATATTGTAATAAACCCGCCCTTTAATCAGCCCCAGCATGTTATCTAACATCTCCTGAGACTGGCTAACTTGCTTATCAGAACAGCCAAGAATACGTAGGGTTTGCTCATATACCGTCGCATAGGCGGCTCTGGCAAACGAGAACGTCAACGGCGTGGTTACCCCACAATAGGATTCCTGAATATTGGCGTTGTTAAACACCAGACAGCGGTCAACCGGTTCGGCGACTTTCGGCAGGCGGGTAATCGGACGAGTTTGTAAAATATAGAGCAACTGGTCTTTAATGGTCCACTCAATATCCTGCGGGCAACCGCAGTGGTGGGCAATGCTATTACCTATATCCCGTAACGCATAAATTTGTACATCGGTGAGCGTTTCGGCCCACTGGCTGGCTTGATCAATATTCTGAGTGACCGTACCCCGCTGACGGGTTTTATCAAACACTAACGCAACGCGCTTTTCGACAATACGGCGCTCAATCTCATCCTTGAACAGATGGACACTAAACTCATCAGTATCACATTCACCAGAAACCACCCCTTCACCGACACCCCAGGCTGAGGAGATCAATCCATGCTGGCGGCTCCCTGTCACCGGATTTGCAGTAAACATCACGCCGGAAACCTCACCGTCCACCATTTTCTGAATAATGACGGCACTGCGGATATTATCCACAGGTATTCCCCTGTGCAGTCGATATTGCAGTGCCCGGGTATTAAAAGCAGAAGCCATCACGGCACAAATGCTTGCGCTAATCGCTTCAACCCCCTGCTGGAACAGATAGCTGTCCATCTGCCCGGCAAAAGAGGCATTATCCGCATCTTCACCAATGGCTGACGAACGAACAGAAAAGAAAGTATCGGGATAGTCCGCCAACAGTGCCGACAGGGGTTTTCGTAGACCCGCAGGCAACTGTGCCTGCTGTATCCGTTGTCGCAACGGGGTGGCTAGCTCTTCCAGTGCCTCAAAGGTGATATCCGCTGTGACGGTAGTTAACCGCTGCACCATTTCGGCAGTAACCGGATCCTGAGTGACCAGTTGAGTAAGGATATCGCTTGGCACCACCCACCATTCTGGTACGGGATACTGTTCCAACGATAACCATAAAAGATTGGCGGCTTTTCCGCCCAATTGATCCAGAGTTAATTGTACGGCCTGATGCTGAGAGTATAAGTTTGTCATAGAGTCCATTTGAGCGATCAGATCGGGTCAGTTGCCCAACAGAAGAACTTCTGACCAATCTTGCACGCCTCTCCTTGGCTAAAATGAATTAAGTGGTGCTATGAGCTCGTGTCAGTTCAATAAGTTTGCGCAGGGTCTGCATAGCTCGATCGATAAACGGATAGGGGCTGACGTGGTGTGCCATTAAATAGAATGGAATACGCCGTAGCCAAAAATCATGCAGCGCCAGCACATAACCTCTCTGCCACTGAATGGCATCAACAGCGCTTTGGCTATGGTGCTCTAACTGCTGGCGATGAAATTCGAGGTAGTGCGCCACCGTCTCAGCGCTAATATCTGCCTGCTGCGTGAAAACCAACAGCTCGACCAGATCCCGCTGAGGCAGGTGCAGCGTGGCCAGTTCCCAATCCCAGCAGCATAGATCCAGCCGCTCATCACACTGCCGGAAGGCAATATTGCGCGGATTAAAATCGTTATGTACCAGCGTGCGTGGCATCTGCTCTATTTCGCTGCACCAGATTTCTATGCTGGCTATCCATGACAAGAAATAATCATGCTCTGACGGGGTAAAGTAGTGGGCTACGTTTTGGGCCATAAAACCCGCAAATGCCTGTAGCAGGGGCCGTTGCGCCAGAGTGTTCTCTTTGCCCTGCAGGCAGATTTCAGGGAATTGCTGTAACAGCGCGCCCTCCTGCCCCAGCCAAACGGCATGGATTTCTGCAATACCCGCGATGGCCACTTCAATATGGCGGGGTTGCCATAAGCCGATGCCGTTGGTGGAATCCATCAGCACTAAATCGTAGAGGTGCTCTTCAATCAAGGCATAGGTGCGCGTTTTGTCATCACGAATAACACCATAAACCTTTGGCATATACCGTGTCAGGCGTGGATCCTGCTGATTCATTACCGCCACTTCGCGGCTGTGGGTGTTAACAAACTCTATCAGGTGTGTCGCATCCGAAAGAGCCTGAAGCAGAGCCGGTGAACTTTTCCCGGCAAAAAACTTCATCATAGTGAAGATGTCTTGATCCAGAGGCTTGAGCTTCAGCATCACCGGAATATCCTGCCGTGCCGCATTGGTCAAAGTACCGGGAAACAGCCCCATCAGCCTGTTCGAATGTTGGGCGCTGAGGGTGGTCAACAGACTGTATTTTTCGTCTGAACCTGCCGATATAGCAGCGGATACCGGCAGTTTACTGCCCCAGACCGGGTTATAGGATGCGGAGTGGAAGAAAGCGAGATTGAGCTCCGCCAATGTGGTGGGAGCGGCGGCAAGGTGTGGGCGGTTGCGCCCCAGCTTCTCATGGGATTTGGCAAATTCATCTGCCGCGATAGCGGACAGCGTGGAAATATCCAGGGCAAGGCAATAGCTGGCAATAATTTCCGCCAGCTTGCTGGTACCGTCCGGCCCACTACAGCCTAACATGTTCAAACATTCACGCTGATGAGGGAGATAAGTGCCGCCGCCAACGGTACCTATGACCAGAGAAGGCAATGTGATGCTGCAATAAAGCGCCCCCTCGTTGTTCAGCTCCATGCGTAAATGAGCTACGGAAGATTCATGGATGCAGGCAATATCCTGCCCTAGGGCAGTAAACAGTGCCGCAATAACATTAGCAACGTTGATATTCACACCGACCATACCGGCAGCTATGGCGCCTTCCACAGCACGGTGGTAAGCATTAACTAACTGAACAGGAGTGACCCGCAGGATGGATTGACACACTCTGGCACTCAGGTACACCTCGGCAATCACCCGCGTACCCCGGCCGTGGATCAGCGACTGATAAGAGACTTTCTTATCGCTGGATAAATTACCATCGATCATAAAGTGATGAGGCTTAAGATCAGTGGTCGTCGCCAGCTTCTCCTGGATCCACCGGCAGACATGCCAGGTGCAGGTTGTCGTCATATTCTGCCCGGCGGCAGCACCTGTTTCATAGATAAAGTGTAGGTGTACACTGCGCCCGATAATCTGAGGTGTTAAGGCCACCAACTGCGCATAACGAGAGTGGCTGGAAATTTCGCTGCGTAACTCATCGAGATAGTTGACTACCCAATGACTGAACTCCAGCGCCTCTGTCACACTGAGAAATTCAAAGTGTGGCACACGCATCATACGCTGGCCCAGCACCCTGGCCATGGCACCGCCAGAACGGGTAATCGCCGTGGCGCCCCGTGAAATAGAAGCGATCAATGCCCCTTCCGTTGTCGCAAACGGGGCGTAGAACAGCCCCTGAGCGTGCAGCCCGTTGATTTGCAGCGGGCCACCAATACCTACAGGGACTTCCACCGAGCCAATAAACCCTTCAATGTTGTTGGATAGCGCGGTGGCATCAAACGAGTTCTGGGCAACCTTATCCAGCGAACACTGCATGTGCTTTGACAGATAGGCTAAACGCTGCTGCCGGGCTTTTTCCGTATAGGTATACAGATGACGTGGTGACAGACCTTTTATCGACATGATAATATCCTTAAATATCAAACGATTATGGAATTTAAAATCGTTATTGCACACACCAGATAACCAACGGCCAGGTAGAGGCCAACAATGGCTTCATTGCGCTTTCGGTTGCGAATATAGGGGTGATGTAAAAACGTAACGAGCTGATACAGGGTTAAAATATAGAAAATCACTAACGGGATTAGGGATAAGAAAGGAACATTCCCGATAGTCGCCATAATCAACCCTAGCTGGATGAGCAGCATCACAGAAATCAGTATGTTCAGAATGATAAAAATGGTTTTTATCCCATAAATTGAGGAGTAGGTAGGGATCTCTTGCCTATCTTCATCCGGGCCTTTAAATTTACGAGTGATTTCGAAAATAAATCCCGCAGTAAAAGAGAGAAGCATCAATATTTGCATCGGAGCGCTGAGCGTAACGCCAGGAACCGCTATATTGGCCAGCCACAAGATGATTAACGGCATCACCAACATATGGGAGATGGCATAACAGGTCAGGTATTGATTGAGCCACTGACCAATAAAGAACTCTTTACCCATCAGGCATGTCCAGGCGAATAGCAGCACCCACGCCAAGGTCGCCCCAGCGATACCCCCATCAATGGCCATACTGGCGAAAAGCTGTAGTGCAATACAACCTGCACCGACAAATTTAAGATGTTTGAGCGTAATCAATCCCCGTTGAAGAACCCGCTGAGGATGGTGCTCACAATCGATGAGATAATCCTTATGTTCGTCAAAAATTCGCAACAGCAGAAAATAGGACCAGGATAGTAGGCAGCCTATAATAATATTCCATGAGAAAATCACTTCCCTCTTTTCTGAACTGGCCGCCACGGCATAAGCGACAATAAACAGCAGAACAAAGAAGGGGGCATTCGGCAGTGGAAAACGCTCGTGTACCCATAGCATAAAGCGCCATACCAGCGGCTTTTCATATAATCCATTATCTTTCATAAATCACTTCCATCGGGTTTTGAAATCGGGATAGCGGTATTAATTAATCAAGAGTGCGGTGGTGGAAATAGAGGCCTATGAGCATAAATCCGCAGGTAAATCCGATCAGCGGCCAAACATCTGACCCCATCTCAAAGATGGTGTTACCCTTCAGGATCACGCCACGGGCCAGCCGGATAAAATAGGTCATAGGTAAAAAACAACCAATAACCTGCGCCCACTCTGGCATCCCCCGGAACGGGAACATAAATCCGGTCAACAACACCGAAGGTAAAAAATAGAAGAAAGTGAGTTGCATTGACTGCAACTGGTTTTTAGCAAAGGCGGACAGCGCAGCTTCAGGCAAGTTTCTGTTTAACACCCGTTCCGACAGCATATTCGCGGCCATCAGCGGTTGAATAATGGCTACCGGTTCGGTGGCGTCAGCCCCAATCAGCATACTGGCTTTTTCACCGCGCAATAATTTATGACTAAAGTCAGAGGGGAAATTAATAACAAACTGTACTTTTCCCTGTGCCAACGCCTCTGCCGCCTGTTGCTCCGTGGCCAATTCCGTTTTAAAAGAGAAATAACCGGAATTATGTAGCGCATACAACATTTGCCAAAACTCCTGCCGGGCGTTAGGGTCAACCCCTGCAGTGGGTTCATCCAGCAACAAGAGTTTCGGGTTATGCAGCAGGCTGGCGGAGAGTGCCAACCGCTGCTTCCAACCGCCGGAACCCACTCCCCGACCTGATAAAAAGTGTCAAATACTTGCGCGTTTACCAAGGAAGCGCGTGTCATTTGATCCAGTGCCCACTTGCTTTGATTAAGCACCGACTTTGCCGCTTCAATACGGGCTGTTTGAGCCCGTTGTTGAGCATCGCGGGCGGGGAGTTCATCAGCGGAAAGGCGATTTTGTAACTCCTCAACTACCGCTGCTTTTTGATTATAGTCCGAGCGGTAGGCTTCCAGTTCAAACTCAGAAATAGCCCCGCATTTTGCCTGTTTTTCATTACGTGCCAGTTTTGAATGGGCGAGCCGCGTTGCAATAATGGCACCGTTGCGCTGGGCTCGCAGAACATCTAATTCCGTTTTTCTTCTACCAGACTGTAAATCCACAAGCGTGGATTGTTCTATATCTAACTGATGCTGCACCTGTAAGTAGCGCTGGGTTTCACGTTCATTATCCAAAGCAAACAATAAAGCATCAGATTGAATTCGATCGCCTTTTTTGACATAGAGATTTTTTAGCATACCAGAGACTGGGGCGGCAATATACATAAATTCCCCCTCGACATCCCCCTGGATCAACAGATCATTCTTATTATCACAGGCAGAAAGCAACCATGACATTAGAGTGCACGCTATTATCTTTTTAAATCTAATAGCGATACTCAGCGACAAATAGAGCATCAGGGAATTATCCTTTTCCATAACACCATAATAATTAAGCAGTAAGACAAAACCGTTTTACATACCCGAGCGATTCTCCCGTTAAGCTACTGGTCGTGGCTGCATCCTAAATGCAGCATACGATTTCAGGGAGCAGACTGCTTACACCACTTCATCAGCAATGAGTAGGAAGCAAAGAATAGCCATGATATCTATATCGGTCAACATTATTAGTTAATGAAATCAATACCTATAACGGGCAACCGAATATCCACCGACTGGAAATACTGAATATATAAGAATTTATTAGAATACTCTTTAATCATAAACCAGTTACTTTAATCAATGGCAGGTTATTAATTTTCAGTGGTTTTATTATGGTATTTAGCTATTAGTACCGAAGTAAAAATGCCCATACATCAATATAAATCAGACCCACCTGAGGTAAAACTGATCCTACCTACGAACAATGGGCACCATCTTTACTGGATAGCGCCTTAGCCTATAGGGCGCTTCTATATCTATAAATGCACAAGGGGTAACGCAAATAGCGTCACCCCTTGGTTTTTCATTCCCACCAGCCAGCAATCACCTGCCCTATTACGGCTTCTGCTGAACCTCTTTCCACAGCTTCAAGGCCAGCAACACCAAACCACCCGCCCCTAGAACCAGCAGGAGCCAGAGCAGGCCTTTCTTCCACATGCTGGCCTCTTCTGCGGCATCCACCGCGCTCAAGCGCTCGGTGCCGCCCAGGGTCACTTGAGATTGCAACCCGGCCTGTGGCAATGCATCGGCATCTATCGCTTTACGCAGCTCTGCCGGGATCAGGCTATCTAAAGGGATCGCCTGAGGCTGGGCCGCTTTATTTCCCCACGCCAGCAGGAATGGTGTGGTTCCCTGGGCATTGAATATCAAGGTTTGGCTATCGCGCTCCGCCTTAACCTCTGGCAGCGAATCGCCCCATTGCTGGTTGATGCCTTTCAAACGAATACCCTGCACCAGTAAGCCATTCAGCGGGATTGCCTCTGCGGTGCGGCCATTCACCGAGAACACCACCTGCTTGGTCAGAGGGTGCCAATTGTCACTGGCTGCGCTGCGGTAATCGATCTCGAGTGGCAGCACCGTATTCCCTTGCGTCGGCCGAATGCTGATATTGTTCAAGGGCTGAGGATTCGGCCAGCTATATTCAGCCTCACTGGCCGAAATGGCTTTTTGGTTGAAGGTCAGGCCGATCCTTTGCTGTTCGGTGTGTCTGGAGGCCGCAATCCCCTGTACTGACTGGATCTTCAAATCAGGGGCCGTTTTGGCATCGTTGAACACCAATAGCAGATAACGAGGTCTGGAATAGTCATCAAGATCGATGGTATCCAACAGCAACCGATCGCTGCCGGAGACCAGATCCATCAAGGGCACATCCTCAGCGCTGCTCGACCAGTCTTTTAAATCGCTGCTATAAAACAGGCTAACGCGGGTCTGCCAATTCTCGGGCAGACGCTCCCAGGCCAGTTTCAGCTGGGTCAGGCGGGGATAGTTGCCCTCATGCTGCGGGATCTCCAGCAGATAGGTGTTCCCCATTGGCTTGTCACTATCCACTGGCAAGGTCACTTCAACACCACCTGCGGATTTTAACGAAATCACCTGCTGTTCCTGATTGGTGACCCTTTTACCCTTCATTGGGAACAGGCGCAGAGGGAAAGTCTGGCTATTCTCCTGAGTGGTGACGTTCGCGGCCAGCGCAAAGGGGACAGCCTGCCCCTGATTGTTGAACACCCGCACATCGCGCAGATCTGGCCAAACGCTCTCGGTATACACCGCCTCAGGCAGTTCAATACGGAAAAACGGCGCGCTGCCTTCAGTGGCTAGCGAGATGCCATAGGCGAAATCTTGCGGTTTTTCAGCCACCGGCTGCGCATTGGCTACACCAGCCAGACAAAGTGACCACAGCAGCAACCCGTTATTCAATTTTACTTTCATACATTCCCTCGTTCGCTTGCCACATTGGGTTCCTTACCGCGCACCGCTTTGGGTGGCAATGGGGAAAAATATCCCACGATCAACACCAGTATCGCCACGCCGATAAACGCGATGGCACGAGCCAATCCACCACCCCGGGCGCTATCCACCAGCATCAGTTTAACAATGACGATACCGAGCAACGCCGCACCGCCAAACCAGACCTCACGTTGTCCACGGCGGGTTGATAGCACCATGACGATCAGCGCTATCAGCATCCACAGCAAAGCGAAGGTGGTCTGTACCAGGCGCGAACCCCAGAGCGTATCGGCCCGCCAGGCAATATCGGCGTAATAGGCCAGCGCACGCAGGACCGCCCCATTGCCCCACCAGAAAAGCACCGCGATAGTAAACAGCGGCAGCGCCTGTTGCAGCAATGCGGCAAATTGCGGGTATTCCCGCCGGACAAACAGCCCCAGAGTCACCAGCGCCAAGAGTGCAAAACCAGCGCCCTCTTCTAACGGGTTCAACAGCGGCAAATAACGCCAGCCTAGACTGACCCCATCAAACACGTTGCCTACCAGCAACAGCAGCAGAGCCAACGCCGCCAATGGAGCCAAGGCAATTGCGCCATATAGCTGACGATGTTCGGCAAACGGCCAGCATCCTTTGCGCAGCGCACCATGTGTAGCCAGGATGATCAGGGAGAGGAAGCCCATTTGCAGGCCCAGTTGCCACTCATCCATGCCCCACGGCAAGCGCATCGTGCGCCAAAAGACTTCATAGCCCAACGCGAATACCACCATCCAGAACAGCGACAGATGTAATCCCTGCTGCAGGCGCAGTAACGGCAAGGTATCCGCTTCGCGCTTCAGCAACCAGTACGCCACCGGCAAGGCCAGCAACCAGACCAGATTCGGCCAGCCGAAGGACAATAAAGAATTAAAACCGACTAATTGGAACATCAGCATGGCCAACATACCCGGCCACAGCAGCCAAATGCTATAACGCAGTTCGAGCCAGGCCAGCCTTTGTGCCACCCAACGCCACAGCACTACGGATAGCGTCAACAAGGCCAACGCCAGGAAGGCTCCATAACCATAGTTGAGCGGCAATCGGCCAGCAAAACCGAGCAGGCAAACCAGCCAGAGCAGGATGCTGCCAGCCAGGAAGGAACGGCTGACAGCCTGTCTGAATGCGGCATCGCTCTCCAGATTGCGCCAGAGGAATGCCACCGCGAGCCAAGTTAATGCCAGTACGGCGAACACAAGCGTGAAGGAGAGCGTCGTCATTCCACCGCCAAGAGCGACCAGGGCAGAAGCCAAGGCCAGCACCAACAGACCAGAACCGCTGAGGCTCATGCGGATTTGCTTTTGCTCACGACCAAGCCACAGAATGCCCAGCCCTTCCAGCGCCCAAGCCATGGATGTCCACTCAGCAGACAGTGCCAATGGGATCGCCAGCGTAGTGAACACCCCGCCCAGCGCCAAACCGGAGACTGCCAACATACGGCCCAGGGATGGGTAGCGCTTCAATGCTGCCCAGGCCAGTAACAGGTAAGCCAAACCGAAGCCCAGCGCCGAGAACGCCGGGCCAAACTCCCAGTGGCGAACAATCAGATACTGCATGCCAAAACCGATTAACGGTGGGCCAAACAGCAGCGCGCCATCGATAATCTTCTCGCCAGGCAACTGTGCGCGCAGAGTCAAAGCCAGGCATAGCACGCCAAAAATCACGATATTGGCAATCAGGAACAGCTGGCAACCCAGATAGTATTCCGGCAGGTAGTTGTTGACCCCCCACAGCCCGGCAACGCCAAAGGAAAAAACAAAGCCCAGCAGGTTAAGTGGCCGCCACGGTTGCCAGACACTGATCGCCAAAATGCCCAACGAAAGCAGCAGGTAATAGGAGAATAGCGCGATATAACTGCCGCCACCGGTGGACAGCAACAGCGGTGAAAGGTAGCCACCAATGCTGGCAAGCATCGCCAGGCTGAGGGCGCGCTGCAATACGGCCAGCCCCACGCTGGCGGCGCAGATCACCAGCATCAGGCCAAATGCCAGCATATGTGGCAACAATTGATAAAGCCGGAAGGCACCAAATACGGTGATATAGAGCGCGCCAACCGCGCCCCCTTGCAGGATCAGGGCATACATCGTCTGTTTAACACGCAGACGCCAGCCAAACCACAGTAAAACGCCGCTCGCCACCGCCGCGCCCATTAACCTGAACTCAATAGGCAACATGTCGCGTTCAACGGTGTATTTCATCAGGTAGGCCAAACCGAAGAACAGCAGCAAGACCCCCAGCTTCGCCAACGGGTTGCCTTGCATAAACCAGCCCACCAGCCCGCTGAGCAGGTCGTTTTTCGGTTGCTGCGGCTTATCAATGGCGGGTTTATCAGAAACAGGTGGGTGAGGGATGGTTGTTACTGGTGCGGGTGGTTTTGGAACTGCAGACTCCCATGGCGATATAACCGAAGGGGGGGCGGCCATGTCAGCTGCGGGTTTAACGGTAGACTGTTGTACCGCATGCGCCGCAAAGTCATGCCTTGTCTTCGCAGCCACAGGTTGCGCCTGAGAAACGGGCGTTGGCGTTGGCCGCGATCTCCCGGTTTCCTCGAAGCGGAGATCATCCACCTGTTTTTGCAACTGGGTGATGGTCAGTGTCAGTTGGGCAATTTCCCGCTGGTTACGGTTGCCACGGCCAAGCGATACCACCACAGAAATGGGTAATACCACCAGGCACAGGAACAACGCCAAGCCAGCGATAAATATCAATCCATCCATGGTGCACCTTTAGATCATTTATCGTGGCATCAGTCTTACACCAAAACATAACCGCCGACAATGGATTGATACCGCCAACCCGGCTCAGGCTAATAAAATACCGTTAGCTTGGCGGCTGTTCTTCGGCTGATTCAGGCTGGTTTTTTCTCAGGCGTGGATATTTCCATAGCCAGCGCCCGCTGACCATACGCCAATAGAAGAAGACTCCGCGAACGGCCCAGTCCAAGAACATCCCCAGCCAGACACCCACCACGCCCATGCCAAGCACGATGCCCAGGATATAGCCGGCGACCACTCGACAGCCCCACATGCCCAACATCGTCACCCACATGGCAAACCGGACATCACGTGCGCCCTTCAACCCGGCAGGTAACACCCAGGACGCGGCCCAAATCGGCATAAACGCGGCGTTGAGCCAAATCAGGATTTTGACCACCTCTTTAACATCGTCTTCCTGGGTATAAAATGAGGCAAACAGCCCGGCAAAGGGGGCGGTTCCCCAGGCAATCACCGTCAGGCCAATCGTCGCCAGCCAAAAGACGTGCTTCATCTGCCGCTCGGCCTGAGCAATTTGCCCTTTCCCCAGACGCCTACCGACGATAATGGTCGAAGCAGATCCCAAGGCATTCCCCGGCAGGTTAATCAGGGCCGCGATAGAGAAAGCGATAAAGTTACCGGCGATGACGTTGGTCCCCATCCCTGCCACAAACATTTGTGTCAGCAGCTTGCCAGCGTTGAACAGCACCGATTCGATACTGGCGGGAATACCAATCCCCAGCACCTCACGCAGGATGCTGCTGTTGAGTGGCATAAAATAGCTTTTGAGCGTAATACGCAGCGCCGGATTAAAGCCCACCGCCAGAACGGCAATAATGGCGATCGCGCCGATATAGCGGGCAATGGTCAGCCCCAGCCCCGCGCCAACAAAACCCAGGCCTTGCCAGCTAAATACCCCATAAATCAGCGTACTGCTGATGAGGATGTTGAGGATATTCATACCGCCATTGATCAACAGCGGGATCTTGGTGTTACCCGCCCCACGCAGGGCGCCGCTACCAATCAGGGCGATGGCGGCTGCCGGATAGCTCCAGACGGTGGTTTGCAGATAAGAGAGCGCCAGCGCTTTGACTTCGGGCGTGGCTTCACCGGCGATCACGTTAATGATCTGTTGCCCGGCCAAATGGATCCCAACCGCCAGCAGCACCGCCAGCACGGTCATTAATACCAGCGACTGGCGTGCCGCCGCCCGCGCCCGTTTGCGATCGCGAGTGCCAAGGCTAAAGGCCACAACCACTGTAGTACCCAGATCCACCGCCGCGAAAAAGGCCATGATGACCATGTTGAAGCTGTCTGCCAGGCCAACGCCTGCCATCGACTCTTTGCCGAGCCAACTCACCAGGAAGGTGCTGAGGACCCCCATCAGCAGTACGCAGGTGTTCTCTAGAAAGATCGGTACTGCCAGTGGCGTGATTTCGCGCCAAAAAAGCACCCGATAGCTTTTTCGCTTGGCATACCAATGCGTCTTGGCAACGCGCTGGGGCAGTAGCCCGTGTAAGTTCAAGGTTGACCTGTAGCAAGGAAGTGAAACGTCGTTTCAAATGATGGTTTATCGGCGCTTATTCTGCAAGGCATTTTTTCGCTATCGGTATGAAACCGTGACAATGTGTTGATTAGGCCAAATCCAAATAAATGAATAAAAATGATTTTTTATGCTTGCTAAAAATAATAAATTAGCTAATTACCCATCCCCAAAAAATATTAATCAGTGGCCATGATGAACATAGCCACTCTTCACTAATTAATTATAACCTTCCGCCGTAATTTTAAGTTGTTCAGCATGTTGGTAGATATCATCCAATAATTCTATTGGATAACGAGTTTCTTTCTTATCAGAATCAAACAAACCGACATACAGCTGACTCCGATTAAAATGAAGTCTACAAATAGGCTTTCTATTGTTATCATCAAGTAATATACCGAAATAACTTTTAGTATCGCGATAAGTAATTCGACTTGGCTCAACAACAGTACGAATTATAGATTTAACGATATGAAAACCTTCAATCTCAATTTCAGTGGTTACTATACCATCATCATCTTCAACAGCGACTAACGCTTGCTCAACAATCTCGTCTTTAGGTTCGATTGCTAAAGGCTGCTGCTGAGCCCCACTAATTGCAGACTTAAGACGTTCATTTACCTGATCATTTAACCACTGACTGGACGCTTTTTTAGTCAAAGAGGTAAAGAGTTCACGTACTTTTAGTGTTAAAATTCCATCATAGACTCTGGACGCAAAGAATTTTACAAAATCTTCCTCAGGATTGTTAAACTGAGTTGAAATTATTTTCTTGATTTGGCTTACATACTTCAACTCACCAGCCGCATTTACTATTGACTCTACATCAAATGTTGACTTGGTTAGTTTGGCTATCTCAGGTACCACATTTTCATCAATATCCAACAAGTCTAGCTCAAGAAATGGCTTTTCATCCATTTTGTTAGGAGCATCAAGATCGGTGAAAAATTTATATATTTGCCCGTTAGTTAAAATGGATATCCTCGCATTGGTTACATGGAAATACCTAAACAATTGCGAAGCATGGTTAACGTTTAGCGGCTCACCAATCTTTTTACATTCAACAAGTATCTGAATCTCATTGTTTTTCAAAATGGCGTAGTCTATTTTCTCACCTTTTTTTATCCCAACATCACAGATAAACTCCGGAGTAACCTCCGTTGGGTCAAAAACATCATAACCAAGCACTTTATTAATGAATGGCATCACGAAAGCGCTTTTTGTAGCCTCTTCAGTTTGAATAACTACAGCCTGTTGTTTGATCTTAGCTGAAAGACTTTGTAGCTCGTCTAAAAGCTCCATAAAAAACCCTCCGTGTCAAATAGTTATAGTTTCTTCACGTTATCTAATTTATATAAAAAAACCGCTGTTGTCCTTTTTTATTTTCAGAATAAGACAGCGATCACTTAATTTCAAAAAGATACTAAAGCAATTAAATCAATTAGATTGTGAGTAATGCATAAATTCCACTAAAAACTGCTTTGTAAGTTATCAGATAAATCAATTAAACTTAAAATAATAAATTATAGGTACTATTTGAATGAGAATAATAAATAAATGATATTATATTTAGTCAAAATTAAATGAAACTCTATTTGACCTTGGCTTTATCGGAACATACAGCTCCCTTTGATACCTAACACTATCAACAGGAATTATCCCTTTGAGAAGGGCCGTACTTTTGAGTGACTGCGACGCAGAGAAAAATATCGCGCTATTGGTTTACCCCTTACCCCGTAACCAAACCAAATAACGCCCCGATCCCCGATGACACCCCCATGGCCAGTGCGCTCCAGAAGGTAATGCGCATCACTCCAGGGCCGATGGGTGCACCGCCCACTTTGGCCGAAACGCCCCCAAGCACCGCCAGTGAGACCAATGCTGAGCAGGCAATGGCGGGGATGGTCCATTCAGTTGTCGCGATGGCCGCTACACATAGCGGTAATATTGCCCCGGCAGCAAAACTCAATGCTGAAGCCCACGCGGCCTGTAAAGGACGCGCGGTGGTGATTTCTGAGATCCCCAGCTCATCACGCGCATGGGCGCCTAGCGCATCATGGTGCATCAGTTTTTCTGCCACTTGTTTAGCCAGAGCCAAATCAAGCCCACGATGGACATAAATCGAGGTTAACTCCCGGTGTTCACCCTGAAAATCGCTATTCAGCTCAGCTTGCTCTTCAGCCAGAGCGGCCTTTTCAGTATCAGCCTGGGAAGACACTGAAACATACTCACCGGTTGCCATCGACATCGCACCAGCCACCAAGCCAGCCACCCCGGTCAAGAGCAAACTTTGCTGAGTTACGTTAGCCGACGCTACGCCCAACAGCAGACTGGCGGTAGACACTATCCCGTCATTAGCCCCGAGAACGGCAGCCCGCAGCCAGCCTATTTTTTCCATGCTGTGTCGTTCCCGGTGCATTTTGTTTCCCTTTATTGACCCTAGTATCAAAGTTTATCGAGTCGTTGTTGAATGTCCTGATGGCGGCCTTTATCGGCTAATTCTCTGCCTGGGCGGGCAGGGGCCGCCAGTGCTTTCTGTAAATAGAGTTTGCCCTGTGCCTTATGCCCTTGATCTATCAGAAAGTCACCGTAGAAATAGTTGGGATCGATACCCGTTGGATTAATCTGTAAAGCCTGTTTCAACAACAGTTCAGCCTGCTTGTCATCACCAAAGCCAATGGGCCAGCCAGGAACCTGATAATAGAGGGCGCCAAGACTGGTATAGGCTGAGCCATCCAGCGCCTTGGCATCCAACTTTATTGCCAGTTCCAACTTCATTTTCGCCTCTTTAGCCAGTTCCAAAGCACCCAGCCCCCCTTTCTCACCGGCCCAACTACTCTTGACGATCGCAGACCAGATCAACAGGTCTGCGCGTGACCCGTTAGCTGCACTGGCTTTATCCGCAACGGCGCTGAGTTGTTCCAGACAGCTTTCTTTCTGTTTCGCCGCAACCTGATACTGGCAAACTGCCCATTGGTTCTGAATATCGGCCAAATCACTCTGGGCAACAGCGGTTGTACTACCAAAGAGCGTCAACACCAACAATAACTTTTTCATCGCGAGTCCTTCTTCTCAAGGGCAGCATTGGCATGGCGGGCAATAATATGCCGCTGTTTAGCCAGCGCTTTATCGACCACTGCAGGGAACAGTGCATTAAGTTTGACAAAGAACCGCTCTGGCCAACCCAGCCATCGTCGTTTTATCTGTTTGTCTAGTGCAACAATCACCTCATCAGCAACCCATTCAGCACTGTCACTTTTGGTGCCTAACTCGGCATTCATGGCATTAACAGCCGCAGAGTTAAGCGTGGTTTGTGTCGCCCGGGGGGCAAAATAGAGCACGTTAATGGATGAACCGGCAAGTTCTCTGCCGAGTGCTTCACTAAAACCGCGCAGCGCGAACTTGCTCGCGCAATACACGCTATATCCGGCATAACCAATGCTGCCAAAGCTGGAACCGATATTCATAATGATGCCGGGCCGGTCTATATAAGGCAGTAAAGCCCGAGTCAATAATATTGGAGCCTGAATATTTACAGCTAACTGCTGCATTATTTGTTGTTCGCTTTGATCCTCAAGCCAGGCAAAATGATTGGCCCCGGCATTGTTGATCAGGATATCAATACGCTGTTGTTGGCAAAGCAGCTCAACTTGCTGTGTCAATTGCGTGAAATCGACAAGATCGGCGATCCAAACCTGATGTTTTTCCGGGTGGGGCAATGTGTTAAGCAGCGCGGTGAGCGCCGTTTCATTACGCCCATGCAGTATCAGACAAGCCCCCTGCTTTGCCAAGGCATGAGCCAGTGCCTGGCCAATACCGCCACTGGCACCGGTAAGCAAAATACGGCTGTTGTCGAGCCTCATTGTGCTGGCTCCATCAGGCCACGCAGCATGTCGCCATAAAGTTGGTAGACCACTTTGGCAGTATGGATAATCGCGGCACGATCTTCGCTCTTTTCCACCTGGTCCATTAATGATGCAAAAAAGGCCAGATGTTCTTTATCCAGTTCCCCATGCGAGCTGAGGTAACTCATGGCTTTCTCTGGTAATCCCAGTCCCTGTTTAAGCTGCTCGGCAACGGTGGTGGCAATGGCGACGCTGGTGCCCTCAAGGACATGCACCATACCGAAAATACCCATAGGGTTGAGGCGAGAGACGTGATCGTAGAGGAACGCAATCATCAACTCGATTGCCAATACCGGCTGGCCATGACGAACCGCTTCGGCATCCCCGCCACACGTCCTGATATCATTTAATATCCATTCCTGATGGCCATACTCTTCATCAATATATTCGGCAATGGCTCCGCGAACCCATTCATATTCTGAGTTCATCCGGCCGCCCGCTGTCATCAATAAAGGCACGGTATGGCTGACATGATAAAAAGCCTGTGTCAAAAAGGCGATATACATTTCGGCATTAATATTTCCGCAGCGGCAAGCTTCTATGACCGGGGCGGAAAGGAGCTTCTCTCTGTCCACCGCCGTCTCTCGCTGTAACAATTGATAAAAACTCATGTGATATCTCCCGCGATTAACTGATGAATACGTGTGTGATAGGTGGACAAAATCTGCTGTCTTTTCGGGCGCCCATTGGTGGTTAATAAACCGTTTTCAACCGTTAACGGTGCCAAAAAATAATGATGGATCCGTGCATAGTCAGGTAACCGTCCATTAAGTTGAGATAGCTGCTCGGCAAGGCTACTTTCATAACCGGCTGTCACTTGGATCAGCGCAACATTTACGGGTAAACCATCACCAAAGATGACCATGCGGGATATTGCTGGAAAAAGCTGAGCCTCTGCCTCGATCCATTCCGGTGAAAAATTTCGGCCAAAGGCGGTGATCTGAATATTCTTTTTGCGGCCGGTGATATGAAGGAAGCCTTGGGCATCAAAATGGCCGAGATCGCCGGTTGCTACCGGGGATCTTGCAGCAGGTTCCCCCAGATATCCCAGCATTGTCGCGCCAGAAATCAAGATCTCCCCATCCGGTGCGATGGTTATCCGGCAGTGCGGTAACGGTTCACCCACCGAGCCAGGCAATGCACGCCCTGGCGCATTGAGGGCAACAACCGAGCCGCATTCTGATAAGCCATACCCTTCAAAAACCGGCAAACCCAACTGATGCGATTTAACCACTAAATCCGCAGCAACCTTACCCCCGCCGACGGCAACAAAACGCAGGCTCTCCGCCAACTCTGGGTTGTGGGTGCACAACATGACGAATAGACGCAGCAATTCAGGTACCAATACCAGACTGTGCGGCCGCCATTGAGTAATGGCTTGGGCAAGGATCTGAGCGGAAAACTGGCTAGAGCCTGTCAATCCCACTTCCGCCAGCGAGGGGATACGGCTACATACGCCACTTAGCAACGGAACATACAGCCCGGTAATGTTTTCAAGCAAGGTCGACAGTGGCAGCAATGTCAGATGCTGCTGTATGTTTGCCGCAGCAACCCGCTCGGCAAGCGCCAGACTGACCTGCATCAAGTGCTCCTGACTCAAACATACCCCTTTGGGATGCCCGGTTGTCCCTGATGTATAGGTGATTTTGGCTGTATTAGCGGGTAATTCAGCAACAGATAGTGGCTGCCGACGTTGCAAAGGGTAATCAAGGAAAGGGGTCGTTATCCACCCTTGCCGGGCAGGCCCAATCAAGGCATCGGCACCGCTACTTTCCAACAACCAGTCTTGTTGTTCGGCACTGAAAAAAACGGGCACCGGTATAATGACAATATTGGCTAACAAGCAAGCCAGATCGATCATGGCCCACTCCAGGCCGTTATTCAAAAACAGGGCCAGCCGCGATATTTTCTCATTACTGAGTCGCTCGGCCAGAGAGGTGGTTTGCCGCAATAAATCAGCGTAGCTGATGCTCTGCTGACTATCACATAACGCAGGGCGAGAGCCATCTGTGACCGCGATGTGTTCAATTCGCTCAAAAAGGATCATAGCTGCACGCTCATTTGCACGGGAAAGATATCCGGCATGGGGCCAAACAATGAAAGCAATAAGCTGGTTTCACTCAGAATTTGGCGGCCTTGTTTAAGATCGCCAACCATGACACAGGGCTGCCCCTGATAATATTCTCCCCAGGCCTGGGCATCTTCACCCATTCGATCCGGCAATGCAGGGACGAGTTCCAGAGGGGTCAGGTGCAACCGGTGGAAGATATTTCTCAACTTTTTGGTCCCGGTAAATGCCACGTATTCGAATTGGTTTTCGTAGAGTAGCCGGCAAATCGCCGCAAACATGATCCGGGCATTTCCGGATTCAGAACAGGCAAAGTTTCCTATTTCAACCAGACGGTTACGTGGCAAGATTATTCCCGTCTGCGCGACAGCCACCTCTTCAATCGGCGCATCCAGATAACGCTCAAGGTACAGCACCGAGTTGTCAGCACGGTTCAGACCACAGGCACCAACCAGAACGCCATCAGCGCGGTACATGCCTAACAGATAAGGCAGGAAGTGAGGAATGAGCGCATTAAACTGCCGACCATATTCGTGCTGTATATAAGCCTGTAATAAGGCCCTGTGCTCATGGTCCTCAGCAAACGACAGCTGGTACGGTGCCTGGATATGCATACTCATCATCGCGCCCCTCTGACTGATAATGAGCAGTGTAGCGATGCAAGCTTAAGAAAGAGTTAAGGCGGAGAGAGCACAGCCCCCTATTTAAAACCCAACGCCATCAAGCAAGCTGACTGCTTTATACACTATTTCCCTTCACCGTTAACCTCAGGTAGTATCACCATAAACTGTATAAAAAAACAGGTAACAACATGCAACCCTTACTGCTGCATTCCGCCAAGATTTCCCGTGATCAATTCCGTGGTGAAACCATCACCAACGGCAAGTTTCTGAACTGCGATTTCTCCGGCACCGATCTGACTGATACCCAGTTTATCGGCTGTGTTTTCTATGATGAAGAGACCCAGCTCGGGTGTAACTTCAGCCGCGCGGTGTTGAAAGATGCCAGCTTTAAAAGCTGCGATCTCTCACTGGCCGATTTCAGAAATACCCAGGCCCTCGGCCTGGAGATCCGCGAATGCAAGGCACAGGGGGCTGATTTCCGTGGTGCCAGCTTTATGAACATGATTTCGCAGCGCAGCTATTTTTGCAGCGCCTTTATCATCAAAAGCAATCTGAGCTACAGCAACTTCTCCAAGGTGGTACTGGAGAAATGTGAGCTGTGGGAAAACCGCTGGAGTGGCGCTAACGTGTTGGGAGCCAGCTTTATTGGCTCTGATCTGTCCGGCGGGGAGTTCAACCAGTTTGACTGGCGGGCCGCCACCTTCAACCACTGCAATCTGACCGGCGCAGAGCTGGGGGAGATGGATATCCGCCAGGTTGATCTGGAGGGAGTACAGCTGGATAGCCAGCAGGTCGTTGGGTTAATCGATCGGCTGGGGATAATCCTGGTCAGTGACTCCTGATTACCAGCCGCCATCACGGTGCCTAATACGCCATTACGATTAATCATCGGCCATCGCCTTGATTTTATTGCGTCCTTCGCCAATGATTCCAAATACCTTTCCCATCCTCAAGGATCCGTATGAACCCATCGGCCACTGTTCTCTACGCTGATAGCGACTTTTTCAGCCCCTATGCCATGTCGACCTTTGTGGCGCTCACGGAGAAAGGCATGCCGTTTACCGTCAAGCCGGTGGATCTTTCACTGGGGGAACAGCAAAGCCAGGCCTACGGCAGCCTGTCATTAACGCTGCGGGTGCCGACGTTGGTGATGGGTAGCTTCCAGCTTTCCGAGTCTTCCGCCATTGAGGAATATTTGGAAGAACTCCACCCAGCTCATCCGCTCTACCCGCGTGACATCAAACAGCGCGCCAAAGCCCGTGAAATCCAGGCCTGGTTGCGTAGCGATCTGTTGCCGTTGCGGGCCGAACGCCCAACCGAGGTAATTTTCAGTGCGGGTAAATTTGCCCCATTGAGTACGGATGCCCAACGGGCAGCCAACAAACTGCTGACTGCGGCGCAAAAGTTGCTGAGCCACGGCCAGGATCATCTGTTCCACGAATGGTGTATCGCCGATACCGATCTGGCCCTGATGCTCAACCGGCTGGTGATACACGGCGATCAAGTACCGGAGCCGCTGCGCCACTATGCACAAAAACAGTGGCAGCGCCCATCGGTGCAGGCGTGGTTGGCATTACCAGAGAAAATGCGGAGCTAAAAAAACCGGCGGCCACGACGCCGCCGTTCTCAACGGTGAGAAACATCACTTCTTGCTCGGAGGAAACGCTCCCCAGCGTAGGCCACCGGGGAGCGTTCAAGTCTTGAGGGTTAACAGCTCACGTCAATACACAGGTATTTCAGTTCCAGATACTCTTCGATGCCGTAGCGGGAGCCTTCACGCCCCAGCCCAGACTGTTTGATACCGCCGAAAGGCGCTACCTCGTTGGAGATCAAACCGGTATTGATGCCCACCATGCCGTATTCCAACGCCTCCGGCACCCGCCATTGACGGGCGGCGTTTTGCGTGAACAGGTAAGCGGCCAGACCAAATTCGGTATCGTTGGCCATCGCGATAGCTTCTGCTTCGTCATGGAAACGGAACAGCGGTGCAACCGGGCCAAAGGTTTCTTCTTTGGCAAAGCGCATCTGCTGGGTCACTCCGGTAACCACCGTCGGCTGGAAGAAGGTACGGCCCAACGCATGCGGCTGCCCACCGGTCGCGATCTGCGCCCCTTTGATCAGCGCATCATCAATGTGGCTCTGCACTTTTTCTATCGCAGCCTCATCGATCAGCGGCCCCTGCGTCGTCCCTTCCTGTGTGCCATCACCGACTTTCAGTTGTTCAACCGCGGCCACCAGCTTATCCACCAGGCGATCGTAGATGCCGTCCTGCACGTAAATACGGTTGGCACAAACGCAGGTCTGCCCGCTGTTGCGGAATTTGGAGGCCATGATCCCGGCAACGGCCGCGTCCAGATTCGCATCGTCAAACACAATCACTGGTGCGTTGCCGCCCAGTTCCAACGAAAGCTTTTTAATGGTTGGCGCACATTGCGCCATCAGGATGCGCCCAACCTCGGTCGAGCCGGTAAAGCTCAGCTTGCGTACTACCGGGCTGTCACACAGCACTTTACCCACCTGAGCCGCTTCGCCGGTTACTACTTGCAATACGCCTGCGGGAATACCGGCATCCTGCGCCAGTTTCGCCAATGCCAATGCCGTCAGCGGTGTTTGCTCAGCCGGTTTGACGATCATGGTGCAGCCTGCTGCCAACGCTGGGGCCGCCTTACGGGTGATCATCGCTGCTGGGAAGTTCCACGGCGTGATCGCCGCGCAGACGCCGATAGGTTGTTTCACCACAACCAGACGTTGCGAAGCCTGTGGTGCCTGTAATACGGCGCCGTCTACACGCTTGGCTTCCTCGGCGAACCAGGTAATAAACGAGGCAGCATAGGCCACTTCGCCACGCGCTTCCGCCAGCGATTTACCCTGCTCAGCGGTCATCAGCTGCGCCAGATCGTCCTGAGCCGCCATGATTTTATCGGCCCAGGCCAGCAACAATACGGAACGCTGCTTGGCGGTCTGTTGCTTCCAGCCGATTTGTGCCTGCTGCGCGGCGTTAATTGCCTGCTGGGTTTCCTCTGCGCTCACCAGAGGCACCGTTGTCAGCTCCACTCCGTTGGCCGGGTTGATCACGGCTTCACGTTTGCCGCTGCGCGCATCACACCACTCGCCGTTAATCAGGCATTGGCTACGCAGCAGATCGGGGTTTTGCAGTTTCATGAATATTGCTCCTTATTGGGCCAGCGCGCGGGAAAGGATTGCCAGCGCCTGGTTAAACTGGGCATCAGGAATGGTCAGCGGGTACAGGAAACGGATCACGTTACCGTTCACCCCACAGCTGAGTAGCAACAGTCCTGCTTCCTGGGCTTTTTGCTGTACCTGACGGGTAAACTCCGGCGACGGTTTACCGGTTGCCGGGTCGTTGAACTCTACTGCCACCATGGAACCCAGCGCGCGAATATCCACAATCGCCGGGCAGTGGCTACGTGCCTGTTGCAGCACTTCAACCAAATGTTGCCCCAAACGCTGGGAGCGTTGGCACAGTTGTTCTTCTTCAATCACGTCCAATACCGCCAGCGCGGCAGCAACGGCTAATGGGTTACCGGCGTAGGTACCACCAAGGCCACCAGGGGCCGGGGCATCCATCACTTCAGCACGGCCCGCCACGGCAGACAACGGCATACCACCAGCCAGGCTCTTCGCCATGGTGATCAGGTCCGGTTTCACCGCATAGTGGTCCATCGCAAACAGCTTGCCGGTACGAGCAAAGCCGGTCTGCACCTCATCGGCGATCAGCAGGATACCGTGTTGGTCACACAGCGTACGCAGCGCCTGCATGAATTCTGCCGGAGCCACGTTAAAGCCCCCTTCCCCCTGCACCGGCTCCAGTACAATCGCGGCAACCTGCTTAGGATCGATATCGGCCTTAAAGATGCGTTCCAGGCTATTCATGGCATCTTCGGTGCTGACACCATATAGCGCATTCGGATACTGGCCATGGAACACGGAGCCAGGGAACGGGCCAAAGCCCAACTTGTAAGGGGCCACTTTACCCGTCAGTGCCATGGTCATATAGGTACGGCCATGGAATCCGCCGCCAAAGGTGATCAGGCCTGGGCGCCCGGTGTAAGCACGAGCGATCTTCACCGCGTTCTCTACCGCTTCTGCGCCAGTGGTGAAGAAGGCGGTTTTACAGGTGCCTTCGATCGGAGCACGTTGGTTGATGCGCTCTGCCAGCAAAATATAGCTTTCATAAGGCACGATCTGGTATGCCGTATGGGTAAACGCCTGAAGCTGCTTTTCAATGGCGGCGATCACCTTGGGATGACGGTGGCCGGTATTGAGCACCGCAATGCCCGAGGCAAAGTCGATCACCTCATTGCCTTCCACATCCCACAGGGTGGCATTTTCTGCACGCTCGGCGTAAAAACCACACATCACGCCAATCCCTCTTGGGGTAGCGGCCAGACGACGTTGATTCAGTTCTGCGTTTTTCATGCTGTTCTCTCCGGGCGGGACCAGTTATCGGTTTTGTTCACAAACGTGAAACATTGCGTTTATTTACACCGGATGTGGCCCTATAATCGAGTGCCAGTTACGATTAATTGAGGGATCCAATTGCGCTCATTGAGTGGTGACCTGCTGCTGCAACGCCTCGGCGAGCAGCCCGATGATAAACTGCACAAGCGGTTATACAATGCCATTCGTACCAGTATTCTGGACGGCAGCCTGCCCCCTTCCAGCCGCCTGCTGGCATCACGCGATCTGGCAAAAGAGCTGGGTCTCTCACGTAATACGGTTTTAACCGTTTATGAACAATTACTGGCGGAAGGATATGTGTTTTCGCGCCAGGGAAGTGGAACCTTCGTCGCAGAAACGGTACCCGACAGCTGTTTATCCACCGCCAGCCAGCCGATTGCCGTTGACGGTGAGCAACGGCGTGCCGAGCTGTCACAACGTGGCATCACGCTACTGCAACACGCCAGCGCCAGCCCGAAACAGTGGGGAGCGTTTATTCCCGGCGTCCCCGACGTGAATGCTTTCCCGCATCACATCTTCAGCAAACTCCAGGCACGCATCAGCCGCCGCCCGACTTCACAGCGCTTAACCTACAGCAACCAGGGCGGCAGCCCGGAGCTGCGGCATGCGCTGGTGGACTATCTACGGGTGTCGCGTTCGGTGCGCTGCTCGCCGGAACAAATTCTGATCACCGAAGGCATTCATCAGGCGATCGATCTGGTCACCCGCATGCTGTGTAATCCTGGAGATGACGCCTGGATCGAGGAACCTGGCTATTGGGGGATCCGCAATATCCTGCGCATGAACGGCGTCAATATCTGCCCCTGGGCGGTGGACGAGGCCGGGATGGTGCCACCAGAACAACCGGCGGCCTTGCCACGGCTGATTTTTGTCACCCCTTCGCACCAATACCCGTTGGGCTCGGTCATGAGCCTGGCTCGTCGGCAACGGCTGCTAGCTTTGGCCCGTGCGGCTGGCGGCTGGATCGTGGAGGATGATTATGACAGTGAATTTCGCTTCTCCGGCCAACCTATCCCGGCCTTGCAGGGGTTGGAAGCCGATGCGCCGGTGATCTACATCGGCACCTTCAGCAAAACGCTCTATCCGGCCCTGCGGCTGGGCTATGTGGTGCTTCCCAAGCCATTGATGGACGAGTTAAAAACGGCTCACGCCGAGCTTTACCGTGGCGGCCATCTGATCATTCAGGCGGCGCTGGCGCAGTTTATTCAGGAAGGCCACTATACCGCGCATATCCGCCGCATGCGGTTGCTGTATGCCAAGCGGCGTGGGTTCCTCACCGCGTTGATTGAACAGCATCTGGGTAAGCAGGCGTTGAGCGAGTTCAACAGCAACGCTGGGCTGCATCTGGTGCTCAACCTGCCAGATGATGCAGACGATGTCGCCATCGCTGCGGCGGCCAATGAACGCGGGGTGCTGGTAAGAGCGTTGTCACGGTATTACATGCTGCCAAACGCGCGACGCGGGCTGCTGATGGGCTTTGCTTGTGTGCCGGAAGAACAAATGGCGGCGGCGTTTGACATGTTGTTGGAGTGTATAGGCCCCTCACCCTAACCCTCTCCCACAGGGAGAGGGAACCGATCGAGTGGGCTGAAAGTATCGTGATTCTTCATGAGCACCGGCTGATTCGCCTTGGCTGAAGGGGGCGCTCGCGTTTGCTGAGATTGCCTATTTACTGCCAAAAGAGCAGGGAATAACAGCTCCCTCCCTTCTGGGAACCGATCGAGTGACTGCCAAAAGAGCAGAAACTAACAGCTCCCTCCCTTGTGCGAACCGATCGAGTGACTGCCAAAAGAGCAGGGACTAACAGCTACTTCCCTTCTGGGAACCGATCGAGTGACTGCCAAAAGAGCAGGGACTAACAGCTCCTTCCCTTCTGGGAACCGATCGAGTGACTGCCAAAAGAGCAGAAACTAACAGCTCCCTCCCTTGTGCGAACCGATCGAGTGACTGCCAAAAGAGCAGGGACTAACAGCTACTTCCCTTCTGGGAACCGATCGAGTGACTGCCAAAAGAGCAGGGACTAACAGCTCCTTCCCTTCTGGGAACCGATCGAGTGACTGCCAAAAGAGCAGAAACTAACAGCTCCCTCCCTTGTGCGAACCGATCGAGTGACTGCCAAAAGAGCAGGGACTAACAGCTCCTTCTCTTCTGGGAACCGATCGAGTGACTGCCAAAAGAGCAGGGACTAACAGCTCCTTCCCTTCTGGGAACCGATCGAGTGACTGCCAAAAGAGCAGGGACTAACAGCTCCCTCTCCCTGTGGGAGAGGGTTGGGGTGAGGGGCATCAATCCAGCAGGTGGTTGATATCATCCTGGGTAGATGGGGGATCCTGACGCATCCCCTTGGTCAGCCACAGCAGATAAATAAAACCAGCAAACAGCCAAGTGAAACCCACTTTCAATGCTTCGGGATCCAGGTTGACCCACAACCACACTGACATACCGAAGCCAACCAGCGGCAGCAGGCCGTATTTGAACATCGCGTTCAGCCCACGGCGTTTTTGGTTAATCAGGAAATGCTTGATCACGCTGAGGTTAACGAAGGTGAATGCCCCCAATGCGCCAAAGCTGATCATCGACACCACCATGCTCAAATCCATCCACAGCGCCAGCAACGAGATGATGGCGACAAACACAATCGCGCGCCACGGAGTGCGGAAACGAGGGTGCAGATGGTAGAACACTTTACGCGGCAACACGCCTTCACGCCCCATGGCGTAGAAGATACGTGAAACACCGGTTTGTGCAGACATGGAAGAGGCATACACCCCGGTGAGGTAAGTGGCCATAAAGAAGTTGTACATCCACTTGCCACCCACGTGCTCCGAGATAATCAGGCTGGCGGTGTCCTGATGCGGGATCAGCGATTGCCAGTCAGGATAGGCCAGATGCGCGGCGTAGGAAACGGCAACAAAGATGCCACCGGCACAGATCACGGTAATCAGGATCGCGCGCGGCAGAGTACGTTTGGCGTCGGCGGCCTCTTCGGCCATGGTGGCAATGGCATCAAAACCCAGGAAGGCCAGGCACAACACCGCAGCACCGGCGATCAGGCCAGAGAAGTCACCGGCATCCACCAGCAGCGGCTTCATCAATGACGCCGGGCTGAGGTCAGCCTCACTAAATGCCAGCACGATAAACAGCACGATAAACACCATCTGCAAGGCAATCAGCGTGAAATTCACCGAGCTAAGCAGGCGCACGCCCAGAATATTCAGCGCGCTGACGCTGGCAATGGAGCCAAGAATAAACACGTAAGCAGGGATCGATGGGAATGCCTCGTGCAAGAAGATACCTAAAACCAGATAGTTAAGCATCGGCAGGAACAGATAATCGAGGATCTGCGCCCAACCTACCAGGAAACCGGTTTTACCACCAAAACTGCGCTGTACGTAGGAATAGGCCGAACCTGCCAGCGGCATGGCGTTGGTCATCCGGCAATAGCTCAGGGCGGTAAACAGGATGGTCACGATGGTAACCAGATAAGCGACGGGTAAGTGACCCTGGCTTAACACGGTAACCTGACCGTAGGTGGTAAACACGCCCAGTGGCACCATATAGGCAAGGCCAAACGCAACCAGGGCGGGGGTTTTAAGAACTCGTTGCAACCGAATGTTTTGCGGCATTACCGTATCATCTCCTGGCGCAGCTCAGCGCTATTCAGGGCCAATCCCAATAGGCTATTTGATTCGCTGCGGTAAAAACAAGGGGACGGATTCTGGCACAAGTTAGGCTGCCGGGGAAGCTAACAATCCGCTTTCAGAAAACCGGGTGGCAATAGGTAAAGAACTGGGGCACAACCCGTTGATTTATTGTTTGCAGGATGAGGAAAAGCGGTAAAAATTACCCTTCATGGCAATGTGCCGAATTTGTAGAGGCGCTGCATGCAACGCCCCCAGGTAAAAATGACCGCTTAATTCACATTGCTATCAGGATTGATAGCTGATCTTCCCGCCAACCAATGTCCGTTCAATGCGGGTTTGGTAGATCTTCTCCGCTGGCTGCTCGAATAGATTATGCTGCAGGACGATCGCATCGGCAAATTTGCCTACTTCCAGCGAGCCAATGTACTGCTCTTTGGCGATCATATAGGCCGCATCGATGGTGGCTGCGCGCAACGTCTCAATCAGGGTCAGATCGCGATCGTTGTCCAGGCGTGGCCCGGCAGGATTACCTTCGCTATCCCAGGCGCGGCGGGTCATCCCCACCTGCAGGTTATACCACTCATCCAGGCGATCGATGGGCCAGTCGCTGCCATAGGCCAGCCGCGCACCGGCATCCAGGAAGCGTGCCGCGGGCTCAAGGTGAGGGAAACGGGCTTCACCCAGCATCTCGCGCTCTTCATCGATCAGCACGCCCGGTAAACCGGCCCACTGGAACGAAAGCACCGCCGTTGCCGCCAAAGAGGCAAAGCGCGCGTACTGATGCGGCGCAACCAATTCGTTATGGGCCAAGCCTGGGCGGATATCCTTGCCCGGGCAGGCAGCACGCATTAGCTCAACCGCATCCAGCACCTGCTCGATTGCGCCATCGCCTACCGTATGGGTATGCGGATGCAGGCCAGCGCGGCCACACTCGACGATCAGCGCGTTCAGCACCGGCGTGGTGAAGTAGAGATCGCCATAACGCTCACCCTTGGCTTCCCCATGATGTTCACGATAAGGCTCTAGCAGCGCCGCCGTCATAGTCGGTGGCTGCAACACGCCGTCGACGAACAGCTTGAGATGGCCAACAGAGATCCCGGCCTGCGGCGTCCAAGGCTGGCTACTCCACCGTTCGGCAAAGGCGACAACCTCTTGCACCGCCCGGGCAGCGTCTTCCGGCCCTTGTACGCTGTCTGGTGTGACTTCTTTGGCCCCCAGCACACGTAAGGTCAGCTCACCGCGATCGCGCAGTACGGCGAAAGCCTCCAACTGTTCCGCAAACACCCGGGTATCCATCACAGTGGTCACGCCTTGCGTATGCAGCACCTGCTGCACATGAGCCGCTACCTGCACGTTCTGTTCCGCCGTGCCGGAAGGAATGCTGTCAAAGGCGCGCATGGCCGGAGCATCCTCCAGGATCCCGGTCAGTTGACCATCGGCATCGCGGGCGATCTTGCCGTCCGGCGGCACCGGGGTATTTTCATCAATGCCCAGCATCTCCAGCGCACGGCTGTTGGCCGCCAGCGTGTGGCAATCGTTAGAGAACAGTGCCACCGGGCGGCGAGTGTTGAGGGTGTCCAGCAAGCTACGGCTCATATCCGCGCCAACCGGGATCATCGCCTGACGCTGCCAGGCACGTACCGTCAGCCATTCGTCATCGCCAGCCGGATACTTATCCAGATGCGCCTGAATATGTTGCAGGGTTTGCTCAGCCGTCAGCGCCGCATAGTGCAAGCTGCAACCTTTGAGCTGTTTGCCGCCCCAGAATGGGTGCATATGGCTGTCGATCAGGCCCGGCATCATCATTTTGCCGTGCAGATCGATGCGTTCGGTGGTGGGTGTCGCCAGCGCAAGCACCTGCTCATCAGTCCCTACCGCAAGAATGTATCCCTGCCCTATCGCCAACGCACTACAAACACGATTTTCCGCATCTGCGGTGAAGATAGTGCCGTTGTAATAAATTACCTCGGCTGCTGTTGCCACTGGAGTCATAGTCATTGTCTCGAAACCTCACAAAATGACCTTAAGTATACCAAAAACTCCCCAGCTTGGCCCCTCAGGCAGGGTTACATTGCTTGAAAGCACCAACCCGCTGTCGACCAGAACAAACGATGGGTCAGCCGCAGCGCCCGCAAGAAATCCTCATCGTGCGACACTACCAGCATCGCACCAGGGAACTCCGCCAGCGCCGCTTCAATTGCCTGCGATGAGGCCAGATCCAAATGGTTGGTCGGTTCATCCAGCAGCAGGAGCTGCGCAGGCTCACGCCGCCACAGCACACAGGCCAGCGCCGCTTTCAACCGCTCTCCACCACTCAATGCCGCCAACGGCAGCGTGACCCGGTCGGCATTCAGTTGCAGTTGCGCCAGTTGGCTACGCAACACTCCTTCGGCTAACGGGGTATCCTGTAAACCTAGATGATCGACCACCGAGCGAGTCAGATCGAGCTGGGACAGGTTTTGATCGAGGTAGGCCAGCGATACCGAGCAATGGCAATGTCCAGCGCTGGCAGCCAGTTGCCCCAGGATCACCTTCAGCAGCGTGGATTTGCCACAGCCGTTCGGGCCGGTGATGGCCACACGCATCGGGCCATCCATCCTCCAGTCGAGCGGTGGCAAGGAGACGAACGGCAGCTGTAACTGTTCCAGTACCAGCACCTGCTTACCTGTGGCTACCGCGCTGCCCGGTAAGGTCAGCATCACCGGGTTATCTTCTTCAACCCGTTCCCTCGCCTCGCGCACAGCTTCATCCAGCGTGTTCTTTTGCCCCTGATGCTGTTTACGCAAGGTCCCCATCGTGTCGCGAGCAGCCCCCTTGAGGGCAGCTTTCTCAAAAGAGGCGATATTCAGCGAGTCCACGGTTCTCAGCGTACGGGCGGAGTGACGCTGGTAATTGTCGTGTTCTTTTTGCTGGCGAGCGCGGACGCGCCGTCTTTCCAACGCGGCATGTTCAAGTTGAGCACGCGCCGCCTGTTGCTCTTGCTCCCGCAGCCGATGGTATTCGTGATAATTGCCACCGTAGCTACGTAATGCCTCAGGAGTCAGTTCGACAATCCGCTGCATCCGTGACAACAGTTGCCGATCGTGGCTGGCAATCAACAGACCGCCGCGCCACTGTCCCAATTGCTGATACAGCCATTCACGGCCCGTGCTATCGAGGTGATTGGTTGGTTCGTCCAGCAACAGGAAATCAGCCCCCGACATTATCGCGCCACACAAAGCCGCACGCATACGTTCGCCACCACTCAGTTCGCTGGCTGGCCGTTGCGGATCAAAATCAGACAATCCCGCCGCCGCAAAAGCCGTGCTCAAGCGATCCGCCAGATCCCACTGGCCCTCAAGACGATCGATATCGTCCAGCCGTGGGCAACCTTGCTCAAGACGGGCCTGGGCGGCAAACACCTCACCGTAGCCCAGCAACGTTGCCAGGGTCGTCTGTTCGGTGAAGTGCGGCTGCTGCGCCACATAGGCAAAGGTTGCCTGCGTCTCAATATGACCTGACGCGGGTTGATCCAGCCCGGCAATCAGACGTAGCAGGCGAGTTTTTCCCACGCCGTTACGCCCCACCAGGCCACAGTGCAGCTGTTCAACGGCCAGATTAAGCGGGCCAAACAGCGTTTCGCCATTGGCAAACTGACAGGTTAATTGATGTAAAACGAAATAAGGGGACTGCGCAAAATGAGCCATAAGCACTCCTGAATGAAATCAAAACCTCCCCATACGGCACGAGCGTGCTCGGTACAGGGCCAGATATCAGCAGGTGTGGTTGTTCATTTTCGGTAATGGCTCCGCAGAGAGAAAAGGGATAAGGCGAGCCGATGTTAGCCGATCTTTTATACCGATTGCAAACATGAGGTCTATCACATTCAGCACATCCGCGTTTCCCAAGTACGCCGACAACGGCTAAATTTATCTCATCCGACCACTTGAGGGTCGTCTATAACTATAACGATAAACCCGATTGGAGACTGCAATGAGTGCTTACCCCAACCTGCTTGCGCCGCTGGATCTCGGCTTCACCACCCTGAAAAATCGGGTGCTGATGGGATCGATGCACACCGGCCTGGAAGAACTGCCTAATGGCCCCGAGCGTATGGCGGCATTCTACGCCGAGCGGGCCGCTGCCGGTGTCGCCCTGATCGTGACCGGCGGTATAGCCCCCAATGAGAAAGGCGTGGTGTATCGCGGAGCATCGGTCCTGAACCAGCCACAGCAGGTTGCCCATCACCAGATCGTGACCGAGGCTGTCCATCAGGCTGGGGGTAAGATTGCCCTGCAAATCCTGCATACCGGGCGCTATAGCTATCAGCCACAGCCAGTCGCCCCTTCCGCACTGCAAGCGCCGATCAACCCATTCAGCCCAGCGGCGCTGACTACCCAGGAAGTTGAACAAACCATTGCCGACTTCGCCAACTGCGCAGCATTGGCACAGCAGGCTGGCTATGACGGCGTGGAAGTCATGGGGTCTGAGGGCTACCTGATTAACCAGTTCCTGGTCTCGCGCACCAACCAACGCACCGACCAATGGGGCGGCAGTTTCAGCAATCGCATGCGTTTCGCCGTGGAAATTGTGCGGGCCGTGCGCGAAGCGACCGGGCCGGAGTTTATTCTGATCTACCGCCTGTCGATGCTCGATCTGGTGGAGGATGGATCCAGTTGGCAGGAGATCGAACAGCTTGCCGTGGCGATCGAACAGGCTGGCGCAACGCTGATCAACACCGGTATCGGCTGGCACGAAGCACGTATTCCCACCATCGCCACCATGGTGCCACGCGCCGGGTTCAGTTGGGTGACGCGCAAGCTGATGGGCAAAGTGAAGATCCCGCTGATCACTACCAACCGCATCAACGATCCGGCGGTGGCGGAGCAGGTTTTGGCCGATGGCTGTGCCGACATGGTGTCCATGGCACGCCCGTTCCTGGCAGATGCGGCGTTCGTGCAGAAGGCCGCTGAAGGCCGTGCAGACGAAATCAACACCTGCATCGGCTGCAATCAGGCCTGCCTGGATCAGATTTTCGATCACAAACTCACTTCCTGCCTAGTCAACCCTCGCGCCTGCCGCGAAACCGAAATGCCATTGATCGCCACCGCAACGCCTAAAAAACTGGCCGTGGTGGGTGCCGGGCCAGCCGGATTAGCGTTTGCCACCACCGCCGCCAGCCGCGGGCATCAGGTAACCCTGTTTGATGCCGCCGAGCAGATCGGTGGCCAGTTCAATATCGCCAAGCAAATCCCCGGCAAGGAGGAGTTTCACCAGACGTTGCGCTATTTCCGCCGTCAGTTGGCGCTCAATGAAGTGGAACTGAAGCTGGGGCAGCAGGCGCAACCGCAGGATCTGGCGGATTTCGATGAGGTGATCCTCGCCTGCGGCATCGTACCGCGTATGCCAGCCATTGCGGGCATCGAACACGCCAAGGTGATGAACTATCTCGATGTTTTGCGGGATAAAAAACCGGTTGGGCAACGGGTCGCCATCATTGGGGCTGGGGGAATTGGCTTCGACGTCGCCGAATACCTCAGCCAGCATGGCACCTCCAGTAGCCTGGATCTGGCAGCGTTTAACCGCGAATGGGGGATCGATTCACAACTAGAGCAGCGCGGGGGGCTGAGCGCCCTAGGGCCGGAAGTGCCATCCTCGCCACGCCAGATATTCCTGTTGCAACGCAAAACCAGCAAGGTAGGTGAAGGCCTGGGTAAAACCACCGGTTGGATCCATCGCACCAGCCTGGCTGTACGCGGCGTGAAAATGCTCAATAGCGTGAACTATCAACGTATTGACGACGAAGGTCTGCATATATTGCGTGCCGAGCAGGAAAGCTGCTTGCCGGTAGATACGGTGGTGATTTGTGCCGGGCAGGAACCGCGCCGTGAATTGCAGCAGCCGCTGCTGGAAATGGGGAAAACGGTGCATCTGATTGGCGGTGCCGACGTGGCTGCCGAGCTGGATGCCCGCCGCGCTATCGATCAGGGCACGCGGCTGGCCATGGCACTGTAATCCATTGATTTTACGGGCGCAGCATGCTGCGCCCCTACATCAATAACGCGCGCCAGACTTGACCGCTTTGAGGATCAAGAACTTCTGGTTGGAGGCCACGGTGGTGCAGTTGCCGAACAAACGCCTCAGCTTCTGGTAGTAATCCAGATGGCGGTTGCCGACGATCCACAGCTCCCCCCCCACTTGCAGGCAACGCTTGGCGTCGCAGAACATCTGCCAGGCGGTGTGATCGGTGATCGCATGCTGCTGGTGGAACGGTGGGTTGCACAGTACCGCCTGCAGGCTTTCACGCTCAATGCCCGCCAGCGAGTTGTTCACCTCAAACTGACAGCGATCCATCTCCTGCGGCAGGTTGTGCGCCACGTTCAGTTCACTGGAAGCCACCGCCATGTAAGACTCATCGACGAAGGTCATCTGCGCTTGCGGGTTCTGCACCAAGGCACGCATACCGATAATGCCGTTGCCACAGCCGAGATCGACAATATGGCCCTGCAAATCCTTCGGCAGATTTTCCAGGAACAGGCGTGCGCCAATATCCAGGCTACCGCGTGAGAACACGTTGGCGTGGTTGTGGATCAGCCAGTCCGTGCCGTCGAGCAGCCAGTCGGTGGTTTCCGGCGCTGCTGGTGGCACGATGTCAGCTACCTGGCAATAAATCAGACGGGCCTTTTTCCAGGCCAGGCTGGTGCGGGTTGGGCCAAGCACCCGCTCAAACACTTGCATGGTCGAGGTATGCACGTCACGCGCTTTGGCACCGGCCACGATCAGCGTATCGGGTGCCACTACGTCACGCAGGGCACGCAATTGCTGCTCCAGAAGCGCCAGCGCTTTCGGGATACGGATCAACACCACCGCCGGGTTGGCAGGCAGTTCGGCCAGGCTGTCTTGCAAGGTGACCTGCTCAACATCGAGCTCATTCAGCTTGAGGTTATGGCGCGTCGCCAACTGGCTCATGTAAGAATCGCTGATGCTGTAAGGCTTATAGCCATGCAGAGCACAGGCCAGCGTGCCAAAGTTGTCGTTGAAAATCAGTACCGGGCGTTCACCGATGTCGACATTTTCCAACTGTTGCAGCAGATATTCGTCCGCCGCTTCCCACGCCTGCAGCTGGGTGGCTTCTTCCTGTTGGGGATAACGCTCCAGCTCAAGTTGCTGTGTTCCCAGATCGAGTTGGCTCATTGCCCCTCCTGAATGATAAATTTGGGCTGTTTATCCCCTAAAAACGCTCGGCAGTAAAATGTTTTTTGGGATTAATTGCCCATTAGGGGATTTGAGCAAGAAAACGTCATACAATGCTCGCCCCGGTTTACCACTGAATACTGAATAACATGTCCGAACTGAGCTACCTGCAAGGCTACCCCGATCATCTGCAAATGCAGGTGCAACAACTCATCAAGCAACAGCGGCTGGGCGAGGTTTTGTTGCAACGCTATCCGCAGGTGCATGGCTGCACCACCGACAAGTCGCTTTATCAGTTTACCGTCGATCTGAAAAATCAGTATCTGCGTAATGCTCAACCGCTGAGCAAGGTGGCCTACGACAGCAAAATCCAGGTGATGAAGCACGCCTTGGGGCTGCATACCGCCATTTCTCGGGTGCAGGGTGGCAAACTGAAAGCCAAAGCCGAGATCCGCGTGGCGACGGTGTTTAAAAACGCCCCAGAACCTTTCCTGCGCATGATCGTAGTCCACGAGTTGGCGCATCTGAAAGAGAAAGACCACAACAAGGCGTTTTACAGCCTGTGCTGCCATATGGAACCCAGCTATCACCAGTTGGAGTTTGATACCCGTCTGTATCTGACCCATCTCTCATTATTCGGCGAACTCTATGAGTAATAAGCCTTTTTAAGCAAATATTCGCCTATTCTCTGCGGCGTGATAATCTGGTTCCTTGAGCTATCTTCCTGTGGAAACTGGAGTCACCCATGATTCGCTTTGCTGTTGTCGGCACCAACTGGATCACCGAACGTTTTATCGATGCGGCTCACGAAAGCGGCAAGATGAGGCTGACCGCCATCTATTCGCGTAAGCTCGAACAGGCGCAGGCCTTCGGCGCCAACTATCCGGTCGAACACTTCTTTGACTCGCTGGAAGCGCTGGCGCAATCCGACGTGATTGATGCGGTGTATATTGCCAGCCCCAACTCTCTGCACTGCCAACAATCTCTGCTATTCCTGAGCCATAAAAAGCATGTGATTTGCGAGAAGCCGCTGGCGTCAAATCTGCGCGAAGTGGAACAGCTAGTGGCCTGCGCACGGGAACATCAGGTGGTACTGTTTGAAGCGTTCAAAAGCGCCCACTTGCCCAATTTTCTTATCTTGCAACAAGCATTGCCGAAGATTGGCAAACTGCGTAAGGCATTTATCAACTATTGCCAATACTCCTCCCGCTATCCCCGTTACCTGGCCGGTGAAAACCCGAATACCTTCAACCCGCACTTTTCCAACGGCTCGATCATGGACATTGGCTATTACTGCGTGGCCAGCACCGTGGCGCTGTTTGGTGCACCGCAGTCGGTATTGGCTAGCGCAACATTGCTTGATACCGGGGTGGATGCCCACGGCAGCGTGTGCCTGAACTATGGTGACTTTGACGTGGTGATCAGCCATTCCAAGGTCAGCAACTCGGACATTCCGAGTGAGATCCAGGGCGAAGAGGGCACGCTGGTGATCGAAAAAATCTCCGAAGCCCAAGGCGTGGTGCTGACGCCTCGCGGTGAAAATAGCCAGGTACTGACCCAGCCGCAACACATCAATACCATGCTGTATGAAGCGCAAGTGTTTGCCGAACTGGTAGAAAAACGGCAGGTCGAGCATGAGGGCCTGGAAAATTCCCTGATCGTCGCCAGCCTGCTGACGGAGATCCGCCGTCAGACCGGCGTAGTGTTCCCCGCTGACGGAGAATAAAATGAAACCGCTGTTGTTGATGCAAACCGGTGATGCACCGCAGATGATCCAGCAGGAGCAGGCCAATTTTGAGCAGATGTTCCTAAAACAAGGGAATATCGATGCAGATCGCGTGCATATCGTGCACGTCCTTGCCGGTGAGACACCGTTGCCCCCAGAAGATTACTGCGGAGTGGTGATCACCGGTTCAGCAGCTATGGTGACCGAACGGCTTCCCTGGAGCGAACACTCAGCGGAATGGTTGCGCCAGGCAATGCAAATCAATCTGCCGATCTTTGGCGTGTGCTATGGCCACCAGCTTTTGGCTTATGCGCTGGGCGGCGAGGTGGGTTACCACCCGCAGGGCATGGAGGTTGGCACTCTCGAGATCGAGTTATTACCCGCTGCTCGCTCAGATAAGCGTATGGCTCCCCTGCCTGCGCGCTTCAACGTGAACCTGATCCATGCGCAAAGCGTATTAACGCCGCCGCCAGGGGCTGAAGTGCTTGCTCGCTCGCAACAGGACGCCTGCCAAATCCTGCGTTACGGCGATAACGTCCTGACCACCCAGTTCCACCCGGAATTTAACGGGGCGATCATGCAGCGCTACCTGAGCTGGCTCAGCGAGTTGGAACCGGCCAAGCAGAAAATTTATCAGCTTAAACAACAACAGGTTAGCGATACGCCATTCAGCCAGCAGTTACTGCAAGACTTTGTCGCCAGCCTTGGGGCCCAGCAGCCATTGGCCGGAGTCGGTTAAGGTTGGCCACCATAATCTGTTATCCGGGGCGCTAGACGCCCCGCGATTATTTGGCAAATAGCCATAAACGCCAAATGTTATGACGATCACACAAATGTAAACAGCATGTTATCAATCATTGATCCATGCAGGTAATTTCATCTTCTCCCCTTTTCAAGATCCCCCGTTTACTGAATACTGGCATAGCAAACATACTTAGTTACAGATATGACGATAAGTTGCCCGGCCACGTTTCAGCCGAGGCGCAGCAATCTGTACATCACATTCTCAGGGAGCGGAAACGCAAGAGCATCATGAATAAACTATTACTACGCATCACTCAGGGCAGCCTGGTTAAGCAAATATTGATCGGCCTGGTAGCGGGCATTGTGGTGGCACTGGTTTCGCCAGCCGCCGCCACAGCAGTTGGCCTGCTCGGCTCGCTGTTCGTTGGCGCGCTGAAGGCGGTGGCACCGCTGCTGGTGTTGATCTTGGTCATGGCTTCCATCGCCAACCATAAGCAGGGCCAGAAAACCAACATCCGCCCCATCCTGTTCCTTTACCTGTTAGGCACCTTTGCTGCCGCACTTACTGCCGTATTGGTCAGCTTTATTTTCCCTTCCACGTTGGCACTGGCCGTGGGCACCACCGACATCAACCCGCCGGGTGGCATCGTTGAAGTGCTCAAAGGCTTGCTGATGAGCGTGGTGGCGAACCCATTCCATGCGCTGATCAACGCCAACTATATCGGCATCCTGGCCTGGGCTGTGGGGTTGGGGCTGGCACTTCGCCATGCCTCTGATACTACCAAATCGCTAATCACCGACATGTCCCATGCCGTGACCATGGTGGTTCGTGCGGTGATCCGCTGTGCGCCGCTGGGTATCTTTGGCCTGGTGGCGTCAACCCTGGCCGATACCGGCTTTAGCGCGCTGTGGGGCTATGCCCAACTGCTGTTCGTGCTGATAGGCTGTATGCTGCTGGTAGCGCTGGTGCTGAACCCGCTGATCGTTTACTGGAAGATCCGCCGCAATCCTTATCCACTGGTGTTCACCTGCCTGCGCGAAAGCGGTGTTACCGCCTTCTTTACCCGCAGCTCCGCAGCCAACATTCCGGTGAATATGGAGCTGAGCAGAAAGCTGAATCTGAACGAAGATACCTATTCGGTTTCTATCCCTCTGGGGGCGACCATCAACATGGCCGGTGCTGCAATCACCATCACCGTGCTGACGCTGGCTGCGGTTCATACGCTGGGCATTCCGGTGGATGTGCCGACTGCACTGCTGTTGAGCGTGGTGGCTGCGATTTGCGCCTGTGGGGCTTCCGGCGTAGCCGGTGGTTCACTGCTGTTGATCCCGCTGGCTTGCAACATGTTCGGCATTCCTAACGAAATTGCGATGCAGGTCGTTGCCGTCGGCTTTATCATCGGCGTACTGCAGGACTCGGCAGAAACCGCGCTCAACTCCTCCACCGACGTGCTGTTTACCGCAGCGGCCTGTCAGGCGGAAGACCAGCGTTTAGCCAATGAAGATCCGCTGAAAGTTCGCTAAGTCCCCTCACCCCAACCCTCTCCCACAGGGAGAGGGAGCTGAGAGTCTCTGCTCTGTTGGAAGAATGGAGGAAATCTCAGCAACCTGCACTTTATTGCTTAACTGGCTGGCGCCCCTCTGAAACGGACGCCTTTTTTTCGACCGCAAAAGGATCGATGCCGCGCAGTTGCAGGCGGCGGAAGCGGATGATGTTGAAACCGTTCATCAGCAGGAAACTGCCTTCAATCAGCGAGCCCCCGATCGAGCCAAGCCAGATGTTGTGGGTAACCCAACAGGCCGTTGAGCACCACATTACGCAGCGGGTGGTCAAACCGCGGGTGCGGAACAACGCCCAGGTGCTGACGGTTGTACCGCAGATCGGGAGTATTTCGATCCAGTGGTGAAAGCGGGATAAACCGATGATGAGCGTGAGGCAGATAAAGATCCACATCACCCATAGGCTGCGAGTCTTCATCGAGACCAGGTTGCGGCAGGCGCTAAGCAGAGCGCTACTCCCTGCTGCATTCGCCCCCATCAGGATAAAATGGATGCCGATAATCAGGCTGTAGCCCGACAGCTGCAGTTTGAAACGCTGGTCATCGCGATTAAAAAAGCTGGTGATGCCTACCAAAAAAGCCAGCACGCCAACGGACTGCGCAAACCAATAAAACGTCATTAGGGAGATCCTGGGGCGGAAGTAGCAAGGCGTTTAAAACAAAACGCCGTTTTATGCTACTCCCGCCGGCTAGGCTTTACAACGTGACACCGCTTTTAAAGATCGCCAACTCGCGGAAATCATTCACTTCATTACGCGCCGGTGCGCCATCGGCAATGTCCACGATCAGATCGACAAACTGCTCCAGCATCTGTGCCATCGGCAAGCCGTGGATCAGGCGGCCTGCGTCAAAATCGATCCAGTGCGGTTTCTTCGCCGCCAGCTCCGAGTTGGTCGCCAGCTTCACCGTTGGCACAAAGCCACCGTAAGGTGTCCCCCGCCCGGTGCTGAACAGCACCATATGGCACCCGGCTCCCGCCAGCGCGCTGGTAGCGACCGCATCATTGCCCGGCGCACTCAGCAGGTTCAGCCCCGGCAAACGCAGACGCTCACCGTATTTCAACACGTCCACCACCTGGCTCTGCCCGGCTTTTTGGGTGCAACCCAGAGATTTCTCTTCTAACGTGGTGATGCCTCCAGCCTTGTTGCCCGGTGAAGGGTTCTCGTAAATCGGTTGGTCGTGGGCAATAAAATACTGTTTGAAGTCGTTGACCATGCTGACGGTTTTTTCAAAGGTGTCTTCATCGCGGCAGCGGCTCATCAGAATGCGTTCGGCACCAAACATTTCTGGCACTTCAGTCAGCACCGTGGTGCCGCCGTTGGCAATCACATAATCCGAGAAGCAGCCCAATAACGGGTTGGCTGTGATCCCTGATAAACCGTCCGATCCCCCACATTCCAGGCCAAACTTCAGCTCGCTGAGCTTGCCCGGCTGGCGGCGATCGTCGCGCATAATCTGGTATAATTCATGCAAATGTGCCAATCCGTCGGCAACTTCATCATCCTGTTGCTGGCAGACCATAAAACGCACGCGCTGTTCATCAAACTCACCCAAGGTAGTGCGGAAAGCATCCACCTGGTTGTTCTCACAGCCCAGGCCAATCACCAGAACAGCACCAGCATTGGGGTGACGCACCATATTTTGCAGCATGGTGCGGGTATTGTCATGATCCTGGCCGAGCTGTGAGCAGCCGAAGGGATGGCTGAAAAGATGCACGCCGTCGATCCCCTCTGCTTCCCCGGTTTCCTTCAGAAAACGTTGCAGGATCTGGCGAGCGATGCCGTTCACACAGCCCACGGTCGGGATGATCCACAGTTCGTTGCGGATCCCTACCTCACCGTTGCTGCGGCGGTAAATCTGTACCTCACGATCTGCCGCCTGCGCCGGTAAGGTCTGGAACTCCGGTTGATACTGATAGCTATCGAGATCGCTCAGGTTGGTTTTGGCATTTTGCGAATGGATATGTTCGCCCGCAGCGATAGCCACCAGTGCATGGCCGATCGGCAAGCCGTACTTGACGATCATCTCACCGGCAGCGATCGGCTCAAGGGCAAACTTGTGCCCCCGAGCTACATCTTGCGCCAGTGCGATCGCCTGCCCTTCCCAGACCGGCTGCTCACCAGCCGCCAAATCACACAGTGCGACTGCCACATTATCTTTTGCATGGATCTTTATGATGCTTTGCATAAACCAACCTCGAGCTAAAACTACGCTAATTCGATAGCGAAATAGTGTTTGGCATTGTCGAAGCAGATGTTTTTCACCATCTCACCCAGCAACGCAATATCCGCCGGTGCTTCGCCATCTTCCACCCAGCGGCCAATCATCTGGCACAGGATACGGCGGAAGTATTCGTGACGCGTGTACGAAAGGAAGCTGCGGCTGTCGGTCAGCATGCCCACAAAGCGGCTAAGTAGCCCAAGCTGTGCCAACTGCGTCATCTGGCGCTGCATACCGTCTTTCTGATCGTTAAACCACCAGCCTGAACCAAATTGGATCTTGCCCGGCGTACCTTCGCCCTGGAAGTTGCCGACCATGGTGCCGATCACTTCGTTATCCCGTGGGTTCAGGCAGTAAAGAATGGTCTTCGGCAGCGCCCCCTGCTTGGCCTGAGCATCCAGCAGGCGAGACAGTGATTCGGCTACCGGCTGATCGTTAATCGAATCAAAGCCAATGTCCGGGCCGATGGTAGTGAACATCCGGCTATTGTTATTACGCAGTGCGCCGATGTGATATTGCTGCACCCATTCGCGGCGCTGATATTCGGCAGCCAGGAACAGCAGGACGGCGGTCTTGAACTGGGCAACTTGCTGTGGCGTTGGCAACTCCCCGCTGAGACGCTGAGCCAGGATCTTATCTAATGTGGCCTCATCGGCCTCGCCGTACATCACCACGTCTAACGCGTGATCGGAAACCTTACAACCGTGAGCGGCAAAGTGATCCAGGCGTTTTTTCAGCGCATCGCACAAATCGCTGAAGCGGTTGATGGAAGTATCTGCGGCGGCTTCCAGCTGTTGCATATAGTCATTAAACCCAGCGGCTTCAATATTGAAGGCCTTATCTGGGCGCCAGCTTGGCAAGACTTTGATATCGAAGCTGCTGTCGGCGGCGATGGTTTGATGGTGGCGCAGATCGTCGATCGGATCGTCGGTGGTGCCCACCATTTTCACCTTCATCTGTTTCATGATGCCGCGAGCGCTGAAAGCCTCCTGCGACAACAGTTCATTGCCGCGCTGCCAGATTTCATCTGCGGTAGTCGGGGAGAGCAGCTTGCCGGTGATGCCAAACGGACGGCGCAGTTCCAGGTGCGTCCAGTGATACAGCGGGTTGCCGATGGTATGCGGCACCGTTGCCGCCCAAGCATCAAATTTTTCACGGTCAGAGGCATCGCCGGTGCACAGGCGTTCAGCCACGCCGTTGGTGCGCATCGCGCGCCACTTATAGTGATCGCCCTTCAGCCAGATATCGTACATGTTCTTAAAACGAGTGTTTTCGGCAATCTGTTGCGGTGGCAGATGGCAGTGATAGTCGAAAATAGGCTGATCCGCTGCATAGTCGTGATACAGGCGGCGGGCAAATTCACTGTCTAACAAGAAATCATCGCTCAAAAACGTGGCCATATGGGTTCCTCACCTTTTTCCTGGCTAGCCTTGCTGTCAACTTTTGCAAAGTTATCACACCAATTTATCATAGAGTCTAGCTAAATTTCACCTTGGTTAACCCATCATTACGGCCTCCAAGCGCCTATCCAGACGACCCCCATTAAACCAATGCCTTATGATGGCAAGCATTATCACTTAAAAAAATAATGGTTTTTGTGATATCACTCAACTTTTAAATCTGTATGACAAGTTATCTTCTCGCCACCCTGCTACTGGTTTATAACCACGGTTCAATGGCAATGCGCAGGACGGCGTCGGTAAGCGGAATACCGGCAACCAGATGAAAGGGAATCACCACCATGACCGCCACAGGCTTGCCGGTGGCCGAAATTTTTAGACTGGGAGAGATTTGGGATGCGTAAAATTAAAGGCTTACGCTGGTATATGATCGGCCTGGTGACTATCGGCACCGTGCTCGGTTATCTGACCCGCAATGCGATGTCCGTCGCAGCCCCCTCGCTGGAAGGTTCACTGGGGATCACGACCCAACAGTATTCCTATATTGTTGCCGCCTATTCAGCCTGCTATACCCTGATGCAGCCCGTTGCAGGTTATATCCTTGACGTGCTCGGCACTAAAATCGGCTATGCGATGTTTGCCATCCTGTGGGCCATCTTCTGTATGGGCACCGCGCTGGCCAACAGCTGGGTCGGCCTGGCGATGGCCCGTGGTGCGGTCGGTATGGCCGAAGCAGCGATGATCCCTGCCGGGCTGAAAGCCAGTAGCGAATGGTTCCCAGCCAAAGAGCGCTCCATCGCGGTGGGTTACTTTAACGTCGGCTCCTCGGTGGGCGCGATGCTCGCTCCTCCGTTGGTGGTCTGGGCGATTGTGGCGCACAGCTGGGAAATGGCGTTTATCATTACCGGTGTCTTGAGCCTGATCTGGGCCATCTGCTGGCTGATCTTCTATAAGCACCCGAAAGACCAGAAGAAACTCAGTACCGAAGAACGCAGCTACATTCTGGATGGGCAGGAAGCGCACCACCAGACCAGCAATGCCAAGAAGATGTCCGCCTGGCAGATCCTGCGTAACCGCCAGTTCTGGGGTATAGCGCTGCCGCGTTTCCTGGCAGAACCCGCCTGGGGAACCTTCAACGCCTGGATCCCGCTGTTTATGTTCAAGGCTTACGGCTTTAACCTGAAAGAAATTGCCATGTTCGCCTGGATGCCGATGCTGTTCGCCGATTTCGGCTGCATCCTGGGTGGCTATCTGCCGCCATTCTTCCAAAAGCATTTCGGCGTCAACCTGATCGTCTCACGCAAACTGGTGGTCACCCTGGGCGCAGTGTTGATGATCGGCCCAGGCATGATCGGCTTGTTCACCAGCCCTTATGTCGCCATTGCCTTACTGTGCATCGGGGGCTTTGCCCACCAGGCACTGTCCGGTGCGCTGATTACCCTGTCGTCGGACGTCTTTGGCCGCAACGAAGTCGCTACCGCCAATGGGCTGACCGGGATGGCCGCCTGGACGGCGAGCACCATGTTCGCTCTGGTGGTCGGCGCATTGGCTGACACCATGGGCTTCAGCCCGCTGTTCGCCGCCCTGTCGGTGTTCGATATCCTGGCCGCCATCGTGATCTGGACCGTGCTGCAAAACAAGCCGGTTTCCGAGCTGGAACAGGAACGATTACAAACGGCAGATGCCAGCAGCTAACCCCCACAGCCCGGCCTTTGTGCCGGGCTTTTCGCATCTGACTCGCTAGCAGCTACAACGGATAAGTGGTATAACAGGTCCTATGGCATTACGCCCTTCTACCACCGAGTATTCACTATGGAATTCACTGAAACCAGACGCCTTTATCAGCAATTGGCCGCCGAGCTAAAACGGCGCATTGAGGGCGGGGTCTACCCGGTCGGTGAGAAACTGCCAGCCGAGCGTTATATTGCAGAAGAGATGAACGTTAGCCGCACCGTGGTGCGTGAGGCGATCATCATGCTGGAGGTGGAAGGTTACGTCGAAGTGCGCAAAGGCTCGGGCATCCATGTGATCTCCAACCAGCAGAAGCACCTGGTAGTACCGGGTGAAAGCCTCGAATTCGCTACCTCTGGGCCTTTTGAACTGCTACAGGCACGCCAGTTGATCGAAAGTAACATCGCCGAGTTCGCCGCCACCCAGGTGACCAAGCAGGATATTGTCCAACTGATGGAGATCCAGGAGCAGGCGCGCAAAGAGGATCGCTTCCGCGATTCGCAGTGGGATCTCAAATTCCACGTGCAGGTCGCGCTGGCGACTCAGAATACCGCCATGGCTACCATTGTGGAAAAAATGTGGGCCCAGCGTGTCAGCAACCCTTACTGGATCAAACTGCACGAACATATCGATGAGCGTTCCATTGCCAGCTGGTGCGACGATCACGATGAGATCCTTAAAGCGCTGATACGTAAGGATCCTCACGGTGCCAAACTGGCCATGTGGCAACATCTGGAAAACACCAAGCAGATGCTGTTCAATGCCACCACCGACGATTTCGAATACAACGCCGATCGCTACCTGTTTGCCGAGAATCCGGTGATCCATTTGGATAACATGGCCAGCACCACCAAATAGGGTTTTGGCGTCAAGAAATCGCACCGAATGTCAGGTATTGTAAAAACGGCTGAATCGATCCCGGTACAGCCGCCCACTGCGCGATATTTCCCCAGCGACCACGTAGATTTCCCTGTTGCCAATCGTGCTATTTTGGTAGAGTTAGCCCACTTTTTTATCGACTGACTTTGGGGTGGAACGCGAATACATGCGCTGGTTGTTTGCCATGCTTATTGCTCTTTCCTGCTGGACCGGTTCGGTCTCCGGCCCAAAGCTCTATGCAGCACAAACCGCAGCCTTAGCCTCCGCGTTAAGTGCTCAGGCATTATTTGATGAGCATGTGGTTTCCCCCTACGATCAGGATTACCGTCCGCACAGTGAACTCCGCCGCAAGCCCCTTAGCAAACTACTGCTGTCTTTGCCCCGGATGCATTCCTATCCCAGCTCGTTGCAGGCCCCGTCCCAATCGGTTCCGGCCTATACTTTAGCAACGGATCTGGGCTACCGCCTGTGGCCACAACCGCAGGCAGATAACCCAGCCCCTAACCGGTTGCGGCAGGTCAATTGGACGCTGAACTTCCCGCAGCAACAAAGCAGGCTCGGGGGTTGGAAAGAGAGCAATATACTTTACCGTGGCTCGCTAACGTATCACTCATGATCCGGTGTCGCCCCGTTTTACCCTATGGATTTCAAGTTGCAGCAAGTGCAGATAACAACGCTGCAACTTGAAAGACGACGGGTATAGAACCAAAGAATAAAGCAACACCGTTCATCATCTTCAGCAGCCAGGGCCCTCCGCGAGCTTACCGCCCCCAGCCGCTGAACGAAAATAACAATGACGTTTTTAGGAACACCGGATGGATATCATTAAGCAACTGTTGGATGCCTTATGGCAGCAAGACTTTGAAACGCTGGCCAACCCCTCGTTGGTCTGGACGCTGTACGTCTTGCTGTTTATGATCTTATTTCTGGAAAATGGCCTGCTGCCCGCCGCCTTCCTACCGGGTGATAGCCTGCTGATCCTGGTCGGCGTCCTGGTCGCCAAAGGCACCATGAATTTCCCGGTGACCATTCTTATCCTGACCACCGCAGCCAGCCTGGGGTGCTGGGTTAGCTACATACAAGGCCGATGGCTAGGCAATACGCCGACGGTGCAGAGTTGGCTAGCTCATCTACCGGCCCATTACCACCAGCGTGCTCACCAGTTGTTCCACCGCCATGGCCTGTCGGCTCTGCTGGTTGGCCGTTTCCTGGCTTTCGTCCGTACGCTGTTGCCTACCATTGCCGGGCTGTCCGGTTTGAGCAACGCACGCTTCCAGTTCTTTAACTGGATGAGCGGCTTGCTGTGGGTTCTGATCCTGGTATCGGTCGGTTTTGCCCTCGGGAAAACCCCGATGTTCCGCAAGTATGAAGACCAGTTGATGTTCGGCCTGATGATGCTGCCACTGGTGCTACTGGTCGTCGGGCTGGTCGGTTCTCTGGTGGTACTGTGGCGCAAAAAGCGCGCCGATCGTGCAGGGAAAGACGCGTGATAGCCAAACGCCCACGCTGGCAATACGCACTGATGCTTTCATTGCTACTGCTGGCATTGGCCTCCGTGCTGGCGCCGTACATCTTGCGTACGGAAAACGAGCTGCGTATTCACGTGGTTCAGCAGGGTTTATCGTTGCCAGATGGTTTTTATGTCTATCAGCGCCTGGATGAACGCGGTATCCGCATCAAAAGCATTACGCCGGACGGCGATGGCCTGGTGATCCGCCTGGATTCCCCTGAACAGCAGTTGCTGGCCCGTGAGGCCCTGGAAAACATCCTGCCCCCCGGTTACACCATTGCCCTGAACGAGTCTCCTCTCCCCGGCCGCTGGGTGCGTAAATTTGCACGCCCGCCACTTAATCTGGGATAATCCCTTTCTCATTTAAGGGATTATCTTAGCCGTCGTTACATCCGGCTAATCGGGCGCAGCATACAGCGCCCCTACATTTGGGGTTCTACGCAATTTGTGACTATGCTGATTGTCTGCATGGGTCAGCCGCGTAGGCCACCTGTCGCACTGCCCCTTGGGCAGCAGGAAACCGGGAGCATCCTTGTGATCTCCCAGCATTAAGGAATTGAAATCATGAAATTACGCCACACATTGTTACTGGCCATCCCCCTGTTCACTTTTTCTGCGCTTTCACAGGCAGCGGTCGAGACTTGTGCCAGCAAAGCCCAAGATATCCAGACACAGATCGATTATGCCACTAAGCACGGCAACAGCCACCGCGTGGCAGGCCTGCAGAAAGCCCTGAGCGAAGTACAGACCCACTGCACCGAGGCCGGTTTACAAGCCGATCGCCAGAAGAAGATTGCTGATAAGCAGGAGAAAGTGGCCGAGCGTGAGCAGGAGCTGAAAGAGGCTCAGGAAACCGGCAAGGCAGATAAAATCGCCAACAAGCAGAGAAAGCTGGCAGAAGCCCAGGCAGAGCTGAAAGCCGCGCAGGCCGAATAATTTTTATATTAGCGGATTTATCGCTAAGAGCCCCATCTGGCGGGATTTTACCAACCGATAATGACATTGGTTAGTGATATCCACCGGGGATAAGCCCTTTGCTTAAGTGAATAAATCCGCTATGTTAAAAGTCTGTCGAAGTTAATGTTAAGGAGTTATCGAAATGGCACATGATTCACATGCAGAAAATTTACGCGCTGAACTGAAGTCCCTGGCCGATACGCTGGAAGAAGTGCTGAACTCTTCCACCGATAAACCTAAAGCTGAACTGGACAAACTGCGCTCCAAAGCAGAAGGCGCACTGAAAGAAACCCGTGCCCGTCTGAGCGATGCCGGTGACAAACTGGCTCACCAAACCAAGCAGATGGCTGGCCAGGCCGATGATTACGTGCGTGAAAACCCGTGGACTGGTATCGGTATCGGCGCTGCGGTTGGCGTGGTGTTAGGCGTTCTGCTCGCGCGCCGCTGATTATGGCAGAGCAGCCGCAAACGCGCGCACAGGGCCCCGGTAAAGGGGTCCTGGATATCGCCCAACGGATTGTCACCATTATGGTCGGCATGGTGGAAACCCGGGTGCGTCTGGCCGTGATCGAGCTGGAAGAGGAGAAAGCCAACCTCATTCAGTTGCTGATGATGGCGGGGCTTACCCTGCTGTTTACCGCCTTCGGCCTGATGAGCCTGTTAATCCTCATCTTCTGGGCCATCGACCCCGCTTATCGCCTGATGGCGTTGGGCACGACTACCGCCGTTCTGCTGTTCCTGGCCGTTGTGGGCATCGTCTGGACATTGTCCAAGGCTCGCCGTTCGACACTGTTAGGGGCAACACGTCAGCAATTGGAACTCGACCGTGCTGAACTGGAGGAGAAACATGAATCGCCGCCAGTACCGTGAACGCAGAAAAGAGCAACTCATCCGGCAGATCCAGCAGCAACGCCTGGATCTGACCGCCAGCAAAAGCCAGTGGCTACAAAAAACCGAATCCTTCGATCGCAGTTGGCAGACCTTGTATGGGCTGCGTAAATATATGGCTATCGGTTCCAGCGTGATCGCGCTGTACGGCATACGCCATCCTAGCAAGTTGATCCGCTGGTCACGGCGGGCGCTCAGCGTCTGGGGCACCGTTCGTCTGATCCGTAACGCCCTTCCCAAAAAATAACCGCGCTGTAACAAGTTCAATTATCCCGTTGGTAATCCCTTTTATTTGCGTGGATTTTATCCAAATACGCCTTATTAATCGTTAATTGAATGATTTATAACTACTTTTATAGATTTTTTAATATTCAGATTTTTTGAAAAATTACGACAGTTTTACTTGCTAACAACCTGCAGCATTCCCGTCTAACATTCACTCCATCAACCGGACATGGCAGCTACAAGGCCCCCTGGCGGTACCAATGCCAAGATTGGCAAGCAACAACACTTTTTGGAGTTAATGATGAAGAAATTAGAAGATGCAGGTTTGCTGGTTGCTCGTATTCTGATGCCAATCCTGTTTATCGTTGCAGGTTACGGCAAAATGGGTGATGCCTATGCTGGCACCCAACAATACATGCAGTCGATGGGTGTACCTGGCTTCTTGCTGCCACTGACCATCCTGCTGGAGTTCGGCGGTGGCCTGGCAATCCTGTTCGGCTTCCTGACCCGTACCGTGGCGCTGTTCACTGCCGGTTTCACCATCCTGACCGCGCTGCTGTTCCACACCAACTTTGCAGAAGGCGTGAACCAGCTGATGTTTATGAAAAACCTGACCATTGCCGGTGGTTTCATCGTGCTGGCGGTTGCAGGCCCTGGCGGCTTCAGCATTGACCGCATTTTGAACAAAAAGTGGTAAACTTATAAAGCATACCCTATGGATTTCAAGCTGCGGCTTGAAAGACGACGGGTATAAAGGCTCGGCTCTTCACGCCGGGCCTTTTGACTTTATCTCTCAGACACATTGGAGGATCTCATGGGACAACTCGTTGATGGCGTTTGGCAAGACACCTGGTATGACACCAAATCCACCGGGGGCCGTTTCAAGCGTTCAACCTCTCAGTTTCGCAATTGGGTCACTCCAGATGGCGCTGCGGGAGAGCATGGCAAAGCAGGTTTCAAAGCCGAGCAAGATCGCTACCATCTGTATGTTTCCCTGGCTTGCCCTTGGGCACACCGTACGCTGCTGATGCGCAAATTGAAGGGGCTGGAGCAAATCATCCCGGTTTCCGTGGTGCATCCGCTGATGTTGGAAAACGGCTGGACCTTCGGCCAGGATTTCCCGGCAGCAACCGGCGATGCGCTGTATCACTCCGATTTTCTTTACCAGCTCTATCTACGGGCCGATCCGCAGTACAGCGGCCGCGTTACCGTGCCAGTGCTGTGGGATAAACAGCAGCAGACCATCGTCAGCAATGAGTCTGCCGATATCATCCGCATGTTCAACAGCGCTTTCGACGCCGTCGGCGCACGGGCTGGAGATTACTACCCGGCAGAACTGCGTGAGAAGATCGATTCACTCAACGGCTGGATTTACGATTCGGTGAACAACGGGGTGTACAAGGCCGGTTTTGCTACCAGCCAGGAAGCTTATGACGAAGCGGTGAACGGCGTGTTTGCCTCATTGGAGCGGCTTGAGCAGATCCTCGGCCAACACCGTTATCTGACCGGTGATCGACTCACCGAGGCCGATCTCCGCCTGTGGACTACACTGATTCGTTTCGATCCGGTCTACGTCACCCATTTCAAATGCGACCAACGCCGCATCAGCGACTATCTCAACCTTTACGGCTTCCTGCGCGATATCTACCAGATGCCAGGGATTGTCGAAACGGTCGATATGGCGCATATCCGCAACCACTATTATCGCAGCCATGCCACCATCAACCCGCACGGGATCATTTCGATCGGCCCCGCGCAGGATCTGGATGAACCCCACGGGCGCGATGTGCGTTTTGGTTAATTGCAGATTGCTGTGAGTCAGGGGATCCGGTCATCGCTGTTCCCCTCACCCCATCCCTCTCCCACAGGGAGAGGGAGCCGTCCGGTGACCTTGGTGGGCCCGTGTAGCTTCAAAAAGTAGGGATTAAAAACAAGAAAGGCAAGGTATTACGCTGAGCAATTAACGACCTCGAGCGGTC
>NZ_CAMFLB010000021.1:0-149346 GCF_945957435.1 Serratia sp. PL7 | reverse complement strand
CATCAGAATATTTATCCCAGCCATTACCTTACGCTGTCCACACTTTACTTCCCGGATACCGGCCCTGTACCTGGGATCGTGCCACAGTGCTTGTACCGAATGATCTATAACAAAACCAAACCAGAGCCACTGAGTATTCAAAATGATTTACGTCTTAGCCTGGAGACTGACGGGCAGCTACTTTTTACTCACGGGGGCCTAGAAGGCGTATTGCTTAGCGAGTGCGTCAGACTCAAACAACGCTCACTTGCCAACAAACTGATAAGTCTGCTTCAGCAGTTCAATAACTTGGAATATCGTCATAAGCTTGTTTGGCTTTTCTGGTATGACCGTATGCTCGGAGCGTCTCTTGATGACTGGCTGGAGAACCTTAAGAAAATGAATGACGAAGAGTTCTGCTTTTGGCTGTTGCAGCGTCAGGAAGAAAACTCAGAGTTAACCCATTTGATGGATGAATATGTGAACTTTACGTACTACTGATGTGCTCCTGACTTGCCCCACGTGTTCATTTTTCGGTGCGCTAAAGATGTACAAGCTCACTTTGTCTGCCAAATTAGTGTGATATTCTTTCCAGAAATCCTGTTGTATCCACGATATAAGGCGATGATTGATGGAGCAGTCTCTCAATTTTGAAATGTTGCGTAGCCAGTGGCCAGAGCTAGCTGAACTCGGATGTATGGCTGAACGATATATTCATTCCGATCCTGAAAGCTGTCTTGTGAAGCTACGCAACTACACCGAATTGATGGTCCGCTGGTTGTATCGTCAGGAGCGTTTACCGGAAGGTTTCAAGGCAAATCTGTACGACCTGATGAACGCCGATGTGTTTGCCAGCATGATGCCGGAAGCGATCGTCATGAAGATGGATGCACTGCGTATCCATGGTAACCGTGCTGCACATGGTGGGCGTATTAAAGCCAAAGATACTTACTGGTTGCTCAAAGAAGCATACTTATTAGGGGTTTGGCTGTATGTCCGTTATGCAAATGGCAACGTTGATCACAGTCCTAAATTTTCTCTTCCTCCGCTGACTCAATCTCCAAGTCGTGCAGATGAAAAACATCTGAAAGATGCAATCAAGGCACAGGATGAAAGCCGTGAGCGTGAGTTGGCGTTACAACGCGCCTTACAGCAGGAGCAGGAAAAGGCTGAGATCCTCACTCAGCGTTTGAATGAAGCCAGAACCCGCAACCAGCACGTTGCCGATATCCTCTCCATCGATGAAGCAGAAACCCGCCGTCGTCTGATCGACTCCAGGCTACTTGCTGCTGGCTGGGACGTTGGGGATGAACTTAAGAATACCGACCAGGTCACTCAGGAACATCTAGTTAAAGAGCAGCCCACTTCAACCGGTGATGGCTATGCTGACTATGTATTGTGGGATGAAGCACATAAACCACTGGCAGTTGTGGAAGCAAAAAAAGCCAGTGTGAGCGCCGAACAAGGTCGAATTCAAGCCCGGCTATATGCAGACTGGCTGGAGAAAGAATACGGGCAGCGCCCCGTTATCTTCTACACCAATGGTTACGATATCTGGCTTTGGGATGACAATAAAACCCACGGATACCCACCGCGTCGGATATTTGGTTTCTATGGCAAAGAAAGCCTGCAATATCTTATCCAACAGCGTGAAACACGTTTACCATTAAACAGTATACCGCACGTTAAAGACAACGAAGGTAAGGCGGTTGCAGGCCGCCTATACCAGCTTGAAACCATTGCCCGCGTCAGTGAACGTTTCACCAACAAGTATCGTCAGTCATTGATTGTTCAGGCCACCGGTACTGGTAAAACCCGAGTAGCGATTGCACTTAGCAAGCTAATGATTGATGCCCGCTGGGTAAAACGAGTCCTGTTCCTTTGTGATCGTAGAGAGTTACGTAAACAGGCAGCAAATGCCTTCAATCAGTTTACCAACGAGCCGCTGTATGTAGTTGGCAAGTCGAAGAAAGAAGATAGGCAGAATGCAAGGATCTACATCGCTACGTATCCCGGCATGATGAAAATTATGGATCATTTCGATGTAGGCTATTTCGATCTGATCATTGCCGACGAATCCCATCGTTCTATCTATAACGTCTATGGCGATGTGTTTAAGTACTTTGATGCGCTCCAAATCGGCCTGACAGCAACGCCGATTGATATGGTGAGCAAGACCACCTTCGGCCTGTTTGGTTGTGAGGGACGTATCCCTACGGCGAACTACAGCCTTGAGGATGCCATTGCTGACAACAACCTAATTCCCTATGAGGTAGTTACTCACACCACCGAATTTTTGCGCGAAGGCATTAAGCGAGAAAAATTGAGCGACCAGCAAATCCGCGAGCTGGAAGAGCAAGGAATTGATCCCAACACTCTGGAGTTTGAAGGTAAGTCGTTGGATGAGGCGATCTACAACAAAGATACCAACCGCCATATTCTGCGTAATCTAATGGAAAATGGCCTGAAAGACGCAGATGGGCAGCTTCCCGGTAAGACGATTATTTTCGCCCGTAACCACAAACACGCGCTGCTGCTGAATAAGCTATTTGACGAAATGTATCCGCAGTTTGCCGGGCGCTTCTGTCAGGTTATCGATAACTACGATCCTCGTGCAGAACAGCTTATCGATGATTTTAAAGGGCTGGATGAAAGCACCAATAAAGAACTGACCATTGCCATCTCCGTCGATATGCTTGATACCGGTATTGATGTCCCGGAAATTGTGAATCTGGTCTTTGCCAAACCGGTCAAATCGAAAGTGAAGTTCTGGCAGATGATTGGCCGTGGTACGCGCCTCTGCTCGGGGCTGTACGGCAACGATGAGAACGGCAAACCGCTGGACAAACAGAAATTTCGCATCTTCGATCATTGGGGCAATTTCGAGTATCACGAACTTCATACCGAAGAGGCCGAAGTTAAACCAACGAAATCGCTGGCGCAAAAACGCTTCGAGGCATGGGTAATTTTGGGAGCAGCAGCGCAGCGTAAGTTCGACAAACAAGCTGTAGATTTGGTAGCTCATCAACTTCGTGAACAGATCAATGCGTTGGATGAAAAGTCGATTGCTGTGCAGGAAAAATGGCAACAAAAAGCGCAGTACAGCGATGAAAAATTGCTGCGTCAGCTTTCACCAAAAACACAGCAGGATCTGCTTTCTATTCTGGCACCGTTAATGCAATGGCTGGATGTACGCGGACAAAGCGACGCCATGCGCTTTGATATGGACATCCTTGCGGCGCAAACCGCTCGATATACCAACCCGGAAGAGCTAGACGTACTTTGGCCGGAAATCGTGGAAAAAATAGAGCGCTTACCGCCACATTTGGCGCAGGTACAGCAGCAGGGTCAGCGGATTAATCAGCTCCATGATTTAAGCTGGTGGAAGCAGGCCAGTCTGGAAGAGCTGGAAGATATTCGCATTCACCTGCGCGGCATAATGCACCTGATGGAAAAAGATCCAACGCCACAATTCAGTTCCTTGCAGGTGGATATCACCGAAGATGCAGACCAGATTCAGACGGAAACCCGCAAAACTAATGTTCGCTCCATTGATTTCAAACTTTATCGCCAGCAGGTTCAGGGGGCACTGGAACCACTGTTCCAGCAAAATCCGGTGCTGAAGAAAATTCGCAACGGCGAACCGGTAACGCAAAGTGAGCTGGATGAACTGGCAAAACTGGTGCTGATTCAGAATCCCAACGTTGATATCCGAGCTCTGAAAGAGTTCTATCCGCAGGCAACCGCCAGCCTGGATAAACTTTTACGCACTATCATCGGTATGGACAGCGATGCGGTAGAGGTACGTTTTGCGCAATTCGCCGCCGATAACAGCCTGACCAGCCCGCAACTACGTTTCCTCTCGCTGCTGAAAAATCATATCCGTGATTACGGCACTATCGAGATGAAGCAGCTCTTTGAACAACCTTTCACACATATTCACCAAGGAGGCGTCGCGGGCGTATTCCCGGATGTGGCACAAATCACCCGCTTGCAAAAGATAGTCGAAGAGCTGGGTGTCGTGACCGACACGGCAACGGTATAATGCGTTCATGACAAGCCCTGGCAGCGGGGCTTTTGTATTTATAACAAGGTAGACGTTAACAATGATCACCGGTGACTTAAAAAGTAAAATCGACGGGCTGTGGGAAGATTTCTGGGTGGGCGGCATCACCAACCCGCTGACCGTTATCGAACAGATCACCTACCTGATGTATTCCCGTATGCTGGATACCCAAGAACAACGGGACGAAAAGCGTAAGCAAATTGCGGGGGTCGATTTTAAACCGCGCTTTGCAACTGAGCAGCAGGAGTTTCGTTTCAGCCACTACAGTAATCTGGGTGCAGATGAAATGATGGATGTGGTGCGCGATGGCGTATTCCAGCACTTCCGTCAACTTGGGCAGGCGGATAAAACGAAGGCCACGCTTCTGGGTAACTTTATGAAGGATGCCCGACTAGAGATCGTCAAGCCTTCGCTCTTGACCAAAGCGGTGGAAGTCATTAAAAGCCTGCCGCTGGATCGCGGTGACACCAAAGGTGATCTCTACGAATACCTATTAAGCAAGTTGACTACCGCCGGGATCAACGGTCAGTTCCGCACCCCGCGCCATATCATCCGTACCATGGTCGAGATGATGGAGCCAAACCCGGCGCGTGGTGAGACGATTTGCGATCCGGCCTGTGGTACGGGTGGTTTTCTGGCGATTAGCTATGAGTATCTACTGGAAAAATACAGCTCGCTGGAATCCATTCATACCGAGATTGGCAGTAACGAACGCGGTGAGCTGGAAGAACAAAAAATTTTTACTGGCGATCTGCTGACGTCGTGGCGTGACCATGTGGATAACAATATGTTCCACGGTTACGACTTCGATACAACTATGCTACGTATCGCCGCCATGAACCTGATTATGCACGGTGTGGAAGAGCCGGATATTCACTATCAGGACACCATGAGCCAGAGTTTTAGCACCAACTTCCCACAGGCCAGCAAAAACGCCTTTAACCTGATCCTGGCAAACCCGCCGTTTACAGGTTCACTGGATGAGGAAGATATTGATGCCTCGCTGTCGGGAATGGTGAAGACTAAAAAAACTGAGTTGCTGTTCCTGACGCGTATTCTGCAAATGCTGAAAGTGGGTGGTCGCAGCGCCACTATCGTGCCGCAGGGGGTACTGTTTGGTTCCAGTAAAGCACATCAGTCGTTACGTCAGACGCTGGTGGAAAATAACCAATTGGAAGCGGTAATCAACCTGCCCTCCGGTGTGTTCAAGCCTTATGCCGGTGTGGCGACGGCAATTCTACTCTTCACTAAAGGCGGCCAAACTGATGAGGTATGGTTCTACGACCTGCGCAACGACGGCTATAGTCTGGATGACAAGCGTAACCCGATAAAAGACAACGATCTGCCACACCTGCTGGCAAGTTGGAAGCAATATCGTGCTTTACGTGGTTTGCCGGTAGATAACTTTATGAGCGAGAAATTTGCCTCGTTGCTGAAACAGCAGTACCCGAAAGGAATTGATGATGGTGTTGATTTCAAAGATCGCACACAGGCGGCGTTTGTGGTACCGAAAGAAGATATTGCCACGCAGAAATACGATCTCTCCATCAATCGTTATAAAGAAGTCGTGTATCAGGCGGAGCAGTATGAAGATCCTAAGATGATACTGAAGCGGTTAAAGGATCTGGAAAAAGAGATTCTGGCGGATTTGGATGAGCTGGAGGGAATGCTGTGAGTTGGCCGACGGTGAGTATCGGAAGTGTTGCAAAAGTGATCACAGGCAAAACGCCACCTAAAGCTGATCCTAATTGTTTTGGCGGAAATATCCCCTTCATTACACCGTCTGAGTTAACGAACTCGGACTATCTGCTCAAACCGGAAACAACATTAACAGAAAAGGGATTAGCAACTACAAAGCTGATTCCTAAAAATAGTATATTAGTTTGTTGTATCGGTTCTTTAGGTAAAATCGCAATAGCAAATCTTCCTGTTGCCACTAATCAACAAATTAATAGTGTTACTTTTGATGAAGATAAAATCTATTATAGATTCGGATTTTACGCATTAAAGTTATTGAAGAATGAACTAAAAAACATTGCACCGTCAACTACTGTTGCAATAGTTAATAAAAGTAGATTTTCAGAATTAAAAATCCCGCATCCTCCATTGGAGGAGCAAAAGCGTATCGCAGATATTCTTGATAAAGCTGCAGGCATACGCCAGAAACGCGAGCAAGCTACCAAACTAGCTGATGATTTCTTGCGTGCAACATTTCTGGCGATGTTTGGCGATCCGGTAGTTAATGAGAAAAAATGGCCATTAAGGAAATTGAAAGATGTATGTGATAATGTGATTGATTGTCCACACTCTACTCCTAAATGGGTTGATAACGGCACGATTTGCATTCGTACATCAAACTTATCGAAAGGGGGGTGGGTTTGGTCTGATAAAAGATTCGTGAGTGAAGACACTTATTTAGAAAGAACAAAAAGGAGTGTTGTTGATGAAGGGGACATCATACTAAGCCGTGAAGGTACTGTTGGTATTGCAGCTATTGTTCCTGAAAACTTAAAATTATGTATGGGGCAACGATTAGTCCAACTAAAGTTAGATAAAAATCAAGTAACTCCTGAATATCTCTTGGCTTTTTTACTTTATGAATTAGATCCTGTGAGAATATCAAGAGTAATGAGCGGTTCAACCTCAAAACATATTAATGTCAGTGAGTTAAAACAGTTGAATGTGATGCTTCCATCAATGAAAAAGCAAAAATTATTTTCGGAAATACGAAATAAAATAATCAATATATCCAATAAATCTAATGTGGATAGTTCATTGTTTGAAGTATTAAGTTCCCAGTTTGCATATTAGTTTTAAGATTAAATAAAAACAATCCCTCTCGTAAGAAAATTTTACGAGAGGATCGACATTAAAATTTATTGCTGTTTTTTATAAAATCATAGAGACATACTAATTTACAAAAATTACTTGATAACACTTGAATACTCATCGCTTCATCAATATGTTTTTTCAGTATCTTAAGTAGTTCATCCATATCACGCTTGATTAAACCCGGTTCCATATAGGGCATCATTCTTAAAAAGAAACCGAAATCATAAGCAAGATATAACTCATTGACTCCCACCCTGACTTCAGGAACGGTTTCAGAACGTCGTTTATCCCAACCTTGAGACTGAAAACTTACAGGAGTGATATTCAATCGTGATAAAACACCACTTGAGAGTCCTGTTTCATTAATTAAACCGCCATCGAAATTAATTAAATTAGCGTGATTTAAGAAGTGAAAAATAGGAATACGCGCATTGCCTTTGCATATATTTGGTAGAACATCATTAACAACGCATTCCCAATCATAATGTCCATTTTCAAAAACAACTTCTCGAATGAGATCTACACGTTCCAGCCCAACCAATCCTTTTGCTGCCATCGATTCTGATTTTTTCACCATCGAAATAGCACCATATCCTACAACAAACTCTGTAGTACTAATCCCCTCTTCAATTTTCTCTGAGTCTCTCACATATAATTTTCCTTTAGGATCATCAGTTAAGACTAGTTCATAAAGCTCGTCTTTTATCATTCTGAATAAATGTGCAGGGATCCTTTTTTTAGTTTCACTCAGCACTTCAAATATTTCTTTATAAGATGGTGCCTGAACATATTTTACTGGGATTTTTTTATGAATAACAGAATCACTAATATCGGCTTCATCTAGTTCAGGTTTCCACTCAACAAACAATAATTTGTTTTGTAAAAAATCCAGACTGGCATCAGGAAAACAACTGACTATATCTTCTAGAATTTCAGCTATATGCTCATCTGTTAAAGAGTAACCTAAGAATATAACAGGTCTCTCAATAAACATAGTTAGTAATTTAGAGGAAAGGTAGGGGTTTTTCTTTCTATATTTATCATAGTCATTTGATGTCAAAATTAATGAGTTAGGTTCAGTGCAGCAGCCATGTATTTTATATATCTCGGCAATACCATGACTCCTGCCAGTAATTAATCCATCTTGGCCTATAAATGTTGTAAATTTCGGAAATAGGCTTTCTAGAAAGATATCCCAGTTTGTGGTAATGACTCCGTCAATATTTGCTTTCGCAAAAAGAGAAATCTCATGTTTTAATTCATCATCATCTATAATATTTTTATGTGCATTTTCAATGTATTTAGATATTGAGAGTTTCAAAGGAGATTGTTCATTAATAAAAATTTCTTCTTGCTCTTTTTCACTTAATGCTAATTTACCTTCTTCAGTATCCCACCATTTATCAGCATATGGCGATACCAATAATTGAGCATACTCGGGTAAGTCACCATTAGCTTTTGTTTTTAGTTTTATATGATTTTCCCCTATCGCTTCAGCAAAATGCTTCAGAAGATTTTGCCAGCAGGGCACACCAAGGTAACGTCGAGACACTCCAGAGCCAACAAACAACACTGGGGATGCCTCGAACTGTTTAAAATGATTTTCGAGTTTTTTCTTAAAATTCATACTGATACTCTCTTTAAAAGAAATAAAAAACCCTCATAGCGATAACATTAAGGTATTACTGCTTCCATCACCAGTACATTTGTCAACTTTATGCAATAAATTTTATCATTAAAATTCAATTGGTTATTAGAATAGATGACTGATAGGTAGCATAGAACTCCTGATGGTAGCCGAATCGCAATTCCCGCGTTACGATATGGGGAACCAATCAAGAGTCCTTTTCCCCTAGGGGGTAATCATGCCTTTAGATTTAAGTAACACTTTAGTTATTGGCATTAGCGCAACTGCGCTTTTTGACATGAGCGAATCCGATCGCATGTTTCGGGAGACTTACGAAACCGATCCTGATAGAGCCATCGAGAAGTACCGTGCCTACATGCTGGAGCACGAAAATCAACCCCTACAGCCCGGTACAGGTTATCCCTTAGTGAAGGCGCTTCTGGGTCTAAACCAGTATCGCCAACCGGATGACAAATCATCTCTGGTTGAAGTCGTCGTTATGTCGCGCAACAGCCCTGATACAGGTATCCGAGTTCTGAATACAATTCGCCACGACAAGCTAGATATCACACGATCTGCCTTCACTGCGGGTGAAACGGTCGCTGATTACCTTGATGCCTTCGATGTTGATCTGTTTTTAACAACTAGCGTAGAGGACGCGCAAAAAGTCATTGATTCTCGATTTTGTGCCGCTGCAATATTAAAAGATCCGCCTTCAAGTTCTTCCGAAATCCCTGACGGGCAAGTTCGTATTGCTTTTGATGGCGATGCAGTACTTTTCTCAGATGAAAGTGAGTTGGTCTATAAAACTCAAGGTATGGAAGCTTTTCATGCGCAAGAAGATGCACAACAAGATATTCCCATGGCAGAAGGTCCCTACGCTACTCTGCTAAAAAAAATAGCAAAACTTCAAGACCGCCTACCTACTCGAATGGAGTATTCTCCAGTACGTATTGCCTTAGTTACCGCCAGAAACAGCCCTTCAGAAATGCGGGTAATTAAAACGTTAAGGAGTTGGGGTGTATATGTTGATGAGGCTTTTTTCCTTGGAGGCGTGGAAAAAACCAAAGTACTTCAGGCATTTAAACCTCATATTTTCTTTGATGATCAAGATGTACATTTAAATGCTGCAGCGAAACTTATTCCATCAGGCAAAGTGCCTTATGCCAGCAATTCTGAACTATTTAAAGCGTCTTGATCGTTATAAATTCCCGGGAACAACTCATGTCTCCCGGGATAAGGCACCTGTATGGTCGATGACTGAAGTGGCTTTACAACCTTCAGCTCGGTCTATGGACTGCTTTCCCGAAATCAAACGGACTAATTCCCTTCTTCCGATTCGCATCCAGATAATCCGCCCACCATTGCACCATTAACCTACGTTCCCCTAAATGTTCGGCCTTATGAATATAAGCCGCACGCACAGAGTTGCGCTCCTGATGGCTCATCTGTCGCTCCACCGCATCCCTCGACCACAATCCCGACTCTATCAATGAACTACAAGCCATGGTTCTGAAACCGTGGCCACAGACTTCAACCTTCGTGTCATATCCCATAACGCGTAGAGCCTTGTTTACCGTGTTTTCACTCATTGGTTTACGTGGGTCGTGATCACCGATAAAGATCAGCTCACGGTTTCCACTCATGCTTTTGATCTTTTCCAGAATAGCGAGAGCCTGGCGGGATAAGGGGACAAGATGGGGGGTCTTCATCTTAGAGCCGCGCTGAGAGTGTTTGACACCTTCCAGCGGTTCACGCTCACCCGGAATCGTCCACATAGCAGTTTCGAAATCGATTTCTGACCAGCGAGCAAAACGTAATTCACTGGAGCGGATAAAGACCAATAAAGTCAACTCTACCGCCAGCCGTGTTAATGGCCTGCCACTGTAGTAATCGATGCGATGAAGTAACTCTGAAACGCGGTTTAACTCAAGTGCAGCACGGTGCTTTCTTTTACCGGTAGCAACAGCGCCCGCCATCTCCTGCGCGGGGTTGTAATCAATTAAACCGCTTTGAACTGCATAGCGCATTATTGCTGTGGTTCGTTGTTGCAGGCGGGAAGCCACTTCAAGACGTCCAGACATCTCCACGGCTTTAATGGGAGGTAAAAGATCACGAGTTCCGAGGTCTGCAATATTCCGTTTGCCTATGGCTTGAAAGAGATTGTCCTCTAAGCTTTTGAGCACTCGAGCACTGTGAGCTTCTGACCATTGACGATTACTGGCATGCCACTCTCTGGCTACCACTTCAAAAGTTATCGCTTCTTGATCCAGTTCTACCCTAACAGCTTTCTTACTCTCGCTTGGGTCCACGCCGTTAGCTAAAAGCTTACGGGCTTCATCCCGTCGTGTCCTGGCATCCGCCAGCGAGACTTCGGGATATTTTCCCAACGCCAACATCTTCTCTTTACCACCGAAGCGATAACGCAGCCGCCAGTATTTGGAACCGTTAGGGTGAACCAGCAAAACCATGCCGTCGCCATCAGTAAGCTTATAGGCTTTTGCTTCAGGCTTAGACGTACGAACCTTCACATCACTCAGAGCCATGTTGAGTATCCTTTCAAGGGTTCTGTGTGGGTACAAACATTATCGAACCGGGATATACCCGCAAATGTACCCACATCAGTAAGTTGATGTAGATTGAATCAGGTTGACTTATGTTGACTGAAAAAGCGAGGGAAGCCTTGCGGGGACTGGATTTTAGACATAAAAAAAGACCTCAGTTGAGGTCTATTTACATACTAATGGTGCCGAAGGCCGGACTCGAACCGGCACGTATCTCTACGGTTGATTTTGAATCAACTGCGTCTACCGATTTCGCCACTTCGGCACTGAAGTAGTATGCGGAAAACGTGGGCATTATACCTTCCCACTTGCCTCGCGCAACACTTATCAAGCATTCAACGAGTTGAATGTTGAAAAAAACGTCACCCGTCGATTTTCTCGGCTTACTCTGCTCATTTATCACTCTAAATTGAGTTCATCAGCGACCGCGATCGCCCCTCACCCCAATCCTCTCCCACAGGGAGAGGGAGCCGTCCGAGCCGATTTGTGAGTGGCTGGATAATTTTCCAAGAAGCAGACTTTATGCAGTGGGCAGGTAGGCTGTCATCAGCCAATCTACTCTGCTGCCCCACCACCATCCTGCACTTTTTTGTTACACCTCACACTTTTCATCACAACCTTCTGTGACTCCCATTATCGCAAATAAAAATAGCAACCAATTGAATACAAATAATTTTTCACAAAAATACTCTACAGTTCCCCACCCACCCTTCTGTGACAACCCTCGTTTATTTGTTAAATCAAATGATTGAATATTAATAACATAACAAAAAATAACAGCCATCCAGCGGCACCATCGCTACCGACCCGGAGTTGAGCATGATCCCATCGGAACGCCGCGATTTTATCTATCGCTATGTACATGAGTATCAGTTGGTCACCATCGTGGCCTTGGCCGAGTTGATGAGCGTTTCACATATGACCGTCAGGCGTGACATTCATCAACTGGAAGAAGAAGGCAAGGTGATTAGCGTCAGCGGCGGCGTACGCCTGAGTGACGCGCTACGCCAGGAACTGGCCTACAAAGAGAAGGCCCAACTGCATCACCGGCAAAAACGGGCCATCGGCAAATATGCCGCCGGGCTGGTCGAGGATGGCCAGGTGGTCTACCTGGACGCGGGCACCACCAGCTTCGAGATCGCCCGCCAACTGGCCGAGCGCTTCAACCTGACGGTAGTCACCAACGATTTTTCCATTATCCAGCACCTGATGAATCGCCCACAGCTCAACCTGTTTCACACCGGTGGGCGGGTCGATCAACGCAACTATTCCTGCGTCGGCAGCTGCGCCGCCATGCTATTGCGCACCTTGAATATCGACGTGGCCTTTATCAGCACCAGCTCCTGGGATTTAGAGCATGGCCTATCTACCCCGCACGAGGAGAAAGTGCTGGTGAAACAGGCGCTGCTGGACGTGGCCCGGCGCAAGGTGCTGGTTTCAGACAGCAGTAAATACGGCAAGTACGGCATGTTTCGCGTCTGCCCACTGACGGCGCTCGACGACATCATCTGCGATGCCGCCCTGCCGCCAGAAACGCAGCAACAACTCCAAGAGCGTGGCGTGCGGCTGCACAGCATCAACCTCTGATAACAACCCCTACAGGAAAAGGAATAAAACCATGAAGGTCATCATTACCGGTGGAGCAGGTTTTTTGGGTCAACGCTTGGCAGCCGCGCTGCTGCAAGACAATACACTGCCTTTTGACGAACTGGTTCTGGCTGATATCCAGCAACCAAACGCCCCGCTAGCGGATCCACGAGTTCGCTGCCTGGCACTCGACCTCACTCAACCCGATGCCGCCGATCGGTTGATCGACAGTGAGTGCAGCGTGCTCTATCACCTGGCCGCCATCGTCAGCAGCCATGCAGAAAGCGACTTCGATCTCGGGATGCAGGTGAACTTCGACGCGACTCGCCAACTACTGGAGGCCGCTCGCCGCAATGCCCCAGCGATGAAGTTTATCTTCACCAGTTCGTTGGCAGTGTTTGGTGGCCAGCTTCCGGACACCGTTACTGATGATTGCGCCGTGCAGCCGCAATCCTCCTATGGCGCACAAAAGGCGCTGTGTGAGCTGTTGATCAACGATTACGCCCGCAAAGGATTTGTCGATGCGCGTGTGCTGCGTCTGCCTACCATCAGCGTGCGCCCCGGCAAGCCGAATAAGGCGGCCTCCTCCTTTGCCAGCGGCATCATCCGTGAACCGCTGCACGGGGAGCCTTCCGTCTGCCCGGTCTCCCCGGAGTTGGCTTTGTGGCTGTCCAGCCCCGGCACCGTGGTACGCAACTTTATCCATGCTGCCACGCTGCCCGCCGCGCAGTTCGGCACCTCACGCATCGTCAACCTGCCTGGCATCAGTGTCACGGTGGAGCAGATGCTAGCCGCACTGGAGGAAGTAGCCGGTGAGCAGGCTCGTGCCAAGGTGAGCTTTGTGCCGGATGAAGCCATCAACCGCATTGTCGCCAGTTGGCCGGGCAACTTCGATGTGCAACGCGCATTGGCGTTAGGGTTCTTCGCCGATGAGAACTTCCAGCAGGTCATCCGCGCCTTTATGCGCGATGAGATGCCACAGGCCGGGAGCTGATTATGGCACTTTATACTCCCATCATTGGTTTGGCGGTGGCCGTATTCGTACTGGTGTGGCTGGTATTGCGCACCCGGGTTCACGCACTGATCGCCATGCTGGCGGCGGCTTCTATCGCCGGGATCAGCGGCGGGCTGAGCGCCATGCAAACGGTAGATACCATCTCCAAAGGGTTTGGCAGCACGCTCGGCAGCATCGGAATTGTCATTGGTCTGGGGGTGATGATGGGCCGCGTGCTGGAAGTTTCTGGCGCGGCGGAGCAGATCGCCTTCAGCTTTATCAAGTGGCTGGGTAAAAAGCGCGAAGAGTGGGCGTTGGCGATCACCGGCTATATCGTCAGCATCCCGATCTTTGTCGATTCTGCCTTCGTCATCCTTTATCCGCTGGTCAAAGCGCTGGCCAAGAAGGGGCAACGCAACCTGCTGACGCTCGGTGTAGCCTTGGCTGGCGGCCTGATCATTACCCACCACGCGGTGCCGCCAACCCCTGGCCCATTAGGCGTCGCGGGGATCTTCGGCGTGGATATCGGCGCCATGATGCTGGCCGGGCTGGTGCTGGCCATTCCCTGCGTGATCGGCATCGTGATCTATGCGCGCTGGCTCGGTACCTATTACCCTGATTTTACGCCGGAAAACCAGGATGAGGAGCCGGAAGATCTGCGGACCGCCCACCAGCGCTATCTGGCCGAGAAAGAGGCCAAGGTGCTGCCGAGCTTAACGCTATCGCTGTTGCCAATCATCGCGCCCATTGTGCTGATCTTTATCAACGCGGTGAACACTATGCTGGCCAAGGCTGAAGGAATGGCCTGGCTGGGGGAAAGCCTGTGGGGGCAAGCCTTTGCCTTCCTCGGTGCACCGGTGATTGCGTTGGCCATCAGCGTGCTGTTGGCGGTTTACACCCTGATGCCCAAGGTAGACAAGCACGAGACGCTGGAGAGACTGGAGGAAGGCTTGCAGGCCGCCGGGATTATCCTGCTGGTGACCGGTGCCGGTGGCGCGCTAGGGGCGGTATTGCGTGAAAGTGGCACTGGCACCTTGCTGGCTCAGCACGTCGCCAATCTGCCGCTGTCTCCGGTGTTGATCCCCTTCTTTATCGCTACGCTGGTGCGCTTGATACAGGGGTCAGGCACCGTTGCCATGATCACCGCTGCGTCCATCTCGGCCCCCATCGTCAGCCAGTTGCCCGGCGTCAATATGCTCGCCGCCGCGCAGGCCGCCACCATGGGCGCGCTGTTCTTCAGCTACTTTAACGACAGCATGTTTTGGGTAGTCAACAGGATGATGGGGATTAAGGACGTGAAGCAGCAGATGATGGTCTGGTCGGTGCCCACCACTATAGCCTGGGCGATCAGCCTGGTCGGTATTTTACTGCTGGACTGGATCTTGTAGCCCCTCACCCCAACCCTCTCCCACAGGGAGAGGGAGCCGCCCGAGCCACTTGTCAGCCTAAACGCTCCAGTTAGCCCCCCGATTAAGCTAGTAAAAACTTTCCTAATTCCTTGATAACTAAAATAGTTTGACCTACCTATCATTATTCAGGATTGGTCAGACCTTTAGGGGAAGCGGATTGACCTCGATCAAAAATGACATACCGGCTGGTCGGTATGATCGCCGCATGAATACCCACGTGCATCGCAAGAAAGACCCGGAACGGCTGCAAGAGCAGTTGCTGGAAGCCGCTAGTATCATCGCAGCCAAAGATGGGATTGCCGCGCTGTCGCTAAACGCCGTCGCCAAACAGGCTGGGGTCAGCAAGGGCGGGCTGCTGCACCACTTTCCCGGCAGGCAGGAGCTGATCCACGCACTGTTTATTCGCCTGTTGGCGGTGATGGATCGCGGGATTATGGCACTGATGGCCGTGGACGATAACCCGCGCGGGCGCTTCTCCCGGGCCTACCTGATGTACCTGGCAGGTATCAGTGAAACCGACACCAGCCGTCAATTGGCCCTGCTGTCGCTGGCCATGCCGCATGAAATGGTGTTGCGTAAATGCTGGCGGGACTGGGTGCTGCAACATCTGGCCAACGCCGATGAACTGGATCGCAGCTACGTAGGTAACCTGGTGCGCTATGGTGCAGACGGCCTATGGCTTTCTGAACTCACGGAAGGAGTCACTATGACGCCGGAAGAGCGGCTTGCATTGGTGACGAGGCTGGCGGCAATGACCTTCGAGGAGCTTTAACCTCCGCGGTTCGCGGGCAGCCAATCACCCAGGGGCGATAATGAAATATAAAATTAATGCCTTTCTTATTTATGACGCCACCGAAGGCTCGCTAAAGCTGGACGACGGCGGCAAGTCAGATAGCCAGCTCACCATCACTGCCAACGCCCTGCTGTTCTTCATGATCCAGCATCCTGGCGTGATCAGCCGCGATACGGTGATGCAGCGGGTTTGGGACGACAACGGGCTGATGTCCTCCAACAGCAATCTGAACCAGTATCTGAGCATCCTGCGCAAAGCCTTCCGCCGTTACGGCATTGAGAACGTGATCGTCACCGTGGCCCGGGGCCGGCTGGAAATCAACCCAGAGCTGACGATCGAAGTGATCGATGACTCCTTGTTGCATCCGGTAATACATGCCAGCGAACAGGGATCCCCTGCCGAGGTAGCTCCAGAGCCAGTACCGGTTGAAGCGGCCATCACCAGCAACGATCGCTACTGGGGTTATGCCGGGGCGATGATATCCCTATTGGCCATCGCGCTGATCGGCTGGTCGTGGAGTAACAACGGCAGCCTGACCCCGCTCGTCTTCACCCCCGTCGCGCAGGAACCCATTGAGGTGTTATCCACCGACGCCATGATAAATCCAAGAATGCGCGAGAATTACCTGAAAAACTTTATTGCCGTCAAAGAAAAAAAGAACATAAAGTATGATAAAGACGAACGTTTTCTGTTCTTTTATGGTGATAAGCTGCAATCCAACGGTTTAGGCCGGACATTTCTCGCACATTGCGCCAAACATCAAGATAATACATTCAGCTACTGCGATAACTATTTTTATTATTCATGGAAATAAATTATGAAAACACTGGGCTGGGGGAGAAGGCTGTTTGCCGTCTCTATCATATTGCTACTGGTCTCACTATTTATCACCGTTAAGCATAACGTTATCCGGCGCGATGATATTTTAAATTGCTCAACCAAAGCCATTATGCATTTTGAAGACACCGTCACTGAATCCGTCAACGTCAATATCCACTTTAACTTTAATGTCAAAGGTAAAGGTTCCATCGTGGTGGAAGGATATTCAGACTCAGAGGCAGGCTGGCTTTATTTACAACGCTACGTACAGTTTGATTATACCAGCAAGCGCGTTTCCCCAAGTGCCCGCTATTATCAGATCAACCGCTGGGTCTCCAGCAAGTCCTCTATCGATCAATCACCCGACGTGATCTTTGATTACTTTATGCGGGAAATGTCAGACAGCCACGACGGCCTGCAATTGGCGATGGAAAAAATCAACGCCGATACCGTGCTGCTCAGTTCGATCAACTCCCCACTGTTTATCTGCGCGTTGAAACCCGGCAGCCAGTTAGAGTAGCGTCCGTTTCCCAGCAAAGCTGTTCCCCCTTGTCATAAGCCTCTGGCCAGCCTCCCTTAGCCCTTACAATCCCCTAAAAATACCCCTGATAGTCATAATGCCTGTCGGTTATTCGGCGATCGCTATTTCCCCTCACCCCAACCCTATCTCCAAAAAGGAGAGGGAGCCAGTACGGAGCCGAAGTTAGGTACAGAGGCTAATCTGTGGCACGTTCAGTCCCCTCTCCCTGCGGGAGAGGGTTAGGGTGAGGGGAGATTGCCGACCTTAACAACTCCCCAAAAAAACCTGCGCTGCCCCACAGTCTGCAAGCCCCTCCGCTACCTAAAAAACCCATTTGATAACCATAGATTTAACATTATTTTCCGCCCTTAAGTGAATGCCAAAACCCGCCATTTCTTGCCAGGGAGCAGAACTATTATCGGGCTGATTATCAGAGTAAACAGATAAAAATAGGATAAATTAACGCTTATTATTAGAACAAAAAACTAAATAGATATCGATTAATGAATTTATATTTTGAATAACTGCCGGAGGGGTATAGTGCCCTTAGCCGTCGGAAACCTTGATCCCCTCATGGCCGAACGGCACAGCAGATGACAACTCATAAACCGGCTTTGTGGAGGAAACAACAATGGGTGATGCATTAGGCTTAATCGAAACCAAAGGGTTGGTGGCCTGTATTGAAGCGGCGGATGCCATGTGCAAGGCGGCCAACGTCGAACTGATTGGCTATGAAAACGTCGGTTCCGGCCTGGTCACCGCCATGGTGAAAGGTGACGTCGGTGCGGTAAAAGCCGCCGTCGATTCCGGCGTGGAATCCGCACAACGCGTGGGTGAAGTAGTGACTTCACTGGTTATCGCCCGCCCACACAACGACATCAACAAAATCGTGATTAAGCATAAAGCGTAAACAACGCTTCTGAGGAGAACGGATCATGGGTGACGCATTAGGATTGATTGAAACCAAAGGGCTGGTGGCCTGTATTGAAGCCGCCGATGCGATGTGCAAAGCGGCCAACGTGGAACTGATCGGCTATGAGAACGTCGGTTCCGGTCTGGTCACTGCGATGGTGAAAGGCGACGTTGGCGCGGTCAAGGCGGCGGTGGATTCCGGTATCGAATCGGCCAAGCGCGTGGGTGAAGTGGTTACCTCACTGGTGATTGCCCGCCCGCATAACGATATCCAGAAAATCATCTCGCAGTACAAAATCACCGAATAACAAGGAATTCACTGATGAAAGATGCACTCGGATTGATCGAAACCAAAGGGTTGGTGCCAGCTATCGAAGCCGCCGATGCCATGTGTAAGGCTGCCAATATTGAACTGATTGGCTATGAAAACGTCGGCTCCGGCCTGGTCACCGTGATGGTGAAAGGCGACGTGGGTGCCGTTAATGCGGCGGTGGAATCCGGTATAGAAGCCGCCAGCCGGATTGGCGAAGTCATTTCATCACGGGTTATTGCACGCCCACATAATGATATTGAGAAAATCGCCTCACAGCATAAGGCGTAATTCAGCCTGATTACCGGCAGTGGCAGATAAGTACTCTACCCGATTACAGCAAGTAAAAATTAAACTCCTATTCAGGGGAATAGACTAATGACCACATTAGATCCGGATTTACAATCCATTCAGCAGGCTCGCACGCTGATTAAAAATGCCAAACAGGCGCAATTGCTGTTTGCCAAGTATTCACAGGAAAAGATCGACGGCATTATTAAACATATTGCCAGCGAAGCGGCCAGGCATGCCGAAGAATTGGCGAAGATGGCCCATGAAGAAACCGGCTTCGGCAATTGGCAGGACAAGGTGTTAAAAAACATTTTCGCCTCTGAAAAAGTTTTTGAGCATATTAAGGATTTAAAAACCGTCGGTATTATTCGTGACGATCAGCAGAATAAAGTCATGGACGTGGGCGTCCCGTTAGGGGTTATTACCGCCCTGGTGCCGTCCACCAACCCAACCTCAACCATTTTCTATAAGACGCTGATCGCGCTGAAGGCCGGGAACGCCATTATTTTCTCCCCGCACCCTAATGCACGCCAGTGCAGCCAGCGGGCGATTGAGATCGTCAAACAGGCCGCGCTCCAGGCCGGTGCCCCAGCGGGTATCGTTGATGGCCTGACCCAGCTGACGCTGGAAGCCACCAAAGCCCTGATGCACAGCAAAGACGTCGCACTGATCCTGGCTACCGGCGGCGAAGGCATGGTCCGTGCAGCTTACAGTTCCGGCACGCCAACCATCAGTGGCGGCCCAGGCAACGGCCCGGCGTTTATTGAACGCAGCGCCAATATCCAGCAGGCGGTGAAGGACATCATCACCAGCAAGACCTTCGATAACGGCGTGATCTGCGCCTCTGAACAGTCGATCATCGTGGAAAAGTGCATCTATCAGGACGTACACCGCGAGTTACTGGCCCAGGGCTGCTACTTCATGAACGACGATGAGTCTGCCCGCCTGGCCAACATCCTGTTACGCCCGAACGGCATGATTAATCCTGAAGTGGTGGGCAAGACCGCCATCTACCTCAGCGAACGCGCCGGATTCTGCGTACCTGCGACTACCAGGGTGCTGATTTCGTTACAAAACAGCGTCTCGCGTAAAAACCCTTACGCCCGTGAAAAACTCTGCCCGGTGTTGGGGCTGTACATCGAAGAAGACTGGATGAGCGCCTGTGACCGCGTGGTTGAACTACTCACCAACGAAGGTCTGGGGCATACGCTGGTCATCCACACCCAGAACCAGCAGGTGATCCGCGAGTTTGCGCTGCAAAAACCGGTGCACCGCATCCTGATCAATACGCCCGCCGCGCTTGGAGGCATTGGCGCAACCACGAATCTTATACCTGCGTTGACGCTCGGTTGCGGTGCCGTCGGTGGCGGCTCCAGCTCGGACAACGTCGGCCCGATGAACCTGCTGAACGTACGTAAGGTCGGCTATGGCGTTCGTAGCATCGAGGATCTGCGCCAACCACAACCCGCAGCTCAAACGTGCAGTGCGCCAACCAGCCATAGCACCAGCATCTTCGACGATAACCGCTTTGCGGCTCCAACGGCGGCGGTAGCTCCACAGGCCGCACCGGCACCGCTGTATGCCCAGGGCGACGATCGTTTCGGGGCGGTCACCCGCGCAGTGGTTAACGCCGCAGCCAATGACATCACCGAAGAGAACGTCGAACGGATCATTACGGAAGTGCTTGGACGCCTGTCCCGGTAACACATCAACCAAGGGTGAAAACATGATCCTCGCAAAGGTAACCGGCCATGTGGTGGCCACGCAGAAAAGTGACGAACTACGCGGCAGCAATCTGCTGCTGGTCACGGCGCTGGGTGACGACCTGGAAGCCATCAAAGATCGCACTTACGTCGCCGTCGACAGCGTCGGTGCCGGTGAAAACGATCTGGTGTTGGTGGAAGAGTATTTCGCACTGAGTAAAGACCGCTACAAGGCCATGTCGATCGTTGCCATTGTCGAGAAGGTTCACCGGGAGCGTTAAGAGTAAGAGGAAGTAGGCATGAATGAGTTTCTGATTAAGCCAAAAATCCATTTCGGTGAGGATGCGCTGCTCGCTCTGAGCAGCTTGCCTGGACGCTCGGCGTTTTTGGTCACCGATCAGGCGATGGTGAAGTTTGGCTTGGCCGAGCGGGTAACCAGCCTGCTCCAACAACAGCAGATCCGCTGTCGTCAGTATGACGAGGTGGCCTCCGACCCGGATATCTCCGCCATCGTCAGCGGCATGAAACTGATGGATGACGACTATCCGGACCTGGTGATTGCCTTGGGTGGCGGCTCGGTGATTGATGCCGCCAAGGCGGTGATGTATGCGCTGTGGTATTGCCGTAAAGACAGCGGCCGTAGCAAGCCTTGCTTTGTCGCCATCCCCACCACCAGCGGCACCGGTTCCGAAGTCACCAGCTTCTCGGTGATCAAGTCCCGCAGCCAAAAGCTGGTGTTGGTGGACGAGTTCATGCTGCCCGACATCGCCATCCTCGATCCTCAGTTAGTGAAGTCGGTGCCGGCCAGCATTACCGCCGATACCGGGATGGATGTGCTGTGCCATGCCCTGGAGGCCTATGTCTCCCGCAAGGCCAGCGACTTCAGCGATGCAATGGCCGAAAAAGTGGTGCAGATGGTGTTCGGCCACCTGCTGACCTGCTACCAACAGGGCAGCAACCTGCCAGCGCGGGAAAAAATGCACAACGCTTCATGCATGGCCGGGATGGCGTTCACCAATGCCTCGTTGGGCATTACCCACAGTCTGGCGCACGCCCTCGGCGGCATGTTTGGCATCCCCCATGGCCGGGCCAATGCGCTGCTGATGACATCGGTGGTCGCCTTCAATGCCGACGTTGACGGCAACTGCGACACCCCGGCCGCACACAAGTATGCCGCCCTGGCTCGCCTGTTGGGTCTGCCAAGCACCTCAGTTCGTGATGGCGTTAACAGCCTGCTGGTGGCGATCGAAACGCTGAAACAGGAAATGCAGCTACCGGCCAATCTGCAAGCCGCAGGGGTAGAGGAACACCGCTTCCAGGTTTGCCTTGGCGAACTGGCCACGCAGGCGCTGCACGACAGTTGCACGCCAACCAACCCGCGCGACGTTAACGCGGCAGATTTGGAGAAACTGTTCCGCCTCGCCTACAGCGGCGGCCCGGTACAGCTTCAATAACGCACTCATTACAGTCAACGGATTTTGCCAATTTGTGTGAAAGCCGCAGGACATCAGGAGAGATTTGAACATGGCCCATTATTCACTGACGCCACGCGTAAAACTGCTGGCAGAAAGACTCTTATCCCAAAACAGCACCATCAGCACCGAACGTGCCGCCATTCTGGAAACGCTGGGTGGCGATGTGGCCGGCATGCCGCAGTTGGTCAAGAATGCCAAGCTGTTCAATGAGCTGGTCAAGCAACTGCCCGGCTACATCGGCCCCGATGAGTTAATCATCGGCAGCCAATCCTCCACGCCGCGCGCCGCCGTGTTCCACAGCGAAAGCGAACTGCGCAGTCCTTCGGCCTTCACCGCGTTTGGCCAGACCTCACCAGACTATCTAGCGGTGATCACCAAAGGATTGTTCGCCATCGAAGCCGAAATGGAAGACCGTGCCAGAAGCATCGGCAGCGCCGTCAGCCGTTCTGGACTAGACGAAGTCAACCAATGCCGCGCCATGATCTACGCCTGCAATGCGGCGATGCATCTGGCGCAGAAACTGGCCAGCAAGGCAGAAAACATGGCGGCGGTAGAAAACCATCCGTACCGCAAGGCGGAGCTGCAAGAAGCGGCTACCATGCTGAAAAAAGTCCCGGCTTACGGGGCTAGCAGCTTTAAAGAGGCTTGCCAGGCGTTCTACTTCTTCCAACTGGCGCTGCACCTGGAAAACGGCAGCTATGCGGTTTACCCAGGCGGCTTCGACAAGCTGCTGTACAGCTTCTATCAACAGGACATTACCCGTGGCGTGCTGACGCCGGAGCAGGCTTACGAAATCGTCGAGTGCCTGTGGCTGAAACTGTGTGAGCTTTCCGAAGTGCGCGCACCGCGTGAGCTGGACGGCTACCCGATGTTTGACGCCATGCTGCAAGGCGTGCGCCTCGACGATCCGGCACTGGTGATCAACGATCTTTCCGCCATGTTGCTGGCAGCCCGTAGCAATCTGATGACGCTCAACAGCAACCTGCAGGTGAAACTGTTCGCTGGCCAGGCGGGTGCTCGCCCACAGTACAGTGCGCCATCGGCCCCGTTCGTGGCAGCCTCGGCGCAAGACGTGGCAACCCACAAACTGATGGAAGGGCTGACACCACGCCTGCAACGCCTGCGTGACAACTACCTCGATGCTCGCCCAAGTGTGTCTATCTATCGCGCCATCACCTTTACCGAGATGGCGAAAAACAACCCGGGTCTGCCAACCATTCTGCTGCGCGCCAAGTCTTTCCGCGCCGCCTGTGAAACCGCACCGATCCTGATCCAGCAAGATGAGTTGATCGTCGGCCATCCGTGCGGCAAACCGCGTGCCGGGGCGTTCTCACCGGATATCGCCTGGCGCTGGGTGCGTGACGAGCTAGACACCATGGGCACCCGCCCGCAGGATCCGTTTGTTATCTCCGAGGCCGACAAGAAGACGATCCGCGAAGAGATCGTACCGTTCTGGGAAGGCCGTTCGCTCGATGAGATCTGTGAAGCGCAGTACCGCGAAGCGGGCGTTTGGGCCTTCAGCGGCGAAACCTTTGTCAGCGACCTCTCCTACCACCAGATTAACGGCGGTGGCGATACTTGCCCAGGCTACGACATCCTGCTGTTCACCAAAGGGATGAACGGCATCAAGGCCGATGCCCAACAGCACCTCGCGGCGCTGAGCATGGAAAACCCGGCGGATATCGACAAGATCTACTTCTACAAAGCGGCCATTGAAACCTGTGACGGCGTGGTGGCCTATGCCAAGCGCATCGCGGACAAGGCCCGTGAACTGGCCGCCATTGAGCAAGATCCGGCACGCCGTGCGGAACTGCTGACCATCGCAGAAACCAACGAAAACGTCCCAGCCAACCCACCGAAGACCCTGCAAGAAGCACTGCAAAGCATCTGGACGGTGGAGTCGCTGTTTGAAGTGGAAGAGAACCAGACCGGGCTGTCGCTGGGCCGTCTGGATCAGTATTGCTACCCGATGTACCAGGCCGATATCGCCTCTGGCCGCCTGACGCAGGAACAGGCGTTGGAACTGTTGCAGGCCTTCATCATCAAGTGTGCCGAACTGATGTGGATGTCCAGCGAACTGGGTGCCAAGTACTTCGCTGGCTACCAGCCGTTTATCAACCTGACTATCGGCGGGCAGAAACGCAGCGGTGGCGATGCCTGTAACGATTTGACCTATCTGATCATGGACGCCGTACGCTTTGTCAAAGTGTACCAGCCGTCGCTGGCCTGCCGTATCCATAACCAGTCACCGCAGAAGTACATGGAGAAGATCGTCGACGTGGTGAAAGCGGGTATGGGCTTCCCGGCCTGCCACTTTGATGATTCCCACATCAAGATGATGCTGCGCAAGGGCTTCGACTTTGAAGACGCGCGCGACTACTGCCTGATGGGCTGCGTAGAGCCGCAAAAATCCGGCCGCATCTATCAGTGGACCTCTACCGGTTATACCCAGTGGCCGATCGCCATCGAGTTCGTGCTCAACCGTGGCCGCATGGTGCTGTTCGACAGCTATCAAGGGTTGGATACCGGTGAGCTGAGTACCCTGAAAACCTACGAAGAGTTCGACAATGCGGTGAAGGCGCAGATCGCGCACATCGTCAAACTGTCGGCTATTGGCACCGTGATCAGCCAGCGTGTCCACCGCGACGTGGCACCAAAACCATTGATGTCGCTGCTGGTGGAAGGCTGTATGGAACAGGGTAAAGACGTGGCCGCCGGTGGCGCAGTGATCAACCACGGCCCAGGGCTGATCTTCTCCGGCCTGGCGACCTATGTCGACTCCATGGCCGCGATCCGCAAGCTGGTGTATCAGGATGGCAAATACACCCTGGAGCAGATCCGTGACGCGCTGCTGGCCAACTTTGAAGGCTTTGAACAGCTGCGCCGCGACTGCCTGAACGCGCCGAAGTACGGCAACGACGATGACACGGTCGATCAGTACGCGCTGGACATCACCGAGTGGACCGAGCGCGAGTGCCGCAAGTACAAGATGCTCTACTCCACGCTGAGCCACGGCACCCTGTCGATCTCCAACAATACGCCGATAGGTGAACTGACCGCCGCGACGCCAAACGGCCGCCTGGCCTGGATGCCGCTTTCCGACGGGATCAGCCCGACGCAGGGCGCGGACAAACAGGGCCCAACCGCCATCATCAAGTCCGTCAGCAAGATGAACGTGGAAACCATGAACATCGGCATGGTGCACAACTTCAAGTTCCTCAAAGGGCTGCTCGATACCCCGGAAGGCAAGAACGGACTGATCACCCTGCTGCGTACCGCGTCCATTCTGGGCAACGGGCAGATGCAGTTCAGCTACGTGGATAACGAAGTGCTGAAGCAGGCACAGGTGGAGCCAGAGAAATATCGCGACCTGATCGTCCGCGTAGCGGGTTACAGCGCGTACTTCGTCGAGCTGTGCAAAGAAGTTCAGGACGAAATTATCAGCCGTACGGTCATTGAGAAGTTCTGACCTTAGCCTTGGATAAGACAGGGACGTCTTATCCCATCAGCCTTCGAAGAAAGGGGAAATAGTATGGATAACACGCTGGAGAAAAAGGGTCGGATATTCAATATCCAGAAATACTCGATCTACGACGGAGACGGTATTCGCACCCTGATTTTTTTCAAAGGTTGTAACATCCTCTGCGCCTGGTGCGCCAACCCCGAGGGGCTCACCAGTAATTTCCAGGTGATGTATTCACATGATAAGTGCGTTGACTGTGGGCAATGTGTTGATGTCTGCCCGGTGGGGATCCATTCCCAGCGCCAAAACGCACAAGGCGATCTCAAGCACCACCTCGATCGCAACATAGACTGCATCGGTTGCCGCAAGTGCGAAGAAGTCTGCATCTCCGGCGCGCTGGACATCATGGGCAAGGACGTCACGGTGCAGGAGCTGATGGATATCATCCTGCAGGACGTCGATTTCTATCATGCCTCTGGCGGTGGCGTCACCCTGGGCGGTGGCGAGCTGAGCCTGCAAACCGACTTTGCGGCCGCGCTGCTGACCGAATGCAAAAAACAGATGATCAACACCGCCATCGAAACCAATGGCACCACCTCGCTAGCCAATTATGAAAAGCTGGCGACCTGCACCGATATGTTCCTGTTCGATATCAAGCATATCGATAGCGCACGGCATAAAGCGTTGTTTGGCATGGGCAACGAAGGCGTAAAAAGAAACCTGGAGCGCCTGGTGGAGTTGGGCAGCCATATCGTGGTGCGCATGCCTTTGGTACGTGGCTATAACGATTCTTACGATGCCATCACCGGTGCCATTGACTATGTCATGGCCCTGGCACGCAAAGGCAATATCAGCCGTATCGACGTGTTGCCTTATCACCAACTGGGTAAAAACAAATACCAGCGGCTCGACATGATCTATCCGGTCAAAGACGACCCAAGTTACAGCAATGAAGAACTGGACCAACTGGCGGCTTTTTTCCAGCGCTTTGACTTTGATATCCGCCTGGTAAGGCACTAAGGAGATTGAGATGAACTTAAGCCTGGGAGTGATTGAAACCTATGGCCTGACCGCCGCGATCCACGCGGCCGATGCGGCCTGTAAATCCGCAGCGGTAACGGTCCTTGGGTACAAGAAGATTGGTTCTGGCCTGGTTAGCGTGTTCTTTGCCGGCGAAATCAGCGCGGTGAAAACCGCCATCGACAACGGTGTGGCAGTGATCAAGCAACCGGCGTTTATCAAAGGCCAGTTGGTGATTGCCCGCCCGGAAAAACAGGTCGTCGCGCTGCTGACCGGGCTGAAAGGCAAGGAACTTACGCCGCCAGCGGCCAAGGTACAGCAAGAACCGCCAGCGCCAGTAGCGGAAGTGGCCGCCCCGCAGGCAGAGGCCGCAGCGCCGGTAGTCGAAACCCCTGTTGCCGACAACAAACCCGCACGTACCAACGGCAAGAAAGAGTCTAAATAACCGTACAGCTTCTGAGATCGGGTAGGAATAACAGTATGTTTAATGAGTCGTTACTGGAAAGGATCCGCCATAACCTGGCAGAGAACTATTCTTCTCCCACCGGCCTAGCCATCCCGGTTGGGGTCTCTAACCGGCATGTCCATCTGTCGCAGCAGGATATTGAAACGCTGTTTGGTGCCGGTTATCGGCTGACGCCATGCAAAGAGCTACGCCAGCCGGGGCAGTTCGCCGCGAAAGAGTGCGTGATGATCGTCGGCCCGAAAGGCTCGCTCTCCAAGGTGCGGGTGTTGGGACCAGCGCGCGAATGTACTCAGTTGGAAATCTCCAAGGCGGACTGCTTTACCCTGGGGCTGAAGGCTCCGGTACGCGAATCCGGCAATCTGAACGCCTCCGGTGACGCCATGCTGGCTGGCCCGGCGGGCTATGTTTCACTGCATTCACAGGTGATTTGTGCCCAGCGCCATATCCATATGAACCCGCAGGATGCCGCCAGGTTGGGCGTGCAGAACGGGCAGAAGGTGCGGGTGAAAGCGGCAGGCGTGCGTGGGTTGATCTTTGACGAAGTCATCGTGCGGATCAAAGCCAGTTTTGCTCTGGAACTGCACATTGATACCGATGAAGCCAACGCCGCCGGGCTGGCTTCCGGTGACAACGTGGTTATCGTTCCCTAAGGCGGCAAATATGATGCAGCGTGAAATCATCGATAAGTTGGTCAGTGAAGTGCTCGCACGGATGCGGCCACGGGCGTTGGTGTTGTTAACCGCAGCGGATGGTTACCACGAAATTATCCGCGCGCGCTTGCAGCACTGCCAGGCGTTCTCGCCGGTGATCCTGTTTAGCGATAATGCCCGGCAGTTTCACGCAGAAACAGATTGGAGCCAACTAGGGCCGATAACTTCGCTGGCGGAAATCAGTCAAACCGGCGCGTTGGATAATATTGAGCGGGTATTAATTCCTTTTCTCGATTTCGCGACGGCGGCAGAAGTGGCCAATGGTTTATTACAGTCTGATACTGCCCGGTTTATTCATCTGGCCCGCATGAGCGGCAGGCCAATTATGGCGCTGGATTATAACTGCAACCCGACCAGCGAATTAAATCAGTTGAAAGGCCTGAGCCGCGCCCCACAGGCAGATGATCTGCCAAAACTGGCGGCCCAGGGCATTGAGCTCTGTACGTTGGATCGGATGCTATCGGCCCAGCCTGCCACCACGGAGCCGTTGGCAGCGCCGCCACAGGCTTACGTAACGCTAAGCGAACTCAAGCGGCTCAATGGTCGTTCACCACCGGGAGCCAAGCTGACCGATTTAGCTCTGGAATATAGCCGAGGAAAAAAATAATACAGAACTAGGTGAGGGCTTTTACCCCGAAGAGAGTCCCCTCACCCTAACCCTCTCCCACAGGGAGAGGGGACCGATCGAGTTTGCTGAGATTTCCTCTTTATTTTCAAGTGAGCTGGAGCGGCGTGATATTCAGGTACCAAAGTTAATCTGTAACAAGAGTGATTAAAAAACCAGCACCGTAGCCAAGTTGTTGCACACTCGGCTCCCTCTCCCTGTGGGAGAGGGTTGGGGTGAGGGGTAATTAATATAAGTCTCAAATTTTAAATTTATATAAATCATTACTTATCAGGAGCGAACTCTATGTCTACCAAGGCAAAAGCATGGGTATGGATGTTATTGGTCATCTTCTCCGAGACCTCGGCCACCTCTACCTTAAAAATGTTTGATAACAGCGAAGGTACCACCAAGACGTTATTACTCGGCTTGATCGTAGTGTTGTATTGCGTTTGTTATTACTCGTTATCCAACGCGGTGAAATACATCCCTGTCGGCCTGGCTTACGCCACCTGGTCAGGCACCGGGATTTTACTGGTCTCAAGCCTGGGCATGGTGTTTTACGGCCAACACCCTGATATGCCAGCCATTATCGGCATGATCGTGATTGCCAGCGGCATCGTGATCATGAACCTCTTCTCCAAAATGGGCTCCTCCGAAGAATAAGGGTATCAACTATGTTTAACATTGGCTTCTTGTGGCTGGCACTGTCGATTGGTTCGGAAATCACCGGGACCTCGATGATCAAAAAAACCAACAACTTTAAAAAGCTGGGGCCTTCGGTGCTGGTGATTAGCGCTTACTGCCTGTGCTATTTCGCCCTGACCAAGGCGATGGGCTTTATCCCGGTGGGCGTCGCTTACTCGCTGTGGTGCGGCTTTGGCATCGTCGGGGTGACCTTCGTTTCGATGCTGCTCTACAAGCAGAAACCGGATCTCCCAGCCATATTCGCCATGGCGCTGATCATCGGTGGTGGCGTCATTATGAACATCTTCTCGCAGATGTAAGATCTCAGCCCCTTACAGCGCAGCGGCAAGGTAGCGCGGTAAGGGGCTGATTGACGCCATCAATAAGTAATGCTGGCTAATGATTCGACACTGCATAATCCAGATATGTAATAGTTGCAGTCACGTATTTTGCAAGACAATATCTAATTTCGGAACGCTGTTTCATTATTAGGGATAAATCATGCAAAGAAATTTCAAGTCATTATCAGCTATGGCGATTTTTCTGCTGGCCCTGACGGGTTGTGATAACTCGGATGGTAATATCGCCTCTCCTGTTGAGCCAGTTAAACCCGTTGTTCCCCCTGAAACTGAGAAACCTGTCGCTGACCGCAGTGGTGCCTGGCCAGCCTCAGCCATTAACGATCCAGAATTAGCCAGGAAAGAACCGGTAATGCCTGAAGTCTGCCAAACACTCTCAGCCGAACTGAACCAGAATGCCAAAGGGCTACTGGATGAAGCCATTGATGCTGACGTGAATAATTCCCAACCCGATACCCAGCGTATTCAAGCCGCGATCGACGCCTGCAACACCGGTGCCGTTAAATTGGTCGCAGGCAGCAACGAAGAGAATGCGTTCTTGAGCGGTCCACTTACGCTGAAAAGCGGCGTAACGCTCTGGGTAGATCAAGGGATCACCCTGTTTGCCTCACGTAGCCCGGTGGATTACCAGATTGCCGGTAAGAATAACTGTGGCGAAACCGCCAGTGCCGATAATGGCTGTAACGCATTGATTACCGCCACCGATGCAATAAACAGCGGCGTGATTGGCGAAGGTATTATCGACGGGCGAGGAGGGGCAGTGCTCACCAGCGGAAAATATGCCGATATCCTTACCTGGTGGGATGTGGGCGCATTAACCAAAACCGTTTCCGGCGCCAATCAGAACAACCCGCGGCTAATTCAGGTCACCAACAAGAATTCCGCCAAGCCGACCAGCCAGAACTTCACGCTGTATAAGATCACCTTACAGAATGCGCCCAAATTCCACTTTGTCCCCAGTGGGGTCAATGGAGTGGTCGTCTGGGGCGTGAAGGTGTTAACGCCTTCACTGGCCTATACGGTTCCAGGCTATGATTGCCCGAAAGGGACAACCCCTGCGACATCGGGTTCCCCTAACTATACCCGAGCAAGCACCTGCTTTACCCCGGATACGACCAAGAACACCGATGCGATCGATCCTGGCCAATCGCAGAATGTCCTGATTGCCTATAACCACATCAGTACCGGTGATGACGGTATCGCCATCAAAGCCCACAGCAGCAATGCCTGTGTCCCACCGATTGCCGAAAAGTATGCCGGGCAGTTGCCTATTTACACCGTCAGCAACGTCAAAATTCTGCATAACCGCCTCTACTTCACCCATGGTATGTCAATCGGCAGTGAAACCGACTGCGCGGTCAAAGACGTGGAAATTCGGGATATGAGCATTGACGGCCATGATGCTGACTTTGCCGTCGGCGTGCGTATCAAAACCGACATGAGCGTTGGAGGAGAAGTGAGGAACATCAACTATGATGGCATTTGCATCCGCCGCGCTCAGGAAGCGCTGACCATAGATACCTACTACAGCAAAAAAACCGGCCAGGCCTACCCCGATATTCAAGATGTCACCATCAAGAATTACCACTATGTGGATACGCCAGACTCCATTTACAACGGAGATAACGTTCGAGTCACCTTACGGGGCTTCAGCTCTGATGGCCAGGATCTGCCATTAAGAAATATTGTGCTCGATAACACCGTGTTTGACAGCGCCCCACAGTTGGCTAGCAAAGCCTCGGCATCAATCCCTGCCGCGCCTTCTTATGCCCAGATCCTGATGGGACCTGGCCCGGTATCCTTGGCGGATCGGCTGTTGGAAGCCGCGGACAACGGTGCCGCAGAGTTTGACGTGCTGGATAACCGTAATGGATCCGAGGAGCCTTACGATTGCAGCGAATCCTTTGCACTGTTCCCTTCTAGCGCCTCTGCACTCTAAGCGAAAAACGGGTAGGATCTCTCCCACCCGTCTTTCCTCTGCTGCGGTGACTTAACACATCGCGGCTTTGATTTGCATACAGGCCCAGTCTATTGGGCCTGACTATTTCCGCTTCAGCAGCAAAACAAGGCTAATCAACAGGAACAGCAAGCTTGGCAACAGGGCCCCCAGAATTGGCGGCATGCTGTACACCATGCTCAGCGGGCCGAAAATTTGATCCAGCACGTAGAACAGGAAGCCGAAGCTGATACCGATCACCACTCGCACACCCATTGGCACGCTACGCAGCGGGCCAAAGATAAACGACAGCGCCATCAGCATCATCACCGCCACCGACAGCGGCGAGAAGATCTTGCTCCACATATTCAGCTGATAACGGCTGGCCTCCTGGCCACTCTGCTTGAGGTACTTCACATAGTTGTGCAAGCCGCTGATGGAAAGCGAATCCGGATCCAACGCCACCACGCCCAGCTTGTCCGGCGTCAGGTTGGTTTTCCACACCCCGGTCAACGTCTGGGTACTGGTCACCTGTTTTGGATTGGTCAGATCGGAGGTATCCACCTGTGAAAGCTGCCACGCACCGTCTTCAAAATCTGCGGTACCGGCATAGCGGACGGTCTCTAAACGGCGCTGATCGTTGAAGTGGTAAATGTTGACGCCAGCCAGCTCTTTTTCACCCGCCACCCGTTCGATGTAGATAAAGTCGTTGCCGTCCTTCGCCCACAGGCCGCTCTTGGTAGAGAGCAGCGAGCCACCGTACATCTGTTGCGCACGGTAGTTACGCGCCATCTGTTCGCCCTGCGGTGCCACCCATTCGCCGATTGCCATCGTCAGCAAGACCAGCGGAATGGCGGTTTTCATCACCGACCCAGCAATCTGCAGCCGGGTGAAGCCAGAAGCCTGCATCACCACCAGTTCGCTACGCGTAGCCAGGGTGCCCAAACCGAGCAATGCCCCTAGCAGCGCCGCCATCGGGAAGAAGATCTCAATATCCTTTGGTACGCTGAGCAGGGTATACACCCCCGCACCCAGCGCCGAATATTCACCCTGCCCGACTTTACGCAACTGATCGACAAACTTGATGATGCCGGAAAGCGAAACCAGCATGAACAGCGTCATCATGATGGTGTTGAAAATCGTTTTACCGATATAACGGTCCAGTACACCAAACATCAGGCCGCTCCTCTCAGGCGTGCACGCAGTTTGCGCATCGGCACGGTATCCCACAGGTTAAGTGCCAGAGCAATCGCGAAGTACGCCAGGTTCACCAGCCACATCCACACCAGCGGATCCAGCTTGTCCTTACCGGCATTGGAACGCAGCGAGGTCTGCAGCAGGAAGAAGATCAGATACAGCAGCATCGCTGGCAACATGCTCAGCACGCGGCCTTGGCGCGGGTTGACCACGCTGAGCGGCACCACCAGCAGAGCCATCAGCACCACGGAAACGACCAGCGTCAGACGCCAGTGGAATTCGGCGCGCGCATCCGGTTCATTTGATTCCCACAGCGTGCGCATCGACATCTGCTCAGACTGGGTATTATCGATAGTGACGGACTGATGGCCGATAACCGCTTTATAGTCATTGAAGTCGGTAATGCGGAAATCACGCAGCAGCGCGGTGCCTTCAAACCGGGTGCCTTTGTCCAGCGTGACGACCTGCGATCCATCGCGGCCCTGGTTGATCACCCCATGCTCGGCCACCACCACCGAAGGGCGTTGGTTGCCGCTCGGGCGTAGCTGCGCCAGGAACACGTCGTTGAAGGTGTTGCCCTTTACGCTGCCGACAAACAGTACGGCGTTACCATCCTGTGAGGGCTGGAACTGCCCTTCAGCCAGCCCGGCAATGCTGGGGTTGGCTTTGGCTTCGGCAATCACTTCGTCCTGATGGCTGGCCGCCCATGGCCCGACCCAGAAAACGTTTACCGCAGCCACCGCCGAAGTAAAGATCGCCAACACCATAGCGGCAATGATCAGGGTCCGTTTCCCCAGACCGCAGGCGTGCATGACGGTGATTTCGCTTTCGGTATACAACCGTCCAAACGTCATCAAGAGGCCAAGAAACAGGCTTAAGGGCAAGATTAGCTGCGCCATCTTCGGCACACCCAATGCAAGCAGGGATAAGACTAAATTTGTCGGGATATTGCCGTCGACCGCATCACCTAACACCCTGACCAGATTCTGACAAAAGAAGATCAGAAGCAGGATAAACAGGATGGCAATTTGGCTCTTCAGCGTTTCCCGTACCAGATATCTAATGATGATCACGCTTATTACGCCTGTGAAAACTTGTCTTTTTGCAGGAAAATCGATAGTTTCATCGCTAATCCGCCATTTTTTCTCATCATGTGGCAACCTTCACAGCTAAAATAGTATTAGAACATCAAGCTGTTTGGCCATCCTATAGGAACAGACCTATAGTAGCCAAAACAGAACGTTTACGCCGTTCAGGTTAACCTAGTTAGTTAACTCAATGACGGAAGATCTTGGCGGAGCAGGTCATTCTAGCCGTAGCTTTCGTCGTTGTCTTTAAGATTCAGGAGAGTGCATGGAGTTCAGTGTAAAAAGCGGTAGCCCGGAAAAACAGCGCAGCGCCTGTATTGTAGTAGGTGTTTTCGAACCACGCCGCCTGTCACCTATCGCAGAACAACTCGACAAAATCAGTGATGGTTATATCAGCGCACTATTGCGCCGGGGCGAACTGGAAGGCAAAGTCGGGCAGACATTACTGCTGCACCATGTGCCGAACATTCTCTCCGAACGCATCTTGCTGATTGGCTGTGGCAAAGAGCGCGAGCTCGATGAACGCCAGTACAAGCAGGTGATCCAGAAAACCATCAATACCCTTAACGACACCGGTTCCATGGAGGCCGTCTGCTTCCTGACCGAGCTGCACGTAAAAGGCCGCAATACTTACTGGAAGGTGCGCCAGGCGGTAGAAACGGCCAAAGAAACGCTCTACACCTTCGATCAGTTGAAGAGCAACAAGGTAGAGCCACGTCGCCCGCTGCGTAAAATGGTGTTCAACGTGCCAACCCGCCGTGAACTGACCAGCGGTGAACGCGCCATCCAACACGGCCTGGCCGTGGCTTCCGGCATCAAGGCCGCCAAAGATCTCGGCAATATGCCACCAAACATCTGTAACGCCGGTTATCTGGCCTCACAGGCTCGTCAGTTGGCCGACGCCTTCAGCACCCACATCACCACCCGCGTCATCGGTGAACAACAGATGAAAGAGCTGGGGATGAATGCCTATCTGGCGGTCGGTGCCGGTTCGCAAAATGAATCGCTGATGTCGGTGATGGAATATAAGGGAAATCCTAACCCGGACGCTAAGCCGATCGTGCTGGTAGGCAAAGGGCTGACCTTCGACTCCGGCGGCATCTCGATCAAACCTGCCGATGGCATGGACGAGATGAAATACGACATGTGCGGTGCGGCAACCGTGTACGGCGTCATGCGTGTGGTAGCAGAACTGAACCTGCCGCTGAACGTGATTGGCGTACTGGCTGGCTGTGAAAACATGCCGGGCGGACGTGCCTATCGCCCAGGTGACGTGCTGACCACCATGTCGGGCCAGACGGTAGAAGTGCTGAACACCGACGCCGAAGGCCGCTTGGTGCTGTGCGATACCCTCACCTACGTGGAACGTTTCGAGCCAGAGCTGGTAATTGATATCGCTACCCTGACCGGTGCCTGCGTGATCGCATTAGGCCACCACATCACTGGCCTGATGTCGAACCACAACCCGCTGGCTCACGAGCTGATTGGCGCTTCCGAGCAATCGGGTGACCGTGCGTGGCGCTTGCCGATGAGCGATGAGTATTACGAGCAGCTGGATTCCAACTTTGCGGATATGGCCAACATTGGCGGCCGCCCAGGTGGTGCCATCACCGCCGCGTGCTTCCTTTCACGCTTTACCCGCAAGTACAGCTGGGCGCACCTGGATATCGCCGGTACCGCCTGGCGCTCCGGCAAGGCCAAAGGGGCCACTGGCCGCCCGGTAGCCCTGCTGGCGCAGTTCCTGCTCAATCGTGCCGGCTTGAACGGCGACGATTAAATCCGCGCGGTAATTCAGGTATAATCACCGAGGGCACAGCACGCTGTGCCCTTACATTTTTTGGCCACGGTGAATTGAATCATGAAACAGGCAACGTTCTACCTTCTTGAACACGCAGAACCCGCTGGTGCGCTCAGTGCACACGAGGCTGTGGCCTGTGCCGTTGCCGCCGAAAGATGGCGCGCTGGCAAGCGGGTGCTGATCGCCTGTGAAAGCCAGGAGCAGGCCCAGCGGCTGGATGAAGCCCTGTGGCAACGTGAACCACACCAATTTGTGCCGCACAATCTCGCAGGCGAAGGGCCAAACTTTGGCGCGCCGGTCGAGCTGTGCTGGCCAGGCAAACGCGGCAATGCCCCGCGCGATCTGCTGATCGCCCTGCTGCCGCAGTTTGCAGATTTTGCTACTGCTTTCCATGAAGTGGTAGACTTCGTCCCTTACGAAGACACCTTGAAACAGTTGGCGCGCGAACGTTACAAAGCCTATCGCAGCGTCGGCTTCCATTTGACCACGGCCACGCCGCCAACTAACTGAACCTTGAAATAAAAATGGAAAAGACCAACACCGATCTCGATACCGCCTATGACCCAACCCAGATCGAACAGAAGCTGTACGATCACTGGGAAAGCCAGGGCTATTTCAAACCGAATGGCGATACCAGCCAGGAAAGTTTCTGCATCATGATCCCGCCGCCGAACGTCACCGGCAGCCTGCATATGGGCCACGCGTTCCAGCAGACCATCATGGACACCATGACCCGCTACCAGCGCATGCAGGGTAAAAATACCCTGTGGCAAGCCGGTACCGACCATGCCGGTATCGCAACCCAGATGGTGGTTGAGCGCAAGATCGCCGCAGAAGAAAATAAAACCCGCCATGATTATGGCCGCGATGCGTTCATCGATAAAATCTGGCAGTGGAAGGACGAGTCCGGCGGCACCATCACCCGCCAGATGCGCCGTCTGGGCAACTCCGTGGATTGGGAGCGCGAGCGCTTCACCATGGATGAAGGCCTGTCCAACGCGGTGAAAGAAGTGTTTGTCCGCCTGTACAAAGAAGATCTGATCTACCGTGGCAAACGCCTGGTGAACTGGGATCCAAAACTGCGCACCGCCATCTCCGATCTGGAAGTGGAAAACCGCGAGTCCAAAGGTTCCATGTGGCACCTGCGCTATCCGCTGGCCGATGGGGCAAAAACGGCGGAAGGCAAAGACTACCTGGTGGTTGCCACCACCCGTCCGGAAACCGTGCTGGGTGATACCGGCGTAGCGGTAAACCCAGAAGATCCACGCTACAAGGATCTGATTGGCAAAGAGATCATTCTGCCATTGGTGGGCCGCCGCATCCGCATTGTGGGTGACGAGCACGCCGATATGGAGAAAGGCACCGGCTGCGTGAAAATCACCCCGGCGCACGACTTCAACGACTATGAGGTGGGTAAGCGTCACGGCCTGCCGATGATCAACATCCTGAGCTTCGACGGTGACATCCTCGAAGTAGCCGAGGTGTTCGACACCCTGGGCGAAGCCAGCACCGCCTACAGCGGCGAGCTGCCAGCGCAGTTCCGTGGCCTGGAGCGCTTTGCTGCGCGTAAAGCCGTGGTTGCCGCCTTTGACGAACTCGGCCTGCTGGAAGAGATCAAACCTCACGATCTGACCGTGCCTTACGGTGACCGTGGCGGCGTGGTTATCGAGCCAATGCTGACTGACCAATGGTACGTGCGTACCGCACCGCTGGCGAAAGTCGCGGTTGAAGCGGTTGAGCAAGGTGAGATCCAGTTCGTGCCTAAGCAGTACGAAAACATGTACTTCAGCTGGATGCGCGATATCCAGGACTGGTGTATCTCCCGTCAGCTGTGGTGGGGCCACCGCATCCCGGCCTGGTACGACGCCGAAGGCAAAGTGTACGTTGGCCGCACTGAAGAAGAAGTTCGTCGCGAAAACAACCTGGGTGCCGACGTGGCGCTGAACCAGGACGAAGACGTGCTGGATACCTGGTTCTCTTCCGGCCTGTGGACCTTCTCGACCCTGGGTTGGCCAGAGCAGACCCCGGATCTGAAGACCTTCCACCCGACCAGCGTGCTGGTCAGCGGCTTCGACATCATCTTCTTCTGGATTGCCCGCATGATCATGCTGACCATGCACTTCGTCAAAGATGAAAACGGCAAGCCGCAGGTTCCGTTCAAAACCGTGTACATGACCGGCCTGATCCGCGACGACGAAGGGCAGAAGATGTCCAAATCGAAGGGTAACGTCATCGATCCGCTGGATATGGTTGACGGTATCTCGCTGGAAGATCTGCTGGAGAAACGTACCGGCAACATGATGCAGCCGCAGCTGGCAGAGAAAATCCGCAAGCGCACCGAGAAGCAGTTCCCGAACGGCATCGAACCGCACGGCACCGACGCCCTGCGCTTTACCCTGGCAGCACTGGCCTCTACTGGCCGTGACATCAACTGGGATATGAAGCGCCTAGAAGGCTACCGCAACTTCTGTAACAAGCTGTGGAACGCCAGCCGCTTTGTGCTGATGAACACCGAAGCGCACGACTGCGGCTTCAACGGTGGCGAAATGCAGCTGTCGCTGGCCGACCGCTGGATCCTGGCCGAATTCAACCGCACGGTGAAAGCCTACCGTGAGGCGCTGGACACCTATCGCTTCGATATCGCGGCGGGCATCCTGTACGAATTCACCTGGAACCAGTTCTGCGACTGGTATCTGGAATTGACCAAACCGGTCGTGATCAACGGCAGCGAAGCGGAACAGCGTGGCACACGTAATACACTGATCACCGTGCTGGAAGCGTTGCTGCGCCTGGCGCACCCAATCATTCCATTTATCACCGAAACCATCTGGCAGCGCGTCAAGCCTCTGACCGGTGAAACCGCAGACACCATCATGCTGCAGCCGTTCCCGGCCTTCGACGCCGCGCTGGAAGACCAGCAGGCATTGAACGATCTGGAGTGGATCAAGCAGGCGATCATCGCGGTGCGTAACATCCGCGCCGAGATGAACATCGCACCAAGCAAACAGTTGGAAGTGCTGCTGCGTAACGCCAATGGTGACGCTCAGCGCCGTGTGCAGGAAAACCAGAGCTTTATCGAACGCCTGGCGCGCCTGAGCTCCATCACCCTGCTGCCTGCGGGCGAGAAAGGCCCGGTTTCAGTCACCAAGCTGGTCGACGGTGCCGAACTGCTGATCCCGATGGCGGGCTTTATCGACAAGGACGCAGAAATCGCGCGTCTGTCGAAAGAGATGGGCAAGCTGGATGGTGAGATTGCTTCTATCGAAGGCAAGCTGTCCAACGAAGGCTTTGTGGCTCGTGCACCGGAAGCAGTGGTGGCCAAAGAGCGTGAACGCCTGGCAGCCTGCAAAGAAGGTAAGCTGAAGCTGCAGGAGCAGCAGGCGACTATCGCTGCACTGTAATTCTGCAAACTACCGATCAAAAACAGCGGGTGATTTTTCCCCGCTGTTTTTTTATCGGCATTGCCAAAAGCCAGGCTTAAGTGTTATTACAAAGTACTATTGATGCGGTGCATTCCGTAATAACAACGAAATTCCGGGTCCCCTCAGGTTCCCTTTGATGGTGAGTGTAAACATGACAACAGCCACCCCAGTGCGTCTTCTGGTACGCCCAATCACGGCCGACGATAATGCCGCTATTGCTCACGTTATTCGCGAAGTCTCCGCCGAACATGGCCTGACGGCGGATAAAGGTTATACCGTTTCCGATCCCAATCTGGACGCCTTGTTCCAACTCTATAGCCAACCGCGCAGTGCTTACTGGGTGGTGGAGATAGACGGTCAGATTGCCGGTGGGGGTGGCGTTGCGCCGCTGCAAGGCGGTGAGATCGACGTCTGCGAATTACAGAAAATGTATTTCCTGCCGGTGCTGCGTGGCAAAGGCTTGGCAAAACGCCTGGCGCTGCAGGCGCTGGAGTTTGCCCGTCAGCAGGGGTTCAGCCGTTGCTATCTGGAAACCACCGCCACGTTGCAGCAGGCGATTGGCCTGTATGAGCATCTTGGTTTTGAGCATATCGATTGTGCCATGGGCAATACCGGCCACGGCGACTGCGAAGTCACCATGCTGAAGTCACTTTAACCGCCGCAATGCCCCCTCACCCTAACCCTCTCCCACAGGGAGAGGGGACCGAATGTGCCATAAATTAGCTCCTACGCCTGACCTTAATTTCGCAACAACTCCCCAGCCATAATTTTAATCTGATGACTAATCGCATCACTGAACTGGCTCCCTCTCCTTGGGGAGAGGGTTGGGGTGAGGGAGAGAACACATCACCCTCAAAAAATCATTAACATCAACATTATTCAAAAAAACGCACGGTATTTTTATATTTCAGCCAGTTAAACTGATGCTGAATTCTGTAATGTAAATTTATTGTGATATTCGTTAATAAATTAACGATCGCAAATTGACCTACTATTCCTCTGAGTTACTCTGCCATGACAGTCTCTAACCATCACGCACAGGGAACGGTCATGTCAGAAAATAACTTCGATTACATCATTGTTGGCGCAGGCTCTGCGGGTTGCGTGTTGGCAGCCCAGCTCATCCGCCGTACCCAGGCCCGCATCCTGCTGCTGGAAGCCGGCGGCGACGACAATAATCTGTTTATCAAAATGCCCGCCGGGGTTGCCAAGATCATTGCCAAGAAAAGCTGGCCGTATGAAACCGAGCCAGAGCCGCACGCCAATAACCGCCGCATGCAGATCGCCCAGGGCAAAGTGCTGGGCGGCAGTAGCTCGGTAAACGGTATGATCTATCTGCGCGGCCAACCGCAGGATTACGACGACTGGGCGCAACAGTATGGCTGTACCGGCTGGAGCTATCAGGACGTGCTGCCCTACTTCAAACGCGCCGAAGCCAATGAAAGCCTGGCGGATGAGTATCACGGCAACGAAGGGCTGCTGCCGGTCAGCGAGAACCGCTACCGCCATCCGCTCAGCATGGCGTTTATCCGCGCGGGCCAGGAGTTGGATCTGCCCTACCGCAACGACTTTAACGGTGAAAGCCAGCACGGCGTAGGATTCTACCAGACCACCACCCGCAACGGTGAACGCGCCAGCACCTCCCGCACCTATCTGCAAGCCGTACGCGATAACTCGCGGCTAGTGGTGAAACTCAACGCGCTGGTACACCGCGTCACCTTCGAAAACAACGTGGCAACTGGAGTAGTCTACAGCCTGAACGGTGGCAATGAGATCGTCGCCCACGCCAGCCAGGAAGTGATCCTCAGCGCCGGGGCGGTGGGCTCACCGAAGCTCCTGATGTTGTCCGGCATCGGCCCGCGTGAACATCTGGAGCCGTTGGGCATTACGCCACTGGCCGATCTGCCGGTGGGCAAAAACTTCCACGATCACCTGCATATGTCGATTAACGTCAGCACCCGCGAACCTGTCAGCCTGTTCGGTGCCGATCGGGGCTTGCAGGCGCTGCGCCACGGTGCCGAGTGGCTAGCCTTTCGCAGCGGCGTCTTGACCTCTAACGTACTGGAGGGGGCCGCCTTCGCCGATTCCCAAGGCAATGGCAGGCCAGACGTGCAGGTACATTTCCTGCCGATACTCGACAGTTGGGACGACGTGCCCGGCGAACCGCTACCGGCGATCCACGGCATGTCGCTCAAGGTCGGTTATCTGCAACCCAAAGCGCGTGGCCAGGTGCAGTTACGCAGCCGTAACCCTGCCGATCCCGTCAAGCTACAGGCCAACTATCTTGGTCATCCAGACGATCTGGCGGGCAGCATTCGCGCGGTGAAATTTGGCCTGCGCTTCCTGGAAACCGCCTCTCTCAAGCCGCTGATTAAAGATCTGCTGATGCCACAACCGGCGTGGGTAAACGATGAGGCGCAGATGGAGGAGTTTGTGCGCAACTTCTGCAAGACGGTCTATCACCCGGTGGGCAGTTGCCGTATGGGGCAAAACACGGAAGACTCGGTGACCGACTTGCAGCTACGAGTACATGGCTTTGAGCGGCTGCGGGTGGTCGACTGTTCGGTGATGCCGCAGGTCACCAGCGGTAACACCAATGCCCCCACCATTATGCTGGCCGAGAAGGCGGTGGATTTGATACTGGGAACCGAATAGGCCCCTCACCCCCGACCCTCTCCCACAGGGAGAGGGAGCTGATAGCCCCTGCTCAGTTTGGAAATGAAGGAGTCACCTTGGCAACCGCTATCGCCCCTTCAACCAAGGTGAGTTAGCCGGCGCTCATGCAGAATCACTACATTTACAGCCCAACTCGATCGGTCCCCTCGCCCTGTGGGAGAGGGCTAAAGTGAGGGGGATGGCACGCCGCTGTGGAAGCGGAACTCGGTGTCCGGTGAGCGGATCAGCTCCGCCTCCAACTGGCCAAAAAACGCCACGCGTTCGCTGATATCACCGCCGGCGATCTGCTCTGCCAGCGTCAGGTAATCCTGATAATGGCGGGCTTCGGAACGCAGTAGCGAAACATAAAACCGGTTCAGCTCATCGTCCAGGAACGGGGCCAGCTTGGCGAAGCGTTCGCAGGAGCGGGCCTCTATATACGCGCCGCAGATCAGCTTATCGATCAGAGTGGCCGGATCGTGAGTACGCACCTCGCGGATCATGCTTTTGGCATAGCGGCTGGCGGTGATCTTTCTATAAGGGATCTGCCGGGCCTGCATGATCTCCAGCACCTGCGAGAAGTGATGCAACTCCTCTTTGATCAGCAACACCATCTTGTCGACCAAATCCTGGCCATAGGCCGAGCCATTCTTCGGCAGGATCTTCCTGGTAAACGCGCTCTGGCGGAACAGCTCTTCCGGCACTTCCTGCGCCTCGTGCACAAACGCCTCATAGGGCCTGAGCAGTGCCAGCAGGGCATCACCACTCTCTTTATCGGCCACGTAGCGGCGGATCAGCCACATGCCGGTCTGCGCCGCTTTCAGCTCGCATACCAAGTGGTCGGTCAGCAACAGGGGCAGGTTTTCCGGGCGGCGGGCCGCTTCGATCCAGCCATCCGGGGTTTCACAGTGCAGGAAGTTTAAAATCGGGGATAACAGAGATTGGTATTTCATCGAGTTCTATCAGGGGCCAGCTTGCGCCAGCCCGCAGGATTTAATTAATGACGTTTGCCGTCGTCGTCTTCATCGATAAAGTCGCCGTCTTCTTCATCGTCGTCGCCTTCTTCACCGTTCGGATCTTCATAGTAGGTGCCCCAACCGTCGTAATTGACACCGCATTTTTCTGCCAATGCCACCAGTTGTTCTACCTGGCTGTCGATCAGCTCGGCATTCAGCGCAACTTCGCTGATCACGTCACAACACATCACCATGGAGCCATCTTCCACTTCCAGCTCTTCGGCATCGGTCACTTCGTAGCCCAACTTGAAGGCTTCCACGGCGGCCTGCTCCAGAACTTCAAACTTTTCGGCAGAGAAATGGTGCTCGATAGTGTAGAGCGCATCCGGATCGCTGCCGTCTTCCAGCAGTTCTTCGATGATCAGGCGGGTTTCTTCACGTTGTTCTTCCAGCAATTCGCGGTTTGCCATGCCTCTATCCTCAATAAAATGGGCTTCGTTACTTCTATTTTCACACACCGCTGTCACCGCTGCCACGATAAACGTGAAAGATTTCTGCTTCGGGGTTGAAATTGAATATTCATACATATAAAGTGAATTTAAATTCAATCAAACGATAGGGATTTACGGAGATGAGCCAGATGAACCCGTTCTACAGTCGTCACTTTTTGAGATTAATGGATTTTACCCCCAGTGAGATCCAGTCCTTGTTGCAGTTGGCCGCCGATTTGAAGCTGGCCAAGAAGCAAGGCCAGGAAACCCGCCATCTACAAGGCAAGAACATTGCGCTCATCTTCGAAAAAGACTCTACTCGTACCCGATGCTCTTTCGAAGTTGCCGCATTCGATCAGGGCGCTCAGGTGACCTACCTTGGCCCAAGCGGCAGCCAGATCGGCCATAAAGAGTCGATGAAAGACACCGCCCGCGTGCTGGGCCGGATGTACGACGGTATTCAATATCGTGGTTTTGGCCAGTGCCTGGTGGAAACCTTGGCAGAACACGCTGGTGTGCCAGTGTGGAATGGCTTGACCAACGAGTTCCACCCCACCCAGCTGCTGGCAGATCTGCTCACCGTGCGTGAACACCTGCCAGGGAAAGCGTTGAGCGAGGTGAAATTCGCCTACATTGGCGATGCACGTAACAATATGGGCAATACCCTGCTGGAAGCCGCCGCGCTGGTAGGCATGGATCTGCGGTTGGTCGCGCCGAAGGCCTGTTGGCCGCAGGCCGAGCTGGTTGCAGAATGCCAGGCGCTCGCACAGCAGACCGGCGGCAAAATCACCCTGACGGAAGATATTGCCGAAGGCGTACAGGGTGCCGATTTCCTGTATACCGACGTTTGGGTCTCGATGGGGGAAGCCAAAGAAGTCTGGCAGGAGCGGATTGCGCTGCTCAGGCCGTATCAGGTGAATATGGCAATGGTGAAACTAACCGGCAACCCACAGGTGAAATTCCTGCACTGTCTGCCAGCATTCCACGACGATCAAACCACGCTGGGTAAACAGATGGCCGAACAGTACGGCATGCACGGCGGTATGGAAGTGACCAACGAGGTGTTCGAGTCGGAGCACAGCATCGTGTTCGATCAGGCAGAGAACCGCCTGCACACCATTAAAGCGGTGATGGTCGCCACGTTAAGCAAAACCTTGTAAATCACCCTCTCAAAAAACCCTTCTAACAGAAGGGTTTCTTCTGGTTAATCCCCCCTTCTGGCTCTATAGTCTTTTTCGTCATATCAAATAACTTCTTGGCCTTTGCCTGTTTTTTACCAACGTTCTACCGTGGCATTCTGGCGGCAGAAATGCCGTAAAAAACTAATGAGAACAACCTCTTCTCCGTTCTGGTTTACCGGCACATTTAAGGGAAAACGTCTATGAAAGCCAAAGTCTTGCCGCTGTTTATTCTTGCCGCCCTCTCCACGACCGCACTGGCTGCCACGCCGCCAAATACGCTGGTAGTGGTGCAGTCACTGGACGATATCGTCAGCCTGGATCCGGCGGAGGCCAATGAGCTTTCCAGCATCCAGACCGTCCCCAGCCTCTATCAGCGTCTGGTGCAGGCCGATCGTGACAATCCGGCCAAGGTGATCCCGGTGCTGGCGGAAAGTTGGCAGGATGATGCCGCCGCCAAGACCCTGACGGTCAAGCTGCGCCCACAGGCAGCGTTTTCCTCCGGTAACCCGTTGACTGCAGACGACGTGATTTTCTCTTATACCCGCGCAGTGAAGATGAACAAGTCACCGGCGTTTATCCTCAACGTGCTCGGCTGGCAGCCGGACAATATCGAACAACAGCTGAAAAAGATCGACGAGCATACCGTGCAACTGAGCTGGACGGCAGACGTCAGCCCGGCGGTTGCCCTGAATATCCTCTCGACGCCGATCGCCTCAATCGTCGACAGCAAAGCCGTGCAGCCTAACGTGAAGGGTGATGACTTCGGCAACGCCTGGTTGAAGATGCACTCTGCGGGCAGCGGCCCGTTCAAGATGCGGGTTTACCAGCCACATCAGGCGATCGTGCTGGACGCCAACCCAACTTCACCGGGCGATAAGCCACTGCTGAGCAATATCATCATAAAGAACGTGCCAGACCCAAGCGCGCGCCGCCTGCTGATCCAGCAAGGGGATGCCGACGTGGCGCGTGAACTCGGCCCGGATCAAACCGCCGCGCTGAAAAGCCAGGCGGGTGTGAAGGTGCTGGAAATCCCTTCCGCCGAGCAAAACTATCTGGTGTTCAACACCGGTAATACCGCCAACCCGCTGCTGAAGAACCCGGCCTTCTGGGAAGCGGCTCGCTATCTGGTGGATTATCAGGGCATCACCAAAGATCTGCTGAAAGGGCAATACTTCGTCCATCAGAGCTTCCTGCCGGTCGGCCTACCGGGGGCGCTGGAGGATAACCCGTTCAGCTTCGATCCGGCCAAGGCCAAGGCGATCCTGGAAAAAGCCGGGATCACCAACGCCAGCCTGACGCTGGACGTGGAAAACAAACCGCCGTTTATCACCATCGCCCAGTCGTTACAGGCCAGCTTTGCCCAAGGTGGCGTGAAGCTCGATCTGTTGCCTGCCGCCGGTAGCCAGGTCTATGCCCGCGTACGCGCCAAGCAGCATCAGGCGGCGATCCGCCTGTGGATCCCGGATTACTTCGATGCGCACTCCAATGCCAGCGCTTTCGCCTATAACGACGGCAAAAGCAGCACGGTGGCCGGGCTGAACAGTTGGCAGATCCCTGAGCTAAGCAAACAAACGCTGGCAGCGGTCGCAGAGGCCGATCCGGCCAAACGTACTGCGCTCTATACCGCTATGCAACAGGAATTGCAGCGCAGTTCACCGTATGTGTTTATCGATCAGGCCAAAACGCAGGTGGTGCTGCGCGATAACGTCAAAGGCTATCAACAGGGCCTGAATGCAGATATGGTCTATTACGATCGCGTTAGCAAATAATCAGGATTGCCATGTCGGTAGCAATAAAATCTACGCCGGGAAGCCGTTCCCGGCGTCGTCTTTGGGGATTGGCGCAGGGGCTGCTCACGCTGGCGCTGACCCTGTTCGGCCTGTTGTTGATCACCTTCCTGCTGTCTGCCTTGTCACCGGTGGATCGCGTGTTGCAGATCGTCGGCGATCACGCCAGCGCCGCCACCTATGAGCAGGTAAAACAGCAGCTTGGCCTGGATCGCTCTTTGCCGGTGCAGTTCTGGCACTATCTGGAGCGGCTGGCCCATGGCGATCTCGGCACCGCCAGCGCCACCGGTCAACCGGTATTGCAGGATCTGCTGCATGCCTTCCCGGCCACGTTGGAATTGGCCACGCTGTCGTTGGTGATTGGAGCCCCGCTCGGCGTGCTGGCTGGTGTATTGTGCGCGCGTTTTGCCGGCAGCAAGCTGGACATCGGCGTGCGCTTTATTACCCTGCTCGGCAATTCGGTGCCCATCTTCTGGCTGGGGCTGCTGATGCTGTTGCTGTTCTACGCCAAACTACAGTGGAGCGCCGGGCCGGGGCGGTTGGACGATGTCTACCAATACACCGTCGAGGCCAAAACCGGCTTCGCGCTGATCGACACCTGGCTTTCCGGCGATGCGGGGGCCGTGCGCAATGCGTTGGCACACCTGGTGCTGCCGGTTTGCCTGCTGGCCTATTATTCGTTGGCCAGCATTACCCGCCTGACCCGCTCCGCCTGCCTGAGCGAATTGAATAAAGAGTACATCACCCTGGCGCGTGCCAAAGGGGCCAGCGAAATGCGCATCATGTTCCGCCACGTGCTGCCCAACATCAGCGGCACCCTGCTGACGGTGATCGCGCTTGCCTATACCAGCATGCTGGAGGGAGCGGTTCTGACCGAAACCGTGTTCTCCTGGCCGGGTATTGGCCGCTATCTGACCACCGCGCTGTTTGCCGGGGACACCACCGCCATCATGGGCGGCACGCTGCTGATCGGCCTGTGCTTTGTGATTATCAACAATCTCACCGACCTGCTGGTGCGCTTGCTCGATCCGAGGGCGCGCCAATGACCATGACACTACTTAAACGCTCACCTTCCGCCACCTGCGGAGCCACCATCCTGCTGTTACTGGTGCTGATAGCGCTGTTTGCGCCTTGGTTGGCACCGGTCGATCCCAACTGGCAGAACGCTGCCAACCGCCTATTGCCGCCGGGAGCTGGCCATTGGCTCGGCACCGACAGCTATGGCCGCGACGTCCTTTCCCGCCTGATCTACGGCACCCGGCCAACCCTTGGGCTAGTGCTGCTGGTCACCGCAATCACCCTGCCGCTCGGCCTGCTGATTGGCGTGCTATCCGGCTATTACGGCGGCTGGCTGGAGCGCGTGCTGATGCGCTTTACCGACGTGGTCATGTCGATGCCACGGCTGATCCTGGCCTTCGCCTTTGTGGCGATGCTCGGCCCTGGGCTGGTTAATGGCGCGCTGGCATTGGCGCTCACCACCTGGCCCGCCTATGCCCGCCAGGCCAGAGCCGAGATCCAACTACTGCGTAAAAGCGACTACCTGGCCGCCGCCGAGATGATGGGCATTCAGGGGCCGCGTCTGCTGTGGGGCCATATTCTGCCCATGTGCCTGCCCTCTGCCGTCGTCCGGCTAGCATTGGATCTGGCGGGGATTATTCTGGCCGCCGCCGGTCTGGGATTCCTGGGGCTGGGTGCCCGACCGCCGATGGCGGAATGGGGATCGATGGTAGCCGACGGGATGCAGGTGATCTTCGATCAGTGGTGGATCGCCGCGATCCCTGGCTGTGCGATCCTGATCAGCAGCCTGGCGTTTAACCTGCTGGGCGACGGCCTGCGCGACTTATTGGATCCGCATCATGACTGAACCACTGCTGACAGCACAGAACCTGAATATCGAATTTAACGGCCACAAGGTGGTGGATAGCCTTTCTTTCAGCATTGGCCGGGAGAAAGTGGCGCTGGTGGGGGAATCAGGTTCCGGCAAATCCATGACCGCCCGCGCCCTGATGGGGCTGGTACGTAAGCCGGGCATCGTCACCGCCGATAAGCTGCACTATCGTGAGACAGATTTACTAAAGCTTCAGCCACGTCAATGGAACGAGGTACGCGGTGCCAAAATCGCCATGGTGCTGCAAGATCCGCGCTACGCATTAAATCCGGTACGCAGCATCGGTAAGCAGATCGAAGAATCCCTGGTGCTGCATAACGCACTGACTCGGGCCGATCGCCATGAGCGAGTGCTGAACTCACTGGCCGCCGTCGGCTTGCCGGAAAGCCTCTATCACAGCTACCCCGGCCAGCTTTCCGGCGGTATGGGGCAACGCGCGATGTTGGCGATTGCGCTGGTTAACGATCCGCAACTGCTGATCGCCGATGAGCCAACCTCGGCGCTGGATGCCAGATTACGTAATCAGATCCTCGATCTGATCGTCGAACAAACCACGCGGCGTAACATGGGGCTGTTGCTGATCAGCCATGATCTGCCGCTGGTGGCTGAACGTTGCGACCGGGTATTGGTGATGTATCAGGGCAAGCTGGTGGATCAGGGGATCGCGGCCAACCTGCCGCTAGCCACCCATCCTTACACCCGCACGCTGTGGGCCTGCCGCCCCAATGCCAGCACCTACGGCCAGGATCTGCCGGTGCTGGATCGCAGCATCGATTTTACCCGGAGCGAACATGGCGCTGATTGACATTGAAAATTTGCAGGTCAGCTTCCCGCAGGGCAACGGCCATAAGATCGCCGTGGAGTCAGTGAGCTTTGGCGTTGAGGCGGGGGAAACCTTCAGCCTGATTGGCGCTTCCGGCTGTGGCAAGTCCACCGTTCTGCGCGTGCTGGCCGGTTTGCAACGTGAATGGCGTGGAGAAATACGCTTGCTCGGCCAGCCTCTGCAACCACAGCAACGCTTCACCGGCCAATTACGCCGCGACGTGCAGATGGTGTTTCAAGATCCCTATGCTTCGTTACATCCGCAGCATCAGATTGCCCGTACGCTGGGTGAACCGTTGAAGATCCACGGTGAGAAACACATTACGGCGCGGATCGACGAAGCCTTGCGGCAGGTAGGGCTGAGCGCGGCCACGGCACAGCGCTATCCCCACCAGCTTTCCGGCGGCCAACGCCAGCGCGTCGCTATCGCCCGTGCCTTGCTGCTGCGGCCTAAGCTACTGCTCTTGGATGAACCCACCTCGGCGCTGGATATGTCGGTGCAGGCGGAGATCCTCAACCTGCTCAACCACCTCAAACGCGAGCATGGCATGACCTACTTGCTGGTCAGCCATGACGGTGACGTGATTGCCCACATGTCCGAACGCGCCGCCCTGATGGAGAAAGGCCACATCGTGCAGCATTACGACCGGGCTGCCTTACAGGCCGGTGAGCATATGCGGGATTAAGCGCTAGCAGCAACGTGGCCAAACAACCAGACACCGAGTGCCACTCGCAGCGGTAATCGCCAAGCCAATCGATTGCGAAATCGCAAAAAGTGGTGTTTTTACCCTTGCAGAGAAAAAAAGCGCGAGTATAATGCGCGACAATTTGCCAGGAGAAAGCATGAAAAACGACCTTTGTTTTGTTCGCCACACTCGACAAAACCGCCAGCCAATCGGCGGGCAACTGCCGTTATTTCCCCTGTTGCAAGAACCATCATTTAAAGCCCCTCGTTGAGGGGCTTTTTTTTGTCCAAAGCATTGCTATTACATTGAAAAGCCCCGCGCCAAGGGCCCGAGTCGAGGAGAGTGAACATGGCCAATCCGCTGTATCGCAAGAACATCATCTCTATTAACGATCTCAGCCGTGAAGATCTGGAGCTGGTGCTCAGCACCGCCGCCAGCCTGAAAGCTAACCCGCAGCCGGAGCTGCTCAAACACCTGGTGATCGCCAGCTGCTTCTTTGAAGCGTCTACGCGTACCCGCCTGTCGTTTGAGACCGCGATCCAGCGCCTGGGGGCTTCGGTGGTCGGCTTCTCCGACAGCAGCAACACCTCCCTCGGCAAAAAGGGCGAAACGCTGGCCGATACCATCTCGGTGATCAGCACCTACGTTGATGCCATCGTGATGCGCCATCCGCAGGAAGGCGCATCACGCCTGGCCGCTGAATTCTCTGGCGGTATCCCGGTGTTGAACGCCGGTGACGGCTCGAACCAGCACCCGACCCAAACGCTGCTGGATCTGTTCACCATCCAGGAAACCCAGGGCCGCCTGAGCAATATCAATATCGCCATGGTCGGCGACCTGAAATATGGCCGCACCGTGCATTCACTCACCCAGGCGCTGGCAAAATATGAAGGAAACCACTTCTTCTTCATCGCGCCAGACGCTTTGGCGATGCCGAGCTATATCCTGAAGATGCTGGACGAAAAAGGCATCTCCTACAGCCGCCACAACAGCATTGAAGAAGTGGTGCCTGAACTGGATATTCTGTATATGACCCGCGTACAGAAAGAGCGCCTGGACCCGTCCGAATACGCCAACGTGAAGGCGCAGTTCATCCTGCGAGCTTCTGATTTGGCCGGTGCTCGGGACAACATGAAGGTGCTGCATCCGCTGCCGCGCATTGATGAGATTGCCATTGAGGTGGACAAGACACCGTATGCCCACTATTTCCAACAGGCAGGCAACGGTATTTACGCCCGTCAGGCGCTGTTGGCACTGGTTTTAAACGCAGATTTGGCTCTTTAAGGGGGAACCGTCATGACTCACGATAACAAACTCCAGGTTGAAGCGATCAAGTGCGGTACGGTGATCGACCATATTCCGGCGCAAATCGGCTTTAAGCTGCTCTCACTGTTCAAACTGACCGCCACCGATCAGCGCATCACCATCGGCCTGAACCTGCCCTCCAAAGAGCTGGGCCGCAAGGATTTGATCAAGATCGAGAACACCTTCCTGACCGAGCAGCAGGCCAACCAGCTGGCGATGTACGCGCCCAAGGCTACGGTCAACCGTATCGATAACTATGAAGTAGTGCGCAAGCTGACGCTCAGCCTGCCGGATCATATCGACGGCGTGCTGACCTGCCCGAACAGCAACTGCATCAGCCGCAGCGAGCCGGTGGCCTCCAGTTTCAGCGTCAAATCCCATGCAGGGGAAGTGCACCTGAAGTGCCGTTACTGCGAGAAAGAGTTCGATCATCAGGTGGTTCTACAGACCGACTAAAATCCTCCGTTTTACCAGGGTATGCCGCTGTTAATCTGGCGGGTACCCTTTATAATGGTGCGTCGTAGGGGCGCTGCATGCTGCGTCCATGTGAGTTTACGGCGGGTCGACTCGCCGTTTGAACAACAACAGGATATCAGGAGAAAAAATGTCACGTAATATCAGCACTGAACTCGCGCCAGCCGCCATTGGTCCTTACGTGCAGGGCGTTGACCTGGGCAGCATGATCATCACCTCCGGCCAGATCCCGGTCGATCCAAAAACCGGTGCCGTACCCGATGACGTTGCCGCTCAGGCTCGCCAGTCATTGGCAAACGTGAAGGCGATCGTGGAAGCCGCAGGCCTGAAAGTGGGCGACATCGTTAAAACCACCGTTTTCGTCAAAGATCTCAACGATTTCGCTACCGTTAACGCGGCCTACGAAGCATTCTTCACCGAGCACAACGCCTCGTTCCCAGCGCGTTCTTGCGTTGAAGTGGCACGTTTGCCAAAAGACGTGAAAATCGAGATCGAAGCCATCGCCGTTCGCCGTTAATCGGCAACCCGGTGCGATCGAATGCGGCCAGCCTTTGCTGGCCGTTTGTTTTTTCGTCATCATCAATCTGAAACATTCATCCGCAAAATCACTCTCGTTCAAAGCCACGGGTTAGATGGGTTCTACCAACTCGCCAAATGTTCTAGCTTGACCAAGGTGCATTCTCCCTCACCCCAACCCTCTCCCCAAGGAGAGGGAGCCAGTTCAGTGCTGTTGTCAGGTGTAGGAGTCAATCTGTGACATGTTCCGTCCTCTTCCCAAGGTGAGTCAGTGTTGTAGTCGAGTGCGGGAGTCAAATTGTGGCTCGTTTAGAGCTGTCGCTATCGTCGGGCACAAAGCCCAATCTGTGGCACGATAGGTCCCCTCTCCCTGTGGGAGAGGGTTAGGGTGAGGGGTCACTTCAGACGCGCAAATCCCGCTTCCAAATCGGCGATCAGGTCATCAATATTCTCAAAACCAATATGAACGCGCACTAACGTGCCGGTAAAGTCCACCTTGGCCGCCGGACGAATTTCGTTCAGTTCTTCCGGCTGGTTGGCCAGGATCAGCGATTCAAATCCCCCCCACGAATAGGCCATGCTGAAGTGTTCAAAATGGTCCAGATAGTGGGCAACCTGCTCGTTCGTCAACCGGGCTTTCAGCACAAAAGAGAATAACCCGCAGCTACCGCTGAAATCTCTCTGGAAGAACTCATGCCCTTTGCAAGAAGGCAGCGCCGGGTGGTTGACCCGCTCCACCTCTGGCCGTGCTGCCAACCATTCGGCAATGGCGATGCTGCTGATCTCATGTTGCTTGAGGCGGACACCCAGCGTTCTCAGGCCACGGCTGCCGTTATAGGCGGTATCCGCATCGGCCATTTGCCCCATCAGGTAGGAGTTTTCACGCAGTGGGTCCCAGCAACGGGCGTTCGACACCGCGGTACCCAGCATCGCGTCTGAATGGCCGATGATATATTTGGTTCCGGCCTGAATAGAGATATCCACGCCATAATCCAGTGCCTTGAACAGAATGCCCGCCGCCCAGGTGTTATCAATCATGATGACAATATCTGGGTTCACCGCCCGGGCAGCTTTCACCATTGCCGGTACGTCCTGGACTTCCATGGTGATCGAGCTTGGAGATTCAAGGAACAGCACTTTGGTATTGGGCTGGATCAGCTCGGCGATCCCGGCACCGATCAGCGGGTCGTAATAGGTGGTTGCCACGCCCAGCTTGCTCAGGATTTTGTTGCAGAAATCCTGCGTCGGCTCATAGGCGGCTCCGGTCATCAGGATATGGTCGCCACTGGCAACAAACGCCAGGATAGCATTGGTGACAGCCGCCGCCCCACAAGGGTAAAGCGAGCAGCCTACCCCGCCTTCCAGCTCGGCCATCGCGTCCTGGAATGAGAAATGCGTCAGGGTGCCGCGACGTCCGTAGAATAACTCCCCTTTGGCACGGTTGGCGGTGGCAAACTTTTTGGCCTTCACCGTATCGAAGGTTAAGGAAGAGGCGCGTTGGATCACCGGGTTGACCGATCCTTGGGTGAATCGAGGCTTACGGCCAGCGGTGACCAGGGCGGTTTCTATTTTTTTAGATGTCATAACAATTTGCCTGCTTTTATCGTTAATCAGGTGCGTAGGGCTATGCAGCAACCCTTACGCGATTTTTTCTGCTATATCCGTAATACCTGCGTTTTCAGAGACCGGCTGCGGCTTTTTGCCCGCAAAGCGCTCAACAATTTGTGCGGCATTGAGATCGTGTATGACGTTGATCAGCGTGGCCGGGGCGTCGGTTATGGTGCCCAGAACCACCAGCATCGGGATGGTTTCTAACGGCAGCCCCAGCGTGGTGACAATGAAAATCTCACCCAGGAAAGCCCCGCCGGGGACGCCACCCACGATAATCGCCGACAGCACGGAAATCAGCATCGTCAGGAAGAATGTCTCTATCGTGAAATCCAGCCCCAGCACCGCGAAAATAAACACGATCTTCAGGGCCGCAATCATCGCCACGCCGCCCTTATTCAGGTTTACCAGCAGTGGCAGGGAGATGTCCACGATTTCCGGATTGATCCCCATCGCTTTGGCAGCGCGGATATTGGCTGGCAAGGTGCCCAAAGAGGAACAGGTGCCCAGAGCGGTGGCCGAAGGCTCGATGGCGTTACGCCAGAAGGCACGTATCGCAGGCATGCCGCCGCCGATCCACGAGTAAAAAATGGAGCCAAAAACGTAGTACAGCAGCGTTGCAGCAAAGAACAGACCGATGGCTCTGGCAAAGGTGACCAGCAACTGTGAGTCTTGGCTGGCCATGGTGGAAGCAAAATAGCAGCCCAGCCCGATGGGTGCCCCCTTCATGATGATCGACACAATCTTCATGATGATGGTGTTGAGATCGTTGAGTGAGTTGGACACCCGCTTGCCCTGCTCACCCGACTGGCCGATAGCGATGCCGGCAATCACGGACATGATAATCAGCGCCAGGATGTTGGATTTCGACAGTAGCCCGACGAAGTCGTTGGTGGTCACCATGCTGACAAAATCCATACCTCCACCACCGGCATTAAACTTCTCCGCCAGTTCGATGGTGACCCCCTGCGCGGGGTTGAACAGCGTGGCCAAACCGACGATACCGGCCGCAGGTATCAGCGCCATCACAATGGAAACGGCAAAAATCACCCCCATGATGCGCCCGAGCTTTTTCAGGTCGGTCATGCTGGCGATCGAGGACATGACGCTGACACTGACCAACGGCACGATAATCATAAACAGCAGGTTAAGGAATATCTTACCGATTGCCTGTAATTTCAACGCAATATCGGGCGCGTAAATACCGACTATCCCCCCGAGCGTTAAGGCAAATAGCAGAATAAATGATGATTTGTAGGGTTCTAAACGTTTCCACATATTCAATTCCTTATTTTTATCTTTTTTGTTCATGTGACTTAAGTCACTTTTTTATTTTTTTCTACAGTAATATGTGACTTGTGTGAGACAGGTCACCCCTTGGTGTTTAGTTGTGATCCGGTACGGTACAGCGTATTCTGCTATTAATAATGGCATCTTGTTCGCAGCGATGTAATAGCGCATTCGTACCGTTTAATGAAATCACTCGTGAATTAAAGGAAAAAATGAGCAGCCCAGCGTCGTTAAAGCAACTGGAAGTTCTGGTCAAAATTGTGGAATGTGGTGGGCTGTCGGAGGCTGCCGCACACCTGAACGTCTCACCCTCGGCGGTCAGCAAGAGCTTGTCACAGCTAGAAAGTCAGTTGGGCACCACTTTAATCAAGAGAACCACGCGCAGCTTTACGCTCACCGAACCTGGCCAATACTTATACAATCGTGCAACGCAACTGTTGCTGGACTTTAATGAATCGCTCAACACCACCGCCGGTTACTATAATCACCCCAACGGTGAATTACGGATAACCTGCTCTATGGCTTTTGGTTATTCCCATTTGGCAACGTTGGCGAATCATTTTCGTGAGCGTTGCCCCGATGTTGATTTATATATTAACCTTAACGACAACTTTGTTAACCTTAATGAAACCAACTTTGATATCGCATTGCGCATTTCTTCGGAGCCGCCTATTAATTATGCAATGCGTAAATTAGCCACGGTTAATTGGGCCTATTGCGCCAGCCCGAAATATCTCGAGAATTACGGTACGCCGCATTCCATTCAGGATTTACCCCATCATCAGTGCCTGATTTACCCTGGCTTGACCCCGGTATTGAAAACCCTTGATGAACAGGGCGTCGCCCACCACTTGAAGACACGTACCCCGATCCAGGCCAACAGCAGCCTGGTACTGTTGAAATCAGTGCTGGAAAACCAAGGCATTGCCTATCTGCCCACTTATCTGTTGGGCGATTTGATTGAGCAAGGTGCCCTGGTTCCGCTGGCGCTGGACGACAAACTGACTCACCCGACCCACGGCCTGTATGCCCTGTATTTTCCCAGCAGCTACAGCAACCCCAAGGTGCGTGCCTTTATCGATTTCCTGCTGGAGCAACTACAGCCGGTGCCCATCTGGGATAGTTGGTTGGCGCAGTCTTAACCGCGCCATCCCTGCCCGGTTACCGCACCGCCACTGCGCGCAACAGCGTTTCCAGCGGGTACACCGCCGCAATCACCACTTCATCCCGGATCTGTGCTGCCGCGTCCAGCTGTTGCTGGGCCTGTTCCGCCTCGGCTTTACTCAAAGGCTTTCCTTGCTGATAACGTTCCAGCAGCATCAAGCCCAGATCGGCCAGCGCGCCGACATCCTGCGCCACCGGAGCCAAATCCTTCATCACCACGTTACCGGCTATCACCTGCTTCACCGGTGCACCGTTACGTTGCCAGCGTTGTAGCCGTTCACGGATCGCCTCCGCCGCCGCCCGATGGTTCTTGTCTTTGAGCAGCAACGCCACTTGCTGATCGAGATCGCGTACCGCCGCACTTTCCGGGGGAATGGCATCAGCAAAGCGGTTAAGTGGCTCAAATTGATGGTAATTACCTGCCTTGAACTTGAGGTGCTGACGGGTGTAATACTGCCCCGGCTCCACCGCTTCGGCCAAGATCTGCAATGGGGTGATATCTACGCTGTTAGCCAAACGGGTAAACTCACGCGCCGTTTCAGCATGCTGTTGCAGGCCAACAGACACCACCGACCAGGCATCTATCGCAGCCAGGCGTTGGTACATATTGTCCTCGTTGGTCACATCCTTGGCCGACCACATACGTTCCGCCACGGCAAAGGTTCTTGGCCACAGCTTGAGATCGAGCACCGGTGCGCGGATGTTTTCCGCCCAGAAGGCGGCTTCGCCCCCCAGAATATTGGCCTGATGCTGTTCATCCGGCACCACTGGCATCACACCCGCCGGGATCGCCGTCAATTTGCTGCCGCTGGTTGGATAGCGCACGTTGCCCACCAACGTGTAACCGCTCAGTTGATCCTGCTGCAGAGTAAATACCGGACGCGTGTCGCCCATCCAGGTATCAATGCGGAAGGTCACCTGTTCTGGCGTACGCCATTCGATGTCCCGCACCGCACGGCGTGATTTGTCTTTGAAATCGATAAAACCACGCCATCCCTGCTTGCCTTCGATCAGCGTAAAGGTGCCTTCCACCGGGCTCCCCTTGAAACGCGGCATGCTGAACTGCCAGCTCTGCGCCTGCTCCCCCGCCTGCACGTTGGTATCAACCCCCAGCGGCTGCGGCAGGATTTCATTGCGATAGTGATAGGCGGTGCTGTGCGGCTGATCGAGATAGAAACCGGTGGAAAGAATGCCTTGATAGCCATCCTGGGCGCTGGCCCCCAAAGAATCTGGCCCACGCCAGGATTGGATCACGATGTTGTGCGGCAAGGTCGGATGGTAAATCTCATCCCAACCCACCATACGGCGTTGATGCTTTTCGAGGATCTTTTCCAACTTCTGGTTGAAGAAAGCCTGTAGCGCATGGGCATCCGCCAGCTGGTTCTGCTGCATAAACGCCTGGATGGTTTTGGACTCTTTCCACTGCGTAGCGTCTACCTCATCCCCGCCGATATGCAAGTAGGGATCCGGGAAAATCGCCACCAGTTCACCGATGATGCTATCGACAAACTGATAAACCTGGTCGTTCGAAGGATCGAGTGTAGGCTTGTGGACGCCCCAATGACGTTCCATCTGATAAGGCCCCGGCCCGCTGAGCAGCTCTGGGTAGGCAACGGCAATGCTAGATGCATGGCCCGGCAGATCGATTTCTGGCACCACGCGGATACCCCGCGCCGTGGCGTAGGCGACCACCTGCTTCATCTGTTCACGGGTGTAGAAATGACCGTCACTGGCCAGTTGCTGTAGCTTTGGATAGTGTTCGGAAGCAAAGCGCCAGCCCTGATCGTCGGTCAGATGCCAGTGGAATACGTTGAGTTTGGCCGCCGCCATGCCATCAAGCTGGCGCAGAATATCCTCCACCGGCAGGAAATGACGCGCCGAATCCAGCAACACGCCTCGCCAAGGGAAACGCGGAACGTCGGTAATGTTCACCAACGGCATAACGGTGTTTTCGCCATCGGTCTGCACCAGTTGCAGCAGTGTTTCCATACCGCGTAATGCACCGAAGCGTGTGTTGGCCGTCAGCGTGGCACCCTGCGGAGTGACCTTGAGCTGGTAGCTTTCATCGCTGTCCGGTAGCGGCTGGGCTGCAACCTGATGTTTGATGATGATGTTGATCGTTGCCGCTTGGTTTTTCTCGTCCTGTGGGGCCAACGTCCAGCCGGTTTGGTGTTCCAGGCGATCGCGCCAGCGAGCCTGCGCTTCGCTCAAATCGTCCCCCTGAACGTTGAACGATAAGCGGTAATCCAGCACCAGCTTGCCTTGCGGCTGAGCTAACTCAACCTGCTGCGGCCAGGGCATCAGCGGCAGATCGCCAGCCGGTTGAGCCAGCGCATTCAGGGAAAATAACAGCGAAGAAGCCAGTAGCGTATAACTGAAGGGTTTGTGCATCGGAAATTCCTCAGAGGAAAAAATCAATCTAGCCAAGGAAGTAGATAAAGACTGAGCTGGGGAGAGATGTCCAACCGCAGGGGCAAAACGGTGCGATGGATCACAGATTGATTTGGCGGTGAGGAGATTTCTCTCCTCACCTCACCATCAGCAAATTTACTGCCAGCCATACCGGCGGACAAACCAGCCTTTCACACACTGGGTCAGCACCATGTAGCCAGCCAGGATCAGCACCAGCCATGGGAAGTAGCTCAGCGGCAACGCCTGCAACTGCAGGAAGCCCGCCAGCGGCGAGAAGGTCAGGCCGATACCGACGGCGATCACCGCCAACGTCATCACGCACAGCGGCCAAGATGGGCGGCTCTGGATAAACGGAATTTTGCGCGTACGGATCATATGGACGATCAGCGTCTGCGACAACAGCCCTTCCACAAACCAGCCAGACTGGAACAGCGTCTGCATTTCCGGCGTATTAGCCTTGAACACGTACCACATCAGGCAGAAGGTCAGCACATCGAAGATCGAGCTGATCGGCCCGAAGAACACCATAAAGCGCCCCAGATCGCCGGAGTTCCAACGCTGTGGCTTGGTGATCTGATCGTCATCAACGTTGTCGAACGGAATGGCAATCTGTGAAATATCGTACAGCAGGTTCTGGATCAACAGATGCAGCGGCAACATCGGCAGGAAAGGTAAAAAGGCGCTGGCGATCAGCACGCTAAAGACGTTACCGAAGTTGGAGCTGGCCGTCATCTTGATGTATTTCAGCATGTTGGCAAACGTACGGCGGCCTTCAATGACCCCCTGTTCCAGCACCAGCAGGCTTTTTTCCAACAGGATGATATCCGCCGCTTCCTTGGCGATATCCACCGCCGAGTCCACCGATATGCCGATATCCGCCGCGCGCAGCGCCGGGGCATCGTTGATACCGTCGCCCATAAAGCCCACCACGTGACCCTGCTTACGCAGCAGTTGGACGATGCGTTCTTTGTGCAGCGGCGTCAGCTTGGCAAACACCGTGGTACGCGCCGCCGCGGCGACCAGTGTGGCATCATCCATCAGTTCGATCTCGCTGCCACGCAGGATATGCTCCGCATCCAGCCCCACGTCCTTACACACCTTGGCGGCGACCAGCTCGTTGTCACCGGTGAGGATTTTGACGGTCACGCCATTCTTTTTCAGCGCAGCCAATGCCGGTGCGGTGCTCTCCTTCGGTGGATCGAGGAAGGCGATATAACCTTCGAGGATCAGATCCGACTCATCCGCCACGCCATACTCATGATCCGTCGCCGGCAGGATTTTGTTGGCCACAGCCACCACGCGCAGGCCTTGCTGGTTAAGCTCGTCGGTAACACGACGGATGCGCGCCAGCAGCGCTTCGCTGAGCGGGATCACCTCATCTTCCTGCCGCACGTGGCTACAGATCGACAGCATCTCTTCCAGTGCGCCCTTGCAGATCAGTTCGTGGTACTGCGCCTCTTTCGCTACCACCACTGACATGCGGCGGCGTTCGAAATCGAACGGGATCTCGTCCACTTTGCGGTAATGCTGCAACGCGTCCGGCTGTTGGCTTTCGTCGGCACAGGTCAGCACTGCCACATCCAGCAGATTTTTCAGCCCGGTCTGGTAGAAGCTGTTTAGCCAGGCATAGCGCAGCACCCGCTCGCTGTTGGCACCAAACACGTCGGTATGGCGCTCCAGCACAATTTTATCCTGGGTCAGCGTGCCGGTTTTATCGGTGCACAGAATATCCATCGCGCCAAAGTTCTGGATCGCGTCCAGACGTTTGACAATCACCTTCTGGCGCGACAGTTTGACCGCTCCTTTCGCCAAGGTAGAGGTGACGATCATCGGCAACATTTCCGGCGTCAGCCCCACTGCCACCGAGAGCGCAAACAGCGCCGCCTCCCACCAGTCGCCTTTGGTGAAGCCGTTAATCAGCAGCACGATCGGCGTCATCACCAACATGAAGCGGATCAACAACCAGCTCACTTTGCTGATCCCTGCCTGGAAGGCGTTGGGTTGCTCATCCTGGCTGGTCACCCGCTGCGCCAACTGGCCGAAGTAGGTTTCGCTGCCAGTGCCGATCACCATGGCCAGCGCGGTACCGCTGACGACGTTGGTCCCCATGAAACACAGGTTTTGACACTCCAACGGATCGCTCACCTGGCCACGGGGATCCGCCACTTTTTCTACCGGCAGCGATTCACCGGTCAGCGCTGCCTGGCTGATAAACAGATCTTTGGCAGAGAGCAACCGCAGATCCGCCGGGATCATATCCCCAGCCGATAGCTTGATGATATCGCCAGGCACCAGCTGTGAGATCGGCAGCTCGCTATGCTCGCTTTTACCGGTATGCGCGTCGCTGCGGTAGACCGTTGCGGTGTTGCTGACCATCGCCTTCAGCGCATCCGCCGCCTTGTTGGAGCGGGCTTCCTGAATAAAGTGCAGCAGCGTGGAGATCAGCACCATCAGCCCAATCACCAGCGCAGCAATCAGATCTTCGGTGGCATAGGAAATCAACCCCAGTACGGTCAACAGGAGGTTGAAGGGGTTGCTGTAGCAGTGCCACAAATGCTTCCACCAACTTTCGGCCAGCTGGTTTTCGATGGTGTTGCTGCCAAACTGGCCGCGTGCGGTTTCTGCTTCCTGCTCGGTGATGCCTTCCGGGTGGCTGTTGAAACGCTCATACAGCTGCATCGCGCTGGCGGCGGCACATTCCAGACGTTGTTGCGCCAAACCGGCAGGCAGCTCTTGCGCCGATCCACTGACGCTTTCCAACAGCGCATCACGCCGTACCAGGCGGCGTGGCAAATTACGGCTGAGCAGACCCAGCAGCCGACGGGGGATTTGTTTAAATTTCATCGTTCGCACCTCATTGCCCAGCGCCTCACGGCAGTGGGTGAACGGCGGATCGGCCCGCTGGCACGATTTTCGGACGCGCCAAAAATCCTCCGCCGGAGCAGATCACTGATTTTTAATCACAACAGAGGCGAACTATCGAACAAGTGCCGCTGCTTACCTAAACCGGTAAAACAGCAACGCAGAGCGGAGAGGTTTTACCGGGGAACCGAATGAGTAGTGTCGGGGCTCGGATCAGGATCCATTCAGGGATTTACCTCCGGTAAAGAAAAAGTGGGAACCGGCAAAGGCGGCCATTCCGTTTTGCAACACTATGGGCTGCGCACCAAGATCCGCGCGTTAAAATGCGCTATGGTAGCGAGCATAAGTGGGATGTTGTAAGTTTAAGCCTCATAACCTAAACGATAAGTAAACCATGCAAAACCGGCTGACAATCAAGGATATCGCCCGCCTGAGCGGGGTAGGCAAGTCTACCGTCTCACGCGTGATGAATAACGAAGGCAGCGTAAGCCCGCAAACCCGTGAACGGGTCGAAGCGGTGATCCGCAGCCAGGGTTTTACCCCGTCAAAATCGGCGCGCGCCATGCGTGGCCAGAGCGATAAAGTGGTCGCCATTATCGTTTCCCGCCTGGATTCCCCTTCGGAAAATCAGGCCGTGCGCACCATGCTGCCGCTGCTGTATCAGCAGGGGTTCGATCCGATCGTGATGGAAAGCCAGTTTGAAACCCGGCTGGTGGAGGAACACCTCAACGTACTGCGCCAGCGTAACGTCGACGGCGTGATCCTGTTCGGCTTTACAGGTCTGACTGCCGACATGCTCAAGCCGTGGCAGGAAAAGATGGTGGTGGTCGCCCGCGAATATCCGGGGATCTCCTCGGTTTGTTATGACGATGAAGGTGCCGTGCAGTTGCTGATGCAGCGCTTACGCAAGCAAGGCCACAGCCATATCAGCTACCTTGGCGTGCAGGAGTCCGATGCCACCACCGGGATGCGTCGCCATCAGGCCTATCTGGATACCTGCCGCGAGCAGAAAATCTCGCCGCTGGTGGCTCTGGGAGAACTGAGCTACCAGAGCGGTTTCCAACAGGCCGCCAACGTGATTGAACCGCAAACCACCGCGTTGGTCTGTGCCTCCGATACTATCGCACTAGGCGCGATGAAATACCTGCAACAGCAACAAATTACGCCAATCCAGGTGTGCGCCATCGGTAACACGCCGATGCTCAACTTCTTGTTCCCAGAGACGTTCTCCGTTGAATTGGGCTATGGCACCGCTGGGCAGCAGGCCGCCCTTCAGCTGCTAGGCCAGTTGAGTGGTGAACTGAGCATCCGCCAAATCATTATCCCCTGCAAACTTGCCTGACGGGCAAGCTCACTTCTGAACGGGGCAGCGTACGGCTGCCCCGTGTTGTAGCCGGAGTTCATTGTGACGCGACTTGAGGCTTTATTGTTCGTTTTGTGATCCTTACCGCAAGTTGGGAACGTTCCCATTTAATAAAAACGGCCTAGTGGCTAAGCTTAAAAACATCAATACCTCTAAGCCTCACTGATAACAAAGGTGCCATAATGAGCAAAGTTCAGCAGCAGGACATCGATCGCCTGATCGTGCTGGTGGGTGGCCGCGAGAATATCGCCACCGTCAGCCACTGCATTACCCGCCTGCGTTTCGTCCTTAACGATCCCGCCAAGGCCAAGCCAAAAGAGATTGAGCAGTTACGCATGGTCAAAGGCTGCTTCACCAACGCCGGGCAATTTCAGGTGGTGATCGGCCCCGAAGTCGGTGATTACTATCAGGCGTTAATCGCTGCCACCGGCATCAACGAAGCTGATAAAGAACAGGCCAAACTGGCCGCCCGCCAGAATATGACCTGGTTCGAACGCGGCATCTCCCACTTCGCCGAGATCTTCTTCCCGCTGCTGCCAGCCCTGATCAGCGGCGGTTTGATCCTGGGTTTCCGCAACGTGATCGGCGATATCCCGATGTCCGGCGGCCAAACGCTGGCTCAGATGCACCCAGCCTGGAAAACCATTTACGACTTCCTGTGGCTACTGGGCGAAGCCATCTTTATGTTCCTGCCGGTGGCCATCTGTTGGTCAACGGTGAAGAAGATGGGCGGTACCCCGGTGCTTGGCATCGTGATGGGGATCACCCTGGTCTCCCCGCAGCTGATGAACTCCTACCTGCTCGGCCAGCAAGTGCCGGAAGTATGGAACTTTGGCTGGTTCACCATTGAGAAAGTGGGCTATCAGGCACAGGTGATCCCGTCGATCCTCGCCGGTATGGCGCTGGGCTGGATCGAAACCCGTCTGAAAAAGATCGTGCCGGACTATCTGTATCTGGTGGTGGTGCCGGTGGTTTCTCTGCTGCTGGCCGTGTTCCTGGCACACACGCTGATCGGTCCGTTTGGCCGCATGATCGGCGATGGCGTAGCCTGGGCGGTGAAGTGGGTAATGACAGGTAGTTTCGCCCCGATCGGCGCGGCACTGTTTGGCTTCCTGTATGCACCGTTGGTGATCACCGGGGTGCATCAGACCACGCTGGCGATCGATATGCAGATGATCCAAAGCATGGGCGGCACCCCAGTCTGGCCACTGATTGCCCTGTCCAATATCGCGCAGGCCTCGGCGGTGCTGGGCATCATCATCGTCAGCCGCAAGGCCAACGAACGTGAGATTTCCGTACCGGCCGCTATCTCCGCCTATCTCGGCGTGACCGAGCCGGCCATGTACGGTATCAACCTGAAATATCGCTTCCCTATGCTGTGCGCGATGATCGGCTCCGCCTTCGCAGGCTTGATTTGTGGCCTGACCGGCGTGATGGCTAACGGCATCGGCGTGGGTGGCCTGCCGGGTATCCTGTCTATCCAACCGCAGTTCTGGCTGATCTACTCCGTAGCTATCCTGGTAGCCGTGGTGATCCCGCTGCTGCTGACCATGATGGTTTACAAACGCAAAGCCAGCCGCGGCGAGTTACTGGTTTAAACTGAAAGGTACTTTTTTATGAGCAATGTAATTCCCTGGTGGCAGAACGGCGTTATTTATCAAATCTATCCGAAGAGCTTCCAGGACAGCACCGGTAACGGCTATGGCGATCTGGCCGGGGTGACCCAACGGCTGGACTATTTGCAGGAGCTGGGTGTCGATGCCATTTGGCTAACGCCGGTCTATGTCTCACCCCAGGTCGATAATGGTTACGACGTCGCCGATTACTGCGCCATCGATCCGGCTTACGGCACCATGGCCGACTTCGAACACCTGGTGGCGCAGGCCCACCAGCGCAGTATCCGTATCGTGATGGATATGGTGTTTAACCACACCTCCACCGAGCACCCGTGGTTTAAGGCCGCGCAGGATCCTGCCAGCCCACTACGCCAGTTCTACATCTGGCGCGATGGCGAAGGTGATGCCCTGCCCAACAACTGGCGTTCCAAGTTTGGCGGCAACGCCTGGCAATGGCACGCCGACAGCGGCCAATACTACCTGCACCTGTTTGCTACCGAGCAGGCCGACCTGAACTGGGAACACCCGCCGGTGCGCGAAGAGCTGAAGAAAGTGTGCCAGTTCTGGGCAGACAAAGGCGTGGATGGGCTGCGTCTTGACGTAATCAACCTGGTGTCCAAGCAGCAGGACTTCCCAAGCGATAGCCAGGGCGATGGCCGCCGTTTCTACACCGACGGCCCGCGCATTCACGAGTTTTTGCAGGAGATGAGCCGCGACGTGTTCCAGCCACGCGGCCTGATGACCGTGGGCGAGATGTCTTCAACTTCCCTGGAGCACTGCCAACAGTATGCGGCGCAAAGCGGTGCCGAACTGTCGATGACCTTCAACTTCCACCACCTGAAAGTCGACTATGCCAACGGGCAGAAATGGACGTTGGCCGCGCCGGATTACGTCGAACTGAAGCAGATTTTCCACCACTGGCAGCAAGGCATGCATAACCGCGCCTGGAACGCGCTGTTCTGGTGTAATCACGACCAGCCGCGCATCGTTTCGCGCTTTGGCGACGAGGGCGAGCTGCGAGTCACCGCTGCCAAGATGCTGGCGATTGTGCTGCACGGTATGCAGGGCACGCCGTATATCTATCAGGGTGAAGAGATCGGCATGACCAATCCGGGCTTCCAGCAGATCGAAAGCTATCGCGATGTGGAAAGCCTGAATATGTACGCCGAACTGCAGGCTCAGGGAAGAAACGAAGACGAACTGTTGGCTATTCTGGCCAGCAAATCACGGGACAATGGTCGTACGCCGATGCAGTGGGACGCAACAACCCACGCAGGCTTCACCACCGGTACGCCTTGGATCGCCTGTGCAGAGAACTACCCGCAGATTAATGCCACGGCGGCATTGGCCGATCGGGATTCGGTGTTTTACGCTTATCGCCATCTGATCGCCCTGCGCAAGCAGTATCCGCTGCTGACTCACGGTGACTATCAGGATCTGGCCCCGGCTCACCCGGCATTGTGGTGCTATCAACGTAGCTGGAATGGGCAACGGTTGCTGGTCGTTGCGAACCTGAGCCGCGAACCGTTGGCATGGGATGCCGCAGGCGTTGAATTTTCTGAACTGTGGCGCCCACTGATCAGCAACTATATGGATGCTGTAGAGCAGCCACGGGCCGGAGTTTTGCGGCCTTTCGAGGCGAGTTGGTGGCTGCTGGAGTCCTGATTGGTCGACGGGAGTTGTTTGCTACAATCCATACATAATTGTTTTAAAAACAATGATTTTGTATGGTTAAAACAATGAAATTGGCGCTGGGAATACTTCCTCTGTTACTCAGCGCCTGCCAGCCAGCGCCAGGCAGGGGCCAAAACACAGCGGATCTCACCGCGACGCTCTGCCGTTGAATCATATATTTAACACCAAGTAACTGACCTTTATTATTCCCCGTATAAATAAGTCACCCAGTACAATTATTCTTGCTTTCACTTAACTTCCTTAAATTTCTTCCTGAATCATTACTACGCTATTTCAGACACAAAAAGATCTGCATCCAAGATCAAAATGTGAAGGATATCCCAAATCGTAAATAGATTTATTTCACGCTGTAAAAAAAACATGCAATAATAGGAAAAAATTAGGTTAAAAAAATAACTACATAATAAATATAACAATTTTAATTAAATCACCAGACTGATTTTTTCCATCTGCCTTTTTACCTCTCGTGAAATGGAGCACTTTTATGACCATCAAAAGGAAGTCGATATTTATAGTCAGTGGTTTATTAGCCGCCGGATTGACCGGCTGTGACAATAATGACACCAAGATTACTCCGAGCAATCAGGCGGAGCTGGAGAGCAGAAATATTCCCACGCTTACCGTCGACGGGCTGAAATTTAAAGATCTGAATAAAAACGGCCAGCTAGACCCTTATGAAGACTGGCGTCTTGATAGCGCCACCCGCGCCCGCGACCTGACCGCCCGCATGAACGTGGAAGAAAAAGCCGGTGCCATGATGCACGGCACCATCGGCCTCAATGGTGCTGGCCGCGTCGATATCAGCGCCGCCGAAGAAGATGTTAACCAGCGCTTCGTCAACACCTTCATTACCCGTATGGCGGGCGATCCACAGCATATATCCGCCGATAACAATGCGCTGCAGGAAATGGCCGAGAAGTCTCGCCTCGGTATCCCGGTGACCATCAGTACCGACCCGCGCAACCACTTCGTTAACGATCCTAATGCCACCAGCGTCGCGGCAGGCAGCTTCTCACAATGGCCAGAACCGCTCGGCCTGGCGGCAATCGATGATACGGCACTGTCCAAAACCTTTGGTGATATTGCCCGTCAGGAGTACCGGGCCGTTGGCATCCATATGGCGTTATCACCGCAGGCCGACCTTGCCACCGAACCGCGCTGGGGCCGTATCAACGGTACCTTCGGCGAGGATAACCAGCTCGCCAAACGCCAGGTGCAAGCTTATATCGAAGGCTTCCAGCACGGTGATAAAGGCTTGACCCAAGACAGCGTCATCACCGTGGTAAAACACTTTGCCGGTGGCGGTCCACAGCTTGGCGGGTTGGATCCACACAACATCTTTGGCAAAGAGCAGGTTTACCCAGGCGAGAATCTGGAATACCACCTGGTACCGTTCGAAGGGGCGTTTGCCGCCAATGTGGCCTCGGTGATGCCCTATTACGGCCAACCGATCAACCTGTGGTACAAGGATCAGCTGATTGAAGAAGTAGGCTTTGGCTTTAATAAGCAGGTGTTGACCGAGATGCTGCGTGGCCGCTTTGGCTTCACCGGTGTAGTGCTGAGTGACTGGGGCATCCTGGAAAGCTGCGAAGGTAAATGCGCCACCGGTATCAGCGATGCCGACATCGCCGCTGGAGTCTCGCCTTGGGCTGCCGGGATCGGCATGTCGTGGGGCGTTGAGAACCTCACCCGCCAGGAACGTGTAGTGAAAGCGGTGGAAGCCGGGATCGATCAGTTCGGTGGTACCAGCGATCCCAGCGATCTGATAGAAGCCATCAACCAGCAACAGCTGCCGATCGCCACCATCGACGCTTCCGTCACACGTATTTTGCAGCAAAAGTTTGAGCTAGGGCTGTTTGAGAAACCTTACGTGGACGAAGCCAAAGCGGTGAAAATTGTCGGTAACGCGGAGTTCCAGCAGAAAGGGGATAATGCACAGCGCCGTGCGCAGATCCTGTTGCAGAATAATAATTCCCTGTTGCCATTGGCGCTGAGCGGCAAGAAGGTGTTCCTGCATAACGTCAACGCTACCGTGGCGGCACGCTATGGGTTGGAAGTCGTCGCTACGCCGGAGGAGGCGGAGATCGCCATCCTGCGAGTAGATACACCGCATCAGAACGATCCGCACTACCCGTTTGGCGTTTCGGTCAACTTCGGCCAACTGGGCTTTGACGATGCCGATACCGTGGTGCTGGATCAGAAAGCTGGCACTTACAGCGGCAGTGAAGACTATCAGTTGATCAAACAGGTGAAGGCGCTCAACATTCCAACGGTGATTTCCGTTTACCTCGATCGCCCGGCGATCCTGACCAACATCGTGGATAAAACCGACGTATTGCTGGCCAACTTCGGCGCATCCGATGAGGCGGTGCTGGATGTGATCACCGGCAAGAGCAAGGCTCAGGGTAAGTTACCGTTTGAGCTGCCATCCAGTTGGCAGGCGGTGCTAGATCAGAAAGAGGACGTGCCGCACGATTCTGTCGATCCGCTGTTCCCAATCGGCGCAGGTATTCTGTAATACGGCCCCTCAACCCAACCCTCTCCCAAAGGGAGAGGGAGTAGCCCGAGCTAGTCATCAAGCGGTTGCCACACTTACCACCGAGCAGCAAACTTCGGTGTTAAGTGTTCACGATGTCCCCGAACTTAAAAACTCTGTACCAGTTTCACTACCTTCGTCGCTTCCTGTGCCAACACTTCATCACTCATATCAAATACGCCCTGCACCAGGTGTGGCGGCAGGTAATCCATGCCGGTCAGGTTAGCAACGGCGTTAAATGGCCGCAGCAGGTCGGCCACCGGATAGCGGTTATACCCTGCCGGTGAATAGGCCTGCGCATTGCCCCCGGTGCTGACCACCAGTTGCAAAGGCTTACCTTGCAGTTGGGTACCTTCGCTGCCATAGGCGAAACCGTGGGTTAATACCGCATCCTGCCATTCGCTGAGGATCGCCGGTGAGCTGTACCAATAGAACGGAAACAGCATCACCACCACATCGTGCGCCTGCAACAGTTCCTGCTCGCGGGCCACATCAATCTGGTAGTCAGGGTAAACGCGCATCAGTTCATGCACGGTGACGTTAGGTAAAGGACGCAGCGCCTCGATCAGCGCCTTATTGATACGGGAGTCGTCAGGGAAACGGTGAGCGGCCAACACTAAAATACGCGACATGGGGAAATCCTTGTGTATCGAAAGTAAGCCATTTTTTCATTTCCTGCGTTTCCGGTGTAGTCTGTAAACAGTCACATTAACTTCAACCTAAAGTATCAACCACTATGTCGCTGCCGATTGACGTGCACCGCCTGTTACCGGCGTTTCTCAGCGCCGCTCAGACACAAAACTTCTCCGCCGCTGCGCGCCAGCTGGGCGTGACCCCGGCAGCGATCAGCAAAAATATCCGCGTGCTGGAAGAGAAGCTGGCGCTGCGGCTGTTCCAACGCAACACCCACAGCGTGGTACTGACTGACGAAGGCAAAGCCCTGCTGGAGCAGGTGGCACCGCTATGGCAAGCGCTGACCGCCACGCTGGAGCTGGCCGGGGGCGCACAACTCCCTCCTGCCGGTAGCGTTCGCGTCAGCATGATCCCAGGCTTTGGCCGCCAGGTACTGATGCCGCTGATCCCTGAGTTTTTACAACGCTACCCGATGATCGATCTGGATCTGTCGCTGGATGCCCAGGTGGTGAATCTCGTCGGTGAAGGTTTTGACGTGGGCATTGGCAGCCAGGTCGATCCCGATAGCCGGCTGGTGGCACGCCCGCTCTACCCGATGCAGATGCTACTGGTCGCCGCCCCCGGTTACCTTGCCCAACATGGCACACCGCAGGTGCCGGAAGATCTGCTGCAACATAGCTGCCTGCTGCACCGCAATCCTGCCACCGGGCGAAATGTAAAATGGCCACTGGCACACAAAACGCTGGATCTGCATGGCCGCCTGACTGCCAGCAGCCCGGAGATGTTGCTAGATTCCGCGCTGGCCGGGCTGGGCATAGCTTGCCTGTCGCGCTGGTATGTGGAACAACATTTTGCCCAGGGAACCTTACTGCCAGTGCTGCAAGATCACTGGCCAAAACCCACGCAAATCTGGCTCTACTATGCCTCGGCAGATCTGCCACCACGGGTGCGCGTCTGGGTCGATTTTTTACTGGCGCATTTTCGCCGCTAATCGACATGATGCGATCGCAATCACGCTTTAACGATCTTTCGGATAATCGGCATTTTCCATTCAAGCCGCTGATAGCAAGGGTTACAAATATTCCTGTAACGGGTAACTGTACAGGGTTCAAACTGCTCCCCCCATTCTTTGACCCACGTCAAAAAAAGCGGCACCACACCCATATATAGTGCCCATAGAGATTCAATCAACTATATGTAGTAGTTATCCACAATATCATCCACACCCTCCGCAGCCCTTGCGCCCTGCGGTTTTGCCCTGTGGATAAGCCGACGCTCCCCCATGGGGACAGGAGTTACAACGTGAAACCAGTAGTGATTAAACGGGACGGTTGCCAGGTATCTTTTGACGAGATGCTGATCAAGCAGGCCATCGAGCGGGCCGCTTTGGCCGCTGACGTTGTCGATGCCGACTACTGTGCTACCGTCGCCCGCGTGGTCGCTCAACAGATGGAAAACCGACCGCGTGTCGACATCCACGAAATCCAGCAGGCGGTAGAAAACCAGCTGATGTCTGGCCCGTATAAGCAACTGGCACGTACCTACATCGAATATCGCCACGATCGCGACGTCTCGCGTGAGCTGCGCGGACGGTTGAATCAGGAAATTCGTGGTCTGGTGGAACAAAGCAACGTCGCGCTGCTCAATGAGAACGCCAATAAAGACAGCAAGGTGATCCCTACCCAGCGCGATCTGCTGGCCGGTATCGTTGCCAAGCACTACGCCAAACAGCATATCCTGCCGCGCGACGTGGTGTTGGCGCATGAGCGCGGCGAAATCCACTATCACGATCTCGACTACTCACCGTTCTTCCCGATGTTCAACTGTATGCTGATCGACCTGAAAGGCATGCTGACCAACGGCTTCAAGATGGGTAACGCCGAGATCGAGCCGCCGAAGTCGATCTCCACCGCCACTGCCGTGACCGCGCAAATCATCGCCCAGGTCGCCAGCCACATTTATGGCGGCACCACCATCAACCGCATCGATGAGATCCTGGCCCCCTTCGTTACCGAGAGCTTCCACAAGCATCAGCAGGTAGCGCAGCAGTGGCAGATCCCGGACGTGGCTGGCTATGCGATGACCCGCACCGAGAAAGAGTGCTACGACGCCTTCCAGTCTCTGGAATACGAAGTCAATACCCTGCACACCGCCAACGGCCAGACGCCGTTTGTCACCTTCGGTTTCGGCCTGGGCACCAGTTGGGAATCGCGCATGATCCAGCAGTCGATCCTGAAAAATCGTATCGCCGGGCTGGGTAAAAACCGTAAAACCGCCGTGTTCCCGAAACTGGTCTTCGCTATCCGCGACGGCCTGAATCACAAATTTGGTGACGCCAACTACGACATCAAGCAGCTGGCGTTGGAATGTGCCAGCAAACGCATGTATCCGGACATTCTCAATTACGATCAGGTGGTCAAGGTCACCGGTTCGTTTAAAACGCCGATGGGTTGCCGCAGCTTCCTTGGCACCTATGAAGAGAACGGCGAGCAAATCCACGATGGCCGCAACAATATTGGCGTGATCAGCCTGAACCTGCCGCGTATTGCTCTGGAAGCTCAGGGTAACGAAGAGCGCTTCTGGCAGTTGCTGGATGAGCGTTTACTGCTGGCCAAGAAAGCCCTGATGACCCGCATTGCCCGCCTGGAAGGCATCAAGGCCCGCGTGGCACCGATCCTGTATATGGAAGGAGCCTGCGGCGTAAGGTTGAAGGCCGACGACAATATCGCGGAGATCTTCAAGAACGGCCGCGCCTCGATTTCGCTGGGCTACATCGGCGTGCATGAAACCATCAATGCACTGTTTGGCGCAGAAAAACACGTGTACGACGACGAGCAACTGCGCGCCAAAGCTATCGCCATCGTTGAGCGCCTGAAAAACGCCACCGAAAGCTGGAAAGAAGAAACTGGCTACGGTTTCAGCCTGTACAGCACGCCAAGTGAGAACCTGTGCGATCGCTTCTGCCGCCTGGATACCAGCGAGTTTGGCGTAGTCGCTGGGGTGACAGACAAAGGTTATTACACCAACAGTTTCCACCTCGACGTGGAGAAAAAGGTTAACCCGTACGACAAGCTGGACTTCGAGGCACCGTATCCACCTTTGGCCAACGGCGGTTTCATCTGTTACGGCGAATACCCGAACCTGCAGCACAACCTGAAGGCGCTGGAAGACGTGTGGGATTACAGCTACACCCGCGTGCCTTATTACGGCACCAACACGCCGATCGATGAATGCTACGAGTGTGGCTACACCGGTGAGTTCTCCTGCACCAGCAAGGGCTTCACCTGCCCGAAATGTGGCAACCATGATTCGGCAAAAGTGTCGGTGACCCGCCGCGTGTGTGGTTATCTGGGCAGCCCGGATGCCCGGCCGTTCAACGCCGGTAAGCAGGAAGAGGTGAAACGCCGGGTGAAACACCTGGGCAATGGGCAGATCGGCTAACTATCGCGAATGCCCCCTCACCCTAACCCTCTCCCACAGGGAGAGGGGACCGAATGTGCCACTCTTAACGACAGCATTCATCCTCAACATAGTCTAGCTACAGAGTAACTTCTGCACCTGAGCACAACGCCGGGCTAGTTCCCTCTTACTAAAGGAGAGGCTTGAGATGAGTGGATGCGTCACAGGTGACTTCCATACCTGACCACCGCACCGTACCAGCTCCCTCTCCCTGTGGGAGAGGGTTGGGGTGAGGGGCAATATAAAAGAACGCAATACTATGAATTTTCACCAGTATTATCCTATCGACGTGGTCAACGGCCCCGGCACCCGCTGCACGCTGTTTGTCGCAGGCTGCGTGCACCAATGCCCCGGTTGCTATAACAAAAGCACCTGGCGGTTGAACTCCGGCCTGCCGTTTACCCAGCAGATGGAAGACCAAATCATTTCCGATCTCAACGACACGCGTATTCCACGCCAAGGGTTGTCGCTGTCCGGTGGCGATCCGCTGCACCCGGCCAACGTCGCCGCCGTATTGCAGTTGGTCAAGCGAGTACACGCCGAATGCCCCGGCAAAGATATCTGGCTGTGGACCGGTTATAAGCTGGATGAACTGGATAGCGAGCAGATGCAGATCGTCGATCGGATTAACGTGTTGATAGACGGCAAGTTTGTGCAGGATTTAAAAGACCCGGCGCTGATCTGGCGCGGTAGCGCTAATCAGGTGGTGCACAAGCTGCGTTAATGTTGATGTCCGTCCGGATTTACGACTGGCTTCGATGTGATGCTGTTTCAGTGTCCTAATAGCCACAACCGGCTGCGGGTATTTTCGCGATGGCTCCAGCTCAAAACCCCTTGGTCTTAGTGCAAGTGCTTCATTCAATCTTGCGCCGGTGTTCCATAGAGTATCAAAGTACATGCGCCGAGTTAGATCGTCAAAGTAGCTCAGCAATACGGCTACCTCTGGAGTTAGTAGATATTTCAGTAATCCTGCGCCCAGCTGTGCGGCGTGATCACGGGACGATATCAAGCGACAAGTATCCCTGCCCCTGGGAGATGTCGCTACATGAATTCTGTAAAAGTTCGCGGAGCGGCCAGCTGCACAGAACGGGGAAGGGAAGAGGAAGACGGCCAGCCCGATACACGACATATTGTGCGCTGGTCAGTTGCGAGCGAAACCAGATGTTAATTTTTGGGGGATGGCCTGGAACAAAATGATCAACAAAGGATGTGAGCAAGTAAGCCATACAAGGCGACATTTTAGGCAGACAAAGAGCCTCAATTTAGAGGGCTGAAATTTTGGTTTGCCAATGCCATATAAATAATTAATAAATTCAAACTGAAAAATACATCACGTGAATGAAACTTAGATATTACGCATGCATATCAAACTATAAGCTCATTTTTTCGTAGGGCTAGCTTTGACGAATGCATTAGAGATATAATGTTCTTTAGTACCAAATGTCGTATAAATAAAAGGAGCTTATTTAATGGACTATAGTTATTTTCTTAGACAACACATGCAGGCTGAAAGAAAAATGGCATTATCCCTTGATAAAGGTGTTGAGGGTATCTATGAGAAAGCAATTGATACAACCGAGGCAATATATGATGGATTTGAAAGGCTTTCCTGGCGAACATCATGTTTCATAGATAAATATGAAGATGTTTGTCAAGAAATTAAAATAGAAGACGAACGTTATTTTTATGGTATTTTGGAGTTATTTGGAAAGAGAGATATTCTTCTGCATATGCTGATTTTATATATTGAATTTGTTTTAGATGATGAGGATAGAACCCAAAGAGAAGCTAAATCAAGAACAAGAGGAACAAGTAGATTATTTGCTGCGTTTACTTCTGGAGTGCTAACTAAGAAAGCCATTGCTTATACAATAGGTAAATCTTTATCTGGATCGCCTGAGATTTTAGCCTCAATCAGGAAACAAACATATAAGAAAGGGCCATGGGCTTTAACGGGTGTTGCATTGTATGGGCAAGTTCAAAGAGCTGCTATGGCCGCAAGAAAACTAAGAACGCTTGAACCTCGCTATTATAATATACTATATAACAATAGAATTGAGATGCTATATATATATGTAGATCCAATTATAACAGCGTTAATAATGAAGCTTAAAAGTAAACATAACGCCACGCTTGAAGAAAAAATTGAAATTTTAGAAGGGGTAATTGACTTATGATCATCGAAATATTAGAAATAATAAAAATCATGATTAATTTTGTTTTAAAATACGTCAAACTAATTATATTTACTATATTTTTTAATTTCCTTCCAACTGCTGTCGTTGTTTTATTGTATTTGCTGTATTTGGCATTTATACCAGAATATAGTGGGAGATTATTAATAATATCAATTATTGTGGTCTTTTATTTATCTTGGAAGTATATCCCAGATAAGTACACATAAAAAGGCCGTTTTAAACGGCCCTCAATAACTAGAATACGCGCTCATCCCATATGCTGTATCCTGACGTGCCCGCTACATGAGTCCAGTCAATACTTTTATATGCTATGGATATGATTTCATAAGGCTGAACATCACTCTGTAATAGTGAGTTTGGACAGTGCTGACTAATGCTAACAATATATGCATCCTTTAGCTTTATAGTATAAAATTTTTCAATCCTTCCAGTTGAATCTATTCGGTGCATATAAATTATAATTTGAAGCCTTTCATTTCCATCTAATGCAACTCCCAAAAGAGGTGATGACTTGTCAATAGGCTTGTTTATTACAATTGGATGATGACAGACGTTTTGCTCTCTTGTAAGGTCATGATCAAAAGAATAGATAAAAGCCTGGTCTTCATGCCCTTTTTGACTTCTATTTCCAATGGATGGTACTGATGAACAGCCTGCGGAAATATGCCCTTGCTTTTCACCTTGAATATCTGCATAAATAGTTGTGGCCATTTAAATCTCCATTTTAATTAAGCGACTTTAAAAAATCGAAGTTCCATAGTAATAATCTACTCCGTGTATAATACTAGAAAGCCCAACAGTATACTTAGAGATTTACAAATGGATTCCATGAATGAATTTTTTTTAATCATATATTTTTATTATTGAATAATTGAGCGCTAACAAAGCTTGCTAAGCTTGTGGCCCTCCCCATTTCTGGGTTTTCTAGCAGCAACTCAACGGCAAGTTCAATCTCACCATCAACTTGTTCCGCGGCCAATAGATTGAGTGAATAAAGAAATTCAAAAAATGCGTTCCCGAGTTAGCACGTTTGTGACAACAAAATAAGCCTTCTTGGTGTTTTTTCACTCAACCCAGCGAGCCAAACCCCACTCTTTACATCAATCTAAGACATCATCTGCCTGTCCCAAATAGTTCATCAGTTCGCCACCTACGCGTCACCTGATTGTCATCTGCCCCCGGCAACATTAGCCCAACTTTGTTACCGAGTGCCGATCATGAATGCTATCGCCGCTTTTTCGCTTTCTCCCCCAACCGAAGTGCCGAGGTATTAGCTATGACGCACTTATCTAGACATCCGACCAGTTATCCCACCCGATATCAGCAGATCGCCGCCCAGCTGGAGCAGGAGCTGTGCAGCCAATATCGCTGTGGAGATTACCTGCCATCAGAACAACAGCTTGCCGAGCGTTTTGAGGTCAATCGCCACACGCTGCGCCGCGCCGTAGACGAGCTGGTAGAGCGCGGTTGGCTGCAGCGCCGCCACGGCATCGGCATTCTGGTGCTGCTACGCCCGTATAACTATCCGCTGCACGCCAATACCCGCTTCAGCCAGAACCTGTTCGAGCAGGGCAGCCACCCCACCAGTGAGCGCTTACTTGCTGTTTTACGCCCGTGCAATGGGCATATCGCCAGCGCGCTCAACCGTGAAGAGGGGGAAACTATTATCCACTTACGCACCCTGCGCCGGGTGAACGGCGTTCCTCTCAGCGTGATCGACCACTATCTGCCCGATCTGGACTGGTGGCCCGCCTTACAACAGTTCCACAGCGGTTCGCTGCATGAGTTTATCCAACAGCAGATCCACCAGCCGCTGACACGCCGCCAAACCCGCATCAGCGCACGACGTGCCCAGGCCAAAGAGAGCCGCCTGCTGGAGATCGCCACCCATGCCCCCTTGCTATGCGTACGCACCCTAAATACCTGTATCGGCAGCGATTTGGTGGCGGAATACTCCGTCAGCCTGGCGCGCGCCGACATGATTGAACTGACGATGGAGCACTGAATGCAATCCTTACAGCAGAGACAACGCTGGATGTCGGTCCTGGCGCATAGCCAACCCGCCCAGTTGCGCAGCCACTGGCAGGCGCTGAACCTCAACCCAAGCTACCAGCGCCTGCGCGCCCCTGAAATTGGCCTGACACAGCTGCTAGGACGGATGGGAGCGACCGGCCGCCGCTTTGTGTTGGGCGATATGACCGTAACCCGCGCCGTGGTGCAGTTGGAAAACGGTGCCCAAGGCTACAGCTACGTAACCGGGCGTGACAGGGAACATGCCGAACTCTGTGCGCTGATCGACGCTTTGCTACAACAACCCGCCAACCATGAATTGCTACAGCTTCAACTGATCGAGCCCCTGGCCGCACTGCAACAGGAGCAGCGCCAACTGCGCGCCCGTGCCGTAGCTGCCAGCCGGGTAGACTTCTTTACGCTGGTGCGAGGGGATTAAACCATGACGTTATTAGCCGGCTTTGACCAGCCGATTGAGCAATCCCAGTCTGCTTTCCGTTTGATTTTAAAGGCGTTGAGTGAGCCTGGCGTGATTGTTGAACTGCCTGGTTGCCCGACATGGGGTGCGCTGAACGCCGCCAGCACCGCCGTGATACTGACGCTGGCGGATCAGGAAACTCCGCTTCAGCTCTGCTCCACACTAAATAGTGAGCAAGTGCTAACTAACATTCGTTTTCATACCGGTGCTCCGCTGGCTACCCGGCAGGAGAATATCCATCTGGCGGTATGGGATGACCAGTTACGGCCTGCCGAACTAAGCGCTTTACCCCACGGCAGTGAAGTCTCACCGGAGTTCGGTGCCACGTTGGTAGTGCAAATTGCCGCATTGGCAGGCAGCCACACACTGCGCCTTTCCGGCCCCGGCATTGAAAAACAACGGGAAATCTCCCCGCCGTTGCCAGCTGCACTACGGGCTTATCTACTCGAACGGCCTCAGCGCTTCCCGCTGGGCCTGGACATTATCTTGACCTGCGGTGAGCGCCTGATGGCGCTACCAAGAACCACCCGCGTGGAGGAGTGCTGATGTACGTTGCGGTGAAAGGGGGCGAAAAGGCCATCGAGGCTGCCCATCAACTACAGGAAAATCTGCGCCGGGGTGACGAAACTGTCCCAGCGCTCAGTGCTGAGCAAATCGGTGAACAGCTTGGCCTGGCGGTTGACCGGGTAATGACAGAGGGCGGTATTTACGATCGCCAACTGGCTGCACTGGCCATCAAACAGGCCAGCGGCGATCTGGTAGAGGCTATTTTCCTACTGCGCGCCTATCGTACCACCCTGCCGCGCCTGGCCGTCAGCGAACCGCTGGCTAGCGAGAACATGCGGCTTGAGCGGCGCATCTCAGCGGTTTACAAAGACTTGCCTGGCGGCCAGGTGCTCGGCCCGACCTACGACTATACCCACCGCCTGCTGGATTTTGCGCTGTTGGCCAACGGTGAAACACCTTCGACACCGCAGGCCGATGAACCGCTACCAGAGAGCTGCGCCCACGTGTTCGACCTGCTTAATCAGCAACGGTTGGCGCTGGCAGAAGAAGATGACGGCAGCACTCCGGACGATATTACCCGCAACCCGCCGGTCTATCCCTGCTCCCGCTCGGCGCGCTTACAGCAACTGGTGCGTGGCGATGAGGGCTTTCTGTTGGCACTGAGCTACTCCACCCAGCGCGGCTATGGCCGTAACCATCCGTTTGCTGGAGAGATCCGCAGCGGTTACGTTACCGTGGAGATCGTGCCGGAAGAGTTGGGTTTCGCCGTCGATATCGGCGAGATCCTGCTGACTGAGTGCGAGATGGTGAACGGTTTTGTCGACCCGCAGGACCGGCCACCGCACTTCACCCGTGGCTATGGGCTGGTATTTGGCCGCTCGGAACGTAAAGCCATGGCGATGGCGCTGGTGGATCGCGCCCTGCAAACCGCCGAGTACGGCGAAGACGTTGCGGGCCCGGCGCAGGACGAAGAGTTTGTGCTGGCGCATGCCGATAACGTGGAGGCCGCCGGTTTTGTCTCCCACCTCAAGCTGCCGCACTACGTCGATTTCCAGGCTGAACTGGAGCTGCTTAAACGCCTGCAGCAGGAATTTGCCGCTCTTCAGGAGAATCGCCATGAGTGAAGTATTGACCGGCTATAACCTCGGTTATCTGGATGAACAAACCAAGCGCATGATCCGCCGCGCCATCCTCAAGGCGGTGGCGATCCCCGGTTATCAGGTGCCGTTTGGTGGCCGTGAGATGCCGATGCCTTATGGTTGGGGCACCGGTGGCATCCAGATCACCGCCAGCATCATTGGCCGTGCCGACGTGCTGAAGGTTATCGACCAAGGTGCCGACGACACCACCAACGCGGTCTCTATCCGCCGTTTCTTCCAGCGCGTAGCCGGGGTTGCTACCACCGAGCGCACGCCAGAAGCTACGCTGATCCAGACCCGCCACCGTATTCCGGAAACGCCCTTACAGGCGGATCAAATCCTGATTTATCAGGTGCCTATCCCCGAGCCACTGCGCTTTATCGAACCGCGTGAGACCGAGACACGCAAGATGCACGCGCTGGAAGAGTACGGCGTGATGCAGGTGAAGCTGTATGAAGATATCGCCCGCTACGGCCATATCGCCACCACCTATGCCTATCCGGTGAAGGTTAACGATCGCTATGTGATGGACCCTTCGCCGATCCCAAAATTCGATAACCCGAAGATGCACATGATGCCCGCATTGCAGTTGTTCGGGGCCGGGCGTGAAAAACGCATTTACGCCCTGCCGCCGTTTACCAAGGTGGAAAGCCTGGACTTTGACGACCATCCGTTCAGCGTGCAGCAGTGGGAAGAACCTTGCGCTCTATGCGGTTCGCGCCACAGCTATCTGGATGAGGTGGTGCTCGACGACCAGGGCAGCCGAATGTTCGTCTGCTCAGACACCGATTTCTGCCAGCAACAACTCAACCAAGAGGTATCGCACTGATGATTTCCGCTCCATTGAGTGCCACGCCGTTGCTGACGGTCGACAACCTCACCCACCTTTACGCGCCGGGCAAGGGTTTCAGCAACGTGTCATTCGATATTTATCCCGGTGAAGTACTGGGCATCGTCGGCGAATCCGGCTCGGGTAAAACCACGCTGCTCAAGTCGATCTCCGCCCGGCTGGCCCCGCAACAGGGGCAGATACTTTACCGCCCACAACCTGGGAAACAGCAGGATCTGTACGCGATGGCAGAAAGCGATCGCCGCCGCCTGTTGCGCACCGACTGGGGAGTGGTCCATCAGCATCCGCTCGATGGTCTGCGGCCACAGGTGTCTGCCGGTGGCAACATCGGTGAGCGCCTGATGGCGATCGGCCAGCGCCATTACGGTGATATTCGCCAGCAGGCCAAACAGTGGCTGGAAGACGTGGAGATCCCGGTTTCTCGTCTGGATGATCTGCCCACCACCTTCTCCGGCGGTATGCAGCAGCGCTTGCAGATCGCCCGCAATCTGGTGACCCATCCCAAGCTGGTGTTTATGGATGAGCCGACCGGCGGGCTGGACGTTTCCGTGCAGGCGCGCCTGCTGGATCTGCTGCGCAATCTGGTGGTGGAAATGCAGCTGGCGGCGGTGATCGTGACTCACGATCTGGGGGTAGCACGCCTGCTGGCCCACCGTTTGCTGGTGATGAAGGAAGGTGAAGTGGTGGAAAGCGGTCTGACCGATCGGGTGCTGGACGACCCGCACCATCCGTACACCCAACTGCTGGTCTCTTCGGTTCTGTCGTAACGTAGGTGAGATAATGACAATTAAAATCCGGGTTGAACACCTGAGTAAAACCTTTGTCCTGCACCAACAGCACGGCACCCGCCTGCCGGTTTTGCAGGATGCCAACCTGACCGTCAACAGCGGCGAATGCGTGGTGCTGCATGGCCACTCCGGCAGCGGGAAATCCACCCTGCTGCGCTCGCTGTATGCCAACTATCTGCCAGACAGCGGCAAAATCTGGATCCATCACCAAAACGACTGGCTGGAGCTGGTTCAGTCCGAAGCTCGTCAGATCCTGTCGGTGCGCCGCCACACCATAGGATGGGTCAGTCAGTTTCTACGGGTGATACCCCGCATCAGCGCGCTGGAAGTGGTGATGCAGCCGCTGCTGGAATCCGGCGTTGAGCGTAGCGAATGCCGTGAACGCGCCGAAGCCCTACTCAGCCAGCTCAACGTGCCACAGCGCCTCTGGCAATTGGCCCCTTCGACCTTCTCCGGTGGTGAGCAACAGCGGGTGAATATCGCCCGTGGCTTTATCAAGGATTACCCCATCCTGCTGCTTGACGAGCCTACCGCCTCCCTCGACAGCCGCAACAGCGCGGCGGTGGTAAACCTGATCGAACAGGCAAAACAGCGTGGCGCAGCCATCGTCGGTATTTTCCACGACGAAGGTACCCGTCAGCAGGTGGCAGACCGTTTACATACCATGCAGGCCCCACAGGTTCTGGAGACGCCATGATTATCAATAACGTCAAGCTGGTGCTGGAACACCAGATCGTTGCAGGTTCACTGGAAATGACCGATGGCGTGATCCGCAGCTTTGCCGATACCCCAAGCCAGCTACCGCAGGCGCTGGATGGTGAAGGCGGCTGGTTGCTACCTGGGTTGATTGAACTGCATACCGACAATCTGGACAAGTTTTTCACTCCGCGCCCCAACGTGGACTGGCCAGCGCATTCGGCCATGAGCAGCCACGACGCGCTGATGGTCGCCAACGGCATCACCACGGTGCTGGATGCGGTGGCGATCGGTGACGTGCGCGACGGTGGGCACCGGCTGGAAAACCTGCAAAAAATGATCGACGCGGTGATCTACAGCCAGCGAGCCGGAGTGAACCGGGCCGAACACCGGCTCCACCTGCGCTGCGAGCTGCCCCATAGCAGCACCCTGCCACTGTTCGAACAGCTGATGGATAAACCGGGCGTGTCCTTGGTGTCGCTGATGGACCATTCGCCAGGCCAGCGACAGTTCGCTTCCCGTGAGAAATACCGTGAATACTACCAGGGAAAATATCACCTCAATGACCAGCAGATGAGCGAGTTTGAGGTAGAGCAGATCGGTCTGTCCGAACGCTGGGCAACACCGAACCGCGAGGCGATCGCCGCCCACTGCCGGGCACGCAATATCGCCCTGGCCAGCCACGACGACGCCACCGCCGAACACGTCAGCGAATCCAGTGCGCTAGGCAGTGTGATTGCCGAATTCCCGACCACCGAAGCGGCCGCCCGGGCTTCACATCAGCAAGGTTTGCAGGTGCTGATGGGCGCGCCGAATATCGTGCGCGGGGGCTCACACTCCGGCAACGTTGCGGCACATCATCTAGCGGCCCTTGGCGTGCTGGATATCCTCTCTTCCGATTATTACCCTGCCAGCCTGTTGGATGCGGCGTTTCGTCTGGCAAACGACGATCGCAACGCGTTCAGCCTGCCGCAGGCGGTACAACTGATCACCCGCAACCCTGCACGGGCGTTGGGCTTGAAGGATCGTGGCCTGATCGCCGAGGGGTTGCGCGCCGATCTGGTATTAGCCAGGCCGCACGGCGAGCATATCTACGTGCAAAACGTCTGGCGACAGGGCAAGCAGGTGTTCTGATGGCCTATCTCATCTACCTGATGGGCCCGTCCGGAGCAGGCAAGGACAGCCTGCTCGAACGGTTACGGGCCGCCACCGGTGCCGGGCCGCTGGTGGCGCACCGTTACATCACCCGCCCGGCCAATGCTGGCTGCGAGAACCATATCGCCCTGAGCGAACAGGAGTTTCTGCGCCGCCGCGCCAAAGGATTATTCGCCCTGGACTGGCAGGCGCACGAACACCATTACGCCTTTGGTATCGAGGTCGATCTGTGGTTATTGCAAGGGATCGACGTGGTGGTCAACGGATCCCGCGCTCATCTGCCACAGGCGCTACAACGCTACGGTGCCCAACTGCTGCCGGTCTGCCTACAGGTATCCCCACCGGTGTTGCGTAAAAGGCTGGAACAGCGCGGGCGGGAAAACGCGATACAGATCGAGCAACGGCTCGCACGGGCGGCTGACTATCAGCAGACCCTACCGATTGGCTGCCACCTGCTGGATAACAATGGCGATCTCGGACATACCCTCGACGCATTGCTGGCCTTAACCGAAAAACAACCACAGGACACTCTGTCATGAGGTGAGCAGTCAAGTTTGAGCACAGTGACGCCCCTCACCCTAGCCCTCTCCCAAAGGGAGAGGGAACCGAATGTGCCACAGATTGCCCCCCGTGTATGAATTCAGCTCCCGTATGATCTGGGATGTGAAGAAAGAAACTAAACGTGCCACAAATTAGTACCTACACCTGACCCACAGCGCCGAACTGGCTCCCTCTCACTAAAGGAGAGGGTTGGGGTGAGGGGCCATCCAGCCAACAAGAGGAAACCAACATGCAACTGACCTTTCTTGGTACCGGCGGGGCACAACAGGTGCCCGCCTTTGGCTGCGAATGCCTGGTGTGCCAACGGGCGCGGCGTGAACCGGCATTTCGGCGGCGACCGTGCAGTGCGATGATCAAATTTGAAGGGGAAACGACGTTGTTGGACGCGGGATTGAGCTCGTTGGAAAGGCGTTTTGCGGCGGGGGAAATTCAACGTTTTTTACTGACACATTACCACATGGATCACGTTCAGGGGTTATTTCCTTTGCGCTGGGGGTGTGGAAATGCGATCCCGGTCTATGGCCCGGCAGATGAACAGGGCTGTGACGACTTGTTCAAACACCCCGGTATTCTGGCATTCCAACCCCCGCTACATCCCTTTGAAACGGTGGAACTAGGCGGGCTGCACGTCACGCCGTTGCCGTTAATCCACTCCAAACTCACCCACGGCTATCTGATCCAGGCGGCAGGCAAAACCCTGGCATACCTGACCGACACCGTCGGCCTGCCGCCAGAAACCACACGCTACCTGCAACAGGTCACTCTCGATTTACTGGTGTTGGATTGCAGCCTGCCGCCGCAGCCACAGACACCGCGTAATCACAACGATCTGCCCCGTGCGCAGGAGATCCAGCAACGCTTGCAACCACGGCGTACGCTGCTGACGCACATCAGCCATCACCTCGATTTATGGTTGATGGCCAACGAACTGCCGCCCGGCATGGAGCTGGCATTCGATAATCTCTGCGTTGAGCTATAAACGGTGCGAGCAGTGCAACTGGTCGGATTCTAAAATCTTGACCCCGCTGCCTGGGCTGAAGGCCTGTGTCAGCAACGTTTGCGCCACGTCTTTGGCGGCAACGCCCTTCCATTTACCAGGCAATAGACCAAACAACGGTTGACTGAGTCGCTCCAGCAAACGCGGCTCCGCACGAGAACCGAACAACATTGAAGGGCGTACCAACGTCAGGCGTGGCCAGTTCTGCTCACGCAACGCCTGCTCCATCTGCCCTTTGGTGCGGTTATACAAGAATACAGAGCCTGGATTAGCCCCAATAGCGCTCACCACCAGGCAATGCTGTGCACCAAGGCGCTGCCCGGTAAGGGCCGTTTCAACCACTAACTGATAGTCGACGTGGCGGAATGCCTCTGCGCTACCAGCCTGACTGCGCGTGGTACCCAGGCAGCAGAATACCGCATCCAACGGCTGTGTCAGTTGCGTCAACAACTCGTGCAGATCGCTGCCGACCGGGTTATGTAATTTGGCGTGTGGCGGCAGCGCCTTACGCGTAGGAGCAATAACTAAAGTGACCTGCCTATCTGCCAACAGCAGACGCAGCAGTTCACTCCCCACCAGCCCGCTGGCGCCTGTGATCAGTACCCGTGCCATATATTTTCCCCCTCACCTCTGTATGCCCAAGGCACAGAACTGCCCGTGGAGACTCTCTGGGTCCCTTACTGCGCTGCTTTCACCTCAGCGACGTACGTCGGTAAATCCCAGGTTCCGCCCGCATGGATTAAACGGCACAGGCCGGTGGTGGCCTCGTTGCTTTGACGGAACGCCGTGCCATCCCATACCCAACTGGCGGTAGCCCAGCAATCACCCAATCCACGCCCCTTTTGCCCCATTGAGATTATCCCTTCATCATAGCCAGAGCCGGAATTGGTCACCAATACCGGGGCCTGCTTCAGGGCACTGTCGATCACCCAATAGCCGTAACCTTCGTTATAGGCCGCCCGCCAACACACGGCGGTTATCAGGGCATGATCATTGCCGAGCGGGGTCAGCGTGATGCCATCCTCGCTTGCGCCGTCATTATCCTGTGGGGACTGCATGCGGTCGCAATCATCCGGTTTCAGCGTCGCCAGCAGTTTGGGAGTCAGCGCGGCGATCTCGGGTGCCGTAAGCGGGCGTTCTTCCGCCTTGGGCACCTTCACTGCCTGGATCACCGGGGCAGGAATAGCGGCTGGCACGCTGCTTTCCGGCTTGTCGCCTTTTTTAGTCAGGGCACCAGGCGTGCCGATACGCCCCTGCACATCATCCATCTTCAATAAGGTGGCCGAAGCCCCATCGCCTGACAGCACGAAAGGTGCCGGGCCGCCTTTAAATTCAACCGTGCCGCTGCCTTTGATTGCGCCGATCAGTGCCAGAGTCTGGCTTGCTGACAGGTTCCAGTTTCCATCCTTGGTCGGTTTGAGCGCCCCCGCCGCCTTGCCGTTGATCCACAACGTCAGCTTTGCCACCGGGGCTGAGTCACCCCCTTCGTAATCCGCCAAGGTCACTTCCCCCGTGGGGACGGTGCCAGGGCCAGCAATGCGCGTGAGCAGCACCGAGCCGTTCGAATCGCTTGGCTCATCTTCATTAGCGTAGCCCGCCGCGCGACAGGTATTGGTGTTGTCACAGGCCAGTTCCCAGTTCTTATGGCCAAAGGAAACGCCGCTGTCTTGCGCCATCGCCGGGGAAACCAATGCCGCCAGTAGCGATAATGCGGCTATCTCGGTGTTTTTCATGCCATCGATCCTTAATATTCAGCTGGTTTGTCAACGTGCCCAGTGCAGTTTTTTGCCAAAGCCCAGGGTGTTATCGGTCATCTTCACTTCCTGCAACGCGATCTGCCAAATAGGCGCTTTCATCACCTTGGCCACCGGGAAGCGTTTGCAGTAGCGCGTTCGGGCAAGTTCAGCCTCGTCTCCCGCCAACAGAGTGATTTCCCCCGCATATTGTACCCCTTTGATCAACGCAATGGTCTTGGGCTGGGGGGCAATAGTGCCAACCACCCGGTTGTTCCTTTGCATCAGTTCGCCGTGGCGGGTATGCGGCTCGGTCATCAGCCATAGCGCCATGCGCTCGGCATCGAATACGTAAAAGCAGTTGGCGCACCACATTGCCGTGCCATCACCGGCACACAGCGTGAGCACATGCTGCTTACTGAGAAAACGGATAATGTGCAGCCGATCTTCACTCTGATTCAACGTAAGTTCTCCTTTTCACCTCCGCCATCTTACCCGCAGATTTGAAGGCAGTCACAATTAGCGACAAATTATGCCCAACATAAAACTAGCATATTCATTGGCAATCCATGCATCTTTATGCAAGACAAACCTGAGCGCAGTAATAACAAATAAAAAACATCCTAGCTCTATTCCTGCTATTACCTGTTTATATTAAAGGCGGTTTTCAGGGGTTGAGTTAGCCTAAGCCAAATTTATCCAGTCCGCTGGCTCCATTTGTAGCAATTGCTTCACATATGCCTTCGCTGCAGAATTCATAGCTATTCACTTCGATGCATAGAAATTGAATAGTTAAGTATAAATCGCATAATTAACGTGATCTGCATCACTTTATTTCCGCATTTAGGGGATAAAATAGCGCCAAGTCCGAAACCCATAGGTAGATGGAAAATGGAAAACAACAACAGAAAGATGGCTCACATCCGACGAACTACACATATTATGATGATGGCTCACCGCAGCTGCTTTAGCTTTGCCTTTTTTAACTTCAGATAAACTCCCTCCTCTGCGTTCTTATTGCGTCTTGCAGTCAGACCTATGCCAACGATCATTCCCTGCGCCTGACGGCGACGGTATCGCTATGTTTTTGTTCAAAACAGAGTGGATCCGGCATAATTGCAACCTCGTTTAAGAACCCAAAAAAGATTTCGTCAAAATAAACTCGTAACCTAATTATGTTCGATGAACATGATTACGCTCACGCATACCTTTATTTTAACGAAAATACTTCCTGGCAAAGACCTTATTTGCCGGCGGGATATTTTCGCCTGAAGAATGATAAAAATGAACAAACTAAAAATTGCAGCGAACCAAAAAACTCTCTCTTGTTTTGAAACCACACGTGAAATTAGCGATGTGCACCACAGCGACTTTAATGACGTAGCCGCCATCGTGCTTTCCGTGCAAGACGTACAGCAAGGCCTGGTGGCACAGCTGGAAGAAACCGGTTTAAACATCCCGATCTTTGTCGCCGTCTGCTGTGAAGAAGAACTGGATAACGCCGTATTACCGGCGCTGAACGGCGTTTTTGAACTCTGTGGTAAGAACACCCAATTCTACGGCAAGCAGCTGGAAGCCGCAGCGGTCAAATATGAAAGCGAGCTGCTACCGCCGTTCTTTAATACCCTGACCCAATATGTAGAGATGGGTAACGCCACCTTCGCCTGCCCAGGCCATCAGGGCGGTGAGTTCTTCCGCAAGCATCCCGCTGGCCGCCAGTTCTTTGATTTTTATGGCGAAACGTTGTTCCGCTCCGATATGTGCAACGCCGACGTTAAGCTGGGCGATCTGCTAATCCACGAAGGCGCGCCTTGTGACGCCCAAAAACATGCCGCCAAGGTGTTCAACGCCGATAAAACCTATTTCGTGTTGAATGGGACTTCGGCTTCCAACAAAGTAGTGACCAACGCTCTACTGAGCCGTGGCGATCTGGTGCTGTTCGACCGTAACAACCATAAGTCCAACCACCATGGCGCGCTGATCCAGGCCGGGGCAACGCCGGTATATCTCGAAACAGCACGTAACCCATTCGGCTTTATCGGCGGCATCGATGCTCACTGTTTTGAAGAAGACTATCTGCGCCAGCAAATCCGTGAAACTGCACCGGAACGCGCTAACGACGCTCGCCCATTCCGCCTCGCGATTATCCAGTTGGGTACCTACGACGGCACGATCTATAACGCCCGCCAGGTCGTCGACAAGATTGGCCACCTGTGTGACTACATCCTGTTTGACTCTGCCTGGGTCGGCTATGAGCAGTTCATCCCAATGATGAAAGACTGCTCGCCACTGCTGCTGGAGCTGAACGAAAACGATCCGGGGATCATCGTTACTCAATCGGTGCACAAACAGCAGGCCGGTTTCTCACAAACTTCGCAGATCCATAAAAAAGACAAGCACATCAAAGGGCAAGATCGTTACTGCAACCATAAACGTTTCAATAACGCCTTTATGTTGCACGCGTCCACCAGCCCGTTCTACCCACTGTTTGCCGCACTGGATGTGAACGCTAAAATGCATGAAGGCAAGAGCGGCCAGCGCCTGTGGAAAGAGTGTGTGCGCATCGGTATTGAGTCACGCAAAATGCTGTTGGACACCTGCACCATGATCAAACCTTTCGTTCCGGAGCAAATCGACGGTAAACCTTGGCAATCCTACAGCACTGAAGCCATGGCCAACGACCTACGCTTCTTCAACTTTATCCCTGGCGAAAAATGGCATGCCTTCGAGGGTTATGAAGAATCACAATACTTTGTGGATCCCTGCAAACTGCTGTTGACCACGCCCGGCATCGATACCGCCAGCGGCGAGTACAGCAGCTTCGGTATCCCAGCCACCATTCTGGCTAACTACCTGCGCGAAAACGGTATTGTGCCCGAAAAATGTGACCTGAACTCCATTCTGTTCCTGCTCACCCCGGCGGAAGATATCGCCAAAATGCAGCATCTGGTGGCGCTGATTGCCCGCTTCGAAAAACACGTCGAACAAGACTCCCTGCTGAGTGAAGTCCTGCCGACCGTGTACAAGAACAACGAAAAACGTTACCAGAACTACACCCTGCGCCAGCTGTGCCAAGAGATGCACGATCTCTACGTCAGCTACAATGTGAAAGAATTGCAGAAGGAAATGTTCCGTAAGAGCCATTTCCCACGCGTCGCCATGGATCCACAAACCGCCAATACCGAATTCGTACGTGGCAAGGTGGAACTGGTTTCTCTCGCTAAAGCCGAAGGCCGCATTGCCGCTGAAGGGGCATTACCTTACCCACCGGGCGTGCTGTGCGTAGTCCCGGGCGAAATCTGGGGAGGCTCTGCTCAACGCTATTTCCTGGCACTGGAAGAAGGGATTAATTTATTACCTGGATTCGCCCCTGAATTACAAGGCGTGTATATCCAGCAGGATGAAGATGGCTGGAACCGGGCTTACGGCTATGTCATGAAAGCGTAATTAACTTTACCGGAGGCGGCATATTTCCTTGCCGCCAGACATATTTAGCTATTCCTCGAATTTCAAAAAGAATCCATACCCTATGGATTTCAAGTTGCAGCTAGGCGACAAGCTATCTCATCCCCAGGAGCTTACGTTTTTGTAAGTGACTGGGGTGAGATAGCGCAGGTACCAACGCTGCAGCTTGAAAGACGACGGGTATAATTTGAGGAATATAAGAGCGAGAACGATCATGAGCAAATCCAATAATAAGATGGGGGTTGTGCAATTAACGATCCTGACAGCGGTCAATATGATGGGGTCAGGCATAATTATGCTACCAACCAAGCTAGCCGAAGTGGGGACAATCTCCATCGTTTCCTGGTTGGTGACTGCCGTAGGCTCGATGGCCTTGGCCTATGCGTTTGCCAAATGCGGCATGTTCAGCCGTAAATCCGGCGGGATGGGCGGCTATGCCGAGTACGCTTTCGGTAAATCTGGCAACTTTATGGCCAACTACACTTATGGCGTTTCGCTGCTGATCGCCAATATCGCCATCGCCATTTCTGCCGTGGGTTATGGCACCGAGCTGTTTGGTGTGGCCCTGACACCCTTGGGCATCTGTATTGCCACTATCGCTGTGCTGTGGCTGGCTACGGTTGCCAACTTCGGTGGCGCACGCATCACCGGGCAGATCAGCGGGATCACCGTCTGGGGGGTAATTATTCCGGTGGTCGGTATCTCGATTATCGGTTGGTATTGGTTCAGTGGCACCGCTTATCTCGCCGCCTGGAACCCGCATGCGGTGCCAACCTTTGAAGCCATCGGGTCTTCTATCTCGATGACACTGTGGGCTTTCCTCGGTCTTGAATCTGCCTGTGCCAATACCGACGTAGTAGAAAACCCGGAACGTAACGTACCTATCGCCGTACTCGGTGGCACACTGGGTGCCGCAGTGATCTACATTGTTTCCACCAACGTGATCGCCGGTATCGTGCCAAATATGGAACTGGCTAACTCCACCGCGCCGTTTGGCCTGGCGTTCTCACATATGTTCAACCCAACGGTCGGTAAAATCATCATGGCGTTGATGATCATGTCCTGCGTGGGTTCGCTGCTGGGCTGGCAGTTCACTATCGCCCAGGTATTCAAATCCTCTGCCGACAGCGGCTTCTTCCCGAAAATCTTCTCTAAAGTCAGTAAATCAGATGCACCTGTTAAAGGCATGCTGGCCATCGTGATTATTCAGAGCGTGATGTCGCTGATGACCATCAGCCCGTCGCTGAATAAGCAGTTTAACGTGCTGGTTAACCTGGCCGTGGTGACCAATATTATTCCGTATATCTTGTCGATGGCCGCGCTGATTATTATCCAGAAAGTAGCCAAAGTACCGGAGAACAAGGCGCGTATTGCCAACGTGATTGCCGTGATTGGTGCACTGTATAGCTTCTATGCGCTTTACAGTTCCGGCGAGGAAGCGATGATGTGGGGCGCGATCGCCACCTTCTTCGGTTGGACTTTGTACGGGTTGGTTTCACCTCGCTTTGAGATGGCTGAGAAGAAGGCGTGAGTTTTGATAACAAAGGGCGCTGTATGCAGCGCCCATAAAGTTTAGGTTTATCAGTTGTCTAAATGGGCACTTCGGTGCCCATTTGGCTAACTCAAATCCGCCCCATTGCTGGCAATCACCTTCTTATACCAGTAAAACGAGTTCTTTCTGGTTCTGGCCAAAGTGCCATTACCCTGGTCATCGCGGTCCACATAGACAAAGCCATAGCGCTTACTCATTTCCCCGGTAGAGGCAGAAACCAGATCGATGCAGCCCCAGGAGGTGTAACCCATCACCGGGATACCATCCTCGATAGCGTCTGCCATAGCTTTGATATGCTCACGCAAGTAGCTGATGCGGTATTCGTCGTCGATCTCGCCCTGCGGGTTGATTTCGTCCTTCGCTCCCAGGCCGTTCTCCACCAGGAACAACGGTTTCTGGTAGCGGTCATACATCATGTTCATGGTGATGCGCAGGCCCAGCGGATCGATACCCCAACCCCACTCACTGGCCTGGATATGTGGGTTTTTCAGCGATTTGACGATATTGGCCGCGCTGCTGTTGTGCTCATTCATATCAGCCGAGGCGCAGCGGGAGGCGTAATAGCTGAAGGAGACAAAATCAACGCTGTTTTTGAGGATCTCACTGTCGCCTGGCTCCATTGCTATAGTGATACCCTTTTCCTTAAACAGGCGCTTGGTGTACGACGGGTAAGCGCCGCGAGCCTGAACGTCGATGAAGAACAGGTTCTCGCGATCTTTCTCCAGCGCAGCCCAGACGTCTTCGGGTTTACAGGACCACGGGTAGAAATTGCCCCCAGCCAGCATGCAGCCAACCTGATTGTGCGGGTTAACCTCATGGGCGATTTTGGTCGCTAACGCGCTGGCCAACAGTTCATGATGCGCCGCCTGATATTTCACCTGCTCCTGATTATCGCCTGGCTCGAACACCAGCCCCGCGCCGGAGAACGGGCTGTGCAGCAGGATATTGATTTCATTAAATGTCAGCCAGTATTTCACCAGCCCATCAAAGGCCTCAAAACAGGTACGGGCGTAGTGCGTGAAGAACTCCACCATTTTCCTGTTGCGCCACGAACCGTATTCCCGCACCAGATGCATCGGCACATCAAAGTGGCACAGCGTGACCAGCGGTTCGATGCCGTGCTTTTTGCACTCATTGAAAACGTCACGGTAGAAAGCGATCCCTTCCGCGTTCGGCACTCTTTCATCCCCGTTAGGGAAAATGCGGCTCCAGGCGATCGAAGTACGGAATACGCTGAACCCCATCTCTGCCATCAGGGCAATGTCATCTTTATAGCGATGATAAAAATCAATGCCGACATGGCTAGGGTAGAACTCGTCTTCCCGCAGCTCAAAGCGCTTTTGCTGGCCCAGTTTTACCGCCAGCCGATCTTTGCCATGAGGGATCATATCAACCGTGGTCAGCCCTTTACCGCCCTCAAGATAAGCGCCTTCGGCCTGGTTAGCCGCTAGTGCACCACCCCATAAAAAGTCTGCGGGGAAAACAGATGCTGGCATAAGATACCTCTTCTCAAATATGCAGTTTTACAACAGGTTATACGTATAACGCGGGCGCTGATTTAGCTTTTTCACTTTCCGCCTCTTCGGTGACCGGGATATCTTCAAAGCCCAGCAACAGCGTAAGGATGAAGGAAAGCACCACCGCCAAAATCATCACGCCAAACACCCAGACAATGGTCATTGGGTTGGCCGGATCAAAGAACTGCACGCTGGTAAACAGGCCCGGAGAGGCCATCGAGTGGCTCGCCAATCCGGCAATTCCGGCCACACCGCCGCAGACAAAGCCACTGATCAGCGCTGCGATAAGCGGGCGCTTCAGGCGTATTGCCACCCCGTAAAGCGCGGGTTCTGAAATCCCGGCCACAATCGCCGATGCCGCAGCGGCCAGCGCCGTCTGACGCAGTTCCGGGTTTTTGGTACGCCAAGCTACCGCCAACGATGAACCGCCCAGCGAGAGGTTGGCACCAATTTCAGAGGGCATCACCATGCCTTCTTTGCCGGTTTCCGCGATGGTTTGAATGATGGTTGGCGTAAATACGCGGTGCATCCCGGTCATGACCAGCAGCGGCCATAGCCCACCCATAATCGCTACGGATAACCACCCCAAGTAGCTATGAATGGTGTATACCAGCGCGGAAATGCCGCTACCAATCCAAATGCCCAGCGGCCCAATCAACAAGATGGCAATCGGCGCAGAAATCAGCACGATCAGCATCGGTTTGAGGAAGTTTTTCGTCACGGCTGGCGTGATGCGATCGACCCATCTTTCAATGTAGGAGAGCAACCAGGTCATGAACAACGCCGGGATCACCGTGTAGGTGTATTTCACCGCCGTGACCGGTATGCCCATAAATTCAACCTGTTGGCCCTGCGCGGCTTTCGCCATCAGATCGATAAATGCGGGATGAACCAATACCCCGGCAATCGCAATCGCCAGCGACATATTGGTTTTGAATTTTACCGCTGCGGAAGCGGCAACCATCACCGGCAGGAAGAAGAACGCTCCGTCGCCAATAACGTTGAGGATAATCAGCGTCGAGGAGCCTTTGCCGAACACGCCGGTCATATCGAGGATCATGGCGAGCAGTTTCACCATCGAGCCGCCGATAATGGCCGGGATCAGCGGTGACATGGTGCCAATCAGCGCGTCCAGGATCCCCGCACCGATACGTTTGAGAGTGATTTTGCTCTTTTCCGGCGCCGGTTGCTGGGCTACCGCCCCTTCGGGCAACAGTTTCAACACCTCGGCATAGGCCTGTGAAACGGTGTTGCCAATGATCACCTGACACTGATTTTCGCTTCTTACCACACCCAGTACGCCACCAATTGCCTTCAGCCTGGCGGCATCGACGAGGGTGTCGTCGTTGAGCACAAAGCGTAAACGCGTCATGCAATGAGTCACCGCCGCGACGTTACTCGCTCCCCCAACTGCATCCACTATCGATCTTGATACCGCCGCATAATTCTTAGACATGAGGACCACTCTCATAGATAGGTAACCGGTTTCACATAAGAGTGTTGATATTAAGATTGTAGATCAATCGATATATTTATTTATTGTCTGTTCTGTGACTGAGATCGACATGAGTGGGTTTGCGGTGCTGCGAATGGCCTGCTCTAACGCAGTGGAATGTGTAGAATGGGGATAATTGTTAAAAGCCGGGAAAACCCTATGTCTACCATGCAGGAAGTGGCAAAAAAAGCAGGCGTCTCAAAAGCCACTGTTTCACGCGTTCTTTCCGGCAAAGGGTACGTCAGCGAAGCCACCAAAGATCAGGTGTTTAAAGCCATCGAAGAAGCGGGTTATCGTCCCAATCTACTGGCGAGAAATCTGGCCACCAATAAATCCCAGTGCATTGGCCTGGTGGTCACCAACACCCTCTATAACGGCAGTTATTTCAGCGAGATACTTTCCCAGGCGGCGCAAAAGCTGGAGGACAACGGTCGCCAGTTGATTTTGGTGGACGGCAAACACAGTGCCGCAGAAGAGCAAGAGGCGATCCAATTCCTGCTCGATTTACGCTGCGACGCCATCATCATCTACCCGCGTTTCTTAACCATCGAAGCGATGGACGACATCATTGAGCAGCACAAACAACCCATCATGGTGGTTAACCGTAGGCTGAGAAAACATCACAGCCACTGCATCTGCTGCGACCACAAAGGAGCCAGCTTTAAGGCAACAAAATACCTGATTGAGCAGGGCCACCGGAATATCGCTTTTATTACCGGCTCACTGGATTCGCCAACGGCGATTGAGCGATTATCCGGTTATAAAGAAGCCTTGAATCAATATGATATCGAGCTTGATGATAAACTCATCTTTAAAGGAAAGTGGACACCAGCCAGCGGTGCGGCAGCGATGGAGTCCTTGCTCAAGGATAAAATCACGTTTAGTGCAGTACTGGCCAGCAATGATGATATGGCCATTGGTGCCATCAAGAAATTGAACGAGGCGGGCATTGCCGTCCCCAATGAGGTCTCCGTGATCGGCTTCGATAATATCCCAACGGCTCCCTATCTCTCCCCGGCATTATCCAGCGTTAAAGACCCGGTGAGCGATATGATGAGCGGAGTGATCGACCGGCTGATCGCTATGCTAGACGGCGGCTATCTGTCAAAGGACAACGTTTTTACTTCGGAGCTGCTGGTTAGAGATTCTGTTGCTAAGGGACCTTTTTGGGAGCAGTGAGCTAGCGGGCACAGTATCCGGAGCCAGCGCGCAAAGGCTACTTCTGCCCTACCCTCCATACACCGTGTGATTTCCACGCGTATTACCATCCTTTCCTCAAGAAACTCGAATTATCCTTAGCGTAACCTATTGATTTTCAATTAATAGAAGTTTTATTTTTGATGGCCCCTCTATTGATTCAACAGCGCCTAAGCAACATAGAGCGACATTTTCAGCTTCATTTCCGCCAGACCAACACTACGGAGATTGGAAATGTATCTATTAAAAAAAATGCAACAATAAGCTTCCAGAACAAGGTATTTTGAGAAATATATTCATAAATCAGAAAACTTTGACATTACATAACGCCCATCAAATAAATGTCATATTTTTCAATTAGTTAAAATCAGATCTTTAGCAACACTATTTTTTTTACGAAAAAAACCACTCTAAATTGACTGTATCAGTATAAATGACTACCACTCACTGTATTTATATAAAAAAAAACAAAATAAGTATAAACGCAGGTATAAAACTCTAGGTTCATGGCATCCTGTATAACTTACTTATATAAACAAGAATTCCCTTAGTTTAAATTAAGGTTTTTCATGTTTATAAGTGAGGATTTTCTCACCATTAATAACTTACTTTCCCAGGATAAATTAAGGAATTTAAAAAAAATAATAAAATAGAGAGGACTACACATTAGCAAGATAATTGACAGAATTAAGCGCCCCCTCTATCTTATGCTCCAAGTTTGGTACTCAATGGCCATTTATTATTAACCTGTTCGCCAACACCAGTTCTAGCATCAAGGTTTTTTAATAAATAACTAAAGTACCAGGCCAACGACAGGTTAGGGAGTCTCTGTTATGATGGATTCAAAAGTAAACTGGTGAAGAAATTGATTTCTTCTGCAACTGAAATTGGTTCAATCCGTTCTCACTAACCAATTTAAATAATGTAAATGGAATGGCAATCATTATGAAATTTAATAAATCTTCGTTGTTACTTGGCGCAATCGGCTTGGCTTTTGCTGGTTCTGCTTTAGCGACTAGTGGCACCATCAATATCACCGGTAAAGTTACCGATACTACCTGTAATATCAGTGTAAATGGTCAGGGTAACATCGCTACGGTCACTCTGCCGACGGTACCTTCAAGTGCGTTATCTCTGGCGGGTAATACTGCGGGTACCACGCCTTTCAGTATTGCTTTGTCAGACTGTTCAGGTACTACCTTTACTACTGCACATACCTTCTTTGAAGCTGGCACAATGGTTGAGATGAGTTCAGGCCGTCTGAACAATGCGGACAGCTCTGGCGGCGCTACTAACGTGCAAGTTGAACTGCTGAACTCCACATTAAGCCCGATTAAAGCTGGGGCAACAGACGCTCTGCAAGGCGATATCGAGGTTGATAACACTGCTGGCACTACCACGTTGAATTACTTTGCCCGTTACTATGCAACAGGTGCCGCCGAAGCGGGTTCAGTTAATACCGAAGTCGATTACACCATCATTTATCTATAATAATAACTAGTATCAGGTGGGGGTTTTCCCCACCTTTCTATAAGGGGTGGAGTGTGCTCCGCAAAACAGCTTTTATCATAATCAGTTTATTTTCATTTTTTAATTACCCTCTTGCTCAAGCGGCAGTGGTGATTAACACGACTCGTGTTATTTATAACCAACAAGATGGCGAGTCCGTTTTGCAATTGCAAAATAAAGGAAAGGACCCACTGTTGATCCAATCCTGGATTGATGATGGTGATTTAAAATCAACGCCAAACACGGCACAAAGCCCTTTTACGATAATGCCGCCAATTGCACGTATTGACCCGGGTAAGGGACAGGCACTGAGAATTGCTCGTACCAAGCCAATTACAGTGGCAGATCGCGAAACCCTATACTGGTTTAATGTACTTGAAGTCCCGCCAAAACCGACACAGCAAATAGCTGCGGGTGTTAATCTGATGCAATTCGCCTTTCGCAGCAGGATAAAAGTGTTTTATCGCCCCGCCAATTTGGCTCTGACACCAACTCAAGCCTATGAAAAGCTATCATTCAGCTTAAAGAAGGAAGGAATAAACCACGTGGTTTGGGTAAAAAATCCCTCGCCCTATTTTATTACCCTACGTGGTCTAGAACTCAAAAACAAAAAGGAATCACCAACTCTTGGGACTATAGGTAAACAGCCACGGATGATATCACCGTTCAATGAGTTGAAATTTACACTAGAGGGCTTAAAAGGCCAACCGCAGGCTGGTGCCGCAATTTTTTACAGTGTAATTGATGATTTTGGTGGAGATAGACATAATGAATGGAAGCTCGATAACGAAATCAGCCAATAATGGCCGCTTAAACCTACCAAAGTTGACTCAACTTGCAGGTATGTTCACGCTAACACCGCTAGCGCTTTTTTTTAGCTCATTCGCATCCGCAGCAGAGACCGTGGAATTTAATGATTCATTCCTCCGGTCACCAGTCAATGTCAGTTTATTTGAACAGGGTAACCCGGTATCTGCGGGTATGCACCGCGTCGATATTTATTTAAATGACCAATGGATGGGCCGCGAAAATATCAACTTTGCGATGCCTGTTGCTACATCAACGGTTGCTCAACCTTGTTATACGCTGAAGCTGATGGATCTGCTGGGCTTTGATCTGGATAAGGTCAACAAGGAGATCCAGGCCAAGCTGGCTTCTACTGAGCAGTGCGTTGCATTGAATGAGTTAGTACCTGGTACTTCTGCGGCTTATGATAGCGGAAGCCAACAATTTAATGTTTCAGCCCCACAAATTATCCTCAAACGTCACGCCAGAGGCTATGTCAACCCGGCATTATGGGATAAGGGCATCACTGCCGCGATGTTACAGTATAGTTATAATGCCTATCATGCGGAGCAATCAAGGGCATCGGCTCAGACATCGCAGTATCTGGGATTGCGAGGTGGACTGAACTGGGATGTTTGGCGCTTGCGCTACCGTGCGACAGCAAACTGGGGTAATGGGCAAGGCTCAAGTTATCGGGGATCGGAATTATATACAGAGCGTGCGTTGGTTGACTGGCGCAGCAAACTGGTGCTTGGTCAGTCAACTACCGATGGACAGGTTTTTGACAGCATTGGTTATATTGGTGCTCAGGTTGCTTCCGATGATCGTATGTATACCGACTCGCAGCGTGGGTTTGCCCCGGTGATCCGTGGTGTTGCTAATACCACGGCCCTGGTAAAGGTTTCTCAGCGTGGTAACCAGATTTACGAAACTACCGTTCCCCCTGGCCCATTCCAGATAGATGATCTCTATCCTTCGGGTTCTGGAGGGGACCTGTTGATCACCGTAAAAGAGGCGAACGGTAATGAGCATAGTTTTACGGTGGTTTATTCATCTATCCCCGAGTTGTTACGCCCAGGGGTAACACACTATTCAGTGGTTTCCGGAACCTATCACAACTCTGCAGTTTCCTCGGCTCCCCCCTTATTGTTGGGAACCGTAAGGCGAGGATTCTCGAACACTATTACCGGCTATTCCGGGGCTATTGGTTCAACCAATTATCAGTCGTTCTCCGCCGGACTAGCATTCAACACAGGTATTGGCGCTATTTCCGCCGATATTACCCAATCAAGAAGTCAATTAAAAAATGATGAGACAAACCAAGGCCAAAGTATAAGGCTGACCTATGCTAAAATATTGCCGATAATCGATACTAACATCACCCTGGCCAGCTACCAATACTCCAGCTCTGGTTATTACGACATGGATGATGCAATGGCCACACGTGAAAGGTATCAAAAAGATACTTATCGCAGTTATCACTACAACACTGTAAATCGCCGAAACCGCCTACAGATCAATGCGTCACAGGCTTTACCTGAAGGGTGGGGAAATATTTCAGTCAATGCCAGTATTCAGAACTATTGGGATCAGAGCGGCACCGATACTGAATATCAGATGAGTTATAGTAACTATTATAAGAGAATAAACTATGGGGTTAACGTCGGGCGTATCCGCGATCTGAACACCAATAGCTGGGATAACAAAGTGATGTTCACCGTATCACTCCCATTGGGTCTCAGCGATAAGACTCCCTACTTAACCACCAGTTACACGCAAGAGAAAAACCACCGGGGTATACAGAATTCTGTTGCCGGCAATGTCGGGGAAGATCGGCAATATGGGTACAATATGTTTGCTAATGGCGACCGCTATTCCGGTGAGAATATGCATAATACCACCACAGGAGGAGGTAGTGTTTCCTGGTCAGCGCCTTATGCCACCTTGGGCAGCAGTTTCTCTACCAGCCGAAATTACCAGCAGTACGGTGCCGATATTTCTGGGGGCATCGTAGCTTACAGTGGTGGTGTGGTGTTTACCCCCCTGTTGGGGGATACCGCGGCAATTGTTGAAGCTAAAAATGCCCAAGGGGCGCGTGTCACCAACTATAACGGCTTGCGGCTGGATAAATGGGGTCGCGCCGTGGTGCCTTACCTGACGCCCTATCGCCAGAACGGAGTTGAAATTGACCCCAAAGGGATCTCCCACGATATCGAACTCAAAAGCACTAGCCAGAACGTAGCGCCAACGGCAGGGGCAGTCACTCTGTTGCACTATGAAACGGCAGAGGGTTATTCCGTGCTGATTAATACTAAAGATGTCCGTGGATTGCCGCTCCCCTTCGGTGCAACGGTATTTGATACAGCGCACAGAAACGTCGGTTATATCGCACAGTCGGGTCAAGGATTATTAAGGGTCAAACAGCAGCAGGGGGAATTAACCGTACAGTGGGGCGATGAGGCTGGGGCACGTTGTAAATTTAAGTACAATCTACCGCAATTTATCGCTAAAACTGCGGCCGACTTCCGTCGCCTTGATGCTATTTGTAAGTAATTAAGGAATAAATGAAGATGATGACTATGCGAGCTGTCACCAACTGTGTTGTACCACAGTTGACAATACAGGTAATTGACAGAGCAAGGATGGTTCTGCTTTTTCTGTTGGCTACCATCCTGGTAGGAATACACTCGCCAGCGAAAGCTGAGGGTTACGTGGTAGACTGCCTGCGGAATGGGGGCAACTATTACCAGTTCTTCAATACTACAACGATCCAGATTGGTAATAATGCTCAAGTAGGGGATTTACTGGGGACCTGGATAAATTCATCGGACCCTGTCGCCTGGAAATGTACGCCGGTGGTGGCCAGCTATCCCAATGCGGTAGTACAAATGAGCACGCAGGGCTATCCGCCTTATACCGTCTGGGGAAGCAAGAATGTGGACGGATCGACGTACACCGTCTACAACACTACCGTTAAAGCAGGTTTAGGCTATGTAGTCCGTTGGCGCTATACCATCAATGGCACCACCAGTGCCTGGCAACCGCTGACGATCGCCCAAGGCGGGCAGCAGGATTCAACCACTTCGGTCACCACATCCAACACCAATGGGTCTTTTACTTTCGGCGTTGATGTGCAAGTTCTCTTTGTCAAGACCACCACGGCGTTGACAGCGGGTACCACCAGTGCGTTCGACCCGATATATGTTCGCTGGAAGCAAGTCTCTTCAACCGCCGTCGGCACCCAAGTTGGTAGCGGCACCTATATGATCGCCGATTTTCAGCCAGGGAATTTGATTACCCTAACTGGAGGAACCTGTACCACACCAAATGTGCCCGTAAATCTACCAGAGGTCGGGCGAAACCAGTTTACCGGTATCGGGACGTCCGGAGGATTAACACCCTTTGTTTTGAAATTTAATAATTGCTCTAGTGGGATGAATCTTGTGCAGTACAGCTTTACGCCAACCACCTCTGTGGCAAATGCGGCGAATGGTGTGGTGGTGCTCGATAGTAGTTCGACAGCCACTGGGGTTGGAATGCAACTATTGTTGAATCCGACGACACCGGTGACTTTTGGCACCACTTATTCACTCACCAGTTACAATCCAGCGGTGAGCAACGGAAATTATACGCTGCCGTTGTATGCAGGTTTGTATCAAACCGGAGCCGGGGTCACACCGGGCTTGGTCAAGAGCTCGATAACCTTTACCGCAAGTTATAAGTAACCACTATGACAATGTTAAGCCGAATCCTGTATACCGTGCCCGTTTTGTTACGCGGGCTGATTATAGCCCTGGCTCTGTCATCTGTTCATCCGTCGTGGGCGGCTATTTCTCTGGGCCAAACACGACTGATTATCAGTGCTAAGGATAAAGAATCCACATTAAACGTAAGTAATGAAGGGGCACAGCCAGTACTGTTGCAAATGTGGATAGACCTCGGTGACAATAGTATTTCACCTGAGAAAATTGCGGTTCCTTTTGTGATTACCCCACCGATCGTACGTCTGGATGGGAAAAAGACGCAAAGGTTACGGGTGATGTTTACAGGTAACGATGTCGACGTTCCTGCTGACAAAGAATCGGTATATTGGCTGAATGTTTTGGAAATCCCCCCGAAACCGGCAGGCATTGTACCAGCGAATGAAGTTCAGCTGGCATTTATAACCCGAATAAAAATTTTTTATCGACCGCAGAAAGTCAACGCTATGGACATTTCACATGTAGAGGAAAAACTCCACTTTAGCTTACTCAATCAAGGTGGGAAGATGCTACGCATCGAGAATCCTACGCCTATAAATCAGACGCTGATCTCCATATCGATTGGACATGATATAAAAAAAACAATCTTCAGTTTTCATCCTGAGGAGAGCATGATCCCCCCCTACTCGACAAAAGACTATCCACTATTAAAAATAAAAGGGAGCGTTGACAAGACGATGATGGTGTTTATTTCAACGATTGGTGATTATGGTGAGATAATTAACAGTGAGAAATCCTTGGATGACTAGAGACTTCATGGTCATTGCTATGCGTGCAGGTGAGTTAACCCAGAGTTACCAGAAAAGTAACGATATGCTACCCCATTCTTTTTGATGAGTTATTAGTCAGTAAAATCACTCCCCCCATCAAGGATGTAAATTTCATCCTTACGATGACTCGCCAGCCTGGAATCAGGCGGGCGAGGGTTGGAAAATATAAAGCAACTGTAATTTCATGTACCAGTCACGTTCCCAATAATTACACACATCATTCAAATCACTGTTGATTCGTTAGCAGTTTGAGAGCGCACGGTTTATCCTTAAGGATATATGATTACTATCATACCAATACGAGTTATAACCGCGCGAAAATTTGAGTGCACGCCAGAACAGGGGAGATCCTAAACAATTGGTTAGTAGGAATTAAGAGTGACTGAATAGTCCTAACGCCTAACTTTTTTAACGCCTGTCGTTTGTAATGCCCCACTAACTTAGGGCTAATAGAAAGAACTTGAGATATCTTTTTATAATCAAACTCCATTAAAATGCCATTTAACACTTGCCTCTCACGTAACGACAAAGGTTTGGCTACCTTCTTAAAATACTCTGAAAATTCCGACAAATCATTACTCATGAGTTCATTAATCTGTCGCGTGATAGATGAAAGAGAATTTTGTGTATCAATAAAACCTATCCGTGCACAAGTCTCCAGCAAGTAATCTATCAAACCGGAACTTCTGTATACATCCAAAATTATTATCACTCGGTGTTGATGACTTTCTTGGAAAATAATTTCTATAAAAGACAAAATATCCATTACGGTATAATCTGAGCCTTGCAAGGATATAATAAAAAGATTAGGTTTATTTACCGAAAGTAGATGTAAATGGCATTGATGTATTTTTTCAGAACTGAGTACTCTGCAACTTGATGGCAGAAGCTCGCCTAATCCCAGTCGGGTGAATTGGCACGGGTGTAAAATAGTAGCATGCTTGATACTCATTTTTAAATCCTTAAGTTTTTTACGTGTTATCCATAACAGACATCTTGACAACGTAATCATTACAAAAACAGCTAAAATGAAATAGGAAAACCAAAGATAATAAATATGTTGACCGTAAAATATACACTTGAAAAATTCAGCACTCAGTCGATAATATTATTTACTTCAAGCAAACCAACAAGGTCGATTACGCTATGAATATTCAACTTTTCTAATATATTTCTCTTGTGAGAACTTACTGTCTTTGCACTGATATTAAAGAATTTAGAGATCTCATTATTTTTAAGACCTTTGGCTAAAGCGATAGCAATAGAAACCTCTCGCTTTGAAAGCTGACTAAAAACACCCAACTGAACGCCATCACTATGATCGCCGTAGCTTGGAAAACAGTTAATGTCGTTAACAATTAAATTAATTGCATTCAACAATACCTCAAACGAGTGTTTTCTGGAAATAAAACCATTAGCCCCCATCTGGGAAACCCTACGCGAATAAACCCCCTCATTACTTCCAGAATAAACTAATATCTTAGTATTCTTGCACTCTCTTTTTATACTGGAAATCACCTTCATGGTTGACATATTGACATCCAGAATAATTAACCCTGGTTTTTCTTTCACTATCTCCACAAGGAGATCTAAGTTATTTTCAGGGTTGCCAACAACTCGCATACCCAAGCGAGTACTGATTAATGTCGCGAGAGAGTCACGAACTATAGGATGCTCATCAATAATATAAACTGATGGCTTAATGACTTTATTTATAGTATCCATAAAGAAACCACTATTTTCAGAAAGGACTCATTGAATTTTCATAGCCACTTTTTAAGGAATAGCAAATTATCTGAAACACGCTATTGATAATTGATATCAATAGTTGCTGTTGCATTTGCAGTTCCACTGCTGGAACTCTGCGCATTTGCTGTCCTGTAATAGTTAGCCGTGAACCGAATAATATCTGAGGTCATGCTACCCACCGCATCACCTACGGCAAGTGCGGACGAGGTGTTTGCCACACCAAATTTAACGGGTTGGTATTGCCCACCAGACTGCCCAAAAGGTAATGATTTAAGCTGAAGTGCAAACCCTTTTGCCACATTACTGCCACTGAATGCAATCAAGCCACGCGTATTACTAGGATCATTGATGGTATCAGCCTGACTGGCATTAACTCGATAAATGACTGCGGTTTTCGGCAAGCAACGCAGGCCAATTTTGAATGATACTGGTGTCGTGGTCGCCCCTACATTCTGGCTGGAAAATTCAGAGGAAATCCGGTTACCCATATTTACTGTTTTATACAGATCGCTGGAAACAATGCCGCAGGTACGGACCGAAAAATTCACGTGGTCAACATATAAGTTGAAATAAAAATCATCATAAGCGGTTTTGTCCGAACTGGTATAATTAACCATCCGAAATCGCATATAGTGCAGGAGACCGCCGGTTCCCCAAGCAAACGAACCAGCTACGGCGTTAGCCGTTTGATACCCCTGAAAGCCCACATTCTGGATCCCAAAATCCTGCATACGGATCACCACTGGATTAGTGGGCGTTGCGTTGGCAGCCAGGATAAAAGGTGCGCCCAGAGTATTAGTACCTGCAGCACCGGTAAACCAGACCTTATCCCCGGCCGGGCTGTTGTACCACATTTCTGCAGAATAGTAATAGTTACCATTACCATAGGCGGTGGTCTGCTGCATATTCGGATAACCCTTATTGGTAAACCGGGTATCTGGAATCAAGTGTGTTTGTAACACCGGAGTAACCTGCACGGGTGCTGTACAGGTCATGCTCCATGCGGCACTGCCGCTGTTCGATGATGGCGTGGCATAAGTGCTATTCGTCGGGCTGGGATATTTACCATCATTTACAGCGACAATACCATTTGCTGAGGGTATTTCTACGTAGGGACTCAGTACCGGAATGCCAGGGGTATAGACACAGGCACGAACGGCCAGTGCCTGTTGCGGTAACAGGCCAGATAATAGGGTGATAAGGAAAGCTCCTATCGCCCGTTCATTACGTATAATATTTACTAGAAATAGTTTCATTCTTGTTCTCTGGCAGCTTATTTCATAGGTGTACATGGCAGGGATAATTGGCGCATCCCATGAGTTTTGTCAGTCGTTTTCTCTTTGGCAAAATGATAGCGAATACGGCACTGTCCGGTTAAATCGGATCGCCAAGAAACAAGCAGCAGTCCATCATCATTCAAGCCACTGGCATACAGTACGCCACCCTGACCAACCATACCGACATTATTTCCCTTCTCATCCACAACCATTGCTCCCATAGGTAAAGGTTCACCATCAGGTGTCGTACTTTCGATGAACGCCTTATTTCCTGAACGGGTATCGAATTTAACTTTGACGATTGCGCCACTGTAGGGCACAACTTTGCTACCACTGCTTAAAAGTTCCGTATTTTCAGACATGCCTTGTGGATCGATATTAATAGTATTATTGCGATAAGCACTGAGATAAGGCACAATCGCATAACCGAAACGGTCAATAGTGACGCCTGAAATATTTTCCACTCTGGCACCTGCGGCATCTTTTGCCTCTACCAATGCCATGGAATCTGCAGCATATTGCCCCAAAGTCAACCCACCAGAATGAACAACCGCAGAGCCGGACATCCCCAAGGCATATTGCCGGAAATTTCTTCCCTGACTGGCTGACACTGATGCCTGCCCCATGGAGTGATTTTTAGCCATATTGCCAGACACAGAGCTTTGATTATGGGAATCAGTACTGCCTGACATTCCATAAGACAGAGAGTTATCCTGCCCCAATGAGCCATTAAGACCCAGCGTGGTTTGCGACAAGCCTTCGCTATTAGTGTTAAGGCTGGTGTTAACACTATGATATCCATAACGTTCACTACCAAAGGGGATACTTAATGTCAGCATATATTGATTTTCGTTTTCGCCTGAATTATTGCTTACTCGCGAAATAGAAGTGCCGACATTAATATTTTTAACTAAAAATGAATATCCTGCCTGATAATTGCTCGATGAGCCAGGCCTATCCCAATAGGATAGGATAGAACCAGAAATAAAGAGACTACCGTAATCTAGAACTTGTTGACTGATTGCCAGTTCAAAGCGCCCTTTCTGGCGCAGAACATGACTATAATCCAGCTCACGCTGCTGTGCTGCCTCATTGAAGCCATAATAACCCTTATCAGAATAGCGATAGGTCGCTAATGATAAAAACGTTTGGCTAATTTCCAAATATTTGCTATGAGAGGCTTTAACACTCCAACCTCGGCTGTTACCCGATGGCAGGTCTGCCGATGAGCCTGTAATATCAACCCCCAGTGCGCCAAGACGGGTATTGAATGCTGAACCTACTACAGCAGACTGATAATTTTCAGCGAACTGACTCCCTGCATAGGCCGTGACATTATTAGATATCCCACGGGAATAGAGTGCTTGCAAAAATGTAGGTTTGCTACGTAAAATTTGGTTATTCAACTGACCAAAGGTCACAGCATAACGGGAGCTATTGTCCCGTAATAATGATGCTACCGAAGAGTAAGGTATTGAAAATGTCTGTACCGTCCCATCAGTTTCAGTAACAACCACATCCAGTTCACCGCCATATCCAGTAGGATAAAGATCATCGATCGCAAAAGCGCCAGGAGCAACGGTAGTTTTATTTAGCAAGACTCCTCGCTGGCTTACTTGTACCAGTGCATTGGTACGCGCTACACCACGTACTACCGGTGCAAAACCCTGCTGTGAAGCAGGCAGCATGCGGTCATCGGAAGCAAGTTGGATGCCACGAAAGCTTAAGCTATCGAAGTATTGTCCGGATGTATTGTATTCACCGGCTACCAACATACCCTTAAAGGCTGGTAATGGTCGTTGCAGATAACTGTTCAGCGTTGTCCATTTACTAATGCCGTTATTGCTGCTGCTATAGTTGGAATTATTTCTCAGCTGCCACAAACCTAAGTTCACGCCACTATTGAGTAAGGTGAAAAAGTTAGAATTAGTAAGTGCCTGTTGATTACCATTAATACGGGATTCATAATAGTTTGCATTATAATTAATAAAGCCCGCGTTAATACCCGCATCCCACAATGCTTGACTAACGTCCCCTTGAGATTCACGTTGCAAGTAAACCTGCGGGATCGAAAAATCCACAGCCAAGTCTGGCATGTTTATGATATAACTGGCAGTAGGTATCAGTGAGTTGAGTAAAACACAGCTGCCGGGGTCTGAATCAAGCGGAGCATTTTCAACCTTAAGATCCAGCAATCTTATTAGCTCTTTGCTCAGACAGACTACTTTTTTATTTTCAATATCTTTAATGAGTAAGTTAGCCTTACCCACAAGCTTTTTATTAACCAGAATAGACATGCTATAACTACCTGGTGTAATATCATTACCATATGCAAAACGCGCAATATCGACCTTTTCTGAGCCCACTAAAAAACTAGTGTTATATAAGTACGCCTGTCCCTTGGAACTATCCTGCGGTATCACAGATGCATCAGCACCCCAGGCTGAACCCACCAGAGTCACATTGGCTAATAATAATACCAGAGCAACTTTAGACGCTAAATTTCTGGTATTTTCTTCATTTATCTGGTCCATAGAGAGAATGTCATCCTTATATAATTCAAAGCAGGTTATAAAAGTATTTCAGTGTATTCCTTTGCACCACCTTGATCGTTAATGAGAAGGTAGTTCAGTTTCATAGGCAATGTACTTTCTGGCACTTTAACCTTGGTACTCAAGGACCCGAATGGTGCGATCATGCCAAAACGTTGTAATGAAACTGACACGGGCTTATTATTCACCATGACATCAACCTGAGAAAAAGACAGATAGTAAGGCGATGTATTTTTACAACTGAGCGTCAACATCTGCAGTGTCTCTTTGTTGCCAGTACACCGCATCTGTTTAGCCAGTTCATCCGTTTTTGGTGTTGCCAGTTCTGCTGGGCGATAAAATAGTTTTATCCTACTTCTGAATGCCAGCTGTAAACTATTTTCTTTATTATTGGCGTCTGTTGGCGGTATTTCAAAAACATTAACCCAAAATACAGACTCTCTATCTTTTACCGATATGCTACCATTATAAATTATACGTAATGACTGTCCCTGCTTAGGTTCCATACGAAACATTGGCGGTGTAATAGCAAACGGTGTTTTAGGCATTTTTGCCGACATGGCTGAATGACCATCATCAACCCATGCTTGTACTAGCACTGGCAATGAATTGTCATTTTCAATGCGCAGAGAAACTTCCTGTTTATCGCTAGGAAAGACCACACGCGTGCCGTGTATAATAACGCTAGCGGACGCATAACTGACATAGTTACTTAATACCAATGCCAAGATGATATAGGGATTTACTTTATTCATATTAGTCTTGTGAAAATCGAAAATGAATAGAGGGGTACCCCCCTCTATATGATAATTTAGCTAACTTACTGGTAAGAAAGAGTGTAAGATACTTCAGAATTTGCAGTCCCTACCTCAGCCTCACCAGTAGCGTAATAGGCTGCAACATAGTTCAGTGTCGCATTACCGCCAGTCAGCGTAACGAAGGTTTGTGCTGGAATAACACCATTGACAGGCTGCAAAGCACCCATGCTGTCATAGAGCGCGATTTCAACATTACTGGCTTCTGAGGTAGCATCCAGATTCAAGCGGCCAGCCGGGTTACCCAACGTCAGAGACTCGAAATGAGCGGCAACCGCGGTGTTACCACCTGTACAGCCTGTCAATTCTATTGCGAAGTTTTTCGCGCCAGCAGTCTGCCCGGAAGTCATCAGGGATGATGCCGGAACATTGCCCAGATTAACTAATTGCGGAGTCGTAACGCCACCATTAATTGAACAGGTGCTTGCAGTGATATTACCGGTGAAATTAACTTGGCCATCCGCAGCACTTGCCAAATGGGAGGCACCAGCCAAGATGAATGATAATGCTAATGCAATTTTTTTCATTTAAAATACCATTTAAGAAGTAAGTTTCCCTATAATCTATTGACTAGATCATATCATTTGAGTCATTCCCTAGCGAACTAGGGCGTATTAATAACTCAACACCCCGACAAAGCAGAACACACTTAGCCTTGAATGCCTGACTATAATAGTTATCTTTTCCTATTTGTGTATAGATATGAATCCCCCATTTTGGGGTAAGCCTTTTCCTGAATTTTTCTAGGATTTTACTTATTTTTTACTCAGAACACCGTTATAAAATATACCATCCCATTGTTTTTGTTATATTTATAACGATATATCCGTTGTGTTTATATTAATTGATAAGCATTCGTATTTGTCAATATAGTTATATCATGTTCCAATATACCGTGGATCCGTTCGATATAGGATACAGATGTCATTGCAACGCCGGTTTTACCTGACGCTGACTGAAAATAGGAGCATTTATCTACTCAGATACAGATGGTAAGGTAAGTTTAGGCGTTATAAATCATGGTAGTTTCAGTATCCGCATCTAAACCTGGCCATTGTCGGTAATGCTTGTCGAACAGGGCAAAGAAGTCTCCTAATTGGTCAACGGTGCCAATCACCCGTCTTAACGGCCAGTTTATTTCAAGACGGTAAATGTTTTAGCCACAATCAAGCTGATTTTTCCGGTGGCTAAAACCCTCGATGCAGCCAGCGTAGTAGACCTGAAAACTGCCAAACGGAGTAACAACCTATTGGTGGGTAGTGTCTTTTGTGGCAATCGCAGGCCAGGTAGTCGAAGTTCTCACATCGGTTGAGCGAGTATTGCTGATAGCGGCACAAACAGCTGTCTAATTTTCTTCATGTTAACCCACACAACTTAAAGACCACGTGATATCACCTTCATAAGAGTGATATGCACTTTCATGTCAGCGGCTCACTCCCTCCGTCTACTACCTATCTATTTTCACTACTATATATATTGAACCGCTCGTTATAGCTTAACGAGAGATTAATTTGGCTATTACGGTCTATTTTTAACACACCATTTACAATTAAAACTAATTTCATATACTTGCAGCGTGTACCTATCAACATTTGCTTTGTCCTATGCCGATTGATATATTATGCTGCTTTAGTTAAATCAATAAAATTAATTGCTGCACCTCAATTGACTTACAGGATTAAAATGCTATTTTTTGTTAAATAACAAAACATATACCCAATTGACATTTACCTCAGTATCATAAGCAGGGATAATAAGAATCGATTATGATCTGATGACAATAAAAATTGAACGTAAAACACTGGGTTATCAGTCATAGTCAGAAGCAATAGTTTGATAAATTACTGGGAACTGCCTAAGTTCAGTCGTTGTACTGTAGGAAAGGGTGATTGGGTCACTATAAAGGTAAGATGACGACTACCTAAATGGTCTTTACAGCTATTATCTCACGACTGCAAGTCAGTCATAACGAGAGTTGTATGAGGGCACATTATAGCTTGAGGCCCCACATGAAACAGGCATTAAATATACAATAGATAACACTATTTTCGATACCATTAGTATATTTTATCTAATCTTTCTCTTGAGCCCCCTCCAGGGAACGTTGAAGATTTTTTTAACAAGTTATAATTTTAAACTTATTGATTTTTAATGTTAAATCTTGCTCTGAGTTACCTTGGGTAAAATAAGAAATCAATGAAAATCAATAATCGGGTATTTTTAATTTGTAATTTTAGGTGGGTGATTTGAATATTTATTTATTTTCAGAAGATATGTTTTTCCATGCCGGTTTGAATGATTTAGTAGAAAAGGAATACGGAATTTCAGTTAAACTCATTACTATTAGAATGATGATGAATTCACATAAAAATGGTTTTATAATGGAAGATGATGTATTTATGATAGCCGCTGGCGGCTTTAATTTCACAATGTCTATATTAGTGATGCTAAATTATTTTTGTTGTCGTGCATATATACTCCCCTATGATAGAAATGGATTGCTAAATACTAATTTATTTACTTCATTCTTATCCTGCAAGGTAGACGAAAATTACATTAAAAGCATAGTTAAAGGACACGTTATATCAAACCTTCCTAAAATATGTAAATTGAGTTATAAAGAGGCAAGCATTTTAAGCTATAGACTTCAGGGAATAGATGTATACAATCTGAGCCGACTGTTAGCAGTGAGCATAAAAACAGTTTACACTCAGCAAGAAAATGCTCTAAAAAAACTAGGTGTTAGAACACTCTCACATTTGCATATGATCTGAACCGTTGGATTTTTTCATATTAAACAAGTCAGCCAGAAGATAAAAACATGATTTAAACAGCTAATAAGGTGGCATTTGAAATAAATTAGCGTTATTCCTGAAATCATTCTGGATAATTTTCACCGCCCCATTAAAATTAGTTTTTTGTTGGAGAAGAACGGAGTGTATTCTGTACATCCGCTCTACATTTCTTGTTACAAAACGAGTTTGGTAGCAGGTTAAGAAACTATTAAATGCCGCTAATCGCATTAGATTTTTGCTACGCTGGGCCAAAATGATATCATTTACTTAAAAAAACAGCATAATTCTATAAATGAACTATAATGATAATAACCATTAGAAATCATAATGCTTAAATTGGGTTAATAAGTCGGTTTTATTATATATGGTTCTGGAGTAGTATCATGGCCCTTGACGTTCAGTTGAATAAGTCAGTCGTTATTATTGAGGATCACCCATCAGTACGTTTTGCACTTAGAACCATCCTGTCGACAGAAAATAATATTGATGTTATTGGTGAGGCAAGTAATGGCCAAGAAGGTATATTAGCTGTCAAAAAGCTAAAGCCTGACCTAATTATACTTGACTTAATCTTACCTGACACCAACGGTCTCGAGCTTGTTTTCAACATTAAGAATCATGCCGCAAACTCAAAGATATTAATTTTTTCAAGTCATGATCCGCGTATTTACGCTGAAAAACTAGCCGCAATAGGGTGTAATGGATATATCAGTAAGAGTTGCACCACGGAGGAAATATTGAGCATGGTACGTTCAGTACTTGCTGGATATAACTGTTTCCCTTCGAATTCTCAATGGAGTAAAGAAGTTAAGACCTCGGACACTGGCGACATAGTTAATAGATTGACACATCGAGAACTCACTATTTTTATTGCTCTAGCTAAAGGGCAGAGTAACATAGGTATTGCACAGGCATTAAATATAAGTGAAAAAACAGTTAGCACTCACAAACTAAATATAAAGAAAAAACTTAACCTTAATAGTTCTGTTGAGATAGCTTCATTCGCCATACTTCATGGCTTAATCAATGGAGGCTGATTTATTATAGAGTTTCAGAAGGAGGTATTTTATGAACAACGCTAAAATAAATTTTATTTTTATGTTTTTAGCTATTTTTAGTGTTAGTACTTCTTTTAAGGTCACTGCTATCGAACCCCTAAAAAAACAGCCATTCACTAAAATTGAAACGGCAACCGCCTCCTTTACAGCAACCAAATTGATAAAAGAGTGTTGTTTGTCAAGCTATTCACCTTCCCTCCTAAAACCTGAGAGTTACCTATTCAGGGATGCAAAAAAATCGGAAAAAAAAATTATTTTCAATCAGGATGAACAAGATTGGATAAAATCTCACCCGATAATATTTTATAGTATCACCAATGATGAGACACCGTTATCTTTTTCCTCAACTACAGGTACACCCGCAGGCTTTGCTGCTGAAAAACTTGATGATCTAGGTCAGCGTATTGGTGTCGTTTTTCAGGGCCGGTTAAGGCGCACACAACAAGAGTTGTTCACTGATATTCAACAAGGGAATAGCACATTTATACCTTATATCTATAAAACGCCTAAAGATAAACCTGACTTACTGTCGCTAACTATCCCCTACAACTATTCATTGCTAGTCATCATCTCACGTAAAGAAGGGCCACACTTTAAGAGTATGGCAGCCTTAAAGGGAAAGATTATTGCGTTAACAGCATCACCCAAGCGCGCATTACTAGAGGAATTCAAGTCTTTTCCGGTCAATATGACATTACAATCAAAAACATCAGATGCTTTAAAGTTATTAACCCAAGGTAATGTCGATGCGGTCGTCGCTGATTTTACTCTTGCAAGTTACGAGATTTCACATAACTACCAGAATGAATTGGTGATTGATGGGCCCGCATTCCCCCCCCCTAGCTATATTCCTTACAGTATAGGTGTCGCTAAAGGCCAACCTGAGTTTCTGAGTATAATGAACAAAGTGATACTGGGATTGCCAACTAATTACTTTGAATTAAAACAACAGTATGATGCCAACTCACCTTTCCCAGAGAAATCATTCCTTTGGAATCAAAATAAATTCCTTGTAGGTGCCACTGTTTTTTTTATTATTATTATATTCTCTTTGTTCTGGATTAAATTATTGTGGATACAGGTAAAAAAAAGAAAGAGCACGGAAATAAAATTACTGGATGAACTGTCTTTTCAACGAGTACTGTTTGATAACTTACCATTAGCAATGTTTGTCGTGAAAGCTGATTTTCAAATAGAATCAGGCAATCCAGCTTTTATGGAGCTATTGCAAATCCCAGCCTCCGATGCTGATGAACCCACTCTCTTCATACTTAATGAACATCCCCATTTCTTCACTCAACTCAGAGAGATCTATTATCAATCGAAGGATACCGGAAAAGCCTGTTTTAAAGACTTGAGTTTTACTACCGAACATGAAACCAGTCATTTATATACCTGGAGCATTCCTTTCTATAACAGCCTTGGCGATATTGTGGGTATGTTAAGTGGTTGGCTGGACATCAGCGAACGTACAAGTCTTGAGACAGCGCTGCGCCAGGCTAAGGAACTCGCCGACAAGGCGAATCGTGCCAAGTCAACTTTCCTGTCTACGATAAGTCACGAAATTCGTACCCCGTTGAACGTGATCATTGGCATGTTGGAATTGCAGCTACACAGTAATGAATTAGCGCTGCAACAACGCAATGAATTGACAATTGCCAATGAATCATCTCAACATTTATTAATGCTTATTGATGATCTTCTGGATTTATCCAAGATTGAAGCAGATAAAATGGTTTTGCAACCACAACCTGTCTGTCTGTCTGAACAGCTTGGATTGTTAGAACGGATGTTTTCTCCTATGGCCAAGAGTAAAGGTCTTGATTTTATTTTGGAGTTCAACGGAGATGCGACAGATTGTTGGCTACTGGCGGATCCTTTGCGACTGCGCCAGATCTTAGCCAACCTGCTGTCCAATGCGGTGAAGTTTACCCGGCAAGGAAAGATTACCTTCCAATGCACGGCCAATAGAAAACCTGATAGCGATTCCATAACAGTAACATTCGAAGTTAGTGATACGGGCGTAGGGATTGCAACATCGGACATTCCAAGATTGTTCTCACCATTTACTCAGATTGAGGATACTGCAAGATATTCCGGAGGCACCGGTTTAGGTTTAACCATTAGCAGACGCCTATTGGATATGATGGCAGGCTACATTACGTTGAACAGCGAACTGGGTAAAGGTACACAACTGCATGTCTGTGTCACATTTCCTGCGGTGCAACCCGTTGAGAACGCTTTGCCAATTGACGCAGCCACTTCGGTGCAATCATTGCCGGAGTCTCCCCCGATACTCATCGTTGACGATCATTCTGCGAATAGAATATTGCTATCTACTCAATTGCAGCAACTCGGTGCCAACGTCACGACTGCAAATGACGGGGTACAAGCTCTGGAATTGATGGCTAATAACAAATTTTCCTTAATCATCACCGATGTCGCTATGCCAATAATGTCAGGAATGACGTTGGCAGAAAAAATACGCCAGCGTGAAGTCATACGAGGAGAAACCAGAGTCCCGATCGTTGGTTTAACTGCTTTTGTAGAACCTGAAATATTTGGCGAGGCAATAGCTGCGGGGATGGATCTTTGTTTACGTAAGCCTATAGGTCTGGCGAAATGGGCCGAAATATTGCCACAGTTTTGTCTATCCCCCCTTAATCCCAGCACTGAACTTTCTTTAGACCAAGGTTTACAACAACGTTTACTGGAAGCTTTGGCAAATCAGCAATCTGCAGTCGCGATATTCTTAAAGTCACTTTGGCAAAGTACGTTGGCCGATCGGCTCGAAGCACAACTTCACCGGCAGAATGGGGATTGGCAGTTACTATCTGAAACCATACATAGACTCAAAGGCCCATTTAGTTTTATTCATCAAGATGACATTGTGAGCATATGTAATCAATTAGATACCCTGTGTCGCGAAAATGTGCCAAACCCGGACGCAATCTCACAGGCTCTGACATTTTTGGCGCAACAGCTTGATGACTTTAAGAGCCAGCTAGACAAACTTGGATATCTCAACCTTGAGTAAACAGATGGTTCACAGCGTCGTCATTTATCTGTTGAACTCTGGTGGGTAACGCTGAAAAATAGTGCAGTCCATCCGCCAGAATGATCACTTGAAATTTACGCAGGCCGTTATGACTGAAACAACCTGGCATCTCTATATGCTGCGAATGCCAAGCGGGATGCTGTACACCGGGATCACGACAGACGTCGCCCGGCGAGCGGCGCAGCATCAGGCCGGTAAAGGGGCCAAAGCCCTACGTGGCAAAGGGGAGCTGGAACTGGTCTTTCACTGTCAGGTGGGGGATCGCTCGCTGGCGTTGCGTCTGGAGTATCGGGTGAAGCAGTTGAGCAAAAAGCAAAAAGAGGAGCTGATAGTTAATCCGCCCCTCTCATTGGAATACCTACTGCCGGTAGTTAAAAGCGACTAAAGGGCGCGGAATACTCCACCAGCCCATTCACACCGCTCAGTGCATCTTCCGCCAACGGATAAACCTGGAATGCGGCTTCCGTTCCTGGCCAGCGGCAATGCAGATCGAACTGGGCAGCCGTTTTAAAGCCGAAACGCCCGTAGTAAGCCGGTTCGCCCAGCACCACCACGGCGGCATAGCCGAACTCATTCAGCGCATCCAGCCCTTCGTAAACCAGCTTTTCGGCCAGCCCTTGGCGACGCAGGCTTTCCTCTACTGCCAACGGCGCGAGACCAACCCATTGGCGATCCTCGCCCGCAACGTCAACCGGGCTGAAAGCGGCATAACCGACCACGCCACCCTCTTCGTCGGTAGCAACGATGCCCAGCGTCAACAACCCGTCTTCACGCAGTTGTTGCACCAGTTCGGCTTCGTCATCACGGCCAAAGGCGTTACGCAGCAGCGCATCAATACCTGCGGCATCCACCGGAATTTCAACGCGGATCAGCATGGCTGTGGCACACGGGAAGTTTGCGCCGTGTCCTCCTGCAAACCTGCTTCCACAAAGTCCGCTAACCGCAACAGCCCAACGCGTAACGGCGTAGGCATCGCATCCAGATCGATAGCGTCCATCAGATTTTTTACATACAGGCCCAATTCGGTATCTCCTTCAATCTGCAGCCGACGCTGGAAAAACAGCGTGTCGGGATCTTGCTTACGTGCCGCAATCAAGATCAGATCGTTGGCTTCGCCGCTGAAGCTGACGTCCGCCTCAGCCTGTTGGCTCACCACCAGCCTATCGTTTTCTACCGTCATAAACCATTGCAGTGCCAGATCGCGCACTTCAATCTTCAGCCAGCGCGATTCGAGAAATTCTAAATCTCCCTCAGCCAGCGCCTGACGGAACTGCCAGCTCAGCACCTGTTGCAAAACCTGACGCTGCAGAACAAACGGCGTGAATTTTAACGGTACGCGCAACAGCGACGGCCCTTGACGCACAATACGTGCTCGTAGTTTTTCCAACACTGTTATTCACTCCTTTCTACTCAGTCTGAGGTTATTTTGCCACATTGCGGCTACGCGTAACCGGTCTATATCAACAAATGGTGCAATTAACGCTCATCTTGCCCTACAGATTTCAAGTTACCGCTTGAATATCAATACGCCAGAAGCTGCCTCAAATCAAAGCTTGTTAACCTCGGGTTCACTAAAATTGTCTCCCCATTTACATCATTGCCAGGCGAATCAATGGCCCGGCAACGTTTATCACAGCATATACCTGGCCAGGTGTATGGCTGGAATCAGGATAGATCTATGGAGCTGCTTTGCCCCGCTGGCAACCTGCCGGCCTTGAAAGCCGCGGTAGATAATGGCGCAGATGCCGTTTACATCGGCCTGAAAGACGATACCAATGCGCGCCACTTTGCCGGGCTGAACTTTACCGAGAAGAAGCTGCAGGAAGCGGCCGACTATGTGCACCGGCATGGCCGCAAGCTGCATATCGCCATCAACACCTTTGCTCACCCCAATGGCTACGCCCGCTGGCAGCGTGCCGTAGATATGGCTGCCCAGTTGGGTGCCGATGCGCTGATCCTGGCAGATTTGGCAATGCTGGAGTACGCAGCGGAACGTTATCCACAGGTGGAGCGCCATGTTTCGGTGCAAGCCTCTGCGACCAATGAAGAAGCCATCCGTTTTTATCAGCGCCACTTTGATGTTGCCCGCGTGGTGCTGCCGCGCGTGCTGTCGATGCACCAAGTGAAGCAATTATCGCGCACCAGCCCGGTGCCGTTGGAAGTGTTCGCCTTTGGCAGCCTGTGCATCATGGCCGAGGGGCGGTGTTATCTCTCCTCTTATCTGACCGGGGAATCGCCTAACACCGTGGGCGCCTGCTCACCAGCCCGCTTTGTACGCTGGCAACAAACGCCACAGGGGATGGAATCTCGCCTGAATGACGTGCTGATCGATCGCTATCAGGACGGCGAAAACGCCGGTTACCCAACGCTGTGCAAAGGCCGCTATCTGGTGGATAACGTGCTCTATCACCCGCTGGAAGAACCCACCAGCCTGAATACGCTGGAGCTGCTGCCAGAGCTACTGGCTGCCAATATTGCCTCGGTGAAGATTGAAGGCCGCCAACGCAGCCCTGCCTATGTCAGCCAGGTTGCGCGTGTCTGGCGCCAGGCCATCGATCGCTGTATGGCCAACCCGGCTGGCTATCAAGCCGACGCCGCCTGGATGGAAACGCTCGGCGCAATGTCCGAAGGTACCCAGACCACGCTTGGCGCGTACCACCGCAAATGGCAGTAGGAGAAACCATGAAATATGCATTAGGCCCGGTGCTCTACTACTGGCCAAACAGCGAGATAGAGGCCTTTTATCAGCAGGCGATGGGCAGCAGTGCCGATATCATCTATCTTGGCGAAAGCGTCTGCACCAAACGGCGTGAGATGAAAGTAGGTGACTGGCTGGCGCTGGCACAGGAGATCGCCAAATCTGGCAAGCAGGTGGTAATTTCCACTTTGGCTTTGCTACAGGCACCTTCAGAGCTGAATGAGCTGAAGCGTTATGTGGAGAACGGCGAATTCCTGATCGAAGCCAACGACCTTGGTACGGTGAATATGGCTGCCGATCGCGGTTTGCCGTTTGTCGCCGGGCATGCCCTCAACTGCTACAACGCCTACACTCTGCGCCTGCTACACAAGCAGGGCATGATGCGCTGGTGCATGCCGGTAGAGCTTTCACGGGACTGGCTGGTCAATTTACTGCAGCAATGTGATGAACTGGGGTTCCGCCAAGGATTTGAAGTGGAAGTGTTGAGTTACGGCCATTTACCACTGGCCTATTCGGCGCGCTGTTTTACTGCCCGCTCAGAAAACCGGGGCAAGGATGAATGCGAAACCTGCTGCATCAAATATCCACAGGGGCGCATCGTCAATTCTCAAGAGAACCAACAGGTGTTTGTGCTCAACGGTATCCAGACCATGAGTGGCTACTGCTACAACCTGGGCAATGAACTGACCAGTATGCAGGGGGTGGTGGATATTGTACGTCTGTCGCCACAGGGCATCGAAACACTGGCGGTGCTCGACAGCTTCCGGGCTAATGAGCTAGGAAAGCAGCCACTGACGTTAACCGACCATGCCGAATGCAACGGCTACTGGCGGCGCGTAGCCGGGTTGGAACTGGTGCAGTAATCACTATGGGGCCAGCATTCTGGCCCCATGATTATCAGGAAGTCCGACGTTTACGAAATAGATTACGCAGCCCCACGCGGTTACGCACGGCTCCAACGCCAATACCAATCAGCGTATAAATCGCCCCCAATAACAGCAGCATGGCAACGTCCCCGCCGACATCACGCAACGATAGCCCCATCTGATTCACGCCAGCAATGGCTTTGGTCGCCCAGGTTGAGGGGATCATCGAGGAAATCGCCCTGACCCACTGCGGCATCGCTTGCAGCGGCCAGATGGTGCCAGAAAGATAAAACACCGGGGTGGTAATAAACGACAGCGTCAGGTAGATCATCTCCACGCTGCGCAAGCATTCGGTCACCAGCTTGCCTAGCCCAAGCACCGCAAGCAGGAACGGGAAAGTCAGCAGCAAGATCTCCGGGATCGTCGCAGTCTGTCGATAGCCCAAGACCCAGGGCCACAGCACAAATAACACAATCGACAAGAACAGCCAGATCGGCAACAGGGCCGATAGCCCCCCCAGATAAACAGGAAGCGACGGCTTGCCGCCTGGCGTTCCTTTCAACACAATGCTGACGCGCACGCAGGCAATCAGCAGCGAGTGCTGCAATAACATCACCAACAAACCCGGGAAGATAATCGCCGCAAAGCTGATGCCGGGGTTGAATACGTCCAGCGTTTGGCTCTGGATAGGCATCATGATCACCTGAGCCTGCCGTTCACTGAAACCACTGCGCATCAATAGTGAGGTGTTGTACTGGCCGAGCAACTGCTGGTAGGCCGCCACCACGTCCTGCTGGATCTGGCCGTTTGCCAGCCGGTTGGTGGCATCACCGAACACCGGGATCTCAATGTTTTTGCCGTTGAGGATCTTCTTCTCCAGATCCACCGGCATGATGATCACCGCAAACAGTTTGCGCCAACCCAGATCGCGTTTCGCCTCATCCAGGCTGTCGTAGGTTTGGATGGCGATCTTCGGGGTCGCATCCAACTGGCGAATAAGCTGGCGGCTGGCGGTGCTGTGATCCTGATCGATCACCCCTACAGGGAGATCCCACACGGTGCGATTGGCATAAACCATACTCATGATGCACAGCGACAGGATCAGCATCAGCCACATCGGCCGTTCCAACATGCTCGTCAATACTTTGCGGAAAGTGAGCCAATAGCTTTTCATCCCACCGTCTCCTCTTTTGCCAGCCGCTTCAGCAGCCGATTACGCACCAACAGTGCGGTCACCAACGGGTAGACCACTAACAGCGCACATACGCTGAGGATGGCGCTGGCGGGCACCTGCCGCAGGAAGACGTCGAACATGGCGTACAGCGCGTGGGTAAGAGGCTCGATATTGGAAATAATGCGCGCCGGTAGCGGCATGGAAAGTTCGGGCACTGCCATGCCAGAGAAAGTCAGTGCAATGCTCACCAACATGCCAATCAGGGTATAGGCGGTAATGGCACTGCCGGTAAAGGTATACAGCAACAGGCCGATGCTTTGTGCCGCCATCACGTAGAAGAAGCCAATCATCAGCATAAACAGCGGGTTGCCGCTGACGCGAGCGTCAAAAATGCCCACCAACGCGGCAATCTCTACCATCAGCAAGGTAGTAAAGCACAGAGTATAGGGAGCCAGTTTCCCCAACAGTGCCAGACTAAAGGGTTTGTCTTTCAGCAAAGATTTACTGCGTGCCATCACGTAAATCATGCAGGTAACTACAAACAGCTGCAGCATATGAATGGTGGCGGCAAACTGCTGATAATAGATATAGCTGCCGCTAGCATTGAACAGGCTGCCGTAATTGAGGGTGACATCCGCCAGCGGCGGCAGCGACTTGCCCATGGCCCCGGCAATGATCGAGCGGTAATTGCCGTTGGCCTCGGCCATCAGGCCGCTGAAATCCTGAGTAGAATACAGCCCAGCACCGTAAAACAGCGCGTTGTAATACAGCACCACGCTCGGCTGATTGCCCGCCAGCGCGTCCGCCTCAAAATCGGCCGGGATAGACAGCAAAGCATAATCCTGTGCGCTACGCAGACGGCGCAACGACTCATCAAGCCCCCCGTCATAGGCTTGCACATGGGCATGAGAACCCGCATCCAGCTTGCGGATCAGGTTTTTGGATAGCGGGCTGTGATCGTTATCCACCACCGAAACCGGCAGATCGAGCAAGGTCCCTTCCGAGAAGTTACTGCTGATCAGGCCAAACAGGATCAACGGGAAGATCCACCCCAGCCAGTGGACCACCGGCCGGCGAAAAGCGATGCGGCACTCGTTGCTGAACGCGTGGCTGAAGCAGCGCCAACCTGCCCTTACTCTTTCCATTGCCATAAGGTGCTCATCCCTGGGCGCAGGCCATCTATCGGCTGCGACGGATACAAACGAACTTCAAAGGTTTTCAGATCAAAGTCACCGGTGGCGCGCGTGGCACGCTTGGTGGCGTAATCCCCCAACGGGGCGATATAGCGCACTTCGGCCTCGATCGTTTGGTCTTTCAACGCGGGGACCCGCAGTTGGACCTTATCCCCCTTGCGGACGTGAGCCAGAATATCTTCCCGCAGGTTAAACACGAAATAGGCATCCGGTACGCGGATCAGCGTCATCAACGGGCTAGAGGCGTTGAGCAGCTCACCGACTTCAGCCGGGATCGGCCCCACTTCGCCATCAACCGGAGCTTTAACCAGGAGATCGTCGGTCTGGGCCTGAATTTCTAGCAGATTTTGTTCGGTCGCCCGCAGGGCAGCTTCATATTTCTGCCGCAGTTCGATGCGATCGCCATTGATGCCTTCATCCAAATTGGCTTTGGCAGCCTGCACCTGTTGATAGGCGGTATCACGCGCACGGCGTGAACTGTCCAACTCAGATTTGGATACGTAGCCTTTGCTGGCGACGCTCAGGTTACGGTCGTAATCGTGTTGGGCATTCTGGTATTGTGCCTCGGCCTGCGCCAGGTTGGCGCGCAGGTTACGGATACTTTCTTCACGGGTGCCATGCAGCGATTCGTCCAACTGCGCTTGGGCTTCATCCCGCGAAGCCTGTGCCGAACGTAGCTGGGCCATCAGTTCCGGACTCTCCAGCCGCAGCAGCAGTTGCCCAGTTTTCACATCGTCTCCACGCTCTACCAGGCGCTCTATCACCCGGCCCTTGGCTTTGGAAGCGACGATCACTTCGGGGGCATCCACTTCGCCCTGCAACAACAAATCCTGATTATGCGCGCGGAATAGCACCGCCATGGCGATAGCTATCCCCATCAGCAGCAGGGTAAACAACGTCTTTTTCTTCATTACTACAGCCCCTTGAACATCAGCGTGCAAACAAAAGCCATCATAGCCCTAAAAAAACCATTATTCTCATAAGGATATTGCGAGCACATATATCCCCTTTTATAACCGTATTTTCGATTATGCTTTTAACACAAAAAGCATAATTGCTTTTTAAGTTGCAGATCCCTGCAATCGCCCTTTAAGCGATCAACCCGATATCCGGTTAAAAAACACGGATATCAGCACAATGGACGATGAAATGACTGAACACACACGGGTGCCGCTTTCGGTACTGGATTTATCCCCGATCCCTCAGGGAGCCAAGGCGCGCGATGCGTTTCACTGCTCGCTGGATTTGGCGCAACATGCCGAAAAGTGGGGCTATCAGCGCTACTGGCTAGCGGAACACCACAATATGACCGGCATAGGCAGTGCGGCGACGTCGGTATTACTCGGTTATTTAGCCTCCGGCACCCAGAGCATTCGCCTCGGTTCAGGCGGCGTGATGCTGCCAAACCATGCGCCGCTGGTGATCGCCGAACAGTTCGGCACTTTGGAGTCACTCTATCCTGGGCGTATCGATCTGGGGCTTGGCCGAGCACCGGGTACCGACCAACGTACCATGATGGCGCTGCGTCGCCACCTCTCTGGCGAGGTAGACAACTTCCCGCGTGACGTACAGGAACTGCAACATTACTTTGGCGAGGTACAACCGGGGCAAGCAGTGCAGGCCGTACCGGGCCAAGGGCTACATGTGCCAATCTGGCTGTTGGGCTCCAGCCTGTACAGCGCACAATTGGCGGCACAGCTCGGCCTGCCGTTTGCCTTCGCCTCGCACTTTGCGCCAGATATGCTGTTCCAGGCACTGAATGTGTACCGTGAGAACTTTACGCCGTCTGAGCAGTGCCAGCAGCCACACGCGATGGTGTGTGTCAACGTGGTCGCCGCAGACAGCGACCAAAACGCCCGCTTCCTGTTTACCTCCATGCAGCAGCAGTTTATCAACCTGCGCCGTGGCTCGCCTGGCCCACTGCCGCCGCCGGTCGATAATATCCACGCGCTGTGGACCGCAGGCGAGCAGTATGGCGTGGATCAGGCTCTGCGCATGTCGATCGTCGGTAGCGAAAGCACCATCCGCCATGGCCTGCAAAGCCTGCTGCGCGAGACGGCTGCGGATGAGATCATGGTTAACGGCCAGATTTTCGATCATCAGGCACGTTTACGGTCGTTTGAGATTGTTGCCGGGGTGAAAGGCGATTTAGTGAAGGGATAGGGGTTACATATTGGTGACGCCCCTCACCCTAACCCTCTCCCACAGGGAGAGGGAACCGATCGAGTATGTTTGAAAGTAGTGTGATTCACCTTGGATGAGAAAGCGATCGGGTTTGCCGAGATTGTATTGACTCACCTTGAATGAGGAGACGATCGAGTTTGCTGGGATTATCTCTTTACTGCCAAACGAGCAGGGGCTATCAGCTCCCTCTCCCTTCGGGAGAGGGTTGGGGTGAGGGTGCTCAACGCTGGATCAGGTAGCGAATGGTTGGCCCATCCTGCTGAATATCCAGCACCTTGTAGCCGTGGTTACGGGCATCGAGCGGGATATTATTGATCGACTGTGGACAGTCGCTGATCACTTCCAGTATTTCACCCGGTTTCAGCTGCGGCATCGCTTCTAACGTGGCTACCGCCGGATAAGGACAGGGCTCTCCCACCATATCCAACCGGTAATCCGGCACGATCTCGGTCTGTTTCATACTTCACTCCTTAAGTTCACCACCTGCGCATCTGGCTTGGCACGGAAAAAGCGTTTCTCCCACCACAGCATCGCGGCAAAGGCGATGGCCAGTAACAGATAAGTCACCAGCAAACCACCGATCGGCCCGAAGGTGTCCAGCAGGTTAATCTTGTCGTAGTTGGTCGCCAAGGTTGGCGCCAGATCGTCCCAGTAGTAGGCTAACAGCGTGGCACCGATAATGTTGCCCAACCCCACCCACCAGTAATGGACCTGTCCTTCCACCGCACGATACATCCAACCGGTTTCACAGCCGCCAGCCAGCACAATACCGAAGCCAAACAGCAGGCCACCCAGTACCGCGTTGGGTCCGGCCCACATGATCTTCGGCGAGACGCCCAGTTGCACGTAGCTGAAAATGCCGATGGCGCTGACCGCCATACCGATAATAATCGCTTTAGCCATATGCGTACGGCCAGTGATCCACAGATCGCGGAACGCCGAGGTAAAGCAGATCTGCGCCCGTTCAATCAGCAGGCCAAAACCGATACCAAACAGCATGGCGATACCGAGTTTCGGCGCATCAAACAGCGTCCATAATGACCAGGCCACCGTGAGGCAGAAAACCCCCATTCCCAAACGGAAACGACGGCGTGCCTGCTCGGGTTTTTGCGTCAATGGTGAGGCCGCTTTCACTCTTTGCAGCTTGACCGGAATACGGAACATCGGCAGCAAGGTAAATTTGGCACCGAAGTAAGAGCCGGCCGCCGTTGCCAGCGCAAAAAACCAGGCATGCAGCGAGAACTGTGGAATGCCGGTAAAGAAGGCCGCCAGGTTACACCCCATCGCTAAACGCGCGCCAAAACCGGCAATAATGCCGCCCAGCAATGCCTGTGCAATGCGGATGCGGTGCTGCGGCATACGTAATTTGATGTTGTTGGCCCACAGCGCAGCGGCGATGCAACCCGCAAACATACCAATAATCATGCGCCCATCAATACGATCGAGTGGTGTGCCCTGTAGGCCGATCACCTTAAAGTAACCCCACTGCTCGGGATGAAAGCCAAACCACTGCAAGATATGGCCCCCCCAGCGGGTAAATTCGCCGGTTACCGCCCAGAAGGTGCCGGTCATGCCGAAATAGTAGGTCGAGAGGATCCCGGCTGCGATCACCGCCGGTAAGGGTGCCCAAAAGCGCACCAGGTATTGAGATTTGAATTGTTGCCAGTTCACGGCAGCTCCTGTGCATCCGTAAGATAAACCTTGCGGATGATACGCCCTTTAGCAGTATTAACTGAGATATCAGGCAAAAAAAAACCAGTCCGAAGACTGGTTTTTAAGCTGATTAACCGTAAACGGTCAAATCAACGGTTATGCATCACCGAAACGGCGACGTGGTGCGGCAGGAGCTGCTGCATCGTCACGGCGTGGTGCTGGCTTGTCACGGTTGAAGTTACCGCCACGGCGTTCGCCACCGGCAGCATTACCGCCTTCACGACGCTCACCGAAAGAACGACGTGGTGCTGGTGCACCTTCGCGACGCTCGCCGTTGAATGGACGGGCACCGCCACGGCGCTCACCACCGTTACCACCGGCAGGACGCTCACGACGTTCATGCGGCTGTGCATCGCCCAGCAGTTGCATGTTCATCGGCTTGTTCAGAATGCGGGTGCGAGTGAAGTGATTCAGGATCTCGCCCGGCATGCCTTTTGGCAGCTCGATGGTGGAGTGGGAAGCAAACAGCTTGATGTTACCGATATAACGGCTGCTGATGTCACCTTCGTTAGCGATCGCACCAACGATATGACGAACTTCCACGCCGTCATCACGGCCAACTTCAATGCGGTACAGCTGCATTTCACCCACGTCACGGCGTTCGCGACGTGGACGCTCAGCACCAGCTTCACGGCTGTCTGGACGTGCGTCACGACGACGGTCGCTACCACGTTCGTCACGATCGTTGAACTCACGACGTTGACGCGGTTTGAACACTGGATCTGGTGGCAGGATCAGAGGACGCTCGCCCTGTGCCATTTTCAGCAGTGCAGCAGCCAGCGTTTCCATATCCAGATCTTCACCCGGCTGCAGCTTAGCCAGCAGAGCACGGTACATATCCAGATCGCTGCTTTCCAGCTGCTGCTGAACTTTAGCGGCAAACTTGGCCAGGCGGCGCTCACCCAGCAGATCTGCGTTTGGCAGCTCGACTTCAGGGATGGTCAGCTTCATGGTGCGTTCGATGTTGCGCAGCAGGCGGCGTTCGCGGTTTTCTACGAACAGCAGCGCACGGCCAGCACGGCCAGCACGACCGGTACGGCCGATACGGTGAACGTAAGATTCTGAATCCATAGGGATATCATAGTTTACCACCAGGCTGATACGCTCAACGTCCAGACCACGAGCGGCAACGTCGGTGGCGATCAGAATATCCAGACGGCCACTTTTCAGACGCTCCAGGGTCTGCTCACGCAGCGCCTGGTTCATGTCACCGTTCAGTGCGGCACTGTTGTAACCGCTGCGCTCCAGCGCTTCGGCCACTTCCAGGGTCGCATTTTTGGTACGTACGAAGATGATCGCCGCGTCAAAATCTTCAGCTTCCAGGAAACGCACCAGCGCTTCGTTTTTACGCATGCCCTGCACGGTCCAGTAGCTCTGGCTAATGTCCGGACGAGTGGTGATGCTGGACTGAATGCGCACTTCCTGTGGATCTTTCATGAAGCGACGGGTAATACGACGGATCGCTTCCGGCATGGTCGCAGAGAACAGCGCGGTCTGATGTTCAGCCGGGATCTCCGCCATGATGGTTTCTACGTCTTCGATAAAGCCCATGCGCAGCATTTCGTCGGCTTCGTCCAGAACCAGGCCTTTCAGGCCAGAAAGGTTCAGGGTGCCACGTTTCAGGTGGTCCAGCAGACGGCCCGGGGTCCCTACTACGATTTGCGGGCCCTGACGCAGAGCGCGCAGCTGCACGTCATAACGTTGGCCACCGTACAGGGCCACCACGTTAACGCCATGCATGTGCTTGGAGAAATCGGTCATGGCTTCAGCGACCTGAACCGCCAGTTCGCGGGTTGGAGCCAGTACCAGGATTTGTGGTGCTTTCAGGGCTGCATCGAGATTGTGCAGCAGGGGCAGCGAGAACGCCGCAGTTTTACCACTACCGGTCTGCGCCATGCCCAGCACGTCGCGGCCGTTCAACAGGTGAGGAATACACTCAGCCTGGATCGGTGATGGTTTTTCGTAGCCCAGATCGGTCAGGGCAGCAATGATCGGAGCAGACAGCCCCAGGTCAGCAAAAGAGGTTTCAAGCTCAGTAGTCATGTACACGTGCCTCATTAATAATGGCAGCCAGTCTACATAACTCGTCGAGAAAATTTTCAGTCATTTTCATTGAAAAGTGTGAACCGGCTCAAATTAGATTATAAAACAGACAAAAAAGCCCTCGCCCGTTAAGGCGATTACTTTGGTCAAAAAAACCAATGTAAATCAGGCTGATAAGTGTCCGTCAGCTATTGCTGGTCCGATTCCGATAGGTCGTCTTGTTCTTGGCCTAACAGCGCCAATTCCAACAATGCATAGCGGTGCTCAACAAAGTTATGAACATTGTTAGCCACCGTCAGTTTGAACAGCGCCGAAGCGGTGTCCTTGTCCCCCAGACTTAGGTAGTGCTTACCTAAATAGAAGTCAGTTTCACTGAGATGCTCAGCGAGCGAAGTGTTATCCGTTGCATCTGCCTTGAGGCGTTCCATCAGCGTTTTTTCGCTGATTTTGCCCAGGTAGAATTCGACAATATTCCATCCCCATTGCCCTCTGTCCGATTTGTCATAACGCTGCTGGAGCGATACGGTAGCCATCTTGGGATCGATTTCTCTCTCCACCAGATAAAGCCACAGCGAACGGAAGGGATCGTTTGGGTCGTCTTGATAAAACGCCTGCAGATCATCCTGCGCCAACGGGAAGCGGCCGCCATAATACAGTGCGATGCCCCGGTTTAAACGCGCGTAATTGTAAGTTGGATCAAGCTCTAGTACAGAATCAAACGCTTCATAGGCAGCATCAAAATTGCCTGCCTGCGTTAAGTAAATGCCCAGGTAGTTGAAAACTTCTGGCATATCAGGACGTATCGCTAGCGCTTGTGAAAAGTCATTGCGCGCTAGAGCACGTAAACCTAGGCTATCATACAGCACACCGCGCTCATATAAAAGCTGTGCTCGCTCATCGTCCGTTAATGCCCGGCTGGCAAGTATTTGTTCCATGCGCGCCAGGATCACTTCCTGCTGCAGCGTAGGCTGCAACGGAATAGCCAGAACTTCGTCTTTACGCCAATCATGGTTGCTGCATCCTGCCAGCAATAGTGCTGTCGCAACGTAACACCAGCGCAAGAAAGGCTTCATTTCCCACTCCCGAAGACAAACATTGGATGAACGTCCTGTCCTCCGCTTGCTAATACGCGAGTATCCTACCCACGCGATAAGGACAGCCCCCAACCCTAACGGCAGGGAGCTGTAAAACTGCTGATACAGTTATTCTGCTTCTGGTGCAGGAGCCGCAGCGGATTCTGGCGCTGTAGCTTCTTTGATGCTCAGACGCACACGGCCCTGGCGATCAACTTCCATTACCTTAACCGGTACTTCCTGACCCATCTGCAGATAGTCGGTCACTTTCTCAACGCGCTTGTCGGCGATTTGAGAGATGTGCACCAGGCCTTCTTTACCGCCGCCGATGGCCACGAAGGCACCAAAATCAACGATACGGGTTACTTTACCCTGATACACACGGCCAACTTCGATCTCAGCGGTGATCTCTTCGATGCGGCGGATAGCGAACTTCGCTTTGTCGCCATCGGTTGCTGCAATCTTCACTGTACCGTCATCTTCAATTTCGATCGTGGTGCCAGTCTCTTCGGTCAACGCACGGATGACTGAGCCACCTTTACCGATCACATCTTTGATCTTGTCTGGATTGATCTTGATGGTGTGAATACGTGGTGCGAACTCAGAGATATCGCCACGCGGCGTACTGATAGCCTGTTCCATCACGCCCAGAATGTGCAGACGCGCACCCTTGGCCTGGTTCAGAGCCACCTGCATGATTTCGCGGGTGATACCTTCAATTTTAATGTCCATCTGCAGCGCGGTGATACCATCGCGGCTACCGGCCACTTTGAAGTCCATGTCGCCCAGGTGATCTTCGTCACCCAGAATATCAGACAGTACAACAAAGTTTTCTTCTTCTTTCACCAGGCCCATTGCGATACCCGCAACGGCGGCCTTGATTGGCACACCTGCGTCCATCAGTGCCAGAGAAGCACCACAAACGGAAGCCATTGAAGAAGAACCGTTGGATTCGGTGATTTCAGACACCACACGTACGGTGTACGGGAAATCTTCTGGTTTAGGCATCATAGCTAAAACGCCACGTTTTGCCAGACGACCATGGCCGATTTCACGACGCTTCGGTGAACCTACCATGCCGGTTTCACCAACAGAGTACGGAGGGAAGTTGTAGTGGAACAGGAAGCTGTCGGTTTTCTCGCCCATCAGCTCGTCGATGTTCTGTGCGTCACGCGCGGTACCCAGAGTGGCGGTAACCAGCGCCTGAGTTTCACCACGGGTGAACAGTGCGGAACCGTGGGTACGTGGCAGAACGCCAGTGCGCACGTCCAGACCACGGATCATGTCTTTCTCACGGCCATCGATACGCGGCTCGCCACGCAGCACACGGCTACGTACGACGTTTTTCTCAACGGTGCCCAGGATGTCCTGAATTTCAGACGCGTCCAGAGTTTCGTCTTGCGCCAGCAGAGTTTCCACTACGCTGTCTTTGATCGCATCAACCTGAGCGTAACGCTCTTGTTTTTCGGTGATGTGGTAAGCATCGCCCAGACGGCTTTCGGCCAGCTCGGCTACGCGCGCATGCAGCGCTTCGTTAACCGCTGGTGCCTGCCAATCCCACTTCGGCTTGCCAGCTTCGGCAACCAGAGCGTTAATGTTTTCGATAACGATTTGCTGTTGGTCATGGCCAAACACGACTGCGCCCAGCATCTGATCTTCGCTCAGCACGTCCGCTTCGGATTCCACCATCAGCACTGCGCCTGCGGTACCGGCAACCACCAGGTCCAGACGGCTTTCTTTCAGCTCGTCGGTGGTTGGGTTCAGTACGTACTGATCGTTGATGTAACCCACGCGTGCAGAACCGATTGGGCCATTGAACGGAATACCGGACAGGCTCAGGGCAGCAGAGGCACCGATCATCGCTACGATGTCTGGGTTTACCTGTGGGTTCACGGAAACCACGGTGGCGATCACTTGCACTTCGTTCAGGAAGCTATCTGGGAACAGTGGGCGGATCGGACGGTCGATCAGACGGGAAGTCAGGGTTTCGCCTTCGCTCGGACGGCCTTCACGACGGAAGAAGCTACCCGGGATACGGCCAGCAGCGTAGGTACGCTCCTGATAGTTCACGGTCAGAGGGAAGAAGCTCTGGCCTGGTTTGGCTTTCTTCTGGCCTACTACGGTGACGAATACTGCGGTGTCATCCATGCTCACCATCACGGCGGCAGTGGCTTGACGTGCCATCATACCGGTTTCAAGCGTCACGGTGTGTTGGCCATACTGGAATTTGCGAATAATCGGAGTCAGCAAAATTTAATCCTTAATTGGTGGCGCGCAATCGTTCTTCGACTCGACACGCCTGTGGTTCACTGACCTTCTCACTACATCCTCGCGACTAATGACAATCCTTATCTCTCATGAGATAAAGCCTCTCATTAGCCGCGCGAACCTCTGTAACGGAAGATCCTCAGTAATACATTAACCTGATTTGCTTATGCTTCCTAGAAGAAAGGGGCCAAATTAGGCCCCTTTCTACTGAAACTTGCTCGATTAGCGACGCAGACCCAGACGCTCGATCAGGCTGGTGTAACGTGCTACATCTTTACGCTTCAGGTAGTCCAGCAGCTTACGACGCTGAGAAACCATACGCAGCAGACCACGACGGCTGTGGTGATCTTTTTTGTGCTCTGAGAAGTGGCCTTGCAGATGGTTGATCTGCGCAGTCAACAGGGCAACCTGAACTTCGGTAGAACCGCTGTCGTTAGTACCACGACCGAAGTCAGCTACGATTTTAGCTTTAGCTTCAACACTTAGAGACATTGTCATACTCCAAAATTATAGATAATAAATACAGGCGCCGATCTCTAATTCAGCAACCCAATGCATAAGCTGCGCCATTCTACTCTTAGCGCAGGGCGATCGCAAGGCGGGCAGGTCAGTCGAAATATTCGACAACCAGGCGGCGCGGCGCGACTCGGCCATCATCGGCAATCTCGCCAATGCCGATAAATTTACGTTCTTCGCCTTCGGTAATGCGCACCAGACCTGAGGCCGGAGCCCCTGCGGCCTGCACCGGCTGCCCTTGCTTGACGTAACCCGCTACCGCTGGCAACAGGTTCACTTCAGGAAAGTCTTCAGCCGGGCTATCCATCGGCATCAGCAACGGATCGAGCAGTTCGCTCGGCGCAATGCTCTGCTCCTGTGCCTGCTCCACTAACGCATTCAGCTGTTCCAACGTGACCATGCGGGCGATCGGGTACTTCGCCACCTGCAGGCGGCGCAGATAAATCACGTGTGCGCCACAGCCCAGCAACTCACCGAGGTCATCCGTGATGGTGCGGATGTAGGTGCCTTTTGAGCAGTGAATTTCCAGCTCAAGCTCATCCCCTTCCCAGCGGATAAACTGCAACTCATACACGGTGATGCTGCGTGCTTCACGCGGGACTTCGATACCCTGGCGAGCATATTCATACAGCTTTTTGCCCTGGTATTTCAGTGCGGAATACATCGACGGTACCTGCTGGATGTTACCCCTGAAGGTGTCCAGCGCGGTATCAAGCTGCGCTTGGGTGAAGTTTACCGGCCGCTCCTGCACGATCTGACCATCGGCATCCGAGGTGTCCGTGCGCTGGCCCAAACGGGCAATCACGCGGTAACGCTTGTCGGAATCGAGCAGGTACTGGGAGAACTTGGTGGCCTCACCCAGACAGATTGGCAGCATACCGGTTGCCAGTGGATCGAGCGCGCCAGTGTGGCCCGCGCGGTTGGCATTGTAGATACGCTTTACTTTTTGCAGGGCATCGTTAGACGACAAGCCCTGCGGTTTGTCCAGCAGCAGTACGCCGTGAATGTCACGGCCGCGACGGCGAGGGCGACTCATTAAGCCTCCTCTTCATCGCCTGATGCATTGCGACGTTCGGCATCGTTCTTCACTACGTTGGTCACCAGGTTGGACATACGCATGCCTTCAACCAGTGAGTTATCGTAAGAGAAGGTCAGTTCCGGCACTACGCGCAGGCGCATCGCTTTGCCCAGCAGCGTACGGATATAACCAGAAGCATCCTGCAACGCTTTAATGCCGTTGGTCACCAGATCCGGATCGTGGTTTTCGGTCAGCACGTTCAGGAAGGTGACGTAAACTTTGGCGTAAGCCAGATCGCGAGACACTTCAACACCTGAAACGGTAGCCATGCCGACACGCGGATCTTTGACTTCACGCTGCAAGATCATCGCAATCTCTTTTTGCATTTCTTGTGCCACGCGTTGACCGCGGCTGAATTCTTTTGCCATTTGGAAACCCTCCAGACAAATCGGGGGGCACAAGGCCCCCCTAAAACAGATGTAAGCGTTTTTCGAGGCTTAAGCGATGGTACGCTGGATCTCGATGATTTCGAACACTTCGATCATGTCGCCAACGCGCACGTCGTTGTAGTTCTTAACGCCGATACCACATTCCATACCGTTACGGACTTCGTTAACGTCATCTTTGAAGCGGCGCAGGGATTCCAGCTCACCTTCATAGATAACCACGTTGTCACGCAGTACGCGAATTGGGTTGTGACGCTTGATGTTGCCTTCGGTCACCATACAGCCAGCAACAGCGCCGAACTTAGGTGATTTGAACACATCACGTACTTCAGCCAGACCGATGATCTGCTGTTTGTACTCAGGCGCCAACATACCGCTCATCGCCTGCTTCACTTCGTCGATCAGGTTATAGATCACGGAGTAGTAACGCAGATCCAGGCTTTCTGACTCAATCACGCGGCGGGCAGAAGCATCCGCACGCACGTTGAAGCCCAGGATGATGGCGTTGGATGCCGCAGCCAGGGTCGCGTCGGTTTCGGTGATACCACCGACGCCAGAACCCACAATCTTCACCTTCACTTCGTCGGTGGAGAGTTTCTGCAGTGAATCGGAGATCGCTTCACAGGTACCCTGTACGTCGGTTTTCAGCACGATGTTCAGTTCAGAAACTTCACCTTCGGTCATGTTCGCGAACATGTTCTCCAGTTTAGATTTCTGCTGGCGAGCCAGTTTAACTTCGCGGAACTTGCCTTGACGGTACAGCGCAACTTCACGCGCTTTCTTCTCGTCACGCACGACGGTCGCTTCGTCACCCGCAGCAGGAACGCTGGACAGGCCCAGGATCTCAACTGGGATAGAAGGACCCGCAGAGGTCACTTCACGGCCCAATTCGTCACGCATCGCACGAACACGGCCATACTCGAAGCCGCACAGGACGATATCGCCCTTGTTCAGCGTCCCTTCCTGTACCAGTACGGTAGCCACTGGGCCACGGCCTTTATCTAGGAAGGATTCGATTACCACACCGCTCGCCATGCCGCTACGAACCGCTTTCAGTTCAAGAACTTCGGCTTGCAGCAGGATAGCATTCAACAGTTCGTCGATACCGGTACCGGCTTTCGCAGATACGTGGACGAACTGAGCTTCACCGCCCCACTCTTCTGGCATAACGCCATACTGAGACAGCTCTTGCTTAACGCGGTCCGGATCGGCTTCTGGTTTGTCAATTTTGTTAACCGCAACCACCAATGGCACTTTAGCCGCCTGAGCATGCTGAATGGCTTCGATGGTTTGTGGCATCACGCCGTCGTCTGCTGCTACGACCAGAACCACGATATCGGTCGCCTGAGCACCACGAGCACGCATTGAGGTAAACGCTGCGTGGCCTGGGGTATCCAGGAAGGTGATCATGCCGTTTTCGGTTTCTACGTGGTAAGCACCGATGTGCTGGGTAATACCACCTGCTTCGCCAACCGCCACCTTGGTGGAGCGGATGTAGTCGAGCAGAGAGGTTTTACCATGGTCAACGTGGCCCATGATGGTCACGACTGGGGCACGAGACTCGGCACCGGCGCCGGTGTCACGGTCGCTCATCAGCGCTTCTTCCAGCTCGTTCTCACGACGCAGGATAACTTTGTGGCCCATCTCTTCGGCAACCAGCTGTGCGGTTTCCTGGTCGATGACCTGGTTGATGGTGGCCATGGCGCCCAGCTTCATCATCGCTTTGATGACCTGAGAACCTTTTACCGCCATCTTGTTAGCAAGTTCGGCAACGGTGATGGTCTCGCCGATCACCACGTCACGGTTCACCACCTGAGCTGGCTTGTTAAAGCCCTGCTGCAGGGTGCTTGGCTTACGCTTGCCTTTACCGCCACGGGTCATGGTGCGAGCTTCTTCGCGGTCTGCTTTAGACTCGGAGAGCTTGTTGCCTTTCTTCTGTTTGGTCGCTTTGCCACCGCGAGTACGGCTACGGCGCTCACCTTCAACTTTGGCGTCGTTTTCGTCTTCGGCAGCACGAGCGTGCTCGGAGGTGGTTACGTGGTAGTCGGCTGTTTCAACCGCAGCGCTTGCTGCTTCGGCTTCGGCCCACTTCTCACCGTTTTCTTCGGCCATACGGCGCGCTTCTTCCGCTACGCGTTTGGCATCTTCTTCCACCTTACGGCGTACTTCTTCTTCCGCTTTACGTTTCAGTTCGGCGGCTTCGGCTTCACGGCGTGCTTTTTCTGCCTGAGCTGGCTTGGTCATTTCGTCGGTATGTTGATTGGTCACTTTTTCTTTTTCCGCTGAATTACGCTTAGCAATCTCCGCGGCCTCACGTTTGGCTTGCTCTTCGGCTGCGCGCTTAGCTTCTGCTTCGCGTTTCGCTAGCTCTTCCGCTTCGCGCCTTGCCTGCTCTTCCGCTTCACGCTGTGCCTGCTCAGCCGCTTCAGCCTGTTGGGCTTCCTGCGGATCGCGATTTACATAAGTGCGTTTCTTGCGGACCTCAATTTGCACCGATTTACTCTTACCGCCGGTGCTCGGAATATTCAAGGTGCTGCGCGTTTTGCGCTGCAACGTGAGTTTGCTTGGCGCACTACCGTGTTCACGGTTCAGGTGCGCCAGTAAGGTTTCTTTCTCATGCTGTGTCACAGAGTCGGTCTCAGACTTGTTAATCCCTGCATCAGCAAATTGCTGTACCAGGCGATCAACCGGTGTCTGTATCTCTGCTGCCAGCGATTTTACGGTTACATCTGTCGTCATGCTGTTCCTTCCTGCTACAGTTATTACGCGTTGTCGCCAAACCAACAGATATTACGTGCGGCCATAATCAGCTCGCCGGCTTGCTCATCGCTAAGCCCTTCAATATCAGCCAGATCGTCAACACCCTGCTCGGCAAGATCTTCCAGCGTACAAACCCCACGCGCGGCCAGTTTAAAGGCCATGCTGCGCTCAAGACCCGGAAGGTTGAGCAAATCATCAGCAGGTTTTTGGTCGCCCAGGCTTTCTTCCTGTGCCAGGGCCAGCGTGGTCAATGCAGCTTTGGCGCGATCGCGCAACGCTTCAACCATATCTTCATCCAGACCGTCGATTTCCAGCAGCTCTTTGATTGGCACGTAAGCCAGTTCTTCCAGCGTAGAGAAGCCTTCTTCGACCAGAACGGTGGCGAAATCTTCGTCGATATCAAGATACTTGGTGAAGGTATCAATGGCGGCATGAGCCTCGGCCTGATGCTTGGCCTGCAGATCGTCCGCCGTCATCACGTTCAGTTCCCAGCGATCATCATCACGATGCTGTTTCAACAGTTGGGAAGCTAAACGCACGTTTTGGCCATTACGGCCGATCGCCTGTGCCAGGTTGCTGGCTTCAACGGCGATATCCATCGTGCACCGATCTTCATCTACCACGATCGAGGCAACATCTGCCGGGGCCATGGCGTTAATGACGAACTGTGCAGGGTTATCATCCCACAGGATGATATCAATACGTTCCCCGCCAAGCTCGCTCGAAACGGCCTGGACGCGGGCACCGCGCATACCAACACAGGCACCGACCGGGTCGATACGCTTGTCGTTGGTTTTCACGGCAATTTTTGCACGGGAGCCAGGATCACGGGCTGCCGCTTTAATCTCAATCACTTCTTCGCCAATTTCCGGCACTTCGATGCGGAACAGCTCTTTGAGCATATCCGGGCTGGAACGGCTAACGAACAGTTGCGCACCGCGCGCTTCCGGACGTACTGCGTACAGTACACCGCGGATGCGGTCACCCGGGCGGAAGTTTTCGCGTGGCAGCATATCTTCACGGCCAATGACCGCTTCAGCGTTGCTACCCAGATCCAGCGCAATGCTGTCACGGTTCACTTTTTTCACCACGCCGGTGACGATTTCACCTTCGTGTTGGCGGAAGGCGTCAACCACCATCGCGCGCTCGGCTTCACGTACTTTCTGTACGATAACCTGCTTCGCGGTCTGAGTGGTGATACGGTCGAAGGTCACAGATTCGATCTGATCTTCGATATAGCCGCCCAGTTCCATGGACGGGTCTTCATACTGTGCAGCTTCCAGCGTGATCTCACGCGTTGGCTGGGTCACTTCATCAACGGCAACCCAACGGCGGAAGGTGTCGAAATCGCCAGTCTTACGGTCAATGCTGACACGGACCTCGATTTCCTGCTCATATTTTTTCTTGGTGGCGGTGGCTAAAGCGGTTTCCAGGGCTTCGAAAATCTTCTCACGTGGTAGGGATTTTTCATTGGAAACTGCTTCAACAACAGCCAGAATCTCTTTGTTCATCCTAGTTGCCTCATCCAAACTTTAAAAGTGGGGTACCAGGTTCGCTTTCTGAATATTACTCAGCGCGAACACTTCATCTTTCCCATCCACAGTAACCGTGATCATCTCGCCTTCTACAGACTTGATGATGCCCTGCCATTTGCGGCGGTTTTGTATCGCCATACGCAGAACAACGCTGACTTCTTCACCGAGAAAACGTTGATAGTGTTCCGCGGTAAACATAGGGCGCTCAAGGCCAGGAGAGGAAACTTCCAGGTTGTAAGCGACCGTGATCGGATCTTCGACGTCCAGTACAGCGCTGACCTGGTGGCTGACATCAGCGCAATCATCAACATTGATTCCGTTGTCACTATCAATATAGATACGTAGTGTCGATTGGCGCGCCCGAATAAATTCGATGCCTACGAGCTCAAAGCCCAACGCCTCTACCGGTGCGGAAAGCATCTCTGTTAATTTTTGCTCTAATGTGGACAAGCCCACCCCCAAGACATAAAAAAAGGGCCTAATAGCCCAGTGATTCTGTTGCCAAATAACAAAAAACCCCGAAAATTCGGGGCTTTATGCAACTGGACCCTGTTTGCCGCAAAGCGGCTTCGGTGCAACTTTCTAGCAAGTGCCATTTTCAAATGTTGATCGAGAAAAGCGGAATTCAATCGAAAAGTGTATTTGAAAATAAACACTTAAAGGAAAGTGGTTGCGGGGGCCGGATTTGAACCGACGACCTTCGGGTTATGAGCCCGACGAGCTACCAGGCTGCTCCACCCCGCGTCCGAAAACGTGGCAAATATTACGCCGATAATTGCAAAAACGCAAGTTATCTCTGGGATTTGGTACCGAGGATGGGACTCGAACCCACAAGCCCGTTAGGGCACTACCACCTCAAGGTAGCGTGTCTACCAATTCCACCACCTCGGTACTGATTTTTACTGCTAACGGCTGTTTCTATTGAGGTCGAAAACAACCGTGTTCAAACTTTTCAGCGGCTTACTGCGGGATATCACTGACCGGTTTAGCTGGTGCTGCCGGAGTGCTAGTCTGCTCAGTTTGCGCTGGCTGACCCAGGTTTTCCCACTCGCTGCCTTTCTTGCCCTGATTGGTGCTCAGGTTGCCCAGGATCAGACTGATGACGAAGAACAACGTCGCCAGGACAGCCGTCATGCGGGTCATAAAGTTGCCTGAACCGGTCGATCCGAAGAATGTGCCTGAAGCACCTGCTCCGAATGAGGCTCCCATATCAGCGCCTTTACCTTGCTGTAGCATGATCAGAGCGACTAGCCCGATCGATATCAGCAAGAAAATTACCAGAAGAGCTTCGTACATAGTGGTACCTGTATCCTTGCGGGTTCACCGCGGGCCAAATGCTTCTCACCCCAGATGCTTCCAAACTAAAGAAGGCGTGGCGTGTCACTAAAACAGCCCACTGAAGCGGGTGTGAATACTAACCAAAGCCATCAAAGCGCGCAAGGGCAATTTGCAACCGCCGATGCGTTTGCGGAAAAAAACAGCAAAAACAGGGCTGATCGGGAAATTACGCAGGCACTGACAACGTACCTGCGTAAAAACAGCGTGTTAACCTGCCAGCTTGACCGCATCGGCGATACGGTGCGCCAGCGCGATAACCTGCTGTTCATCTTCGCCTTCCACCATCACGCGGATCAATGGCTCAGTGCCCGACTTACGCAGCAGCACACGGCCACGACCGGCCAATTCGGCTTCGACCTGCTCAGCGACCTTCAACACCGCCTCTGACTCCAGTGGGTTATGCTCACCGACAAAGCGCACGTTGACCAGGACCTGTGGCAGTAATTTCATACCGCTGCACAGGTCGTGCAGGCTCATGTTATTACGCACGATTGCCGTCAACACTTGCAGGCCAGCGACGATACCGTCCCCGGTGGTAGTTTTGTCCAGCAGGATCACGTGGCCGGAGTTTTCCGCCCCAATGCGCCAGCCCAACTCTTGCAGTTTTTCCAGTACGTAGCGGTCACCCACTTTGGCACGGGCAAACGGGATGCCTAGCTGCTTCAGTGCCAGCTCCAGGCCCATATTGCTCATCAGGGTACCCACGGCACCGCCGCGCAGTTGCCCCTGGCGCAGGCCTTCACGAGCAATGATGTAGAGGATCTGATCGCCGTCGACCTTGTTACCCAGGTGATCCACCATCATCACGCGGTCGCCATCGCCATCAAAGGCCAGGCCAACGTGTGCCTGCTCTTCCAGCACGCGCGCCTGCAGTTGGCGTACATCGGTAGCGCCACACTCTTCGTTGATGTTCATGCCATCCGGCTCACAACCGATAGCGATCACCGTGGCACCCAACTCACGCAAAACGCTTGGGGCAATGTGATAGGTAGCACCGTTGGCGCAGTCCACCACGATCTTCAGCCCGTTCAGGCTCAGTTCGCTCGGGAAGGTACCTTTACAGAATTCGATATAGCGCCCTGCAGCATCGACAATGCGGCTGGCTTTACCCAACTCGGCAGATTCGACGCAGGTCAGCGGTTTTTCCATTTCCGCTTCAATCGCTTCCTCCACATCGTCAGGCAGTTTGGCACCATCGATGGAGAAGAACTTGATGCCGTTATCGTAAAATGGGTTATGTGAGGCAGAAATCACGATCCCGGCTTCCGCACGGAACGTTCGGGTCAGATAAGCCACCGCGGGGGTTGGCATCGGGCCGGTAAACGAAGCGGATAGCCCCGCCGCCGCTAAACCGGCCTCCAGCGCTGACTCCAGCATATAGCCTGAGATACGGGTATCTTTACCGATGATGATTTTGCGGGAGCCATGGCGCGCCAATACCTTGCCGGCCGCCCAGCCTAACTTGAGGACGAACTCTGGGGTTATCGGGCTGTCACCCACTTTGCCACGAATGCCGTCGGTACCAAAGTATTTGCGTTCGCTCATGTCTCTACTATCCCTTAGCTGAAAGTGTTGCCTCGACGACACGCATCGCCTCGACGGTTTCTTTGACATCATGCACTCTGACTATCTGCGCCCCCTGCATCGCGGCAATCACCGCACAGGCCACGCTGCCGATAACCCGCTGTTCGGGTGGGACATTCAATAGCTGCCCAATCATAGATTTACGCGACATCCCCACCAACAGTGGCAAACCAAAGTGATGAAATTCCGCCAATCGGGCCAGAAGCTGATAATTATGCGCTAAATTCTTACCGAAACCGAAGCCTGGGTCGAGTAACAATTTCTGTTTTGCTATGCCGCCTGCAATACAGCGGTCAATATGCTGCTGGAAAAACGCATTAACGTCCGCCATCAGGTCATCGTAATGCGGTGCTTGCTGCATGGTACGCGGCTCGCCTTGCATATGCATCAGGCACACTGGCAGACCGCTTTCGGCGGCTGCCTGCAACGCACCAGGCTCCTGCAGCGAGCGAACGTCGTTGATCAGATGCGCACCGGCTTTAGCGGATTCGCGGATCACACCGGCTTTTGAGGTATCCACCGAGATAAAAATCTCAAACCGCTGCGCCAAGGCTTCCACTACCGGCACAACGCGCTCAATCTCTTCCTCTTCACTGACCTCGGCAGCGCCCGGGCGCGTGGACTCGCCCCCCACATCGATCATCGTTGCACCTGCCGAAATCAGCGCATGCGCATGCAGCAGAGCATCATTCAGCGAATTATGCCGCCCGCCGTCAGAGAAGGAGTCTGGGGTAACGTTGAGGATCCCCATCACCCGAGGATGGTTGAGATCGAGGATTTGGTCGCGCACGGTTAACTGCATGATTAATCTACCTTGGAGTCAATACTACTCAGTTGCCTGGAGTGGATCCCGCCCCTCTCACCCAAGGAGAGGCAGCAATTTTCAGCCAGCAATAAAAAACCCCGGCTGGCCGGGGTTTTATTTTACGCTACAGCCGATGTTACTTGTCGAGCTGTTCAGACATGGTGTTGCCTGGGTTTGGTGTACGCGGCTCATCTACCGGCGTTGGCGCTTTTGGTGTGCCACCGTTGTCGGAGTTGTTGCTTTTCGCCACGTCGTCCCAACCTGCTGGCGGACGCACATCTTTACGGTTCATCAGGTCGTCGATCTGCGGTGCATCGATGGTTTCATATTTCATCAGTGCATCTTTCATCGAATGCAGGATGTCCATGTTTTCCATCAGCAACGTACGTGCACGAATGTAGTTGCGCTCAATCAGGGATTTGACTTCCTGGTCGATGATACGTGCGGTTTCGTCCGACATGTGTTTCGCCTTGGCCACGGAACGGCCCAGGAACACCTCGCCCTCTTCTTCCGCATACAGCAATGGCCCCAGCTTCTCAGAGAAGCCCCATTGGGTCACCATGTTGCGGGCGATCGAGGTAGCGACTTTAATGTCGTTCGATGCACCGGTAGAGACTTTTTCCGGCCCGTAAATAATTTCTTCTGCCAGACGGCCACCGTACAAGGTGGAGATTTGGCTTTCCAGCTTCTGACGGCTGGCGCTGATCGCATCCCCTTCCGGCAGGAAGAAGGTCACGCCGAGCGCACGGCCACGAGGAATAATCGTGACTTTATGCACCGGGTCATGCTCAGGAACCAGGCGGCCAATGATGGCGTGGCCCGCTTCGTGATAGGCGGTCGATTCTTTCTGCGCTTCCGTCATCACCATGGAGCGACGTTCCGCACCCATCATGATCTTGTCCTTGGCTTTTTCGAACTCCACCATCGACACCACGCGCTTGTTGCCACGAGCTGCGAACAGGGCCGCTTCGTTGACCAGGTTGGCCAAGTCCGCACCGGAGAAGCCCGGAGTACCACGTGCAAGCACAGAAGCATCAACATCTGGCGCCAACGGCACGCGACGGGAGTGCACCTTCAGGATTTGCTCACGGCCACGCACGTCTGGCAGCCCAACCACCACTTGGCGGTCGAAACGGCCTGGACGCAGTAACGCAGGGTCCAGTACGTCAGGACGGTTGGTTGCCGCGATGACGATAATGCCTTCGTTGCCTTCAAAGCCGTCCATCTCAACCAGCATCTGGTTCAGCGTTTGCTCACGTTCATCGTGACCACCGCCCAGACCTGCGCCACGTTGGCGGCCTACGGCGTCGATTTCATCGATAAAGATGATGCACGGTGCCGCTTTCTTGGCCTGTTCGAACATGTCACGGACGCGGGATGCACCCACACCGACGAACATTTCGACGAAGTCAGAACCCGAAATGGTGAAGAACGGGACTTTCGCCTCGCCGGCAATCGCTTTCGCCAGCAGGGTTTTACCGGTACCCGGAGGGCCAACCATCAGCACGCCTTTCGGGATCTTGCCGCCCAGCTTCTGGAAACGGCTCGGTTCGCGCAGGTAGTCTACCAGTTCACTCACTTCTTCTTTTGCTTCGTCACAGCCTGCAACGTCGGCAAAAGTGGTCTTGATCTGGTCTTCCGTCAGCATACGGGCCTTGCTCTTGCCGAAGGACATCGCGCCCTTGCCGCCGCCGCCCTGCATTTGCCGCATGAAGAAGATCCAGACCCCAATCAACAACAGCATTGGGAACCAGGAAATAAAGATAGAAGCCAGCAAACTTGGCTCTTCCGGTGGCTCACCAACAACTTTCACGTTTTTGGTTAACAACGTATCCAGTAACTTCGGATCGTTGACCGGGATGTAAGTGGTGTACTTGTTGCTGTCTTTACGGACAACGTTGATTTCACGCCCATTAATGCGCGCTTCACGGATCTGATCTTGGGTCAGTTCGGTCATGAAGGTAGAGTAATCTACCCTACGGCCATTAGACTCGCTGGGCCCAAAGCTCTGGAATACCGACATCAAAACGACCGCGATGACTAGCCAGAGAATTAGGTTTTTCGCCATGTCACTCAAGGGATTAACCTCATATTACAACTGTGTTAACAAACAGCGTTAGGGTACTACAGTTTCCGCCCTGTCGCTACAATGTACACTTCACGCGAACGTGCGCGAGAAGCGTCTGGCTTACGAATCTTAACCTTCGTAAACAGGGAGCGAATTTCCCGTAGGTACTCGTCAAAACCATCTCCCTGGAACACCTTCACCAGGAAACTACCGCCTGGTGCGAGAACATCACGACACATTTCCAGTGCTAATTCCACCAGATACATCGATTTTGGGATATCGACCGCCGGGGTGCCGCTCATATTCGGGGCCATGTCAGACATGACTACCTGAACCTTACTATCACCTACACGTTCCAACAGTGCTTTGAGGACCAGTTCATCACGAAAATCGCCCTGAAGGAAATCGACGCCAACGATAGGATCCATTGGCAAAATATCACAGGCAATGATACGCCCGTTACCACCAATCTGGGTTACCACATATTGCGACCAACCGCCCGGTGCAGCCCCCAAATCAACGACCGTCATACCCGGCTTGAACAGTTTGTCACTTTGCTGAATTTCATCAAGTTTAAACCAGGCACGCGAACGCAGCCCTTTTTTCTGCGCCTGCAGTACATATTTATCGCTAAAGTGTTCTTGGAGCCAGCGACTGGAACTGGCCGAACGCTTTTTATTTGCCATCGAGTATTCCAACTATCCTAAAAAGAGTCTCATGCCAGGTTCGCTTCTCACGTAAACTCAATTCGGTGCAGACCGATTTGGTGATACACATGAGATGGCGGTAGAATGTACCGTTTTCAATCCCAACTTAAGCAAAAAAGACAATGAATCTGAATAATAAACAAAAACAACACCTGAAAGGCCTGGCACATCCGTTAAAACCGGTGGTCATGCTGGGTAATAACGGTCTCACCGAAGGGGTGTTGGCTGAAATTGAGCTGGCTCTGGAGCATCACGAGCTGATCAAAGTAAAAATTGCAGCCGAAGATCGCGAAACCAAAACCCTGATCGCCGACGCTATTGTGCGTGAAACGGGTGCCTGCAATGTGCAAGTGATCGGCAGTACGCTTATTCTTTACCGCCCGTCGAAAGAGCGCAAGATCACTTTGCCACGCTAATCCGCAATCTGTTTGCTGAGACGGTGCCATGCGCCGGGCTCAGATAAAAGGCCGCTTGCGGCCTTTTTCCTTTCTTTACAAAACCCTGCTGAACTTTTAACCAACTCGGGCGAAATTAAAGATATTCCACTTTCAGAATTTCGTATTCTACATCACCACCCGGGGTTTTGATGACAACAACATCATCCTGCTCTTTGCCAATCAGGCCACGAGCCATCGGTGAGTTGACAGAAATAAGATTTTTCTTAAAGTCTGCTTCATCATCACCCACGATGCGGTAAGTCACCTGATCTTCGCTATCCAGGTTCATCACCGAGACGGTAGCACCAAAAATCACGCGGCCAGTCTGAGGCATTTTGGTGATGTCGATCACCTGCGCATTGGACAGTTTGGCCTCGATTTCCTGGATACGCCCTTCACAGAAACCCTGCTGTTCACGAGCGGCATGGTACTCGGCGTTTTCTTTCAGGTCACCGTGTTCGCGTGCGGTGGCGATGTCGGCAATGATTTTCGGGCGACGCACACCTTTCAAATATTCTAGTTCTTCACGCAGTTGTTCTGCGCCAAACAAGGTCATCGGGATCTGTTTCATCGTTAAATACCTCTAAATCTATCCTGTTCAAATATACCCGTGGTGTAGCAAGCTAAGCGCAGCTCGACATCCCCAGGGCATTAGCGTCATCCTGACGTGTTCGTATGAAATTACGGCAGGCGTTGCGCCTTCCGTCTCCAGGCGATAAACAAAAGAAACCGAGCTCGGAGGTTTGCTCCAAGTCAGCGTCGATTTTGCATTTTGATACGCATTTTAGCCTAGAGTTCCTTAAGGGTCATCGTTTACTTTATCCCTTGATGCACCGTAGTATGACAGCACGTTATCCAGCTGTTACCCCGAGATTATGCGTTTTTCACGAATTGTCAGTGTATTGGCCTGCGCATTTGCTGTTAATGCCCATGCGGCCCCGGTTGAAGATTACACACAATATTTGCCTGATGGGGCGAACCTGGCCCTGATCGTTCAGAAGATTGGCGCGACTACGCCAACCATCGACTATCACTCACAGCAAATGGCACTCCCGGCCAGCACCCAGAAGGTGCTTACCGCGCTGGCGGCTTTGTTACAGCTCGGGCCGGATTATCGCTTCACCACGACACTGGAAAGTCAGGGCAACATCACGGATGGCGTGTTGCGTGGCAACCTTATCGCCCGTTTCAGCGGAGATCCCACCTTCAAGCGGCAGAATCTGCGCAATATGGTGGCGGAACTGAAAAAACAGGGAGTTCGCGAAATCAGCGGCGATGTACTGGTCGATACCTCGGTATTTGCCAGCCATGACAAAGCGCCCGGCTGGCCCTGGAACGATATGACTCAATGTTTCAGCGCCCCGCCAGCGGCAGCGATTGTCGATCGCAACTGTTTCTCGGTTTCCCTTTACAGCGCCCCTAACCCCGGTGAGATGGCGTTTATTCGCGTGGCCTCATTCTACCCGGTCAATATGTTCAGCCAGGTAAGAACGCTGGCGAAAGGCTCTGCGGATGCACAATATTGTGAGCTGGATGTGGTGCCGGGCGAATTGAACCGCTTTACACTGACCGGATGCCTGACCCAGCGCAGTGAACCACTGCCGTTGGCATTCGCCATTCAAGACGGAGCCAGCTATGCCGGTGCCATCCTGAAAGATGAGCTGGTCAAGTCAGGGATCCAGATTGGCGGCCATTTGAAACGCCAAACCCAGCCTGGCATGACGGGCACGGTGATCGCCCAGACGCAGTCTGCACCGTTGCATGACCTGCTGAAAATCATGCTGAAGAAGTCGGACAACATGATTGCCGATACCGTGTTTCGCACCATCGGCCATGAACGCTTTGGCGTACCGGGTACCTGGCGCGCGGGAGCAGATGCAGTACGCCAGGTTCTGCGCCAGAAGGCCGGGGTAGACCTAGGTAACAGCATCGTGGTGGACGGCTCTGGCCTGTCGCGCCACAACCTGCTGGCACCTGCAACCATGATGCAGGCGTTGCAATATATTGCTCAGCACGACAGCGAGCTCAACTTTATCTCGATGCTGCCGCTGTCCGGTTATGATGGCACGCTGCGCTATCGCGGTGGCCTACATGAAGCCGGGGTCGACGGTAAGGTTTCTGCCAAAACCGGGGCGCTGCAAGGGGTCTATAACCTGGCTGGCTTTATCACTACGGCCAGCGGTCAGCGTCTTGCCTTTGTCCAATATCTATCGGGTTACGCGGTGCCACCAGAAGATCAGAAACAGCGCCGAGCGCCGCTGGTGCGGTTCGAAAGCCGGTTGTATCGGGATATCTATCAGAACAATTGAGGCCCAAGGGCATGAAGCTACTGATTGTTGAGGACGATGAGTTATTGCAGCAAGGCGTTGCGCAGGCAATGTCTAACGAAGGCTACGCCTGTGATTGTGCGGCCAGTGCTGCGCAGGCTAATGGCCTGATCGTCACCAGCCAGTACAGCATGGTGATCCTCGACCTCGGCCTGCCAGATATTGACGGTGCCACCCTGCTGCGGCAGTGGCGCCGTCAGCAAATCAGCATCCCGGTGTTGATCCTCACCGCACGCGACGCGTTGCAAGACCGTGTCGATGGCCTGGACGCCGGTGCCGATGACTATCTGGTCAAACCCTTTGCGCTGATTGAGCTACAAGCCCGGGTACGGGCACTGCTCCGCCGCTATCAGGGCCACAGCGATAACCTACTGCAACAGGACGATCTGACGCTCAATCTGTCCAGCCAGCAGGTATATCTGCAACAGCAGGCGATAGACGTCACGCCGAAAGAGTTTGCCATTCTGTCGCGTCTGATGATGCGGGCTGGGCAAACCGTCAACCGTGAGTTACTGCAGCAAGATCTTTATACCTGGAACGACGATCTGGGCTCGAATACCCTCGAAGTGCATATGCACAATTTGCGCCGTAAATTGGGCAAAGATCGTATCCGCACCGTACGTGGCATCGGTTACCGTTTGGAGCCCGCATCTTGATTAGCATGCGCCGTCGTTTGTTGCTGATGTTGGCCCTGATCCTGCTGGTCACCCAGCTTATTAGCGCGTTTTGGCTATGGCATGAAAGCCAGGAGCAGATCAGTTTCCTGGTGGATGAAACCCTGTCGGCCAAAGTACGCAACGAGCGAGTCGATACCGAGATTGCCGAGGCGATCGCGTCACTGCTTGCCCCTTCGCTGATCATGATGATAGTGACCCTGCTGGCCTCCTTCTGGGCCATCAGTTGGATTATCCGGCCGCTGAATCAACTACAGGAAAAGCTGGAGAAACGTTCGGCAGACAATCTGACGCCGTTGCCGATAACCAGCGACAGTCTGGAGATGGTGGCGGTCACCAAGGCATTGAATCAGCTTTTTTCACGCCTTGACCATACCATCCAGCAAGAGCGGCTGTTCACTGCCGATGCAGCCCACGAATTACGCACGCCACTGGCGGGGATCCGGCTGCATCTGGAACTGATGGAGCAACAGGGAGTTGCGGGCAGTAAACAATTGATCGCCCGCATTGACCAACTGATGCACGTGGTTGAGCAATTGCTGATGCTGTCGCGCGCCGGGCAGGATTTCGCCAGCGGCCATTACCAGCAGTTTGACTGGGTAGCCAACGTTATTGAGCCATTGCAGGAAGAGTTGGATGAGCTAGCCGCTCTGCGCGAGCAAAAGATTGTCTGGCAACTGCCAGCCAGTGCGGTGACACATGGCGATCCGGTGCTGCTGCGCCTGATGCTGCGTAATCTGGTTGAAAATGCACACCGCTATGGCCCCGAGAAGAGTGTCATTCGTGTTCAGCTCACTCCCGAGAACGATGGGCAACGATTGCAGGTGCTCGACGAGGGGCCGGGTATCGAACAAGAAATGGCCGGAGAGTTGACTCAGGCCTTCCGCCGGATGGATCAGCGTTATGGCGGCAGCGGGCTGGGATTGAATATCGTGATCCGTATCGTTCAGTTGCACCGTGGCTGTCTACGCCTGGAAAACCGCGCCGATGCCGACGGCCTGGATGCACAGTGCTGGTTACCTGATAATATTTTAAATCACTAACGTCGCACCATCGATTGAGGTTTCAGCAACCTCAACAAACAGCAAGGGCCCGGTTCACTGAACCGAGCCCTTGTTTTATTGCGCAGAATTACTTCTGGTAGACGATTTCGACGCCTTCGTCGTCATCTTCATCCCAGTCATCATCCCAATCGTCGTCCGCTTCAGCTTCCACTTCAGCGATTTGCTCACGGTGGTAATCATCCCACATGAACTCGACTTTTTCTGGCGCGCTTTCTTCGATCGCCATGGCTTTAGGTTGCGTATTGATGAAGTTCATCACGTCCCAGCACAGTGCGTTAACGCCTTCGCGGTTCGCAGCGGAGATCATGTAGTACTTACCTTCCCAGCCCATACCTTCTACGATCGCCTTGGCGCGCTCGGCGGCCTCTTCCTCGTCCAGCAGGTCAACTTTGTTGAACACCAGCCAGCGTGGCTTGTGTGACAGATTCTCGCTGTACTGGTTGAGCTCGTTGATGATGACCTTGGCATTCTCTATCGGATCGGACTCGTCGATTGGCGCAATGTCCACCAGGTGCAGCAACACGCGGCAGCGCTCCAGGTGTTTCAGGAAACGGATCCCCAGGCCAGCACCTTCATGTGCGCCTTCGATCAGGCCAGGAATATCCGCCACCACGAAGCTTTGTTCATGGTCCATACGTACCACGCCCAGGCTCGGTACCAGCGTGGTGAACGGGTAGTCCGCCACTTTTGGCTTGGCGGCAGAAACCGCGCGAATGAAGGTCGACTTACCGGCGTTCGGCAGGCCCAACATGCCCACATCCGCCAGCAGCAGCAGCTCCAGCAGGATATCGCGCATCTCGCCCTTGGTACCCAACGTTTTTTGGCGCGGAGCACGGTTTACCGAGGATTTGAAACGGGTGTTGCCGAGGCCGTGCCAACCGCCCTTCGCCACCATCAGACGCTGCTGATGACGGGTCATATCACCGAGGATCTCACCGGTGCCCTGATCCTGCACACGGGTACCGACCGGAACTTTGATTTCGACGTCTTTGCCGCGTTTACCGGTACAGTCACGGCTCTGACCATTCTGGCCACGTTCGGCACGGAAGGATTTTTCAAAGCGGTAATCGATCAGGGTATTCAGGTTTTCGTCTGCCACCAGGTAGACGTCACCGCCGTCACCGCCGTCACCGCCATCTGGCCCACCGTTCGGGATGTACTTTTCGCGGCGGAAGCTGACGCAACCATTACCGCCATCACCTGCCACGACCAGGATCGCTGCTTCATCTACAAACTTCATTTACCGTCTCCGTAACTCATTCACCGGGCCGCTTCAAAGAAGCAACCAGGTTGGTTTCTGCCCGTCGCGGCCACCAACGGTGACCAATTGCGGAAAACATGGCGCCTGCAACCACCACAAAAGCACCTACATAGCCAACGACATTCAATGCCGGGGCCGTAAATACCTGTGGCCAGGCCAGCGCCAATAAATCTGAAAACAACAGGGTAAACAGGGGAGTCAGCGTGATTAACGCACTCACCTGGGCCGCCTGCCAGCGCGCCATCGCTTCCGCCAGCGCACCATAACCAATCAGCGTGTTAGCACCACAGAACAGCAGACAGGCCAATTGCCAGCCACTGAGCTGGAAAATCACCGCTGGCTTCGCAAGCGGAAATAACGCGATCGCACATAAAGTGTACAACAAGACCAGGATCTGCGGTGAGGCCAATCGACGCAGTAATACTTTCTGCGCCACGCCATAGGTCACCCAAACCATGGCCGCACACACGCCCAACAACACACCGAGCGTGTAGTCTGTGAACTGAGTGAAGATCTCGATCAGGCTGACGTTGAAAAACAGCATCAGCCCGCAGATCAGCATCAGAGCGCCAATCACCTGAGTGATACGCATCCTTTCTTTCAGGATCAATACGCTGGCGAACATCATGCCCACCGGCGAGAGTTGGCCGATAACCTGCGAGGCCGTCGGACTCAAATATTGCAGCGAAGAGCTGAAGAAGACAAAGTTGCCCAACAACCCGGCAGTGGCGATCGCCAGCAACAGCAACCAGCGGGGTTGACGGAACATTTTCACCGGGGGTAAACGCCCGCGCACTGCCAGGATCATCCCCAGGCCGATGGCGGCAATCGTAAAGCGATACCAGACGATGGTAAACGGCTCCATCACTTCCAGCACTTCTTTCATTGCGATAGGCAGCGCGCCCCAGCAAACCGCTGTGGTGACCGCCAGAAAAATACCAACGCCAGCCTGCTGTTTTTTTTCCATCTTCTCACTGTCTGTGCGTTGTGCCGCCAGGCACAAGCAATCTATAAATGTAAAAAGCCCCGCAACGAATTGCGGGGCTTAACATCTATTTCGTAAGGCTCGAAAAATTATTCAGCTTCGATGCTGATA
>NZ_CAMFLB010000020.1:0-171618 GCF_945957435.1 Serratia sp. PL7 | reverse complement strand
TGATGTTTCTCGGTAACGCGGGAGGTGCATATTACGCTTTCCCGCTGAAGAGTCAACCTTTTTCTCTTACGAGACGCGGTGTTTTCACCGGGTTGCTTCTTCCTGGCTGGGCGACTGCTTCGTCGTTGTTCCCGGTCAGTGGAGGCGCATTATAGGGAGTTCTCAGAACGCCGCAACCCCTAAATTCACTTTTTTTGCTGACCGTCGAATGTTTAAGCAAAACTCCATTAAAGCGGCAGTTTTTTCAACGATTTAAAGCCATAACCCTGCAAAACGGGCAATAAAGCATCGGTGTCTTCATTCAGTGCCATGCAATACGCCAGATTTTCTTCCTGAGTTGAGACCAGATTTTCCTGATTAGAGATAAGCCATGCGGCTCTGCGGGCAATTGCCGCACCGGAATCCACCAACCGCGTTCCTTCAGGCAGGACTTGCATCAACTCTTCAGATAATAGAGGGAAGTGAGTACAGCCCAACACTACCGTGTCCGGAGGCTCGCGCATGTTCAGCCACGGCTGCAAGATTTTCTTCAGCGTTGCCAGCGGTACAGGTTCACCATGCAGTTTGGCTTCTGCCAGTTCTACCAGCTCAGAAGAGCCTAACAGCTCAATTTTGCAATCTGTCGCAAAACGCTCGATCAGTTCATGAGTATAAGAACGCTGAACCGTACCGCGCGTGGCCAGCAAACCGACGATACCGTTGGCGGTCAGTTTGGCAGCAGGCTTGATCGCAGGCACCACCCCCACTACCGGGAAAGCAAAACGTTCACGCAGTGCGGGTAAGGAAACGGTACTGGCGGTATTACAGGCGATGATGACGATCGCCAGAGGATGGCGCTGCTGAACCGCACTGACAATTTCCAGCACGCGCTCAACGATAAACTCTTCGGATTTCTCGCCGTAGGGGAATGCTACGTTATCGAAGGCATAGATATAGTGGAGATCCGGCAGCAGTTGCCGAACCTCCTGAAACACTGACAACCCGCCGACGCCGGAATCAAAAACCAGCGCCGTCGGGCGAGGAGCCGCAGTGGCGTTAGAAGGTATAGCTGCCAGTGAGGTAGTACTCTCTTCCTGGGGTAGCGTAGCCATAAGCCGTCTCATAATCTTTATCAAACAGGTTGGCAATTCTACCACGAACTGTCAGCTGAGAGGTTATTGGATATGAGGCGCTCACGTCGACCGTGCTGTAACTCGGCAATACGCGCTGCTCAGGGTTATAAGTAGAAGAGATATTGTCGTAGCGCTTGCCGTAGTATTGATACGAGATATCCATGTCCAGGTTGAACATCGTCCAATCCAACTGATATTTGGCCTGACGTTTCGAACGGCGCGCCAACACCTCATCGGTCTGGTCATTACGCGGATCGATATATTGCAGCGTCAACCTGTGGGTGAACATCCAGGTATCAAAGCTACCCGTCCATTCAACGCCTTTAATCGTTGCCCTATCCACATTGTAATACTGGCCCTGATAGGTCACCGGGTCAGAATCATAGTTGATCAGGTTCTGAATTTTGTAATGGTAAGCAGACAGACGCCAATCCAACGGCCCGGTCAAACCTTCCAACCCCATTTCCCACTGTTTGGACTCTTCCGGCTTGAGGTTGCTGTTGGAATCAATGCCAAAGCGTTTTGAGCCATATTGCTGGCCCAGCGATGGCGTCAGGAAACCCGTACCGTAAGACAAGGTGGCTCGATAGCCATCAACAAACTCCCAACCCGCCGCGGTCTGCCAAGTGCCGTGCCAACCAAAGTCACCTGCCTTGTCTTCACGCCCAGAGGCTTCCAGCGTCACGCTGCCAAACTGCTGTTGACCGCTCAGGTACAGTCCCGTGTTGTCTCTTTTATAGGTATCGGCAAAGGAATTGTCGGAAGAGGTCAGGCGCTGTTGCTGGAAATCGGCACCGGCAGTGACGCTACCGTGCTCGAAAGCATAGGTGTTGCCCCATTGCAGGTTACGCTGATCCATATCATCAAGTGTGGTACTGATGCCATAACGGCCGTTCTGGCTGCTGTAGTTGTAATCCTTCTGTTTCTGATAGCTGCCCGTCAGTTGAGAAGAGAAAGCCCCAGACAGGAAACGCAGCCCCATATCATAGGTGTGGCTATACAGGCGGTCTTCATCATTACTGTACTTCGGGCTGTAAGGTACACTGCCGACATCGTAGTCCGAGTTATTGGTATAACCATAACCCCGCACGAAGCCTGAGAAATTCTGATTGAACTGCTGCTCCAACCCACCCCAGAAGCTTTTATTACGGAAACCGTCACGATCGCTGTCGACCGAATAAGGCGAGCCTGGCTGCACATTGAAGCCATTGGTCATCTGGTAACTGCCCGCAACGGTAGCAACCGTATTATCAAAACGCTGGCGCAAGGCACCATCGTACTGCTGGTATCCTTTAGAACCGATACCCGCCTGGACTTTACCGCCCTCTTTATCCGTCTGGGTAATGATGTTGATGACCCCACCGATAGCACCAGAACCGTAAATGGCGGAACGCGGCCCACGGATAAACTCCACACGCTGAACCAGCGCCAACGGAACCTGGTTAAAATCGACGCCGTTGCTGATCCCCAAACGGGCCATTGGCACGCCGTCGATCAGTACCAATACATGACGAGCTTCCGTGCCGCGTACCGAGAGAGATGACCCCTGCCCCATACCGCCGTACTGTGAAATATCGACACCGGGCAAACGACGCATCACATCATTGAGGCTTTTGGCCTGCCAACGGTCGATATCTTCGCGGGTCACCACATCGGCAGGCGCCAATACGGAAGAGACCGGTTGAGGGAAGCGATTGGCGGTAACCACCAGATCATCGCTACTTTTAGCCGTGGTGTTATCTTGCGCCCATCCAGAAAATGCCGTCACGGAGGAGACCACCGCCAGCAGTGTATTTTTTATCATTGTCATTATAAAAAGCATCCAAACTTCATTGGGGATGCCGCAGGGCCACGGCCGGTAGTTCGCGACGGCTATGGATATTGCGACGTACACCGGTAGGTTTTCGGGCTTGGGATTTGCCGGTTGCCTGTGGCAACCCGCACCGGGCGATGACTTCCCATCCTGCAGTGGACAGTGTCTGCGTTATTTAACGCTATCGCCGTGACTTCCCCATACCGCTGCGCGTCAGCTCCAGATTTGCACTGGATTCCCTTTTCACTCGCTGCTTGAGACCGGACGGCAATGCTACAATCAATGAAAATGGATGTCTAGATTGCCAACAGTGTTGCAAAATAGCACCACAACAAAACTGGACTTCACGGGCTGATTCCCTACAATCCCCCGCTGATCCAATTTGCCTGACGAGAGAAACCATGACGCCCGAGAATTTGCCCATTGAACGCTATGACGACCAACTGGCGGAGAAAACAGCCCGCCTGAAGACCATGATGTCACCGTTCACGGCGCCCGAGCCGGAAGTGTTTCGCTCGCCAGTCAGCCACTACCGGATGCGTGCGGAATTCCGCATCTGGCATGATGAGGACGATATGTACCACATCATGTTCGATCAGCAGACCAAGCAGCGTATCCGTGTCGATAGCTTCCCGGCGGCCAGTGAGCTGATTAACCGCCTGATGAGCGCCCTGATGGCGGCCCTCAAGCCCAATCCGGTGCTGCGCCACAAGCTGTTCCAGATCGATTATCTTTCTACACAGAGCGGTAAAATCATTGCCTCACTGCTGTATCACCGCAAGCTGGACGAACAATGGCAGCAAGATGCCACTGCGCTGCGTGACGCGTTACGCGCAGACGGCTTCGATGTGCAGCTGATTGGCCGCGCCTCGAAGATGAAAATCATGCTGGATCAAGATTACGTCGACGAAGTGCTGCCGGTCGCTGGCCGCGAAATGATTTATCGCCAGGTTGAAAACAGCTTCACCCAGCCCAACGCAGCCATGAACGTGCAAATGCTGGAATGGGCACTGGATGTGACCCAAGGTTCAAAAGGGGATCTGCTGGAGCTGTATTGCGGTAACGGCAACTTCTCGCTGGCCTTGGCCCGCAACTTCGAGCGGGTGTTAGCCACTGAAATTGCCAAGCCTTCGGTGGCGGCGGCGCAGTACAACATCGCAGCCAATAATATCGACAACGTGCAGATTATCCGTATGGCGGCGGAAGATTTCACCCAGGCAATGAACGGCGCTCGCGAGTTCAACCGGTTAAAAGGGATCGATCTGAGCAGCTATAACTGTGAGACGATTTTTGTGGATCCGCCGCGCAGCGGCCTGGATGAGGAAACGGTGAAGATGGTGCAGACCTATCCACGCATCCTTTACATCTCCTGTAACCCGGAGACCCTATGCGCCAATCTGGATACGCTGCAAGCCACGCACAAAATCACTCGCCTGGCTCTATTCGATCAGTTCCCATACACCCATCATATGGAATGTGGCGTATTACTCGAACGCCGCTGATCTAGACGGGCGCTGCGCCCTACATCACGAACGGGCTGCGGAATATCCGCACCACTGTAAAAACAAAAAAGGCACTCCACGGAGTGCCTTTCCTCGATGAAACCATTTTTAATGCTGAACAGTGGCGGTATTGCGTTTCCTCAATTGGAAACCAATCCAGAACACCAGCACCACGCAGACAATCGAGGGCAGGAAGTTCGAGCCGATCTGCGGATATTCCGCACGCACGATCGCACTATATCCCAGGATGCCCAACAGGAAACAGCCGGCCGCCAATTTTGGCATGCCATCCGGCATTGGCTGGTTCAGGTAACGCTGATGCAGGCAATATACCGCCAACACCAAAGCAATCAACGGGAAGGCTGAAAACGACACCACCGAGCTGAACAGCGCGGCAAAGGAACCGTTTACGGACAGGCCGGCAATCAACGCCAGCAGTAAAGTACCATTCTCACGGCTTAGTTTTTCCATGACTTTCACCTTGTTATACGTGGGATACAGATGCTTTTTCTTGTTCGCGGCGATACCAGTAATAGGCTCCTTTGGAGATCATCCGCAGTTGCAACACTAACCTTTCTTCAAGCTGCCGCCGTTGTTCAATATCAATATCCAGCGCTTCCGCACCGGCACTGAAGACAATCGTCACCATAGCTTCCGCCTGCGCCTCGGTAAAACTGCGCGGCATATGGTTTTCCAGCTCAAGGTAATCTGCCAGTTCGGCGATAAAATGTTGGATTTCCCGTGCTACCGCCGCACGAAATGCAGCCGAGGTGCCGGAACGTTCACGCAGCAACAGCCGAAAGGCGTTGGGATTATTGCCGATAAACTCCATAAAGGTCGATACCGACGTGCGGATCACGCTGCCGCCTTTGGCAATACGCTGGCGTGCCTGGCGCATCAATTGGCGCAGCATCAGGCCGCTTTCGTCAACCATGGTGAGCCCAAGCTCATCCACATCGCGAAAATGGCGATAGAAAGACGTGGGCGCGATGCCCGCCTCTCGTGAGACTTCACGCAGGCTCAGGCTGGCAAAACTGCGCTCGGCACTCAGTTGGCTGAAAGCCGCCTCAATGAGGGAACGACGAGTGCGTTCTTTTTGTTGTGCTCTGACGCCCATTTGCATATCCGGATGACTTCCCTTCTTCAGTCTAACGCCGCAGAACTGGCAATATAGCAAATTTATTGCAACAGCATTTATACAAACGCGCTTTGTCACAGTTCTAGGCCACACCGATTGTGCTTTGCCACAAAAAGGCTAATGGTAATTGGGCACGCAGCGCTATGATGTTAAGATACCGTTGTAATTTTGTATAAGAACAGGTCTCTCCTACATGCAACAACACTATCAATTTGATGCCATTATCATCGGCTCCGGCCCTGGTGGTGAAGGCGCAGCCATGGGTCTGGTGAAACAAGGTGCCCGCGTGGCCGTGATCGAACGGTACAATAACGTGGGCGGCGGCTGTACTCACTGGGGAACCATCCCCTCAAAAGCCCTCCGCCACGCCGTCAGCCGCATTATCGAATTCAACCAGAACCCGCTTTACAACAACTCCCGCACCCTTAGCGCCACCTTCCCTGACATTTTACGCCACGCCGACAGCGTGATTAACCAGCAAACACGCATGCGCCAAGGGTTCTACGAGCGTAACCAGTGCAAGCTGTTCGCCGGTAACGCCAAGTTTATCGACGCCAACACCGTCAGCGTAAGCTATATGGATGGCACACAGGATACCATCCGCGCCGACCATATCGTGATCGCCTGTGGTTCACGCCCTTATCATCCGAACGGCGTTGATTTTAACCACTCGCGCATTTATGACAGCGACTCCATCCTGGAGCTGAACCACGAGCCACGCCACGTGATTATCTACGGCGCCGGGGTGATTGGCTGCGAATATGCTTCTATCTTCCGTGGCTTGAACGTGAAAGTGGACTTGATCAACACCCGCGATCGGTTGCTGGCGTTCCTCGATCAGGAGATGTCAGATTCTCTGTCTTATCACTTCTGGAATAACGGCGTGGTGATCCGCCACAATGAAGAGTTCGAGAAGATCGAAGGCACCGACGATGGCGTGATTGTGCATCTGAAATCCGGCAAGAAAGTGAAGGCCGATTGCCTGCTGTACGCCAATGGCCGTACCGGTAACACCGATGCGCTGGGCCTGGAGAACGTGGGTCTGGAATCAGACAGCCGTGGCCTGCTGAAGGTCAACAGCATGTATCAGACCGCCGTATCCCACATTTATGCCGTGGGTGACGTGATCGGCTATCCGAGCCTGGCGTCTGCCGCTTATGACCAGGGACGCATCGCCGCTCAGGCCATCTCTTCTGGGGAAGCCAGCGGGCATCTGATCGAAGACATTCCAACGGGCATTTATACCATTCCAGAAATCAGCTCCGTCGGTAAAACCGAGCAGGAACTGACGGCAATGAAAGTGCCCTACGAAGTGGGCCGCGCCCAGTTCAAACACCTGGCCCGGGCACAGATTGCCGGCATGAACGTGGGTAGCCTGAAGATCCTGTTCCACCGCGATACCTTGCAGATCCTGGGGATCCACTGCTTTGGTGAGCGTGCGGCAGAGATCATTCACATCGGTCAGGCGATCATGGAACAGAAAGGTGAAGGTAATACCATCGAGTATTTCGTCAATACCACCTTCAACTATCCGACCATGGCCGAAGCCTACCGCGTGGCAGCGCTAAACGGCTTAAACCGCCTGTTTTAAGTTCGCTTTCAGGTAGTTCTGCATGTGTTCGCGAATAGCCTCGGCCAACTGCTCATAGCGGCTACGCAGCGGGGAGCCGGGGCGATACACCAGAGCAATGGTGCGCTTCGGTTCCGGTTTGTAGCACTCCAGATAGCAGACGCCGTCACGCTCGCGTTCACGCGGTACTGCCAAGGCGGGCAATAGCGTTATCCCACTGCCTGCGGCAACCATATTACGCAGCGTTTCCAGACTGGTCGCGCGGAAGTGGGTATCCTCATCCGCACCGGCCTGGAAGCAAAAGCCCAGCGCCTGATCGCGTAAGCAGTGGCCATCTTCCAGCATCAGCAGTTTTTCACCCGCCAAATCGGCCATCGCCACGCGTTCGCGCTGCGCCCACGGATGGTCGGAATAGACTGCCAATTGCATCGGTTCATCGAACAAAGGCACTTCGATAAAGGCTTCGGTTTCTTTCACCAAGGCAAGAATAGCGCAGTCCAACTTGCCGCTGTCCAGCTGTGCCAACAGTTGATGGGTTTGTGCTTCGTGCAGGTACATTTCCAGCTTGGGAAAGGATTTATGCAGCGTCGGGATAATCTGCGGCAGCAGATAAGGCCCCACGGTAGGGATCAGGCCGATATGCAACGGCCCGGACATCGCCTCCCCCTGCTGGCTGGCCATTTCCTTCAAGACTTTGACTTCGCGTAGCACGGTGCGTGCCTGCTCCACCAGCAGTAAGCCTGCCTGCGTGAAAAGCACCTTACGGCTGGTCCGCTCGAGCAGCATCACGCCCAACTCGTCTTCCAGCTTGCGGATCTGTCCACTCAATGTTGGTTGACTGACATGGCATGAGTCGGCAGCACGCCGGAAGTGGCGGTGCTCGGCCAAGGCGACCAGATACTCTAAATCACGAATATTCATTGTTGTTTCCCTCCTGGCCATGATAGCTCATGGCGATAGATAAGATAGCAACGAGTGATTAGAACTATCAAGCCCCGCAGTGAATAATGTCCCCCAACGAAGCGCAACGGCGCCAACATAAAAAATTCATTTTTCTAATTAAGGGGTTAATTCATGTTTACCAGTCAAGAAGGCAAAAAAGTCCCTCAGGTTACCTTCCATACTCGCCAGGGCGACCAATGGATCGATGTCACTACGGATGACCTGTTTAAAGACAAGACCGTGATCGTGTTCTCCTTGCCGGGCGCGTTCACCCCAACCTGCTCATCAAGCCATTTGCCGCGCTATAACGAACTGTCTAGCGTGTTCAAGCAACACGGCGTTGACAGCATCCTGTGCGTCTCGGTGAACGACACCTTTGTGATGAACGCCTGGAAAGCCGATCAACACGCCGAAAATATTACCTTCGTACCGGACGGCAACGGTGAATTCACCAAGGGCATGAACATGCTGGTTGAGAAAGCCGATCTGGGCTTTGGCCCGCGTTCATGGCGCTACTCCATGCTGGTGCGTAACGGTGTGGTAGAAAAAATGTTCGTCGAACCAAACAAGCCGGGCGACCCGTTTGAAGTTTCTGACGCCGACACCATGCTGAAATACCTGGCACCGGAATTCCAAGTGCAGGAATCGGTTTCCCTGTTCACCAAACCGGGTTGCCCGTTCTGCGCCAAAGCCAAACAAATGCTGCAAGAGCGCGGGATCCAATATGAAGAAATCGTGTTGGGCCAAGACGCGACCACGGTCAGCCTGCGCGCTGTCAGCGGCCGCGCTACCGTGCCACAGGTGTTTATCGGTGGTCGCCACATCGGTGGTAGCGACGATCTGGAAAACTTCCTGTCAGCCTGAATGATAAAAATAAACCCGATGGGCCTTAGGCACGGTTCAACAATCTGTCGCCTGAAAAAACCAACGGTATAGCAGTAATGTGACTTTTGGCGGGTGCTAACCCGCCCTTTTTTTATTCCCTTCAGGAGCGGATATGAAACTGTTGAATGTCGACGTCGCCGTTATTGGCGGCGGCACTGCCGGACTAGGCGCTTACCGCGCAGCAAAACTGTCTACCCCGAGCGTGGTGATGATTGAGGGCGGACCTTTTGGCACGACCTGTGCCCGCGTTGGCTGTATGCCTTCCAAATTGCTGATTGCTGCGGCAGAAGCGGTGCACCAGATCGAACGGGCTCCAGGGTTTGGTATCCATCCTGCGGGAAAAACCACCATCAATGGCCGTGAAGTGATGGATCGCGTCAAACGCGAGCGCGATCGCTTCGTCGGTTTTGTACTGGAAGGGGTCGATAGCATCCCGGCCGCAGACAAAATTCAGGGCTATGCCCGCTTCATTGACGACAACACTTTGCAGGTTGACGAGCATACGCGCATCGTCGCGCAGCGTATCGTAATTGCCACCGGCTCCCGCCCTAGCTGGCCTGCGCCGTGGAACGATCTGGGCGATCGCCTGATCGTCAATGACGATGTATTTAACTGGGATGATTTGCCGCAGTCCGTCGCGGTATTTGGCCCAGGGGTGATCGGTTTGGAACTGGGCCAGGCGCTGCATCGCCTTGGCGTTGCCACTAAAGTGTTCGGCGTTGGCGGCGCGGTTGGCCCGCTGACCGACAGCGTAGTGCGGGAATATGCCGCTAAAACGCTGGGTGAAGAGTTCTATCTCGACCCGGATGTCAAAGTAGACATCATGCAACGCGAAGGCGACAAAGTGTTTATCCGCTACCAGGATCTGCACGGCCAAACGCAGGAAATGATGGTGGATTACGTGCTGGCCGCCACCGGCCGCCGCCCGAACGTCGACAAGCTGGGATTGGAAAATACCACCCTGGTGCTGGATGCCAAAGGCGTGCCACAGGCCGATCGCTTAACCATGCAAACCAGCGTGCCGCATATTTTCATCGCCGGGGATGCCAGTAACCAGTTGCCATTGCTGCACGAAGCCAGCGATCAGGCTCGTATTGCCGGGCACAATGCGGGCAGCTTCCCAGAAGTAACACCAGGCTTGCGCCGTAGCGCGATTTCCGTGGTGTTCTCAGACCCGCAAATCGCCATGGTCGGCTCGACCTTCCGTGAACTGAACCAGAAATTCAGTGCCTGTGGCTGCTTTGAAGTGGGTGCCGTATCGTTCGAAAACCAGGGCCGTTCCCGGGTAATGCTACGCAATAAAGGCATCTTGCACGTCTATGGTGAGCAAGGGACTGGCCGCTTCCTGGGTGCTGAAATGATGGGGCCGGACGTGGAGCATATCGCCCATCTGCTGGCCTGGGCACATCAGCAGCAGATGACCATCGACCAAATGCTGGATATGCCGTTCTACCATCCGGTGATCGAAGAAGGGTTGCGTACCGCGCTACGCGATCTGCAAGCCAAGCTGAAGCTGGGTGAGTCTGAGGCAGAACGCTGCCAGCGTTGCCCTGGCGAATAAGCCTTTCGCGATTGCGTCAGTCAGCACAACCGGGCCTCCGTGCCCGGTTTTTTGCGTATGTCATTCCAGCCTTGAATCCCCTTGCTTGCCGAGTTTTGGTTTTAGCGTCATTTTTATGCTCCTTTATCTTGAAATGATATCAATATTGATACTAATATAGAGCACTAAATGAAAGGACTCAGAGAAACCATTGACGATCTGCAATAGCGGCATGGCAAAGGGATATCAAGTCAAGCAGGTGATCAGCGCGCTGGCTAAACTGGAGGAAGAAAATGGAAAAACATGAGCATTACACTTACCGCATAACCTGGTCAGCGGAGGATAGCGAGTATGTCGGCCTCTGTACGGAGTTTCCCTCTCTGTCATGGCTGGCACCTACCCGTACCGCTGCGTTGGACGGTATTGAAAAGCTGGTGAGCGATGTGATTGCCGATATGCTCGCCCAGGGCGAAACGCCGCCAGAGGCACTGGCAGAGAAAAGCTTCAGTGGGAAACTGGTGCTGCGGATGGCCCCGGAACAGCATCGCCGTCTGGCGATAAATGCTATGGATGAAGGCGTTAGCCTGAACCGTTATTTGTGCGCCCGATTGGCAGGATAAGGGCAGCATTGCGCTGCCCTCAAGCGTAGCTTAGAACAGGCGTTTTTTTGCCTCGGCGATCGCATAGGCAACCTGCTGTGGAGAAACGCCGCCCTTGGCCGCGCGCTTATCCAGGCAAGATTGCAACGACAGGATCGGATAAACGTCGTCTCCAATCACGCTGTTGAACTTCTGCAAATCGCTCAACGGCAGGTCTTCCAACGGCTTGCCCTGGCGGATCGCTTCCACTACTGCTTCACCCACAATGTGGTGCGCTTCGCGGAACGGCACACCTTTGGCAACCAGATAGTCTGCCAGTTCGGTGGCGTTGGCATAGCCTTGCTGTGCCGCTTCTTGGCAACGCGGGCGCTTCACCTGTATGCCGTCCAGCACCAATGCCGCCATCTGCAGGCAATCCATCCACGTGTCGAGCGCGTCGAACAGCCCTTCTTTGTCTTCCTGCATGTCTTTGTTGTAAGCCAACGGCAGGCCTTTCAACGTCATCATCATGCCGGTCAAGGCCCCTTGCACACGGCCAGACTTGCCACGGATCAGCTCTAACGCGTCCGGGTTTTTCTTCTGTGGCATCAGGGATGAACCTGAGGTCACGCGATCCGAAAGCTCGACAAACGCCGCTTCGCCGCTGTTGAAGAAGATCAGATCTTCGGCAAAGCGCGACAGGTGCACCATGCTGATGGCAGCATTGGACAGCAGCTCCAGCACGTGATCACGATCGGAGACGCTGTCCAGGCTGTTGCGCGTGGCAGAGGCAAAACCCAACCAGCCAGCCAGTTGTTCACGGTCGATCGGATAAGCAGTTCCGGCCAAGGCACCGCTACCCAGCGGGCTAACGTCCAGACGTTTCAACGTATCCTGCAGGCGGCTTTCATCACGCGCCAGCATCTCAACGTAAGCGAGGCACCAGTGGGCAAAAGTTACCGGCTGGGCACGCTGGAGGTGGGTGTAACCCGGCATCACCGCATCCTGATTGGCTTCGGCGGTTTCTACCAGCGCCTGTTGCAGCTGTACCAATGCCTGATGCAGTTCACTAACCTGATGTTTACACCACAGTTTCAGATCGGTGGCCACCTGATCGTTACGGCTACGGCCGGTATGCAGCTTTTTGCCCAGATCGCCGACTTTCTCGATCAGCTTCTGCTCGACCCAGCTGTGAATATCTTCTGCGTCGCTGTTAACGATCGCCAGAGGATCGGCCTGCACTTCTTCCAGCAGCACGTTCAGTGCCTGCTCAAGCTGCTGTTGCTCTGCTGACGTCAGTACGTTGACGGTCACCAGCGCTTTTGACCAGGCGACGGAGCCCACAATATCCTGTTCCGCCAGGCGATAGTCGAAGCGCAGGGAATCATTTAACTGTTTGAACCGCTGATCCGCTGCCTGACTAAACCGTCCGCCCCAAAGTGCCATAATCTTGCTCCTGAATAAGTATGCGAAAGGGCGCAGCATGCTGCGCCCCTCAAATTGACGCTAAACCAACGACGTTACTTTTTCTTCTCGTTCAACGCGCGGATACGGGAAGAGAGCGAGAACAGACGGATAAAACCACCCGCATGGCTGTGATCGTAAACTTCGTCTTCGCCAAAGGTCGCAAATTCTTCTGAGTACAGGCTGTTGGCCGATTTCTTCTGGATCGCCGTCACCTGGCCTTTATACAGTTGCAATACCACTTCGCCGTTAACTTCTTCCGCCAGCGCTTGTGCGGAAGCCTGAATGGAACGACGCAGCGGAGCAAACCAGCGACCATCGTAGACCACATAGGACATTTCCAGGCCCAACTGCTCACGCCATTTAAAGCTATCACGATCCAGTACCAACTGCTCGACCCCACGCAGCGCAGCAACCATAATGGTGCCTCCTGGGGTTTCATAGCAACCACGGGATTTGATGCCTACCAGACGGTTTTCCACGATATCGATACGGCCCACGCCATGTTTGGCACCCAGCACGTTCAGGGCTTCCAGGCACTTGTACGGGCTCATGGCTTCACCGTTAACGGCAACCACGCAGCCTTTCACTACGGTGACGGTCACTTGTTCTGGCTTGTCCGGGGCTTCCAACGGATCGACAGTCCAGACCCAGCAATCTTTGTTTGGTGCATTCCACGGGCTTTCCAGCACGCCGCCTTCGGTAGAGATGTGCCAGGCGTTTTCGTCACGGCTGTAAATCTTCTCCAGCGAAGCGGTGGTTGGGATATTACGCGCTTTCAGGTAATCCAGCAGGGCCTCACGGGAACGCAGGTTCCACTCACGCCAAGGCGCGACCACCTTCAGGTGCGGAGCCAATGCGGTATAGGTGGTTTCGAAACGCACCTGATCGTTGCCTTTACCGGTGGCCCCGTGGCACAGCGCATCGGCACCCACTTTCAGCGCCAGCTCAACCTGAGCCTTGGCAATGATCGGACGTGCCATTGAGGTACCCAGCAGGTAGCTGCCTTCGTACAGTGCACCGGTCTGCAGCACCGGATAAACATAGTCACGGATAAACTCTTCACGCAGATCGACAACATGACACTCAGAGGCACCGGATTGCAGAGCTTTCTGCTCAACGCCTTCCAGATCGCCGCGCTCCTGGCCGATGTCTGCCACGAAGGCTACCACTTCACAGCCACCGTAGTTCTCTTTCAGCCACGGAATGATGGCCGAAGTATCCAGACCGCCGGAGTACGCCAGAACGATTTTCTTGATGCCTTTGTTTTGCATTGTGTTATTCCTTTTTAATTCTAAATTTAAGCGAGGATCCGGGTGCCAATCGACACACCATTAAACAGAGCAGGGAGCTTTTCGGCATTACGCCAGCTGGCGATATCTACCGGGCGGCCAAGGGTACGTGCAGCATCCAGCGCCGCATTGACCTTCACCACCATACCATCGGTAATGATGCCTTGAGCAATCAGTTGCTCGGCTTTTTGTGCGGTCATTTCCGCGATGCGCTGCCCTTTGCCGTCGAGAATACCGCTGACATCCGACAGCAAGATTAAATCCGCCCCCAGCGTGGCGGCCAGGGCCGTCGCAGCCTGATCGGCGTTTACGTTCATCAGTTGGCCTTCGGCAGTGATGCCGATGGAGCTGACCACTGGCAGGTAGCCAGCGCCCAACAAGGTATTGAGCAGCGCAGGCGTTCCTGGTACTGCGTGGCCCACGTGGCCCAACACTGGGTCCAACTGAGTTACCGCAACGCTGCCACCGTCCGCCAGGCTCAGGCCAACCGCATTAATTTTGTGCTTCACCGCCCAGGCCAGCAGGGTTTTATTGGCCGTTCCTGCCAGTGCGCCGGTGATGATGTCGATCTGATCGGCTGGAGTAACGCGCAGGCCGTTCTTCTTCACTACCGGCAGGGAGAGCTGTTTCATCAATTCATCCACCACGCAGCCGCCGCCGTGAACGATCACCAGCGGGCGCTGATGTTCCTGGCGATAGACATCCAGCGCGGTAAACAAACGCTCCAGCGCTTCTTCACTGTCCAGTAGCACGCCACCTAGTTTGATAATCAATGGATTCATTGCTGTTTACTCACGCTGATTTAAAGTAAGGATTGGGTTTCAGGGAAGCCGAAACGGATATTCAGACACTGCACCGCCTGAGCGGCCGCACCTTTCAACAGGTTGTCCTCTGCGGCTACGGCGATCAGATGCTCGCCCTGCACGGCAAAGCCGATATCGCAGAACGGCAGGCCCACCACGGATTTCAGTGCCGGCACCCCTTGGTCATACAACCGCACCAACGGTTTGTCGTCATACGCCGCATGGTAAGCCGCTGCCACGTCCTGCGCGGTGACGCCCTTGTTCAGGCGGCAGGTGATGGTTTCCAGAATACCCCGAGGGAAGTTACCCAAATGTGGCGTAAAGATAACTGGCACCCCAAGATGGGCAGAAATTTCTGGCTGATGACGATGATTGAACAGGCCATAAGGTTGCAGGCTGACTTCACAGAAACTGGTCGTGACGCTGGCTTTACGCCCTGCACCACTCACGCCGCTAACGGCGTTGATGACCGGCCATTGATCCAGGTTCAGTAATTGCTTGTCGAGCAGCGGTTTGAGCGCCAGCTGCGCCGCCGTTGGGTAGCAGCCCGGCACGGCAATCAACTGCGCCTGCTTGAGTTTTTCACTCTGCCACTCCGCCAGGCCGTAAACTGCCTGCGCCAGCCAGTCGGCATGCTGGTGTGTAAAACCATAATACTGTTGATAAAAATCAGCATCCTGCACGCGGAATGCGCCGGAGAGATCGAACACCACGCAACCCGCGGCCAGGAATGCTGGCGCGATGTCGTGGCTCACCTCATGGGCAGTCGCGAGGAAAACAACGTCGATGCCTTTGGCCGCTGCGGCAACGTCAACCAGCGGCTGTAATGGCAGATCGACGATGCCTTTTAATTGAGGGTGCAGCTCGGAAAGCAATTTTCCTGCATCTGCACTTTGCGCTGAAACCGCTAAAGCGGTTATGTTCATGTGTGGGTGGCGATTCAGGTAAGCCGTGAGCTCTGCTCCGGCATAACCGCTGGCACCAACAATCAGCGTATTCAACATGTGGCCTTTCACCTTCTTGGCTAGCAATCTAAGAGTCACGGCGACCCTGGTAGCAGGGCTTGGTCGCGTTGTTGCGCGGTTCACCCACGTGGTTGAGCGTGATGTTTTTATCAACATCCGGGTTGCAGGTTCCCTTACGCTCTAGCTTACTGTATTTTTATTCAAAATAAATGCATGAATATTGATACTATCCTAACCAAAGGCTGTCAACAGTGAAGATGAAATTACCTCCATTTATTGAGCTGTACCGGGCGTTGATCGCCACTCCATCGATCAGCGCCACCGATGGCGCCCTCGATCAGAGTAATGAAGCATTAATCAACTTGCTGGCCGGCTGGTTCAACGATTTGGGCTTCCGCGTCGACGTGCAGCCCGTGCCGGACACCCGCAACAAATTCAACCTGCTGGCCAGCCTCGGTGAAGGCAGCGGCGGCCTGCTGCTGGCGGGCCATACGGACACGGTGCCTTACGATCAGGGGCGCTGGACACGAGATCCCTTTACCCTGACCGAGCACGACAACAAGCTGTACGGGCTGGGGACCGCCGACATGAAGGGCTTCTTCGCCTTTATTCTGGATGCGGTACGCGATATCGATGCCAGTAAGCTGACCAAGCCGTTGTACATTCTGGCTACCGCCGATGAAGAAACGACGATGGCTGGCGCACGCTACTTTGCTGCCTCCAGCAAAATCCGCCCGGACTTTGCCATCATCGGCGAGCCAACCTCGCTGCAACCGGTGCGCGCGCATAAAGGCCATATCTCCAGTGCGATCCGCATCGTTGGTCAGTCGGGCCATTCGAGCGATCCGGCGCGCGGCGTCAATGCTATCGATCTGATGCATGAGTCCATTGGGCATCTGATGGAATTGCGCAAAACCCTACAAGAGCGCTACAACAACCCGGCGTTTGCGGTGCCTTACCCAACCATGAACTTTGGCCATATCAGCGGTGGCGATGCGGCCAACCGTATCTGTGCCTGCTGTGAACTGCATATGGATATCCGCCCGCTGCCGGGGATGACGCTGGATAACATCAACGAACTCCTGCACGAAGCGTTGGCACCGGTAAGCCAACGTTGGCCGGGCCGCTTGACGATCGATGAGCTACATCCGCCGATCCCTGGTTACGAATGCCCAACCGACCACCACATGGTGGCAGTGATTGAAAAACTGCTGGGTTCACGCACCGAAGTGGTCAACTACTGCACCGAAGCGCCGTTCGTCCAGGAAGTGTGCCCAACGCTGGTGCTCGGCCCAGGTTCGATCAACCAGGCACATCAGCCGGATGAGTATCTGGATACCGCATTTATTGAGCCAACGCGTAAGCTGCTAGGTCAGTTGGTCGACCATTTCTGCCGGCAATAAACCTTAATAACAACAGGGGAATGGGTTACCATTCCCTACCTCTTTAGACGTAGTGATTTAAGCCGATAAGCCAGACTGATAACCGGCCGCGCGTAATTAAATTTCAGAAAATACGCCGAATTTGATGTTTTTTTGCTAAAAATAGTGTCAATTGATGATTGGACAGGCACGTGACCAGATAAAACCGGCAGGCTGCGACGGCACGTGAAATTTACTTACAAGATGAAAAATCACGTACTCATCGTGTTCAGGTAGTGGCGAAAAACACCACGATCGGAGGATGATAAGTATGCAAAGAACTGGGTCAGGGATTATATGAACGAACAATATTCGGCAATGCGAAGTAATGTCAGTATGCTCGGCAAACTGCTAGGCGATACCATTAAAGAAGCGCTGGGCGAGCATATTCTCGATCGCGTTGAAACTATCCGTAAGCTTTCCAAATCTTCACGTGCCGGTAACGAGGCGCATCGTCAGGAGCTGCTCTCCACGCTGCAGAACCTGTCCAACGATGAGCTGCTGCCCGTTGCCCGCGCCTTCAGCCAATTCCTTAATCTGACCAACGTTGCCGAGCAATACCACAGCATCTCGCCACACGGCGAAGCGGCCAGCAACCCGGAAGCCTTGGCGCAGTTGTTTACCAAGCTGAAAGACAACAAGCTGGATAACAAACAGCTGCAAAAGGCGGTGGACGATCTTTCCATCGAGCTGGTCCTGACCGCTCACCCAACGGAAATCACCCGCCGCACCCTGATCCACAAGCTGGTTGAGGTGAACACCTGCCTGAGCCAGTTGGACCATAACGACCTGGCCGACTACGAACGCAATAAAATCATGCGCCGTCTGCGCCAGCTGGTCGCGCAATCCTGGCATACCGACGAGATCCGCAAGAATCGCCCATCCCCGGTCGATGAAGCCAAATGGGGCTTTGCCGTGGTGGAAAACAGCCTGTGGGAAGGTGTACCGGCCTTCCTGCGCGAGTTCAACGAACAGTTGGAAAACTCCATCGATTACCGCCTACCGGTAGAAGCCGTGCCTATCCGCTTTACCTCCTGGATGGGCGGCGACCGCGACGGCAACCCGAACGTAACCGCTGAAATCACCCGTCACGTGCTGTTGCTGAGCCGCTGGAAGGCCTGCGATCTGTTCACCCGTGATATTCAGGTGCTGGTCTCCGAGCTATCGATGACCGAATGTACTCCTGAGCTGCGCGAACTTGCCGGCGGTGACGAAGTACAAGAACCTTATCGCGAATTGATGAAGCAACTGCGCAGCCAGTTGATGAGCTCCCAGGCCTATCTTGAAGGCCGCCTGAAGGGTGAGCGCGTGCTGCGTCCGCACGACCTGCTGGAAAATAACGAGCAGTTGTGGGAACCGCTGTACGCCTGCTACCAATCTTTGGTGGCCTGTGGCATGAGCATTATCGCCAACGGCCAACTGCTGGACACGCTGCGCCGCGTACGCTGCTTTGGCGTGCCGCTGGTGCGTATCGACGTGCGCCAGGAAAGCACCCGCCATACCGAAGCCATTGCCGAACTGACCCGCTATCTGGGCCTGGGGGATTATGAGAGCTGGTCAGAAGCCGACAAACAGGCATTCCTGATCCGTGAGCTGAACTCCAAGCGTCCGCTGGTGCCACTGAAGTGGGAGCCGAGTGCAGACACTCAGGAAGTGCTGGAAACCTGCAAGGTGGTCGCCGAAGCGCCACAAGGTTCGATCGCCGCCTACGTCATTTCCATGGCGCGTACCCCGTCCGACGTCTTGGCCGTGCACCTGTTGTTGAAGGAGACTGGTTGCCCATTCGCGCTACCTGTAGCCCCACTGTTCGAAACCCTCGACGATCTGAACAACGCCGAAGACGTGATGACCCAGTTGCTGAACATCGACTGGTACCGCGGCTTTATTCAGGGCAAACAGATGGTCATGATCGGCTATTCCGACTCGGCAAAAGATGCTGGCGTGATGGCGGCCTCCTGGGCGCAATACCGTGCACAGGACGCACTGATCAAAACCTGTGAGAAGGCCGGAGTAGCGCTGACGCTGTTCCATGGCCGTGGTGGCTCAATTGGCCGTGGTGGCGCACCTGCGCACGCCGCTCTGCTATCACAACCGCCGGGCAGCCTGAAAGGCGGCCTGCGCGTGACCGAACAGGGCGAGATGATCCGCTTTAAATTCGGCCTGCCAGAAGTCACCATCAGCAGCCTGGCGCTGTACGCCGGTGCGGTGTTGGAAGCCAACCTGCTGCCACCGCCGGAGCCTAAGCCAGAATGGCGCACGCTGATGGATGAACTGTCCGAAACCTCGTGCAACATGTATCGCGGTTACGTGCGTGAAAACCCTGAATTTGTACCTTACTTCCGCGCCGCTACGCCAGAGCAGGAACTGGGGAAACTGCCATTGGGTTCACGCCCGGCCAAACGCCGCCCGAACGGCGGTGTTGAAAGCCTGCGTGCCATTCCGTGGATCTTCGCTTGGACGCAGAACCGCCTGATGCTGCCAGCCTGGCTGGGTGCCGGTGCTGGCCTGCAAGAAGCGGTGAAGGCCGGTAAGCAGGATCAGTTGGAAGCCATGTGCCACAACTGGCCGTTCTTCTCTACCCGTATCGCAATGCTGGAAATGGTCTATGCCAAAGCCGACCTGTGGCTGGCGGAATACTACGATCAACGCCTGGTAGACAAGGCCCTATGGCCGCTGGGCAAACAGCTGCGGGAACAGTTGGCCAGCGATATCAAGGTGGTGCTGACCATCGCCAACGACGATCATCTGATGGAAGACCTGCCGTGGATCGCCGAATCTATCGCGTTGCGCAACGTCTACACCGACCCGCTAAACGTGTTGCAGGCCGAGCTGCTGCACCGTTCACGTCAGCAGGAGCACCCGGATGCCCGCGTTGAGCAGGCACTGATGGTCACTATTGCTGGCGTGGCGGCCGGGATGCGCAACACCGGCTAATATTACTTCATCATTTGCTGCAAGCACCGATGCGATCGGCGTCGGTGCTTATTTTCCCCCGGTTATCCCCCCGTCCCTAATCTGCGGATTTTGTCCCAGCGGTCACTCGCTGCGGGTTATCAATACTATTATTCTGAGTCCATGCTCCGTTTGGCCACACCTTTTGTGTTGATTATGCAAAGAATCCCGTCAGGATTACCGGTACTATTTGTTACTGGTGATAGACAAAGACCTTACCTTCTTGAAAATATCTTCACAGAAAGATATTTATCATGAAGATTGATGATGGCAGGGAAAGTAAATGGATGTAGCACTATTAATCAGCTTGGCAGTACTCGTCGTGGCCGGTTACGCCATTGCCAAGAACTACGACACCAAGCTGGTGTTGTTTCGTACTCATGTTGGCAGCGGCTACCTTGGGCTTGCCGATTTTGAGCGCCGGAACGGGGACGGGAACCGTCTGGTTGGATCCGTTAAAACAAATCGAGCTGGATTTCATCAAGCAGTTTAGCCGGGCGGGCATCATCATCATGGTGCTGTTCGGCTTTTCCGCTTATATGTCGCACATTGGCGCAAACGATGTCGCGGTTAAAATCATGTCAAAACCCATCGCGAAGATCCGCTCCCCCTATATTCTGGTGCCGATCGTATTCTGGATAGGGTCACTGTTGTCGTTGATTATTCCCAGCGCCGCCTCCCTCGCCGTGATTTTAATGGCCACGCTCTACCCCATTCTGCGGGTGGCAAACATGTCCTCGCTCAGCGCCGCCGGGGTTATTGCCACTACCGCCACCATCGTGCCCACTCCGCTGGGTGGTGATAATGTGGTGTTCTACTCCTTTATCGAGCTTATTCCCTCGATAGCCACTCAGGCTCACGTCGATCCGGTGATGATTGCCCTGCCGATGCAGCTGACCTCAAACCTTATCCGTGCGATGTCGCCAGTCTCTGCAGTGGTGATCATCGTGGCATCAGTAGTCAAAGTCAGCCCGATTGAGGTGGTCAAAAGAACCTCGGTGCCGTTGCTGATCGGGTTTATCGCCACCCTGATTTTCACGCTGATCCGCTATTCGCTCTGAGGAGATGCCAATGAGCACTATCGCCAGCTATTTTGACCTTCAGCGCTAACGCCTGATCCATCCTGTATGGGAGATATTATGTCCTCTAGCTCTGCACCTATTGCCATGATCCTGGATACCGATCCCGGTATTGATGACGCCGTCGCGCTGGTTGCCGCGCTGTTTCATCCAAAAATCGACCTGCGCCTGGTGAGTACGGTGGCAGGCAACGTCAGCGTGGATAAAACCACCAACAATGCGCTGCGCCTGCTGCATTTCCTGGGTGCGTCCACCCCCGTAGCTCGCGGGGCAGCGGCTCCGCTGGTGCGTAAACTGGAGGATGCCAGCCATATTCACGGCAACTCCGGCCTGGATGGGTACGAGTTTGAAGAATCGACACGGCAGATCGTTGACGGTCATGCCGTTGAAGTGATGCGCGACCTGCTTCTGGCCAGCAAGGAGCCGCTAGTCTTGGTGCCGATTGGCCCGTTAACCAACATTGCCCTGTTGCTCACGCTCTACCCGGAATGTAAGCCATCTATCGCGCGGATCGTCATGATGGGAGGCTCCGCCAGCCGTGGCAACCATACGCCAAACGCGGAGTTTAATATCTACGTGGATCCCGAGGCCGCCAGCATGGTGTTTGCCTGCGGTATCCCGATTGTCATGTGCGGGCTGGACGTCACCAACCGGGCTACGCTCACCGCCGAGATGATGGCCAGCTTACCCACGCTGAACCGCACCGGGGCCATGCTGCATAGCCTGTTCCAACACTATCGGGGTGGGAGTATGAGCCGTGGGCTGAAAATGCATGACCTATGCGCTCTGGCCTATCTGGCAAAACCCGAGCTGTTTACCACTCAAGCCTGCCATGTGGCGGTAGAAACGCAAGGTGAACTGACCAGAGGAACGACCTGCGTCGATCTGGCCAACCGTCTGAAACGGCCAGCCAATGCCGAGGTCTGTCTGGAAATCGATGTCGAAGGATTCCGGCAGTGGTTCCTGGAGATGCTCACGCACCCGGCCGTTCCTTGATGATGGCGCGGTTGCCGCAACGGCAACCGCTATCTATCAGCCAACCACTGCACCAGGACGCACGCCCAGGGTATGGCAGATGGCGTAGCTCATTTCCGCACGGTTGAGCGTATAGAAGTGGAAATCTTTGACCCCTTCGCGGCTCAGGATCTTCACCATATCCATGGCGATATTGGCGCCGACCATCTTGCGGGTTTCCGCATCGTCATCCAGCCCGGCAAACATGCTGGTCATCCAGCTTGGCACCCGCACGTTGGTCATGGTGGCAAAGCGCTGGAGCTGTTTGAAGTTGGATACGGGCAGAATGCCCGGCACGATTTCTACGTCGATGCCAGCGGTCACACAACGATCACGAAAACGCAGATAGCTTTCTACGTCGAAGAAAAACTGGGTGATGGCACGGTTGGCACCGGCATCGATTTTACGTTTCAGGTTGATCAGGTCTGACTGGGCGCTTTTCGCTTCCGGATGCACTTCCGGATAGGCCGCGACAGAAATATCAAAGTCGCCGACGTCTTTGAGCAGCGTGACCAGATCGGCCGCATACATTTCCGGCTTGCCACCGCCTGGCGGTAAATCACCGCGCAGCGCGACAATATGGCGGATACCGCTGTTCCAGTAATCGGTAGCGATCTCACGCAGCTGCGCCGGGCTGGCATCAATACAGGTCAGGTGAGGGGCAGCTTCCAGACCAGTACGCTCTTTGATCCCCTTGATGATGCTGTGGGTACGGTCGCGCTCACCCGAGTTGGCACCGTAGGTCACAGAGACAAACTTGGGTTTGAGGCTGCTCAGGCGATCGATCGACTGCCACAAGGTATCTTCCATCTCGCTGGTGCGCGGCGGGAAGAACTCGAACGACACGTTAATCTGGCCGTTTAACTCTGCCAGACTCTGATTCAGCGCTTCCCGCTGGTTTGCGTGATAAAAACTCATACCCTGTCCGCCTCTTATCGATCACTGTTTTGCTTCGTTATAATAAGCGTCTATACGTTTAGACGTCTAGATAGAAAATGCCGGATGTTGCCTGAAGAGTCAACAGGAAAGTGAGGGAGATACGATGATTAATCCTCACGCAAGATGAGAGAATTTCATGTTGAAGGATTGAACGGGGGCAGCGTAGCGCCACCCCCGAGGTTAAAGCGAAGATTTAAAGCAGCTGTGCCAAGCGATTAAGGTCGGACTGGATGGCTCCAGCAGTCACGTCGCGACCGGCCCCTGGCCCACGGATGACCAGCGGGTTGTCGCGATACCAGCGGCTCTCGATGGCAAACACGTTGTCACAAGGCAGCAGCGAAGCCAGCGGATGTTCTGGCCGCACGGCCTCAACGCCAACGCGCGCTTTGCCATTGGCATCGAAACGCGCCACGTGGCGCAACACCAGGCCCATTTCGTTGGCCGCTTCGAAACGCTGTAGCATTTGCTGATTCAGCGCATCGCCGTTCTCGAAGAACTGATCGATGGAGCCTTGCTCCGCGCCTGCAGGCACCAGCGACTCCACCCTCACCTGGTTAGGTTCAATGTCATAACCCGCCTCACGCGCCAGGATCACCAGCTTACGCATCACGTCTTGTCCAGACAGGTCAACACGCGGATCCGGCTCCGTCAGCCCCTGCTGCCAGGCTTGATCCACCAGCTCGGTGAACGGCACCGTGCCGTCAAACTGCAGGAACAGCCAGGAAAGCGTGCCGGAGAAGATGCCGCTGATCGCCAGGATGCTGTCCCCGCTGTCGCGCAGATCGCGCACGGTATGGTTCACCGGTAGCCCGGCCCCCACGGTGGCGTTATACAGCCAGTGGCGGCCCGTTTTGGCAAACGCATCGCGGATCTGGCGGTAATTGGCGCTGCACGAGGCCCCCGCCAGCTTGTTGGCGCTGATCACATGGAAGCCATAGCTGGCAAAGTCCAGATATTGCTCCGCCAACTCCCCGCTGGCGGTGACGTCGAGCACCACCAGATCGTCGAACGGGTGCGCCCGCATCCACAGGAACAGCGACTCTTCGTCCAGTTCCTGGGCTTCATCCTCAAAGAACGCCAGCGCGCGGCTGGCGTCCAACCCTTCATAATTGAGCAGGCTGCGACGGCTATCCACCACCCCTGCCAGGCTAAACTCAAAGCCGCTGCGCGCAGAGATATTCTTCTGTTCGCGAGCAAACAGTTCCAGCCAGCGCGAACCAATATTGCCTTTGCCAAACAGCACCAGGCCAATACGCTTTTCCGCGCGGAACAACGTTTGGTGCAGGCCCTGGATCAGCAGACCGGTCGGCCCCTGACGCAGCACTGCCACCAGGCTGATGCCATCTTCTGCCTGCCAGATGAACTCCACCGGCTGGTCCTTCAACTGCTGATAGAAACGATGGCTATGCAGTGGATTCTTGCACACGCCCGCGCCCACCAACGCTACCAGCGCCAACCCTTCACGCAGTTGCAGTTCACCCGGTAATCCGGCCTCCTGCAAAATGCGCAGCACGCTACCCACCACTTCCGAGGTGTAGCACAGCTGGAGCAGGTTACGGTCAGGATGAACCCCTACGGCCAAGGGTTTGATCTGTGCACGTTTGAGCACCAGATCCAACTCTTTCTGCGCCAGCTTGAAGTCATGCTGCGGCGCAACGCTGAGTTCGATCAGGCAGACATCATCGTGGCTGGTGACAATTTTGGCACCGGTGCCGGAAGCCAGCACGCGCTCGATACGGGTCGACCCCTGCTCAGGCTGATAGCTGCAACGCAGTTGCAGATCGATATCGCTGCCAGACACCGGCTGCAAGGTACGAGTATGCAGCACCGGAGCCGCCAGACGGGCCAGTTCGCTAGCCTCATCCAGACGCAACAGCGGCAATAGACAGGCATCTTTCACTTTGCGCGGATCGGCGCTGTAAACCCCGGCCACGTCGCTCCAGATGGTGACTCGCTCCACACCGGCCAATGCGCCAACCTGCGTGGCGGAATAGTCACTGCCGTTGCGCCCCAACAGCACGGTTTCACCGCTGTCATTACGCGAAATAAAGCCGGTCACTACCAGACGTTTGCCCGGATGTTGTGCCAGCAGTTGCTGCAATAACGGATAGGAACGGCCTTCGTCAACCTGCGGTTGCGCCGCGCGTTCGGCACGCAGGAAATCACGCGCGTCCAGCCATGCCGCCTGCATGTCCTGCTTGTTCAGCACCGCAGCCATCAGGCGGGCTGACCAGATCTCACCATGCCCCACCACTTCGGCATACACCGCATCATCAACCTTGCCGTCCAGCAGGATCGCCAGGCGTTCAAGATCGTGGATAAATTCGGCAATCAGCGGTTCCGCCGTTTCTACAGGCAACAACCCGCCGATCAGCTCACTGTGATAACGGCGCAGCGTTTGCTGCACCTGATGCGCGGAAAGACGATCGCTCTGGCTGAGCTTCAGCCAGCTGATCAGTTGGTTGGTGGTGCTACCCGCCGCCGACACCACCATCATGTCACCCGGCTGGCTGTATTCGGCCATGATCCCGGCCACCCGCAGATAACACTTCACATCTGCCAGGCTGCTGCCGCCAAATTTGTGCAGTTGACGTCCGCTAACCGGCCCTGCTACCGCAATTGCATTCATGACTTACCTCGTAGCCGCCGCCTGGAAGGCTTGTTCCAGATCGGCAATCAAATCTTCGCTGTCTTCAATCCCCACGGAAACACGCAGCAGGCTTTCGGAAATCCCCGCTGCGGCACGCGCTTCTGGCGCCATACCGGCGTGAGTCATGGTTGCCGCATGTGAGATCAGGCTTTCTACGCCACCCAGGGATTCCGCCAGCGTAAACAGCTCCAGAGCAGACAGGAAGCGGCGCAGCAGCGCTTCATCCCCATCCAGTTCAAAGCTGAGCATGGCACCGAACCCACGTTGCTGACGGCACGCAATCTCATGGCCAGGGTTTTCTGGCAAGGAAGGATGATACAGCTTTTTGACCAAGGGTTGCTGCTGTAAATAGCCGACAATCGCCTCGGCATTATGTTGTGCAGCCTTGATACGCGGCGACAGGGTACGCATCCCCCGCAATAATAAATAGCTATCGAATGCCGCGCCGGTGACGCCAATATTGTTGGCCCACCAGGCCAGCTCGACCGCCAGATCTTTATCTTTAGCGATCACCGCGCCCGCGACTACGTCGGAGTGGCCGTTGAGGTATTTGGTACAAGAGTGGACGACCAGGTCGGCACCCAGTTCGATCGGCTGTTGCAGCGCCGGGCTGAGGAAGGTGTTGTCCACCACGGTCAGCGCACCAGCTTCGTGGGCCGCTTTACAGATGGCGGCAATATCCACCACGCGTAATAACGGGTTGCTTGGGCTTTCGATCAGCACCAACTTCGGCTTTTGAGCCAACGCATCGCGCAATGCGGCTTCATTCCCCTGATCGACAAACAGCACTCGATACGCTCCGCGTTTGCTCAGGCTATCGAACAGGCGGTAGCTGCCACCGTAGCAATCATGAGGGGCCACCAGCAGATCGCCCGGTTTGAGAAATACCGTGGTCACCAGATGGATCGCCGACATCCCGCTCCCAGTCATCACCGCCCCCGCACCACCTTCCAACTCTGCCAGCGCACGCTGCACGACATCACGCGTCGGGTTACCACGACGTGAGTAATCATGAGCTCGGGGCTGGTTGAAATCGGTGAAGTTATAGGTACTGGAAAGATGGATCGGCGGGACGACACAGCCGTACTGTTCGTCATCATTCAGACCGCTACGTACGGCAATCGTGGCTGGTTTACGCGTCATAGGGTGGCTCGGCTCTCGGAAAGTGGGGGAATAAGGTCTAAAGATTAACCGCAGCGGATATAGACGTCAATACATCTGGACATCTAAACTTCTTTGCGTATAGATTGAGCAAAGGGACAATACCCGCTAAAATTATGGCGGTTTGTCATGACGATAAGATGTTAGCCCAATAATGCATAGGCATAGCCTATTAAATCATCAGATTCAGTGACCCTTATCGCGTAAAGTAGACATTTATTTAGTGAGCACAGTGAAGATCGGGCATAATTGGCCGGTTTTTAGAATTTTGTATTTTTCAGACAAATTTAAGGTGTCCCATGGCTGAGTGGAACGGCGAGTATGTCAGCCCTTACGCTGAACACGGTAAAAAGAGCGAGCAAGTCAAAAAAATCACGGTATCTATTCCGCTGAAGGTGCTGAAAATCCTGACGGATGAACGGACTCGTCGCCAGGTCAACAACCTGCGCCACGCCACCAACAGCGAACTGCTGTGTGAAGCATTCCTGCACGCCTTTACCGGCCAGCCGCTGCCGAACGATGAAGACCTGCGCAAAGAACGCAGCGATGAAATCCCGGAAGCCGCGAAAGTACTGATGCGAGAATTGGGTGTCGACCCTGATACCTGGGAATATTGATCCTGCCTGTACCGAAGGCAAAAACGAAAAAAGGCGCCCGAAGGCGCCTTTTTCATCTGACGATAAGAAAACTTATTTCTTAACGCCTGGTACGCTGAAACGCTTGTTGAAGCGGTCAACGCGGCCACCGGTAGCAACATCACGCTGCTTGCCAGTGTAGAACGGGTGGCATTCGCCACAAACGTCCAGGTTCAGATCGTGACCCACGGTAGAGCGGATTTTGATCACGTTACCGCAAGAGCAGTTTGCAGTAACTTCTTCGTATTTAGGGTGAATACCTTTTTTCATGGGAGAACCTCAGTTAAGGCCGTGTCGCTATCCAGCCCTGTTCCGCCAGACACCACACGTGGTTGATAATAGGTTTTGATATGGGATTATACCAAAGGCGGCAAATTATACAGAATAAAATGTAGCGCGCAATCGGATCCGTACATTTGCCAGCCTACCGTGTAAACTAGCCAACACTTTTTTCTACCTGGACAGCCACATGCCTGTTGTACACGTTGCTCTACCGGTTCCCCTTGCCCGCACCTTCGATTATCTGCTGCCCGCCGGCCTGCAGCCGGTCATCGGCGCGCGCGTCAGTGTGCCTTGGGGAAAGCAACGGGCGATAGGCATCATCACTGGCAGTAGCGAGAGCAGTGAACTGCCGCTGGAAAAGCTCAAGCCCATCGATAGCCTGCTGGATAACGACTCGCTGTTCACCACCAGCCTGTGGCGCATCCTGCTGTGGGCCAGCGATTACTACCATTACCCGATCGGTGAAGTGTTGTTCCATGCGCTCCCCATTCTGCTGCGTCAGGGTAAACCCGCAGAGGCCGCCCCGCTGTGGCAATGGTTTGCTACCGAACAGGGGCGCGCAACCCCGCCGGAAAGCCTGAAGCGTGCGCCAAAGCAGCAACAGGCACTGGCGGCACTGCTGCAACGCCCGGTGTATCGGCATCAGGTCAGCGAACTGGAGCTGACGGAAAGCGCACTCCAGGCGCTACGAGCCAAAGGCTTGATCGACCTGCGTTCGCAAACGGTGGCAACTCAGGACTGGCGGCCAGGCTTTACCGTACTCGGTGAACGGCTGCGGCTCAACACCGAACAGGCCACCGCCGTGGGTGCGATCCGCAGTGAAGACGGCCAGTTTGCCGCCTGGCTGCTGGCCGGGGTTACCGGATCCGGCAAAACCGAAGTTTATCTCAGCGTACTGGAAAATATCCTGGCGAAAGGTAAGCAGGCACTGGTGTTGGTGCCGGAGATCGGCCTCACCCCACAGACCATCGCTCGCTTTCGCGAACGCTTCAACGCGCCGGTAGAAGTCCTGCACTCCGGCCTGAACGACAGCGAACGGCTGGCCGTTTGGCTGCGCGCGCGCAGCGGTGAAGCCGCCATTGTGATCGGTACCCGCTCGGCGTTGTTCACCCCCTTCTCGCGCCTTGGGGTGATCATCATCGACGAAGAACACGACAGCTCCTATAAACAGCAGGAAGGCTGGCGCTATCACGCTCGCGATCTGGCGGTGTTCCGCGCTCACGCCGAAAACATTCCGCTGGTGATGGGCTCGGCGACGCCGGCGCTGGAAACGCTGCACAACGTGCAGTTAGGCAAATACCGTCAGCTCAAACTGACCCAGCGGGCAGGCAACGCCAAACCGGCCAATCAGCATCTGATCGATTTGAAAGGCTTGCCGCTGAAGGTCGGGCTCTCTCAGCCCCTGCTGAAAAGCATGCAGCACCACCTGAAGAACGGCAACCAAGTGATCCTGTTCCTTAACCGTCGTGGCTATGCCCCCGCGCTGCTGTGCCATGAGTGTGGCTGGATCGCCGAATGCCAGCGCTGCGACCATTACTATACGTTCCACCAGCATCAACGCCAGCTGCGCTGCCACCACTGCGACAGCCAGCGCCCGGTGCCACATCAGTGCCCACAGTGCGGTACCACCAACCTGGTTTCCGTCGGCGTCGGTACCGAACAGTTGGAGAATGAACTGGCTCCCCTGTTCCCGGAAACCGCGATTACCCGTATCGATCGCGATACCACCAGCCGCAAGGGGTCACTGGAGCAGCATCTGGCCGATATTCACCGTGGTGGCCCGCGTATCCTGATCGGCACGCAAATGCTGGCTAAAGGCCACCACTTCCCGGATGTCACCCTGGTGGCGTTGCTCGACGTGGACGGCGCACTGTTCTCCGCCGATTTCCGTTCAGCCGAGCGTTTTGCCCAGCTCTATACTCAGGTTTCTGGCCGTGCCGGGCGGGCGGGCAAGCAGGGTGAGGTGCTGCTGCAAACCCATCACCCAGAGCACCCGCTACTGCAAATCCTGCTGCAACAGGGCTACGACGCCTTTGCCAAGCAAACCCTGGCCGAGCGTAACAGCGTCTTCCTGCCGCCCTACACCAGCCACATCATCGTGCGTTCGGAAGATCACGATAATCAGCAGGCACCGCTGTTCTTACAGCAGCTACGCAATCTGTTGGAAGCCAGCCCGCTGAAAGATGACTCTCTGTGGGTCATGGGCCCGGTTCCTGCCCTGCAACCCAAACGCGGGGGTCGCTTCCGCTGGCAACTGTTGTTGCAGCACCCATCCAGAAAACTGTTACAGCACCTGATAAAGAGCACGTTGCCATTGATTGGCACCCTGCCGCAGGCGCGTAAAGTCAAATGGACGTTAGACGTTGATCCCATTGATAGCTGATTAAGAAAAATCTTAATTCCACGGTTAAAAGCAAACGTTTACACCACAATTTGCGAGCGAACACGAAAAAACCTTCCTGCGTCACACTTTTCATGCAAATTAGGTAACAAAAGCGGCCCGTAATCTGTTTAGAATGGCGGTGAAGGCATTTTTTCAGCCAGGCAATGGAATGCTTGAATGTGGATGACGCTAAAAATAACACCACCACCACTGCATGCCAGAATTTGTGAGCAAACTGAAGTAACCGCGTTAGCCGGGTGCTGACGCAAGGAGAAAGGCGTTGGAACACAAGCAAGAATTACCCATGGCGACCATGAAAGACGTTGCCGAAATGGCCGGCGTTTCCACGGCAACCGTGTCGCGTGCGCTGATGAATCCGGAAAAGGTGTCAACGCCAACGCGCCAGAAAGTGGAACAGGCCGTGCTGGCCGTGGGTTACTCCCCTCATGCCCTGACACGCAATATCAAACGCAATGAATCCCGCACTATCCTGGTGATCGTCCCGGACATCTGCGATCCGTTTTTTGCCGACGTGATCCAGGGGATCGAGCAAACGGCAGCGCAGCAGGGTTACCTGGTGCTGATCGGCGACTGTGCGCAGCAGAACCAGCAGGAACGCACCTTCGTTAACCTGATCATCACCAAACAAATCGATGGCATGCTACTGCTCGGCTCCAACCTGCCTTTCGACGCCAGCAAGGAAGAGCAGCGCAACCTGCCGCCGATGGTGATGGCCAACGAGTTTGCACCGGAGCTGGAACTGCCAACGGTGCATATCGACAACCTGACCGCCGCGTTTGAAGCCGTACATTATCTGCATCAGCTTGGCCATAAACAGATCGCCTGTATCGCCGGGCCAGAACAGATGCCGCTGAGCCATTATCGGTTGCAAGGCTACATTCAGGCGCTACGCCGTAATGGCATTACCGTCGAAAGCAGCTATATTACCCGGGGTGATTTCACCTACGAAGCTGGTGCACAGGCGTTAGCCTCGCTGATGGCACTGCCGAAACCGCCAACGGCGGTCTTTTGTCACAGCGACGTCATGGCGATCGGCGTATTGTCCCAGGCGAAAAAGCTGGGCTTGCGGGTACCGCAGGATCTGTCGATTGTCGGCTTTGACGATATCAAGCTGGCGCAGTATTGCGATCCGCCGCTGACCACCGTGGCGCAGCCCCGCTTCCAGATTGGCCAGCAGGCAATGTTGCTGCTGCTGGAACAGTTACATGGGCAAACCGTGAACAGCGGTTCCCGGTTACTGGACAGTGAATTGATCATCAGAGGCAGCACCGCGGCCCCTAAACGCTAGTCAAATATTTTTGGGTTAAGTAACATGGCTGACCCAGCGCCGGCCAAACCGGCGTAATGATCATTGTTGTGGTCATTTTGCCAGAACCGCTCCCCGGAGCCTGCCTACACCTACAGGGCAGTAAGCTGATGCAAAATGGCCGATAAAATAGCCAGAGGATAGGTTTTAACCTCATCACGACACAGCGGAATTATAGTGGCACAGAGAGACTATGTAGGCCGCGGGCGCTCAGGAGCAGCGCGGCGCAAGACCCCCAGCCGTAAAAAACGCAGTTCTCCAAAGGTATCCAAAACCGTGGTGGCGCTTGCCGTCGCCATTCTGGTTGTCTTTATCGGTGGTCTTTATTTCATTACCCACAATAAACCGGATGAAACGCCGATGTTGCCTACGCATGGCACACGCCCGGGCAATGGTCTGCCACCGAAGCCGGAAGAGCGTTGGCGTTACATCAAAGAGCTGGAGAACCGCCAGATCGGCGTCAAGACACCTACCGAGCCAACGGCCGGGGGAGAGGTCAATTCCAAAACTCAGTTGACCGACGAACAACGCCAATTGCTGGAGCAGATGCAGGCCGATATGCAGCAGCGCCCAACGCAGCTGTCTGAAGTGCCTTACAACGATCCTTCACAGTTGCGTAACGGTGGGCGGCAACAGCAGGTACAACCGCCGGTACAGCAGATAGCACCACCAGCGCAGCAACAGCAGGTCACTCAGCCTCGCAACCCGTTCAACAACGGCGCAGCACCCGTGCAGCAACAACCGGTACAGCAGCACCAACAACAAGTGCAGCAGCCGAAGCCGCAGGTACAGCAACCCAAACCCCAGGCCGTGACTCCGCCAGTGCAGACTCGTCAGCCAGAAGTGAAACAAGAAGTAAAAACGGAAGCGGCCAAGCCGGAAACCAAGCCTGAGTCGAAGCAGAAGTGGATGGTGCAATGTGGTTCGTTCCGCGCAGCCGATCAGGCCGAGTCGGTTCGGGCACAGTTGGCGTTTGAAGGGGTTGAAAGCCGAGTCACCGCAGGTGGTGGCTGGAATCGCGTGATGCTTGGCCCATACAGCAGCCGCGCCGCCGCAGACAAAACCCTGTCCCGCCTGAAGGGCATGGGCATGTCAAGTTGCATTCCCCTCTCCGTCGGGGGTTGAAAAGCGTCAATCTCCCCCCATCTATAGTCTCAATATGCCTCGTAGTCTCTGCCAACGCAGAGGCTGCGGGGACTTCTTTCCGTCCGCAACGAGGGTCTGCTCGTGACAACAATTGTAAGCGTACGCCGCAACGGCCAGGTAGTGATCGGTGGCGATGGCCAGGCCACACTGGGCAACACGGTAATGAAGGGCAACGTCAAAAAAGTCCGTCGCCTGTATAACGATAAAGTGATTGCCGGTTTCGCCGGGGGTACGGCTGACGCTTTTACCCTGTTCGAACTGTTCGAGCGCAAGCTGGAGATGCACCAGGGCCATCTGGTGAAAGCGGCCGTTGAGCTGGCAAAAGACTGGCGTACCGACCGCATGCTACGCAAGCTGGAAGCCCTGCTGGCGGTAGCCGATGAGACGTCCTCGCTGATCATCACCGGTAACGGTGACGTGATTCAGCCAGAAAATGATTTGATTGCGATCGGCTCCGGTGGCCCTTATGCCCAGTCGGCCGCACGTGCGCTGTTGGAAAATACCGAAATGAGCGCCCGCGAAATCGTGGAGAAATCCCTGACCATCGCCGGCGACATCTGTATTTACACCAACCATTGTCACACCATCGAAGAATTGCCTTCCAAAGCGTAAGGATCGAATACCATGTCTGAAATGACCCCGCGCGAGATCGTCAGCGAACTGGACAGCTACATCATCGGCCAAAACAAAGCCAAACGTGCTGTCGCCATTGCCCTGCGTAACCGCTGGCGCCGGATGCAGCTCAACGAGATGCTGCGTCACGAAGTGACCCCAAAAAATATTCTGATGATCGGCCCAACCGGCGTCGGTAAAACCGAGATCGCCCGTCGTCTGGCAAAACTGGCCAATGCTCCCTTCATCAAGGTAGAAGCCACCAAGTTCACCGAAGTGGGCTATGTGGGTAAGGAAGTGGACTCTATCATCCGCGATCTGACCGATGCCGCCGTGAAAATGGTGCGTCTGCAATCGATCGAGAAAAACCGCACCCGTGCGGAAGAGATGGCAGAAGAACGCATTCTTGACGTGCTGATCCCACCGGCCAAGAACAACTGGGGCCAGGCAGAAGAGCAGAATGAACCTTCTGCCGCTCGCCAGGCATTCCGTAAGAAACTGCGTGAAGGCCAGTTGGACGATAAAGAAATCGAAATCGATCTGGCTTCGGCCCCGATGGGCGTGGAAATCATGGCGCCTCCGGGCATGGAAGAGATGACCAACCAGTTGCAATCGATGTTCCAAAACCTCGGTGGGCAGAAACAGAAACCGCGTAAAGTGAAGATCAAGGAAGCCTTCAAGCTGCTGATCGAAGAAGAAGCGGCCAAGCTGGTAAACCCGGAAGAGCTGAAAGAGCAGGCGGTGGAAGCCGTTGAGCAGCACGGTATCGTGTTTATCGATGAGATCGACAAAATCTGTAAGCGCAGCGGCCAGAGCTCCGGCCCAGACGTGTCCCGCGAGGGCGTCCAACGCGATCTGCTGCCGCTGGTGGAAGGCTGTACGGTATCCACCAAGCACGGCATGGTGAAGACCGATCACATTCTGTTTATCGCCTCCGGTGCGTTCCAGACTGCCAGCCCTTCCGACCTGATCCCGGAACTGCAAGGCCGTCTGCCAATCCGCGTTGAGCTGCAAGCGCTGACCACGGAAGATTTTGAACGTATCCTGACCGAGCCAAGTGCGTCGCTTACCGAGCAGTACAAAGCGTTGATGGCCACAGAAGGCGTCACCATCGATTTCACCGCTGACGGTATCCGCCGCATCGCTGAAGCCGCCTGGCAGGTTAACGAAAGCACCGAAAACATCGGCGCACGTCGTCTGCACACCGTGCTGGAGCGTCTGATGGAAGATATTTCGTACGATGCGAGTGAAATTGGCGGCCAATCCATTACAATTGACGCGGAATACGTGCGCAATCATCTGGATGAACTGGTAGCGGATGAAGATCTGAGTCGTTTTATCCTATAATCGCTCTATCACTGTCCTGTCAGTTATCTTTGTGGGAGGCATTGCCTCCCACATTTATTTTTAACGGACACCGTCTTTTGACTTACTGAAGCGAAATATGAGCTCATCAACCACCACCACCCCGGCCAGAGCCTGGCTGGAAAGTTTACGACCACGAACCCTGCCATTGGCCTTTGCCTCCATCGTTGTCGGTTCCGCGATCGCCGCCTGGCAGGGTAGCCTCAAACCCGGCGTGGCGCTGTTGGCTCTGCTGACCGCAGGTCTGCTGCAGATCCTATCCAACCTGGCCAACGATTACGGTGATGCGGTAAAAGGCAGCGATAAAGAAGACCGTATCGGTCCGTTGCGCGGCATGCAAAAGGGCATGATCACCCAAAGCCAGATGAAACGGGCCTTGATGCTGACGGTGGTGCTGATCGCCATTTCCGGTTGCTGGCTAATCGCCGTCGCCTGTGAAAAACCCAGCGATGTGGTGGGCTTCCTGGTGCTGGGCGGGCTAGCGATTGTCGCGGCCATTACCTACACCGTGGGCACCAAACCTTACGGTTATCTCGGGCTGGGCGATATTTCGGTATTGGTGTTTTTCGGCTGGCTCAGCGTGGCAGGCACTTACTATCTACAGACTCACACTTTCGATAGCGTCGTGATGTTGCCAGCCACCGCCTGTGGCCTGCTCGCGGCGGCGGTGTTGAACATCAATAATCTGCGCGATATCGAAAGTGACCGCGCTAACGGCAAAAATACCCTGGCCGTCCGCCTTGGGCCACAGAATGCGCGCTATTACCACGCAACGCTGCTGATCGCCGCCGTGGTCTGTTTTGCCCTGTTTACCCTGCTTAACCTGCATAGCCTATGGGGCTGGCTGTTTGTGTTGGCCATCCCGCTGCTGTACCGCCACGGCATGCGTGTCTTACGTGACCCTACGGCCGTCGGTATGCGCCCGATGCTGGAACATATGGTCAAGGCCGCTTTGCTCGCCAACGTGCTATTTGCAATTGGCGTGGTGCTCAGTTAGTTGAGACTTGCGTACCAGAACGCATCCTGGCACTGATGATTTTGCCAACGGGGCGAATAAAGGGATATACTGGTTATTCCAGCGGCAAACAGACGTAAAATCCTATGAAATACGATACTTCCGAACTTTGCGATATCTATCAGGAAGAGGTCAACGTAGTTGAGCCTCTGTTCTCCAACTTTGGCGGGCGTACTTCATTTGGCGGGCAAATCACTACGGTGAAATGCTTCGAGGATAACGGCCTGCTGTTTGAACTGCTCGAAGAAAACGGCCGTGGCCGCGTATTAGTGATCGACGGCGGCGGCTCAGTACGCCGTGCCCTGATTGACGCGGAGCTGGCCCGTCTGGCGACTCAGAACGAATGGGAAGGCATCGTGGTTTACGGTGCGGTGCGCCAGGTGGACGATCTGGAAGAACTGGACATCGGCATTCAGGCGATGGCCGCGATCCCGGTAGGAGCCACCAGCGAAGCGATAGGCGAAAGTGATATCCGCGTGAATTTTGGCGGTGTAACCTTCTTCTCTGGCGATCATCTGTATGCCGACAACACCGGCATCATCCTTTCTGAAGATCCGCTCGATATCGAGTAACCGCAGAAAATGACAAAGGGCGCCTGAGGCGCCCTTTTCGTTGGTGCGAATGGATCAGACTTCTTCCATTTTACCCAGCAATGCGCGCAGGCGATCTTGCCACACGTGCTGCTCTTCTTTCAGCTGCTGGTTTTCACGGACCAGTGACTCGTGGTTACCCGCAGCGCTCTGAACTTCCTGAGACAGGGAATTGTTTTTCTCTTTCAGCTCTTCAATTTCCATCTGCAACAGCGTGATGGTATCGATCGCCTGCTGAACTTTTGCTTCCAGTTTTTCAAATACTTCAAATGACATTCTTCAGTCCCCTCATGATAGCAAGGCGTACATCCATAAGTAGCGCCGCAACCTTAGCTGCAGCGACTGCGAATATGCTCGCGTAACCAACAGGCCCAGCGCCTGTCTCGATAAAACCTTTCCCGCAATAAAAACGATTGTAAGTAGCCAGCCCCCCAGTGTCTAGCAACATACCGACCCAACGCGCACTCTGTTGCAATTTTCCTACCGTGGCTATCGGTCAAAGCTGAAAGTCGCCGCTGCCCAACGGCAGGGTTGTTAACAAATAGAGACAAAATAACTGGTCAGATCACCGTTTTATGGTGCAGAAAGAACACCGAACAACGCGAATTCGCTCAATTTTATGACGAGGTACACACATTTTGATTTCGCTATTTCTCGTTTATGCTCGTTAACGATAAATTTACATCACGTCCTCAGCCGATAAGAGGACGTGAAGAAAACTCTGTAGCTCAGGGCCAAAACGCCAACGCGCCAAGCCTAGATAACCTATAACCGTCGTCTGCAGGACAATAATATTATGAGCCAAACCATCAGTCCGACCTTAAAAGGCCAGTGCATCGCTGAATTCCTCGGCACCGGTTTGTTGATTTTCTTTGGCGTAGGCTGTGTTGCAGCGCTGAAACTGGCAGGTGCCAGCTTCGGCCAGTGGGAAATCAGCATCATTTGGGGCCTGGGGGTGGCGATGGCCATCTATCTGACCGCCGCCATTTCCGGTGCTCACCTGAACCCGGCCGTCACGCTCGCGCTGTGGCTGTTCGCCTGCTTTGATGGACGCAAAGTACTTCCTTACATCGTTGCGCAGATTGCGGGGGCCTTTTGCGCGGCAGCACTGGTCTACGGGCTGTATTACAGTCTGTTCTTCGATTTTGAAGCCGCCCACCAGATGGTGCGTGGCAGCAATGAAAGCCTCGAATTGGCCGGTATTTTCTCGACGTATCCCAACGCACATATCTCCGTTGGCCAGGCCTTCCTGGTAGAAACCGTGATCACCGCCATCCTGATGTGCCTGATCCTGGCACTGACCGATGACGGCAACGGCATTCCACGCGGCCCGCTGGCACCGCTGTTGATCGGTATTCTGATTGCCGTCATCGGTGCCTCTATGGGACCATTAACCGGCTTTGCACTGAACCCGGCACGTGACTTCGGCCCGAAACTGTTCGCCTATCTGGCAGGCTGGGGCAAGGTGGCCTTCACTGGCGCTCGCGACATCCCTTACTTCCTGGTGCCAATCTTCGGCCCTATCGTCGGTGCCGGTTTGGGTGCCTTTGGTTACCGCGCGCTGATCGGTCGCCATCTGCCTTGTGACGTTTGCCTCGAAGAAGAGCAACCGGCCCCTCAATCAGAACAACGTAAAGCGTGATTGGCACGGCTTTAAACGGTTAACCACAGTAGGACTCAAAATTATGACAACCGAAAAAAAATACATTGTCGCCCTCGACCAGGGAACCACCAGTTCACGTGCCGTAGTGCTCGATCACGATGCCAATATTGTTGCGGTTTCACAGCGTGAATTTACGCAGATCTATCCGAAGGCCGGCTGGGTAGAACACGACCCGATGGAAATCTGGTCCTCACAAAGTTCCACCTTGGTCGAAGTGCTGGCCAAGGCCGATATCAGTTCTGACCAGATCGCTGGCATCGGCATCACCAACCAGCGTGAAACCACCATCGTCTGGGAAAAAGAGACCGGTAAACCGATTTATAACGCGATCGTCTGGCAGTGCCGCCGCACCGCCGACATCTGTGAAAAACTCAAGCGTGATGGCCTGGAAGAGTATATCCGCCACAATACCGGCCTGGTGGTCGACCCTTACTTCTCGGGCACCAAGGTCAAATGGATCCTCGACCACGTCGAAGGCGCTCGCGAACGTGCCAAGCGCGGTGAACTGCTGTTTGGTACCGTCGACACCTGGCTGGTGTGGAAGATGACTCAAGGGCGGGTTCACGTGACCGACTACACCAACGCCTCGCGTACCATGATGTTCAACATCCATGAGCTGGACTGGGACGATCGTATGCTGGAAGCGCTGGATATCCCGCGCGCCATGCTGCCAAACGTCCGTCCTTCTTCCGAAGTGTATGGCCAGACCAACATCGGGGGTAAAGGCGGGACGCGTATTCCTATCGCCGGGATCGCCGGTGACCAGCAGGCGGCGCTGTATGGCCAACTCTGCGTCCAGCCGGGTATGGCGAAAAACACCTACGGCACCGGCTGCTTCCTGTTGATGAATACCGGCAAAGAGGCCGTGCGTTCCAACCACGGCCTGCTGACTACCATCGCCTGCGGCCCACGCGGTGAAGTGAACTATGCGCTGGAAGGTGCGGTATTTATTGGCGGCGCCTCTATCCAGTGGCTGCGCGACGAGCTGAAACTGATCAGCGATGCCGCCGACTCCGAATACTTCGCGACCAAGGTCAAAGACAGCAATGGCGTCTACGTGGTTCCCGCCTTTACCGGCCTGGGTGCCCCCTACTGGGACCCGTATGCCCGTGGCGCCATCTTCGGCCTGACCCGTGGCGTCAACAGCAACCACATCATCCGCGCCACGCTGGAGTCTATCGCCTACCAGACTCGCGACGTGCTGGATGCCATGCAAGCCGATGCCAATACCCGTCTGCAAGCGCTGCGTGTGGATGGTGGTGCGGTAGCCAACAACTTCCTGATGCAGTTCCAGTCCGATATCCTCGGCACCCGTGTCGAGCGTCCTGAGGTGCGTGAAGTGACAGCGTTGGGCGCAGCCTTCCTGGCCGGGTTGGCGATTGGCTACTGGAACGATCTGGATGAAGTGAAGAGCAAAGCCACCATCGAGCGTGAATTCCGCCCAGGTATCGAAACTACCGAGCGTAACTTCCGCTATAGCGGCTGGAAAAAGGCCGTGGCTCGTGCGCAAGCCTGGGAAGATCACGACTGATTCGTTTTACTCTGCAACAGCGCTGCCTTCGGGCAGCGTTTTTTTTGCCTCGCCCTGCCGCCTCCCCCCTGTGATAAACTTTGCCGATATTCTCTTCCCTTTACTCACTGACAGGTTTGCCATGAAACGTGAATTAGCCATCGAATTTTCCCGCGTTACCGAAGCCGCCGCACTTGCGGGTTATAAATGGTTGGGACGCGGCGACAAAAACGCCGCCGACGGTGCCGCCGTCAATGCCATGCGCATTATGCTCAACAGGGTGGATATCGATGGCCGGATCGTGATCGGTGAAGGTGAGATTGATGAAGCCCCGATGCTGTATATCGGTGAAAACGTCGGCACCGGGATTGGCGATGCGGTGGATATCGCCGTCGATCCCATCGAAGGCACGCGCATGACCGCAATGGGGCAATCCAATGCGCTGGCAGTCCTGGCGGTAGGCGATCGCGGCACCTTCCTGCACGCTCCTGATATGTACATGGAAAAACTGGTCGTCGGCCCGCAGGCGCGTGGAGTGATCGACCTCAACTTGCCGCTAGCCACCAACCTGAACAACATCGCGGCCCGTCTAGGTAAGCCACTGACTGAGCTGACTGTGATCACTCTGGCTAAACCACGCCACGATGCAGTGATCGCAGAAATGCAGCTGCTCGGGGTGAAAGTTTTCGCTATTCCCGACGGTGATGTCGCCGCGTCGATCCTGACCTGTATGCCGGAAAGCGAAGTGGATGTGATGTACGGCATCGGTGGCGCACCGGAAGGCGTGATCTCCGCGGCGGTGATCCGTGCGCTGGATGGCGATATGCAAGCCCGCCTGCTGGCTCGTCATCAGGTCAAAGGGGATAACGAAGATAATCGCCGTATCGGCGAGCAGGAGCTGGCCCGTTGTAAAGAAATGGGTATCGAAGCCGGTAAGGTGTTGGTGCTGGATGAAATGGCGCGCAACGATAATGTGATCTTTGCCGCGACGGGCATCACCAAAGGCGATCTGCTGGAGGGCATCACCCGCAAAGGTAATATGGCCACCACCGAAACCCTGTTAATCCGAGGCAAATCGCGCACTATCCGCCGCATCCGTTCGACCCACTATCTGGATCGCAAAGACGCAGCGCTGCACGAATTCCTGCTTTGACGCCTAGGGGCGCAGAGCGCGCCCCATCTCTATCAGGCGGTATGTCCCTGATGCTGCATACGGCTCGATAGCGGCCACCAGCACAGCAAAATCAGCAACGCCATGGCAAACATCAACAACCCAAGGCTGAACTGCCCGGTTTGCGGCAGCATGGCTGACAGCCAGGTCGCCAGGCCAGACCCCATATTCTGCATGCCGCCCACCAAGGCACCCGCAGCCCCTGCCAGATAAGGGAACGGCTCCATCGCACCTGTGGTCGCCAAGGGGAATAGCATCCCGGCACCGAAGAAGAACAGTGCTGCAGGTACGATCAGCGTCCAGATATTCATCACCCCGAACCAGCCAGGGATCCACATCATCAGGCCGGCCAACAGGCAACTGATCACCGAATGCCACATCAGGCTATGGAAGGTTTTGCCATCACGCCCGGCATACCAGGCTCCAAAGAACGCTGCCGGGATCGGCAGGATAAACAGGATACTGACGGTCAAACCGCTCAGGCCCAACACCCCGCCCATCAACACGCCACAGCTGGCTTCAAAGACGGCGATACCGGCCAGAGCGCCGATCAACATCACCAGATAGCAGCTGAAAGTGCCATCCGCCAACAGTTGGCGGAAGCTGGAGAACATGCGGCGTTTTTCCGTCTGCTGCGGCCGGGTTTCCGGCAACCAACGGAACATGGCAAACGCTACACTGGCGCACAACACCAGCAGGAAGCCATAACAAGCCCGCCAACCAAACATCATCGCCAACCCCCCGCCAATTACCGGAGCCAACAGCGGGCTGACCAGAATGCCCATATTCAGCAGGCTATTGGCGTAGCGTAGGGAAGTGCCCGCATACAAGTCGCGCGGCATGGTTCTGGCCATCACGCCTGCCACGCCGGTGCCCATCCCTTGAACCGCGCTGGCAGCCACCAACATCGATAGGCTGTTGGCCAGCAAAGCGCCCAAGGCGCCGAGCAGGAAAATCATCATGCCAGCCAGGATCACCGGGCGGCGGCCAATGCGATCGGAAAGCGGTCCGTAGATCAACTGTGAGAAACCATAGGTCAGCAGGTAAGCCGCCATGACGCGCTGCACTGAGCCGGAGGGCACCGAGAGATCGCGGGCAATATCGGCGATAATCGGCACATAAATGGTTTGCGCCATCTGACCGACGGCAACCAGCAGGATCAGCATCACCAGCAGGTGGAAGTTCTCAATTTTTCTCATTATCTTCATTAGCTTATTCAGTGTTGCGACACTCAACCCCGCCCAATAACCCAGGGGGAACCACAGAGCAGCTTCTCAGCGTCGCATAAGCTAACAAATCTATTTTTTTTAGCGAGTTTCGGGCAAATATAGATCGCCGTCACACTGGCATCTATCGCTACCAGTCTCGTAAATCAAACTGTACGTATCTGTTGTCATAACGGGAAAGAGTTAAAAATGATAAACTTGCATCAGATTAGCTTTAACACTTAATCGATAATTATTTCCATCAACTTGAAATAAGATACCGCCACAGGGATTTGGGTTTTATGAAAACACCAGAGCTGATTTTATTGCAGTTAAAAACCTTGGGTCCTCATTCTGCCAAAATGCTGGCAGAGCGGCTGGAAATCACGCCGATGGGGATCCGCCAGCATCTGCAATCCCTTGAACAACGTGAGCTGGTTTGCTACGAGGAAACGCGCGCCAAAGTAGGCCGCCCGACGCGTTACTGGTCTTTGACCCAACAGGGCCATGCCCAGTTTGCCGACGGACACGATCGGCTCTCGGCGATCCTGCTGGAGTCAGCACATGAGCTGTTCGGTGCCGAAGGCATAGAAAAGCTGATCCGTGCTCGAGAGGATAAACTCTATCACCGGTACGCCGATGAGCTGGCAGAGGAAGAAGACCATCTCAGCAAGCTCAATCGCCTGGTTAACCTACGCCAGCGTGACGGCTACATGGCGGAACTGTTGGAAAGCCCGCAGGGGATGTTGCTGGTGGAAAACCACTGCCCAATCGGCGTGGCGGCCCATACTTGCAGCAACCTGTGCAACTCCGAACTGCAACTGTTCCACCGCCTGTTTGGTAAAGGCTACCGGATAGAACGTACCGCGCATGCCATCTCCGGCTCACGACATTGTGCTTATTTGATCCGACCACGGGAGCGTTAAAAGTATGGCTGAATGGGTTAACGGCAAAGTGACAGGGGTACAACATTGGACCGATGGCTTGTTCAGCATCACCGTCAATGCCCCGATCGACAGTTTCACCGCAGGGCAGTTTGCCAAGCTGTCACTAGAAATAGACGGCGAGCGCGTTCAGCGTGCCTATTCTTACGTTAATGCCCCCAGCGATCCTAACCTGGAGTTTTATCTGGTCACAGTGCCAGAAGGAAAACTCAGCCCAAGCCTCCATCAGTTGCAGCCCGGAGCGGAGGTGATGGTCACCAAAGAAGCCGCCGGATTCTTTGTGCTCGAAGAAGTGCCAGACTGCGATACCTTATGGATGCTGGCGACCGGCACCGCCATCGGCCCTTATCTGTCGATCCTGCAAGAAGGCAAAGATCTGGATCGCTTCAACAACCTGGTATTGGTGCACGCCGCACGATTTGCTCGCGATCTCAGCTACCTGCCGCTGATGCAGCAGCTGCAACAGCGTTTTAACGGCAAACTACGCATTCAAACCGTGGTCAGCCGCGAAGAAGTAGCTGGCTCATTGACCGGGCGCGTTCCGGCTCTGCTGGAGGACGGGCGGCTGGAAGCGGCGGTTGGTTTGACCCTGGATGCCGAAACCAGCCATGTGATGCTGTGCGGCAACCCGCAGATGGTGCGAGATACCCAGCAAACGCTGAAAGAGAAGTACCAGATGCGCAAACATCTGCGCCGCAAGCCGGGCCATATCACCAGCGAGCATTACTGGTAGTTCAGCGGAATTTTACCGGTTCGGCCTCTGGCCCGAATCGGTTATCCCCTGAGGTGCCAAGAAAAGCCCCCAGATCGATCGCCATCATCACCACAATCAGCGTCGGAATAAAACGCCCCACGCCCCACTGCCAGACCGGCGCCAACATCTGCCAGTTACCAGCCGCCAATATCCACGCCAGGATCAACAGCAACGCCCACCAGCCCTTTTTATTACGATCGTGCAGGCGCTTGACCAGCACCGCCGCCGTTGGCCACAACAGCGCCACGATGCAAAAGGCGATGGTTTGGATCGCTACCACATCGTAGTTGGCCAGCGTGAAAGCCACCGCCATCAGCACCACCCAGACTGCCATCCAGATCCAGAAGTCGCGCCGCCCGATACGGCCCTTAAAGGAAAAACACCATTGCTGTAAGCTCATCGATTCATGCACTCTTGGCCTGCCCATATTCTGCGCCGCAGTGTAACATAGGCCATACCGGGTTGAGCTAGCCCCGGCAAAACGCAGACCATCGCACCGCCTTGCGTCAGCAAACGACAATCACGAGGAATTTTTGACAATTCACCCGGGTTATCGTTTTAATCGGAGTCATCTTTGTTACCGATGCCGTATACCATGCTGAAAAAAATCATCGTTATAGCCTGCCTGTGTTTCCCTATCGGCAGTGCTTGGGCCGATCCACCGGATACGCCTACCGAAGCTCCGGCGAACGCGCCCTATTTACTGGCTGGCGCGCCCACCTTCGATCTGACGGTGGTGCAATTTCGCGAAAAATACAACCGCGACAACCCAACGCTGCCAATTGGTGAGTTTCGCGTCGTCCCCTCCAGAGAGGATGACTCTCCTTTACTGACCCGCGCAGCCAGCAAGATTAACGAAAACCTGTACGCCTCTACCGCACTGGAAAAAGGCACCGGTAAGATTAAAACCATGCAGATTACCCATTTACTGTTGCAGGATGGCGAAGAAAAAGCGGCCAAAGCCATCGCGGTGAACTACATGGCGGCCCTGAGCCGACAGTTTGAACCGACACTCACCGTGGAAGAAAGCATTATCAAGGTGAACAACCTGCTGGAAAAAGGCAAAGGCTCCTACTTCTACCAGCAACAGGTCGGGGCAATACGCTATGTGGTGGCAGATAACGGCGATAAGGGGGTAACCTTCGCCGTTGAACCGATTAAGCTAACGCTATCTGAACCCTGATACCCCAGCAATTAATGACAAAAAGCAAAGCCTTTGCACTGATTCATCTCTATACTGTTGGGCAGGTAAACTGCCTGTCCGGCAGTTGTCATTTAGACTCTCGCGTCCCCTTTTTGGAGGAAAACACATGCGTCATCCATTAGTAATGGGTAACTGGAAGCTTAACGGCAGCGTTCACATGGTTAACGAACTGATCGCCGCCTTGCGTAAAGAACTGAGCAGCGTTGACGGTTGTGGCGTTGCCATCGCACCTCCAGTCATGTATCTGGATCTGGCCAAGCACGAACTGGGCGGCAGCCGCATCGCACTGGGCGCACAGAACGTCGACATCAACCTGTCTGGCGCCTTCACCGGTGAAGTTTCTGCCACCATGCTCAAAGACGTGGGTGCTGAATACATCATCATCGGCCACTCAGAGCGCCGTACCTATCACAAAGAAACCGACGCCGCGATCGCAGAGAAATTTGCCGTGTTGAAAGCCGCTGGCCTGATCCCAGTGCTGTGCATCGGTGAAACCGAAGCAGAAAACGAAGCGGGTAAAACCGAAGAAGTTTGTGCGCGCCAGATCGACGCCGTGCTGAAAACCCAGGGCGCTGAAGCGTTCAAAGGCACCGTCATCGCTTATGAGCCAGTGTGGGCTATCGGTACCGGTAAATCTGCCACCCCAGCGCAAGCTCAGGCAGTACACAAATTTATCCGTGACCATATCGCCAAGCAAGACGCTGCGGTAGCAGCCGAAGTGATCATCCAGTACGGCGGTTCCGTGAACGATAAGAACGCCGCAGAGCTGTTTGCTCAGCCAGACATCGACGGCGCGCTGGTTGGCGGCGCATCGCTGAAAGCTGACGCTTTCGCCGTGATCGTCAAAGCCGCTGCCCAAGCGAAAAAAGCCTGATTTCATCCGGCCTGAAATAAAAAAACCCCGGCTTGCCGGGGTTTTTTATGGCTCACAGATGGCGATCAGCGCTTGCTGATTTCGTCAAAGATCCCGCCGGTAGCAAAGTGCACCTTCTGCGCTTCAGTCCAACCGCCAAAAGTATCATCCACGGTGAACAGCTTCAGTTTTGGGAACTGCTCGGCGAATTTGGCTGCAACGGCTGCATCACGCGGACGGTAGTAGTTGTTGGCCGCAATAGTCTGACCTTCCGGGGAATACAGATACTTCAGGTAAGCCGTGGCCACATCACGGGTGCCACGTTTATCAACGACCTTGTCCACCACAGATACCGTCGGTTCGGCCAGAATGGATTCGCTCGGAGTGATGATTTCAAATTTGTCTTTACCCAGCTCTTTTTCTGCCAGCAAGGCTTCGTTTTCCCAAGCGATCAGCACATCACCGATGCCGCGCTCAACGAAGGTATTGGTTGCGCCACGTGCGCCGGAATCCAGCACTTCCACATTGCGGTACAGCTCTTTAACGAACTCCTGAGCCTTGGCTTTATCACCACCGTTCTGGTGCAGGGCATAACCCCAGGCAGCCAGATAGTTCCAACGGGCACCGCCAGAGGTTTTCGGGTTCGGTGTAATAACCGACACGCCGGGCTTCACCAGATCAGCCCAATCATGGATCTGTTTTGGGTTGCCTTTACGCACCAGGAAAACGATGGTCGAGGTATAAGGTGCTGAGTTGTCTGGCAGGCGCTTGATCCACGCTTTATCAATACGACCGCGTTCGGCAATGGCGTCCACGTCGTATGCCAGCGCCAGCGTGACCACATCCGCTTCGATGCCATTAATCACCGAGGTCGCCTGCTTGCCTGAACCGCCATGTGACTGACGCACGGTAACCTTATCGCCAGTCTGCTGCTGCCAATACTGACCAAACGCCGTGTTATATTCCTGGTAGAACTCACGCGTTGGATCGTATGAGACGTTCAGTAGTTGAATATCTTTCGCCATGGCACCCGATGCCAACAGCAGTAAAGTCAGACCCACACCCCATTTTTGCATTGCCGTTCCCCCAGAAAATGACGCAACCTCAAGCGGTTGATTTAGCATCAAAGCCTGCCAGAAACTTCCCTCACAATTAAAGAATAAAAAATGTGGTACTAGACCATTCTGGAATATAGCGATGACAGACGAAAAAAAGCCTCCCAAACGGAGGCTCTAGATTGATGACCAAGTGCCAATGCGGCTGAACTTGTAGAGGCGAACATGTACGCCCGAAGGGGCGCCGTATATACCGCGCCCGCTTAGCAGCATCAGGGGCGGATTAGTACAGCTTTTTCGCCGTTTCCAACCAGTCACCTTTGAACGGACGCTTCATGTTTTCGATCGCGTCAACGATGTCGTGGTGCACCATCTTCTCGTTCTGGATCCCTACACAACGGCCACCGTAACCTTGCAGCAGCAGGTCGATGGAGTACGCGCCCATGCGGGAAGCCAGAATACGGTCATAGGCAACCGGTGAACCACCACGCTGGATGTGGCCCAATACGGTAGCACGGGTTTCACGCTTGGTTTCCTGCTCGATGTGGCGCGCCAGTTCGTCGATGTCACAGATATGCTCGGTGATCGCCACGATGGCGTGCTTTTTACCTTTGGCAATACCGGCTTTGATTTCATTAACCAGATCGTCACGGCTGAATTCGATTTCCGGCAGGACGATAAATTCACAACCACCGGCAATGGCCGCCGCCAGGGTCAGGTCGCCACAGTAACGCCCCATGACTTCCACGATAGAGATACGTTGGTGTGATGAAGAGGTGTCGCGCAGACGGTCAATTGCTTCCACCACGGTTTCCAACGCGGTGAAGTAACCAATGGTGTAGTCGGTGCCTGCAACGTCGTTATCGATGGTGCCAGGCAAACCGATGCATGGGAAACCTTCTTCGGTCAGGCGTTTCGCCCCCATGTAGGAGCCGTCACCGCCGATGACCACCAGCGCATCAATGCCGCGGTTTTTCAGGTTTTCAATCGCCTTGGCGCGCACGCTGTCATCCCTGAACTCTGGAAAACGCGCAGAACCCAGGAAGGTGCCGCCACGATTGATCATATCAGATACGCTATAGCGGTCTAATTGCTCCATGCGATCTTCGTACAAACCAAGGTAGCCATCGTAAATACCAAATACTTCCAGACCTTCTGTGAGCGCAGCACGCACAACGCCACGGATGGCAGCGTTCATACCTGGGGCGTCACCGCCACTCGTCAGTACACCGATTTTCTTGATCATGACTACCTCTGAACTGTAGATGCAATTTCTTAAGAATTCTGTATTCGCCGACTCACCGGGTATCTCTCCAACGGCGCAAAACCAGCTTTACGGCTTTTATTGCTGGATATTATAACAAAAACACCCAGCTGAATTGATTCAGGTCACGCAACATCAAGGAAAAAACTTCACATGGCACGGCGTGCTAACACCGTGATTTCTCAATCCACCCAACATTGACCTATGTCTGTTGATTATAGTTCCCAATGCCCCTGTCGGCCTTGAGGAACAACAGAGCAGGGATCCTGGTGAATAATCACGTCGGCCCCAGGGAAACGATGCAACAATGCCTGCTCCACCTGTTCTGCCAGAATATGCGCCTGCATCAACGGCAGGGTGTCGTCCATTTCCAGATGCAACTGGATAAACCGCGTTGGCCCAGACTGCCGCGTACGCAGATCGTGGGCACCTTTGATACCCGGCCAAGACGATACCACATCGATAATTGCCTGACGCTCTTCATCCGGCAAGGCGCGATCCAGCAGGGACTGCACCGCCTCGTACCCCATACGCAGCGCGCTATAGAGAATATAAACCCCAATGCCCAGGGCAAACAGCGCGTCCGCACGGTGAAATCCGTACCAGCTTAGCCCAAGTGCTATCAAAATAGCACCATTCATCATCACATCTGACTGATAATGCAGCATATCGGCCCGTACCGCCTGGCTGCGCGTTTTTCTGACTACCCAACGTTGATAGGTCACCAGGATGAAAGTGCTAATCAACGCAATGATAGTCACGGCTACCCCTATACCCGGCGAATTCAGGGGCTGCGGAGAATACAGATGCTGGAAGCCGGTCAAGAACAGGAACAGGGCAGAACCGGAGATAAACATGCTTTGCGCCAGCGCCGCCAGCGACTCGGCCTTGCCATGGCCAAAGGTGTGCTCTTCATCAGCCGGCTGCAACGAGTAGCGTACCACCAGCAGGTTGGTTAACGATGCGGCAATATCCACTAACGAATCCACTAAAGCCGCCAACAGGCTGACCGAGCCGGTGAGATACCAGGCAACGATCTTGATCAACAGTAGAACGGAGGCCATTCCGGTGGCGGCTAAAGCAGCGGACTGCACCAGCCGCGCATATTGCTGTTCCATAAAAAACCCCAACCAAAGTTTATGGGCTTTAGTATAACGGAATGCGGGGTAAAAAAAGTCCCGCCATCATGATGGGATGCTTGTCAGCTAAGCAAAAAAATCTGGCAAAACGTGCAGTAATGTCGCTCTCCCTAGATAAGTCTTCATAAGATATCCAGGTTAGAAGGCGCGTCCACACTCAACGGTTTTTGAAAATCCGCCGCCGTCTAGCATAGAATTAATCCATTGTTTTTTAAGTAAATTTATTTTATGGGAATAAAAAAAACCCCCTCATCATGAGGGGGAAGACAGGGATGGTGTCTATGGCAAGGAAAAACAGGGGATTACTCAGTCATACTCAACTTCTGGGCAGAAGTTTGCTGCAAACCAGAAATCTGTTGCTTCATCAGCTGCACACGCTGCTGATGCTTCTGGTCTAAAACACTTTTTTGCTCTGGCGTCAGCAGGTTATACATTTGGTTGCGTACCCGGGCCATTTCGACCTGGCGCTTAACCTGTTCCTGAGCCATTTTTTCCGCCTGGGCCTGCACGGCGGCTTCATCAAATTTATCTGCGGTGACCAGCTTATGCATGGTTTCCACTTCGTCTACATTAACACCAGGCAGATCGTAACGGGCCTGGCGCATCAAATCGCGCATTTGCTGGCGTTGATGTTCGGTCAAGCGAACGCCGTCAAACATGTGATTCTGGCCAAGCGCTCTCAACAGTGCATCATTAGCAGGAGGTTGGACAGTTTCCGGTGTAGTATCAGCAGCAAAGGCAGCGGTAGAACCTAATGCCAAAATTGATGCCATAACTACTGCGGTCACCTTAACCATTTTTACTCCTCGAGCTTTCTCACTTTGCGAATCAACGAGGAGCAGTGTATCGCTGCACCTGCAAACATGCGTCAGTGCATGTAAAACTACGTAAAGTCATGGAATAGCAACAGTTGATGACGTATTTTGCGTCAGGAGGTAAATCACATATGCACAAAATTCTGTTAGTTGACGACGACCGCGAGCTCACCTCGCTACTGAAAGAACTGCTTGAAATGGAAGGCTTTAACATCGTCGTGGCTCACGACGGTGAACAGGCGTTGTCGTTACTGGACAGCTCCATCGATCTGCTGTTGCTCGATATCATGATGCCGAAGAAAAACGGTATCGATACGCTGAAAGAATTGCGTCAGCACCACCAGACGCCGGTGATCATGCTAACCGCTCGCGGCAGCGAATTGGACCGGGTCCTTGGCCTGGAACTGGGTGCGGACGACTACCTGGCAAAACCCTTTAACGATCGCGAATTAGTTGCCCGCATCCGGGCCATTCTGCGCCGTTCCAACTGGAGCGAACAGCAGCAGAATGTGGATACCAGCGCACCTACGCTGGACGTTGACGGCCTGCAACTGAACCCCGGCCGCCAGGAAGCCAGCTTCGACGGGCAAGTACTGGATCTGACAGGCACCGAATTTACCCTGCTCTATCTGCTGGCACAGCATCTCGGCCAGGTAGTTTCTCGTGAACTCCTCAGCCAGGAAGTGCTGGGCAAACGCCTGACGCCGTTCGATCGCGCCATTGATATGCATATCTCCAACCTGCGGCGCAAACTGCCGGACCGCAAAGATGGGCATCCTTGGTTCAAAACCCTGCGCGGACGGGGCTATTTGATGGTATCTGCAGCATGATCAACAGCTTGACGGCACGCATCTTCGCCATTTTCTGGTTCACATTGGCCCTGGTGCTGATGTTGGTGTTGATGGTGCCCAAACTCGACTCCCGCCAAATGACCACGCTGCTGGAAAGCGAACAGCGGCAGGGGTTGATGCTGGAACAGCATGTCGAAGCCGAACTGCAAAACGATCCGGCCAACGATCTGATGTGGTGGCGCCGCCTGTTCCGCGCCATCGAAAAATGGGCACCGCCGGGCCAGCGCCTGTTGTTGGTGACCAGCGAAGGGCGAGTGATCGGCGCGCAGCGCAACGAAATGCAGATCGTGCGCAACTTTATCGGCCAGTCGGACAACTCCGACCAACCGCAAAAGAAAAAATATGGCCGCGTCGAACTGGTTGGCCCGTTCTCGGTGCGTGATGGTGAAGACAATTACCAGTTGTACCTGATCCGCCCGGCCAGCAGCTCGCAGTCCGATTTTATCAACCTGATGTTCGACCGGCCGCTGTTGCTGCTGATCGTCACCATGTTGATCAGCGCCCCGCTGTTGCTGTGGCTGGCCTGGAGCCTGGCCAAACCGGCGCGTAAGTTGAAAAATGCCGCCGATGATGTAGCCCGTGGCAACCTTAAGCAACACCCAGAGCTGGAAGCCGGGCCGCAGGAGTTCCTTGCCACCGGGGCCAGTTTCAACCAGATGGTCAGCGCGCTCGAAAGGATGATGACGGCCCAGCAACGGCTGATTTCCGATATCTCCCACGAATTGCGCACCCCGTTAACGCGTCTACAGCTGGCAACCGCCCTGATGCGTCGCCGCCACGGTGAAGGCCATGAACTGGCGCGTATCGAAACCGAAGCCCAACGGCTGGATTCGATGATTAACGATCTGCTGTTGCTCTCCCGTGGCCAACAGAAAAGCGAGCTGGTGCGCGAACTGCTGAAGGCCAACGAACTGTGGGCCGACGTGCTAGACAACGCCAGTTTCGAAGCCGAACAGATGGGCAAACAGCTGGAGGTCACCTCCCCTCCTGGCCCATGGACGATTTACGGCAACGCAGGTGCCCTGGACAGTGCGCTGGAGAATATTGTGCGTAATGCCCTGCGTTATTCCAATACGCGCATCGCGGTGGCATTCAGCGCCGATAATCAGGGGATCACCATCGTGGTGGACGATGATGGCCCAGGCGTCAGCCCGGAAGATCGTGAGCAGATTTTCCGGCCGTTCTACCGCACCGATGAAGCACGCGATCGTCAATCCGGCGGTACCGGGCTGGGCTTGGCCATCGTCGAATCCGCCGTCAATCAGCATCGCGGCTGGGTGAAAGCGGAAGACAGCCCGCTGGGTGGCCTGCGTCTGGTGCTGTGGTTGCCGCTGCATCAGCGCTAATCGCCAGCACCCAAAGATTTTGCTATTCTGCGCCCCTCGTCATGAGGGGCTTTTTACATGCTGAATATCGTTTTATTTGAACCTGAAATTCCGCCGAACACCGGCAACATCATTCGCCTGTGCGCCAACACCGGTTTCCAACTGCATCTGATCGAACCTATGGGCTTCCCGTGGGACGACAAACGCCTGCGCCGTGCCGGGTTGGATTATCATGAATTTGCCTGCATCAAGCGCCATGCCGACTATGCCGCCTTCCTCGCCAGCGAAAATCCACAGCGGCTGTTTGCCCTGACCACCAAAGGCACACCGGCGCATAGCGCTGTCAGCTATCAGGCTGGGGACTATCTGCTGTTTGGCCCGGAAACCCGTGGCCTGCCCGCCAGCATTCTGGATGCGTTGCCTGCACAGCAGAAGATCCGTATTCCCATGCAGGCCCAAAGCCGCAGCATGAATCTGTCCAATGCCGTCTCAGTGGTAGTTTACGAAGCCTGGCGCCAACTGGGTTATGCGGGCGCACTGCTTAAAGAGTAATCCCTATTGGGCGATCGCCTGCCAGCCAGACATCGCCCGATCGCCGCCCTGCCAAATTTGTGATCGTCAACACCCGCACCCGCTGAATTTTGCCATGCTCTCCCGGCAACCGGCAGCCAACCGAAGGTTCCTTCGCTAGTGTCTCTTTAGACTCCCTGTTCATCCGTGGTCTCTGCGCTCTACGTCACCACGCCAACAACAACAAGGATAACAAGATGAACAATGCCATTCTGCTAGGGATACTCTGGCACCTGGTCGGGGCGGCCAGTGCGGCCTGCTTCTACGCGCCATTCAAACAGGTCAAAAACTGGTCTTGGGAAACCATGTGGTCGATCGGCGGTTTCGTTTCCTGGCTGATCCTGCCTTGGGCCATCAGCTATATGCTGCTGCCCGATTTTTGGCAGTATTACGGCTCATTCAGCGCCGCCACCCTGCTACCGGTATTCCTGTTTGGCGCTATGTGGGGGATCGGTAATATCAACTATGGCCTGACCATGCGCTATCTCGGGATGTCGATGGGGATTGGTATCGCCATCGGCATCACGTTGATCATAGGCACGTTGATGACACCGCTATTGCAGGGCCGCTTTGAACTACTGTTCGGCACTGCAGGTGGCCGCCTGTCGCTGGTTGGGGTATTTGTAGCGTTGGTCGGCGTGGTGATCGTCAGCTATGCCGGTTTGCTGAAAGAGCGGGCCATGGGCATCCGCGCAGAGGAGTTCAGCCTCAAGAAGGGACTGGCGCTGGCGGTGATGTGCGGCATTTTCTCCGCCGGGATGTCCTTCGCCATGGACGCGGCCAAACCGATGCATGAAGCCGCCGGAGCACTGGGCATCGACCCGTTGTATGTTGCCCTGCCAAGCTATGTGGTGATTATGGGCGGCGGCGCGTTGATCAACCTGGGCTACTGCCTGATCCGCCTGGCCACCTTGAAAAATATCTCGGTGAAAGCCGATTTCTCACTGCCGAAAAAGCTGCTGGTCGCCAACGTGCTGTTCTCGATGCTGGCCGGGCTGATGTGGTATCTGCAATTCTTCTTCTACGCCTGGGGCCACGCCAAGATCCCGGCACAATACGACTACATGAGCTGGATGCTGCACATGAGTTTCTACGTACTGTGCGGCGGCATCGTCGGGCTACTGCTGAAAGAGTGGAAATGCGGGACCAGAAAGCCGGTGGCAGTGCTATGCCTCGGTTGCCTGGTGATTATACTGGCTGCCAACATCGTTGGCTTGGGCATGGCATCTTGAGGGGCGAAAGATGAATAGTCCTTTGAATATCTTGCTATTTGGTATCGGGCTTGACACTTACTGGCCGCAGTTTAGCGGCCTTAAGCCCCGCCTTGAAGGTTACCTCGAACAGATCGCCGAACGCCTTTCCAGCAGTCACCTGATTCAGCGTGGTGGGCTGGTGGATTCGGTCGCTGCCGCCGATGCGTTGTTGGCAGAGGCTCGCCACCAGCCGGTAGACGTGGTGGTGCTTTACATCAGCACCTACGCGCTGAGTGCCACCGTATTACCGCTGGTGCAGGCCCTGGGTAAACCGGTGTTGGTATTAGCCTTGCAGCCAGAGGCAGGTTTGCCCTACCAGAAAATACGCGCCATGGCAGATCGCGGCGATCGCACTGGCGAATGGCTTGCCCATTGCCAGGCGTGTAGCGCTCCCGAATTGGCCAACGTGTTTAATCGCGCCGGGATCGAGTATCAACTGCTGGTGGGGGCATTACAGGGCGATCCGCAGGTCTGGCAGGAGTTGGACAACTGGCTGACCGCTTTCGCGTTGCGTAATGCGTTACGCACCACGCAGATCGGCCTGCTCGGCCACTATTACGACGGGATGATCGACGTCTACAGCAATCTGACCAACCTTTCCGCACGGCTTGGTGTGCGTTTCAAACCGCTGGAAATGTGCGAGCTGAACGCTCTGCGCCAACAAAGTACCACAGCGCAAATCCAGCTTAAGCGGGATGAAATGCACAACGCCTTTGTGGTGGACGAGCTCTGTTCAGAGGCCGAATTGCAACGCGCTGCGCATACCGCCTGCGCGCTGGATCGGCTGGTAGAACGGCATGGGCTGGGCGCAATGGCCTATTATTACGAAGGGCAAAACGGCAATGATTACGAGAATATCGTTACGTCGGTGATTGCAGGTAACACCCTGCTGACCCAAAAAGGCATCCCGGTCGCTGGTGAATACGAAGTCAAAAACGCGATCGCCATGAAAATCCTCGCCCTGCTGGGAGCTGGTGGATCCTTCTCCGAACCTTACGGCATCGAATTCGAGGATGACGCTGTGCTATGGGGCCACGATGGGCCTGCGCATCCGCTGATGGCAGAGGGCGATGTACGCCTGGTGCCGCTGCCGGTGTATCACGGCAAGCCGGGTTGTGGCGTTTCGATTCAGATGTCGGTGAAAAACGGCCCGGTCACCTTCTTGTCTGTGGTTGAGGAACGTGACGGCGACGTCGTGTTGCAGTATGCCGAAGGGCTTTCGGTGGCGGGGGAAACGCTGGATATCGGCAATACCAACAGCCGCTACCGTTTCAGCCTGGATGCCAGGACCTTTACCCGTGAGTGGTCCTTGGCTGGCCCTGCCCACCACTGCGCTATCGGCATTGGCCATCAGGGAGAACGGCTGGAAAAACTCGCCCAGATATTGCATATCCGCACGAACCGGATCGCCTAGCCCCTAGGCGATAAACCGTTGGCGATACTCGCGCGGGGTCATTCCGGCCTCGCGCGTGAACACCACGGAAAAATAGTTGCTGTCTTCAAACCCGCATCGGGCGGCAATATCGCTGATGCGGTATTCACTGCGGCGTAGCAGGCGCTTGGCCTGGCATAAACGGATCTGGCGCAGATAGTGGTTGATGGTCATGCCGGTTTGCTGGCGGAACAGCAGCTTCAGCGCCCGCTCGGTCAACTGATGCTGCCGGCAAAAAGCCGGCAGATCAAAGTCGCCGTCGATGCCGTTCTGCAACGCTGCCATCAGCAAATCCAACTGTTCGCCGTCCGGCAACATATGCACGCAGTCCACCGCATAGCGATAGCGTTTGAGCACGATCGCCAATTGCAGCAACAAAGCCTCCGTCAACTGGATCGATAACGAGTCGGTTTTACGGCTCTCCTGCGAAAGCTGGGCGATAATCGGCCGGGCCTGCGCCATGCCTTGGGTAGAGAGCCGCCAGTAGCGCTCGCTGGAGGTATCAAACGGCGGTAGCAGGCTTTCCCACTGGGCATTCAACCGCAGACGCTCCGGGCAATAGATGACGTTATCCAGCACCAGATCGTGTACCGACTCGTAGCTGTGGCAATCGCTGGCACGGATATAAAAAATATCCCCGCAGGTGATCCGGTAAGGGCGATCGTTCAGCACGTGCAGGCCATTGCCACGCCAAACGATCACAATCTCGCAAAACTGGTGAGTATGCGTGGCAAATCCCATCTGGGGATAGCGCTCCGCCACGGCCACCGGCATCTGTACCGAGGGCAGATAATCGCGGCTCTCTAACAGTAACGTCTCCCTCATCTCACACCTTTCCTGGTTGGCACGACTGGGCATTATTGCCGAACACGCGGCGAGGAAAATTGATGCAGTCGTGATTTTCACGCTGCTAGCGCATACCACGTAGCGCACGGGGTGGGCAGGTAAACTCACGCTTGAACAGGGTCGAAAAATGGTTGCTGTCGCCGAAACCGCAGCGAAAAGCGATATCGGTGATGCTGCTATCGCTGTGGCACAACATATGGCGAGCCTGTAGCAAACGCAGGTGGGTCAGGTAGCGCTGTGGCGTCATGTTGGTGTGCTGTTTCAGCTGCCGGTGCAGCGTACGCAGCGGGATGGCAAAGCGATCGGCCAGTTCGGACCATTCGATCGATTCAGCATAGTGGCCCTGGAGCCAGTCCAACAGCTGATGCAAACGCCCCTCCTGATCGTCCCCCTGCCGGGCCAGACAGCCCTGCCACAGCTGCACCAACAGCTGCATAAAGACGCTTTCATGCAGCGCTATCTCTTCTGGCCGCTCACCTGCAGGTGCCGCCGCGAGCTGCGCAATCAACCCCTTGACCTGTTGCAACACCTGCTGGCTGATACGCCAATGGGCCGGGTAGACGCCATCGGCCTCGCGCGGCAGGAACTGCTCCACGCCGGAGACAAAGCGGAAGGCGTCCGGCGCCCGGAACAGAATATTGGTCAGGATCAGGCCGTCGGTCTGTTCAAACAGGTGGCGATCGTGATCGCGCACAAAACAGACGCAACCGCTGTTAAGGGTATAGGGATTGCCATTAAACACATGCACCCCCGCCCCCTGTTCGACAATCACAATTTCGTAAAAATCATGATGATGTTCTGGAAAAGCCTGCTGCGGTTCGCGAGGTTCGATCACCACGGGCGCGCTGCAGGAAGGGAAAAAATCACTACTGTGCAATAGGTTCATCTTGCCCCCAGAGCTTTGGCGCGGCGGGATTACCGCGCAACGTCGGTAATCGATAGTAAGAGAAGCGCCCGGCAACAAACCTTAAGGTTTTGACCGAAAAGCGCGCTAAAGCTGCGCGTTTTTTAAGAAAGCCGTAGCAATGTTGAGAAATGCGTACAAGGTCACAACCGGGCGAAAACCGGCTCGAGTCGCAAACTGTGAGCTACTTCACCTTTACCTTTGCCATTTTGCCAATCCCTCTCAGGCGTTGGCAGTGGCGAGAAGGCCCAGGCAGCGGCAACTTCCTACACTGCTCGCATCAAGCAATCACGGGCTTTCTCTCATGACTATTCGCAATACTGTCGCCATCGATCTTGGAGCCTCCAGTGGACGAGTGATGCTGGCGAGCTATCAACCGCAACAGCAACAACTCCAGTTGCGTGAAGTCAGCCGCTTCACCAACCGTTTGCTGCACCGGGCCGGGCAAGACTGCTGGGATCTGGATGCGCTGGAAGGCAATATCCGCCAGGCACTCGCACAGCTTGATGCCGAAGGCATTCGCCTTGATAGCATCGGCATAGATACCTGGGGTGTCGATTTTGTACTGTTGGATGCGCAAGGTGAGCGGGTCGGCCAGGCCGTGTCCTACCGTGATGCCCGCACCCAGGGGCTGATGGCAACAGCCCAGCAGGATCTGGGCCGCAGCAATATCTATCAACGCACCGGCATTCAATTCCTGCCTTTCAATACGCTGTACCAACTGCGTGCCCTGCGCGAACAGCAGCCAGAACGGTTAGATCGCGTGGCTCACCTGCTGCTGATCCCAGATTACCTGCACTTTCGCCTGACAGGGGAACTGAACTGGGAATACACCAATGCCAGCACCACCCAGCTCCTGAATATTGAAATTGATCAATGGGATGAGGAACTGTTGGCCTGGGCCGGGGTACCTGCCAGCTGGTTTGGCAAACCAACGCCACCAGGCAACCGCGTGGGCTATTGGACCAGCCCCAGCGGCCAGCAGATCCCGGTGATTGCCGTGGCAACGCACGACACCGCCAGCGCGGTACTTGCAACGCCATTGCAAGATGCCAATGCCGCCTATCTCAGCTCCGGCACCTGGTCGCTGATGGGCATCGAAAGCCCAGTCCCGGTGGTTCACCCGGCATCATTGGCGGCCAATATCACCAATGAGGGCGGCGCAACGGGCTATCGGGTGCTGAAAAACATCATGGGCCTTTGGCTGCTGCAACGCGCCACGCAGGAATTGAACATCAGCGATCTGCCAGCCCTGATCGCTCAGGCGGCCCAACAGCCAGCCTGTCGTTCATTGGTTAACCCCAATGACGATCGTTTTATCAACCCGGCCAACATGTGCCAAACCATTCAGGACAGCTGCCGCGAGCGCGGGATGCCGGTGCCGGAAACCGCAGCCCAACTGGTGCGCTGCATCTTCGACAGCCTCGCCATGCTCTACCGCCAGGTCGCACAGGAGTTGGCGACGATGCACGGCCGCCCACTCAGCCATCTGCATATCGTCGGCGGCGGCAGCCAGAACCATTTTCTTAATCAGCTGTGTGCCGATGCCTGCGGGCTGGCCATCAGCGCCGGGCCAATCGAAGCCTCAACCCTGGGCAACGTCGGCTGCCAGTTGATGGCCTTGGACGCCGTCAGCGACATTGGGCAATTCCGCCGCATCGTGGCACAGAACTTCCCACTACAACACTTTACCCCTCGCGACAATCCAGACTTTGCCGCCCACTGGTCGCAATTTCAGTCGTTGAGTCAATTACCTAAGGAACTTTGCATATGAAAAGCTCGATCGATCAAGCTTGGGAACTGGCAAAACAGCGCTTTGCTGCCGTTGGCGTGGACGTTGAAGCCGCGATTAGCGCTATGGAAACCCTGCCAGTGTCGATGCACTGCTGGCAAGGAGATGACGTGGCCGGGTTCGAAAATCCGGAAGGCTCCCTGACCGGCGGCATTCAGGCCACCGGCAACTACCCGGGCAAAGCGCGCAACGCCAAAGAGCTGCGGGCCGATCTGGAACAGGCTTTGGCGCTGATCCCTGGCCCGAAACGCCTGAACCTGCACGCGATCTATCTGGAGTCGGATGCCCCGGTAGCCCGTAACAAAATTGAACCACGCCATTTTAAAAACTGGGTGGAGTGGGCCAAACAGCACCAGTTGGGGCTGGATTTCAACCCGTCATGCTTCTCGCACCCGCTGAGCGCCGACGGTTTTACGCTGTCACATGCCAACCCGGAAATCCGTCAGTTCTGGATTGAACATTGCCAGGCTAGCCGCCGCGTCTCGGCCTATTTTGGCGAACAGCTCGGTACGCCTTCGGTGATGAACATCTGGATCCCGGACGGTATGAAAGATACGCCGATCGATCGCCTGGCACCGCGCCAGCGTCTGATGAGCGCGCTGGACGAAGTAATTAGCGAAAAACTCGACCCGGCACACCATATCGACGCGGTGGAAAGCAAGCTGTTCGGCATTGGCGCAGAGAGCTACACCGTGGGTTCCAACGAGTTTTATCTCGGCTATGCCACCAGCCGCCAGACCGCACTCTGTCTGGATGCGGGCCACTTCCACCCAACCGAAGTGATCTCCGACAAGATCTCCAGCGCCATGCTGTATGTACCACGCCTGCTGCTGCACGTTAGCCGCCCGGTACGCTGGGACAGTGACCACGTGGTGCTGCTGGACGACGAAACGCAGGCGATTGCCGGTGAGATCGTGCGCAACAACCTGTTCAACCGCGTCCACATCGGCCTGGACTTCTTCGACGCCTCCATCAACCGCATCGCCGCCTGGGTGATCGGTACCCGCAACATGAAGAAAGCCCTGCTGCGTGCGCTGCTGGAGCCGACCGAGATGCTGCGCAAGATCGAAGAGAGCGGCGATTACACCGCCCGCCTGGCCTTGCTGGAAGAACAGAAATGCCTGCCATGGCAAGCCGTGTGGGAAACCTACTGTCAGCGTAACGATGTCCCGGCCGATGCCAGCTGGCTCAACAACGTACGCAACTACGAACAACAGATCCTCAGCCAACGTTAAGGGTAGCGCAATGCAACAGATAGTTTCCTCCTGGTTCGTCCAGGGCATGATCAAAGCCACCAGCGACATGTGGCTAAAAGGCTGGGATGAGCGCAACGGCGGCAACGTCAGCCTGCGGCTTTTGGCGGAAGATGTTGAGCCTTTCCGTAGCGATTTCGTGGCCGATCCGCGGTGCGTAGAGCTAACGCAACCGGCAACCGAACTGGCCAACTGCTGGTTCCTGGTCACCGGTTCAGGCAAGTTCTTCCGCAACGTGCAGTTGGCGCCGCAAGAGAATCTGGTGCTGTTGCAACTGAACCACAACGGCACCGCATACCACATCCACTGGGGGCTTTCCCAGGGAGGTTTTCCGACCTCGGAACTGGCGGCGCATTTCCAGTCGCACATCGTGCGCATGAACGTCACCTCTGGCCGTGATCGCGTCATCATGCACTGCCATGCCACCAACCTGATCGCCCTAAGCTTTGTGCAGGAATTGGACAACGCCAGCTTCACCCGCCTGTTGTGGGAAGGCAGCACCGAGTGCCTGGTGGTGTTCCCAGACGGCATAGGCATCGTGCCCTGGATGGTGCCAGGAACCGACGGCATCGGCACCCAGACCGCCGAACAGATGCAGGAACACAGTCTGGTACTGTGGCCGTTCCATGGCATTTTCGGCTCTGGCCCAACGCTAGACGACGCTTTCGGCCTGATCGACACCGCAGAAAAATCGGCCGAGATCATGGTGAAAGTGCTGTCGATGGGTGGCAAGAAGCAAACCATTTCCGGCAGCCAACTGACGGCGCTGGCCAAGCGTTTCGGCGTAACGCCACTGGCCGCCGCGCTCAAGGATTGAGACATCGGTGCCCTGCGTCCGCTACGGCGGGCGCATCACAACGGTTTCTCATTTCAGGAGCAATATCATGAGTTTCATGCTGGCATTACCGAAAATCAGTTTGCACGGCTGCGGCGCCATTGAAGATATGGTCAAGCTGCTGGCACAGAAGCAATGGGGTAAGGCGCTGATCGTCACCGACGGTCAGTTGGTTGAGCTCGGCCTGCTGGAAGGGCTATTCAGCGCCATGCAGCAGCATGCTCTGCCTTATGCCATGTTCAATGAGGTATTTCCCAACCCTACCGAAGGACTGGTGCAGCAAGGCTGGCAAGCGTTCAAACAGCAGCAGTGCGACTATCTGATTGCCTTCGGTGGCGGCAGCCCGATCGATACCGCCAAGGCGATCAAAATCCTCACCGGCAACCCTGTCCCCTCTACCGCCTATTCCGGCGTTGGCAAAGTCAAACATCCGGGCGTAGCTTTGGTGGCGATCAATACCACTGCGGGCACCGCAGCCGAGATGACCAGCAACGCGGTGATCATCGACAGCCTGCGCCACGTCAAAGAAGTGATCATCGACACCAACATCATCCCTGACATCGCCGTGGACGACCCGCAGGTGATGTTGGATATTCCCGCCAGCGTGACTGCCGCCACCGGTATGGACGCGCTGACCCACGCGGTGGAAGCCTATGTTTCCGTGGGCGCTCATCCTCTGACCGATCACTCAGCGCTGGAAGCCATCCGCCTGATTAGCACCTGGCTACCTGCCGCGGTAGATGACGGCAAAAACCTGCAAGCGCGGGAAATGATGGCCTATGGGCAATACCTGGCGGGGATGGCGTTCAACAGCGCCGGGCTTGGCCTGGTGCACGCATTGGCTCACCAGCCAGGCGCGACCCACAATCTGCCACACGGCGTTTGCAATGCCATCCTGCTGCCGGTAATCGAAGAGTTTAACCGCCCGAATGCCGTGGCTCGCTTTGCCCGTATTGCGCAGGCAATGGGGGCAGACACGCAAGGCATGAACGAAGAACAGGCCAGCCATCAGGCGATAGCCGCCATTCACGCGCTTTCGCTGCGCGTGGGTATCCCGGCAGGTTTCTCGGCCCTGGGTATCAAGGAAGCGGATATCGAAGGCTGGTTGGATAAAGCGCTGGCTGACCCATGCGCCCCTTGCAACCCACGCACGGCAGATCGCGAACAGGTTCGTGCGCTGTATTTAGCCGCGCTGTGATCTTTAAGGAAAACCTATGATCCGTAAAGCTTTTGTGATGCAGGTAAACCCAGATGCACACGCCGAATACCAGCGCCGCCACAGCCCGATCTGGCCAGAGCTGGAACAGGTGCTGAAGGAGCACGGTGCACACCACTATTCCATCTTCCTGGACGAAGCACGCCACCTGCTGTTTGGCTATGTGGAGATTGAGTCAGAAGAACGTTGGGATGCAGTGGCCAACACCGCCGTCTGCCAGCGCTGGTGGCAGCATATGGGCGACGTGATGCCGAGCAATCCTGATCATAGCCCGGTCAGCTCACCGCTGCGTGAAGTGTTTTATCTGGAATAATCAACAGGCGACGGTTAAACCCCGTCGCCTTATTATTAACGCCGTACTATTTTTTACTATAAATAATAAACGAGGTTCTTTGGCCGATTTTATCGTACAGCGAACGGGCAGAGGAGTTGAACTCCTGGGTCATCCAGTAAACGCGGCTTGACTCTCTCACTTCCGCCTGTTGATAAGCTTCAGTAAATAGGCTCTCCGCCACGTTTTGTCCCCGCGCGCTTTTATCAACGAACAGATCCTCAATATAACAATAGTTTTTATCGCTCCACGTCGAGGCGTGATAAACCAAATGCATAAAACCGAGGATCTGCCCCTGATCGTTAACGGCAACCAGCCCGACCAAATCCTGTTTTTGGCACAGGCGGATAAAGGTTTTTTCGGTGATTTCGGCGCTGACATCGGCACGATAAAAGTGCAGATATTGCTGCCACAGATGCTCCCAACCCGCTCTATCTGAAGCGATTATGTCCCTAATGGTAACGCCATTTTTAGTCATCAACATAGTCCTACCCCTGCATGTTCAAAGTGGCGCAAGTATAGGCGATGCCATAGGGTGGGGTTAATGGACCAATCCGCTATAGACACCGGACCATTTCAGCGGCTAAGTATCCATCTCGTTTAAACAGCGCGTTAGCAACTGGGAAAACTGCTCGACGTTATAGGCTATCTCAATAGGATCCAGCGCCGCGAAGCCCAGCAGCCAGCCAGATAAGGGAATATCTGCCGTACAAAACTCGGAAAGGCTTTTCAGGGTTAACTTATTCTGCGCAGCGCGATGGGCAACCTCTTGCTCAAGCTGTTTACTTTCCACCAGGCAGAGTATTTGCAAGCCGCAGTTAGGTACAATAACCTTCACCTTTAAGCCGCAGTGCTTGTTGATCTCGTTAATAAACAACGCCGCACGCGATGAATATATTTTCTTCATCGTCAGGACATGTTCTCGGTAATGTCCCTGCATAATAAATTTTGCCAACGTGCGCTGAGCGATCCCCGAAACCTGGCTGTCCGTATTCGCCCGCGCAGTGGTCATGGGTTTTACCAGCGCTTCTGGCAGTACCATATAAGCCACATGCAGATCCGGAAACAGGGTTTTACTGAACGTGCCCATATAAATGGTGCGCTGATGAGGGTCTAACCCCTGCAAACAGGCCGTCGCAATGCCTTGGTAATGAAACTCGCTGTCGTAGTCATCTTCAATGATCCACATATCCCGAACTTTTGCCGCCTCAATCAATGCCAACCGCCTGGCCAGCGAAAGTGCTCGACCGGTCGGATATTGGTTGGAAGGGGTGACATAGACAAATCTGGCATTAGCCTGCGAGTGAATGATTTCATCGGTGCAAATCCCCTGTTCATCCACAGTAATCGGGATCGGCTTGAGCTGTGCCGCCTGGAAGGCTTTAATCGCACCGGTATACCCCGGATTTTCGATAAAGACGCTATCGTCAGCGTCTGCCAGGACCTGCGCACATAAAGACAGCGACTGTTGCGTACTGCTCACAATCAGAATTCGATCGGCCTGTGCCTTCACGCCCCGCTCGGCCAGCAGGAAGTCACAAATGGCTTCCCGCAGGTGAATATTGCCCTGCAAGTTGCTGCCTGCCGAGATAGACAACCCCTCTTCTTTGACGGTTTGCTGATATAACCTGAGCCAGGTATGGATCGGAAAATTGCGGGTTTCAGGCATGCCGGGGCCAAATGCCCGCTGCTGGGGCAGGTTGCCTGATTCAGGCCTGGTATGCTGTGACGATCTCCGGCTCAATGTGACCTGGCTGCCGGAAGGTGCAGCTGAGTGCTCACTAGTCAGACCCAGCAAAGGTTGCTGCCTTTGCGCAACAAAGCTTCCCCGCCCCACCTCTCTGCAGACGTATCCCTCGGTTTCCAGCGCCGTATAACAGTTCTCAATGGTCCCTCGGGATAACTGCAGTGAGGCTGCCAACGCACGGCTGGCCGGTAAACGTTGCCCCGTGATGAACTCACCCTGCTGGATCATCGTCTTGAAAGCAGCGGCCAGCGCAGTAGTTAATGAAACTTCGGGGACTGTTTGCTTGGCGAGGTTTTTTTGCAGCAAGAGAGTCTGGAGCTGCTTTTCGGTCAGGCGGTTCAAGGCGCAGCTCCACTGAGAGAAAAACATAAGGTGTAAGCGACAAACCGCCGTGTGATATTGCCATCACACGGCGTTTACATGGGATTTGGGGATATTACCACTGAGGAGTTACTCAGATACCGTCGCCATACTCAAACCCGTGATTGGCACCGTTGAAGTACTGGTCCATATCCATCGATGGCGTATCGCTTTCCGGGCGGCCAACAATACGTGCGGGCACGCCTGCGGCGGTGGTATGTGGTGGCACGGGCTGTAGCACCACGGAACCGGCACCAATCTTGGCCCCTTTCCCCACTTCGATATTACCGAGGATTTTAGCCCCCGCGCCAATCATCACACCTTCGCGGATTTTAGGGTGGCGATCGCCGCTGGTTTTGCCCGTCCCGCCCAGGGTTACCGACTGCAGGATAGAGACGTTATTCTCCACCACGGCGGTTTCACCGATCACAATGCCGGTGGCGTGGTCGAGCATGATGCCGCAGCCGATGGTGGCCGCCGGGTGGATATCCACCCCAAAGGCGACCGAGATTTGATTTTGCAGGTAGATCGCCAATGCCTGGCGGCCCTGCATCCACAACCAATGGCCGATGCGGTACGCCTGCAAGGCATGGAAACCTTTCAGGTATAGCAACGGCGTTGAATATTTATCTACTGCGGGGTCACGCAACCGCACCGCCAGAATATCGCGGGCCGCAGAGACGATCATTTGTGCGTCGGAACGATAGGCATCTTCCACCACCTCACGCACGGCAATCGCCGGCATGATCGGATTGGCCAGTTTGTTCGCCAGAATGTAGCTGAGCGCGCTGCCCAGATTTTCATGCTTGAGCAAGGTCGCGTGGAAAAAGCTAGCCAGCATCGGTTCACAATCTGCCAGTGCTCTCGCCTCTGATTTAATGCTGCTCCAGACCTGTTCTAACTCTTCTGACGACATCGCTTCCTCTCTGCCAAAACAGACTACCCCGCCTGATCCCGGCAGGGTAACCTAATCAAATTGTCGCGGCGCGATACATTGCTGTACCGCAGCCAAGGTCAAGCACTGTGCTTTTCGTCTTTCTTGGTGCGCCCAAGCAGAGTCAACGCTGCCTCACGGGCATTTTTATCACAGTACAGCACCTGATAGATCTGTTCGGTGATCGGCATTTCTACGCCAAAGCGCTGCGCCAGTGCCAATACCTCTTTGGTATTGCGATAGCCTTCAACCACCTGGCCGATGCTATCCTGCGCTTCCTGCACGCCCTTGCCTTGCCCCAGCATAATACCGAAACGACGGTTGCGCGATTGATTATCCGTGCAGGTCAACACCAGATCGCCCAACCCAGCCATGCCCATAAAGGTGGAAGGATCGGCACCCAATGCGGAGCCGAGACGGCTCATTTCAGCCAGGCCACGAGTGATCAATGCGGTACGCGCGTTGGCACCAAAACCGATACCGTCAGACATACCGGCACCGATGGCAATCACGTTTTTCACCGCACCGCCCAGCTGTACCCCAATGAAATCCGGGTTGCTGTAGACGCGGAAGCTTTTGCCACAGTGCAGCAGCTGCTGTAAATCTTCGGCAAACTGCTCGTCGGTGGCTGCCAGAGCGATCGCCGTTGGCAATCCGGCCGCCAGCTCTTTGGCAAACGTTGGCCCAGAAACGACCGCCAGTGGGATGGTATCCCCCAGCGCTTCGCGAGCCACGTCTTGCAATAGCCGCCCCGTTTCTGCTTCCAGACCTTTGGTCGCCCATACGATGCGGGCATCTGGGCGCAGATGGGGTTTCAACTGACGCAATACGTCACCAAACACGTGGCTAGGCACCACCACCAGCACATCACGGCTGGCCGCTAATGCACGAGCAAGATCGGTTTCAAGCAACAGGGTATCGGGGAAAGGGACGCCGGGAAGGAACGCCTGATTGCAACGATCGCGCTGCATAATCTGGATCTGCTCGGGGTTATGCCCCCACAGCACTACCGGGTGGCCGTTACGCGCCAGCGTAATGGCTAAAGCGGTGCCGTACGAGCCGGCACCGATTACAGTCATTGAAGCATTGACGGTATTCATCAGGCATCCTGATGAGGTTCAGCACTTTCGCCTTCCGCCTGCTGCTGCAAATAGCTCATGAACAGCGCGTCAAAGTTTACCGGTGCCAGGTTCAACTGCGGGAAGGTACCGCGAGAAACCAGGCTGGTGATGCACTCACGCGCGTACGGGAACAGGATGTTCGGGCAGTATGCACCCAGGCAATGTGCCAGTTGCGTGCCTTCGATACCGGAGATGGAGAAGATACCTGCCTGCTGAACTTCACACAGGAATGCGGTTTCTTCACCCAGAGAGGCGGTAACGGTAACGCGCAGTACCACTTCGTAGACGTCGTCTGCCAGGTGGCTGGAAGCCGTATCCAGATCGAGCTTAACTTCTGGCTGCCATTCTTGCTGGAATACCTGCGGAGCGTTTGGCGCTTCGAATGAGATATCCTTGGTGTAAATGCGTTGGATCTGGAAAGCCATCTCTGTGCTGTTTTGTTCTGACATGTGTGTAATACCCTTGGTTAACTATCCTTAGAGACACTCAGTGGTTGCAATACCCACATCTTGGCAGTGGGACCGCCGCTGGTTTACAGCAGCGGATCCAGCCCACCGCGAGCATCAAGTGCATGTAAATCATCACAGCCGCCAATATGTTGGCCATCGATGAAAATCTGAGGCACGGTGGTTCGCCCACTGCGCGCAATCATTGCTTCACGCTTGACGTTATCACCATCGATGGCAATCTCGCTAAACGCAGCTCCCTTGCTGTTCAGCAGCGCCTTGGCGCGATGACAGAACGGGCAGGTTGCCTTGGTGTAGATCTCAATGTTAGCCATGGAAACCCCTTCAATCACACTATAATTTATTTGCCACGCGCCAACGGCAGGTTTTCCCCACTCCAGCCGGCAATGCCGTCTTTCAGGGTATAGACCTGTTCAAACCCGGCTTTGCTCAGGTTTTCTGCGGGTTCGCGTGAGGTGGTACCATTGGCACAGACCACGATGACCGGCTGGGCCTTGTGTTTATCCAGTTCGCCGAAGCTGCCGGTTTTGATCTCGCTCGCCGTCAGGTTGATCGCGTTGGCGATATGGCCTCTGCGGAAATCATCACGGGTACGGGTATCTACTACTACCGCATCTTCTTTATTGATCAAGCGAGTAGCTTCACCGCGGGCGATCTCTTTAACCTTGGAAAAACGGCTCTTGAAGGTCATGACGATCACGGCAGCCAGCAGACCGACCCAGGCCAGACTAAGTATGGGGTGCCGGCTAACAAATTGCATAATTTCTTGCAGCATGGGGTGTAACAACTCCCGTCAGTTAAGGGAAAAATAAGTCAAGGTTTCAGAGTATACCTGCCGAATGCGTCAAATACAGCCAATAAGCAAACGGGAATGCAGAAACTGCGGAGTACACTGGAAAATTACCGTCATGACGTTGAGAAAGTCGAGGCTGTTCACCGCATCTTTGATCTCTTTGGGCTCTTTTTAGTCGGCCACATTGTAGTATCATCAGGTTCCAGAGGGTGAATAGCCATCATTCCAGTGCCAATGGGCTGATGGCTATTCACAACTTAAAACGATCATAAAGAGGTTACTGCAATGTCGAGCAAGAAAAAGCCCATGGTACTGGTGATCCTGGACGGCTACGGCCACCGGGAAGAGCAACAGGACAACGCGATCCTGAACGCCAAAACGCCGGTCATGGACCGTCTGTGGCAACAACAGCCACATACCCTGATTGCCGCTTCCGGTCTGGATGTCGGCCTGCCTGATGGCCAGATGGGTAACTCGGAAGTCGGTCACGTGAACCTCGGCGCAGGCCGCATCGTGTATCAGGACCTGACCCGCCTGGATAAAGAGATCAAAGACGGTGACTTCTTCACCAACGCAACGCTGACCAGCGCCGTCGACAAGGCCGTGAAGGCAGGCAAAGCGGTACATATCATGGGCCTGATGTCTCCTGGTGGCGTCCACAGCCATGAAGAACATATCCTGGCGATGATCAAACTGGCCGCACAACGCGGAGCCAAAGCCGTTTACCTGCATGCCTTCCTGGATGGACGCGACACTCCACCGCGCAGTGCTGAAAATTCACTGAAACGTTTCAGTGACGAATTTGCCACGCTGGGTGCCGGACGTATCGCCACGGTGATCGGCCGTTACTATGCAATGGATCGTGATAATCGTTGGGACCGCGTACAGCTGGCCTACGATCTGATGACCCAGGCAAAAGGCGAATTCACCGCCGACAACGCCGTGGCCGCGCTACAGGCTGCCTATGCCCGTGGCGAAAACGACGAGTTCGTTAAACCGACCGTGATCCAGGCAGCGGGCGAAGCCAGCGCCGAGATGAACGACGGCGACGCGTTAATCTTCATGAACTTCCGTGCCGACCGTGCGCGCCAGATCACCCGCGCCTTCGTCAATGCCGATTTCGATGGCTTCCCACGTAGCAAAGTGGTCAAGTTTGGTGATTTTGTCATGCTGACCGAATACGCCGCCGACATCAAAACCGCCTGTGCCTATCCACCAGCCTCACTGGCCAACACCTTCGGTGAATGGCTGATGAAGCACGACAAAACCCAGTTGCGCATCTCGGAAACCGAAAAATACGCTCACGTCACCTTCTTCTATAACGGCGGCGTCGAAGAACCGTTCAAAGGTGAAGACCGTATTCTGATCAACTCGCCAAAAGTGGCCACCTACGATTTACAGCCAGAGATGAGCTCCGCCGAGCTGACCGAAAAGCTGCTGGCAGCCATCCACAGCGGTAAATATGACGCCATCATCTGTAACTACCCGAATGGCGACATGGTTGGCCACACCGGTGTCTATGATGCAGCCGTCAAAGCGGTAGAAACCCTGGATAACTGTATTGAGCAGGTAGTAGAAGCGGTGAAAGCCGTTGACGGCCAACTGCTGGTCACCGCCGATCACGGTAACGCCGAGCAAATGCGCGATCCGGCTACCGGCCAGGCGCACACCGCCCATACCAGCTTGCCAGTGCCGTTGATCTACATCGGTAAACCCGCCAAAGCGGTAGAAGGTGGCAAACTGTCCGACATCGCTCCAACCATGCTGTCACTGATGGGAATGGAAATCCCGCAAGAGATGACTGGTAAGCCGCTGTTCATCGTGGAATAATCCTTTCCCATGAGGGAGAAGGCGAATTTTGCACTATCAAGGGTAACCCGAAGCGCAAACTCAGGCAGCCAACCGCTGCCTGAACGCTCCGCGCCACGGAAGTTAACCACTATCTGCGCCAGCGTGTTTTTCGCTGGCGCATTGCTGTTGCCATTTACCGGCAACGCCGCGGAAGATAACAAATCCCAGCTCAAAGACATTCAGCAGAGCATCGCTGAAAAAGAAAAAGCGGTTAAACAACAGCAACAACAGCGCAGTTCGCTGCAAAATCAGCTCAAACTCCAGGAAAAGACCATCGCGCAAGCCAGCCGTTCGCTGCGTGATACCCAAGGTACGCTCGACATACTGAGCAAAGACATTTCCGGGCTGAACACCTCCATCGCCAAGCTTCAAAAACAGCAGTCCACCCAGCAGGAAATCCTCGCCAAACAGCTCGATGCCGCCTTCCGTCAGGGGCAACACAGCGCCTTGCAGCTGGTGCTCAGCGGTGAAGAAACCCAGCGCAGTGAACGCATGCTGGCCTATTTTGGCTATCTGAACGAAGCGCGCCAGCAGTCCATTGAACAGCTCAAGCAGACCCGCAAGCAATTGGCAGAGCAAAAGAGCTCGCTGGTGGCCAAACAGGGTCAGCAGAAATCCTTGCTTGGCGAGCAACAAACCCAGCAGCAAAAACTGGAACAGGCGCGCATCGCCCGTAAAAAAACCCTGACCGCGTTAGAAGCCTCGTTGGAAAAAGATCAGCAGCGGCTGGTGGAACTGCGCCAGAACGAAACCCGCCTGCGCGATCAGATCGCCCGTGCCGAACGTGAAGCCCGCGCCCGAGCCGAACGCGAAGCGCGTGAAGCAGCCAAGGTGCGTGAGCAGGTCAAAGTCAAAGAACAGCAGGCGAAGAAAACCGGCACCAGCTATAAACCAAGCGAAGGTGAGCGTTCTCTGATGGCGCGAACCGGCGGTTTAGGCCAGCCTGCGGGCCAAGCCGTATGGCCGGTGCGTGGCCGCATAGAGCATCGCTTTGGCGAACAGTTGCAAGGTGAGTTACGCTGGAAAGGCATGGTGATCTCCGCGGCCGAAGGCAGCGAAGTGAAAGCCATTGCCGATGGCCGCGTGCTGCTGGCCGACTGGCTGCAAGGCTATGGTCTGGTGGTGGTGGTCGAACACGGTAAGGGCGACATGAGTCTGTATGGCTACAACCAGAGTGCTTTGGTTAGCGTCGGGGCGCAGGTGCGTGCCGGTCAGCCTATCGCCCTGGTCGGTACCAGCGGTGGTCAGGGAACGCCATCGCTCTATTTCGAAATCCGTCGCCAGGGTCAGGCCGTTAACCCACAGCCGTGGTTGGGAAGATAGATTTGTACTATAGCAAAACGCGTACTGCCCTGTTGTTGAGTGCGCTGCTGTTCGTTAGCGCAGCACAGGCAGGCAAGCTCTCTATCGTGATCGATGACGTGGGCTATCGTCCACATGAAGAAAACGCCGTACTGCAAATGCCGACGGCGATCTCCGTTGCCGTGCTGCCCAACGCACCTCACGCCCATCTGATGGCCACCAAAGCCCATAGCCAGGGGCGCGAAGTGCTGATCCACATGCCTATGGCCCCGCTTAGCAAACAGCCGCTGGAGCGCGATACCTTACAACCCTCCATGAGCAGTGAAGAAGTGCAGCGTATCATCCGTAATGCGGTGAATAACGTGCCTTTTGCGGTGGGTATGAATAACCATATGGGCAGCGCCATGACCTCCAGCCTACCGGGCATGCAAAAGGTCATGCAGGCGCTGGAAAGCTACCATCTCTATTTTCTCGACAGCATGACCATCGGCAACAGCCAGGCCACGCATGCGGCAGCGGGCACCGGCGTGAAGGTGATCAAACGCAAGGTGTTCCTCGACGATACGGCCAACCCGGACGATATCCGCCGCCAGTTTAATCGTGCCGTCGAATTGGCGCGCCGCAACGGATCGGCCATCGCCATAGGCCATCCGCGCCCGGCAACGGTAAAAGTGCTGCAACAGATGCTGGCTACGCTGCCCTCCGACATCGTACTGGTGAAACCCAGCTCGCTGCTCAATGAACCGCAGCAGAGCGGAAGCGGCTATGTGCCGCCATCCAAGCCACACAAACCGCAGCCGAAAAATCCGTTCACCGGTGGCATCAAGCAGTGCAAAGTTAAATTGCCGAAGGAAGGCACGAATGCCAGCCATGCGCTGGGCATCGTTGCAGAAAGCGTGGCACAGTCACCGGTCGTGGTGGTGATCAAACGCCATTGGCAGCACTGGATGGGCTCAACACCTACCAAGCCATAACTCATTTTCCCCTCACCCCGCCCCTCTCCCACAGGGAGAGGGAGCTGTTAGCCCCAGCTCTTTTGGAAGTAAAGAGTTCATCTCAGCAAACTCGATCGCCTCCACATCCAAGACAGAACTCAACACTTTCAAATACACTCGTTCGATCCCCTCTCCCTTTGGGAGAGGGTTAGGGTGAGGGGCGTTACATCAATCCCAGCTCAGCACCACTTTCCCCGACTGCCCGGAACGCATGGCGTCAAAGCCCTGCTGGAACTCGTCAATTGAGAAACGGTGGGTGATAATCGGCGTCAGATCCAGACCAGATTGGATCAGTGCCGCCATCTTGTACCAGGTTTCGAACATTTCGCGGCCGTAGATCCCTTTGATAAACAGCCCCTTGAAGATCACCTGGGTCCAGTCAATTGACATATCCGAAGGTGGGATCCCCAGCATCGCAATACGGCCGCCGTGGTTCATGGCATTGAGCAACGAACGGAACGCCGGTGGCGCGCCGGACATCTCCAGGCCCACGTCAAACCCTTCGGTCATGCCCAACTCGGCCATTACATCCGTCAGGTTTTCTTTGCTGACGTTTACCGCACGGGTCACACCCATCTTGCGCGCCAGCTCCAGGCGATATTCGTTCACATCGGTGATCACCACGTGGCGTGCCCCAACGTGTTTACATACCGCAGCGGCCATAATGCCGATCGGGCCGGCACCAGACACCAGCACGTCTTCCCCAACCAGATCGAAGGAAAGCGCGGTATGCACGGCGTTGCCAAACGGGTCAAAGATCGAGGCCAGCTCGTCCGAGATATTGTCCGGGATTTTAAAGGCGTTAAACGCCGGGATCACCAGATATTCGGCAAATGATCCTGGGCGGTTTACGCCCACGCCGGTGGTGTTGCGGCACAGATGCGTACGGCCACCGCGGCAGTTACGGCAGTGGCCACAGGTGATGTGCCCTTCGCCAGAAACGCGATCGCCGATGCTGAAACCTTTGACTTCCTGGCCGATGGCGACCACTTCGCCCACATATTCGTGGCCAACGACCATCGGTACCGGAATGGTTTTCTGCGACCATTCGTCCCAGTTATAGATATGCACATCAGTACCGCAGATAGCGGTTTTGCGGATCTTAATCATGACATCGTTGTGGCCCAGCTCAGGCTGAGGCACATCGGTCATCCAAATACCTTCTTCCGCTTTCAGTTTTGCTAATGCTTTCATCAAATTACCTTATGCAATAACGCCAAGCGTCTTACCGATGCGGATAAACGCCTCAACGGCACGTTCAATCTGCTCCGGTGAGTGATCGGCAGACATCTGGGTGCGGATACGTGCCTGACCTTTTGGCACCACCGGGTAGAAGAAACCAGTAACGTAGATGCCTTCCTTAAGCAGTGCGTTGGCGAAATCCTGCGCCAGTTTTGCTTCACCCAACATCACCGGGATGATGGCGTGATCGGCCCCGGCAAGCGTAAAGCCCGCTGCGGTCATTTTTTCGCGGAACAGGCTGGCATTGGCCCACAGGCGATCGCGCAGAGCGTCCCCGTCTTCGAGCAGTTCCAACACTTTGATCGAGGCTGCCACGATGGCCGGAGCCAGCGAGTTGGAGAACAGATAAGGGCGTGAACGCTGACGCAACCACTCCACCACCTCTTTTTTGCCTGCGGTATAGCCGCCGGAAGCGCCGCCCAACGCCTTACCCAAAGTGCCGGTGATGATATCGACGCGGTCCATCACTTCGCAGTATTCGTGCGTCCCGCGCCCATTGGCGCCAACAAACCCCACCGCGTGGGAATCATCGACCATCACCAGCGCATCATATTGGTCCGCCAGATCGCACACGCCCTTCAGGTTGGCGATCACGCCGTCCATGGAGAACACCCCGTCGGTAGCGATCATGATGTGGCGAGCACCGTCTGCCTTGGCCTGCTGCAGTTGCTCAGCCAGTTGGCCCATATCGTTGTTGGCATAGCGGTAGCGCTTGGCCTTGCACAGGCGTACACCGTCGATGATTGAGGCATGGTTCAGCGCGTCGGAAATAATGGCGTCTTCCGGGCCCAACAGGGTTTCAAACAGGCCACCGTTGGCGTCAAAACAAGAGGAGTAGAGGATCGCATCTTCCATTCCCAGGAAATCGGCCAACTTTTGTTCCAGCTGCTTATGGTTATCCTGTGTACCACAGATAAAACGCACCGACGCCATGCCGAAGCCATGGCTGTCCATCCCGGCCTTTGCCGCCGCGATCAGCTCCGGGTGGTTAGCCAGCCCGAGATAGTTATTGGCGCAGAAGTTGATCACCTGGCGACCATCGGCCACCGAAATATCGGCCTGCTGGGCAGAAGTGATAATGCGCTCTTGTTTAAACAGCCCTTCGGCGCGAGTGGTAGCAAGCTGCTGTTCCAGCTGCTGGTAAAAAGACGCAGACATTCGGTCATCTCCAGGATAGGGGCATTTTCGGCATATTTTACTGCTTTGCCAGCAAACTGACGACATACCGCCGCAGAGAATCTGAAAATTGCAGCAGATATCACGGCAAACCGGCGCATCGTGTAACGGCACGGGATATTAAGAGCCGTACCGATGTTCCCAATGGCATGAAATGCTATTATAGGCAGCATATAGGGTGGGGCATTGTGCGCCACCGGGAAGAATACAGGGGTAAACCCAATGATTATCGTCACTGGCGGCGCTGGCATGATTGGCAGCAACATCATCAAGGCACTGAATGAAAACGGATATCGCGATATCCTGGTGGTGGATAACCTGAAAGATGGCACCAAATTCGTTAACCTTGTCGACCTTGATATCGCTGACTATGTCGATAAAGAAGACTTTATCGCCAGCATCATGGCCGGTGACGATCTGGGTGACATCGACGCCATTTTCCACGAGGGTGCCTGCTCCTCCACCACCGAGTGGGATGGCAAATACATGATGGATAACAACTATCAGTATTCCAAAGACATCCTGCATTACTGCCTGGATCGTCAGATCCCGTTCCTGTATGCCTCTTCTGCCGCCACCTACGGCGGCCGCACCGATAACTTTATCGAAGAGCGTCAGTTTGAGCAGCCGCTGAACGTTTACGGTTACTCCAAATTCCTGTTCGACCAATACGTGCGCGAGATCCTGCCAGAAGCGGATTCGCAGGTGTGTGGCTTCCGTTACTTCAACGTTTACGGCCCGCGTGAAGGCCATAAAGGCAGCATGGCCAGCGTAGCATTCCACCTGAACAACCAGATCAACCGTGGCGAAAATCCAAAACTGTTCGCCGGCAGCGAAAACTTCAAGCGCGATTTCATCTACGTCGGCGACGTGGCGGCGGTCAACCTGTGGTTCTGGAAAAACGGCGTATCCGGCATCTTCAACTGCGGTACCGGCCGTGCGGAAACCTTCCAGGCGGTGGCCGATGCGGTAGTGGAATACCATCAGTCCGGTGCCGTGGAATACATTGAGTTCCCGGAAAAGCTGAAAGGCCGCTACCAGGCTTACACCCAGGCCGATCAAACCAAGCTGCGCGCTGCCGGTTATGACGCACCGTTCAAAACCGTAGCCGAAGGCGTGAAAGAATACATGGCCTGGTTGAATCGTCCCGCTTAAGCGCTGAAGGAAGTTACTCACGGTATGAAAATACTGGTCATTGGCCCTTCGTGGGTTGGCGATATGATGATGTCGCAAAGTCTCTACCGCACCCTGAAGGCCGAGTACCCGTCGGCAGAAATCGATGTGATGGCACCTGCCTGGTGCCGTCCTCTGCTGGCGCGAATGCCCGAAGTCAACCAAGCGTTGGCAATGCCGCTGGGCCATGGTGCCCTGGCATTGGGCGAACGCCGCCGTCTTGGCCATGCGCTACGCGCCAATGGCTATGACCGTGCCTATGTGCTGCCCAACTCATTCAAGTCTGCCCTGGTGCCCTTCTTTGCCAACGTGCCACAGCGTACCGGCTGGCGCGGCGAGATGCGCTACGGCCTGCTCAACGATCTCCGCGTACTGGATAAAGCGGCATTCCCGTTGATGGTGCAGCGCTACGTCGCGCTGGCCTACGACAAGCAGCGGATACAGCGCGCTGAAGATCTGCCGCAGCCGATACTCTGGCCACAGTTGCAGGTCAGTGACGAAGAGATTGCCGAAACCACTTCGGCGTTTAATCTCACCGACCACCGGCCCATTATCGGTTTTTGCCCAGGTGCCGAATTCGGCCCAGCCAAACGCTGGCCGCATTACCATTACGCCACACTGGCACAGATGCTGATCGATGCAGGCTATCAAATCGCCCTGTTTGGTTCGGCCAAAGACCACGAAGCCGGTGAGCAGATCCGTGCCGCCTTGGCGGAAAAGTCTCGCGATTTCTGCTTCAACCTGGCCGGAGAAACCCAGCTCGAACAGGCAGTGATCCTGTTGGCCTCTTGCCGGGCCGTAGTCAGTAACGATTCCGGCTTGATGCACGTTGCAGCGGCGTTGAACAAACCGCTGATAGCCTTGTACGGCCCGAGCAGCCCGGACTTCACCCCACCGCTGTCTCATCAGGCCAAGGTGATCCGTCTGATCAGTGGCTATCACAAGGTGCGCAAAGGCGATGCCGACCAGGGTTATCACCAGAGCCTGATCGACATCCAGCCACAGCAGGTGTTAGACGCGCTGACGCCGTTACTAGCCGCCAGCGAGGAATAATCATGCAGGTGCTGATCGTAAAGACCTCTTCGATGGGGGATGTACTCCATACGCTGCCGGCCTTGACCGACGCGATGCAGGCCATCCCCGGTATCCGCTTCGATTGGGTGGTGGAAGAGGGGTTTAGCCAGATCCCTACCTGGCATCCGGCGGTGGATCGCGTGATCCCGGTAGCCATTCGCCGCTGGCGTAAAAACTGGTTCGGCAGTGAAGCGCGCCAGCAGCGCTGCGATTTCAAGCGCCAGGTCCAGGAACGCAACTATGACATCGTGATCGATGCACAGGGCCTGATCAAGAGCGCGGCGTTGGTGACGCGCATCGCGCACGGCAGCAAACACGGTCTGGACTGCAAAAGCGTCCGTGAGCCTTTTGCCAGTTGGTTCTATAATCATCGCCATGAGGTCGACAAGCAGCAGCATGCGGTGGAACGCATTCGCGAGCTGTTCGCCAAGAGCCTGGGGTATGCAAAGCCGCAGAGCACGGGTGATTACGCCATTGCCGCTCGGTTTCTCAGCTCCCCTCCTACCGAGGCCGGGCAATATCTGGTGTTCCTGCACGCCACTACGCGGGATGAAAAACACTGGCCGGAGGCAAACTGGCGCGAACTGATCGCACTGATCGCTCCGAGCGGAATAAACATCAAGCTACCTTGGGGGGCTGAGCACGAACGCCAACGCGCTTTACGGCTGGCAGAAGGGTTTGAACACGTTGAAGTGTTGCCCAAGCTCAGTCTGCAACAGGTTGCCGAAGTGCTGGCTGGGGCCAAAGCCGTGGTGTCGGTAGATACCGGGCTCAGCCACCTGACCGCCGCGCTGGATCGCCCGAATATCACCCTGTTCGGCCCGACCGATCCGGGGCTGATTGGCGGTTACGGGCAGAATCAGCACTCACTGATTTCGCCGGAAAAAAGCATGGCCACCCTCACCGCCGACGCCGTTTGGACAGAACTGCAAAAGGTTATTGAATGAAAAAGCTGCATATTATCAATTTAGGCAAGATGGGCGGGGTTGAGCGCCTGTTCCTGCAGTATATCAATGATACCCACGACGGCAGTAACCAGGTGATTTGCGTCAGCGGTGAAGTTGGCGAAGAGATCCGCCAACAGATGCCGAACCAGCAGGTCACCTTCGCCAATCGGCTGTTCAATTCATTCCCTTTGCGTTGCCCACAGTTTCTGCGCAAATACCTGCTGCAAAGAAAAATCGAGCGGGCAAACGCCGACGTAATTATCGTGTGGGATCTGATCCCAGGACTGGCAGCCAAGCCCAAGCGTGGCAAACTGGTTTATTACGATCATGGCTGCTCTTGGCGCTACGCCAAAAACCACAAGACGTTGCGCTTCTTCGCCATGCTGGACGGCGTGATTTCCGCCTCCCATGCCTCAAAACGGGTGATGGAGCTACGTTTTCATCTGCCTTGCCCGAACCCGGTGGTGATCAACCGTATCAAAACGCCTACCGGGATCAGTGAGACGCCAAAATCATTGGCACAGCCGATCAGGATTGGGACCGCCTCGCGCCTGGTGAGCCTGAAAGGCATCAGCGTTTCTTTGCTGATGATGCAGGAGCTGCTGCGCCGTGGGCACGACGTTTATCTGGAAATTGCGGGCAAAGGCCCGGATCGGGCAGCGTTTGAAGCCCTGGCAGCCAAACTGCAGCTCGGTGATCGAGTCGTCTTCAGCGGCTTTCAGGATAACGTGGCAGATTTCTTCAACCGTACACAAATCTATATCAGCACGCCGATCACCGAACCCTTCGGCTTATCCTGCATGGAGTCGCTCTATTTTGGCGTACCGGTGATCTTCCCCATGGTAGACGGCCAGCCGGAAGCGGTGAAAGATGGCTACTGCGGCATTGGCTTGACGCCGACGGTGTCCATTGAAGAGCACCAGCGGTTAACCGGCATCAAGGTCGATTTCCCGCACGAGGTTTACGATCCCCTCTCCGACAGCCTGGTCACACCGAAGCTGTTGTCGCATATCGATTGCGCGGATGCGGTAGAGAAACTGCTGGTGGCGGAAACCTATAACCAGATGAGCCAGAATGCCCGGCACTACCCCGCTCAACATTTCAGCTATGCTCTGTTCAAAACAGAATTCGACGACACGCTGCAATCCTTTATTGCCTAACCGTAATGTGAGCCGGAAACCTTACTCCATGTTTAAAGAAACAGCCCCACACGCCATTTTCAGTTACCTGATCTATCTGGGATGCGCTATTGCCTTTTGTACCATTCCTTTCGGCTTCGACACGGGGCGTAACCTGTTTTATGTCTCCAGCTATATCTCCTTTATTGCCGTTTGCCTGCACTTAAGGTATTTCCTGAAAAACAAAAGAAACCTGATCCTGCCGCTGCTGTTTTTCTGCGTGGGCATGGGGACGATTTTCTGGATGAACCATTTCAAACAGCCCGGCGAATACATCAATATTTATCGCTCGTATATGTCGACCGGCAAACTGCAGATTGCTACAGCGTTTATTTTGCTGATCGCGCTGAATGAGCGCCTTTGCATGCAGCGCGCCTTTATTGTCGTGGCGCTGGCTTGCGGCTTGGCCGTCAATGGCTATGCGCTTTATCAGGGCCTGCGCTTAGATATCTCGCGCGTGGAGCTTAACTTCGACCGGGCCACCGTTGTTGCCTACCTGATGACCGCCATCAGCCTGGTCATGATGAAGGCAATACTGATGCTGCGGACCAAATATCGCATCCCGCTGTACGTGGTTGGCTTCTTGCTCACCTTCTCCACCCTGATCCTCACCGGAACGCGGGCGGCCATACTGGTGTACCCCGTTGCCATCTGCCTGTCGCTGTTGGCAACCAAAGATCTGGTGACCCGCAAGCATAAGATCCAGCTAGTCGCCTCGGTACCTGTATTGCTATTAGTCTGCGGCTTCGCCTTTAAGTCACAGATCGAACAGCGCGTTGCCGATTTCAAAACCAATCTGCAAATGATCGACCAGCCCGAAGTGGATAACTCGATTATTTCCCGCCTGACAATGCAGGTCATCGCAATACGCACTGGCTCGCTTGCACCATTGGGGCAATCTGCCGAACAGCGTGGGGAAGAGATCCGCGCCATCGTTGCGCAGGAGCCGCGGCTGTACGGGGTAACGCCTTACATCAACGTGCATCTGCATAACGAACTGCTGGAAACCTATTCGCTTAAAGGCCTCTGGGGAAGTTTATTGTTACTGGCACTCTACATCGGCCTATTCATCTCCTCATTTAAGCCGTATCGCAATGCGCTGCTGCTGGGGGTGACCTTCAGCCTGTTTGTCTACGGGCTTAGCGACGTTATTTTCTTCAGCACCGAAGGCACGGCAGTCTTCTGCCTGGCCATCATCGCCAGCGTGCTGTCGGTGAAAAAGCGTCAGGAACCGTCGGTATGAGTTCGTCACCGCTGCTGCTCAGCTTTATTGTGCCGATTTACAACAATGAAGACTTTGTCATCGCCAGTCTGAGCTCGTTATACGATCAGATCGCCGATGATATTGAAGTGGTGATTATCGATGACGGCTCAAGCGATGCGTCTGCGGCCCTTGTGAGCCAATTCCTGGCAGCAAGGCAGCACCCGCATAGCAAATTCATTACTCAGGCAAACGGCGGCGTTGCTCACGCCCGTAACGTCGGTTTGCAACACGTCAGCGGACGCTACGTCGCATTCCTGGACGGCGATGACCTACTGAGCAGCGACTATCTGGCGCTCCTGCGCCCACTGTTACTCACGGGCAGAGATGACCTGATTGATTTCAACTATCAGAAATTCTCTGGCAGCCCGCCAGCAGTGCCCACCAATAGCGAGATACGCTACCGCATCTACGATTTCGAACAGCAGGGTCTGGCCAGTCTGAAGCCGCTGTTTGCCCACTCAATGTGGCACGTCTGGAGCCGGATTTACCGGCGTACGCTGCTGGCTGGGGAAACGTTCGAAAACGGCCGCCGCTATGAAGACGTTATCTTCACGCCGTTCCAATATTTCAAAACTCGCCAAATCGCTCATCTCGACCACCCGCTCTACTTCTATCGGGATAATGACCGGGGGATCACCCGCAATATCCGGGCGAAAGATAGTGAAGATATGCTGTTTGCCATGCAGAAGATGCTGCGCTTCGTGGACGCTCATCGCGGTGATGAACCACTGCGGCAACTGGCCGCCCTGATGCTCGCCAACGCTTTCTCAGAGTTAAAAGCCATGTCGAAGGCGGTTTACGGCTATTATCGCTACCCGCCGGAAACCCTGGCGATCCTGCACCAAACGGCGGCCCTGTGTAGCAACAGCGATGTACCGCACAAGAAAGTCCGCCAGATGCGTTTCGCACGCGTGGATAGCTGCCTGTCTAAAATCCGTCGATGGCTGAAGAAACGCACCGGGTGACCGATGCGTTTTTTTCTCAAGGGTTCAGCGGCACGTGGGCCACGATTTCATCAAAAACTCGCTGCGGTTGTATAACACCCACCGGGCCATCCGCTTCCAATGGCATGGTGTAGCCCGTGCGTGACTGATGAATGATACGGTGCAACGGGTGATCCTGGATAGGCCCGGTTGAGCGCGGATCGGCGGTGACAAACAGGCTGATGGTTTTGGTTTTCAAGGCCACCGCCAGATGGAGCGGCCCGGTATCGCCGGTCACCAGCACATCGAGGCTGCTAATCAGCGTCAGCGCCCCTTGCAGCCCGGTTTTGCCGATCTGGTTATCAACGCAGGCCTGGGTATTGGCATTGATCAGCCGCTGGAACTGTTGAGCTTTTCCTTCTTCCATCGGCGCGCCGATCAGCACGAAGCGCATGTTGTCATAGCGAGCAACCAGCATATCCGCCAGCTTGGCAAAGTGCCCCACCGGCCAGCAACGTGATTCTGTTGATGCACCTAGCTGGAAGCCAATGGTGCAGAAATCAGGGTTTTTAATGCCTGGCGTATAAGGGGCCGGTATTTCCATGGTCGGATCGTCGCTGCGGCAGCCCAGAATAGAAACCAGTTCCAGCTTACGGCGGATAAAGTGGCCGTAATAATGGAATACGTAGTTGGTCAGCCAAGGCTCAAGCCCGCAGATCCCCGAACTGTAGTTATCCCGGATGACATATTTAGCCCCGGCCATAATGGCGCTGATAATGTCATAGGGCAGATGTGAATGCATGATCAGCGCCAAATCAGGCTGATGCTCACGCAACGATTTCAACAGAGGCCCCAGGGTCTTTATTTTGCTGTTCCAGTAAACTACGCGATCGTAATAGCGGCCGTTTTCTACCAGTTCCCTATTCTTTTGATGCACCACCAGCGTGATATGCGCCGCCGGGTAGCGTTCGCGCATTGCTCTTAACACCGGGGTGTTGAACATGAAATCCCCCAGTGCCGTCGTGGAATAAATTACGATATTCTCGAACTGGAGACGGCTGTCGAAAGTCGCTGGCGGCTGGAAACGGCCATGCTTTGCCGTATAGCGCCGCAAGAACCAGTCAGCGGCCTTGATTTTCCATTTTTTTGACATGTTAATTCACTTTCAGTTGATAGTATTCAGCCAAGGTCATGCCAACCGTGCGCTGTTGCAACCAGGCAAACAGCAGCTCCAAATCGCGATATAACGCGTCAATATCCTGCTCGGTCTTGAACGTTGGGCTACCTCCCGGCATAAACTCGGAAGAGTGCAGCATAAATTCGACGTAATCGTGTCCCTGTGCCAGAGAGCGCTCGACCACCAGCTTCATCTTGTCCAAATTGTTACCGGAGGGACGTAGCCAATGTACCGACGGCGAACGCTTTTTACCCCGCAGGCTGTCATAGCCCTGCTTCACCGCATTCATCAGCGCCGAATGTTTATACTGAATGCTCATTGGCACTTCCAACAGCGTGGAATCACCGGGTTTGGCGATATTGGCCGGATCGATAAAATAGGCCTGCGCGGGGAAATGGCGATAGTCGGTCCCGCCGTTGCCCTGCGGATTGCCGGGCGAATACTGCCAGTTCACTCGCGGGGTGACGGAACAATCGACCTGATAGCCATATTCCAGCAGCAATGAGGCATAAAACTCATTAAACGCCCAGCGCCCGGCACGGTGGCTGAGCATCTTGGTCTGGAAGGTATCTTCCAGCAGCTTGGTCATATGATCGACCTTGGCGCGAATTTGGTCGGCCGGGTATTCGATCAGATAGGGTTTGTGCCGCCAGTCATCATCAGTGAGCGGCGTCAACGGTGGGCTGTTCCAGGCGTGCAGGTGCATGCCCACTTCGCCGGTGCCGCGTGCTATCACGTCGCGGGCAAACTCAACGTACTGGGTATCCACCGCCATTTCATAGTTGGTCAGATAAACCGGCTTGCAGGCGTATTTTTCGCACAGCGCCTGAAAGCGCGGCAAAAAACGCGTGTTCTCGGTCGAAATGCGGTCGTGGTTTTGCCACAGATTATCGCCTTCGGTATCAATCGTGATAAGAAACGCCGGTTTAGTCATACATTGGGAACCTGATAGTCACAGATTGACATTATGTTACGCAGCCCGATCCCTCAGGGCAAACGACTTTATTGCCTCGTTTGGACAACATTGAGCCGTAATTGTCACCCTACGCCACTATTTTTTTTCTGCGCAGGCAAGAAAACCGAGCAACAGTAGCCACATGCAATCGGGTCATTTAGAATCAAAGATTGGTTTCCCTGAAAGCGACTGACTATGAACGACGCGCCAGCCCCTGTTTCTGCCACGCCCATACAGCGTATTCTGATCGTCAAGCTGCGCCATCATGGCGATATGCTGCTGACCACTCCGGTCATCAATACGCTGCGGCAGAACTATCCCGATGCTCAGATCGACATCCTGCTGTACAAAGAAACGCAGGAGATGTTGGCGAGCAACCCGGCGCTATCGCAAATCTTTGTCATCGATCGCCAGTGGAAAAAACAGGGCACCAAGGCACACTTGGGCCATGAACTGCATCTGATCCGTCAATTGCAGGCACAACGCTACGATCTGGTGGTCAACCTGGCCGATCAGTGGCGCAGCGCGTTGATTACTCGCCTCACCGGTGCACGCATTCGTCTGGGGTTCGATTTCCCCAAGCGCCGTGGTTTTCTGTGGCGCTACTGCCACACTCAGTTGGTGCCGGTAGCCGGGCACGAGCATCTGCACACCGTTGAACAAAACCTCTCTCTGCTGCAACCTCTGGGTTTACCTGAGCAAAATCAGCAGGTCACCATGAGCTACAGCCCACAAGATTGGCAGGCCAGCCACCAGCTTTTGCAACAAAATGGCGTCACCGGTAGCTATATCGTGGTACAACCCACTTCGCGCTGGTTCTTTAAATGCTGGAGCGAAGAAAAAATGGCGGCCACCATCAGCGCATTGCAGGCCGAAGGGCACCAGTTGGTGATCACCTCGGGGCCGGATGCCAAAGAGCAGGACATGGTGGCGCAAATACTGAAACAGTGCCCGCAGCAAGGGGTGGTTTCTCTGGCCGGGCAGTTGACCCTGCGTCAGCTGGCAGCGTTGATCGACCATGCCAAACTGTTTATCGGGGTAGACTCTGTCCCCATGCATATGGCGGCCGCATTACAGACGCCCTGCGTGGCGCTGTTCGGGCCATCCAAGCTGGTATTCTGGCGCCCCTGGCAAGTTATCGGCCAGGTCATTTGGGCCGGAGACTACGGCAGCCTGCCGGACCCGGATGCCATCAATACCGGCACCGATGAGCGCTACCTGGACCTTATTCCTACAGACGTGGTGATTGCAGCCGCGCGGAGCACGCTTGCATGAAAGCATTTCGCCTGGCGATTGTCCGCCAAAAATACCGCCCGGACGGCGGGGCAGAACGTTTCGTTTCCCGTGCCCTGGAGGCGCTGGAACAACAAGATCTAGATCTGAACGTCATCACCCGCGAGTGGCAGGGGGACGTCAACCCGAACTGGCACATCCACCTGTGTAACCCGATGAAGTTCGGGCGCATCAGCCGCGAACGTGGTTTTGCCGAAGCGGCTCGGGCCCTGTGGCAGAAAGAGAGCTTCGATCTGGTACAAAGCCATGAACGCATCCCCGGTTGTGATATCTATCGCGCCGGTGACGGTGTCCATCGCCGCTGGCTGCTGCAACGGGCACGCCTGTTGCCGGAGTGGCGGCGCAAATGGCTGTTCTCCAACCGCTATCACCGCTATGTGATGTGTGCCGAACGCGCCATGTATGCCGCGCCAGAGCTGAAAGCGGTGATCTGCAACGCCGAGATGATCAAACGGGAAATCATCGCCGATTTCGGCGTGCCTGCCGATAAGATCACGGTGATCTACAATGCCATCGACAATCAGAAATTTTTACCGGCGAATGAGCAACAGCGGCAGCAGTTGCGGGCGCAGTATCAACTCCCGCAACAGGCACATTGCCTGATCTTTGTCGGTTCAGGCTTTGAACGTAAAGGATTGGCTGCCGCAATTCGCGCCGTAGCTGCCACCGACAGCTACCTATTGGTGGTGGGCAAGGATAAAGCTGAAAAGCGTTACCGTTCACTGGCACAAAAGCTGGGTTGTGATGACCGGGTGCGCTTCATGGGCGTGCAGAAACAGACGTTGCCGTTCTATCAGGCCGCCGACGCTCTGTTGCTGCCAACGTTGTACGATCCCTTCCCCAATGTGATTTTGGAAGCCATGTCATGCGGGCTTCCGGTGATCACCAGCACCACCTGCGGTGGCGCTGAGTTCATCACTCCTGGGCAAAACGGCTTTGTCTGTGATGCATTGGACGTCAGTGCCCTCACCGAGGCTATCGTTGCACTGCCACGGCAAGCCCTGGGATCGAGCATGGGAGAGGCGGCGCGGCTGCGTATCATGTCTGCCACGCCAGCACACCTCTCAGAACAGCTCATCTCATTGTATAACCGACTGCTGGACTAACTTATGCGTATTCTGATGATTATCGACGGTCTGCCGGGCGGCGGAGCCGAAAAGGTGGTACTGACGCTGTGCCAGGGCATGCAGCAGTTGGGGCATGATGTCAGCCTGATCTCATTACGGGACGTCTGCAACTACCCGATCCCCACCGGCATTGATTATCAGGTGCTCAGCGACAACTGTCGATCGCCTTGGCGTAAACTGACCGAGCTGGCACGCCGCGCCGCGATGTTGGATCGCGCGGTTGCCGCCAACGAGCAGCAGCACGGCCTCTACGACCTGGTGTTCTCCAACCTGCATAAGACCGATCGTATCGTCAGCCATAGCAAAGTGCTGGACCGCACCCGGCTGTGGTTCTGCATTCACGGTATTCTGTCCACCTCCTACCTCGGTCACCGTACCGGCCTCGATCGCTGGCTGAAACGCCGCAAGGTCGCGGGCGTCTACCAGCGGCAGAATATCGTTGCCGTCTCGCAGGCGGTGGGCAACGATCTCCAGCAAAATCTGGGGATTTCTCCTAACCAGCTGGCGGTGATCAACAACCCGTTCGATATCGCCGCCATCGAACAGCAGGCGGCAGAGCCTTGTGAACTGGCAGGCAAAGACTATCTGGTGCACGTGGGCCGTTTTCATCCACATAAACGCCACGACCGCTTGCTGAAAGCCTACGCACTGTCTGGTATCCAGGCACCTTTGGCACTGGTGGGTGCCGGCAATGAAGCGCAAATCAACGAGACCAAACGCCTTGCCACAGAGTTAGACATTAGCGATCGTGTGCTGTTCCTCGGTTTTCAGGCCAATCCCTATCCCCTGATCAAACACGCCGCGATGCTGGTGCTCAGTTCAGACAGCGAAGGGTTCGGTAACGTGCTGGTTGAAGCCTTGCTGTGCGACACGCCGGTCGTCAGCACCCGTTGCCCTGGCGGGCCTGAGGAAATTCTGGAAAAGGCGGGGTTGACCCGTGCATTGGCGGAATTAAATGAAGCCTCACTGGCGGAGAAAATGGCAGAGATTTATGCCCAGCCGCCGGTCATTAATCACCAGCAACTGCTGAGTTATGGCCTTGAGCCTATTTGCCAACAGTATCTGGCGTTAAAGAAATAAGTCCAGGCAGGTTTACCCTGCCTGGTTGTTAATTAATTCAAGGCCTGTATTTCTTGCCACACCTCGTCGACGGTAACATCGACGCAATCACCCGATTCGGTTTGCAGGATCCGATATTGCCCGCTCCACGGATGCCAAGACTCTTTATCCGTATCGCCAAAGAAGACCACCATGCTTTTATTCAATGCCGCGGCCAGATGCATCTGGCCACCGTCGCTGCACAGCACCCTGTCGCATAACTCGAAACCGGCCAACAGTTCGCGTACCGAGGCCGTTGGGTAAAGCGCTACCCTTTCATTCAGGCAGCCAGCCAACAGTTGCTCCGCCCGCTTTTGATCGCCGATATCATCAGGCGTCAGCGTCCCCTGCGGTGACCAGAAGATCAGCACGCCGGTGGTGGGATCGGCAACCAGGCGGTTGATGATTTCGGCATAGCGCTCAATGGGCCAGCGCCGTTTCGGGCTGCGGCTGCTGATATGCACGGCAAACACCCGCTCAACCGGGGGCAGCAGGCTGTGTAAACGTTGCTGCGCTTGCTGCTGTTCTTCCGCGGTGAGGAAGACCTTCACCGGAGGAATGGCAATGGAGCGATCGGTAATGGCAGACAGGTAGCTGAACGTGTGTTCCACCTGATGCTTGCCGTGAAAATCCGCCGCGCGGAAAGGGTGATGAATTTCACTGGTGCCAAGATCTGCGCCGATAATATTTTTAACCCCGGCCATTTTTGCCAGACGCAGGCTATATTTGCACGGCACCGGGTTAGCCAGAATAGCTGCATCAAACTTAATTTTTCTCAGCTTTAAAAATATCATCAGCCGTTCAAAATAGACTCCCAAGGTAGTCTCATTCTTGGCCTTGTGTTTGGCCTTCTTATAAACAAACACCTTGGTGAGATGCGGGTTATTTTTCACCACATCCTGGCTGACTTTATTGATAAGCAGATAGAGGTTGGCGTCAGGGTAAGCGGTTTTCACCCCTTCAATCAGCGGGGTAGTGCACACGAGATCGCCAATATTGTCGCGGCGGATAATTAAAATATTCTTCATTACAAACCTATCGGCGACATCTCTCGCCTGTTGTCCCAACCTGACACCGAGCCACCAAGTTAGCGCCTTTCCCTTCCGGTTATGGTACTATTCTGGATAACCCATATAAATGAAATTGATAGAATGCTGCTCCGTTTATATCAGGTACTACTCTACCTTATCCAACCCCTGATCTGGCTCCGCTTACTGCTGCGCAGCCGCAAAGCACCAGCCTACCGTAAACGCTGGGCGGAACGCTATGGTTTCTGCGCCGGGAAAGTAGTATCGGGCGGCATTATGCTGCATTCCGTTTCTGTTGGCGAAACCCTGGCGGCGATCCCTCTGGTTCGCGCCCTGCGCCATCGTTACCCTTACTTGCCGATTACTGTGACCACAATGACGCCAACGGGTTCCGAACGGGTGCAGTCCGCTTTCGGTAAAGATGTGCATCATGTCTACCTGCCTTACGATCTGCCGGGTTCGATGCGCCGTTTCCTCGACCAGGTGGATCCCAAGTTGGTGATCATCATGGAAACCGAGCTGTGGCCCAACCTGATTAACGCCCTGCATCAGCGCCAAATCCCGCTGGTAATTGCCAACGCGCGCCTTTCCGCCCGTTCGGCGGCTGGCTACAAGAAGATCGGCGGTTTTATCCGTGATATCCTGCGCCGTATTACCCTGATCGCTGCGCAAAATCAGGAAGACGGCGAGCGCTTTATCGAACTGGGCCTGAAGCGTTCTCAGCTGACCGTCACCGGCAGCCTGAAGTTCGATATCTCCGTAACGCCAGAGCTGGCGGCCAGAGCCGTTACGCTACGCCGCCAATGGGCACCACGCCGCCCGGTATGGATCGCCACCAGCACTCACGAAGGTGAAGAAACCATTCTGCTGGAAGCCCACCGTCGGTTGCTGGAAAAACACCCCGACCTATTACTTATCCTGGTGCCACGCCACCCAGAACGCTTCCCAACCGCCAAAGAACTGACACAAAAAGCGGGCTTCAGCTACACCACCCGCAGCAGCGGCGAAATCCCTTCCAGCAGCACACAGGTCGTGATTGGCGATACCATGGGTGAACTGATGCTGCTGTACGGCATTGCCGATCTGGCCTTCGTCGGTGGCAGCCTGGTTGAGCGCGGGGGGCATAACCCCCTGGAAGCAGCCGCCCATGCCATTCCGGTGCTGATGGGCCCACATACGTTCAACTTCAAAGATATCTGCGCCAAACTCTCCGAAGCGGGCGGGATGATCACCATCAGCGATGTCGATTCCTTGGTGAAAGAGATAGAAACGCTGCTGACCGATGAAGATTATCGCCGCTATTACGGCCGCCACGCCGTTGAAGTGTTGTATCAGAACCAGGGTGCGTTGCAACGCCTGCTGCAGCTGTTGGAGCCACACCTGCCGCCACGGAGCCACTGAATGAGCCACCGTAACAGCCTGTCGGTAGTGATGATCGCCAAAAACGAAGCCGAGTTGCTGAGCGAATGCCTGCAATCGGTCGCCTGGGCTGATGAAATCATCGTGCTAGATTCCGGCAGTAGCGACGGCTCTGTCGCTTTGGCGGAAAGTTTGGGTGCCAAGGTATTTATCCATACCGACTGGCAAGGCTTCGGCAAGCAGCGGCAGAAGGCACAAAGCTACGCCACTCAGGATTACGTGCTGATGATCGACGCCGACGAGCGCGTCACGCCAGAATTGCGCCACGCCATCGAACAGGTTTTAGCCAACGCCGACGATAACGTCGTCTACAGCCTGGGCCGCCGTAACCTGTTTCTTGGCCGCTTTATGCGCCACAGCGGTTGGTATCCCGATCGGGTAAACCGGCTGTATGCCAATCAGCGCTATCGCTATAACGACGATCTGGTCCATGAATCCCTCAACACCGGCGGCGCAAAAGTCGTACCGCTGCAAGGCGATCTGCTACACCTGACCTGCCGTGACTTTTTTGCTTTCCAGCGCAAACAGCTGCACTACGCCGAGCAGTGGGCAATCCAACGCCACCAGGCCGGTAAACGCTGCGGTTATCTGTCGATCCTCACCCACACGCTAGGGGCGTTCTGCAAAACCTGGCTGCTGCGGGCCGGTTTCCTCGACGGCAAACAGGGCTTGCTGTTAGCCGTGGTCAACGCGCAATATACCTTCAATAAATATGCCGCACTGTGGGCATTGGGCCGCAACTATTCAGAGAAGTGAACCATGAGCAGCAAAGCCATCTACCCAGGTACCTTCGATCCACTGACCAACGGCCATCTGGATCTGGTCACCCGAGCCTCACTGATGTTTGATCACGTGATCCTGGCCATTGCCGCCAGCTCAAGCAAAAAACCGCTGTTTTCGCTGGAAGAACGCGTTGCCCTGGCCACGCAGGTGACCTCTCATCTGGATAACGTCGAGGTGTTGGGGTTCAGCGAGTTGATGGCGCACTTCGCCGCCCATCAGAACGCCAATATTCTGATACGCGGCCTGCGGGCGGTGTCCGACTTTGAATATGAATTGCAGCTGGCGAACATGAACCGCCATCTGATGCCAACGTTGGAAAGCGTGTTTCTGATGCCTTCCGAGCAGTGGTCATTTATCTCTTCTTCCTTGGTGAAGGAAGTGGCACGTCATGGCGGCGACATTGCACCGTTCTTGCCGGATGTCGTCACCAAAGCGTTGATGGAAAAGCTCGCCGCGCAGTAATCAGTGCTGGCAGCGGCGGCAGAAGAAGGTGCTGCGCTGCCCGTGTTTGGCGCTCTCGATCGGTGTGCCACAGGCGCGGCAGGGTTCACCTGCCCGGCCATAAACCTGCAGTTCCTGCGCAAAATACCCCGGCTTACCATCCGACTGCAGGAAGTCACGCAGCGTTGTTCCCCCTTGTTCAATTGAACGCAGCAGCACCGCCTTGATGGTTTCGGCCAGCAGATCCGCCTGCGCCCTGGTCAAAGATCCCGCCTGACGATCCGGCAGGATCCCGGCGGTAAACAGCGATTCGCTGGCATAGATATTCCCCACGCCAACCACCAGCTTGTTATCCATCAACCAAGGCTTGATCAGCGTGCGCTTGTTACGGGATTTTTCGTACAGGTAGGTACCATTGAACTCTTCACCCAGCGGTTCCGGGCCAAGATGAGCCAATACGTTGCTGGCGGCCAGATCGTCACACCACAGCCAGGCACCAAAGCGGCGCGGGTCGGTGTAGCGCAGGATAAAACCGTTGCTCATCACCAGATCGACGTGGTCATGCTTACCTGGCTCGGTTTCCTCTGCCAGCATACGTAAGCTGCCAGACATCCCGAGATGCACGATAATCCAGCCATGGTCCAACTCGATCAGCAAATATTTGGCACGGCGCTGTACGCTGCGTACCGGCCGATCGCTCAGCGCCAGGATCTGCTCGGAGACCGGCCAACGCAGGCGAGCGTTACGCACCACCGCGTACTGGATGTTGTGGCCAACAAGATAAGGCTCAATACCGCGGCGGCTGGTTTCGACTTCTGGTAATTCAGGCATGACTGGCTCCCTCTCCGTTTGCTACCCCTATAAAATGAAAAAACCCGGCCTAGGCCGGGTTTTCATTAATCCACTAAAATTATTTAATTTTAGCTTCTTTGTAGATCACGTGTTGACGGACAACTGGATCGAATTTCTTCAGTTCCAATTTTTCCGGCTTAGTACGCTTGTTCTTCGTGGTGGTATAGAAGTGACCAGTACCAGCAGAAGAAACCAGCTTGATCTTCTCGCGAACACCTTTAGCCATGATGCAGTTCCTTAATACTTCTCACCACGGGCACGCAGATCGGCCAAGACCGTCTCAATACCCTTCTTATCGATAACACGCATACCTTTAGCAGATACACGCAGAGTTACAAAGCGCTTCTCAGCCTCAACCCAAAAACGGTGTGAGTGCAGGTTAGGCAGAAAACGGCGTTTGGTCGCGTTCATTGCGTGGGAACGGTTGTTACCGCTCACCGGGCGCTTGCCAGTAACTTGGCAGACTCGTGACATGTCTTATTCTCCAAAAATCAAATCAGCTCGAGCTTCGTATAGGGTATGGCCGCCTCGTCAGGCTTTTAGAGCCCATCTCAGCAAACTTCATACTGAGGAGACTCTCGTCATCAGGTCAGAAACCTCACATCAGGTTGGAAACCTGCTGAGATAGGCTCTTAACGCCAAACCCAAGATTCTCAAAGGTGGCGTAGTATACGCTCTGAAGCGTAAGTGCTCAAGTCCCGAACAGCTAAAGATCCCTCAAGGATCGCGAAAAAGTTGCTTATAGCCATCCGCGCTCGGCAAAAGAGACGCATTCACCCCGGCCTATCGCCAAATGATCGAGCACTCGGATCTCCAATAATCGGCAAGCATTAACCACTTGCTCGGTTATCAAACGGTCGGCGTGACTGGGTTCAGCCTTACCCGAAGGGTGATTATGCGCCAGAATGAGGGCTGCTGCATTAGCCTTCAACGCCGCACGCACAATTTCTCTTGGGTGGACAACGACGCTGTTGATGGTACCAGCAAACATCTCCTGATGGCGAATAACCCGGTGCTGATTGTCTAAAAACAACACTAAAAACACCTCTCGCTCATGGTGAGCCAGCAAACTGTGCAGGTAATGCTGGGTAATTTTCGGGTTCAGCAGCGCGTTTTCCAACAAATGGGGGCCGGAAAACAGCCGGAAGGCTAATTCGGAAATTGCCTGCAGCTGCGCATAGGTGGCAATCCCCAACCCTTTCTGACTATGAAATTGTTCGTAGTCCGCCGAAACCAGGTGATACAGCGAACCAAAGTGCGTCAGCAACTGTTCGGCCCGCTGTGAGACGTGAACCCCAGGTAGCCCGGTTCGCAAGAAAATTGCCAACAGCTCCCTATCGGAGAGCGCCGCTGCGCCATCACGCATCAATTTTTCCCTGGGTGCCAAAGCCCCAGGCCATAACGACATATCCTGATTGCTCATTGCCACCTCCCTGCCTGCTACAGCAGCATGTCACGGGGAATTTCATCGTGCGACAGGTGATTGATAATATTGCGAAGTGTTACGAAAACCCGCATGTAACTGGCTGCATACACAGCAGAATCGCTCCACCTGGCGGCGGTTATGCTAAAATGTTCGCCTCTTTCGGATTTCAATCGGACAATCATGATGACGGGACTTTCCGGCAAACATATTGTGCTTGGCATCAGTGGCGGTATTGCCGCTTACAAATGCCCTGAGCTGGTGCGCCGCCTGCGCGACAGAGGCGCCGAGGTAAGAGTGGTGATGACCAGCGCTGCCAAAGCCTTCATTACCCCACTGACGCTGCAGGCCGTTTCCGGCTATCCGGTTTTCGACGATCTGCTGGATCCCGCAGCAGAAGCCGCCATGGGCCATATTGAATTGGGAAAATGGGCCGATCTGGTGATCCTGGCCCCGGCCACCGCCGATCTGCTGGCCCGCGTTGCCGCCGGCATGGCCAACGATTTGCTGACCACGGTCTGCCTGGCTACCGATGCCCCGATCGCGGCAGCACCGGCCATGAACCAACAGATGTACCGCGCTGCCGCTACTCAGGCCAATCTACAGACCCTACAAGGGCGTGGTGTGCTGCTGTGGGGGCCAGACAGCGGGAGCCAGGCCTGTGGTGATATCGGGCCTGGCCGCATGCTGGATCCGTTGGCGATAGTGGAACTGGCTAACGCTCATTTCTCTGCGCCGCAGGATCTGCAACATTTAAAGATTATGATCACCGCGGGCCCCACCCGTGAGGCACTGGATCCGGTGCGTTTCGTCAGCAACCACAGCTCCGGCAAGATGGGTTTTGCTATCGCCAAGGCCGCCGCCGCTCGCGGTGCGCAAGTCACGTTGGTCGCCGGGCCGGTCAGCCTGCCTACACCGCCCTGGGTAACCCGTGTGGATGTCGTCAGCGCGCTGGAAATGGAGCAAGCGGTACAACAGCACGCTGCGCAGCAGAACATCTTTATCTCCTGCGCCGCCGTGGCGGATTACCGGGCAGAACAGATTGCCGATGAGAAAATCAAAAAGCAGGGTGATGAAATCATCCTCAAGATGATCAAGAATCCGGATATTGTCGCGGGCGTTGCCGCGATGAGCCAAAATCGTCCCTTTGTCGTCGGGTTTGCGGCTGAAACCCAGAATGTGGAAGAATATGCGCGACAAAAACTACTGCGTAAAAAACTGGATTTAATCTGCGCTAACGATGTATCGCTTGCAGAGCACGGTTTTAACAGTGATACCAATGCCCTGCATCTTTTTTGGCAGGATGGAGACAAGCGCCTACCGCATAGCGACAAGGCACTCCTTGGCCAACGTTTACTAGACGAGATAGTCAGCCGTTATGATGAAAAAAATCGACGTTAAGATCCTTGACCCACGTATCGGTCAAGATTTCCCATTGCCAACCTATGCCACCCCAGGCTCTGCCGGGCTTGATCTGCGCGCCTGTCTGGACAGCTCGGTTGAGCTGGCACCAGGCGAAACCACCCTGCTGCCTACCGGCCTGGCTATCCACATCGCCGATACCGGTCTTGCTGCAGTGATCCTGCCGCGCTCCGGTCTGGGCCATAAGCACGGCGTAGTGCTGGGTAACCTGGTTGGCCTGATCGACTCCGATTATCAGGGCCAGCTGATGGTGTCCGTATGGAACCGTGGCCAGAAATCCTTCACCATCGAGCCAGGTGAACGCATCGCACAGATGGTATTTGTGCCGGTGGTGCAAGCCGAGTTTAATCTGGTGGAAGAGTTCGATAGCAGCGAACGGGGCACCGGTGGTTTTGGCCACTCTGGCCGCCAATAGATCGCACCCATAACAAGATGATCTACAGGGATGGCGCCTGTAACCGCGCCGCATGCAATGCGGCACGGTTGGTTTGGCAATTGAGAGTAACGCACGGAGAATAAGGGTCTGCAAGACCGTTAACCATTACACCGTACAACAGCGATCTTATAAGCCGCACAGAGTTTACTCTGCAACGGCCGGTGCGCGGGTTTTCGCAAATCTATACCCGAAGAGATTGAGGGGATAAGCCGTTTTAGCAAGGGTCTAATCAAACATGGCAGAAAAAGAAAATACCAAAAGGAATCGGCGTGAGGAGATATTGCAGGCGTTAGCCCAGATGCTGGAATCCAGCGACGGCAGCCAGCGCATTACCACAGCCAAGCTTGCCGCAAACGTTGGTGTCTCTGAGGCTGCCCTTTATCGGCATTTCCCCAGCAAGACGCGGATGTTTGATAGCCTGATCGAGTTTATTGAAGATAGCCTGATAACGCGCATCAACCTGATCTTGCAGGATGAAAAAGAGACGTTCAACCGCCTACGCCTGATTGTGCTGTTGGTTCTGGGGTTTGCAGAACGCAATCCAGGCCTGACCAGGATCATGACCGGCCACGCGCTGATGTTTGAGCAAGATCGCCTTCAGGGCAGGATCAACCAGTTGTTCGAGCGTATTGAAGCGCAACTGCGTCAGGTATTGAAGGAACGTAAACTCCGGGAAGGGAAGGGCTTTATCGTCGATGAAACCTTGCTGGCGAGCCAGATACTGGCCTTCTGTGAAGGGATGCTGTCGCGCTATATTCGCTCTGAATTCCGCTACCGCCCAACGCAGGATTTCGATGCCCGCTGGCCGCTGTTAGCCGCGCAACTGCAGTAACAAATATCGCCGGGTTCAACCCGGCGCTATTATTTTAAACTCCGTACTGCTCGCGATAGGCTCGCACTGCCACCAGGCTTTCGGCCATTTCCGGCTGCTCTTCCAGATAAGCAATCAGCTCCTTGAGCGTAATAATCGAGATCACTTTGCAGTGATAATCACGCTCCACTTCCTGGATCGCAGAAATGTCGGCACGGCCACGCTCCTGACGATCGAGAGAAATCAGCACACCAGCCAGGCTGGCGTTATGGGCACTGATAATTTCCATCGATTCGCGGATGGCCGTCCCGGCGGTGATCACGTCATCCACCAGCATCACGCGGCCCTGCAACGGGCTGCCTACCAGCGTGCCGCCTTCGCCATGTTCCTTGGCTTCCTTACGGTTGAAGCAATAAGGCACATCGAGATTGTGATGTTCTGCCAATGCCACTGCGGTGGTGGTCGCGATCGGGATACCTTTGTAGGCTGGGCCAAACAGCAGATCGAACTCGATGCCGGAATCCACCAGCGCTTCGGCATAAAAACGCCCTAACAGCGCCAGATCACGCCCGGTATTAAACAGGCCGGCATTGAAGAAATAGGGGCTGGTACGGCCGGATTTCAGGGTGAACTCGCCGAATTTCAATACCTGCTTGCGGAGCGCAAACTCGATAAACTGGCGCTGGTAGGCTTTCATTACTGCTTCTCCTAATTTGGTCGGTAACTTTAGTTCTATTGCAGCCCGATTTCCGGGCATAAAAAAGGCGACTGCTTGGTCGCCTTTAAAAATCAGTCTGCCAGCGCCGCTTTCTGCGCCTGGAAGATGGTTTCGATGCCCCCTCGGGCCAGCGCCAGTAGCGCCAATAGCTCATCGTGGCTGAACGGCTCACCCTCGGCGGTGCCTTGCACCTCGATCATGCGGCCATCCTCCATCATCACCACGTTCATATCGGTTTCTGCGGCGGAATCTTCCACATACTCCAGATCGCACAGCGCTTCGCCGCCAACGATACCGACAGAAACTGCGGCCACCATCCCTTTCATCGGGTTGGCTTTCAGTTTACCGGCCGCAACCAGCGCATTCAGCGCATCGGCCAGTGCCACACAGGCTCCGGAGATAGAAGCGGTACGGGTACCACCATCGGCTTGCAGCACATCGCAGTCCAGAGTGATGGTGAACTCACCGAGCTTTTTCAGATCCACCGCGGCACGCAGTGAACGAGCGATCAGACGCTGGATCTCCAACGTACGGCCACCCTGCTTGCCTTTGGCCGCTTCGCGGGCATTACGGCTGTGGGTCGAACGCGGCAACATGCCGTATTCTGCGGTGATCCACCCTTGCCCTTGGCCTTTCAAAAAGCGCGGAACGCCCTCTTCTACCGTGGCGGTGCACAAAACTTTGGTATCGCCAAACTCAACCAGCACTGAACCTTCAGCGTGTTTCGTGTAGTGACGGGTCAGTGTCAGGGGGCGAACTTGTTGTGGTGCTCTGCCTGCAGGACGCATGGGCTCTCTCCGGCTTCTTATTAACGTTTGGCTGCGCATTATACGGGCTTCGTGACGTTATGCCTATCCTGCCCGCAGGTGCAACGCTATAATCGTTCCATCTTTTCCTATTTACGGGTACGCACAATGATCCGCAGCATGACCGCCTACGCCCGGCGTGAAATCAAGGGTGAATGGGGCAGCGCAGCTTGGGAGCTGCGTTCCGTTAACCAACGCTATTTAGAAACCTACATCCGCTTGCCTGAGCAGTTCCGCAGCCTCGAGCCAGTGATCCGCGAGCGTATCCGTGGCCGCCTGACGCGTGGCAAAGTGGAGTGCAACCTGCGCTTTGAGCTCGACCCAAGCGCACAAAGCTCGATGATCCTGAACGAAAAACTGGCCAAGCAGCTGGTTGAAGCCGCCAACTGGGTCAAAATGCAGAGCGACGAAGGGGAAATCGATCCAATCGACGTCCTGCGCTGGCCGGGCGTGATGTCCGCTCAGGAACAGGATCTGGACCTCATCAGCAACGAACTGATGCAGGCGCTGGAAGGCGCACTGGATGATTTCATCGTGGCACGCGAAAGCGAAGGCACCGCGCTGAAAGCTCTGATCGAGCAACGCCTCGACGGCGTGAGCGCCGAAGTGATCAAAGTACGCGCCCAGATGCCTAATATCCTGCAATGGCAGCGCGAACGTTTGGTCAGCAAGCTGGAAGAAGCCCAGGTGCAGTTGGAAAACACTCGCCTGGAGCAGGAGCTAGTGCTGATGGCACAGCGTATCGACGTCGCCGAAGAGCTGGACCGCCTGGAAGCGCACGTCAAAGAGACGCACAACATCCTGAAGAAGAAAGAAGCCGTTGGCCGTCGCCTCGACTTTATGATGCAGGAATTCAACCGCGAATCGAATACGCTGGCGTCCAAGTCGATCAATGCCGAAGTGACTACCTCAGCGATTGAGCTGAAGGTGTTGATTGAGCAGATGCGCGAGCAAATTCAGAATATCGAGTAAGTTTTAAGCGTCATCATTGAACAGAGAGCCCGCATAACCGCGGGCTTTTTAATATCACCAATCGAGGTGTTCCTATGTCCAAATATGCGCAGGCAGCCGTTGATACGGTAAGAAAAAACCAGGGAAAATCATCACTCGATATGCGTCAAGAATGGGATAAAACGATGATGGAGTTGAAGGCTAGCCCAATACCCGCGCCGCATCACCATCCTCCGCAATAACCCCATCGGCCAAACGGATCACGCGCGGAAAGTACGTTTTAACAAAAGCATAATCATGGCTGATGGCCAGCACGGTGGTGCCTTGCGAACGGCAAACCGCTAACCAGCGGGTAAATACCCCCAACCAATAGTTATCAAAGTCACGGCTGGGTTCGTCCAACAGCAGCAGAGGCGGCGCAACGGCAGCGAGACTAGCAACGGCTACCATACGCCGCTGCCCTGCGTGTAAATCCAATGGATGGGCATCCGCTACATCCGTTAGCTCACAAAGCGCCAGCGTTTGGGCAACTCGCTGCTCCAGACTATCGCCGCGCACACCCTGATGGCGTAAGCCAAAAGCGATCTCATCGCGTACCCGGTTGCGAAATATCTGCCGTTCCGCTTCCTGAAATAATACTCCCAGCAACGGCGCACGCTGTGCCGCTTTAAGGGTGGCAATATTTCGCCCCTGTAAGAAAACCTTGCCGCCGGTCGGTTTTAGCAACCCGGCCATCAGGCGTAATAACGTGGATTTCCCGGCGCCGTTATCCCCGATCAGGGCCACCCATTCCCCTGCCTCAATGGTGAGATCCAAACCGTTAATGACGGGTCCGCTCACGCTTGACCACTGATATTCCAGCGATTCAATCGTTAGCATAATGAGAGCCTGCCTTGCTCCAGCGCCCAGGTTTGCAGGCAATAAGCGGCAACCTTGGTGAGCGACCGTTCAAACAGCAAAATCACGCACTGCTGCTGGTTAGCGTAGGTGGCCAGCTGTTGTAACAGCTTGGTGGTAGCATCGGGGGTTAGACGGCTAAAGGCTTCATCCAGTAATAACAACCGAGGGCGCATCGCTAATGCACAGGCCAGCACCACTCGCTGCGCTTCGCCGCCAGAGAGCGTGGCCGGGTGACGATGGCGTAAAGCGTGGCAATCGGTGAACGTCAGCGCCTGTTCGATACGCGCCATGATCTCGGCTTCATCCAGGCACAGATTCTCCGGCCCGAAGGCGATCTCCTCTTCGACCGTGAAGGTACAACCGGAGAGTTGCAACTGGGGTGCCTGTTGAATGAGCTGCACCTGCTGCGCCATTTCAACCAGCGGGCGCGAACCTATTTCATCACCGAGGACCTGTCCTAGCCCCTGAAATGTGCCGGGTAAAAAATCGGGGAAACAGCCTGCCAGCAGTTGGGCAAGCGTGGTTTTTCCGCTGCCATTCCCACCGCTAATGCCATATAAGCCTGGAACCTCGCAATGTAGATCGATGTTTTCCAACTGCCAGATACTACCTTGAGGAATAAAGCTCAGTGCATTCAGTGCCACAACCACAGCCAGGCTCCTATTTCCAATGCCGCTACCAACAGCAAGCCATAGCGCACGCTACGTTGCAGCGGGCTATCGTTCGGTGCCCACAGCGTTGTGCGTCTGGGATGTAGCCGAAAAGCGCGCATATCCAGCGCCGTGCTGCGCGCGGTTAAATCATTCAACGCACTGTGGGTTAACGGGATAACCAATGCCGGAATGTAGCGCAACCGTTGATACCAATAACCGTCTAGCGGTACGCCTCGCGCCAGCTGTGCCTGGTAAATCGCGGCCAGTTGCGCGCGCAGCTGTTCGGCAACCAGCAACGGCCCTGCCAGCAGGTAGGCCAGCCCGAGCGGCAAACGGCTGGCAAACAGAGCGCGAATAACACGCTGCGGCGGCACGTATTGCAGCCAGATTTGCCCAAAACTCAGCAACGCCAACAAGCGTAGCCAGAGCGCGGCAGCGTTGAGCATTTCGCTATCATCACGCGCCTCACCCCGTAGCCACCACGCCAGCCAACCGCTATGCACCAACCATAATCCACCCGCCATGGGTAACATGATCCACGCCACATAGCGCCAACGATGCCTTGTTCTTTTCATCAGGATCAGCAACAGAAAGCTCACCAGGCTATAGGCTAGCAACGGATAACCAAACGGCATCAGCAAGCTGCTGGTACCCAGCACCAGCCAAAGAGCCAGCGAGGTAAACGGGTGCATTAACGCACGGCGGCCATTGCAGGGAAATTACGCAGGGTTCGCTGCGACATATTACGCACCAATAGCCAGACGATGATGGCAACCAGCACTTTATCTATCAGGTTAATCCCCAGCACGGTCATTGCGACGGATTCGATCAGGTTGCTGCCCATCGAATGCACATAGGCGACAAAGAAGTCTGCACCACTGCCAGTGACCCCAGCGAAGAGATAGGTACGGATCGGCACGGCAACTATCGTTACGGCCAAGGTGATCACCACTCCGCTTAAGATCACTTTCGGTAATGTCCTGAACCAGCCGATGCTCGCCAATAGGCCAGCCACCAAACCAATCACCATCGCCACCGGAGCGAATGCCGCCGCTATCGGGCCAGTGAGCAGGCCCCAGACCAGGTTGGTCAATAAACCGGTCAACATGCCGATAATCGGCCCGGCGAGGATTGCACTCAGCAAGGTACCGATAGAATCGAGAAAAATAGGCAGCTTCAACATCGATACCAACTGCCCGCCGATCATGTTGATGGCTATTGAAATCACCATCAACACCAACGTCTGACTCGATAACCCATTACGTGCCATAACAACCTCACTCAACTAGTAGGAAAATTAGCGTTGCTCGACGTTTAATTCGTCATAGCCCGAAAGCGCGCAAGGTTGTCGGTTAAATACGACATCGTTCAATTCCCCAATCACCAATTCGAGCGTGGTGCGCACGGTGCAACCTGCCATCACATGGCCGCCGGTCATATGGCCATGCTCATCGGCCACCGCCAGGTGCAGATGTTCGCCTCCGGCCTCCAGCGTGCCAATCAGTGAGACCACTTCAAATTTTCCGCTCAATAACGTGGGGTCTTCGCAGGCGGCATAGCGCAACGCCACGTCGCTCAAGCTACCGACGCAACCGCTGATCCAGGCGGCACGCAAACCCTGCTGCCGGATAAAATCACGAAGTGCAGCCAGCAGGTCTTGTTGCGGTAACAGACGCAAGGCATAAAACTGTGCCGTAGACGGCGTTGATGTCTCCACGATAAGATCCTTTACCCCAGTGGGGTTGGTGATACGGAAAACAGGGAAATGGCGTCGGGAAGGTAGGATGCTGCATGAGGGGTGTGACTCCAAATAACTCCGAACCTCGGACGTTATGCAGCATGATAGAGATTGATACGGCCGATGTATGTGACATAGGTCAGTAAAAGCGGCGGTGCTGGTATGCTGGTCAAAAGCTAAATTGGAATGGGTCTGACACTGATGCCAAAAATAAAAAGCCAGGAAACTCTGGTACGCGAGCGTAAGCGCTGGGCAGCGCTGGCGATCCTGGTGGCGGCCATTGTTGGCAGCTACCTGTGGTGGAAACAAGGGACACTGCGATACGAAGAGTGGAGCCCTAACCAGCAGTATGTGGTGCGCAATTATAAAACCTTCGAGTTTATTCCGCGCTTCACCATGCCAGGCGATGGCGGGCATTACTCGGGCTACATGCGGGTTTATGACAAAAACGGCAAGCAGCTCTACGAAGAGTATTCCGACCTGCTCGACTTTGTCGAAGGCCCCTTCTGGGCAAAAGAAGGCGTCTATTGGATGGGTAACGACAATCAGGACATCGTTCGCCTACCCACCTCGCCGGTAGATTGAAGCTAGCGGACAAGTGGCCTCCAGAAGGGAGGCTTAACCCGGTCAATTATAAGCGGCGGCCTGCTCTTCGGTGATCAGCTCCATCTTTTCAAGTTGAACCGCAATGCCGCGCAGTGAACGCCCAAGCTCCACGCTTAACGCCTCTATCGTTTTGCCACCGCTATAGCCTTCCTCCAATAGCTTCCTGTCGTCTTCCGACCAGGGGAAATTGAAGTTAGCGGGCCTACCCACGGCAATATTTTTCTGCCGCCGCTCCTCGGGCGATAACTTTGCCTTTTTCACCCGTTCTCGCTCGGCGTAAAACTCATCCGCCAGGGCAAACAGCATCCGGATCGTCTCTGGGGAATGAACCAGCGAGGTGTGATTCAAAAACTCCCCCGTTTCTGGGTTAATCCCCCTCGCCAACGCACGCAACGTCAGGTAGGTCTGCATCATGGGTTTCCGTCCTTAAAAAATCTATCCGTCATTCTCGCGGCTAGTTCCCCACCTATTGTTGCTTGCAAAACGAACTATTCAACGATTCGATCGGATCGCGTATTAACTTTGCGAAACAAATTCCAAATTAACTCTATTTCTTGCAAGAAAATAACCACTTAAAAACCATACCCATTCGGAAATGGATAAGTAAATGCCGTCGATAATTCGCCTGGCAATCAGTGAAACAGGTTTATCTACAATATTCACAGATAGTTTTCACTTGAAATTAATAATTTAAATTAACCACTTACCGAATTTCAGCTGATGGCGATAAATTAAGGATTACTCCCCGCACCGCTGGCTACTTATTAAGGAGTATTTTCCCGCTAACTCTCCCTTATGTTGATTTCCCTCAATAACGCTTGGGTTATTACTGTTAGTTTGCCATGACTAAAAAACCACTGATAAGCATTAGGGAAAGCAATGGACGTCAATCGCAGACAGTTTTTTAAAATCTGCGCTGGCGGGATGGCTGGGACCACGGTGGCAGCATTAGGCTTCGCGCCAAAGGCTGCGTTAGCGGAAACGCGCAACTACAAACTATTGCGCGCCAAAGAAACCCGCAACACCTGTACCTACTGTTCCGTAGGCTGCGGTTTATTGATGTATAGCCTGGGCGATGGGGCAAAAAACGCCAAATCGACGATTTTCCATATCGAAGGCGACGCGGATCACCCGGTAAACCGCGGGGCACTGTGCCCGAAAGGCGCCGGCCTGCTGGACTATATCCACAGCGATAGCCGCCTGCGTTACCCTGAGTATCGCGCGCCGGGTTCAGATAAATGGCAGCGTATCAGCTGGAATGAGGCCTTTGACCGCATTGCCAGGCTGATGAAAAATGACCGGGATGCCAACTTCGAAGCCACCAACGCCGCTGGCGTGACGGTAAACCGTTGGCTCTCCACCGGGATGTTATGCGCCTCTGCAGCCAGTAACGAAACCGGCATGCTGACACAAAAGTTTGTCCGATCGCTGGGCATGCTGGCAGTTGATAACCAAGCGCGTGTCTGACACGGACCAACGGTAGCAAGTCTTGCTCCAACATTTGGTCGCGGTGCGATGACCAACCACTGGGTTGATATCAAAAACGCCAACGTTGTGATGGTGATGGGCGGCAACGCCGCTGAAGCGCATCCGGTGGGATTCCGCTGGGCGATGGAAGCCAAAAACAACAACGACGCCACGTTAATCGTCGTCGATCCCCGCTTTACCCGTACCGCTTCGGTCGCCGATATCTACGCGCCGATCCGCTCCGGCACCGACATTACCTTCCTGTCGGGCGTGTTGCTGTACCTGATTTCCAACAACAAGATCAACGCTGAATACGTGAAGCATTACACCAACGCCAACCTGTTGGTCCGGGATGACTTTACGTTTGAAGACGGGTTGTTCAGCGGTTATGACGAAAAAAAACGTCAGTACGACAAAACCACTTGGAACTACCAGTTTGGTGAAGATGGCTATGCCTTGCGTGATGATACGCTCCAGCATCCGCGTTGCGTCTGGAACCTGCTGAAAGCACACGTCAGCCGCTACACGCCAGAAGTGGTGGAAAACATCTGCGGCACCCCGAAGGAAGATTTCCTGAAAGTGTGTGAAGTCCTGGCTTCCACCAGCGCAGCAGACCGAACCTCCACCTTCCTGTACGCCCTGGGCTGGACTCAGCACACGGTCGGCGCGCAGAACATCCGTACCATGGCGATGATCCAGTTGTTGCTCGGCAACATGGGCATGGCGGGTGGTGGCATCAACGCCCTGCGCGGTCACTCCAACATTCAGGGATTGACCGACATTGGCCTGCTGTCCACCAGCCTGCCGGGTTACCTGACGCTACCTTCGGATAAACAGACCGATCTGGCTACCTATATGGCCGCCAATACGCCAAAGGCCACCCTACCTGGCCAGGTTAACTATTGGAGCAATTACCCCAAATTCTTCGTCAGTCTGATGAAAAGCTTCTATGGCGACGCTGCTCAGAAAGAGAATAACTGGGGCTTTGATTGGTTGCCGAAGTGGGATCAGTCCTACGACGTCATGAAGTACTTCCAGATGATGGATCAGAATAAGGTCAACGGCTATATCTGCCAGGGCTTTAACCCGGTCGCCTCCTTCCCGGATAAAAATCAGGTGGTCGCCTCACTGGCCAAGCTGAAGTATCTGGTGATCATTGACCCGCTGGTCACGGAAACCTCCAATTTCTGGCAAAACCACGGCGAGATGAACGATGTCGATACCGCGTCGATCCAAACCGAAGTGTTCCGGCTGCCCTCCACCTGCTTTGCCGAAGAAGACGGCTCGATTGCCAACTCCGGCCGCTGGCTGCAATGGCACTGGAAAGGCGGCGATGCCCCAGGTGAAGCGATTACCGACGGCGAGATCCTGGCCGGTCTGTACCATCGCCTGCGCCAGATGTATGGCAGCGAGGGCGGTAAAGGTGTCGAACCGTTACTGAAGATGGGTTGGCACTATGAACGGCCAGATCACCCAGAATCCGAGGAAGTGGCCAAAGACAGCAACGGCTACGCGCTGGAAGATCTGTATGACGCCAACGGTAATCTGCTGGCGAAAAAAGGCCAGTTGCTGGATTCCTTCGCGATGCTGCGCGATGACGGTAGCACGGCTTCAGCCTGCTGGATCTATACCGGCAGTTGGACCAGCAAGGGCAACCAGATGGCCAACCGTGATAACAGCGATCCGTCCGGGTTGGGCAACACGCTGGGCTGGGCCTGGGCATGGCCGCTGAACCGCCGCATTATCTACAACCGCGCCTCCGCCGATCCAATGGGTAAACCTTGGGATCCGCAGCGCATGCTGATTGAATGGAACGGCAGCAAGTGGGTCGGGAATGATATTCCAGACTACAACACCGCCGCCCCGGGCAGCGGCGTTGGGCCGTTCATCATGCAACCGGAAGGGCTTGGCAGGCTGTTTGCGCTCGACAAAATGGCCGAAGGGCCGTTCCCGGAACACTACGAGCCGTTTGAAACGCCGTTGGGCACCAACCCACTGCATCCAAACGTGATCTCCAACCCGGCGGCCCGTCTCTATCCGTCTGACGCCAAGCGCATGGGTGACAAATCCGAATTCCCTTACGTCGGTACCACCTATCGTCTGACCGAGCATTTCCACACCTGGACCAAGCACGCGCGCCTTAACGCGATCATGCAGCCGGAACAGTTCGTGGAAATCAGTGAACGTCTGGCGAAAGAGAAAGGGATTGAGCAAGGCGATACCGTCAAGGTCAGCAGCAAACGCGGCTTTATCAAGGCGAAAGCCGTGGTGACCCGCCGTCTGCAAACCCTGAAGGTTAACGGGCAGGATGTCGACACCATCGGTATTCCACTGCATTGGGGCTTTGAAGGGGCTGCCCGCAAAGGCTATCTGGCCAACACCCTGACGCCGTTTGTCGGCGATGCCAACTCGCAAACGCCGGAATACAAGGCGTTTCTGGTTAACGTGGAAAAGGTGTAAGGAGCCGAATTTATGTCCATGCAATCCCAAGACATTATCAAACGTTCGGCCACCAACACCCTGACACCGCCTCCGCAAGCGCGTGATTACAAGGTTGAGGTCGCCAAGCTGATTGACGTTTCCACCTGCATTGGTTGCAAGGCCTGTCAGGTGGCCTGTTCCGAATGGAACGACATTCGCGATGAAGTGGGCCACTGCGTCGGGGTTTATGACAATCCCGCCGATCTGAGTGCCAAATCCTGGACGCTGATGCGTTTCTCGGAAGTGGAGCAGAACGGCAAGCTGGAATGGCTGATCCGCAAGGATGGCTGCATGCACTGCGCAGATCCAGGTTGCCTGAAGGCCTGCCCGTCTGCTGGCGCGATTATCCAATATGCCAACGGCATCGTGGATTTTCAGTCCGAGCACTGCATCGGCTGTGGTTACTGCATCAGCGGCTGCCCGTTCAATATTCCACGGCTGAACCCGCAAGACAACCGGGCGTACAAATGTACCCTGTGCGTTGACCGCGTCAGCGTGGGCCAGGAACCGGCCTGTGTGAAGACTTGCCCGACAGGTGCTATCCACTTTGGCACCAAGGCAGAAATGCTGGACGTGGCACAAGAGCGGGTCGAAAAGCTGAAGAAACGCGGCTTTGAGCATGCGGGCGTGTATAACCCGCAAGGCGTTGGCGGCACCCACGTGATGTATGTACTGCACCATGCCGATAACCCCGAGCTGTACCACAATCTGCCAAAAGACCCGCATATCGATCTGTCGATCGGGCTGTGGAAAAGCGTGCTCAAACCTTTATCCGTGGCGGGCTTTATCGCCACCTTTGCCGGTTTGATTTACCACTACATCGGCATTGGCCCGAACAAGGAAGTGGATGATGAAGACGAGGAGGACCATCATGAGCAAAAGTAAAATGATCGTTCGCACCAAGTTTATCGACCGGGCCTGTCACTGGACGGTAGTCATCTGCTTCTTCCTGGTGTCGCTGTCCGGCATTGCGCTGTTCTTCCCAACGCTACAATGGCTGACCGAGACCTTTGGTACGCCGCAGATGGGCCGTATCCTGCATCCTTTCTTTGGCGTGCTGATCTTTATCGCGCTGATGTTTATGTTCTTCCGCTTTGTGAAGCATAACATCCCCGAGAAAGAGGACTTGCCGTGGGTCAAAGGCATCGTGGAAGTGTTGAAGGGCAATGAGCATAAGGTTGCTGACGTCGGCAAATATAATGCCGGCCAGAAGATGATGTTCTGGAGCATCATGAGCATGATTTTCGTGCTGTTGATCACCGGCATTATCATTTGGCGCCCTTATTTCGCCCACAGCTTCCCGATCCCGGTGATCCGCTATGCGCTGTTGATCCACGCCGCGTCGGCGATCGTCCTGATCCACGCCATTCTGATCCATATGTATATGGCATTCTGGGTGAAAGGCTCGATCAAAGGCATGATTGAAGGCAAAGTCAGCCGCCGCTGGGCGAAGAAGCATCACCCCCGCTGGTACCGTAAGGTCGAGGCTGAAGAGCAGAAAGACGAGCGGTAATGCCCCTCACCCTAACCCTCTCCCAAAAGGAGAGGGGACCGATCGAGTGAGTCTGAAAATTTGGTGGCATACCTTGGATAAGGGGAAATGAGTCGCCTTAGCTGGCAAGCGTGACACCAGATAAGGGGGCGAATTGTTTCTCAAGCCACCACAGAACCATCAAAGATCTGCTGCATGCTTTCGATCAGGCTCAGCAATTCACTATTGGCCCCAGGCTTCCACAGTGCCACCATCGGGTGCATCAACCCCTGTTTCCCCAATTCCGTATCGAGCCGCTCTACCTGCGGCAAGTGCTGCATGTTCAGATGTGTTGGCAGGAATGCCCATCCCAGCCCGGCGGTTAACAACGTTTGCAGCAACGCTGGTTCATTGACGACCTGAATGCGATCGGCGATTTGCAAGCGCTTCGCCATCGGTTCGGGCAGGTCATAAAAGGGAATAAGTTGGGTGCTGGATGCCAGCGACAGCAAGGTGACCGGGCTACCTGCGGGGAAAAAACCCTCGCGAGCATAGGCGGCCAGCTCAATAGCCCCCAGGGCTCGCCACTTAAATTTTTCGCCAATCGAGCGGTTGATCGCCTGATAAACGCCAATATCCGCCACATCGTCTGCCAACGCCAGCTCACCCTCGCCACGCTCCATCATCAGCAAGTCAAGCTGAATGCCGCGCTGGCCCAAAAACATCGCCAGTTCCGTTAAAAAAGCACGCGGAGTAAACGGGTCATAGCACAGTGTCAGTTTCTGCCGCACCTGCTGCGGAATATGCTGGGCCAGCAGGCTAAGGGCCTCTGCCTCCTGCAAAAACAGCCGAGCTTGCCGGTAAAGGCGTTGTCCCGCCTCGGTCAGTTGTAATGGGCGGGTACGGCGATCGCACAGTGAATAGCCTAGATCCAACTCCAGATTTTCGATCAGTTCACTGACGGTGGTGCGATCCTTCCCCAACCGCTTGGCGGCCTGGGTGAGATTGCCGGTCTCGCAAACGCTGGCGAAAGCTTCAATCTGCGCCAACGAAAAACCTATCTTCCCCATCTCTCCTCCACAAAATTGCGGGGGATTTTCCCCCGTTCATCCACTCTACGATATGAGTTCGCGGGCTTACCATTATTTTGTTCACCTCATTCAGGTAAGGAAAAAACCATGAAAAAGTTCACACACAGCGTATCAGCCCTACTGGTAGGTGCTGCACTCAGCGCCAGCCTGGCAACCGGGGCGCAAGCCTGCACCCGCGCCTTTATGAATATGTATCCGGGCTATATGGTTAGCGCCCGTAATCTGGATTTCTTCGGGCCGGTAGATCCCTCACTGGTGATCACGCCACGCGGGATTGCGCATAACGGTGGGGATGCGAAGAACGCCGCCCAGTGGCAAACCCATTACGGCAGCGTCGTGGTTTACGCCGATGGCGTGTTCCCAATGGACGGTATGAATGAAAAGGGGCTAGCGGGCCATACGCTGTTTTATATGAACGGCAGCCAGGTGCAGCAGGACAATCAGGGCAAGCCGGTGATCGAAAGCCGCGCCTGGTTGAGCTATATCCTGGATAATTACGCCACCGTTGAGGAAGCAGTTAAAGCCATCCGTAGCGATGTGCGCCTGGCCGCCGCCCATATGCCTATCGATTACGCTTCGGATACCAAACACATCGCGATCGAAGACGTTAGCGGTGACTCGGCCATCATCGAGATCGATAACGGCAAAGTGAACATCTATCACGACAAAAATTATCGGGTGATGACCAATCCCCCTTCTTACGACCAACAACTCAAAAACCTGGCCAAGTACCAGAATGCCAAGCGCAGCGAGATCCCTGGCGGCCTGGAAGCGGATGAACGCCTGGTTCGTGCCAGCTATGATTTGAAAAACCTGCCGCAGCCGGACAATAAAAATCAGGCACAGGGCTTCATCTTATCGGTGCTTAATAATGTGGCTTACCCGATCGGCTCACCGGCAGAGCCAAGCGAACAAAAGGTCACCGACATGTATGCCAAATACAGCAAGCGCCCGGACCAAAACAAAGGCATCGGGACTTACTGGACGGCGATTTCAGATCTGAGCCATGCGGAATATCACTTCAAGTCGGCCTTTGCGGCCTCGCAGGTCTGGGTTCCTCTGCATAACATCAACTTCAGCCAAGGGCAACCGGTGCGTAAGATCGCACATCTTAACGACTATGCCCAACAGGGTTGGGAAGGTAACGTGTTAGCCCAGGCGAAATAGCGCTCAACTCCCCTATTTTAATAGGGGTAATTTCACGATCAAACGCTGCTGGCCGCCGATGGCCAGCAATAATCTGAACGCATAACTCTCGCCCAAAGTATTTTGTTCTAATCGTCATGCAGGGTAATGAAAGGCACCACAGGCTGTGGCTAAATAGCGCCTTCCTAGCCTGTATGTCGTTCGGATTTTTTATTTCGCAAATTTTGCAATTTATTTTTGTCTTAGTACTTATTGCAACTCTCGATTTTTAGCCTCACGATATTTATGTTCTTTTGCAATAAAATGAAGGAACATATCCTGTGGAAAACAGGTAACCATTCCATCCCTGTCGATCAACAGCTATCTCCATTCTCATGTCTTTTTCTAAATAAAAGACAGGCAAAATATCCTTTAAATCAGGCATTAAGGTGTCATCGGCTGGTGTTTTGACAGTTAATGTTGATTTTACATGCAATAAATGCCCCGTTTTGTGCATACTAAAATAGGTTTTGCGGCTCACATTGTATTGACGTTTCTCTTTCTCTAGCTGGCCTTTTATTACCACAAAACCATTATCCCCGTTTAAAAAATATGTCATTACCAGCGAAATTTCACTATCTTCTTTCTTGACAATGAGCGTTGTATCGCACGAAAAGTGCGCATCACGCCAATAACCAACGCCTGTAAACAACCATTTGCCTAGCATTATGAATGTAATAGCAATGGCTGATGCATATATAAATAAAAAAAACGATTTTTTAATCACGATTGATTCTCTATATAGTAATTGGAGATACAATCATTTCGGCTTAGATACGAAAACTCATCCCGGCACTTTATAACGGAAACCCTGGGTATGAACTGAAAAGTTGAGAAATAGACTACTTCGTCACCTTGACAACTGACCGGATTTTTAGCATTAAACTTATAAAAGTCATCTTCTGTGCTTCTATTTTCATTAATATTAACCCGACAACCATTTATATTGCCAATATTATGAAACATTGATGAGTAGCTCTCCGAAAGAAATACTCCCCCTCCGACGAATAACGATATGAATGCAAGTATGCCAAAGGCAAAATGCATTATTCGCTTACTTCTTAATGATTCTGGATGATGCGTTAAAACTTGGGTTTGTACTGGTATCTCTTCAACTGGGCGAGCAGATACTTGATCTTGTGGTGAAATAGTTGAGATGTTGGCCTGAACGCCTTGAACGCCTTGAACGCCTTGAACGCCTTGAACGTCTTGTACGCCTTGTACGCCTTGGACTTCTTGGGCTTCTTGAGCTTCTTGAGCTTCTTGAACAACCTGAACGCCACTAGATAACGGTATAATTTTAATAGAACTCGGTATCAATAAACCTTTTCTGGGGACTGTTTTGATCACTTCGCAATCAATACCACATTGCCTGAGCCCTTTACGCAGAGTGAGGATATTCTGATAGTACGTATTGTCACTGACATGAAGCCCATATTGCTCCCACCCTATTTGCATGAGAGTGCCCTTAGTGATGAGGACTCCATGATTTTTTATCAGGTGGAGAAAACATTCAGAAGCTGAGACAAGGATAGGGAACTCAACTCCATTACTAATTGATTTAAAAATATTTTCCATGGGACAAAAGATAACAGCATCCGCGATCACAAAGCATGATGATGTCTCCTGGTCGCTGGTCTTAATGACGTTATCCATTACATTACCTCCATTAAATAATGTGAATATTATGACATTAAGCTACGGCTCTCGCTTTGATCTGTGTCTAAGAATTTTCTGTAAGACCAATAAATGAGCAGGCCATCGCCTTAAATTAACACTGTACTTAGTAAGGTAATTTCGCGATGAATTATTATTTACTGATTAGTATCAATTAGTTATGGTTTCTTTGGTGATCAATGGTTTCAACTATGACGAAGATTGGCAATTTTCACAGAACTAATACCTCAGTCGCATTAATTACTTGATGCCATGGTGTTATTTTAACATTTTCATTATCAACATGGGGAGGAAAGTCATTTAAGTCGCATTAACCCCTTGATATTTTGTTATAATTTTAACATTGTGGTTATCGACATTAATATCAGAATTTTCGAGTCGGTAGCGCCTTCAAGGATGGTATTCTCAGTACGCCCATAAAGAAACAATTTAGCTTAACACAATCTTTATCCTTAAATATCATATTGTTATACTCGTAAATTAAGAACCTCTATGTTGGTACGCGGGGGTTGAGTCATTAACATCATTCCCCACCAAAACCCAAAAAAAGCTTATTAATTTTTATTGAGTTTACTTTATTCTTAGAATAGCTAACATTGAAGTCAGATAATTCTTACCAACAACGCAAAGAGACACAACTTCTCATTTGCTAGTTTATCTTAGCCTTATTTTCTATACATATAGAAATTAAGAATTATAAGAGAGATGAGATTAATATCATGAGTGAATTTAACTGCCTGCCTGAGGTTGATGGGCTACATGGAACCATTATGGATAATGGAGCAATCAAATTATCTTATGATTCCCCTGTCAAAAATATTAACTATTATATAGTCACAGACAATATGTACTTTAGTCTAGGTGTCGTAAAGTATATTGAAAACACCATCAGTAAGATAGCACCAGGAAAACTAAACGCTGGTATTTCCATCCAGTGTTATCTCTCTGGAAAAGTACTCTCTGTTTATGAAGATATTCATAGAAACTCTTACTTAAGAAAAACCTCACACGTCATTATTGCAGATAAGGACTTTTTACATATGCTGGGGCTTGGGGTAAATGAAGAGATTTCACGGTCTGTCTCTTTCATATCAAGCGAGGATTGCAATTTAAGCTATTTTGACAAAATGCTAAACTCACAGAACCCTGCTCATTCTCAACAATTCCGGGTACGTGAACACTCCTCATTCTGGAGTCTAAACCAGAGAGAGAAGCGTATATGCTTTTATCTATATAATGGTTTTACTCCATCATTTATAGGCTCATTGCTGGGGATTCACTCTAAAACTGTTAGCTACTATCGCATGAGAATAATGAAAAAAATAGGATGTGAACGAAAAGGGGATTTCAATAAAGCGTTGATTAATTATTATAGGTATAGATTATGCCGACTCTAGTTTATTATACTTAGGATTTATTTAACCAGAAAACATTGAGAATAACTTCAGATGTAACTAATTAAAGAACATATTTTATTACTCAACCAATACATTCCTAAAACTATAACTATAACTAACTCTCAGTTATATGCACGCCAGGTGTTTTTTAATTCTTCCTAAAAACCTGATGATTGCCAGTTAAGTTTTGAAGGAGGCCGTAACGGATAACGTAGCGGTCTCTTTTTTTACCTCTTCCGGATAATTCTTCCCCGACTATCCGCTAGCACGAAGTCTGAAGGCCCCTCCAGAATATCTTCCATTACCCGTCCAGGGTTATCCAAACAGTATCTGCTCAGCTGGCTTCTCAGATCAGTGCAGACAGTACGCCATTTCTACCTTTTTCCTTTGTCCCTGTGAGATACAGAGTATTCCGCACAAAAGGTTCTCATCCTGCCTCACCTGTTTACCGTCTCTAAGGCATAACTTTTTAAAACCACCCTGAAAAAGTATTAAATCAATTGAATGACGCATTATCCTTAACAAAAAATAAAATCATAACCATCTGTTTTAATTGGATAAATGTTATTTGAGCTTGTTTTGGATGAACGCGATATAAATTCCCCCTATAGTCCTTCTGCCCAATCAGGTTAAGTGGATTTGTGGTGAAGTGAGTGTAGTCACCTATAAAGGCCAGGAACATTAGGGCAGGAAAATACTTTTCTATGAAAAGTAGAAAATCACAAAGGAGAAATTAGGTGAAATTAAATATTTTAGCACTGGTCGTTGCTGCCGGTTTTATGTCTAATGCATTTGCTGTTGCTACTGAAGCAGGTAAAGGTCAGATCAAATTCACAGGTTCAATCATTGAAGCGCCTTGTTCAATTACCCCAGGCACCTCTAACCAGAACATTGAGTTGGGTCAGATTTCTTCAACTGCTTTGCAAGATGGTGGGAAATCAACTCCTGTTACTTTCCAAATCGACCTAGAGAAATGTGATACAACTTCTCTTCCTGGCGTAACCGCAACCTTTACTGGTCCAGCATCAGCAAATAATACAGACCTGCTGGGTATTACTGGTTCTGCGAAAGGTGCAAGTATCGTTCTGACCGATGGCGCAGGTACTCCAATTAAGTTTGGTACTCCTACCGCTAAGCAACTGATTATGGACGGAAGCAATACGTTAGTATTCTCTGCTTATCTTCAGGGTGATACCGGTCCGGGTGTTTCTATTATCCCAGGTGAATTCACCTCTATCGCTAACTACGCGCTTGCTTACGAATAATAATTCAGATAAGTAACTTTAATACAGGCACGTTAAGTATTTACTTTTCGTGTCTGCTTAAAGCGAGAATAAATCGTGAAAAAAACCATATTCTTTCTACTTTTATGTCTCGACATTATTTTTATTAATCCTGTTGTTGGCAAAGATGCTGGCCATGGAAGATTGAATATGCGTGGCAGCATTATCGAAAGCGCCTGCACCATTGATATGAACAGCTTAAATCAAACTGTAGATTTAGGTGTGATCACAGTCGGCGAATTAGAGAGAAATGGGCGTAGTACGAGCATACCATTTAGCATCAATTTGATTAACTGCACGTTGGAAAAGTTAAACCCAAACGCAAGCAATTGGCGGTATTTTGAAATTACATTTAATGGAGAAAATAACAATGGCCTCTTCATTAATAAAGGTTCAAGTCAGGGCGTAGGTGTCGCCCTTTCTGATGAAAAATTCAAACCTTCCTTACCCGGGATTCCATTATCTCAACACTTACTAAGCGAGGGTGGAATCAGTATCAAGTACTATTTAGCCTTGACGCACGATGCTGGAAAAATAAAAGCAGGCGATTTTAATACGTCTATAAAATACAAGATAGATTATTTTTAATTGATGGTGGCAAGGATGTCAAAAAAAATACTGAAATTATCAAAAAGTGGAATCGCATGCATAGTTGTGCTTGCCTTTTTGGGGCAGATTAACGTGTATGCGGCTGAAGAAACTCAGTTTAACACTGACATCCTTGATACGAATGATAAAAAAAATCTTGATCTTTCGGTATTCGCTGTCGCTGGTTATATCATGCCGGGCGTCTATCGCATGGCTGTTATTCTGAATCAGAAGAAAATCACAGACTTTGATACGCTTTATTATTCGACTCCTGAAGATGAAAAATCCAGCTTTCCTTGCTTAACGAAAGAGCTTGTCGCACAACTTGGTTTAAAGGAAGGATATCTTAGTAATCTCAAGTGGCAACCAGGGAGCAACAAAGATGAGGTTTGTCTTGTTATTCCAGCTGATGATGGCTGGAAAATAACCTCTGAACTGCCAACTTCAACATTAAACCTGAGCATCCCTCAGGCTTTCTTAGAATACACGGCACCGAACTGGGATCCACCTTCACGCTGGGATAATGGCGTATTTGGTGCATTGTTTGATTATAATACAAACTTCACTACTATACGTCCACGCCATAGTAGTCAGAATAACAGCATAAGTGGAAACGGGACTGCAGGTGTTAACTTTGGCCCTTGGCGCGCTCGGGCAGACTGGCAGGCTCAGATAGATAATAAATCTGCTGGAAGTAGCCATAGCAACCGTTTTGACTGGACAAGATATTATATTTATCGCCCGATAAAAAGTTTGAAGGCACGTTTATCTCTTGGTGAAAACTTCGTGAACTCCGATATTTTTGATAGCTTTCGGTTTACCGGAGTCTCATTGCGCAGTGACGATAGTATGTTGCCACCTAATCTGCGCGGGTATGCGCCTGAAATTACCGGTGTTGCCAAGACAAACGCTAAGGTCACCGTCAGGCAACAAGGGGCGGTACTCTATCAGACTCAGGTCGCGCCTGGCCCATTTAAGATCCAAGATCTTAACGATGCCGTAAACGGTCAGCTTGACGTTGAAGTAGAAGAGCAAGATGGCTCAAACCAGAAGTTCAGCGTACAAACATCAGATATTCCTTATCTGACGCGGCCGGGAACGTTGCGTTATATGGTATCGGCCGGGCGTCCTACTGATTTTCGTCATCGCAGCCAGGGGCCTTTGTTCTCAATGGGAGAGTTTTCGTGGGGTGTGGCTAATGGCTGGTCACTTTACGGAGGAAACACGGTTAATAACGATTATCAGGCTTTAGCGGTCGGTATCGGTCGCGATCTGATGTTATTTGGTGCTTTATCTTTAGATGCAACGCATTCTCGTGCAAAGCTTCCGCAAACTGAGACTTTGCAGGGTAACTCCTATCGGTTGAGTTATTCAAAGCGTTTTGATGAGTTTAATAGTCAGGTAACTTTTGCCGGATATCGCTTCTCAGAGCGAGACTATTTAAGTATGGCCGATTATCTGGATGCAAGACAGTCCGATTATCGTCGTGCAGGCACAAAAGAAATGTATACTGTGAGCTTTAATCAGCAATTTACAGGTATTGGCGCCAGCCTATTTGTAGATTATAACCACCGTACCTATTGGAATAGCTCAGTGGATGATCGCTATAATATTGCATTGGCGAAATATCTTGATATTGCTAACGTGAAAAACATTAATATTTCCGTCAACGCATATCGCAGTAAATTTAATAACTCAAATGATGATGGTGTTTATTTATCCCTGTCAGTTCCCTGGGGAGATCATGGTTCAATCGGCTTAAACAGCTCCCGTTACAAAGGGGGGAGTAGCAATCAAGTGAGCTATTTCTCAACGCTTAATGATTTCGATAGCTACCAGATCAGCGTTGGTAAAAATGGCGCTCAAAACGCCGCCAGCGGTTTTTATAGTCATGCGGGCAATAATGTACAAGTGAATGCCAATGCCAGCTATCAGGAGTTAGGATTTACTTCTGCGGGGATCGGGTTACAAGGTGGACTGACGGCTACGATGAAAGGTGGTGCACTACACCGTATTAACACTCCTGGCTCTGCGCGAGTCATGGTTGATACCGATGGGGTGAGTGATGTTCCGGTGCGCGGTTTTGGTGCCGTGGCGCGCTCAAATATATTTGGCAAAGCCGTCGTGTCGGATGTAAACAACTACTACCGAAATCAATTGAGTATTGATGTTAATAAACTGAGTAATGATGCTGAAGCCATTAATACCGTAGAGCAGATAACGTTAACGGAAGGTGCTATAGGTTATCGTCATTTTAGTATTGTTCAGGGAGAAAAAGCGATTATATACATTAGGTTGCCTGATGGGTCTCCCCCCCCCTTTGGTGCAACAGTGCTGAATAAAGATAACAGAGAAGTAGGAATTGTGAATGATGATGGCAGCGTTTACTTAAGTGGTATCCAGGCTTCTGCCATTATGCAATTGCGTTGGAATGGAGCTGAACAATGTCAGATTTCATTCCCAACAAATCTCGTTAATGAGAAATTGCAAAACATTCTTTTACCCTGTATTTTTTTGAATGAAAAAAAATCAAATTAATTTATTACGGAGTTCTTTAATGAAATTTTTAAAAAACGGACTTTTTGCCACCGTGACTATTTTGGGCGTTTTCAGCGCACATACGGTAAGTGCCGCGATCGCATTAGACCGCACAAGAGTCATATTTAATGGTGATGACAAATCGGTCAGCCTTAATGTCAGCAATGAGAATACAAAATTACCTTATTTAGTTCAGGCATGGATAGAAGATAGTAAGGGTAATAAAATTAATGGCCCTCTTACTATCGTGCCTCCTCTGCAACGCGTAGAACCAGGCTCTAAAAGTCAGATAAAATTACAGTCTTTGCCGGCTATTGATAGTTTGCCTAAAGATCGTGAATCATTGTTTTATTTCAATATGAGAGAAATTCCGCCACGCAGCGACAAACCAAATACGTTGCAAATTGCATTGCAAACAAAAATTAAACTCTTTTACCGGCCAGCAGAAATGGTTCAGCCTGAAACATCAAGGTCTGCACCCTGGCAGGAAAGTGTCGTAATGGTTCGTGAAGGGCAACGCTATAAGTTAACTAACCCAACACCCTATTATGTGACGTTTGTCGATGCTGGAAGCACTGTTAGTAACAGTGAGAGTGAATTCCGCCCGTTAATGCTGGCACCTCTTTCATCAGATTACCTTAACGTCAGCGCTAGCAAGTTAGGGGCATCGCCAGTACTGACATATGTCAATGACTATGGCGGTCATCCAAAACTTGTTTTCCACTGCGAGGGCTCAAGCTGTAAAGCGACGCCTGTAAAAGAGTAAGCACCATCATTAGGTTGGAAGGTCACATGCTAAAAATCGCTGCTCGTGTAAGCTTACTTCTCATGGCAATAAATTTCGCTCATGCGCAAACGAACCTGCCTGGTCAATGGAACGGAGATGGCGTATCAGGAAAAATTCAAGTTCGGGGAGTACTGACCGAAGGCGCCTGTAGATTAGATCTACATTCGTCTTATCAGGAAATCGATCTTGGAACGCTGTCGGCTGCGCATTTCCAGCACGTTGGGGATCCTGGCATACCCGTACCCTTTAGTTTGATGCTCAGGGACTGCATAAGTGCTGGTACCCTGAATCGCGATGATTGGACGGGTAATAAAGTGATAGACCGTCATCAGCCCTCAGTGACCTTCTCGTTTTTAGCCCCTGCGGTTACATCAAATCCCGGGCTGGTCGCTGTGACTGGGGCTTCTGGAATAGGTCTGGCAATAAAAGATGAAAATAATAAACCTGTCAGGCTCGGTTTCAGGGGAGTACCACTGCTAGTTACACCAAAGCAAGACGCCCTTAATTTCACTATTACACCGGTGAGAACAGCGGCACCGCTTGGTGCCGGTGCATTTCGTGCCAGCCTCTTTTTCTATATGAGGTATGACTAAGAATATGAAATCTATGATTCGGCTCACCGTAATGTATCAGGTCTTCGCCCTGATCCTCGGATACAGCACTTTTTCGCGGGCTGTCCCTGCCCCGCAAAGTATTACCGTGAATATTCAGGGAAGAATTTTGGAACCTGCGCCCTGCGTCATTGCGGGTACTGGAGATAAAGGTGTTATCTCGGTTGATTTTGGCAACAATGTCATGATAAACCACATTGATGGCATTCAGTACCGAATGCCTGTGAGTTACGACATACATTGCTCAGCACAATATACCAATTCGATGATGATAAGAGTCGTAGGAACAGTCGCAGGGTTTGGAGACGGTAATCTGCAGACCACCGTTACCGATCTGGGGATAGCCTTAACCGATGGCACAACGGCTTTTCCGGTGAATTCGTTCCTTAACTTTAACTATCCCGTCTTACCTCAGCTTTACGCTACTTTGGTAAAACGACCAGGGGTAACACTCAAAGGACAAGTTTTTTCCGCGACAGCGATCATGCAGGTATATTATCAATGATTAATATATGGCGGCAGATACTTATAAGCGCATTAGTTGGTTTTACCGTGTCTAATGCCTATGCAGTTGACATGCAATTTAAAGGGACGCTGATTGAACCCCCTCCTTGTGTAGTTAACGGCGGGCAAGATATTAACGTTTCATTTGATAAGGTCGGCATTAATAAAATCGATGGTGACAGTTATCGTAAGGAAATCAATTTCATATTAGACTGTATAGATTCTCCGCCCTGGACCATGAGTATGACATTATCGTCTAGTTCGGTTGCTTCTTTTTCGTCTGGGACAATTCAGAGCACGATTAACGGACTTGGCATAAAGATTTATAGTGATGGAAAACCCATTGTATTTTCTCAGCCCATTTTAATTGATCCCGCGCGTAGGCCAAAGCTTGAAGCGGTTCCGCTGAGCGAAAGTGGTGTGACTCTCTCCGAGGGGAAGTTTACTGCATCTGCAACGTTAACCGTACAGTATCAGTAGAAATATTAGGAAGATGAATCAATGAATGTTGGACTATTCAGAAATTTGATACTGAGTTTCATATTTATTTCATCTGGCGGGTATGCGGCGGAAAATCTTAAATTCTCCGGGGAACTGGTTAGGCAGCCTTGCGTACTTTCACCGGGTGATGAAAACATACCTTTGGACTTTGGTGAGATCATCGATAAATATCTTTATGCTCACGAAAGGGTAAAGAGCCAGACGATTACTATTCATTTACAGAATTGTGATACATCGCTGGCAAGAATGATTCGTGTTTCTTTTACTGGAGCAGGAAATGACGCTCTACCAGGTTATTTGTCGGTGAGTTCCGGTGATATAAATTCAGGATTGGCCATTGGCCTTGAAAATACGAACAACGGCGAGCCGATAAATATTAACAATGGCACAAACATGAACATTGAAATAAATCCCGGCACTATGGATATAAATTTCAACGCCTTCGTTCGTGGTGAACCGAAAGCTATAGCCAATAAGACAATCAGCCGTGGTGTTTTTAATGCGATACTCAACTTTAGTTTGATTTATGAATAGTTTTCACTTTGTTAAATAATGATTACGGCCACGGAATTTTCAGGAAGAACAATGGAAATGCCTATTCAGGAGTATTTTGGTCATGATAAATAAAATTATAAATATGGGACGTTTTTGTTTAATCCCATTCCTTCTTGTTTTATCTCCGGCAAGCTTGGCTGAAACGGTTTCCGTTGGTCGTCTTTTTGTGTCTACACCAGATAGTGCGGGTATGATGACTATTCGTGCGATCGAATGGACTGCTGCCGCACCACCTAGTGTTGTAGCTGCTTGTGACGCAAACAAAAACCCCTCTCTTGAAACATGCATGGTGGAAGCTTCCTGCACTGTAAAAACCGGTGTGAATTCTACAGGAACGATCTGGGGGCAAAAGTATAGAATGACCAAAGCTGAATTGAGGAATATTGCCTACGCCAATGTTGGTAGCAAAATGTTGTATGCTGGCTGCTTTAGAAAGAGCGGGTCACGTTATATATTTGTCCATAGCCCCTTTTTATATGTAGGTGGATTACCCTTAACGGGTGGCACAAATAGCAGCAATGTTGATTTTTATCTATTTGATAAGGTTGATATGATACCTGACTCACCTAATCTGAGCTGTAAGGCCACGAGCACAAATGCGACAATAGATTTTGGAGAAATCCTCTATAATTCTGTCAATGGATCAACAAAGAGTGCCACGATAGATATTAGTTGTACTAATGGCGATGGCTTTGCGCACGTTTCTTCCGTTAGTTATGATAATAGCACAGGTGTTTTACTCAGGCCGGACGGTTCTCTTAGCGCGTTGATGGAATTTAATGATGTGCCAGCAGATGTGCCATCCAGCTATTATATTGAGAATAATACCTCACGCAGTCTGGTGATCAAGGCAACCTTACGCTCCACCAACGCTCTTAAAGGTGGACTTTTCAGCGGTTCGCTGGTTGTTAATATCACTTATGATTGATATCCGAAATATTAAAGCATGAAAGGCTGACAGATTGTCCAACGTCTATGCTTATCAATTTCGGAGGTTCCTGGAGTAAAGCCAAGAGTCCGGTCGGCCTCATTGTCCGCTAGCCTTTCCGAGCTTTATTAGTAAGGGGCTACAATGGTTTTTAACTCAGCCAGCTGAAATATTTCAGAAAAATTGAGCCACACTTTTACGTTGCTGCAGGCAGATTTTATTGTCTGCTCAGCAGCCATTTTGCTGGAACAATAAACCTGCTTGTTGCAGTTGCGGCAAGCCGGGTATTCATTAAAACGTGACGCACACTGGCGCATCGACACGCATCACAGAGTCTTGGCTAAACTGTTGTTTATAGCGGGTGCGCAGCGCCTCAATGTTTTGCTCACTGGCTGTATCAGGGCTATGGATCAACATCAACGCCTTGCTGTTTTCCCGCGCCAGCTTGCCATCGTTCCCCAACCATTGCCCTTTGGCATCAAATACCGATAACCCATCTTTAAAACGCGGGGTTACCTGCTGATCGACAAAGGTCTGCCATTCAACCGCCGTAATTACCGGCCCTGCCGGGCGATTCAAGCCAAAATAGAGCGTGGTCTGGGTCATCGGCTCGCCGATGCTGCACGTTGCTTCCGGTTTAAACGGTGATGCCTTTTGCACTGGCGCTACGCAGCCGCTCAACAGCAAGGTTATGGCGACGGTGGCCGCCAATATCGGGGTGTTATTCATCTCGCTTTCATATTCCTTAAATAATCATCAACAGATACTAGCGATAAATTTCTAATGCGTTGTAAAAATCACAAGTAGCACTAGAGACTAGCAGCAAGCAAAAACAACCTATTTAACATTAGTTAAAGTAATTCGAAAGTAACACCAACAAAAAAACTCAGTGGTGCGTTGCCACCAGGCTCGTTACCCTCCGGCGTTGACACTTTTGCCCTCCGACCTTGTGAATCCACTATGTTACTGAGCATTCTTTATATTATCGGCATCACCGCAGAAGCCATGACCGGCGCGTTAGCCGCAGGCCGCCGCCAAATGGATTTGTTTGGCGTGATTTTTATCGCCTCCGCTACCGCCATTGGCGGAGGCTCGGTGCGAGATATGCTGCTTGGGCACTTCCCACTGAGCTGGGTAAAACACCCTGAGTATATTGTTATCATAGCCATAGCGGCAATTATCACCACCTGGATGGCTCCGCTGATGCGCCACCTGCGCCATCTGTTCCTGGTGTTGGACGCCATTGGGCTGATTGTTTTCTCGATCATCGGCGCGCAGGTGGCTCTGGATATGGGCCATGCTCCACTGATCGCAGCCATTGCCGCCGTGATCACCGGCGTTTTCGGCGGCGTGCTACGCGATATGTTCTGCAACCGTATCCCGCTGGTTTTCCAGAAGGAAATCTATGCAGGTATCGCCTTTGCCGCTGCCTGGCTGTATATCGGCCTGCAATACCTTAACTTGCCGCATAACATGGTAATTATTATTACCCTGGTTGCAGGCCTCAGTGCTCGCCTGATCGCACTGCGCTTTCGCCTTGGCTTGCCAGTGTTTAACTATCAGCATCCCGACCATTAATTCGCGAACGCATCGCCCAGCGGTTCGGCACGATCGGGAACCGTTTCAAAGCCGCTAATATGGTGCTGCTGCAAGGTTTGAACCAGTGCCAGAAAGGTAGGGTGTTGCAAAAACTCCTGCACTTTTCTGGCTTTTTGCGCACCCATACCAGCAAGCTCCTGCCACTGTGCCAACGTCATCTGCTGTAGCTGTGACCAATTTTGCAACGTGGCCGACTGCGATGGCGAAATGGGTACGCCGAGGGCGATCGGCCAACGCTCGAAAGGCTGCCGCCGCGCCAGACGAAATTGTTGGTAAAGGGCCTGTGCACGCTTTGCCCCCAAGCTGGGCACCGCGCTGAGCTGTTCCGGTGTTAACTCCAACCAATCCAGCAGGTTATTCACCAATCCCTGATCGACCAGCACCTGCCAGCCAGCTTTATTCAACCCGGTGATGTTCAGCCCATTGGAACTGCTCAACCAAACCAGCCGCGCCAGAAACTGCTGGCGGCATCCGGGCTGCAAGGTAAAGCAGCTCAGCGCATGATAATCCTCCGGCTTTGGCGCAATGGGTGTTGCCCTGGTAACCTCACGCCAGACCACCTGTTTCAAATGCGGAATGCCATGCCCCATCAGGCTAATCGCAATATGATCGCCAGGTACGATGTCCCCTTTTTGCCACAGAGCTAGCGAGCCCACGTTAACTCGCCGGATCCATTTATCGTCCATTCGCACCGGATCCAGGCGGAGCATCACGGCAATTTTGCCGGTACGGCCTATGGCAAACTCAACATCCGTGACTCTGGCCACTTGCTGGACCGGGGGATATTTCCAGGCAGCCGCCCAGTCATTAGGCTTGGCCTGCCAGTAGCGCCCCTGAGGTTCTTGCCCTTGGTGGATCACCACGCCATCAGTGACAAACGGCAAAGGGCCGCTGTACCAAGCTGCCCGCCACTGCTCCACCTCCGCCAACGTGGTGACCGGCTGTGAATATTGCTGCGGCAGCGTAAACCCCATGGCGGCAAGCTGTTGCACGCGTTCGGCCATGGTTGGCGGGCCATCGGGCCACGCCCAGACGAACAGGCCAAGCTGCTCAAGTTGCGCAGTGCGCGGATGACGCATCATCATCCCGGCAACCTTGGAGCGGGCGTTGATGCCCCCTTGGGTTTGCTGGTGATGATCGTTCACCATCAGGAACAGCTCTCCTTGTAGCACCAAGTTGGCCGTAGACCCTGGTAAAACGTTGGGGATAGCGGGGATCGCCTTGACCTTTTCCAGCCAGTTTTCACCCTTCTGCCCGTCCCCCCGGCTAATGGCGTTCACCAATACGTTGCAGGTAGACCAAAGTGACCGCCACACCATCAACCTTGGGTTGCACCCACAGATCGTGACGGCCCTGCATCCATTGTTCTACGGCACGAGAGTTGCGCAGTTTACGCAATCCGGTATGCGCCACCGGATGCGGTACTTTGCCCACTGGCAGTGGCCGCGTATCCTCTCCCACCGCACCGACACAACGCCGCCAATCTTGCAGTTGCTGTAACAGGCTGTCGTAGAGTTCATCGTCAATCGGGCTGTTACCCAGGCGATAATAAGCCTCATCCCAGCGCCCCAGTTGATCATCCAGCGCCGTAATTTCCACCTGCATGCGCTCTGGCGACCACGCCGGACAGCTTGCCCATGCCGAGCTACACAGCACTCCAATCACCACCAACGCCCGGTAAATACCTCTCCACATTGAGCACCTCCTTGCTTCCCGGCAGTAAATACTCAATCGCCTTTGCTGGCTAACGCCAAAAAACGGAGGTGCTAAACACTTCCCAAAAGGAATGTGCATTTGCTGAAAACGGCAAAAATTTCCAGATCCGCCGCGCAAATTGACTTTTTCACGCTGTTTTTAGCAGAAAGCGGCGGCCAAAATGCGAGCTAACGCTGCATACCGCCCGTTAGCCGTGTATACTGTGCGGAGAATTTACACATCCGCTGTAACTGACTTATCAACCGCTAGCAACGAACATCATCATGGCTCAAGGCACGCTTTATATTGTCTCTGCTCCCAGTGGCGCAGGGAAATCAAGTCTGATTCAGGCTTTGTTAAAGACGCAACCGCTGTACGATACGCAGGTTTCGGTTTCACACACCACGCGCGATAGCCGCCCGGGTGAAAATCACGGCGAACACTACTTTTTCGTCTCCAAAGACGAATTCCGCCGTATGATTGAGCAGGATGCGTTTCTTGAGCACGCAGAAGTGTTCGGCAACTATTACGGCACGTCCCGCGCGGCCATCGAGCAGGTACTGTCGACCGGCGTTGACGTCTTCTTGGATATCGACTGGCAGGGCGCACAGCAGATCCGTGCCAAAATGCCCCAGGCGCGCAGCATCTTTATTCTGCCGCCGTCGAAGGAAGAGCTTGGCCGCCGCCTGCGTGGCCGTGGGCAAGATGCGGATGACGTGATTGCCAAGCGCATGGCGCAGGCCGTCGCGGAGATGACGCATTTCGCGGAGTATGATTATTTAATCGTGAATGACGATTTCGATCTGGCCTTGTCCGATCTGAAGACCATTATTCGCGCCGAACGCTTGCGTTTGGGCCGTCAAATGCTGCGGCATGATGCTTTAATCAGCAAACTATTGGCAGACTGAAGACAGTTTCAGTATTATGCCCAGTCTTTTCGTCACCTGTGGAGTAGCACAAATATGGCACGCGTAACTGTTCAAGACGCTGTAGAGAAAATTGGTAACCGTTTTGACCTGGTGTTGGTCGCTGCTCGTCGGGCACGTCAAATCCAGACCGGTGGTAAGGATGCACTGGTACCTGAAGAGAATGATAAGTACACCGTTATCGCTCTGCGCGAAATCGAAGAAGGCCTGATCAACAGCCAGATCCTCGATGTTCGTGAGCGCCAGGAGCAGCAAGAGCAGGAAGCCGCAGAGATCCAGGCGGTTACCGCGATTGCTGAAGGTCGTCGTTAATTAGACTGTGAGTCTGCCTTGTACCTGTTTGAAAGCCTGAATCTGCTGATTCAACGTTACTTGCCTGAGGAGCAGATTAAGCGCCTCAAACAGGCATACCTCGTCGCACGTGATGCTCACGAGGGACAGACACGCTCCAGTGGTGAGCCCTACATTACTCACCCGGTTGCCGTGGCCTGTATTCTGGCGGAAATGCGTCTCGATCATGAGACGCTGATGGCAGCCCTGCTGCACGACGTCATCGAAGACACTCCGGCCACCTATCAGGATATGGAACAACTGTTTGGCAAAAGCGTTGCCGAACTGGTTGAGGGCGTATCCAAGCTAGACAAATTAAAATTCCAGGATAAGAAAGAAGCGCAGGCGGAGAACTTCCGCAAGATGATCATGGCAATGGTGCAGGATATCCGCGTCGTGCTGATCAAGCTGGCGGACCGCACCCACAATATGCGAACGCTTGGCTCGCTGCGCCCGGACAAACGGCGGCGTATCGCCCGTGAAACCCTGGAAATCTATAGCCCACTGGCCCACCGCCTGGGTATTCATCATCTGAAAACCGAGCTGGAAGAGCTGGGTTTTGAAGCGCTTTACCCGAACCGCTACCGCGTCATCAAAGAAGTGGTGAAAGCCGCGCGCGGTAACCGTAAGGAGATGATCCAGAAAATCCTCTCCGAGATCGAAGGGCGTCTGACCGAAGCCGGCATCCCCTGCCGCGTCAGCGGGCGGGAAAAGCACCTCTATTCCATCTACTGCAAGATGCACCTGAAAGAACAGCGCTTCCATTCCATCATGGATATTTACGCGTTCCGGGTGATCGTCAAAGAAGTGGATACCTGCTACCGGGTGCTAGGCCAGGCACACAGCCTGTATAAGCCGCGCCCGGGCCGGGTAAAAGACTATATCGCCATTCCCAAGGCCAACGGCTATCAATCGCTGCATACCTCACTGATCGGCCCGCACGGCGTGCCGGTTGAGGTACAGATCCGTACCGAAGATATGGATCAGATGGCCGAAATGGGGGTCGCCGCGCACTGGGCCTATAAAGAAAAGGAACAGGGCGAAACCGGCGGCACTACCGCACAGATCCGCGCCCAGCGCTGGATGCAGAGCCTGTTGGAGCTGCAACAAAGCGCCGGTAGCTCGTTTGAATTTATTGAAAGCGTAAAATCCGATCTGTTCCCCGATGAGATTTACGTTTTCACTCCGGAAGGGCGTATTGTCGAGCTGCCTGCCGGTGCTACACCGGTCGACTTTGCCTACGCCGTGCATACCGATATCGGCCACGCCTGCGTTGGCGCACGTGTCGATCGCCAGCCGCATCCGTTGTCACAAGCTTTAGCCAGTGGCCAGACGGTAGAGATCATCACCGCTCCGGGTGCCCGGCCAAATGCCGCCTGGCTGAACTTTGTGGTGAGCTCCAAAGCCCGCGCCAAAATCCGCCAGATGTTGAAAAACCTCAAGCGCGATGATTCCGTCAGCCTGGGCCGCCGTTTGCTAAACCATGCACTCGGGGGCAGCCGCAAACTTTCGGAAGTGCCGCCAGAGAATATCCAGCATGAACTGGACCGCATGAAGCTGGCCACGCTGGACGATCTGCTGGCAGAAATCGGCCTCGGTAACGCCATGAGCGTGGTTGTCGCGAAGAACCTGCAGGGCGATCAGTCTAGCCTGGGCTCGTCGAACGGCGTGCGCAACCTGGCCATCAAAGGCGCCGATGGCGTCCTGATCACCTTTGCCAAGTGCTGCCGCCCTATCCCAGGCGACCCGATTATTGCCCATGTCAGCCCGGGCAAAGGCCTGGTGGTTCATCATGAATCCTGTCGTAATATCCGCGGCTACCAGAAAGAGCCAGAGAAATTCATGGCGGTCGAGTGGGATATGGAAACCGAGCAGGAGTTCATTGCGGAAATCAAAGTGGACATGTTCAACCATCAGGGTGCGTTGGCCAACCTCACGGCGGCGATTAACGCGGCCGAATCGAATATTCAGAGCCTGAATACCGAAGAGAAAGATGGCCGGGTCTACAGCGCCTTTATCCGCCTGACTACCCGCGATCGCATCCACCTGGCAAATATTATGCGTAAGATCCGTATCATGCCGGATGTGATTAAAGTTAACCGTAACCGAAACTAGCGCCTATGAGCCCCGAACGCTATGCGCGGATTTGTGAAATGCTGGCCACCCGGCAGCCCGATCTGACGGTCTGCCTGGAACAGGTTCACAAACCGCATAACGTCTCCGCGATTATCCGTACTGCCGATGCCGTCGGCGTACATCAGGTGCATGCCGTGTGGCCTACTCCACGGATGCGTACCCTGGTCTCCTCCGCTGCGGGAAGCAATAGCTGGGTGAGCGTCAAAACCCACCCCACCATCGCCGATGCGGTCACGCATCTGAAAGGCCAAGGGATGCAGATCCTGGCAACTCACCTTTCTGCTCGCGCCGTCGATTTTCGCGAAATAGACTATACCCGCCCCACCTGCATACTGCTGGGGCAGGAAAAAACCGGCATCACCGAAGAGGCGCTAGCCCTGGCCGATCAGGACATTATCATTCCGATGATCGGTATGGTGCAGTCGCTGAATGTCTCTGTCGCTGCGGCTCTGATCCTGTATGAGGCCCAACGCCAGCGGCAAAACGCCGGTATGTATCGCCGCGATCTCAGCGCGTTAGATGAGCAGGAACAGCAACGCCTGCTGTTTGAAGGCGGCTACCCGGTGTTAGCCAACGTGGCCAAGCGCAAAAAGCTGCCGCGCCCACAGATTGACGATCAAGGCCAAGTGGTTGCCGACGCCGAATGGTGGGCAGCCATGCAGGCAACGACGGTACGCCGATGAAAGGCCGCCTGCTGGATGCCGTCCCACTCACTACACTTTCCGGGGTTGGAGCCAGCCAGGCGGGGAAACTGGCCAAAATCGGCCTGAATACCATCCAGGATCTGCTGTTGCACCTCCCGTTACGTTACGAAGACCGCACCCGCCTCTACCCAATCAACGATCTGCTGCCAGGCATTTTTGCCACGGTGGAAGGGGAAGTGCTGCGCAGCGATATCAGCTTTGGCCGCCGCCGCATGCTCACCTGCCAGATCAGCGACGGCACCGGCATCTTGACTATGCGCTTCTTCAACTTCAACGCGGCGATGAAGAACAGCCTTGCTACTGGCCGCCACGTAACGGCCTATGGCGAAGTCAAACGCGGGACCCACGGCGCAGAGATTATCCATCCGGAATACCGTGTCCAGGGGGAAAACAGCGAGGTCGAGCTACAAGAAGCCCTGACGCCGGTGTATCCCACCACCGAAGGGATCCGCCAGGCCACGCTGCGCAAGTTGACCGATCAGGCGCTGGAGTTGCTGGATACCTGTGCGATTGCCGAGCTGCTGCCACCGGAATTAAGCGGCGGTTTGATGAGCCTGCCACAGGCGCTGCATATGCTGCACCGTCCGCCGCCGGATATCCAACTGGCTGATTTGGAACAGGGCAAGCACCCGGCACAGAAACGCCTGATCCTTGAAGAGCTGCTGGCACATAACTTAAGCATGTTGGCCGTCCGCGCCGGAGCGCAAAGCTATCGGGCATTATCGCTAACGCCTGACGATCGGCTTAAAAACCGGTTCCTGGCCCAGCTCCCCTTCTCGCCTACCGGTGCACAAACGCGGGTTGTGGCAGATATTGAAGCGGACCTGCAAAAAGGTTTCCCGATGATGCGCCTGGTGCAGGGCGACGTCGGCTCAGGTAAAACCCTGGTTGCTGCCCTGGCTGCACTACGCGTCATTGCTCACGGTAAACAGGTGGCGCTGATGGCCCCCACCGAATTACTCGCCGAACAACACGCCAATAACTTCCGCCAGTGGTTTGAACCCTTGGGGATTGAGGTGGGTTGGTTAGCCGGCAAGCAAAAAGGCAAGGCACGCCTCGCCCAGCAGGAAGCTATTGCCAGTGGCCAGGTGTCGATGGTGGTAGGGACGCATGCCATCTTCCAGGAGCAGGTGCAGTTCAATGGCCTGGCCCTGGTGATTATCGATGAACAACACCGCTTTGGTGTGCATCAGCGGCTGGCGCTGTGGGAGAAAGGCGAAGAACAAGGGTTCCATGCTCATCAGTTGATCATGACCGCCACGCCAATCCCACGCACGCTGGCGATGACCGCCTACGCCGATCTGGACACCTCGGTAATCGATGAATTGCCGCCGGGCCGTACGCCGGTGACAACGGTGGCGATCCCCGATACGCGCCGGGCCGATATTATCCAGCGGGTGAAAAGCGCCTGTATCGAAGAAGGCCGTCAGGCGTATTGGGTCTGCACGCTGATCGAAGAGTCTGATTTGCTGGAAGCCCAAGCCGCAGAAGCAACCTGGGAAGAATTGAAGATTGCGCTGCCGGAACTGAAGGTGGCGTTGGTGCATGGTCGGATGAAATCAGCGGAGAAACAGGCGGTGATGCAGGCCTTCAAACAGGGCGAACTGCAGCTGCTGGTAGCCACCACGGTGATTGAAGTGGGGGTGGACGTGCCAAACGCCAGCCTGATGATCATCGAAAACCCGGAGCGGCTTGGCTTGGCACAGTTGCATCAGCTACGTGGACGGGTTGGCCGTGGTGCGGTAGCCTCTCACTGCGTGCTGCTGTATAAAACCCCGCTCAGTAAAACCGCCCAAAAACGCCTGCAGGTGCTGCGCGACAGTAACGACGGCTTTGTGATTGCCCAGCAAGATTTGGAAATCCGTGGGCCGGGTGAGCTATTGGGGACGCGCCAAACCGGCAGTGCAGAGTTTAAAGTGGCCGATTTGTTGCGCGATCAGGCCATGATCCCCGAAGTTCAGCGCGTTGCGCGCCATATTCACCAGCAGTATCCACAGCATGCGCATGCCTTAATTGAGCGCTGGCTGCCGGAAACAGCTCGCTACTCCAACGCCTAATCAATTAACCCCTCTTGTCGCCAAGAGGGGTTATCATCACTTAACCGAACACCGGCAGCATCAGATACAGCTTAATCACGATGGCGTTAGCGATATCGATAAAGAACGCACCCACCATCGGCACCACCAAAAATGCCAGATGCGAAGGACCGAAACGATCGGTGATCGCCTGCATGTTGGCAATGGCCGTTGGCGTCGCCCCCATGCCAAAACCACAGTGCCCCGCAGCCAGCACGGCAGCATCGTAGTTTTTACCCATCACGCGGTAGGTCACGAAGATGGCATACAGTGCCATGACCAACGTCTGCACCGCCAGGATCGCCAGCATTGGCAGGGCCAGCGAAGCTAGTTCCCACAGGCGCAGGCTCATCAACGCCATCGCCAGGAACAGCGACAGGCTCACGTTACCCAGTACGGAGACCGCACGCTCAAACACCTGGTAGAAGCCCGTTGCCGACAGGGTATTGCTGAGGATCACGCCAACAAACAGCACGCAGACAAAGGTCGGCAGTTCGAAGGCGGTACCATTCAATAACCCGGCAATAAAGTTACCGAGGCTCAGGCAGATGGCAATCATGGCGATGGTTTCTACCATCACCAGCGAGGTGATCAGGCGGCCACTTTCCGGCTTTTCAAAGCCACTCGGCTGCACACTATCATCCGGTGTGCCTTCCGGCGTTGAGGAGTGTTTCACCAGATAGCGAGCCACTGGGCCACCAATCAGGCCGCCCAGCACCAGACCAAAGGTGGCGCAGGCCATGGCCACTTCGGTGGCATTCTCAAACCCGTAGCGCTCGATGAACACCTTGCTCCAGGCCGCCCCGGTGCCATGCCCGCCAGAAAGCGTAATCGAGCCCGCAATCAGCCCCATCAACGGATCCAGCCCCAGCATTTTCGCCATACCGATACCGATGGCATTCTGTACCAACAGCAGACCCAGCACCACGAACAGGAACACGACCAGTGCCTTGCCCCCCGCCCGCAGGCGCGCCAGGTTGGCATTCAGGCCGATAGTGGCAAAGAAGGCCAGCATCAGTGGGTCTTTCAGCGACATATCAAAGCCGACTTCCCAGTTCACCGTTTTCTTCATAACCAGGAGCAGGACCGCCACCAGTAGACCGCCGGCAACGGGAGCAGGAATAGTATATTTTCTCAGCAGAGGAATGGAGCGCACGCATTTGCCCCCAAGCAGTAGGACCAGCGTGGCGGCAACTAAAGTGCCGTAAGTATCGAGATGAAACATCTAGCTACTCCGTGTAGTAATTAAATCCAATAAATTAATAAGTTATAAAATTTACTCAGTTTTTTAACTTGATGAAGGGTGGATTAAAAGTAAAAACGGCTAATAACACAAGAAAAAATGAACGAAAATGCGACATTAATGGATTCAGCCTCGTACAAAATATTAATGCGCAACCGTTTGCTTTTGTGAAGCAGATCATTAAAATGCCTTCTTTGCCGCCTTTGGGAATGCCACACCATGTCCAGCCAAACCGCCGAGCTTGATGCCGCGCAAAAAGCATCAGCCCCCGTTTCACACAATAGTGAACTGATTTACCGCCTGGAAGATCGCCCGCCGTTGCCGCAAACGCTGTTTGCCGCCAGTCAGCATCTGCTGGCGATGTTTGTTGCCGTGATCACCCCGGCCCTGTTGATCTGCCAGGCGCTTGGCCTGCCTGCGCAGGATACGCAACACATCATCAGTATGTCGCTGTTCGCTTCCGGTTTGGCCTCCATCCTGCAAATCAAAACCTGGGGTCCGGTGGGGTCTGGCCTGCTGTCTATTCAGGGCACCAGTTTTAACTTTGTCTCACCGCTGATTATGGGCGGGCTGGCGCTGAAAAACGGCGGCGCAGACGTGCCCACCATGATGGCTGCACTGTTTGGCACCTTGATGGTCGCCTCTTGTACCGAAATCCTGCTGTCACGCGTGCTGCATCTGGCACGCCGTATCATTACCCCGCTGGTCTCCGGCATTGTGGTGATGATTATCGGCCTGTCGCTGATCCAGGTCGGGCTGACCTCCATCGGTGGCGGCTATGCGGCGATGGGCGATCACACCTTCGGCGCGCCCAAGAATCTGCTGTTGGCAGGCGCAGTGCTGGTGGTGATTATTCTGCTTAACCGCCAGCGTAACCCTTACCTGCGCGTCGCTTCGTTGGTGATCGCCATGGCCATAGGTTATCTGCTGGCCTGGGCCATGGGCATGCTGCCGGAAACCGAACCGGCCACCCAGACAACCTTGATCACCGTCCCTACCCCGCTGTATTACGGCCTAGGCTTTGACTGGAACTTGCTGTTGCCGCTGATGTTGATCTTTATGGTCACTTCGCTGGAAACCATCGGTGATATCACCGCTACCTCCGACGTTTCTGAACAGCCGGTCAGTGGCCCACTATATATGAAGCGCCTGAAAGGCGGCGTGCTGGCCAACGGCCTGAACTCGATGTTGTCGGCAGTGTTCAACACTTTCCCGAACTCCTGCTTTGGTCAGAACAACGGAGTGATCCAGCTAACAGGCGTTGCCAGCCGCTATGTCGGTTTTGTGGTGGCACTGATGCTGATCCTGCTGGGGCTGTTCCCGGCCGTTGCCGGTTTTGTGCAACACATTCCTGAGCCGGTGCTGGGCGGCGCGACCATCGTGATGTTCGGGACCATTGCAGCCTCCGGCGTGCGTATCGTTTCCCGCGAGAAGTTAAACCGCCGCGCCATCATGATTATGGCGCTGTCGCTGGCCGTCGGTATGGGGGTTTCCCAACAGCCGCTGATCTTGCAGTTTGCACCGGACTGGCTGAAAACCCTGCTTTCTTCCGGTATCGCCGCCGGTGGTATCACCGCCATTGTGCTGAACCTGCTGTTCCCACCAGAAGAAAAATAAGCGCTTCCCGCAGCAAACCAACGGCCATTGGCAAACCGCTACTGGCCGTTTTTTTATTGTCTTTCAGGCCATTGCCCTTGAGCTGGAAGGCTAATTGCGGCATAAACAGGGTATCTTTTCTGTCCGCTACGGATCCACACGATGAAATTTATCGGAAAACTATTGATCACGTTGCTGCTGCTGATAGTGCTGGCCATTGTGCTGCTCTACGTGGTGGGGCAAACCCGCTGGGCCGCAGGCTGGTTGAGTCACTGGATCAGCGATCGTAGTGATTACCAGCTGTCGGTAGAAAAAATAACGCATTCGTGGAGCAAACCAGGGCAACTCAGCCTGGAGGGCGTAACCCTCGCCCGTGCCAACCAACCGCAGCTCTTGGCGGCCAAGCAGGTCGATATGGCTTTCAGCCTGCGGCAAATTACCGAGCCACGCTATTTCGATAGCATCACGCTGCGCGACGGCACCTTAAACGTTCAGCCTTTGCAGGGCGCCCCCCTGCCAATACAGGCCGATGTATTGCAACTGAGTAATATGGCGCTGCAATCCAACGATGAGAGCTGGCAGCTTAACGCGCAGAAGGTCAACGCCGGGATCAACCCGTGGCAGCCTACGGCAGGCCATTTGCTCGGGGATAACAATCAGTTCCAGTTCAGCGCCGGTTCGATGGTGGTCAACGGTATTCCGGCCTCGCAGGTGTTGATCCAGGGCGAAATCAAACAAAATCAGCTGGTATTGAGCGACTTTGGTGCCGATCTGGCACAAGGCGATCTGACCGGGGTAGCCAGCCGAGCTGCCGATGGCAGTTGGTTGGTTGAACGGTTGCGGCTGAGCAACGTCCGCCTACAAGTACCAATGACGCTAGAACAGTTCTGGGACCGCTTCACGGCGTTGCCACCCATTACGTTGAAACGCTTCGATCTGATTAACGCCCGCCTGGAAGGTAACGCTTGGGCGGCGAACGATCTCGATCTGTCGATGCAAAATATCACCTTCCAACAGGGGGATTGGAGCAGTCAGGATGGCGCGATTAACTTCACCGCCGACGACCTGATCAATGGCAACTTCCATCTGATCGACCCGATTATGGATATGCAACTCTCGCCAGCGGGTATTGCCATTGGCCAGTTCAGCACCCGCTGGGAAGGTGGATTGCTGCGTACCACTGGCAACTGGCTGCGCGCCAATAAGCGCCTGCAACTCGACGAGGTGGCAGTTTCAGCGCTGGAGTACACCTTGCCCAGCAACTGGCGTGAACTCTGGTTACAGCCGTTGCCAAGCTGGCTGGCGGAGGTGTACGTTGCCAAGATGAACACCAATCGTAACCTGATCATTGATATCAACCCGGATTTCCCCTTCCAGCTCACCTCACTGGATGGTAACGGCAGCAATCTGCTGTTGGCCAGTGACCATCAGTGGGGGATTTGGTCCGGTTCGCTGAAACTCAACGCCGGTGGTGCCACCTTTAACAAGATCGACGTGCGCCGCCCTTCGCTGGCGTTGGATGCGGATGCACAGCAGATCAACGTTACCGAGCTGAGCGCCTTTATGCCCGATGGCCTGTTGGATGCCAAGGCCAACGTCAGCCAACTGCCTGGTAAGCCGTTCACCCTGTCCCTTAACGGGCGCTCGGTACCAGTGAATACCTTGCAACAATGGGGTTGGCAGCATGTGCCGCTGGAGGGTGATGGTAATCTGCAGTTGCAGGTGAAGGGATTACTCAATAGTGATGGGCCGTTTAAGGCGTCTTTGCGGGGCCAGTTGCAGGCTACCAGCAAGGATGGGCAGACTCTGGAACAGCAGGTGCCGTGAACTAAACAGGGTTCGGCATTGCCGAACCCTGTTTTCTTCTCTGAATAATGCAGTGAGACGCTATTTACTGTTTTAGTTCCTGATATTTCATATCCTTGAGGATCTTTGCATCATTAAATGTTAGCTCCAAAACTTGGTTTTTATCATTGATAACAGGAATTAAAAAAATTACTCTTCTATCAGTCTTTTTAGAATTATACAACCATACATTACGCCCGTTATAATCTTCTGGAGAATTTGGTCTACCAAGGAGTTTAATGACATCTTTTTTTGTTGTTGAGCCAACAATCAAAGATTCTTTGATTGTTTTTTCTGTATATTGGTCAAGCGCTGTAACCTTTGTTCTATCAACATTAGAAGCACAACCCACTAATAAAAAAAACATAAAAACAACTGGACATTTACTCATTTTCATTTTATTTTCTCTTCAATATAAGTTTCATTGATGCTGTCGTACTTGATTTCATTCCCATATAAAACACAATATCCAGATTTGTCTGAGTAGTTATATTTAAACTCATACAACCCTTTTTCATTAGGAGTGAAATCCAAACTGACGCTACACCCCCCTCCATCTGGATTACTAATTCTATGAGAGATTGTTGTTTTAATTCCTGGAGTTACCGTAACCTCAGTATAAGTATCACTGTAGTCACCTTGTGGTAACTTAGGCATGCCTATTGACTTCGTACTATTAGGAATAATATTTAGGAAACGCCTATGCTTTTGTACATATCCACCATTAGACTCACCATTTGATTTTTTCTGACTAATCGAATAGGTCAGCGGGTTTCCTAGAAGTCGAACTTTTGCAACCTTACCATCATTTGGTGGTGGAACGTACATAGGCGGGTCAGGAAACAGACTACAACTGGCTAATGACATGGTGGCCATCAATGAAAAAAATATAACACTTACTCTGGTTTTCTTATAAAGCATATCAACTCCTTGATAATATATAATTAACAAACCACACAACCCCGACCAGTTAGCAGAGATCCTTCACAGGAAGCGACCCAACTGAAGTTGTAGCTCAGAAACTAAAAATTTTACTGTAACATATTATATTTATTGACATATTACCTCAATTTACCGGTCGTGTCCCGTACACAATAAAGATCCCGGCCAACTGCCCGGGATTTATCACGAGATCTAGATTAGGTCTTCACCATTTAAAAGCACGATGACATTGTCTGAACCTAACTCTTTTCTGATCATCTCTGCCATTTCGTCTGTCGATATTTTAAGAGATTTGTTATTCACACTGATAACAAAGTAAGAGCAGGGCACCAATCCAAAATCACTTGCAACCTCTCGCTGAATTGGATGAGGTATAACTCCATTTGATAAATAATATTGAGCAGGGAATACACAGGGGTATTTTTCTGCAAATGCATTCAATTTCCCCTGCAATTCAGCAAGGTTATATGTTGTATAGCATGAAATATGTATAGACATAATCCCCTCACTTAATCCTTATAGTATTGCCTGATTTATCAACAACAATAACCTTCTCAAGCCCCATTATTGGCCACTTAGTGAGTTGTTGCTGCAATGCAGGAATTGACACTTTTGTATCACTCATATTAATAACAACATTTGTTGTTTGCCCCGAGTCAATTTTTTCTTTAACACCAGACCATATATTCCTAACACTGCTAGAACTAGGAGCATAGTTATCAAAGATCTCGCCATTAATCCGGTAATCCGGATTTTTCCTTCCAGCTATAGAAGGGTTCTGCTCCACATAAAATCCTGATTGTGAAAGAATTTGAGCACTCTCATTTTCCCGGTTCAGCGAGCGGATATTCTCCTTCGTCATCCCTGATTCCATCTTGGTGACAGGCCCCGTTAAAGCACCCTCAGATTTCGCAATCACATTACCGATAGAGCCGGTTTGCCATATGGTAGAGTTACCCGGTGGCGCTATTGCTCCATCTGCTTTGCCTATAACATTGTTTCCCGCAACTCCACCAAAGATTGCCGCTGTCCCTAAGCCGATATTTAGTGCACCTTCTCCGTAGTTGCCATCAACTACCTGGCCGATTCCAGTACCGGTTTGATAACCCCCGCCTGCTGCCAGAGTTGAACGAGCAATAATCCCCGGAGCACCGGGCAAAGCGAGTAAAGCATCGGTTCCTAATGCAGCCTGGCCGGATTGTACGCTGTACCCTTTCAGATAACTCAGCGCCTCGTTATACGCTTTGGTATCTCCTGTGGAGGCAACAAACGCTTTGCCTGCGACCAGTGACTGAATAGCGTTAGCCGCTTGCTGTGGGGTATACCCGTACATAGACTGAAGTTCATAACCATACTGGTTAAGCAATCCAGCTAGCTCTTGCTTCTGGCCTTCTGTCAGTGGTTGGCCTGATTGGTACTGTTGCAGTAACACATTGCTAGCTCGGTCTTCATTCGTCAGCCTGACGATATTCTGTGAAGCCTCTAGCAGGTTTTTACCAGCTTTCTGATCCTCAATAGACTTATTCAGCGTTTCAGCTTGTTGTGGGCTAAGGAAGTTATTCTCCACCGCATTCTTACCGGCCTGAGCCCCCGCCAGAGCGTTAGCGGTGCTATCACCTGTCACGCCGCCAGCTAAACCTGCTGCCAGCGTCGATAGCGCACTGAGACTCTGCTTCTGCTCCTCACTCAGTTTAGCAATTTTTTCCGGCGTGTCTGCACCATATAATTTCTCTGCCAGATAACGCGCGGCCAATTCACCACCAGCGGCCCCCGCAGCACCCGCGGCTGCCGAGTTGCCACTCACTTGTGCCGCTATCGCCCCCCACACCGCATGGGCAAGCGCGTTGGCCGTTTCATTCGTACCGGTATACTTCTTGATTTGCTCGGCCGCGTACGGGCTCAAACCACCAGCAAGAGCCTGGGAGATATTTCCCCCTGCCAACCCCTGCAACGCAGCCGTCACCGCCTGCGCCGCTTTCTGCAAGTCACTGCCCGTACCATACTGCTTCATGGCCTCTTTATACGCAGTGGTGTCTTTCAGGATGCTGACGTACTGATCAATCTCTTCCTGCTTGGCATTTTTCCCCGGCTCCGGCGGCAGTTTGCCATCTTTCGCCAGATCGGCTTTCGCCGCATTCAGCCCGTTTATCTCACCCTGCGTGCGGATGATATCCGCTGCCTGCCCGCCGATCTCGCCAATCAACTGCGCCTGTTTCAACCGGTTCTGCTCTTTCTCCTTGTCGAAGATCGGCGCAATGCTGCCGTTGGCATTCTCCGTATCCCGGCTCAGGTCGGCGACATTTTGTTGCTGGTTGTCCTTGTCACGGACAGTGATGTTACCTTCGCTCACCGCCGCCTGCGTGGTGCCGCTAGCATGACCGCTGCCGTTCAGGCCCGATAGCATCCCGCCCGCCAGGTTGCCCTGGAACTCCTTACCGCCAAAGTCACCACCGCCGCTTATCCCGACCCCGACATGTTCGACGTTGTAGTCCGCCTTATTGTTCAGGTCACTGAAGCCCAGCGTCCCGGTATCCAGGCTGTTTTTGTCCGCCGTGCCCGTTGAACTGATTACCGCGCCATCCAGTTGGGTATGCTCGCCGACCTTAACGTCAAAGCCACCCTTGCCCGCAAAGATCCCGGTCTGCTCCTGCACCGAGTCGTAGTTGCTGTGCATCTTGTCCTGGCTCAGGTTCAGGTAGCCAGAACCACTCATCGAGCCCCAGGTGAAGCTGCCACCCGCACTGACGTTCTGCTGCTTCATGTCGTAGAGATCGCTGTCCTGCTGGCTGGAGAGCGTCAGGTTGCGTCCTACGTCAACATCCACCTTGTCACCGCTGACCTGTGCACCGGCCAGCGTGGTATCGCGCCCGCTGTTCATGGCAAGCGTCTTACCGCTGTCGATGGTTGTCTCTGTCCACTGCGTACCGGTGCCTTTCTCACTGCCTTTGCCAGCGTTGACGTTGGCGAATACCTTGATACCCGTGTCTTTGCCCAGGCTCAGGCCGATACCGATTTCACCGCCGCTGCTCTTGTTACTCCCCGTCTGCTGTTGGGAATTAGCCGCCCCGGCAAGCAAGATGTCGCGAGAGGCATCGATGGCGGTATCGCCACCCGCTTTCAACTGGCTACCCGCAATCACCACATCGCCACTGTTGGCACCGCTGCCTTTACCGGTTGCGGTCACCGACAGATTATTACCCGCCGTCAGCGTCGAACCGGTGACATTATCAGAGACCTGTTTTTGCGTGGATGAAGACTTTTGGGCCCCCAGAGAAAGGCTGATACCAATCGCATTACCTGCATTACCCTTGGTATTCTCCAACACAGCGGCCTGCCCTGCCTGCACCCCGGACAACGCGGCTTTGGTGCCCTGCAAGGCGGCCAAACGGCCATCGCTTTCACTTTTGGCACTCTGCGCTGCCGCTATCGCTGAGTTGGCCGCTGCACCTGCCGCACCGGACAACGCCACCGTCAGGCCACTCTGCTTCTGTTCAAACCGCTCTTCTACCGTACGCAGGTCATGCCCCGGTTCGATAACGACGCTGTCGCCAGTAACGTTGAGATTTTTACCGGCAATCAGATCCGCACCGCCAATATGTGCTTTGCCGCCCGCAACGATATTCACATCGCCACCGGTCGAGCCGATAGTGCTGACACTCTGGCTCTGCGTCGTACCGTCTTCGTTCACCTGATGGCGAGAGCTGGAGCTACCAATCGTCACCCCGATACCGCCGGTGCCCATCAGCCCGCTCTTTTTCTTCTCATCCAACCGGTAGCTGGACTGTTCTTCCGTCGCCGCTACGATCTCAACATTGTTGCCTGCTTGCAGGTTAACCTTGCTGTCACCCACAACCGAAGATCCCTTCACCGTCAGGTCATTACCCGCAGACAGCGACACATTGTCGCCGCTCAGCAACGTGCCTTTTTCCTGCGTGGCGTAATCTTCCCGCACCGTGTGGGTGGTGGTCTTCGACAGGAACCCTTTCTTGGTCTTGGTTTCTTCGAAGAAGGAGTAATCACTTTCGGTGGCGCTGTTGAGCGTCAGATCGCGTCCGGCGCTTACCGCTATATCACCGCTGGCCTGCACCTGTGCCGCATTCAAGGTGGCATCTCGATCGGCGCGAATCGTGGTGTTGCCCCCGCTGGCAATTTCAGTACCTTGCTGACGGATAGACTCATCCACCTGCTGGCGTTTACCTTCCTTGCTCTCGCGGTATTCGCTGGTTTGCTGGGTATTGAGGTTTACGTCACGCCCGGCGTTCAGGTTGACGTTGTTGTCCGCCACCATTGCTGCGGCCTGCGAGTTCACATCCCTGCCTGCATCCAGCGTTAAATCGCCGCCGCTGGTGAGGGTGGTGCGCGTGGCATCGTTACTGCGCTGTTCGGTGCCGTTATCTTTCTGCCGGGTGCTCGCTTCCTGCGTTTGCAGGTTGATATCGCGCCCAGCTATTAGGGTAGTATCACTCTGGCTGCCAACCTGGCTGGCCTTCACATTGACATCACGGCCTGCATCAACCGTCAGCGGTCCACCAGCGCTAATTTCGCTGCCCTGGCTGCTGTGAGTTTCGCTCTCTCTTACGTTTCGCCAGCTCTGATATTTATCGGCGCTGTAGGTGGTGTTGGCCAGAACGTTGATATCGCCCCCCGCCAGCAGATCCATCGCACCACCGGAAGTCAATTTGGCCCCCAGGATATCGATGTTGTTGCCAGCGCTCAGGCTCAAACTGTCCAAGGCCTGGATGGTACCGATATCGCCGATTTCCGTGCGTGACAGCGACAGACTTTGTGGCATCCAGCCGCCCAGAGAACCCTGGGTATTCCACTGATTCGTCAGCGTCTGGTTGAGGATGCTGCCATCAAGGCTTTCCAACTGCACCGTTTTGCCGCTGATGATTGAGCCGATATTGTTGATATCGCCAATCGCGCTCAGTTGCAGGTTGCCGCCCGCATTGAGCAGGCCTGCATTGAGGTTGCTGATGCTGTTCTGGCTATCGAGCGTCAGCGCGTTCTGTGCGGTCAGCGTGCTGCCACTGTTGGTGATATTACCGGCGGTGAGCGAGACATTTTTCCCTGAAATCACGCTGCCGTTATTGATCGTCACATCTTTTGGTGACAGGTAGAGCTTCGGCACCATCACCGTCTGGCCATTGATGCTGGTCGCTTCCCACCACAAGATGCTGTGATCCAACGAGGCGATCTGCTGCGCCGTCAACGAAACACCAAACTTCAGCCCCAGCGATTGTTGCGCCTTAGCGGCGTTATCCATCAGGGTTTGCATCTGCTCCAAGTCTGAACCTATCCCGTTCAGATAGCGGCTCCCCGTCTGATTGAGCATTGCATTGCTGACGTAACGGGTGTCAAAGGCCGCATCCCCCAGGAAACGGTAATCGTAATCCGGGTGCAGGTTCAGGCGGTCCAGGAAATAGGAAGAGCCGATAAATTTGTCTTCTACCGTGAACTGTTCGTTGGTTTCACGCGGGCTCTGGCCTGGGTTGATCCCCAGCAGTGCGTAGAGATCGCCAAACAGGCTCGGATCGAGTTGCCCCAGGCCGTTAAGTTTCGGGTTGGTGGTGATCAGATACGGGCTGTCTGGATCGGTAGATGCAACAAAATAGCCATTCTCGCCCGTAGGCAGAGGATATGCACTGGTATCGACCGTTTTGCCTTGATACAGGTTTAAGGCCTTACCCTCCGTGCCGATCAGGTCCTTGCCATCGGTGGTGGTGTTTTGTAACTTGGCTCCATCCCCCAGATGGGCGTTAGCCTGGTCCCCTTCGCTGTATTTTCCTAACCCTGTGAGCTCAGGCGTGACGTTATCCAGGCCGCCGCCCCCGTTAATCTGTTGCAGGGCATTTTGCAGGCTGTCTTGCCATTCAGGCGAATTGACCGCCGCCTTATCACCGGCAGACAGCGCCTGTTTCTCTACGGCACCGCCGATAGTCTGTTGGCTCAGGGTACTGAGCGTAGGCGTAGCAAGGGTATTGCTTACTCCACCCGCGTTAGCCAAGGTGTTGGTATTACTGATGTCATTAGCAAAGTTTGCCGAGACGTTACCGCCAGCCTGAATAACGGCGCGGTAGATTTCACCTTCTCCACGTTCATAGCGTACTTCGCCCGTCGCCGTGTAGACGATGTAGTTGGATGTAATCTCCCCTTTAGAAACACTGGTTTCTGGCACCGGAACTGTGCTCAGGCCATAACCATACTGATACGTTTGATAGCGGGTTTCACTGCCCGAGAACCAGGATTGGTTATTCAGGTTACTCCCTGAAAGATAGGCATTGTTGTTGGCTAGAATATTGCTGGCCTGATTGTCCAGTTGGCCGGCATAAAGGCTGAGATCGCGCCCGGCCGCGATACGGGCTGCGCCACCGTTTGCCGTGACGGTGACCGTCGAAACGCCAGAGGCAAACTCCTTAATCCGTTGGTTAAGATAAGGCGTTGGCGTTGAACTGTAATGCGTTGTCGGAGACGCTCCGTGGCCAGGGCTGCCGCCGCCCGATTCCCAGGACTTGATGACATAGCCGTAGTCGCCTTTGTTGAAGAAGGTTAACGGTATTTTGGCCTCAAAATCTGTCACCCAGGAGTACTGCGGTGCGCTGCTTTCAGAGCTAACCACACTCAGCCCATCGCGCTGATTCAGCAAATGGGCGGTGTTAATGGTGATATCACCATATTGCGTCTCGATGGTGCCGGAACTGTTCACCACCTCAGCGTTGGCGTTACCTGCCATGTCACGCTGCATCCACAGGCTGTTGCCCGCCAGGATGTCACCGCGCAGGTTTTTGATGCTGTTGGCCAGCAGGTACAGGTTGTTACCGGCATACAGCAAGGCGGTGTTAATCAGGATGCCAGCCGCATTCAGCGTCATCGAGCCCAGCGTGCCGGTAAACCCGTCAACGGTGATATCGCTCTGGCTGTTCAGGGTTACGTCGCCCCCTGATTGCAGCGTTCCGACCGCATTCATGGCAATGGAGCTGCCATTGAGGGTGCTAACCCCACTTCCGCCGGTGATTTGCCCGTTGTTGGTCAAGATGCCGTAAGTCGTGAGGTTGACGCTTTGCCCCTGGAGAGTGCCTTGGTTGGTCAACGCCCCCTGGCTGTTGATGTTCAGGCTCTGGCCTGCGGCAATCACATTCTGGCTGGTAAAGGCGTTCACCAGTTGTAGCGTCAGGTTACCCAACGCCACGACCTGGCCACGTTGGTCAAAATCGCCACTGCTCAGCAGTAAATCGCCCCCGCTGAACATTTTCCCTGTCTCTTGAAGCACCACCTGACTGGCATTGATGCCAAGCCCGGAGGTGCCAAGCAGCGTGCCACCGTTAGTCAGTTGCTGGGTATTCAACGCCAGGTTGCTTCCCTGGATCGTGCCCTGATTGTTCAGGCTACCTGCGGTCAACGTTCCCTGCAGTTCTGCCAGCAAGGTACCGCTGTTGTCCAACGCATCCGCATTCAGTAACAGGGAGCCTGCCTGTAGCCAACCGGTGTTGGTAAATTGCGAGCCATGGAGTGACAGATCGGAGCCAGCAAGCAGGCTTCCGTCATTACGCCCTGATATCGTCCCCCCGAACCGGGTGTCAGCACCGCTTTGTATCAGGCCGCTGTTGACCCAGTACGGCGAGGTAATGGCGAGTGCGTTCTGGCTGAGAAGGGTGCCCGTAGCGTTATTGGTCAACCCACCGCTAAGATTCAGCGTTAAGCCTGTTTCACCTTGTACACGCCCGCTGTTGGTTAGCGTACCGCTGTTAACCCACACACCGTTCCCCTGGATACGCCCAAGGTTGGTGACCGAGGCCGCATCCAGTTTAAGGTCACCCGCCGTCAGCAGGGTTTTATCTTGCTGTTGGGTGAAATCCCCGCTCAGCGCGACCGTCAGGCCGTCAACGCCGCTGATTTCGCCCTGATTATTCAGGGTGTCAGCGTGTAGGGTGAGATTTTTTGCCAGCCACTGCCCGGCGTTGGTCAACGACTGTGCCTGTAATGCAGCGGCACCATTGGCGGTAATTTTGCTGCCAGCCGTCGAATTCAATGCCCCAGACAGAGCCATTTGCAACGCATCCGCACTCTGGATTGCGCCACTGTTATTCAACGTCTGAGCATTCAGCAGGATCTGTTGCCCCTGCCAGCGGCCATCATTGGTCACCGTACTGCCATTAACAGAAAGCGTTCCCTGCGTCAGGAGTGAGCCCTGGCTGCGGTTCACCAGCGTCAACAACGGGACGGAGAATGCCTGAATACCTAACGTCAGCGACTGCAGGCCGATCAGCGTACCTGCGTTATTCACCAAGTTATGCGTCAGATTGAGGATGTTCCCCTGTACGGCACCTTGGTTATTCAACGTAGCGCCCGCCAAAGACAGACTTCCGTCACTCAGGACGGCACCGTCATTGGTCAGCGTCTGCGCCTGTATTTCGCTGTTACCCTGGCTAAGCAGTGACCCTTCATTCACCAGTTCATCGGTGACGTTGACGGCCAGAGAATCGCTCCCCAGCAGGCTGCCACGGTTCAACCAGCTAGTGGCAGTGACGTGGGTTTGTCCACCCTGAACCAACCCCTCTGAGGTCAGTTGCCCAGCATTCAGCGACAACGCGCCCCCTGCCAACGTACGGCTTGACGCACCCAGCGTCAGCGTATCACCGTGGGCATTCAGCCACTCGCTACCTTGCCATAATCCCGTGTTATTCAGCGTAGCGGCATCCAGCATCAACTGGTTGGCCACCAGCTTGCCGCTGTTGGTTAAATAGCCGCCGCTCAGGTTCAGCGTCCCCAGGCTTCCCATCTGTCCGCTGTTTTGCAGCGTATTGAACACCGTACCGGTCAGGTTTGAGCGCGCGTTTATCGATCCGCTGTTATCCAGGCTGTCGACACCGAAGGTCAGGCTATTCCCCTGCCAGGATCCGGCGTTGGTGACTGCGCCACCGTTGATTGCCAGCTCACCATCGCTCAGCAGTTGTGCACCGGCCAGCACGTTCAGCGCGGTGCTGTTCAGAGTCAGCCCGGCATTGCCCTGCATGATGCCGCGGTGAGTCACGGTGCCACTATCCACCGCTAGCGTATTGCCCGCCAATACCCCGGCATTGCTCACCGATTGGCTGCGGAAGGTAGCATTTTCACGGGCCACCAGTTGGCCGCCTTGCTGGTTTACCAAGGCACCCTGCACATTCAAATTCAGGTTGTTCGCCAGGATGCTGCCCTGGTTGGTGAATTGCTGGCCGGTGAGAGACAAATCATCGTTCACCTGCAATAGGCCAGCGTTGTCCAGTTGATCGAGCGCCAGCTCCAGCGCACCGCCGCTGACCAGCTTCCCGCTGGCAAGGTTACTGATATGGGGGATAGCCAGTTGCAGATGGCTGTTGCCCTGTAACAGGCCGCTGTTGGTCAGTTGTGGCGCGGTCAATACCACCTTGTCTGCCGCCAGGGTACCCTGGTTCAGAATATGGGCCGCCGTGAGGTCAAACCGATCCTGGCTCAGCAACAGACCACTGTTGAGCATGTCACCGGTCAGGTCTGCCGTCAGGCGATCTTGCGCCTGGGCACTGCCACTGTTCTGCCAGGTCTGGGCTTTCACCGCCAGTTGTTGCCCTTGCAGAGCGCCCTGATTAACCAACTGTTGGCCTTCAAGGCGTAACGCCCCGCTCGATAACATCTGGCCTGTGGCAGCGTTATTGAGATGAGTGCCGGAAAGCTGCAGGGATTGGCTACCCTGCACCAGCCCCTTGTTGATAACGTCGCCCAAGACGGAGAGCACGGTGGCCGCCAGCCATCCCGCGTTGTCCACTGAGCCCGCAGAGACAGTCATCCCTTGCTGGCCGAGGATCTTCCCTTGGTTGGTCAACGTATTCGCGACTTTCAGACTCGCCGTTTGTTCACTCAGCGCATTGCCGTTGTTAAACCACTCTTGGGTGGACAGATCCAGTGTCTGGCTCTGAAGCAATCCGCTATTGGTCAGCGAATCTGTCCGTATTGTCAGTGCTCCGCCACTGAGTAAAACACTACCGAGCTGGTTGTCTAACGTGGAGGTGCCGATATTCAGCTGACGGCTGCCTTGTAGTGTCCCCGTATTGAACAGGGCCGTGGTATCCAAGGTCAGCGTCGTTGCGGCCAGCAGGCCATCATTACTGAACTGAGGGGTGGCCAGCGCCAGCGAACCGCTCGCGTTGACGGAGCCGTTTTGCTGGTTGCTGAACTGTTTGGCCAGTGACAAGACCATCATAGCCGCCTGCATCGTCCCGGCGTTGGTCAAGGTGTCTGCAATCAGGTTTAGCGAACCGCCGGTGAGGATACGCCCACGGTTGGTGGCTTCCGCAGCCTTGATAGCAAGGGCGCTGTCACCCTGCAACGTGCCGCTATTGGCGATGCTGTTGGTGTTCAGGGTCAGTTGATCGGCAGCCAGTTGCCCGGCATTGGACAACGCCATACCGTTCAGTGACAGCTTATCTTTCGCCAGCAGCAAACCGCTCTGCTGGTTATCGATCCGCTGGGTTTTGGCCGTCAGGTTCACGGCATTGATTTCACCGCTGTTGAGCAGTTGATCGCCACTGAGCACCAAATCCCGATCGGTGGTGATTAGTCCGGCGTTTTTCAGCGTCGGGATGGCCAGCGACAGGGCATTGGCCGTATACACGGTGCCCCCCTTCTGGTTGTCCATCAGGCGGGCGATAAGATCCAGGGTCTGGCTGCCTTGTAGCAAGCCGCTGTTGGTCAGCGTCTGGCTGTTGATCTTCAAGACAGGAGCGACCAGCGTGCCCTGGTTTGTCAGGGTGTCCGCCTTCAGGGCCAGGGTTGCGGCATGGCTTTTACCACTGTGCAGCAGTGAATCCGCCTCTACCGTTAATGCCCCTTTCGCCGTTTGGGTGCCCGCCAGCGTGGCTTGTTGTGCCTGGAGGATGAGATTACCCTCGCTTTGTACCTGAGCACCCGACAACGTGTTCAACGTCGAGCCCCGCAAAGCTAGATCACCTCCCGCATTCCATTCCCCGCCCAACGTGGCGTTACCCGCGTTAACCGTGATATTACCTTGGCTGGTGGTGAGAGCATCTGCCGTCGTGGTCAGCGTATCGCTGTTGAGGGTTAACCCCGTCGCGCCAGAGAGCAGGCCGTTCTGTTGCAGTGTTCCAGCCCACAGCGTCAGGCTGTCGTCGCTCAGCAACTCGCCGTAACTGCCATTTCGCAACGTATCGCTGACGGTAAGATCGGCTTTACCTTTGGCACTCAAGGTGCCGTCTTGATCCAACGTCTGGCTGGTGACAGCCAGCGATCCCCCACTCAGTATCTTGCCGCTGTTGGTGAGAGACTGACCGTTCAGCGACAGGTTACCCTGGCTCTGAACGGTTCCACTATTCCCCAGATGGGAGAGGGTACTTTGTATCGCCCCATTGGCCGCCAGCGTGCCGCTGTTGACCAAGCTGGCACCGCTGAGAGTGAGGTTTTGCCCGGCAGTCACTTGCCCCTGCGTCATGCCGCTATTGAACAACGTCATGTCGACATGGCGGGCTGCATCAATCTGGCTGGAACTGTCCACCTGCGCGTCACGAGCCCGCAGGCTGACATCGTTGCCAGCGGTCAGTTTGCCGCTGCTCATCTGCAACGTACCGCCGCTGGCTAGAGCGATATTCTGGTCACTGACCAGCGTGCCGCCCTGCTGGGAGAGATCCCCCTGGCTGTTTAACGTAATGGACTGGGTGGCCTTGTGGTCGCCCAACATGCTGATACTTTGCCCTGTCGCCGTTAATGCACCGCCTTGGGCCAGCGAATTATTGAGCGTCAATTTGCCGTTGGCATCCAGGGTGATATCCCCGGCACGGGCATTGAGGTTACCGAGGTTGACGCCTACGCCCTTGTCGCTGGAAACCAGATGGATACGGTTGGCATACATGCCCCCCAACGCACCGGTATCGACCGCCACTTTAGGCGCTTCGCCCTGGCCCGCGATCGGGGTTGCATTACCTTGCGCATCCACGCGGTTAGCCCCTAGCGTGATGGTGGCATCCTGAGCATACAGCTGAGCGTTAATCTCGGTGGCACGGGCAATAAGCGCAAATTTCCCGCTCTGGCTGGCATCCAGCCCTTTGCCCTGAATGCTGATCGCCCCTTGCGTGACTTCCAACGCCTGCAGTTTGCCGTCCGGCCCTAACACCGGTTTACCGGTGGTCAGCGTCACGTTCGGGGTGTTGATGAAGCCACAGCCATCGCAGGTGATACCGTAAGGGTTGGCAACCATCACGTTGGCCTGCTTGCCCGCCACTTCCAGATAGCCTTGCAGTTGGGAGCGGTTCGGGGCGACAACCTCGTTAATGATGCCTTGGGCTTCCTGCCCGGCCTTCAAATTGGGGTTATTCTGGATCAGGCCGCCAAGCTGAGTCTGATTGAGCTGCCCGGTGGCGTTATTGAGGATCAGCCCCTCTTTGCCCACGTTGAATTCATTGTATTTATTATGGGAAATGCCGGCCTGATTAGGCGTAGCGATATTGACCACCGGCACGCCATTGCCAGCCTGATCGAGCCGGGTATTCCCTTCGGCGACGTTAACACCGTTCGCCAAGGCGGGCAGCAACGGCTGCCAGGCTAGCAAGCTGCACAGGGTGTAGCTCAGCCAACGCTGGCTGGCATGAATGGGCCGATCGTCTTTTTGCGTCATCCTTGAAACCTTTCCCTGTAAATTAAAGAACGATGTTAATACGGTAGTAAATCGACACCCGATCCGGCTCTAACCAACTCGGATGCGCCAGCGGCCAGCCCACGGTAAATTGGCTGCTGAAATAGCGGTTACGGCTGCCCAGCCCCACCGCGCCGCCCCACAACGTGCCGGAAGCGTAGGCGTCCACGGAGTCGTGGCGCAGATAACCGCCATCTACGGCAGCCAATACGGAAATATCGCCCAGATACGGCAGGCTGAACGGCGACCAGTTGACCTCGTTACGCCAGTAGCCGCCTTTATCTCCGGAGAGATACTGTTCCTTGAAGCCACGCACCGAACTTTCGCCGCCGAGGGTCAGGCGCTCGCTGCCGTAAAGGCGATCGGGCGTCCACTGGCCGTACAGGCTGGTGAGGTAGTTCCAGTTCTGCGCCAACGGTAAGTAATAGCTGCCGGAGAGCGTGTATTTATTAAACTCCGCCTTAGGGGCTTCACTGGCCTTGCCGCTGTCATCTTCCGCGCCTAACCAGGGAACACCACGGCTGTAGGAGGGGTTGAGCGTGGCAAAACCGCCCAACAGTTTTTGGCTATGGCTCACGCCCAGAGATACGCTGGTCAGTTTACGGCTGCTGCTGTCCAGCCGGGTGTCATTCAGATAGTTGCGGTTGATACGGTGGGTCAGGCCCAGCGCCAGGCCGGTTTTCATGTCACTGTTACGGAACAATACGCGCGAAACGTTGAAGCGATGGGTCTGGCTGTCGCCAGTGGATCGCCAGTCAAAGCCCTGATTGTCGATCGTCGAGAGATAGTCGCTGTAGGAGTAGTTGTAATCCATCAGCCAGTAGCCATAAGGCAGGCTGACACCGGCCTGGACGCTGCGTGCATCGTGATCGTTGGCGAAATCGCTGCTGCGCGCGCCGGTCACAAACCACTGATCCGCCAGCCCCAGCAGGTTATTGCCGGTCAATGAGCCGTTGATCTGTCCGGTGCCGGTACTTTTCTGCCCGCTGTTGTCAAAACCCAGCCCCAGCATCACCGGGAACTCTGGCTTGGCGGTCAGGTTGACCACCGAATAGCCCGGTTGGCTACCGGGCAGGATTTCAATCTGCACCGGTTGCTGGCGCAGGCGGTTGATCTGCTCCATACCCTGTTCGATATCGCGCAGGTTAAGGATGTTGCCCACCAGGCCGGGGAACGCCATCTTCAGCATTCGGTCATCCCGTTGGTCCAGCAAGATCTTTTCCAACTGCCCTTCCAGTACCAACAGCTTCAATTCCCCATGGGACAGGTCTTGCTCGGTCAGGAAAGCGCGGCTGGTGATATAGCCCCGTTCGATATACCAATCGGAAACCTGCTGCACCAGGGTGTTGATCTGGGCCAGATTCAGGCAGCGTTGCAGATAGGGTTGCGTCAAGGCTTGCCGCGCACGGGCGGGCAGATGGCTGGCACCTTCAAGGCGAATGGTCGTGATGGCGAAGCACGGCCCGCCAGGGGCTGTGGCTGCTGGCGTTTGTGGCAGCACCGGCGTCAGGCTGCGTTGCAATTCCTGACGTTGTTGTTGGTTTTGCTGCAACAATTCACGTTGTTGCTGTTGGATAGTATCTCGATCCGCCGGGCTGAGCATATTGGCGCCAACCGCCGAACTGAGAGAAAGAAACAACAATGATACTGCCAACCGCTGAGCTACTGAGTCCATTCAGATAAACCGCCTTAATGATTTTGCGGCATTCTAACGACATAATTCGGCATCAGACAAGCAAGAGATCGTGACTGTACGGGACTTAGAGGCATCGGAACTGGCATAAATCTCAGAGTGAGGCGGGGTAAATATTCTGAAACTGTTTTAATGCCTGCACTTTATTTGCTGTATGTAAACTAAACAGTCAATTATGCTAAATAGAGGCGGACTTTTCTGATTAAAAAAATAATCGGCAGCCGTGCCCAATTTATACGACAGATTAAGTCATCAATTAAGCCCAACCCGTTAAGTGGGCGCAGCATGCAGCGCCCACCTGGATAGATTTGGTCACAGAGCCAAGCTACACGGCTTGATGCTCAGCTCGCTATCGGCTCTGAACCGCCCTTGTCCAACGGCTCTTCCGGTTCGGCTGGCAGCACCATATAGGTACCCTCAAATACTGCACCTTCGTCATCGTCACCGAATAAATGTACCTCTGCCTGCACGCGCGCCCGGCGGCCACGCGCCAAACGGGCCAGATCGCCACTCAATGAGCTCAGATCGGCAACGGCTCTCGGCCTGCCGGTGATCGGTTTGCTGTAGCGAATGTGGGCGTCTGCCAGAATAATCGTGCCCCCAAGGTGGCGCTCACGCAGCAGCAGCCAGATCAGCCCCCAGGCGGTCAGCGTTGCCAAGGAGAACAGGCTACCGGCAAACAGCGTATGGTGTGGATTCTGGTTGCCCACTTCTGGCATGGTGGTGACAAAACGCTGGCCGGTATATTGGCTGATGCGCACCCCCATCTTTTCACTGAGCGGGATATGTTCATACCAGGCTTGTTGCAGTTGCCCGCACCAGTCGGGGCGATGCAGAATGTCATCCAGCGTGGCCACGGGTTTGATCATCAGGTAATGGCGGATCGGCGTAGTTTGCGGCGCAGTGATTTCGCCCTGGTTGATAAAGCCCAGCTTGGCAAAGAAGTCCACTGCATCCTCACGGGCGCTACACACCACCCGCTTTACCCCTTCCTGGCGCGCTACTGACTCCAAGGTCATCGCCACCAGCGTGCCAAGGCCTTTGTCCTGCACCGTGGGATCGACCGCCATGAAGCGGATAGCGGCTTCGTTATCGGCATTGATATACAGACGGCCAATGGCCACAATCCGGCCGTTCTCATCCACCACCATTTGATGGTGCGCCATGGCGTCGTAGGCATCCTTTTCCGAACCCACCGGCTGGTGTAATGGCTTGCGCAGCATCTCCCAGCGAAACTGGTAATACTCCTTCAGTTCTTGTTCTGTAACGGGTACTCGTAGGTGATACATAGACGCCTTCTCTTGTGATCTTTAAACCTGCAGCCAGAACGTCACCGGGCCATCGTTCACCAGCGCCACCTGCATATCGGCGGCAAACTCACCGGTCTGGGTTTCAATACCCCGTTCCTGGCACTGCCCAACAAAATAGCGGTATAGCCGATCGGCCTCCTGCGGCACCGCACCGCGCGAAAAACTCGGCCGCATGCCTTTCTGGGTATCTGCTACCAGTGTGAACTGCGACACCACCAACAGGCTGCCACCAGCCTGCTGAACGTTAAGATTCATCTTGTCATCCTCGTCGCCGAAGATGCGATACCCCAGCACCCGCTCACACAGGCGTTGGGCTTTTTGCTCGTTATCGTCCTGCTCGACGCCCAATAACACTAACAAACCGGGGCCAATCTTGCCTACCGTCTGACCTTCTACCGTAACGCTGGCGTTTAATACCCGTTGAATTAACGCAATCATAACGATCCTTCCTGCTCCTGTTTTTGCTGTTGTTCTGCTTTCTGCTGCCGGTAAAGGCGGTACTCGCCCAGCGTAACGGTGATTTCGGCACCCAATAACACGATACACCAGCTCCAGTAGACCCATAAAAATAAAATCGGGATCACCGCCAGCACGCCGTAGATCAACTGGTAGGAAGGGAACATGGTGACATACATCGCAAAGCCTTTCTTACCCAGCTCGAACAGCACCCCTGCCACCAGCGCCCCGATCAACGCATCTTTCGCAGGCACGCGTACCGTAGGCACCACGCTGTATAACAACCAGAAAGAGACCCAGGACAGGATCAGCGGGAAGATGCGCAGTACCTCATCCACCAGGCTGTTAACGCCGGTTTGCGCTAACCAGTTTAGCGACAACAGATATGAGCTGATCGCCATACTGGCCCCCACCAACAGCGGGCCAAGAGTCAGCACCATCCAGTAAACGGCAAAGGAAACCACGATAGGCCGTTGGTTCTTACTGCGCCAGATGGTGTTCAACACGCTATCCACCGAATAGATCAGCAGCAGCGCGGTGACGATCAGGCCGCAGATCCCCACGGCGGTCATCTTGCTGGAGTTGGCAACAAACTGCTCCAGGTAACGTTGCAGCACATTACCGGCGGCAGGCATAAAGTTGGAGAAAATAAAGCTTTTTAGCTGCACGCTGATATCCGCAAACATCGGGAAAACGGCAAACAGCGCAAACACCACGGTGATCAGCGGCACCAGGGAAAGTAGCGAGACATAGGCCAGATGGCCCGCCAACATGGTCAGGCCATCCTCATCAATACGTTTAAACAGCAACCGCCCGAAGGTTATTCCGGGTTTGATCGACGATGGCAGCTTTTTGCGGCGGAAAAACGACATATCTTCATCCTAAATGTCAGTCTGGACGCCTTAAGCTTAACGTACGGTGATTATTGAGCAAAATAAGCCGGCACAACCTGGCGATCGATGACGTGCACCGCCTTGATCCCCAGCGCTGCGGCCGCTTCTACGTTCGCCGCCACATCGTCAAAGAATACCGCTTGATCCGCCGGGGTATTTTCCGCCTTCAGTACGTGCTGATAGATGTTGGCATCGGGTTTGCGCATGCCAAGATCCTGCGACAGATACATGTGATCGGCTGCTTCAGCGACCTGAGGGTAGTGCTGAGGCCAATAATTACAGTGCAGGCGGTTGGTATTCGATAACACCACCACGCGATGCCCTTCGTTGCGCAGACGGTGCATAATCTCGATCACTTCAGGGCGCAAGGCAACAAACACCGCCTGCCAGCCGGTGGCAAACTGCTCGAAGCTGAGCGCTATCCCCATTTCTTCACAGAGTTTGGCTGCAAAATCTTCGTCGCTAATCTCGCCGCGCTCGTGCTGTTGGAATACCTCACCCATGCTAAAACGTTCGGACAACGTCGCCAGCGGTGTACCGCTCAGGTTGCTCCACACGCCCAGTACACGTTTGAAATCGATATCGACAATCACATTACCTAAATCAAAGATATACAGCATAGTCCTCTCCCATGGGCCAGTGAGATTTCACTGTAACGGGAAAAGTTAAGGCTGAACAGGGAGCAGTGTGAAAAGCGCATGGCGCGCCGCAGAATGGGGGAAAGACAGAGGAAAAAACTCAGGGCGCTGTGACACGCCCTAAGTATTGCGGATTAAATCGGCGAATTAAGCTTCTTTAGGACCGCGGTTGGCACGCTTACGATCGTTTTCCGTCAGGTGACGCTTACGGATACGGATCGAGATTGGCGTGACTTCTACCAGTTCGTCATCATCGATGAATTCCAGAGCTTGCTCCAGAGACATTTTGATGGCCGGAACCAGGGTAGTCGCTTCATCGGTACCCGATGCGCGCATGTTGGTCAGTTTCTTACCGGTCAGGCAGTTCACGGTCAGGTCGTTAGAACGTGAATGGATACCGATGATCTGGCCTTCATACACTTCAGCACCGTGGCCCAGGAACAGCTTACCGCGATCTTGCAGACCGTACAGAGCGAACGCTACCGCTTTGCCCTGGCCGTTAGAGATCAGCACGCCGTTCTGACGCTGGCCCACTTCGCCCGGACGCACATCGTCGTAGTGGCTGAAGGTGGAGTACAGCAGACCGGTACCAGAAGTCATGGTCATGAATTCGTTACGGAAACCGATCAGGCCACGGCTTGGGATCACGTAGTCAAGACGCACACGGCCCTTGCCATCTGGATCCATGTTTTTCAGGTCAGCTTTACGCTCACCCATCGCCTGCATCACAGAACCCTGGTGCTGTTCTTCGATGTCCAGCGTCACGTTCTCGAACGGCTCTTGCTTGCGGCCATCGATTTCACGGAAGATAACTTTCGGACGGGAAACCGCCAGTTCAAAACCTTCACGACGCATGTTTTCGATCAGAACCGACAGGTGAAGTTCACCACGGCCTGAAACACGGAATGCATCAGCATCTTCGGTTTCTTCAACGCGCAACGCCACGTTGTGTACCAGTTCCTTGTTCAGACGCTCAAGGATTTGGCGTGAAGTCACGAACTTGCCTTCTTTACCACAGAACGGTGAGGTATTGACGTTAAAGAACATGCTTACGGTAGGTTCATCAACCGACAGTGCTGGCAACGCTTCAACCGCGTTCACATCACAAATGGTGTCAGAGATGTTCAGCTCGCCCAGGCCGGTGATGGCAACGATGTCGCCCGCTTCGGCAACGGTGGCTTCGATACGTTCCAGACCCATATGGGTCAGCACTTTACCGATTTTACCGTTACGGGTTTTGCCTTCGCTGTCGATCAGGGTGACCTGCTGGTTAGGCTTGACTTTACCACGCTTGATACGGCCGATGCCGATAACACCCACGTAGTTGTTGTAGTCCAGCTGCGAGATCTGCATCTGGAAAGGTGCTTCCAGCTCAACCTGCGGTGCAGAGACGTGATCGACAATCGCCTGGTACAGCGGAGTCATGTCTTCGGCCATATCGTTATGGTCAAGACCCGCGATACCCATCAATGCGGATGCATAGATGATTGGGAAGTCGAGCTGTTCGTCGGTAGCGTCCAGGTTAACGAACAGGTCGAAGACCTGATCCACAACCCAGTCAGGACGCGCGCCAGGGCGGTCAACCTTGTTGATTACCACGATCGGTTTCAGACCATTAGCAAACGCTTTCTTGGTCACGAAACGGGTTTGCGGCATTGGGCCATCCATTGCATCCACAACCAGCAGCACCGAGTCGACCATTGACATCACGCGCTCTACCTCGCCGCCGAAATCGGCGTGTCCTGGGGTGTCTACGATGTTGATGCGGTAGTCTTTCCAATTAATGGCGGTGTTTTTTGCGAGGATGGTAATCCCACGCTCTTTCTCCAAATCGTTGGAGTCCATTACGCGTTCTGTCGCTTCTGAACGCTCTCCGAAAGTACCGGATTGTTGCAGCAACTTGTCAACCAGGGTGGTCTTACCATGGTCAACGTGGGCAATAATGGCGATGTTACGCAAATTTTCGATCACAGCTTTGCCTCAGGCATTAGAAATAGCGCGCTATTGTACACGTATTAAGCGAGGTACTAAACAAGATCACAACACTCTCTTATAAACAACTGTGTACAGGCTAGTTTGTGATCCCTTTCACGGTGCAAAAAGCAGCAACGGGTGATGTTTTGCACCATTTCAGTGCCCTGCACCCGGTTATTTGCACCAACATAGTGCATTGCGTCGCTAATGGTGCATACTGGCGATGGGCAAAACCCGCGCAAACCGGCGATTTTTTCGCTTTTTAAAAGTTGGCACAGTTTTCGCTTTGTCTTAATAAGAGCCTAGACAGGGCAAAACAGGCCAGTACACAGATTCGTTCCACGACGATGACAACGATAAATCCGGGAGAGTTAAGTATGTCCGCTGAACACGTTTTGACGATGCTGAATGAGCATGAAGTGAAATTCGTAGACCTGCGTTTCACTGACACCAAGGGTAAAGAACAACACGTCACCATCCCTGCTCATCAGGTAAATGCCGACTTCTTCGAAGAAGGTAAAATGTTTGACGGCTCCTCAATCGGTGGTTGGAAGGGCATCAACGAATCTGACATGGTGCTGATGCCAGACGCCAGCACGGCGGTTCTGGATCCGTTCTTCGAAGAATCTACCCTGATCATTCGTTGTGACATCCTCGAGCCAGGCACCATGCAAGGCTACGATCGTGACCCACGTTCGATCTCCAAGCGTGCTGAAGACTTCCTGCGCTCTTCCGGCATCGCCGATACCGTGCTGTTTGGGCCAGAACCTGAGTTCTTCCTGTTTGACGACGTGCGCTTTGGCAGCAGCATCCGTGGTTCCCATGTCAGCATTGATGACATCGAAGGCGCCTGGAACACCAGCACCAAATACGAAGGCGGCAACAAAGGCCACCGTCCAGCAGTAAAAGGCGGTTACTTCCCAGTGCCACCGGTCGACTCTTCACAGGACATCCGTTCTACCATGTGTCTGACCATGGAAGAAATGGGCCTGGTGGTTGAAGCTCACCACCACGAAGTGGCAACCGCCGGTCAGAACGAAGTGGCCACCCGCTTCAACACCATGACCAAGAAAGCCGACGAAATCCAAATCTACAAATACGTGGTTCACAACGTGGCTCACGCATTTGGTAAAACCGCGACCTTCATGCCAAAACCGATGTTCGGCGATAACGGCTCAGGTATGCACTGCCACATGTCACTGTCCAAGAACGGCACCAACCTGTTCGCTGGCGACAAGTACGGCGGCCTGTCTGAAATGGCGCTGTTCTACATTGGCGGCATCATCAAGCACGCTAAAGCAATCAACGCCCTGGCCAACCCGACCACCAACTCCTACAAGCGTCTGGTCCCAGGTTACGAAGCGCCGGTTATGCTGGCTTACTCTGCCCGTAACCGCTCCGCGTCTATCCGTATCCCAGTGGTTGCCAGCCCGAAAGCGCGCCGTATCGAAGCTCGCTTCCCGGACCCAGCGGCTAACCCATACCTGTGCTTCGCCGCGCTGCTGATGGCTGGCCTGGACGGCGTGATCAACAAGATCCACCCTGGCGATGCCATGGATAAAAACCTGTATGACCTGCCGCCGGAAGAAGAAGCTGAAATTCCAAAAGTGGCTGGCTCACTGGATGAAGCAATGGCCGCACTGAACGAAGACCGTGAATTCCTGACCCGCGGTGGCGTATTCACCGACGACGCGATCGATGCCTACATCGAACTGCGTAAAGAAGAGATGGATCGCGTGCGCATGACGCCACACCCAGTTGAATTCGAACTGTACTACAGCGTTTAAGTCATAGCGTTTAAGCCATACCCGCGCTGTCTACGGATGGCGCATCGCTCGCTATTTATCTAAGCCGTTTTTTTGTTGCCGTGGAAACTTTTAGCCCATCTTCGGATGGGCTTTTTTCTCCACCGTATGTTCTGCAAAACTATTTCATACCGTGATGGTTGCGGATGGAGTAGGATGGATGCACTAAAAAGGTGCAGGAGACTGCTGTATGGCAACCGGCAAGCTGCCCGATGCTGGGCAGATCCTCAATTCTCTCATCAATAGCATTTTGCTGTTGGATGACACACTGGCGATCCACTACGCCAACCCGGCGGCACAACAGCTGCTGGCACAGAGTTCTCGTAAACTTTTCGGTACACCGCTGCCCGATTTACTCGGTTATTTTTCGCTGAATATCGATCTGATGCGCGAGAGCCTGCATGCTGGTCAGGGTTTTACCGATAACGAAGTGACTCTGGTGGTCGACAGCCGCGCCCATATCCTCTCCCTGACCGCTCAAGCGCTGCCAGATGGCTTTATTCTGCTTGAGCTGGCCCCAATGGACAATCAGCGTCGCCTCAGCCAGGAGCAGTTACAGCACGCTCAACAGGTTGCGGCTCGCGATCTGGTGCGCGGCCTGGCCCACGAAATCAAAAATCCGCTCGGCGGTTTGCGGGGTGCAGCGCAGTTACTGGCGAAAGCTTTGCCAGACCCCTCGCTGACGGAATACACCAAGGTGATCATCGAACAGGCCGATCGGCTGCGTAATCTGGTAGATCGCCTGCTAGGGCCGCAGCGCCCCGGCCAACATATTACCCAGAGTATCCATCAGGTAGCGGAACGGGTCTTCCAATTGGTGTCGTTGGAGAAACCCGATAACGTCACGCTGGTGCGTGATTACGACCCTAGCCTGCCGGAACTGGCGCACGATCCCGATCAAATCGAGCAGGTGTTGCTCAATATCACCCGCAACGCATTGCAAGCGCTGAGCGAAACCGGTGGCACCATCACGCTGCGCACGCGTACCGCGTTTCAGATCACCCTGCACGGCACCCGCTACCGGCTGGCGGCGCGGATCGATGTTGAGGATGACGGCCCGGGCGTACCGGCCCAGTTGCAAGACACTCTGTTCTACCCGATGGTCAGCGGCCGCGAAGGCGGTACCGGCCTGGGGTTATCCATCGCCCGTAATCTAATCGATCAGCATTGCGGAAAAATTGAATTTAACAGTTGGCCAGGTCACACCGAATTCTCGGTTTTCCTGCCTATTCGCCAGTGAGGTTTGTGCTATGCAACGAGGGATAGTCTGGATCGTCGATGACGATAGCTCCATCCGCTGGGTGCTCGAACGTGCGCTCACCGGAGCCGGGGTGAACAGCGTCACCTTCGACAGCGGCAATGCCGTGTTGGAAGCATTGGCTACACAAACTCCCGACGTGCTGCTATCAGATATCCGCATGCCGGGTATGGATGGCCTGGCACTGCTCAAGCAGATAAAACAGCGTCACCCGATGCTCCCGGTCATCATAATGACGGCGCATTCGGATCTGGACGCGGCGGTTAGCGCCTATCAACAAGGGGCGTTCGATTACCTGCCAAAACCCTTTGATATTGATGAGGCCGTCGCGCTGGTAGAGCGTGCCATCAGCCACTATCAAGAGCAACAGCAACCCGCTCGCAGCCAGCCTGCCAACGATCCTGTCGCCGATATTATTGGTGAAGCCCCAGCAATGCAGGATGTGTTCCGCATTATTGGCCGCCTGTCGCGTTCCTCCATCAGCGTACTGATCAACGGGGAGTCGGGAACCGGGAAAGAGCTGGTTGCCCATGCGCTGCATCGCCACAGCCCACGCGTCAAATCGCCGTTTATCGCCCTGAACATGGCCGCGATCCCCAAAGACCTGATCGAATCTGAACTGTTCGGCCATGAGAAAGGGGCGTTTACCGGCGCCAATCAGATCCGTCAGGGCCGTTTTGAACAGGCCGACGGTGGCACGCTGTTCCTGGATGAAATCGGGGATATGCCGCTGGATGTACAAACCCGCTTGCTGCGCGTGTTGGCGGACGGCCAGTTCTATCGTGTGGGTGGCTATGCGCCGGTGAAGGTAGACGTGCGTATCATTGCCGCCACCCACCAGAACCTGGAGTTGCGCGTCCAAGAGGGCAAATTCCGTGAGGATCTGTTCCACCGCCTGAACGTGATCCGCGTACATCTGCCGCCTCTGCGTGAACGCCGTGAGGATATTCCGCGCCTGGCGCGCTATTTCCTACAGGTGGCCGCGAAAGAGTTGGGTGTAGAGGCGAAGAACCTGCATCCGGAAACTGAAACCGCCCTCACCCGTTTGCCGTGGCCAGGCAACGTACGCCAGTTGGAAAATACCTGCCGTTGGCTGACCGTGATGGCCGCAGGGCAAGAAGTGCTGATCCAGGATCTACCCTCGGAACTGTTTGAAACCGCCGCGCCGCAAGCCAGCAGCCACGGCCTGCCGGACAGTTGGGCCACGTTGTTGGCACAGTGGGCCGACCGCGCGTTACGTTCCGGTCATCAAAACCTGTTGTCCGAAGCTCAGCCGGAAATGGAGCGCACTTTGCTCACCACCGCGCTACGGCATACCCAGGGGCACAAGCAGGAAGCTGCCCGCCTATTGGGATGGGGCCGAAATACCTTAACGCGTAAGCTGAAAGAATTAGGGATGGAGTAAGAGAGAGGGCGCTAGATGATTAAAAATACAATCTGGCGCACAAAAAACCAGCACTCGAAGGCTTTTACAGGGTATGCGACAGCAGTATGATCGAAACGCAAACTCAGGAGGCTTTTGATGCTGGATACACTCATCGTCTTTCTTACCCAAGGCGCAGACGTCAGTTCTGCCGTCAGCCATTCACCACAGGCGGCCGTTGCCACTGTGTTGTGCGCCGCACTGATTAACTTCTTTAGTTAAAACCACAGTCGCTCATCACGGCCGTGGTTCTGTGCGTCAGATAACCCGGGAGAACTGTTGGGCGCGGGCCTGTTTACGCAGGTAGATATCGAAGCACATGCAGATATTACGGATCAGCAAGCGCCCACGAGGCGTGACGCGAATGCCGTGCTCATCGCGCTCCACCAGCCCGTCACGTTCGAAAGGTGCCAACAATTCCAGATCGGCGGCAAAGTAATCCGCAAAAGCAATGCCATATTGCTGCTCAATCGGTTGATAAGCCAGCTGGAAATTACAGATCAGCGTCTTGATCACATCACGGCGCAGGCAGTCATCTTCCGTCATCGCCAGGCCACGCCACAGGGCATTCCCCTGCTCTTCCACGTTAGCATAATACACCTTCAGCTCTTTCTGGTTCTGCGCGTAGCTGTCACCCAGCATGCTGATGGCGGAAACCCCCAGGCCCAGCAGATCGCTGTCACCTTGGGTGGTGTAACCCTGGAAATTGCGGTGCAGCTTGCCTTCGCGCTGAGCAATGGCCAGTTCATCGTTCGGCCGGGCAAAATGGTCCATACCGATAAACTGATAGCCCGACTCCGTCAGCGAAGCGATGGTTTGCTGCAGGATATCGAGTTTCTGCTGGGCGCTCGGTAGGTCGGCGTCCTTGATTTTACGTTGGGCAGCAAACAGGTTCGGCATATGGGCGTAGTTAAATACGCTCAGGCGATCCGGATTCAGCTCCGCTACCCGTTGCAGGGTGAAGGCAAAACTCTCTGGCGTCTGCTTCGGCAGGCCGTAAATCAGATCGATATTGGTCGAGTTGAAGCCTAGCGCTTTAGCCCGGGCGATCAGGGCAAAAATGAACTCTTCATCCTGCTCGCGGTTAACCAGACGCTGCACTTCTTTATTGAAGTCCTGCACCCCCATGCTGAGGCGGTTAAAGCCTTCTGCACGCAGGTGATCCAGCACGTCCAGCTCGATTTCCCGCGGGTCAACTTCAATCGACATCTCCATTTCTGGTTGGAAATCAAAGTGCTGGCGTAGCATGGCGACCAGGCGGCTGATTTGCTGCTTATCCAGATAGGTTGGCGTACCGCCGCCCCAATGCAGTTGGCTGATCTTGCGGCCGGCAAACAGGGGAGCACGGGCGATGATTTCCCGCTCCAGCACGGCCAGGTATTCATCGGCCTTGTGAGTCTGGCGTGTGACCAACTTATTGCAGCCGCAGAAATAGCAAAGCTTATGGCAGAAGGGAATATGGACATATAACGACAGCGGGCGCTCAGGGTAGCGCGTAGCCGCGCGTTGGAACGCAGCTTCGTCGTAGCCCTGGTTAAACTCCAGCGCCGTGGGGTATGAAGTATAACGCGGGCCTGAATAGTTATATTTTTGGATCAGGGCCAAATCCCAGACAATGGTCTGTTCTGACATGCTTGCTCACTCCTTCCGATATTTTTTCCTACCGGGCCGGGAAATGGGCAGTTGTCTACGCTGTCTGGCCGCGGAAGCGCTGCGAAAACGCGTTTTGCGCTTCGACAGCCGCCACAGTTTACCGAATAACCACAGTAGATAACACGTCAACAGTAGGGCTATTGCCGGGATCAGCCACATAACCGCTTAAAATACGTCTTTCGGGTTACCGCCTTTCAGCAGTTTCAGAATATCTTCCTGCTTCTCTTCCTGCTCTTCGTCGTCTTCATCACCCAGTTCGATGCCCAGCTGTTCCATCAGCGCATCAATACGATCCAGGGTTTGATCGACGTAAGCCTGATCTTCCGCACTCAGCGTGGCGCCTTCATCCAGGCGATCCAGCAAGGCATCCAGACGTTCATCGTTTTCCAGCTTGGTCAGTTCTTCTTCTGGCGTGAGGCGCGGTTTTTCTGCCTTCGGTTTTGGCTGCGGCTTGGTCGCCTTCACTTTAGCGTCAACCACCAGCGCAACCGGCACTTTACTGCCGAGACGAGGATCTTTGGGTTGCGCGCCAGTTTTATTTTTCTGGTTGGCTGACTCAACCTGGGTACGCGAACCGGAAGCCAGGCCACGGCGCTTTTTCAGACGCTTGCGCTCGCGCGCTTCCTGATCGAGCTCCACACGACTTTTCTTTTTACTTTTTGACGTCGCCGCGCTGCTGCGTGGGCCGCGAGGTGCTTTTGATGGCTGGTTCATGGCTTTTACTCTTAGGTATGTAGATCCAGTATAGAATTGCTATACGGTTGCGGCGGAATCTAGCAGAAAGCAGACAAAGAAAAAAGGCGGCAGGTTAAAACCTGCCGCCTATTTCGCACCTTCACTCGAAGGATATTCCTGCTCCGCGCTCCATGCGCACACTCAACATCCCGGTCTTTCCATCTGCGATAACCGCGCTCCCTGCTACTACGTCTTTCATCCTGAAAGAAAAAATCATCCGTGCTGCGATCCGTTCGCTTCCACTCTTCCTGAGTGCGCTTCCCGCGTGCGTCCCAATTGCAGTCACTTCGTCATCCGTGTACTATTCGTGCGCTCCGGCACCAATAGTTTCAATTCCATCTGCCATCATCCTGGTACTCATTACACTGCCTGTGCATTCCCTGAGATTTTTCACCCTTCCTGGATGTTCCTGTTTCCTTGGCCTCCTGCCTTGCAACCTACTTTACGCTTTTATGGGGTGTGCTCAAGATACCTACAGGCGGATTACGGCAATCTTTTACTTATCGAAATTACAACGCACTGTTTTATAACAAATAAAATATTTACCGCTTTCGAATAAAGCGACATTACCCCCAATTCGAATGGTCAATGTCTCACACGGCAGGCGACCTTTTGCCACAAGGACTCTGTGGTTAAAACGCTTAAAAACCGAGAAACACACCCTTTTAGCGCTGATGCAGTTATAATCGCCCACCAGATAGCCATCCTCACGGAGACGAAAAATTTTGACCAGCAAGAACTACAATTACCATGTGACCCATTTCGTCACCAGTGCGCCCGATATTCGCCACCTGCCGGGGGATGAAGGTATTGAAGTTGCGTTCGCCGGCCGCTCCAACGCCGGTAAGTCCAGCGCACTGAATACCCTGACCAATCAGAAAGGCCTGGCGCGTACCAGTAAAACGCCGGGGCGTACCCAGCTGATTAACCTGTTCGAGGTCGAAGAAGGCATTCGCCTGGTCGACCTGCCAGGCTATGGCTATGCCGAAGTGCCGGAAGAGATGAAGAAGAAATGGCAGCGGGCGCTGGGTGAATACCTGCAAATGCGTAACTGCCTGAAAGGTCTGGTGGTGCTGATGGATATCCGTCATCCGCTCAAAGACCTGGACCAACAGATGATCCAGTGGGCCGTCGACGTAGGCACGCCAGTGCTGGTCCTGCTGACCAAGGCCGATAAGCTGGCCTCTGGGGCCCGCAAGGCGCAACTCAATATGGTGCGTGAGGCCGTGCTGCCATTTATGGGTGACATTCAGGTGGAAGCCTTCTCGTCACCGAAAAAGATCGGCGTCGATAAGCTTAGCCAGAAGTTGAATACCTGGTTTAACGAAATCCCACCGGAAGTGCTGCCGGAAGATGATATCGGCGGGGAATGATAACCGCTGCGGGTATTTCGTAGGGGTGCCGCATGCCGCGCCCAATGAGCCGATGCTGAGACATCGGCTTTTTTACGCCCATTATCACCCCGCACGAGACCACATTTCGTTATCTAATTACAATTTTGACTAAAAACCATCACAAAAACTTATGGCAGATGTTGCTCTGTCAGGAGATAAATGCAGATAAATCAGCCAAGGGAACGGCGGGAGAAGAGCTGGCGGGGATAACTAAAATCGATGGTTTTACGTTGTTTTTACAATAAAAAACGCCCCAGTCAATACTGACTGGGGCGGCTAAATATTCAGCCAAATCCGATTACGTGAAGTAAAAGGTCTGAAAGATAGAACATCTTACCTCTGTACCCTACGCCTGTAACTCTACATCATTTTTTCACGCTGCAAAAGAATTTTTTGTAGTTTACTTACACGATCCGGGCACTAACAACGCCAATTTAGTCGAAACAATCACCGAAGGATGTTGCTCAGTTACCAAAAATGCTTAGGTTTTCGCCAGTTAGCGAAAACTGGCCATAACATATCACCCAGGGTAATCAGTGAGCCTCATCCCAGTTTTTACCTACGCCGATATCCACCCGCAGCGGAACAGCCAACTGCATGCTGTTTTCCATTAACTCATGAATGCGCAGGCTGGCCTCTTCGATGGCAGACTCGTGGATTTCAAACACCAGTTCATCGTGTACCTGCATGATCATGCGCACCAGCGGCTTCTCAGGCCCTTGCAGCCAGGCATCCACCTCAATCATCGCACGTTTGATGATATCCGCAGCAGTGCCCTGCATAGGGGCGTTAATCGCCGCTCTCTCGGCTGCCTTGCGACGCATACCGTTGCTGGAGCGAACGTCCGGCAGATACAACCGGCGGCCATCCAGCGTGCTGACATAGCCCTGCTCGGCAGCCTGCTGACGGGTGCGTTCCATATACTCCAGCACGCCAGGGTAGCGCTCGAAGTACAGATCCATATAGCGCTGCGCTTCGCCGCGCGGGATCCCCAGCTGGCGAGCCAAACCAAATGCGCTCATGCCGTAGATCAGGCCAAAGTTAATCGCCTTGGCACTGCGGCGCTGTTCGTTGGTGACCTTATCCAACGCCAGACCAAAGACTTCTGCCGCCGTTGCCCGGTGTATGTCCTTACCTTCAGCAAACGCCTTAAGCAAGCCTTCGTCCTGCGATAAATGAGCCATGATGCGCAGTTCAATCTGCGAATAGTCCGCCGCGACAATACGGTAGCCCTCAGGCGCAATAAATGCCTGACGGATACGGCGCCCCTCATCGTTACGTACCGGGATGTTTTGCAGGTTTGGATCGCTGGATGACAGGCGGCCGGTGGCGGTGACGGCCTGGTGATAAGAAGTATGCACCCGCCCGCTAACCGGGTTGATCATCAACGGTAGTTTGTCGGTATAGGTGCTTTTCAGCTTCGCCAGGCCACGGTATTCCAGGATCACTTTCGGCAGCGGATAATCCAGCGCCAACTCGGCCAGCACTTCCTCATTGGTAGAAGGAGCACCACCAGGGGTTTTTTTCAGCACTGGCAGCTTTTGCTTTTCATACAAAATGGCCTGCAACTGCTTGGTAGAAGCCAGATTGAACGGCTCCTCTGCCAGTTCATGGGCCTGTACTTCAAGCTCGCCAAGGCGCTTGGTCAGCTCAATGGAGTGAGCCGCGAGGATGTTAGGATCGATCAGCACCCCGGTGCGTTCGATATGGGAAAGCACCGGTAACAGCGGCATTTCAATCTCATTGAATACCGTCAGCAGGCCTTCACTCTCTTTCAACTGCGGCCACATCGCCAAATGCAGTTGTAGCGTAACGTCGGCATCTTCTGCCGCATAAGGGCCCGCCTCTTCAAGGGCAATCTGGTTGAAGGTTAGCTGTTTTTTGCCTTTGCCCGCGATCTCTTCGAAGGTAATGGTTTTATGGCCCAGGTAGCGATCCGCCAGGCTATCCATATCGTGACGGCCACTGACGCTGTCGAGTACATAGGACTCCAGCATGGTGTCGTAGGCGATACCGCGTAGATCGATGTCATAGCGCGCCAGCAGGCTCTTATCAAACTTCAGGTTCTGCCCCACCTTCAACGCCTTCTCGTCTTCCAGCAGCGGCTTCAGGGTGGCCAGCACGTGGTTACGATCCAGCTGTGGGGGAGCATCCAGATAATCGTGTGCAACCGGCAGGTAAGCCGCTACGCCTGGCTCAATGGCGAAGGACAGGCCGATCAGGTTGGCCGTCAGGGTATCCAGGCCGTCTGTTTCGGTATCGAAGGCGAAAACCTCGGCCTGTTTCAGGCGCTGCATCCAATCGGCGAAGGTTTCCTCATCCAGAATGGTGACATAGCCTTCCTGCGACAGGGTAGGCTCTGCAGCAGCTCTTGGTAGTTCTGCCGTTGCGGCTGGCTTGGCCGCCGAGCTGGCCTTACGGCCTGACCCTTTGTTTTCTAACCAGGTTCCCGCTTCAACATCGGCCATCCAGCGCTTGAACTCGTAGCGCTTAAACAGTGCCTGCAGTTGATCGACATCCGGTGGGCTCACTTCCAGCTCACTGCATTTCAGATCCAGTTCAACATCGGTTTTGATCGTCGCCAGTTTGTAAGAGAGGTAGGCCACCTCTTTGTTCTGCTCCAGCTTGGCCGCCATGGTCTTGGCACCGCGGAAGCTCAGCGTGGCAATGCTATCCAGATTGGCATAGAGCTGATCCAGTCCCCCTAACCCTTGCAGCAGCGCCTGGGCCGTTTTCTCACCGACCCCAGGTACGCCAGGGATGTTATCTGATGAATCCCCCATCAGCGCCAGGAAATCGATGATCAGTTCAGGAGGAATACCGTATTTATCACAGACTTCCTGCGGGCCGAGGATAGTGTTGTTCATGGTATTGATCAGGGTGACATTCGGCGTCACCAACTGAGCCATGTCTTTGTCGCCGGTACTGATCAACACGGCATGACCCGCTTTCTCAGCCTCTAGCGCCAGGGTGCCGATCACGTCATCAGCCTCTACACCAGGTGTGACCAGCAGCGGTAACCCCATGGCTTTAACCATCTGATGCAGCGGTTCGATCTGCGCTCGCAAATCGTCCGGCATCGGTGGCCGATGTGATTTATATTCGGCAAACAGCTCGTCACGGAAGGTCTTCCCTTTGGCATCAAACACCACCGCCACATGGCTGGGGGTATACTGCAACAACAGGCTGCGCAGCATGTTCAGCACACCGTACATCGCTCCCGTCGGCTCACCGACCGAGTTTGTCAGCGGTGGGAAGGCGTGGTAGGCGCGGTAAAGGTAAGAGGAACCATCCACCAGGATTAATGGGTTTTCTGCAATCTGGGCCATAACGTTTCTTTTTCGTGAAAAGGACTGGGGTAAGCATGCCATAGCTAGCCGCTGGTGACGAACCTTAGCGTGCAATATGGCCAAATTAGATGAGATCCTGTGAAGCGATCCGCAAGATCCTGCCTGTGGATAACTTTGTGCATAGTTTAGCAACTGAATTATAACGAAGATAATATCGTTATAATGGAAAATAAAATTCCTAGACAAATCACACTGTTGAAAGAGGGGATTAACGGTTTTGCTATTTATCGTGTTTCAGTAAATTTGTGGATATAACTGGGGCCGGAGTTTAATCGCACGTTTAATCAATTTAGGCACCTCAATGACCATAGCACAAGATTGAAAACCTGCACGTCAACGGTAAACAACTGGCAATTTCAACCTGGCTAAAATCGCTTACTTTTAGCCGCGTATTCTTGGCCTGGATTCTGTTAAAATATTTTTTTGTTGGTACGTACTGACGTATCTAACGATGTTTCCTTCAACCGTCAGCACTAAACCCATGCCAAAATTGCTAGCCCCTGTTATTTTTATCTTTTCTGCGCTGCTTGCCATTGGCGTAACGATGCTGTGCTCCATCCCGATTGTTCTGGCCGGCATCGCTAAAATTTTGATCCCCATCCCCGGCGTTTGGCGATACATTTCAGCCTTTGCTGATCTGATGATGTGGTGCTGGTGCCAATGCCTGGCGGTGTTGTTACGAATTAACCCCCGGTTACAGTGGGATATTCAAGGGCTACACGGGCTGGAAAAAAAGAATTGGTATCTGCTGATCAGCAACCATGAAAGCTGGTCGGACATTGTGGTGTTGTGTGTGCTATTCCGCCACCATATACCTATGAATAAGTACTTCCTGAAGCAGCAATTGGCATGGATCCCCTTCGTCGGCCTGGCCTGCTGGGCGCTGGATATGCCCTTTATGAAGCGTTACTCCCGGGCCTATCTGCACAAACATCCGGAAAAACGCGGCAAGGATATCGAAACCACTCGGCGTTCCTGCGACAAGTTTCGCCTGCGCCCGACCACCATCGTCAATTTCGTTGAGGGCTCTCGTTTCACCGAGGCCAAGAAAATTAAAACCCGCTCACCCTACCGCAATTTGCTCGCCCCGAAAGCTGCCGGGATCGCCTTTACGCTTAGTGCGCTTGGTCAGCAATTTGATAAGATCCTGAATGTCACTTTGTGCTATCCAGATAATCGTGAGCATCCCTTTAGGGATATGTTGTGTGGCCGTTTGCAAAGGATTGTCGTCAGGATTGAATGCCTGCCGATTGATGAGTCACTGCACGGGGATTACTTCAATGACAAACTGTTTAAACGTAAATTCCAGATTTGGCTAAATACGTTGTGGCAGGAAAAAGATGGTTTGCTAGACAGGCTCAAGCGTTAATAAGTTAAAAAAAACGCCGGGTTAACCGGCGTTGATTTCTTGCTGCGGGTTACTTTTGTTCGGTCAGGAACTTAACGACATCAGCAAATTGCTTGACGTAAACGTCCATGCTGCTGGTATCCAGGCCATCATTTTTCACCATGTATTTGCCATTAACAAATACCGCTGGCACGCCACGCAGTTGCAAATCTTCTGCCGCTTTCTCTTGCTGAGCCACCAGAGATTTCACCACGAAGCTGTTTAAAGCCGCGTCATAGTCTTCACCTGCTATGCCCGCATTGACGAATACCTTACGGATATCGTCAGGCGTTTGCACGGTTTGAGTTTTCTGAATAGCTTCAAACATTGGCTGAGTAATTTTGTCTTCTACACCCAGAGCCATGGCAACTGCCCAGGCTTGAGTTAATTGCTTACCCAATGGACCCAGGAATTCCACATGGTATTTGGTCATCTTGGTGCCTTCAGGCAGTGCTTTTTTGACCGCATCAGAGATATGGTAAGTCTCTTCAAACTGGTAGCAGTGCGGGCAGTAGAAAGAGAAGAACTCCAGCACCTGTGGTTCGCCAGTTACCGGCTTATCCAAAGTGATGTATTGCGTACCGTCACTGAATTGCGCAGCGGAGGCACTGAATGCCATCACCATACCAACGAGTGCCAACCAAATTTTTTTCATAACACTAAACTCTCCATTATGTTAATGCTTCAATACATTGGCATGAGCTGCAGAGGAGGTTCCTGCAACAGCTTAACCTGTTCAGTAAATGCCGCAGTCTGAGATAACCAGAAATCAGACTCCGCCATCCACGGGAAACTTTTTGGAAACGCGGGATCCTGCCAACGGCGCGCTACCCATGCCAGGTAATACACCATGCGCATAGCCCGCAAGGGTTCGATCAACGCCAACTCGCGCTGATCAAATTCGGCAAATTCGCCATAGGCCTCCAGCAGGATATCCAGCTGCATCAGCCGATCGCGACGTTCACCGTGTAACAACATCCACAAATCCTGTATTGCCGGCCCGTTGCGTGCATCGTCAAGATCGACGAACAGCGGACCATCGCGCCACAAGATATTGCCTGGGTGGCAATCGCCGTGCAAACGCAGCGGTTGCCAATCTAGCTGCCAGTGCGGTTTGATAGCGTCAATCAGCGTATCCGTAGCCCGCAGGAAAGTCTCGCGCTGGGCCTTGGGAACTAAATCACAGTTGGCCAATACCTGCCGTGGCTCCGTGAGATACTCTTCAATACCAATGGTCGGCCGCTCGGTAAACAGGCTTTCGCTACCCACCTGGTGGATACGGCCAAGAAAACGCCCGACCCACTCCAGCTGTTCCAGATTATCGATCTCATACTGTCGGCCACCGACGCTCGGAAATACGGTAAAGAAAAAGCCTGCATGGGTGTGCAGCGTATTTCCCTGTAATATCAGTGGTGCGACAGCCGGGATTTCGTTGTGCGACAAATCCAGCGCGAACCGGTGTTCTTCACCGATTTGCTCTGCACTCCAGCGTTCTGGGCGATAAAATTTCACCACATAACGCCGACGATCTTCATCCATAAACTGGTAAACGCGGTTTTCATAGCTGTTGAGCGCCGTCAGCCCTGAATCAACACGCAAACCTATCCCTTCCAGCGCATCCATAATCAGATCGGGAGAAAGGGTTTCAAAATTAAATGCAGAGTTGTTCATAACAACCGTTCAGTTCGCCAGATGACAACAACGTGCCAAGAATAAGAAAGAGTAGCACTAATCACCGCCACTGATGACCGCACCGCATGAAGGCTAATCTTTTATCACGCCACGGGCACGCAGCAACGCCGTTTTAAAGTCGTCTTCGTAGTCTTTCTTCAAGCCAGGGATCTGTTCTGTGCCCGCACTGCCGCGCATTTTCAGGTGATAGATCAAGATGTCATCGCTCAGATCGCCCAACTCACCCTGAAAACCCGCTTCCTGCGCCAGCTTTTGCAAAAACTGAATCAGGTTGAGATCGGGATCCTGCTGCCAGGCCGGGTGCAAAAGCTCAATCAGTTCGTTTACGCGATGCGTTTTCATATCAAAATATCATCCAGTGAAGTGATAAACCCACAAAGTAGCAGGCTTGACTACGTAGTGAAAGAACCAGCGTGTCAATAAAGGTAAATCATGATGTCTGAACAGGTTTAGCGCTACAATCAGGGCATTGGAGAGGGGCAGGATGATGACTATGCATGCAAATATAACCGGCGTTATTCTGGCCGGTGGGCGCTCTACCCGTATGGGAGGGAAAGATAAAGGATTGGTTCAAGTGGGGGATAAAACCCTGTACCAGCACGTACTGGGCCGATTAACACCGCAAGTGAGTCAGGTGATCATCAGTGCCAATCGCAATCAGCAATGTTATCAGCAAAGCGGCTTAGAGGTCGTCGGCGATCTGACGGCAGATTACCCTGGCCCTTTAGCCGGTATATTGGCAGGCCTCACTTATGCCCGCACACCATGGATTGTCTGCGCCCCCTGCGACGTCCCCGACTTCCCTCTCAACCTGGTAGAACAGCTTTGGTTGCATAAGGGCAATGCCCTGGCCGCCTATGCCAGCGACGGTGAGCGTGAACATCCTACCTTCGCTTTACTGCATACCAGTCTGGCAGAGGAACTCACCCGTTATCTAGCCCGAGGGGAACGCAAATTGATGCTGTTCATGGCGGCTATTGGTGCACAACAAGTGGTGTTCAGTGGGCAGCAAGACGCCTTCCGTAATTTGAATACCCCGGAAGATTGCCAACAGTGGCAGCAGGAAAAGGGGAGTGAACAATGACGGGTTTAATGCCCCCCTTGCTGGCTATCGCCGCCTATAGCGGTACAGGTAAAACCACGCTGCTGAAGCAATTGATCCCGCTATTAAAACAGCAGCAGGTGCGCGTTGGTCTGATCAAACATACTCATCATGATATGGATGTAGATACGCCAGGCAAGGACAGCTATGAACTGCGCAAGGCCGGTGCAGACCAAACGTTGGTTGCCAGCGATCGGCGCTGGGCATTAATGACTGAAACACCGGATCAGCAACCTTTAGATCTCCAGTATCTGGCCAGCCGGTTCGATCGCAGCAAGGTAGATTTGATCCTGGTAGAAGGGTTCAAGCATGAGCAGATCAGCAAAATTGTTCTTTATCGTGAGGAGGTCGGTAAACCGCTTGCAGATATGTTGGATCAGCACGTCATTGCCGTGGCCAGCGACAAGAAGATTGAAGGCATTGCGCCTTTGTTAGATATCAATCAGCCTGAAACGATCGCTGGGTTTATCGTTCAGTGGCTGAAGCAGACAAAGGTATAGT
>NZ_CAMFLB010000019.1:0-181109 GCF_945957435.1 Serratia sp. PL7 | reverse complement strand
GGCTAGGGTGAGGGGCCATCACAGTGCTTATGTCTCCCTCCTATCTCAAGCTTATGCCACCTCGTTTTCCTGGTATCGCTGCCGGGCGTGGTCAAACCAACGGGCCGGGACGTTATGCGGTGGTAGCAGCAGCGCCTGCAAACCCTGTTCGATGATATGGCTAGCCTGCCGCCACAGCTGTGGATCGCCCTCGGTCAGCACTTCCAGCAGGCGCTGTTTCTCCACCAGATAGGTTTTGGCAAAGTGACTGTCGTATTGCAGCAGGGAACGGGTGTTGTCGATCAAATCGGCCAGCTTGATGGTTTTGGCCTGTGGGGAGGCACTGGCGCTGTGGCGTCGATCGCGGTTCTTGCGTTGATAGCGATTTTCCGTGCTGCCGACGCTGACGTTGGTCAGCATTGCGACCAGGCTGGCAACCTGCGGGCCAAAATGGCTTTCGATATCGGCCAGCGTAGAGGGGGTATCCTCCACGGTGTCATGCAACCAGGCCGCAGCCAGCATCTCTTCGCTGTGCGGCACGCTGCTGACAATCTCCATCACTGCCTGTGGATGCACAATATACGGGGCGTTAGTGTATTTACGGCGCTGATCGATCGCTCCATGCGCTTTGGTGGCATAGCGGCGGGCGCGTTCGGCCAATGTGTCAGTCATGCTTTTGATTTCCCTGCGGCATCCGATAGATAGAACTTAGCATACCGTGCTTAACGTCAGTTGTGCGAGCCTGGGCTCCGTGCAGAATGGTCTACACTGGATCGGGTCACCAACCCGAAAAGGAACGATCTATGTCTATTGAGAAAGTGGTTTATCGCGCCCATGCCAAGGCAACCGGTGGCCGAGACGGCCGTGCAACCTCATCCGACGGCGTGTTGGACGTGAAATTAGGCGTGCCGAAAGAAATGGGCGGGGCAGGCGGAGAGGTTACCAACCCTGAGCAACTGTTTGCCGCGGGCTATTCGGCCTGTTTCCTGGGGGCACTGAAGTTTGTTGCTTCAAAGGAAAAAGTGAAAATCCCTGCCGAAGCCTCCATCGAGGGCACCGTCGGTATCGGTGAGATCCCCAACGGTTTTGGCATTGAGGTTCAGCTGGATATCAGCCTGCCGGGCGTTGAGCGTAGCGTCGCGGAAGACTTGGTGAAGAAAGCCCATGTGGTCTGCCCCTACTCCAATGCCACGCGCGGCAATATCGATGTAACCCTTAATATTAAATAATGTTTCCTGCCAAAAACCGGTGAAAGAGGGGGGCAATGCTCCCCCATTCCCAGGCCTTGTCTCCCGCTATTCTCCCTACAAGAAGTGGCAAAAAATGCTCGTTTGATGAGATTTTTCTTGATTCTGTTCTGCAGAATAGTGCTTATTGCCCATCGGCTGAACCTGAGGGCATATCGACTGTCTGATGGTTTCAGAACTTGAAGCCCGGAGCCACTGCGTTACATGAACAAAGTTAAATCGCTATCACAGCAGAATTTATCGTTATTGTTAGCGATCTATATCGGCATCTTTTTAAACCTTTCCGTTTTCTATCGTCGTTTTGATTCTTTTGCGCACGGCATCCAGGGGATCAAGGTGGTTTCTGCGGTGACAGAAGTCATCGCCATTGTCCTGTTCACCTTCTTTATCATGCGGCTGGTATCCTTGGGGGGCCGGCTGTTTTACCGTATCGTCGCCTCTTTGCTGGTGCTGATCTCCGTTGCAGCCAGTTACTACATGACGTTCTTCAACGTGGTGATTGGCTATGGGATTATCGTTTCGGTGATGACGACCGATATCGATCTCTCTAAAGAGGTGATTGGGCTGAACTTTGTGCTGTGGATGATCGTGGTCAGCGCTTTGCCGTTGCTATGTATCTGGAGCAATAACCTGCGCTACACCCTCATTGAACAGATGAAAACCCCAGGACAGCGCCTTAAGCCACTGTTGATCATGTTGGCGGTGGTCGCACTGGTGTGGTTGCCGCTGCGTACTCTGGACAAAGAACAAAACGCCCAGGAAAAGATCACAAATATCGATCTGCCGAGCTACGGCGGGGTAGTTGCGCACTCTTATCTGCCTTCCAACTGGCTTTCGGCTCTGGGGCTGTTTGCCTACACCCGTTACGATGAAAGCTCGGACGCAGCCAACATGTTCGATCCCAGCAAGAACTTTACCTATGTTGCCCCTGAGGGCATCGATGATACCTATGTGGTGTTTATCATTGGTGAAACGACTCGCTGGGACCATATGGGTATTTTGAGCTATGAGCGTGATACCACGCCTAAGCTGTCGCAGGAGAAAAACCTGGTGGCGTTCCGGGGGGAGTCTTGCGATACCTCCACCAAGCTTTCGTTACGCTGCATGTTTGTGCGTGAGCATGGCACTTCGGATAACCCGCAGCGAACCCTGAAAGAGCAGAATATCTTTGCCGTACTGAAAGCGTTGGGCTTCAGTTCCGAGCTGTTCGCAATGCAGAGCGAGGTGTGGTTCTACAACAATACCGATGTGGATAATTACTCATTCCGTGAAATGATCGCCTCAGAGAAGCGTAACGACGGTAAATCGGTGGACGATATGCTGTTGGTGGATGAGATGAAAGAGTCGCTGGCTCGCCATCCCAATGGCAAGCATCTGGTGATCCTGCATACCAAAGGCTCGCATTACCTCTATTCACAGCGCTACCCGCGTAGCTTTGCTCGTTATCAGCCGGAATGTATGGGCGTAGATGAGTTCTGCTCCAAGGAGCGCTTGATTAACGCCTATGACAACTCGGTGCTGTACACCGATACCTTTATCGACAGCGTCATCGACCAGGTGCGCGATAAGAAGGCTATCGTGTTCTACGCGGCCGACCATGGCGAGTCCATTGGCGAAAACTCGCATCTGCATGGTACGCCGCGTGAAATGGCCCCACCTGAGCAGTTCCGTGTGCCGATGATCGTCTGGGCTTCCGATAAGTACCTCGAAGACCCGCAGCATAAGAGTGCGTTTGAGCAGTTGCAGGCTCAACAGCGGGTTGGTCAACCGCACCGCCACGTAGAGCTGTTTGACTCTATCCTCGGCTGCCTGGGTTACACCTCGCCAGACGGTGGTATTGTTGAGAGCAATAACTGGTGCCGCCTTCCGCAGAGCAAAGCGGACGCCAAAGCGCTGTAAACCGAGCCAGAAAGGCCGTATCCGCTCAGATACTGGCCTGTTTGGCGCTTTTAGCGCCACTTGGTATGAGGTGGTGAAAAAGAGATTGACGCGTATACGGCCCAGCAGTAAGATGCGCCCCGCATCGGCGAGTAGCGCAGCTTGGTAGCGCAACTGGTTTGGGACCAGTGGGTCGGAGGTTCGAATCCTCTCTCGCCGACCAATTTCAAAGAAACCTGCTTTTTTAAGCAGGTTTTTTTACGTCTGAAGTTTATGAGGATGAGAACCTCCGCGGAGGTCGACAAATCTGTCGGGAACAGATTTGCATATCGCGTCTGCGATACCCCTAAGGGGCGAGTATCATGGACGATACGAGTGAATCCTCTCTCGCCGACCACATTCAAGAAAGCCCGCTTTTTCAAGCGGGCTTTTTTACGTCTGGCGTTTATGAGGATGAGAGCGGGCGCAGCATGCAGCGCCCCTACATGGTGAGCCGGAGGAGATTTGTCAGTAGTTTTTTAGGCTGCCTTGCCAATGACAAAATCGAAATGGATTTGGTCGTAGGGGAATATCACCCCGGCTGTACCCTTATCAACGATGCCGCAAGCCAACAACGCCTGAAGATCCGTATGCACAGCTTTAACATCCCGCTCAACGCGACGAGCAACCTCTCTGATTGAGAGTTCCCCGGCCCCGGTCATGCAGTGCAAGATATGCATTTTTTTGGGCGAGAGTGTCTTCCATAACGAATCCCAATCCAGAAAAGTAATGTAACTCCCCTGGTACTGTTTATCGCCTTCCAAGGCGGCTTCCATAGAGCGTTGCGCTTCCTCAAGAGAAGCGACTCGGATGGTGACTGTATTCAACTTTAGTCTCCTCTTAGCTGTGCAACCTCATCGAAGAAACTGCGTATCAGCGCTTTTGGGCTGGTGAAATGGATGGGATGTTGTTTTTCATCCAGATGTTTATGATCGCCTTTGCCTGCCTCGTTGTCATAGCGTAAGCGGCAGATGCCGTCTTTCACATAGGCGAATCGGTACTTATAGTGATGAGCACTGGCTCTGACTGCGGGTTCGACAAACCAAATAACCATCTGCACAAACTCGGTTTCCGTCAGCGTGATCCTGTCCTGAAAGATGAGTTGAGAAGGCAATTTCATCTCCCTCCTGTTGTTCAAAATAACAACACTCTCAGGTGTTGTCAACGATAACAACACTTGGGCATATGACAAAGATGTTGTCCATATCTAGCTAGGTATCAATAGTGTTAGGGCCAGCAGAGCCTGGCAAGAGGGCTAGTTTGATGGTGCGAGTTCTCTCGCAAAGTCGGGGCTAGCAACGAGAAAATGTAGTGAATAGTTCCCCGCCACCTAGGGCTTTGGGGCGCGGCGGGGATAAACCAGTTATTGGGTGCAAAGAAACATTGGGAACCCACGTCCTCTGATTAGAAAAACATCGTCATCGAGCTTATGGAAAGTCATGTAATAGACAGAGGTTCTATTCCGAAGGTCACCCCATGAGTTATCCGGTGTGTTGTCATTAAATTTTTTTACTGTTTTATTATACTCGACCGTATAGGTTCCATTTTTGTCTGTTTCATTATAAATAAAAAAGTTATCATTATCGATGGTGTGTTTTTCCCCCTCTATCTCCATTTTTCCAAAAGCGCTTTGAAATCCTGAGTTATCATCATAAAAGAAAACATTAACTTGTTGAAATATACTTGTTTTTACTGATTTTAAATGCAACTGAATGCTGTAATCACACGAGAATAGTAACTCCCTATCCTTTGTTTTTTTCTCATGGATATAAATGAAAATCGCCAGGGTTAATATGATTATGGCTATTAATAGGATGTTTTTTTTCATGTTAGTCATACCTGATGCTGAAGCATTTTGTTTTTTTGTCATCCTGGGATTTAAGACATGCGCCAATAAAAACATAGTCATCTATTGATTTTAAATCGCTGTAATATATATTGTAGCCCTTGGTTTTACACTCCTCCTTAAAGTTTGCTCGCTCAAGCACATCATCCAGTATTTTATCTCTAATATGTAATAGTGGGTTATCCAATGAGTAAATATGGCATTTCTCAAAAACCTCCACTAAGGAAGGAGTGGACTTTTTCATTTTTATCTCCTTCGACTCCATAATTGAATAATAAAGAATTACAAGCACTGTTATGCAGAATGCAAAAAACAAACTAATTGATTGATTATATTTTACTGGTTTTAAGTTTTTTTCCTCGCTTTCTTTTTGTGATGCATTTGTTTCTGTGGGTAAAAAATCAATACTGCAATTAAATTTGAATCCTACTTTGGGGATGGTAATGATAAATTTCTCCGTGATGCCAAGGCTTGCTATAGCTCTCCTTAACTCACTCACCGCGCTATAAAGGTTGTTGTTTGATGGTGTGAGCCCAAAATCCTCCCAAGTATGTTTCAGCAAGTAATCGCGGCTTAAGTCATTACCTGCGTTTTTTATCAACTCCATTAATAGGCGTGAGGCCTGATTAGACAAAACCAATGAGTTTTGCTCCTCTTGAACCAGTGATAGCTCTTTTAATTTTGGTGAATATTGAATCACCCCATTGATGATGTAAAGCATAAAAAATACCCGTTAAGTATGCGAGAAAGGTTTTTTATAGGTAATTCATACGCCAGTCAAACTATTAAGAATACTCCGTATTTATAGATGGAATACTTAAATCTAGTAATGTTTGTTAACCCTTGGTTTTTTGATAATTAAGTGTGAATAACTCTTACTGTTGGAAATAAAAATCTAAATAATTGCAAATTTTTAATACAAATATCTAATTTTTGTTTTGATGATAGATTTATCCACATCGGCAGGCTTGAGGCTGCTTGTGTTTTACTGGCCTTGCCAAAGACACGAAGAAAGCTGTTTTAGGGGGCTGGCGATAAAACACATGGATCTCGCATCCATTGAAAACTGAAATTTATGGAATTTTCATTTTAAGGATTTTTTGCATGAAACTGAACAAGATCATGATGGTAGCAGTAGTGGCTTTGGGTATGTCTTCTGTGGCACACGCCGCAGTGAAAGACCAGGGGCACGGTAAAATCACCTTTAACGGTTCAATTATTGATGCTCCATGCTCCATCACCCAAAAGTCTGCCGAACAGACGATTGAACTGGGTCAGATTTCTAAAGTTGCCCTGAAGGACGGTGGCAAATCAAGTTCGCATGATTTCACCATTGATCTGGAGAATTGCGAAATCGGTACCGGGCCTGATGCCAAGAACAAAGTGAGCGTGTCCTTCAATGGTAACGTCGGCTCGGTCAAAAACCGTCTGGGTACTGGGCGTGGTGCCAGCATCGTTATTGAAGATGTTAACGGCCCGATTGAGCTGACTAAGGCAACAGCTCTCCAGGAACTGCAAAATGGCGATAATACCCTGAACTTCAGTGCTTACCTGCAGGGTGATGGGGCTTCTGCCGCGGTTACCGAAGGCAAATTCGAGACGGTTGCCAACTTCACTTTAGCCTACCAGTAATCGGCTACGTCATTATAGGCATAATCTGTTTGGGCATGTGGAGGGATCCGCATGCCTTTTTGGAGGACGATAGCGTCAAGGATAGTTTGCCATGTGGAATGTAACTCCTATTATCGCCGTGTTTTCTTACCTATTTATTACGGTACCTTTCTCTTCTTTGGCCGCACATGCTGCCTTGGGATGGGGACGTGTAAATATGCAAGGATCCATTATTGATACTGCCTGTGCTATTGCCGTAGAGAGCCAAGACCAAACCGTTGAGATTGATGCGATCTCTGTAGAGGATATTGTTCGTGATGGTCAGGGACGGGGTAAAAATTTTTTCATTAAATTGAGTGATTGTGAGTTGGAGCGCTTTGGCCGTCAATTACCTGACTGGAAGAATTTTCAGGTGACCTTTGATGGAGATAGCGAAGGGGGGCTATTTACCGTGCAAGGCACGGCATCCGGTGTGGCGCTGAAAATTAGTGACCTTGGTGGCAATATTGCCCGGCCGGGCAAACCCTTGCCATTGGAAACGATTAATCCTCAGAACATGGTGTTGAGTTATGCCGTAAATCTGGTAGCCAATAACCATGTTTTAAAGTCCGGTGAATACGTCTCTTCCATTCGTTTTAAATTGGATTATTTCTAAACGCTATTAAGACATTGCCACAGGAATAAGGCATTAATAAAAAGGTTAGGGATATGGGATTGTCACCTGTAGAGAAGCTGACACGTCTTCAGGCACTCAGCGTCTGTATTTCTTTGGCGTTGAGCACGGCGTCGACCGTGGTGTACGCCGCCGAGGAAATTCAGTTCAATACGGATGTACTGGATGTGCATGACCGCAAAAATATCGATCTGAGCCACTTCTCCCGCGGCGGTTACATCATGCCGGGTACCTACGGCATGTCCGTACATATCAATAAAAACGATCTGCCGGAACAAGCGATATCGTTTTACCCACCGGAAGGGGATCCGAATGACAGCCGGGCCTGTGTCGGTAAAGCTTTGGTGGCGCAGTTAGGGTTGAAAGAGGGCGCGGCCAAGGATTTGCGCTGGTGGCATCAGGGGGAGTGTCTGGATGAATCCAGTCTGAAAGGTATGGAAGTGCGTGGCGATTTATCCACCTCAACCCTGTATCTGAATATCCCTCAGGCCTATCTGGAGTATACCGCCGATAACTGGGATCCGCCGTCACGCTGGGAAGAGGGGCTACCAGGTCTCTTGCTGGATTATAACCTCAATACGCAGACGCAAAGGCAGCTTAAGCAAGGGACGAGCAGCTACAGCCTGAGCGGTAATGGTATTGCCGGGGCCAACCTGGGGTCCTGGCGTTTACGGGCAGACTGGCAGACTAACCTTACTCATCAGGCGGGGTCTGGCCGCCCTACGAACAGGCAGTTCGACTGGAGCCGTTATTACGCCTACCGCGCCATTTCGGCATTGCGCTCGAAGTTGACGATGGGGGAGAACTACCTGGATTCAGGCCTGTTCGACAGCTTTCGTTTTAGCGGCGTAAGCCTGGTGTCGGATGACAACATGCTGCCGCCAAACCTGCGGGGTTACGCGCCAGAAGTGGTTGGGGTCGCCAGAACCAATGCCAAGGTCACTATCCGTCAGCAGGAGCGAGTCCTGTACGAAACCCAGGTGGCTGCGGGGCCATTCCGTATCCAGGATGTCAACGATGCGGTAACCGGAGAGCTGAACGTGCGGGTGGAAGAGCAGGACGGCAGCGTGCAGGAGTTTGTTCTGAACACCGCCAGTATCCCATATCTGACGCGCCCGGGGGCAATACGGTTCAAATTGGCGGCCGGCAAACCGTCGGGCTGGCAACACCGTTTGCGTGGTCCTCTGTTTGGTACCGGGGAGTTTTCCTGGGGGGTGAGTAATGGTTGGTCGCTGTATGGCGGAGCACTGGCTGGCGGGGATTATAACGCACTGTCGGTAGGCATCGGTCGTGACTTAATGGCATTCGGGGCATTGTCGTTTGATGCAACCCAATCAAGGGCGCGTCTGCCTCAACAAGGCGGTACGTTCAGTGGTGGATCTTACCGCCTGAGCTATTCGAAGAGCTTTGACGAGTACGACAGCCAGATTGCCTTTGCCGGCTACCGCTTCTCTGAGCAGGACTTTATGAGCATGAGCGAGTACCTGGACGCGCGTGACTATGGCCAACGTACCCGCAACGGCAAGGAGATGTACACCATCACCTTCAACAAGCAGTTCCGTGAATGGGGGCTGAGCAGCTATCTCAACTACAACCACGAAACCTATTGGGATCGGCCTGCTAACGATAGGTACAGCCTGTCGCTATCGCGTTATTTCGATATTGGCAAGCTGCGTAATGTCAGCCTGTCACTCACGGCGTATCGCAATCAATACAATGGTTCCAATGATGATGGCGCCTATTTATCGCTGTCACTGCCGTGGGGCAACGGCTCGACGTTGAGTTACAACACGACGGTGAGCCGCGATGAGTCCACGCATCGGGTGGGATATTACGAGCGGCTGGATGAACACAATAACTACCAATTGAATATGGGTGCTTCGCGCAGTGGGGCCTCCCTTAGCGGCTACTACAACCGTGAGGGGGATATTGCCCGCATGAGTGCCAATGCCAGTTATCAGCAGGATAACTTCAGCGCTTTCGGCATGACGATGCAGGGCGGGATGACAATGACGGCCGAGGGCGGTGCGCTACACCGCGCCGGGAGGCAGGGAGGGACACGGATGCTGATTGACACCAACGGCGTGGCGGGTGTGCCGGTGCGCGGCTATGGCAGCACCAGCCGGACCAACCTCTGGGGTAAGGCGGTGATAGGCGATGTGAATAGTTACTACCGCAACAAGGCCAGCATCGACCTGAACCAACTGGGTGATAACGCGGAAGCGACGACGTCGGTGGTACAGGCAACGCTGACCGAAGGGGCGATTGGCTATCGTCGGTTTGATGTGATTGCTGGCGAAAAAGCGATGGCGATACTCAAACTGGCTGATGGGAGCGAACCGCCGTTTGGGGCCACGGTGATGAACGCACGGCGGCAAGAAACCGGGATAGTCAACGATGGCGGCAGCGTCTACCTGAGTGGAATCAACGCCGGGGAAAGCATGACGGTGCACTGGGGCGGGGAGCTACAGTGCGAGGTGCAGATGCCTGCCCTGCTGCCTGCCGATATGTTGATGAACACCTTACTACTGCCTTGCCGCCCGGTCAGTTCGTCAGCAGATTAAGGGGCGTTCCCCTTGTAACCTTTTAACAAGGCCGCTAAGGCTGGGAAACAGATAATGCAAAGTAAGCAAACGATGAAACGGTCTCTTGGCCTTACGCTCAAGAGTGCTGTCCTGTTGGGGGCGCTGGTCACACAGCAGGCCCAGGCGGCTATCGCGCTTGATCGCACGCGGGTGATTTTTGACGGCGGCCAGAAGTCGGTGAGCCTGAATGTCAGTAACCAGAACAAGCAGTTGCCGTATCTGGCGCAGGGCTGGATTGAGGATGAGCAGGGCAACAAAATCCAGAGCCCACTCACGGTGCTGCCTCCGGTACAACGCATCGAGCCAGGCAAGCCGAGCCAGGTAAAAATCCAGGCGCTGCCAGCGGCCAAGTTGCTGGCACAGGACAAGGAAACCCTTTACTACTTCAACCTGCGTGAAATCCCGCCGAGGAGCAGCAAAGCGAACACGTTGCAGATTGCGCTGCAGACGCGCATCAAGCTGTTCTACCGCCCGGCGGGAATTACGATGGACACAAACGCCGCACCGCCGCAGGAGCAGATGACGCTGAGCAAACAGGGTGACAAGTATATGGTCAACAACCCGACGCCGTATTACGTCACGATCGTGGATGCCAACAGCAAAAAAGCCGGGGCCGGGGTAAAAGGCTTCGAGCCGATGATGGTGCCGCCAAAGAGCAACCTGCCGTTGACGGTGAGTGCGGCGGCGGTGGGCAACAGCCCGGTATTGACCTACGTCAACGACTACGGTGGCCGGCCGCAGCTGAGTTTTAGCTGTAACGGCAGCAGTTGCACCGTGGTACCGGAGAAGAAAGGCGGTTGAGTTGCGCTCTTACCACCATGATGGGCAGGAGGAGAGACGGGAGGGGACATGAATGGAAAGGGCAAGAACAACGAGTGCCAACGCCGTCACCTCTGAACGTACGCCAGCCGCTTTGGTAACGGGCAGTAACTTGGCAGTGGTGGATTTTCATCTGAGTGATGACTGATGGAGCGAGTCATGGATAACAGGAGCTTTGTGCGTTGGAAGAGGCTCGTTGGTCTTAGTGGTTTGCTGATGGCTATGCCGTTGATGCTCTGCGCGACGACCAGTACGGTGACGATTAAGGTGACGGTGTTGGCACCTCCCTCCTGCACCATTAACGATAACCGACCCATTGAGGTGGAATTCGGTGACGTGATGACGACCAGGGTGGACGGCGATCACTACCGTATGCCGGTGAATTATACGCTGGGCTGTAAGGATGCTACTTCCAATGCGATGAAACTGCAGTTACAGGGAAGTGGGGCCAGCTTTGACGGCACGGTGCTGAAAACCACCAAGACGGGGCTGGGGATCAAGCTGCAACGGGGTAGCAATAAACTGGCAATCAACAGCTGGCTGAACTTCACCTACCCTAACCAACCGGAACTATGGGCCATTCCGGTCAAGCAGAGTGGGGCTACCTTGACGGGTGGCGAATTCACGGCGGGTGCGACGATGAAAGTGGATTACCAGTAACGGGAGCAGAGTATGAGCATAACGATAAGAGCCCTGTTACTGACCTGCGGCCTGATGGGCGTTGTCGTTACGGCACAGGCGAAGGATAACGGGGCAGACATGACGTTCCACGGCACGCTGATAACACCGCCGCCGTGCACCATCAACGACGACAATCGGATAGAGGTAAACTTCGGCGAACGGGTGGGTATCAGCAAGGTGGATGGAGTGAACTACCGCCAGATGATGAACTACCAGATAACCTGCCTGGAGGCTGCCATTGGTAACGGGGCGCTGACGCTGAGTCTGAGCGGCAGTGTGGCGGGGTTCGATAGTGAGGCGCTGCTGACGGACAAGGCGAACCTGGGCATCCGGGTCTACCAGAATGACCAGCCGTTTACGCCAAACAGCACGCTGAAGATAGATTTGGCTAACCCGCCGCGTCTGGAGGCGGTGCCGGTGAAGAATGCGAGGGCCACCTTGACGGAAGGAGCATTTGAGTCCTGGGCAACGCTACGAGCCGACTACCAATAAGGAGCCCGAAATGGAACGCAAGACAGGCCGTTATTTTGACCGTGCCGTAGTGGGGATGGGGTTAGTTCTCTTGCTTGCCGCGCTGACGGCCAACCCGACGTTGGCGGCCGGGGAAAAAAACGTACGTCTGTACGGTGCCTTGGTGACGGAGCCGTGCGTGATACTGCCGGGTGACGAAGATATCCAGCTGGATTTTGGTACGGTTATCGACAAGTATCTGTACCTGAACACGCGTACGCTGGGGCAGCCGTTCGAGATACACCTGGTGGAATGTGACCTGACGCTGGGCAAGACGGTAACGGTCAGGTTCGTGAGTACGGAAGAAAGCCTGCTGCTCCCCGGCTTACTGGCGCCGGACAGCGGTAGCCAGGCGAAAGGGATCGCGATTGGGCTGGAAACTCTGGATGCTACACCCCTGCCGATTAATAAGGCCCGTGGGAAGTACACGTTGCAGGCCGGCAGCAATATCATTGCTCTGAAGGCCTATGTACAAGGGGAACCCAAAGCGATCGCGAATAAAACCATTGAGCGCGGCCTCTTCAGCGCCTCTGCTACCTTTAGACTCGATTATGAATAACGTGGTGTCAGAGCCACCAATAGAGAATAGTTGGGGCTGCTATTCCTCTAATACGCTGTCAGGGGCGGCATGTGGCTAAAAAACGATGGCGCGGACTTCTCTACGTGCGGTACTAAAACAGGTTGAATTATGAATATTTCAGTGACCCGGTTTTTTATGTTTTTTATACTTTCTTTTATCTTACCTTACCCAGTGAGTTCTTATAGTTCTGCTATGATACACGGAGGGAAAATAACATGGAAAGACGTGAATGGATATGTGTTTGTCATAACCAATACGATCAATGTTATAAACGTGGAGCCCGGATTGCCTTGCGCAGGAGGAGGATGTCAAATAAGGCTCTATTCCATTAAGGACGACCTAATCCTTGCCAAACTTCCTGCTAGTGCTACCTTGGATGAAGTGCGAAATGCGCTCAGAGTGCAGGGCCAAACCATGCTTGAGACTGGCCCTAGTCTTTGCCTAACCATCATTACTCAGAAATACCTGCAAGACTACCCCAGAGGCTGCAACCAAAACCCTGATGCTGGTTTACCGCCAGAGGAGCCAGATCCGCCGGTTACACCACCATTAACCTGCTATATCGGTAGCGGTACCATAAATCATCTAGTGGCCAGTACTAAGGTCAACCTAGATAGAGCCGAGACAGAGGTCTCTGTTAACTGTACCGGATCTACCAACGTGCGGGTACAAGCTTTAAATTACTACCCCAATAATGGTGGTGTGACACTTAAAGGCCCTGACACGCTTAAGTCGCTTATTTCTATTGACGGAATATCTGCTGAACAGGGGGTCTTGAAGCGTGTGGACACCTACAGAATATTTACCGTTCGCTCTGAATTACGGAGCGCAGCTAAGGAAATTGTTGGGGGGGAATATAGTGGCTCGCTGATTATTGCTGTAACTACGGAATGATGGTGTGTTTATTGATTTATGTTATTAACAATGGTCATGAAAAGTCAGGGCATTATTTAACAGAGTGTTGAGGCAGCTTCATAAATTGTATAAATGTTACCAGGGTAAACACCGCAGATATTAGTGAGATATAGGGGCGTGCAAGCAGAATAATTCCGACAGGGAGCCATACCCCTGATCTGGGTAGATGCTAATTTTCAGCAAAACACCATGCCGAAATACCCAATATTATGTCTCAAATTATAAGGAAATAAAATGAAGCCACGTATTGTTATCGCTATTCAGGATAGCAACCGTTATTTTGCACAGGGTATCCAGCATATTTTGCAGGACTATTTTCTGGCGAAAGGCTATACGTGGCGTTTTGTACCGGTGACGCCAGGGATAGCGATCGACCTGATGGTCTGTGCCAAACCCTTTGGCGGGGCGGCGAGGCTCAATGCTTGCAGGGAAAACCCGGGGGAGCGGCTAATCGGGACGATTTTTATCCTGGATACGGCGGCTGAGAATGTAAGAAACCAGCCTCAAGACGCGGTATTAAGCCGCCAGGCAAGGCCTGATGCCGTGCTGCGCTTGGTCGAGGAAATGTTTGAACAGGCAAGTCAGTCGTCTTTGATCGCCAATTCGAAAAGAGCATGTCGCAGTTTGCACCTGACCCCACGCGAGCGTGAGGTTCTGCAAGGGATCTCATGGGAATTAACCCCTGAGAAGATCGCCAACAAACTCTCACTTAGCGTCAAAACCGTCAGCACCCATAAACTCACGGCGATGCGCAAGCTGGGTTTCAGGCGCAACAGTGAATTGTATGACTGGCTACGCAATGGCGGCCTGGAATTTAACCCGCGGACTCTCTTTTGACGATAACTCAAACCGGCAACAGTGGCGTCTGGAGGGGGAAAACCTGGTGGCAAACCCCCTACGCACCGCCCCCTCAACCCAGCTCCCCCTTTCGGTGAGTGCTCCAGCATTTCCTCCTGTCTTTTACCGGGATCACAAAGATAACCGCTCAGATATTCATCATTCAGCAATAATCTTTTTTGGTTTTTTATTGGAGGTTAATGCTGGATTGGTCATGAACATTGGTTCATGACGCCAAGATTTAACCCGTAGCACAAGTTTTAATGCTGTAAATGTTGCTGAAAGGTTTTTTTTATGTTTGCTTGCTGTTTCTCACAGTCTAGGTAAATCCCTACTGGTTATATTGACGGCACCCCAAACAGTTGGCAATTTGGTACCCTCAGGGATAAGAGTGAGAGGTGTATGAGTGAAATTCACTCGCTCAAACGCCCTGCCGTGATGCGTTCCATCCGGCATTCTCGCGCTTTTTATTCCTCCTGCCTTCGGGCACTGACCGCACAGGCCGCGTAACAAAAAATATTAGGCTCTGGCGGTAATACACACACCACATCACATACGGAGCACTAGCGATGACAAGTTCCTTGGGTAAATCAGGGATTCTGAAATTCGGTATCGGCCTGATTGCGCTGACCGTTGCGGCCAGCGTGCAGGCAAAGACGCTGGTTTACTGTTCTGAGGGTTCTCCTGAAGGGTTCAACCCGCAGTTGTTCACCTCCGGCACCACCTATGATGCCAGCTCAGTGCCAATCTATAACCGTCTGGTTGAGTTCAAACTGGGCACCACCGAACTGGAACCCGGCCTGGCAGAGAAGTGGGACGTCAGCGAAGACGGTAAAACCTATACCTTCCACCTGCGCAAAGGCGTGAAGTGGCAGGACAGCAAAGATTTCAAACCTACCCGTGAACTGAATGCCGACGACGTGGTGTTCTCCTTCATGCGTCAGCTTGATCCAAACCACCCTTACCACAAGGTTTCTGGCGGCAGTTATGAATACTTCCAGGGTATGGGCATGCAGGATCTGATCAGCAAAGTCGAGAAAGTAGACGACAACACCGTTCGCTTTACGCTGACCCGTCCAGAAGCGCCATTCCTGGCTGACCTGGGCATGGACTTCGCTTCCATCCTGTCTGCTGAATATGCCGACAAGATGATGAAAGCCGGTACGCCAGAGAAAGTGGACCTGAACCCAGTGGGTACCGGGCCGTTCCAACTGCTGCAGTACCAGAAAGACTCCAAAATCCTCTACAAGGCCTTTGACGGTTTCTGGGGCACCAAGCCGAAGATCGATCGCCTGGTGTTCTCCATCACGCCAGATGCCTCTGTGCGTTACGCCAAGCTGCAGAAAAACGAGTGCCAGGTCATGCCGTACCCGAACCCGGCAGACATCGCTCGCATGAAGCAGGACAAAACCATCAACCTGATGGAACAGCCTGGCCTGAACGTCGGCTACCTGTCGTTCAACACCGAGAAGAAGCCGCTGGATAACGTGAAGGTGCGTCAGGCACTGACCATGGCGGTGAACAAGCAGGCCATCGTGGATGCGGTGTATCAGGGGGCGGGTCAACCTGCCAAGAACCTGATCCCACCAACCATGTGGGGCTATAACGACGAGGTCAAAGACTACGCTTACGATCCGGTCAAGGCCAAAGAGCTGCTGAAAGAAGCAGGCATGCCAGATGGCTTCTCCATCGATCTGTGGGCGATGCCGGTACAACGTCCGTATAACCCGAACGCACGTCGTATGGCTGAGATGATCCAGTCCGACTGGGCGAAGATTGGCGTCAATGCCAAGATCGTCACCTACGAGTGGGGCGAATACCTCAAGCGTGCCAAAGACGGTGAGCATCAGACCGTGATGATGGGCTGGACCGGTGACAATGGGGATCCAGACAACTTCTTCGCCACGCTGTTCAGCTGTGCGGCCGCCAAAGATGGTTCCAACTATTCCCGTTGGTGCTACAAGCCGTTTGAGGATCTGATCCAACCGGCCCGTGCCGAAGCGGACCACGACAAACGCGTCGCACTCTACAAGCAGGCTCAGGTAGTCATGCACGATCAGGCTCCGGCGCTGATTGTTGCCCACTCCACCGTTTACGAGCCAGTGCGTAAAGAAGTGAAGGGCTATGTGGTCGACCCGCTTGGTAAACATCACTTTGAGAACGTTTCTCTGGACTAAGCCTACCAAGGCGGGTTGAAGGACTGGGATACTTAATCTGCAGGGGCGCAATACGTTGCGCCCCTGCATTCCCGTCCCCAGAAGAATGTCGTGAAGCGTGTGAGTTTTAATAAGCCTGGCGGACGATGAGCTGCCGGGCACTTTATACAGAGAGTTCGGGATATGTTGCAGTTCATACTCCGACGTTTGGGGTTAGTTATCCCAACGTTTATCGGCATAACGTTGCTGACTTTTGCATTCGTCCATATGATCCCCGGCGATCCGGTGACCATTATGGCCGGGGAACGCGGGATCTCCGCAGAGCGCCATGCACAACTCATGGCAGAGATGGGGCTGGATAAACCGCTCTATCAACAATACTTCCATTACGTCACCAACGTGCTGCATGGCGATTTGGGGACGTCCCTCAAAAGCCGCATCTCCGTGTGGGAAGAGTTTGTGCCGCGCTTTAAGGCCACCCTGGAACTGGGCCTGTGCGCGATGCTCTTCGCGGTGATTGTCGGTATCCCGGTGGGGGTGCTGGCGGCCGTCAGGCGAGGTTCGGTGTTTGATCATACCGCCGTGGGTATCTCCCTGACCGGTTATTCAATGCCGATCTTCTGGTGGGGCATGATGCTGATCATGCTGGTTTCGGTACAGCTCAACCTCACGCCCGTATCGGGGCGAATAAGCGATACGGTCTTCCTCGATGACAGCCTGCCGCTAACCGGCTTTATGCTGATCGACACCCTCATCTGGGGTGAGCCGGGTGATTTCATCGACGCCGTGATGCATATGATCCTGCCCGCCATCGTATTGGGCACCATCCCGCTGGCGGTTATCGTGCGTATGACCCGCTCCTCCATGCTGGAAGTGCTGGGTGAAGATTATATCCGTACCGCGCGCGCCAAGGGTGTGAGCCGTATGCGGGTGATCGTGGTGCATGCGTTGCGTAACGCCTTGCTGCCGGTGGTGACGGTGATCGGCCTACAGGTCGGTACTCTGCTGGCCGGGGCGATCCTGACCGAAACCATCTTCTCCTGGCCGGGGCTTGGCCGCTGGCTGATGGATGCGTTGCAACGCCGTGATTACCCGGTTGTTCAGGGCGGCGTATTGCTGGTCGCCTGTATGATTATTCTGGTTAACCTGCTGGTAGACGTGCTCTACGGCGTGGTCAACCCGCGTATTCGCCACAAGAAATAAGGGGCGCTCTGATGTCTCAAATTACCGAGTCTGTAGTGAAAGGTGCGCCGAAGCCAATGACCCCGTTCCAGGAGTTTTGGCACTATTTCAAGCGCAACAAAGGGGCCGTGGTTGGCCTGGCTTATATCGTTATCATGCTGGTGGTTGCCGTGGGGGCCGGGTTCCTGGCTCCACATGCGCCTGCCGAACAGTTCCGTGATGCCCTGCTTAGGCCCCCGGTCTGGGAGACAGGCGGAAGCTGGAAGTTTATTCTGGGTACCGACGATGTCGGCCGTGATGTGTTGTCGCGCCTGATGTACGGTGCCAGGCTCTCGCTGTTGGTAGGCTGCCTGGTGGTGGTGCTTTCGCTGGTGATGGGCGTGGTATTCGGCCTGTTGGCCGGTTATTTCGGCGGCGTAGTCGATGCCATCATCATGCGCGTGGTCGATATCATGCTGGCACTGCCAAGCCTGCTGTTGGCGTTGGTGCTGGTGGCGGTGTTTGGGCCCTCGATCGTTAACGCCTCGCTGGCGCTGACCTTTGTTGCTTTGCCGCACTATGTTCGCTTGACTCGTGCTGCGGTGCTGGTGGAAGTGAACCGCGATTACGTGACGGCTTCCCGCGTGGCGGGGGCTGGGGCGGCGCGTCAGATGTTCGTCAATATCCTGCCAAACTGCCTGGCACCGCTGATCGTGCAGGCTTCTCTCGGTTTCTCGAACGCCATTCTGGATATGGCCGCTCTCGGCTTCCTGGGTATGGGTGCGCAACCGCCAACGCCGGAGTGGGGCACCATGCTCTCTGACGTACTGCAGTTCGCGCAAAGTGCCTGGTGGGTTGTGACCTTCCCAGGGGTGGCAATTCTGCTGACGGTTTTGGCCTTTAACCTGATGGGGGACGGCTTGCGTGATGCTCTCGACCCCAAACTCAAGCAGTAACAGAGGAAGAGAGAATGGCGTTATTAAATGTAGACAAGCTTTCGGTACACTTCGGTGACGAAGGTGCGCCGTTCCGCGCGGTAGACCGAATCAGCTACAGCGTAGAACAGGGGCAGGTGGTTGGCATCGTCGGCGAATCCGGCTCCGGTAAATCCGTCAGTTCGCTGGCGATCATGGGGTTGATCGATTTCCCTGGCAAGGTGATGGCTGACAAGCTGGAGTTCAACGGCCAGGACCTGCGGAAAATCTCGGAGAAAGAGCGCCGCCAGCTGGTGGGCTCCGAAGTAGCGATGATCTTCCAGGATCCGATGACCAGCCTGAACCCGTGCTATACCGTCGGTTTCCAGATTATGGAAGCGCTGAAGGTGCATCAGGGCGGTAACCGCCGCACCCGTCGCCAACGCGCTATCGATCTGCTCAATCAGGTAGGCATTCCCGATCCGGCCTCGCGGCTGGACGTTTACCCTCATCAGCTTTCCGGCGGGATGAGCCAGCGTGTGATGATCGCCATGGCGATCGCCTGCCGGCCCAAGCTGCTGATTGCGGATGAACCGACGACCGCGCTCGACGTGACCATCCAGGCCCAGATCATTGAGCTGCTGCTCGAGCTGCAACAGCGCGAAAATATGGCGCTGCTGCTGATCACCCACGATCTGGCGCTGGTGGCGGAAGCGGCACACCACATCATCGTGATGTATGCCGGGCAGGTAGTGGAATCCGGCAAGGCGGTAGAAATTTTCCGTTCGCCGCGCCACCCGTACACCCAGGCGCTGCTGCGCGCATTGCCAGAGTTTGCTACCGACAAGGCGCGTTTAGCTTCGTTGCCTGGCGTGGTGCCGGGCAAGTACGATCGGCCACAAGGCTGCTTGCTGAACCCGCGTTGCCCGTATGCAACCCAACACTGTCGCGAAGAAGAGCCGGAACTGCGCAGCATTCCCGGCCGTCAGGTTAAATGTCACACACCGCTGGATGATGCGGGGAGGCCGACCGTATGAGCCAGAACCACCCTTTATTGCAGGCCATTGACCTGAAAAAACACTACCCGGTCAAGAAGGGGCTGTTTGCCCCGGAACGGCTGGTAAAAGCGCTGGACGGGGTTTCCTTTACCCTTGAACGCGGTAAAACCCTGGCGGTGGTTGGGGAGTCTGGCTGTGGCAAGTCCACGCTGGGCCGCCTGCTCACCATGATCGAAATCCCTACCGGTGGTGAGCTGTACTATCAGGGGCAAGATCTGCTTAAGCCGGATGTGACGGCAGAGAAGCTGCGTCGCCAGAAGATCCAGATCGTGTTCCAGAATCCTTATGGATCGCTCAATCCCCGTAAGAAGGTGGGGCAGATCCTTGAGGAGCCGCTGTTGATCAACACCTCGTTAAGCAGCGCAGAACGGCGTGAAAAAGCGCTGGAGATGATGGCGAAAGTCGGCCTGAAAACCGAACATTATGACCGTTACCCGCATATGTTTTCCGGTGGCCAGCGGCAGCGTATCGCCATTGCGCGTGGGCTGATGCTCAACCCGGACGTGGTGATTGCCGATGAGCCTGTCTCTGCGCTGGACGTGTCCGTGCGTGCGCAGGTGCTGAACCTGATGATGGACCTGCAACAGGATCTGGGGCTGTCTTACGTGTTCATCTCCCACGATCTGTCGGTGGTGGAGCACATCGCTGATGAAGTGATGGTGATGTACCTCGGCCGCTGCGTGGAGAAGGGCAGTAAAGACGCCATCTTCAATAACCCGCGCCATCCGTACACTCAGGCACTGCTTTCTGCTACGCCGCGCCTGAACCCGGATATGCGCCGGGAGCGCATCAAGTTGACCGGTGAACTGCCAAGCCCAATGAACCCACCACCGGGCTGTGCATTCAACGCCCGTTGCCGCCGTGCCTTTGGCACCTGCACCCAGCTGCAACCGCAGCTCAAGCAGTATGGCGATCAGATGGTGGCCTGCTTTGCCGTTGACCAGGATGAAGCCGCAGGGTCTTGATATTTCCTCACCGGGCTCGCAACGTAGACACTCTGCATGCTGCGCCCGGTTACCTCTGCGACATTGCCACTCTATCTTCAATCAGACGCCGGTAGCGATACCGGCGTTTTTTATGAGTGCGGTGCAGAAACTTACTAGCCGCCAAACGCCCCTCACCGCTTACTGGGGATAAGGCACCCAATCCCCGCCATTAAGGCGAATATACGCCTTGCCCTGATACTGCATCACGATGGCATTGTCATTCTCAGAGATCACCGCCGTTTGCGGCAGGTTCTGCGTCAGTACTTGCCAGTCGACGCTTGGCGCAGTAAACACCTTGCCGTCCACCAACCGCGAGACCAACTCGGACAGCGCCAGATAGCTGCTCGGCGTTTTAATCTCCACCGGGTTGCCCTGATGCGGGGCCTGCATACCAACCAGTTTGATACCAACCGGCGTATGGGTAATGTTCAGGCTTGGGATATCACGCAGGCCGGACATCTGCATTTTGTCGCCCGTCAGCGCTGCACCGTGCTCCGGCACGATCACCACCATCACCTTGCGCCCGGATTTCTGTAGCTCATCAAGGAAAGTGTTCAACTGATCGAAGAGTTGCTGCGCTCGGGGCTGGTAATCGGCGGTCTGTTTACCCCCAATAAAGCGGTTACCATCATGCAATGGGATCAGGTTGAAGAAGGTGGCGGTGCGAGCATCGCCCCCCTTTTTCTGCTGATCGAGCCAGCGGTTGAGCAGTTGCAGATCGTTATAGATCGGTTCGCCGTCGAACGACGCCAACTCATTGCCGATCCCGGCTTGTGACATCAGCGGAGCCTGCATATCACCTTGCTCACGCAATTCTTTCAGGAAGTTACCGAACACGCCGGAGTGATCCAGCATCAGCTGTTGTTTAAAGCCCAGCTTGGCCAGGTTATCAAACAGGTAGCACTGCTGATTGGCGGGCTGATACAAATCGTGATGCGAAGGCTGGCCGCAGCTGGCGCGTAACAGGCGGATAGCGGCTGGGCCGCTGTACGCGGTGGCCGAGTTGAAGTTGGTGAACATAATATCCATCTTGGCCCACAGCGGGTGGTTGCGCAGATTGACGGCGTCCAGATCGGCCCAGGCCAGCGAACAGATGTTGATAATCAGCACGTCAAACGGCTGGGCATCGGCAGGCAAGGCGGCCGGGAAGGTGGTCGCTCGGGCTTTTTCCTGCTGGTAGAACTGCTCCAGGTAGGCCGTAAGGTTGGCATCGGTCGGTGGGCCGTTGGCCGCAGGCAGATTGCCACCTGGCGCCGTCGCCGTGGCCGGTGTCGACGGGGTATTCGTCACCGTTGCGGTGTTGGTGGCAGGCAGCAAGGACACCGCCGGACCTGCAATATTGACCACGTTCAACCATACCAATGCCGCCACGGTAAACACCGTGATGCGTATCCATTGGGCCAGGAACAGGTAGGCAATCAGCAGTACGAAGGCGGCGCCAATCATCTGCCAGTTGATAAAGCGGTTGGCCAGCTCCAGCAGGTAATCCACGCTGAAACCGGTGAGCTGCGAGCCTTGGCTAAGGATGCTGTTAATCCCCGGCAGCCAGGTGTCGTGGTAGAACAAACCGATACCGATAGGAATGGCGATCAGGTGACGCCAGCGGTGCAAACGTGGCGACGGGATCGGCATCAGTAAAAAGGCCATAAACACCAGGTTGGGCAGCGCATGGAAGTTCAGATAACCGAACCACAACAGGCCGAACTTGGCCAGGAAATAGAAGTTCCAGCCGCCAAGGCCGCGCCAGTATCGCCATAAGGTATTGTCAGGTTGCGTTATTTTATCGTCACTCATGGTTATTTTTTACGCTTGATTTGAGAGGTGGAACCTGTGCGCACCCATAGCCCTGCCGACTTTAAATAGCGCGGTGATAACAACAAATTCTGCCAAGATTGGTGCCAGTTGGGGAAACGGCGATGCAGCAGGTATCCCATAGGGATAAACACTATTGCGCACAGGATCACCAGTTGCACGATATCGTCAAGTGCGTTCATGGCTGTTCCTCCTGCCCGAGGCTCATCAGGGTGAAGGGAATGGGTTCCCGGCGTTCGGTCTGGTGTTCCGTTTCTACGGCGCGGGTTGTTGTGGCAGCGGCCGATTGCAGCTTGCTGGCGGGGAGCGAAAACTCGATATGCTGCCGCAACAGCCTGATTTTATCGGTAATATCCACATCCAGATGCCACACTACCCGATTACTGAACGCCTCACTCACTGGCAGGCGGAAGACGAATTTCAGTGCGGTATCCAGATCGTTAATCCGGCAGGTGGAAAGGAACAGGAACAGCCGATTCTGCGCCACGGTCATGATGTCGCCAAAACGCCGCAAATGGCACAGCGTCATCGACTGGCGAGCGCTCAACCCCGGTGCTGGGCGTAGGGCGACCATCACCCCTTTTCCATCTTCCGGCAACAGGGTATTTTCCATCAGTGATGTCACCGCCCGGTTGAATTCTTCTAGCGGCAGGTAGCCTTTCAGTTTCATTGGGCGCAGCCCGGCGAGCAGCTTGTCAATATCCGCCGGAATATGGCGCGACAGGCGTTGCCCCTGAATACCTTCCAACATGGTCAAAAAACTGGAAAGCGGTGCCACGTGGGGCACGATCAGATTGGCACCGCAGGCCAGCAGCAGGCGTTCGTCGCTGTAGCGCAGGCTGGCGCTCATCTCGCGCACGACAATCTTCAGCCCGTCGCCCCTGCTGCGGCGCAGGCTATGGATCTGATGGGCCAACTCGTCAATTTCGTCACTTTGATACAGGGCGAAGATCAGCGTGGCGGCGATGGTCAACATGCCACGCTGCATCAACTTGGTATTGCTCTCAAACAGTTGCCAACTGGCCGATAGCGGCGGGGCGCCCTCGAGAATGCGTTGTTCCGCCAGGCACAGACTCTCGTCATTGCGTTCCGGGGTAGGAGAGGGCTGGTTGCTGTCGTCCGCGCCTTCCCAGCCTTCCGGGCCTTCGGTCAGAGTGAACAGTTGGTTGGCATTGATGCCGTTTGCCGTGCTCCACCAGTGCACCAGATACTGGGCACTGCCTTGCAGCCCCTGCAGGCTGGCCAGGCCGTTGAGAATGCGGTGTTCGGCGGCTAGCTGGCCTTTGAGTTTACTCACGCCGCTACCGTGGCTGAGTATCACCAGTGTGCACTGCTGCTGGTGTAACCATTGGCCGAGTTGAGCGGCCCATTTGCGCAATTCATCGTTGGTAAAGGTTTGCCACAGGCTGGCGTGGGCCAACAGGATCAGTAAGCGGTTGCTGGGTTTTAGCTCACGCATCAGATCGTCGGCCAAATGCAACAGCGCCGCTTTTTTTTCTGGCAGGCTATATAAAGGGAGTTTTTTTATCGCAGAGGAAAGAGGCGTTGCCAATAAGGTGTCCGCCTGATTGCCGCTACAAATCAGTGCCAACGGGCTATTTTCTTCCTGGGCGGCGATGATCTGCCGGCAAAACAGGTTGGCATCGCTCTGGCGATCGATATTCACCCAGTAAAAGCCTGGGGATTGCATAGCCGACAATTCTTGCCAAATCCGTCGGATACCTAATGAAAAAGAGTGCGCCATAGATTTATTCTACTTTCGTTGAAAGTGGCGTAGACCAAACCCGAGCTGGTCACATTAAAAGCGTAATGTCTGAGTTAGCATAGCAAATCTAGCCATAATAGGGATATTATCCGTTAAGATTCATCTTATTGGCCCAATTTTTTCCGAACGTTGCTATAGTCATTTAACATTAGCCTATTTTATGAGGCGGCAAGATGAATAATGATGCGTTAAGAAGGCTTCGGGAGAAAGCACCAGTAGAACTTCAGGACGATTTGCAGGCCTTGAGCCGTGCCTTTTCGTTGCCCAAGTTAAACTACATCGATATTTCACGCCAGGAACGGCTAGCACAAATGATGGTCCGCTGGCCGCTGCTGGCGGAGCTGGCCAACAAGACGGGGAGTGCTTGATCCATGCCGGTCATTGCACTGCAAGGGATTCGGGGCGGTATTGGCACCACGTCAATCACTGCGGCGTTAGCTTGGGCGTTACAGCAACTGGGCGAGTCGGTACTGGCGATTGACCTGTCACCGGACAACCTGCTGCGATTACACTTTAATATGCCCTTCGAACTGAACCGGGGCTGGGCTCGTGCAGAGCTGGATGGCAGCGGTTGGCAGCAAGGGGCAATGCGTTACGGCAAAAAACTCGATTTTCTGCCGTTTGGCCGCTTAAGCGCAGCCGAACGGGTAAAAGTACTGCAGCAACAGAGTGATACCCCACAACGTTGGCATGATTTTCTGACTCAGCTGCGTGCTTCAGGGCTGTATCGCTGGATCCTGCTGGATATTCCGGCGGGTGACGGTCCCCAGATTGAACAGCAGTTGGCGCTGGCCGACCAGGTTTTCCTGTTGCTCGGCCCCGATGCCAACTGCCATGCGCGCCTGCATCAGCAACCTTTGCCTACGGGGTGCCACCTGCTGATTAATCACTACTCCTCGGCCAGCCCGTTGCAGCAAGATCTGCATCAGCTGTGGTTACAAACGCTGGCAGGTCTGTTGCCACTGGTGATCCATCGAGATGAAGCGCTGGCGGAAGCGATGGCGGTCAAGCAGCCGCTCGGAGAGTATCGACCGGAAAGCCTGGCGGCCGACGAAGTGCTGACGCTGGCCAACTGGTGTCTGCTCAACCTGCAGGACGCCGAGGTATGAGCAGGGTATTGAGCCTGCTGCTGGTGCCTCCCGTTCACCGGGCGGTGCAACAACGCTATCGTGCTTATCGCCACGCGGGGGCCCCGGCATTTACCGCTGGCCTCACGACCCTGATAGTGGCCATCGGCTGGCTGTTGCTGCGGTTTGAGTCCCCTGGCTGGCAAAAGGTGCAGGCAGGCCAAAGCTATTGGTTCCCCCATATTTCCCCCCATCGTCCACGCCCGGCAGATGCGCTGCGTTATTTGTTGCAGGGGTTTTGGCTGCTGGTGACCCACAGTGTCCCGGCCCCGATGGGGCGCTCCTACTTTGCCGGTTGGCACCGTTTGCAACTGCGTTACGCCAACTGGTTGCAAAGCTTGCCGCAGCGCTTGCAGGGGGCTGGTATGGAGGAGCGTACGGTAGAGCGCCTTAACCGGATGAATCACCGGGTGCGCCGGGTGCTGTTTATCATTGCTGGCCTATTGGCCGGGTTGCTGGCTCTGCTGTGTATTTCCCAGCCCTTTGAACTGCCCGCCCAGTTTATTTTTGTGCTGCTGCTGTGGTGTATCGCCATGGTGGTGCGGCGTATTCCTGGCCGGTTACCCGGCCTGATGCTGATTGTGCTGTCGCTGACCGTTTCCTGCCGTTATTTATGGTGGCGCTATACCTCAACGCTGAACTGGGACGATCCGCTCAGCCTGATCTGCGGCCTGCTGTTGCTGGCGGCGGAAACCTATGCCTGGGTAGTGCTGGTGCTGGGCTACTTCCAAACCGTGTGGCCGTTGAATCGCCAGCCGGTGCCGATGCCTGCCGACAGCAACGCCTGGCCGACCGTCGATCTGCTGGTGCCGACCTACAACGAAGATCTGGGCGTGGTGAAGCCCACCGTCTATGCGGCCCTGGGGATTGACTGGCCGAAAGATAAAATCAACATCTATATTCTCGACGACGGTAACCGGCCAGAGTTCAAAGCCTTTGCCGCAGAGGTCGGAGTGAAATACATCGCCCGGCCGACCCATGAGCACGCCAAAGCGGGCAATATCAACAATGCGCTCAAGTATGCTAGCGGTGATTTTGTTGCCATCTTCGACTGCGATCACGTCCCCACGCGTTCTTTCCTGCAACTGACCATGGGCTGGTTCTTTAAAGACAAGAAGCTGGCGATGTTGCAAACGCCGCACCATTTCTTCTCGCCCGATCCGTTTGAGCGCAACCTGGGGCGTTTTCGCCAGACGCCAAATGAAGGCACCCTGTTCTACGGGCTGGTACAGGACGGTAATGATATGTGGGATGCCACCTTCTTCTGCGGCTCCTGCGCCATCTTGCGCCGTACGGCATTAGATGAGATCGGCGGTATCGCGGTGGAAACGGTGACTGAAGATGCCCATACTTCGCTGCGTCTGCACCGCCTTGGCCACACCTCGGCCTATATCCGCATTCCGCAGGCTGCCGGGCTGGCAACGGAAAGCCTGTCTGCCCATATCGGCCAGCGTATTCGTTGGGCGCGCGGCATGGTGCAGATCTTCCGGTTGGATAACCCGTTACTGGGCAAAGGGCTGAAGTTTGCCCAGCGCCTGTGCTATGCCAACGCCATGCTGCACTTCCTGTCCGGTATTCCGCGCCTGATCTTCCTGACCGCGCCGCTGGCGTTTTTGTTGATGCATGCTTACATCATCTTCGCGCCAGCCTTGGCGATTGCGCTGTATGTGCTGCCCCACATGATCCACGCCAGCCTGACCAACTCACGTATTCAAGGCAAATACCGCCATTCCTTCTGGAGTGAAATCTACGAAACCGTGCTGGCCTGGTATATCGCCAGGCCAACGACCGTGGCCTTGTTCAATCCGCATAAAGGCAAGTTCAACGTCACCGCCAAAGGCGGGCTGGTTACGCAAGAGCACGTCGATTGGGTGATCACCCGGCCTTACCTGCTGTTGGTGACACTCAATCTGGCAGGCCTGGGTTTTGGCGTGTGGCGCTTTTTCTACGGCCCGCCGGACGAGATGATGACGGTGGTTATCAGCCTGATTTGGGTGATCTACAACATGACCATCCTCGGTGGAGCGGTGGCCGTGGCGGTGGAGGCCAGGCAGGTACGGCAGTCGCATCGCGTGGAGATCGCCATGCCTGCGGCGGTAGCCCGGGCCGACGGACATCTGTTCCCCTGTACGTTGCGTGATTACTCCGACGGTGGTGTAGGTATCGAAATGCGCGTGCCGGATCAGTTGCAAGAGCATGACCAGATTGCGCTGCTGCTTAAACGTGGCCAGCAGGAGTTCAGCTTCCCTTGCGTGGTGACGCGCTCCCATGGCCGCTCGGTGGGGGTCCGCTTGGTCGAACTCTCAACACGCCAACATATCGAATTTATTCAATGCACTTTTGCCCGGGCCGATACCTGGGCACTGTGGCAAGACGCATTCCCGGAAGACCGGCCGGTGGACAGCCTGCGGGACGTACTGATGCTAGGTTTTCACGGCTACCGGCGCATGGCGGACTATGCGCCGCCAACGATGCGCAAGATCCTGGTCGGCCTGACCTCGCTGGCCACCTGGATCCTGTCATTTATTCCGCATGGCGTAGGCAGAGACCGTGCTCCTACGGCCCCAGAGACTGTGGCATAGGCTGTGTATCGTAACTGCCCGTTCGCAAGCCCGGCGAACCGGCCCCAACATTGATGATGATACGATGACGAGAAAAATAAACTGGTTTACCGCGCTGGCCTTAGGCATCAGTAGCTTATCTCAGGCGGAAACGGCCCCCACACCAGCGGCCGGCGTGACTCCGCCTGCGAGCACTGTGGCAGAAGCTCCGGCCGCCGTACCTATGGGAATGGTAGCGCCGCAAGCACCCGATGCACCGGTGCGAGATGTAAAACTGCCGTTTACCGAGGTGGCACCGCCGCCCGGCACCTTTATCTTGCGTGGCACCCGCCCAGAAGGCCAGATTGAGTTTGGCGTGCGCAGTGACGAAGTGGTTTCGCAGGCGATGCTGGACCTGGAGTTTACCCCATCACCGTCGCTGATCCCGGTGGAGTCGCACGTCAAGATCTACCTCAACGATGAGCTGATGGGTGTCATCACCATCGCCAAAGAGCAGTTGGGTAAGCCCAATCGTGTCCAGTTGCCGATCGATCCACGCTATATCACCGATTTTAACCGCATTCGCCTGGTGTTTGTCGGCCACTATCAGAACATTTGTGAGAACCCGGCCAACAGCACGCTGTGGCTGGACGTCAGCAAATCCAGTTCGCTGAGCCTGCGTTACCAGACGCTGCCGGTGAAAAATGAGCTTTCCCACTTCCCGGAACCCTTCTTTGACAGCCGAGACGATCGGCGATTAACGCTGCCGATGGTGTTTGCCGGCCAACCCGATCTTGAACAGCAGCGTGCGGCGGGGATCTTGGCCTCGTGGTTCGGCACCCAGGCGCAGTGGCGCGGTCAGTCCTTCCCGACGCTGTTTAACCGCTTGCCAAGCCAGCACGCCATCGTGTTTGCCACCAATAAACAGCGCCCGGATTTCCTGAAGGATTATCCGGCGGTCAACGGGCCGACGGTGGAAATGATCAGCCACCCGGATAACCCCTATGTGAAGCTGTTGTTAGTACAGGGCCGTGATGATAAGGACCTGATCACGGCGGTGAAGGGCATCGCGCAGGGTAATATCCTGTTCCGTGGCCAGACTCTGAGTGTGGATAAGGTTGAGCAGTTGGCCGTTCGCCAGCCGTACGATGCGCCAAACTGGGTGCGTACCGATCGGGCAATGAAGTTCAGTGAATTGCAGCAATATGCCGAGCAGTTGCAGACCAACGGCGTCGAACCTGGGCCGATCTCTCTGTCGATGAACCTGCCGCCGGATCTGTTCCTGATCCACAGCACCGGCATCGATATGCAGCTGAAATACCGCTATACCTCGCCGCGTATTGAGGATGGTTCACGCTTGAGCATCAGCCTGAACAATCAGTTTGTGCAGTCCTATGCCCTGGTGCCGGAAAATGAGAAGGGCGCGCAGCTGTTGCGTTTGCCGCTGGCTCAGGGGTTGCTCGATTCCGACAAGGCGGTCAATATTCCGGCGCTGAAGTTAGGGGCGACCAACCAACTGCGCTTTGACTTCGATTACACCACGCTGTTGGCCAGCGGTGCCGAAGGGCGTTGCGAAACCTATTCCTTGGTGCCGAACCATGCGGTGATCGACGGCAACTCCACCATCGATTTCTCCGGCTATCGTCACTTTATCACCATGCCCGACCTACGTTCCTTTGCCAACGCCGGTTTCCCTTTCAGCCGTCTGGCGGATCTGTCGCAAACGCTGGTGCTGGTGAACAAACAGCCGCAGCCTGCCCAAGTGAGCGCCTTGCTCAACGCCATGGGTAACATGGGGGCGCAAACCGGTTATCCGGCGCTGGCTTTCTCGCTGTCCGATGACTGGTCACAGGCCAAGGATAAGGACGTCGATATCCTGCTGATCGGCACCATTCCTCCGGAGCTGCGTGATGACAAGAAAATCAACCTGCTGGTAGAGGCGACGCTGAGCTGGGTGAAAATGCCGATGCGCCAACTGCCGCTGCCGAGTATGGAGGTGCAGCAGGATGACGCTAAGCCAGACAGCAAAACTACCATCAGCTCGGAAGGGGCGATGGCGGCGGTGGTTGGCATGCAGTCCCCGTTCTACGATCAGCGCAGCATTGTAGCCCTGCTGGCAGACAGCCCGAGGGGTTATGAATTGTTGAATAATGCGCAGCTAGACAGCGGCAAGCGTGCGGCGATGTTTGGTTCGGTGGCCGTGATCCGTGAGTCCGGCGTCGATAGCCTGCGCGTGGGGGATGTTTACTACGTTGGTCATCTGCCGTGGTGGGAACGTATCTGGTATGCGTTGTCGACACATCCGCTGCTGCTGGGTGCGATAGCCGCGCTGGTGGTGGTGATGGTGGCCTTGTTGCTGCGGCGTGGTCTGAAGGCCTTTAGCCGTCGTCGTCTGTCACCGGAAGATCGGGATTAATTGCCATGATGGAGATCTGTCTGCGCCGTCTGCTGCCTGGCCTGATGCTGCTGTGTGCGTTCAGCACGGCAGCAAGCTGTGATTGGCCAGCCTGGCAGCAGTACCAACAGTTTTATCTCAGCGATGAAGGGCGGGTGATCGATCCCAGCAGCCCGAAGCGCATTACCACGTCCGAAGGGCAGAGCTATGGGATGTTCTTCGCGCTGGTGGCCAACGATCGGCCTGCCTTCGATAAACTGTTGGCGTGGACGGAGAACAATCTCGCCTCTGGTGACCTGAGCGCACATCTGCCCGCCTGGCTGTGGGGGCAGGACGATGCCAAGGCCTGGAAGGTGTTGGACAGCAACTCGGCTGCCGATGCGGATCTATGGATCGCTTACAATCTGCTGGAGGCGGGGCGGCTGTGGCAAAGCCGCCGCTATCAAACATTGGGCACGCTGTTGTTGCAACGGATTGGTCGCGAAGAGGTGGCGAATATCCCCGGTTTGGGGCTGATGCTGCTGCCGGGCAAGGTGGGTTTTGTGGCCGAGGATCGTTGGCGCTTGAACCCTAGCTATTTACCACCACAGTTGTTGGCCCGCTTTGCCCAATTGAACGGGCCGTGGCGAGCGATGCAGAAAACCAGCCAGCGGTTGCTGCTGGAAACGGCTCCGCAAGGATTTTCACCCGACTGGGCCGAGTGGCAATCCGGCAAAGGCTGGCAGCCCGATCCCGTCAAACCCAATATCGGCAGCTATGACGCCATCCGCGTCTATCTCTGGGCTGGGATGTTGGCGGACGACGATCCCCATAAAGCGGCGCTGGTGAAGCAGTTCCAACCGATGGTACGCCTCACCGCTCAGTCTGGTGCAGTGCCAGAGAAGGTCGATACCGCCAGCGGGAAAACCAACGGTACGGGCCCGGTAGGCTTCTCCGCTGCGCTGTTGCCGCTGCTGGCCGCACAACCCGATGCCCTGGCGGTGCAACGCCAGCGTATTCAGGATAACCCTTTGGGTAATGACGCCTATTTCAGCGCCTCATTGCTGCTGTTTGGCCAGGGATGGGATCAGCAACGTTATCGTTTCAATCGTCAGGGTGAACTTCAACCCGCCTGGGGTAGCCAATGCGCAACTTCACACTAGGCTGGCTAAGCCTGTTTCCTTTAAGCCTGGCTCTGTTGCCGCAGGCGCAGAGTGCCCAGAGCGTTGCCCCGGAGCAATGGCTGCTGGAGCAGGTGCGCATCGGCGAAGCCAGCAACAAAGATGAGCTGGTGCGTCAATCGCTGTATCGCCTTGAGCTGATGGACCCGAATAACCCCGACGTGATAGCGGCGCGTATGCGCCTGGCTCTGCGGCAGGGTAATCAGGTCTTGGCGCAACAACAGTTGGATAAGCTGAAGGGAGTGGCACCGCAATCGCCGGTGTTTCGCCAGGCAGAAATGAATATGCTGCTGACCCAGCCGGAAACTCGCCAGAAGCTGCAACAGGCGCGCCTGATGGCGACAGCAGGGCGTTTGCCGGAGGCCAAAGCTCAGTACGATGCGCTGTTCCACGGTAATCTGCCAACGCTCGATCTGGCGGTGGAGTATTGGCGTCTGGTGGCCAGATTACCCGGCCAGGAGCAGGCAGCGATACAGCAACTACAGGCGCTGGATCGGCAATATCCCGGTAACATCACGCTGCGCATGGCGCTGGCGCGGATGCTGTTCAGCCAGGATCGCGACGCTCAGGCCTATGAGCTGTTACAGCAAGTGGCTACCGATCCCGCAGGCCGCGGTTCTGCGGCGGATTTGTGGTTGGAACAGGTCAAAGCGTTGCCGGTCAGCCCGCAGAGCGTGGCGGCGTTGAACCGTTTCCTCGGCGTATTTGAAAGCGGTGAACAGGCGCTTGGCGCACAACAGGAACTTGCCCGCCAGCGAACGCTGTTGGCCGACCCTGCCTATCGCGCGCGCATGACCGGGCTGGCGCAGGTGAATAAAGGCGGCAGCCGTGCGGCAATCCCGGAACTGAAAAAAGCGCTATCGAGTGCGCCTAATGATGCCGAAGTGCTTGGTGCGCTTGGCCTGGCCTATTCTCGCGCCGGTAACCGGCAGCAGGCACTTAGCCTGTTCCAACAGGCGCAGAAGGCGGACAAGGATAACTATGATAGCGGCAAATGGCAGAGCCTGATCAAAACCACCCGCTACTGGCTGGCGATCGATGCGGGCGACAAGGCGTTAAAGGCCAATAACCTGCCGTTGGCTCAGCAAAAATACCAGCAGGCGCGGCAGATTGATAACGGCGACAGCGATGCTTTGGTCGGCCTGGGCGATGTTGCCGTAGCCCGTAAAGATGATGCTGCAGCTGAGCGCTACTATCAGCAGGCTCTGCGCCTGGATCCGGGCAGTGGCAGCGCGGTGCGGGGTTTGGTGAATATCTACCAGCGGCAGTCGCCACAAAAAGCGCTGGCCTATCTCAATAGCCTGCCTCGTGGGCAGCAGAACAAACTGCACAGCACCCTCAACGGGCTGCAACTGGACATGCTCAAACAGCAGGCTGACGAACTGGCCCAGCGCCAGCAGTGGCCAGAAGCGGCGGAAAAGTACCGGCAGGCGCACCAGAAGGATCCTGATGACGTCTGGCTGACCTATCACTATGCGCAAACGCTGCGTCAGGCCGGGCAACCGCAGCAGGCTGACGTGCTGATGCATCAACTGGCCGCGAAAAAGTCAGGCGATCCGCAGCAGGTTTACGCCTATGCGCTGTACCTGGCTGGTAGCGATCGTGACAACCAGGCGTTGGCCCAGTTGAATACATTGCCCAAAGCGCAGTGGAACGACGGGATGCGTGATATGGCCCAGCGCTTGCAGATGCAGGCCACGCTCGATCATGCCGAACGGCTCCGAACTGCCGGTGATGAACCCGCAGCAATCGCCTATCTGCGCCAGCAGCCCCCGGCAACGCGCATCGACCTGACCTTGGCAGATTGGGCGCTGGAGCGGGGAGAGTATGACGAGGCGCTGGCGGATTATCAGCGGGTACGTGCACGTGAACCGAATAATCCGGATGCGCGTTTGGGGGAGATTGAAGCCTATGTGGCACAAGGTCAGCTAAGCGAGGCCCGCCAACGGCTGCAAACGGCACCAGCGCAACCGGACGAGTCGATCAATGGCCAGCGCCGTGTTGCCAATGCCTGGACGGCAGTGGGCGAACCGCAGAAAGCGACCGATATCTTCAAGCAGCTAAAAGTGGCCGCCCAGAAAGAGCCGCCGGGGCAGGCTAAAGCCTTGGTGTATCGGGATGCTGCGAGGCTCGAGCAAAAGCAGTTGCAACCGCAACCGGCGCAGCAGGATTATCGTCAGGCGATGGTGGCCAGCGGCATTGCGCCAACGGTGCCCGAGGATGAGGATAATGACGGTTATACCCGTCTGACCCGCAATAACGCGACGGATGATTGGCTAAAACGCGGCATCCGCTCCGATGCCGCCGATCTTTATCGCCAACAGGACGTCAGGGTCACGCTCGATCACGACTACTGGCGTTCGAGCGGCACCGGTGGCATCTCGGACTATCAGGCGCATGACACCATGTTGCAGGTGGATATGCCGCTGTATGATGGCCGGGCGTTCCTGCGTACCGACACCGTCCAACTGAACGCGGGCAGTTTCTCGACCGATAATAACGGCAAGTACTTCGAAACCTTTGGCACCTGTAACACGCAGGGGTGCCGCGGTGACGAACGGCAAAAAACCACCGGCACCAGCGTGGCGGCCGGTTGGGCTAACGACCATTGGCAAACCGATATCGGCACTACCCCGATGGGATTTGAAGTGGTGGACTGGGCCGGCGGCGTGGCCTATAGCGGTGACTGGAACCATATCGGTTGGACGCTGGGTGCCTCGCGACGGCCTATTACCAGCTCGCTGTTGGCCTTCGGCGGGACGCGAGATCCGAACACCGGCACTACCTGGGGCGGCGTGCGTGCCACCGGTATCAATCTGAGCGCCAGCTACGATCGCGGTGAAGCCAACGGCGTGTGGGCCGATCTCAGTGCTCATCAGCTTACCGGCCAGAATGTCGAGGATAACCAGCGCCAGCGCTTGATGGCCGGTTATTACTATAAGGTGATAAACGAAGATAACCGCCGCGCCACCGTTGGGTTGAGCACCATGCTCTGGCACTATCAGAAAGACTTGAGCGGTTACTCCCTTGGGCAGGGGGGTTATTACAGCCCGCAGCAATATGTTTCACTGGCGGTGCCGGTGAACTATCGCCAGCGCACGGAAAACTGGTCGTGGGAAGTGGGGGGCTCGGTGTCGATCTCGCACTCGAAAACCAACGATGAAAAACGCTATCCCCTGCAAGGGCTGATCCCAGATTCCCTGCCAGACAGAGACGCGGTGGAAAGCGGTGGTTCCTCCTCCGGCGTGGGCTATACGCTGCGAGCCCTGATCGAACGCCGCCTCAGTTCCCATTGGACGCTTGGGGCCGGCATCGATATTCAACAGGCTAAAGACTATACCCCGAGCCATGCGTTGATTTATCTGCGTTACTCGCTCGCCGGTTGGCAGGGCGATCTCGATCTGCCACCACAGCCGCTAACGCCATACGCCGACTTCAAGTAACGTGATATTGGTCGATTCGTGGTGTCGCCCACAGGGTAGTTTTGTTACCCTGTGGCTATTCCGGCTAGGATAATACCGAAACCCGCGCTTTTCCTGCTGCTACCAGGCGGTTGGTAAGGTAAACAGGTGGGGCAATCGAGTATACTCAAGCCGCTTATCCAGCAAGCAATATTTCCCCTTACCCAGGCCCTCCTTGCAGGAACTGATACGGAGCTGCGGTCAGGCACAAGAGTTAGGTTTTAGCACATTCAACCCCTTCTCCCTTTAGGAGAGGGATAGGGTGAGGGGCGTCATTGATTAATCTAGGAGTGCAGGTTTTTGCGGGTCAGGCGTTCATTAACGATTAAGCAGATGGCGGCGGTGTCTGGTGTGGCACTGGTGACGATCTGTATCTTCATCGTGATCCAGCTATTCCACTTTGTGCAGCAGCGCAGAGATGACTATGCCCAGCAGTTGGAGAATATGGCCCAGGCCGTGCGTCAGCCTCTGGCAGAAGCCGTGCTGCGCATGGATGTGCCGGAAACCAAACGTGTGCTCAACGCTCTGCAGCCTGTGGGGATCCTCACCCGAGCGGATATCGTCCTGCCGAACGAGTTTCAGGCTTTGCATGCCAATTTCCCGCCGGAACGCCCGGTCCCTGCGCTAGTAGCGCGTATCTTTGAGCTGCCGGTACAGATTTCGGTGCCGCTCTATTCGCTTGAACGGGTGCCTGCCAATCCTCAGCCGCTGGCCTATCTGGTGTTGCAGGCCGATTCGTACCGCATGTATCAGTTTATCCTCAGCACGCTATCGACCATGCTGTCGACCTATCTGCTGTTGGCGTTGATCCTGTCGATCGCCGTTAGCTGGTGCATGAACCGGCTGCTGGTTTATCCGTTGCGAGCCATGGCGCGTGAACTGGAAAATATCCCTCAGGAAGATCTCCCTTATCACCAACTGATGTTGCCTGCCCAGCATCAGGACGATGAATTAGGTTTGCTGGTGCGCAATTACAACCGCAACCAGCAAGCGCTGGCCAAGGCGCATACCGCCATGAACCGCCTGAGCACCCATAACGCGATAACCGAATTACCCAATCCGGTGTTGTTTGCCGCGCTGCTTGAACAGCATATTACTGCCAGTATGCGGCCACCGCGCTTTAATCTGCTGGTGGTGGGGATCGAAACCCTGCATGAAGCCTCCGGCGTGCTGAACCCGTCAATGCGTGAAGCGCTGTTGCTGACGCTGGCAAAAAAACTGCGGCAGGTTATCGGTGTGGACTGCGTGCTGGCGCAGCTGAGCAATGCCGAGTTTGCCATCCTGGCGAAAAATATCGAGCAGCCCATTCACGCCATGCAGTTGGCCAGAAGAGTGATGGCGGCCATCAATGCGCCGCTGAACCTGCAACAGAAGATGCCGCTGCGGCCAAGCGCCAGTATCGGTATTGCCCATTATCCCAATCCTGGGGAAAGTGCGGAGCAACTGCTGCGTAGCGCCACCTCGGCCATGATGTCGGCGCATCGTGAGGGTAAAAATCAAATTCTGTTCTTCGAGCCTTGCCTGACCGAAAAAACCCAAAAGCGTCTGACGCAGGAAAGTGAGATCCTGCTGGCCATTGAACAACGTCAGTTTGCACTGTTCCTGCAACCGCAGTGGGATATGCAAACCAATCAGGTGACCGGCGCAGAAGCCCTGCTGCGCTGGCAACTGCCCGACGGCCAGATTATCCTCCCGGCGGATGTGATCCCGCTGGCGGAGGAGTTGGGCGTGATAGTACCCCTAGGGAACTGGGTGCTGGAAGAGTCATGCCGTATTCTGGCCGCGTGGCAATCCCAGGGCATCACGTTGCCGTTGGCGGTAAATATTTCGCCGATCCAGCTGCAGCATAAAGACTTTGTGCCTCAGCTGAAACGGTTGCTGGACGAGCACCAGCTCGACCCGCATAAACTGCTGCTGGAAATCACCGAGACGGTGCGTATCCACGACCTTGATGGGGCGCTGGAATTGCTACGGGAATTGCATGATTTAGGCGTATCGATCGCCTTGGATGACTTTGGTATGGGCTATGCCAGCCTGAATTACCTCAATCGTCTCAAATCCCTGCCGATCGATCTGATTAAAATCGATAAAAGCTTTATTGATGGCCTGCCGGAGGACGATGCGATGGTGCGGATTGTCAGCTCGATTTCCGAGGTGCTTCATTTGCCGGTGATGGCGGAAGGGGTGGAAACGGCGGTGCAGCGAGACTGGTTGTTACAGCACGGCATTCGAACTGGCCAGGGTTTCCTGTTTGCCAAGCCCGTGCCCCGCAAAGAGTTTGAAGCGCAGTTTGCCTCTGTTGCCAAGGCGTGAGCTGGTTTACCTGACGCTGAGTTTTTATCCCCCGCCTGGTACTTTTCGGGCGGGAGTGTCCGCCTAATTTCCCAGTCAAAAAACCGTTTCAAGCGCTACCTATTCTGAGTTAATGCAAAGAAAAGCTTACGTAACGCAGGAACTTGCACACTGACTGACGCGTTTCAGCTCTTAAATTCACACCAATATGCCTGTACAACAGCAACAATTTATTTCCATGTTGTTATGGGGGTGTTATTTTCCGCGCAAGCGATAAACAGGACGGACGATTGATTGCCCGCCTGCCGCGTTGTCTCCCCCCAAAGGATGTGCTAATGAAAACAACTATATTTAAGAGCCTCTATTTTCAGGTGTTAACAGCGATTACGCTGGGGATCCTGCTTGGCCATTTCTACCCTGACCTTGGTGCCCAGATGAAACCCCTGGGTGATGGATTTGTTAAATTAATCAAAATGATTATCGCTCCGGTGATCTTCTGTACCGTGGTGACCGGCATCGCGGGCATGGAGAGCATGAAGGCCGTGGGCCGTACCGGGGCGATTGCCCTGCTGTACTTTGAAATCGTCAGTACCATTGCGTTGCTGATCGGCCTGGTGATCGTTAACGTGGTGCAACCCGGTGCCGGGATGAACGTCGATGCGGGAACGCTGGATGCCAAAGCGGTGGCAGTCTATGCCGAGCAGGCTTCGCAGCAGGGCATCGTGCCTTTCCTGTTGGATATTATCCCGGGTAGCGTGGTCGGAGCCTTTGCCAGCGGCAACATCTTGCAGGTGCTGCTGTTTGCGGTGCTGTTTGGTTTTGCCCTGCATCGCCTGGGTGAGAAAGGCCAGGTGATCTTTAACGTCATTGACAGCTTCTCCCGCGTCATTTTTGGCATCATCAATATGATCATGCGCCTGGCGCCGCTGGGTGCCTTTGGTGCCATGGCGTTCACTATCGGCAAATACGGTGTGGGTACGCTGTTGCAACTGGGCCAGCTGATTGTCTGCTTCTATATCACCTGCGTGCTGTTTGTGGTGGTAGTACTGGGTTCGATTGCCCGTTACAACGGTTTCAACATCTTCAAATTTATTCGCTATATCAAAGAAGAACTGCTGATCGTACTGGGTACTTCGTCTTCCGAATCGGTGCTGCCACGCATGCTCGATAAAATGGAAAATCTGGGGTGCAAGAAATCGGTGGTTGGTCTGGTGATCCCGACGGGCTACTCGTTCAACCTTGACGGTACCTCTATCTATCTGACGATGGCGGCGGTATTTATCGCCCAGGCAACCAACACCCATATGGACATCATGCATCAGGTGACCCTGTTGGTGGTGCTGTTGCTCTCCTCGAAAGGGGCGGCAGGGGTGACCGGCAGTGGCTTTATCGTACTGGCAGCAACCATTTCGGCAGTAGGGCATTTACCACTGGCCGGTCTGGCGTTGATCCTCGGTATCGACCGCTTCATGTCCGAAGCCCGCGCCTTGACCAACCTGGTCGGTAACGGTGTGGCGACGGTAGTGGTGGCCAAATGGTGTAACCAACTGGACGAGAAGCAGCTGCAAGACGTGCTGAATAACAGAACAGATAAGGTTGTTACTGACAAAAAGCTGCCTTCTGCCTAAGTTTTTTCCTGCTTTCTACATCGGCTGCCATCGCAGCCGATGTCATTTTCCCTTGCTTCTTGTTCATTTTTTCTCCATAACACCCTACAGCTATTATTTTTCACTGTGATGAGTGACATCCGCCAAGGCGCGCGGTCTAACAGAATGGTACACTTTGTGCTTTCCGCCCTACGGTGAAACTCAGGGTGTGATCGTTGCTGTGCCACGCACAGTTCAGGCCGTACTCGTCAACATCGCGGCGGGACGATGCCTTATATTCCAATGAACGGAATATCCGTATTTGCATAAAAAATTGGCTAGTCATTAAGTAGGGGTTCACATGCAGGGCACCAGAATTCGTCTTTTAGTGGGTGGGCTGCTGTTGGTTGCGGCCAACGGCAGCGTGCACGCTGAAGCGCTACAACCTGATCCTGCCTGGCAGCAGGGGCAGCTGAATAACGGTTTTTCTTGGCAGATCCTTGATACACCACAGCGCCCGAGCGATCGCGTTGAGTTAAGGTTGATGGTCAATACCGGATCGCTGGTGGAGTCTGCCCAACAGATCGGTTTTGCCCATCTGCTGCCGCGTATTGCGATTACGCGCAGCGAGAGTTTTACCCAGCCGCAGCTACAGTCGCTGTGGCAACAGAGCGTGGACAGTGAACGGCCATTGCCGCCAGCCATCAGCTCTTATGATTTCACTATCTACAACCTGAGCCTGCCCAATAACCGCCCCGATCTGTTGAAAGAAGCGCTGGCCTGGCTGGCGGATACCACGGGTAAACTGGCTATTGATGAGCCAACGGTAGACGCGGTGATGAACGCCAAGATGGATCCTATCGGTATCTTCCCGCCGGATCCCAAAGACAGCTGGTGGCGTTATCGCCTGAAAGGCTCAACGTTGCTGGCACACGATCCGGGCCAACCGGTCAAACGGCCGGTCAATATCGAGCAACTGCAGAAATTTTACCAGCAGTGGTATACCCCGGACGCCATGACGTTGTACGTCGTGGGTAAAGTTGATAGCCGTAGCCTGAGTGAACAGATCAACAAGGCATTCTCGCCTCTCCAAGGCAAGCGTGAAGCGCCGGCAACCATGCCAACCCTGACTCCGCTACCGCCGCAGCCTGTCAGTCTGATCAGCGATCAGGTGAAGCAGGATACGCTGTCGATCATGTGGGATACGCCATGGCATCCGATTCGCGATTCGCAAAGCCTGAGCCGTTACTGGCGCAGTGATATGGCCCGTGAAGCCCTGTTCTGGCACATTCAGCAGGTGCTGCAAAAGAGCGAGCAGAAAAACATCAAGCTGGGCTTTGACTGCCGGGTGCAGTATCAACGCGCCCAGTGTGCGATCCATCTGAATTCACCGAATGATAATCTGAACAGCGGCCTGGCCTTTATTGCTCGCGAATTGGCTAATGTGCGTAACAACGGCCTGTCTCAGGATGAGTTCAATGCCTTGCTGGCACAGAAAACCGATCAGTTGAGCAAACTGTTTGCTACCTATGCCCGCACCGACACCGACGTGCTGATGAGCCAGCGTCTGCGTTCACAACAAAGTGGCGTGGTAGATATCGCTCCGGAGCAATACCAGAAGCTGCGTCAGGCTTTCTTGTCGTCGCTGACGCTGGAATCGCTGAATCAGGAACTGAAGCTGCAACTGTCGCAGGATGCCACCTTGGTGCTGTTACAGCCGAAGGGGGAGCCGGAGATGAATATGAAGCAGCTACAGGAAACCTATAACGGCATCATGGCACCAGCACCAGCCGTGGTGAGCGAAGAGCCAAAACCGGCGGACGCGGCTACCGCAGCACCGGAAACCAGCACTCAGTAATCATTGCCCCTCACCCCAAACCTCTCCCACAGGGAGAGGGAGCTGGTCCGGTGCTGTGGTCATGTACTGTGATAGATCTGTTCCCGACACAAAGGGGAGCTGATTTGGTGTTGTGGTCATGTACTGTGATAGATCTGTGCCCCACATAAAAGGGATCTGATTTGGTGCTGTAGTCAGGTAATTTTCTTTAGCTGATAGCTAGCTCGATCGGTCCCCTCTCCCTGTGGGAGAGGGTTAGGGTGAGGGGCCTAGTTGCGATACAGTACCTTGATGATGTGATAGCCGAACTGGGTTTTCACCGGGCCATAGGGCTTGAGCAACGGGATGCTGAACACCGCCTTATCGAAGGCTGCGACCATAGTCCCCTTGTTGAACTCACCCAGGGAGCCGCCGTTGCGCTTGGACGGGCAGCTCGAGTATTTGCGCGCCAGCGTATCAAAGCTGACGCCGCGCTTGAGTTTGGCCAACAGCTCGTTGGCCAGTGTTTCGTTATCCACCAGAATGTGCAGGGCACTAGCGGTCTTTGCCATCTTGATTTCCAATTAGTCGTGTAGAATTTGCCGCCATTATACCTGTTAAATCTGAGCGGCGCTTTCTGCTACAATCCTTCTCCCCCGCACACCAATATTGAGCAATAAAGCGCCATGCGATTAAACCCCAGCCAACAACAAGCCGTCGAATTCGTTACCGGGCCTTGCCTGGTGCTGGCCGGTGCCGGTTCCGGCAAAACGCGTGTGATCACCAATAAAATTGCCCACCTGATCCACCAATGTGGCTATCAGGCCCGGCATATTGCCGCCGTAACCTTCACCAACAAAGCGGCGCGTGAGATGAAAGAGCGTGTGGCGCAAACCATGGGGCGCAAAGAGTCACGTGGCCTGATGATCTCCACCTTCCATACGCTGGGGCTGGAAGTGATCAAACGCGAATATGCCGCGTTGGGGATGAAGTCCAACTTCTCGCTGTTTGACGATCAAGACCAACTCGCGTTGTTGAAAGAACTGACTGAGAAGTGGCTGGAAAACGACAAGACTCTGGTAGCACAGCTGATCTCGACCATTTCCAACTGGAAGAACGATCTGGTGGATCCGCAGCGGGCAATGGGGCTGGCGCGCTCCGAGCGGGACAAACTGTTCGCCCACTGCTACGGGCTGTATCACGACCACATGAGGGCCTGTAACGTCCTGGATTTTGACGATCTGATCCTGCTGCCCACCTTGTTGCTACAGCGTAATGAGGAGGTGCGTGAGCGCTGGCAGAACCGTATCCGCTACCTGCTGGTGGATGAATATCAGGACACCAACACCAGCCAGTACGAACTGGTGAAACTGCTGGTGGGTAACCGCGCACGCTTTACCGTGGTGGGGGATGACGATCAGTCGATCTACTCCTGGCGTGGAGCACGTCCACAGAACCTGGTACTGCTAAAGGAAGATTTCCCGGCGTTACAGGTGATCAAGCTGGAGCAGAACTACCGTTCCAGCGAACGTATTTTGAAGGCCGCCAATATCCTGATTGCCAACAACCCGCACGTCTTTGAAAAACGCCTGTTCTCCGAACTGGGTTACGGCGAAGAGTTGAAGGTGGTCACGGCCAACAATGAAGATCACGAGGCCGAGCGGGTGGTGGGGGAACTGATCGCCCATCACTTTGTGAAGAAAACCAACTACGGCGACTATGCGATCCTCTATCGCGGTAACCACCAGTCGCGGCTGTTTGAAAAAATGCTGATGCAGAACCGCATTCCGTACAAGATTTCTGGCGGCACGTCGTTCTTCTCGCGCCCGGAAATCAAGGATTTGCTGGCTTATCTGCGGGTTTTGACCAACCAGGATGACGACAGTGCCTTCCTGCGTATCGTCAATACGCCGAAGCGGGAAATCGGCCCGGCGACGCTGCAAAAGTTGGGGGAGTGGGCCAATCAGCGTAACAAGAGCCTGTTCCGCGCCAGCTTCGATCTTGGCCTGGGCCAGTATCTGACCGGCCGGGGGCTGGAGTCTTTGCAGCGTTTCACCCACTGGATGGAAGGGATCATCCAGATGGTGGAGCGTGAGCCGGTGGCAGCGGTGCGCGATCTGATCCGCGGCATCGACTATGAAAGCTGGCTGTTTGAAACCTCGCCCAGCCCGAAAGCGGCCGAAATGCGTATGAAAAACGTCAACACGCTGTTTGGCTGGATGACCGAGATGCTGGAAGGCAACGATCTGGACGAACCGATGACGCTGACCCAGGTGGTCACGCGCTTTACGTTGCGTGACATGATGGAGCGCGGCGAAAGCGATGAAGAGTTGGATCAGGTGCAGTTGATGACTTTGCATGCTTCCAAGGGATTGGAATTCCCCTATGTGTTCCTGGTGGGGATGGAGGAGGGATTATTGCCGCATCAGAGCAGCATTGACGAGGATAATGTCGATGAGGAGCGGCGTTTGGCCTATGTTGGGATCACTCGTGCCCAGAAAGAGCTGATTTTCACCCTGTGTCGCGAACGTCGCCAATACGGTGAGCTGGTGCGGCCGGAACCCAGCCGTTTCCTGTTGGAACTGCCGCAGGACGATCTGGCTTGGGAGACGGAACGCAAGGTGGTTAGTCCACAGGAGCGGATGGAGAAAGGCCAGAGCCATTTGGCCAGCGTGAAGGCGATGTTGGCCAAGGCCAAGGGCGGTAGCTGAGACTAGTTGCGAAGGCGTCTCAGACCGCTAACAAAAGCCTGCACTGGCTTCCTATATAGGGGCGCTGCATGTGCCCTTTTAAGACTGCTCTTCCAAAAACAGCGGCCAGTGGGCATAGCTCTGCCAGTGGCTTTCCTGATCCAACGCCTCTGCGCGCAGCGGATGTCGCTCTAACCAGCCGTGCGGCAAAATCACATGCAACTCTTCATCGTTTGCACGCAGGCGTACTGCGGGCAGGGTATCGTCACGGCGGCGGCTGGCAAAGATGATGGCCAGACGTAACAGACGACACATGCGCTGTGCCACGCGGGGCGGCACGGCGTTTTGTTGGCTCAGCAGCGCCAGATCGAGGGCATTGCTTTGGTTTTGCAGCAGGGTGGCTAACAGTTTTTTCTGTGCCGGGGTAAAGCCGGGTAAATCAAGATGGCTGACCAGATAGGCGGCGTGTTGAGGAGCCTGTTTGAAATCGACGCTCAGGCCGATTTCGTGGATCAGGCAGGCCGCATGCAGTAGCTCACGACATCGCGTATCCAATTGCCATTCATTGGTGGTCTGCAAACAGAAGTTTGCGGCCAACTGGCTGACGCGTTCGGCCTGCTCGATATCCAGCAGGTAACGGCGTTGCAGATTGCGTAACGTGCGGCTGCGGATATCCTGCTCGACCGGCAGATGCAGCATGCCATACACCAGGCCTTCGCGCAGAGCGCCACCGGCCAGCGTCATGCTTTCGATGCCTAACTCCTGGAAAATGGCCAGCAGTATCGACAGGCCGCTTGGGAACACCAAGGCACGTTCCAACGTCAGCCCTTCGATTTCCAACTCTTCCAGTTTGCCACACTGAATGGCGCGTTGTTTCAACTGCCGCAGCTTGGGCAGGGTAATACGTTCATCCATCCCCTGCGCCACCATGATTTCCTGTAGCGCTTGCACGGTACCTGAGGCGCCGACGCAAATCTGCCAGCCATGTTGACGAAGTTGTGGGGCGATTGGCCGCACCATTTCACGCGCTGCCTGTTCGGCGGCTTCGAAGTTATCCCGCTCCAGATTGCGATCGCTGAAGAAGCGTTCGAGCCAGGTGACACAGCCCATCGAAAGGCTGTACAGCTGCGCGGCCTGCGCCCCTGTACCTACGACCAACTCCGTGCTGCCACCCCCGATATCGACCACCAGACGCCGATCCGGGCCGCCTGTGGTGTGGGCAACGCCGTGGTAAATCAGGCGGGCTTCTTCTTCGCCGCTGATGACCTGAACGGGGCAGCCAAGGATAGTTTCGGCGGTTTGCAGGAATTCGGCCGCGTTATTGGCCAGGCGCAGCGTTGCGGTGGCGACGACTCGAATTTGATCGCGTGGGATATCCTGCAGGCGTTCCGAGAACAGCCGCAGACATTGCCAGCCGCGCTGCATGGCTTCCTGTGACAGGTGATTGTGCTGATCCAGCCCGGCCGCCAGGCGCACTTTGCGCTTGATGCGAGCCAGCGTCTGGATACTGCCAGCCACCTCACGTACCACCAACATATGGAAACTGTTGGAACCCAGATCGATGGCGGCATAGAGGGTGCTGGAACCTGGCATAGTCGTCTATTAGCCCGAACGTTTACGGTTGTTACGTGGCGCACCACCACGACGTGGCGCGGAAGAGTTACGGCGTGGGCCGTTGTTGCCACGTGGGCGCACCAGGCGCTTCGGTGCAGGCAGATCGCTCAGCAGTGCATCGCTGTTGTACTTGCTCACAGGAATGCTGTGGCCCGTATAGGTTTCGATAGCTGGCAGGTTAAGCGCGTACTCTTCACAGGCCAGGCTGATGGAGTGACCGCTTTCGCCCGCGCGGCCAGTACGGCCAATGCGGTGCACGTAGTCTTCGCAGTCGTCCGGCAGATCGTAGTTGAAGACGTGAGTCACCAACGGGATATGCAGGCCGCGTGCGGCGACATCGGTGGCGACCAGGATATCCAGGTTACCCTTGGTGAAGTCGTCCAGAATACGCAGGCGTTTTTTCTGCGCCACGTCGCCGGTCAGCAAGCCTACGCGGTGACCGTCGGCAGCCAGATGGCCCCAGATGTCTTCACAGCGGTGCTTGGTGTTGGCGAAGATGATGCAGCGATCCGGCCACTCTTCCTCGATCAGCGTTTGCAGCAGGCGCATTTTTTCTTCGTTGGAAGGGTAGAACAGCTCTTCCTGAATGCGGTGGCCGGTTTTCTGTTCCGGTTCAACTTCCACATATTCGGCATTGTTCATCTGCTCAAAGGCCAGCTCGCGTACGCGATAGGACAGGGTGGCAGAGAACAGCATGTTCAGGCGTTGATCGACCGCAGGCATGCGGCGGAAGAGCCAGCGGATATCTTTGATAAAGCCCAGGTCGTACATGCGGTCGGCTTCATCAAGCACCACAACCTGGATCGCACCCAGATCGATATAATTTTGTTTGGCGTAGTCGATTAAACGGCCGGTGGTCCCCACCAGGATATCTACGCCGCTTTCCAGCACTTTCAGCTGTTTGTCATAGCCATCGCCGCCGTAGGCCAGGCCAAGTTTCAACCCGGTAGACTGCGACAGAGCTTCTGCATCGGAATGGATCTGCACTGCCAGTTCACGCGTAGGCGCCATGATCAAGGCGCGCGGCTGGTTGGTCTGGCGACCTTCTTTCGCCGGGTGGGACAGCAAATAGTGAAAAGTAGACGCTAAAAATGCCAGCGTCTTTCCGGTACCGGTTTGCGCCTGACCTGCAACGTCGCGCCCACTGAGGGTGAGCGGCAATGCTAACGCCTGGATGGGCGTGCAGTTGTGAAACCCTTTTTTCTCAAGGGCTTCAAGGACTAACGGGTGCAGGGCGAAGTCGGAAAACTTCTGTTCGGTCAAGTGTGTTTTGCTCATAGTGTGGTAGAATATCAGCTAACTATTGCTTTACGAAAGCATATCCGTTGAAATAAAAGCGGTGAAATAAAATCACCTGAGTTGGTTTGATGCTACACCAACAAGGTAGACCTAATCCTGTGGAGTAGAACATGAGCGATAAAATTATTCACCTGACTGACGACAGCTTCGATTCCGATGTGCTGAAAGCCGAAGGGCCAATCCTGGTCGATTTCTGGGCTGAATGGTGTGGTCCGTGCAAGATGATTGCTCCGATCCTCGACGAGATTGCCGAAGAGTTCGCCGGCAAGTTGACCATTACCAAACTGAACATCGATCAAAACCCGGCTACCGCGCCTAAATACGGCATCCGCGGTATCCCGACGCTGTTGTTGTTCAAGAACGGTGAAGTGGCAGCGACCAAGGTCGGCGCGCTGTCCAAGGGCCAGCTCAAAGAGTTCCTGGACGCGAATCTGTAATTAGGGCGGGAAGCCCCGTGACGGGCGTCTGGAGGGGGATTTTCATTCACCGCTAGACGCCTGCCAAGAAGCGTGTTAAGTTTAACCATACTGCATTCTGAACTTGCCATAAGTATTAAATCTAAAGAGTCTGAATCTAAGCATTACTCTACGTTGAACCATCGGCACTAGCATTTTACTGTGAACCGAGCCCGTGTTTTGACGATCAAGCGGTTTTACAAAAAAATCAGTTTTAAGGCACCTTCGATCTTAAACCGTCAGCGTGTGCGCCCCAGCTAAGCCATTTCTTACTGCGGCGGCCCAGCAGCCCGGCGATCGAACGTCCAGTAACAGGCACGCATACCCTATGAATTTCACGTTGTAGCTTGAAAGGTTATGGGTATAACACGCTGCCATACCATTCACGATACTAGTTCGAGACACACCCCGAGTTTAAGAACCCCCACTATGAATCTTACCGAATTAAAGAATACGCCGGTTTCTGAGCTGATTACTCTCGGCGAAAATATGGGGCTGGAAAACCTGGCCCGCCTGCGCAAACAGGACATTATCTTCTCTATACTCAAGCAACATGCGAAAAGCGGAGAAGATATCTTCGGTGATGGCGTGCTGGAGATATTGCAGGATGGATTTGGTTTCCTCCGTTCCGGAGACAGTTCCTACCTCGCAGGCCCCGACGATATCTACGTTTCTCCCAGCCAAATCCGCCGCTTCAACCTCCGCACAGGTGACACCATTTCCGGTAAGATTCGTCCGCCAAAAGAAGGCGAGCGCTATTTTGCCCTGTTGAAAGTTAACGAAGTCAACTACGACAAACCGGAAAACGCCCGTAACAAGATCCTGTTCGAAAACCTGACGCCGCTGCACGCCAACTCACGTTTGCGTATGGAGCGCGGCAACGGCTCTACCGAAGATCTGACGGCTCGCGTACTGGATCTGGCAGCGCCAATCGGTCGTGGCCAGCGTGGCCTGATTGTGGCACCGCCGAAAGCCGGTAAAACCATGCTGCTGCAAAACATTGCGCAGAGCATCGCATACAACCATCCAGACTGCGTGCTGATGGTGCTGTTGATCGACGAACGTCCGGAAGAAGTGACCGAGATGCAACGTCTGGTAAAAGGCGAAGTCATCGCTTCTACCTTTGACGAACCCGCATCCCGCCACGTACAGGTTGCCGAAATGGTGATCGAGAAGGCCAAGCGCCTGGTCGAACACAAAAAAGACGTGATCATCCTGCTGGACTCCATCACCCGTCTGGCGCGTGCCTACAACACCGTAGTACCTGCCTCAGGCAAAGTGCTGACCGGTGGTGTGGATGCCAACGCCCTGCATCGTCCGAAGCGCTTCTTCGGTGCGGCTCGTAACGTTGAGGAAGGCGGCAGCCTGACCATCATCGCTACCGCACTGGTCGATACCGGTTCGAAGATGGACGAAGTGATCTACGAAGAGTTTAAAGGTACGGGTAACATGGAACTGCATCTGGCGCGTAAAATCGCCGAGAAGCGCGTGTTCCCAGCGATCGATTACAACCGTTCCGGTACGCGTAAAGAAGAGTTGCTCACCACCTCTGAAGAACTGCAGAAGATGTGGATCCTGCGCAAGATCATTCACCCAATGGGCGAGATCGATGCGATGGAGTTCCTCATTAACAAGTTGGCGATGACCAAAACCAACGACGAATTCTTCGACATGATGAAACGCTCATAAAGAAGTAAAATATTCGAGGAACGCCACGCCTAGTCGTGGCGTTTTTTGCTTTTGGCGGATACGATAAGTAACAGTAAAGGAAAGTAAGTTATTTTTGTGACTTATTGAGAACTTATCTTATTTACGCCTGTTTTTTGCGTTAATGCGTTGAAGCAAGACACGTTTTGGGCATTGATAAGTGTCTATGTCATAGGAAATGACTGAAAGGTCGCTTGGTCATGTGGCGCGGTTTTTTACCCATGTTAAGCTGCCTCATCTTCTTCAGAGATTTGTTAACCGTGAACTTACTCACCATGAGTACTGAAATTCTTTTTGTTTTTCTATTTTCTCTGGCTTTTATATTTGTTGCTCGCAAGGCAGCAAAACCTATTGGTTTGGTTGATAAGCCTAATTATCGCAAACGTCATCAGGGGCTGATCCCGCTGGTGGGTGGGATTTCTGTTTACGCTGGCATCTGCTTTGCCTTCCTGATCACCGACCAGACGATTGTGCACAGCAAACTCTATCTCACCTGCGCGGGTGTCCTGGTATTTGTCGGGGCGCTGGACGATCGCTTCGATATTAGCGTCAAGATCCGCGCCACCATTCAGGCGCTGGTCGGCATTGCCATGATGGTGTTTGCCGGTCTTTATCTGCGCAGCCTCGGCTATGTGTTTGGTGGCTGGGAAATGCAGTTGGGGCCGTTTGGCTATTTGGTGACGCTGTTTGCCGTTTGGGCGGCGATTAACGCCTTTAACATGGTCGACGGTATCGACGGCCTGCTCGGCGGTCTCTCTTGCGTCTCGTTCGGCGCGATGGGGATCCTGTTGTATCAAGGTGGCCATAGCGACCTTGCCTTCTGGTGCTTCGCCATGCTGGCGGCCATCGTTCCCTATATTCTGCTCAACCTCGGCATCCTTGGCCGTCGCTATAAAGTTTTTATGGGCGACGCCGGCAGTACGCTGATCGGTTTTACCGCCATCTGGCTGCTGGTGCAAAGCTCGCAAGGGCCAAATCATCCGATCAAGCCGGTCACCGCGCTGTGGATTATCGCCATCCCGCTGATGGATATGATTGCCATCATGTACCGCCGTCTGCGTAAGGGCATGAGCCCGTTCTCGCCAGACCGTCAACACATCCACCATTTGATTATGCGCGCGGGCTTTACGCCTCGTCAGGCCTTTGTGCTCATCACCTTGGCCGCAGCGCTGTTGGCGGCGATTGGCGTGATAGGCGAACGCCTGACTTTCATACCTGAATGGTTTATGTTGGCATTATTCTTGCTTGCATTCTTCTTCTATGGCTATTGCATTAAACGTGCATGGCGGGTCGCGCGCTATATCAAACGTCTCAAGCGCCGCCTGCGAAATGCAACGAACAATAAGCAAGTACCTTAACCTGAGGCTTTAGGGCAGTGATGAATCCTGAAACAACGTCTGACAAGAATACCCCGGTGGTCGATAACGAACTCGATATCCGCGGTCTATGCTGCACCCTGTGGCGCGGCAAAAAATGGATTATCGGTTTCGCGGTGTTGTTTGCTGCTGTCGCGCTGATCGTTTCCTACCTGGTGAAACAGGAGTGGAGCGCCACGGCGATCACCGATAAGCCAACGGTGAATGCGCTGGGGGGATATTACTCTCAGCAGCAGTTCCTGCGTAACCTGGATCAGCGCACGCTGCCTGCGGTTGCCAGCGATCAGCCAGGCATCGCCGATGAAGCCTATAATGAATTTATCATGCAGCTCGCCGCCTATGACACGCGTCGTGATTTCTGGCTGCAAAGCGATTACTACAAACAGCGCCAGGAAGGGGATGCCCGTGCCGATGCGGCGTTGCTTGATGACCTGATTAACAATATCCAGTTCACGCCGCGCGACGACAAAAAAGTGCTTAATGACAGCGTGAAACTGACCGCCGAAACTGCGCCAGACTCCAACCATCTGCTGCGTCAGTATGTTGCCTTTGCCAGCCACCGTGCGGCGCAGCATCTGAATGAAGAGATCCAGGGAGCCTGGGCGGCGCGTACCACCTCGATGAGTGCACAGGTCAAACGCCAGGAAGCGGTAGCCGATGCGGTGTATCAGCGTGAGCTCAAGACCGTGCAGCAGGCGCTGAAAATCGCCGAACAGCAGGGGATTAGCCGTACGCAGACCGATACGCCAGCCGAACAACTGCCAGACTCCGATCTGTTCCTGTTGGGCAAACCCATGCTGCAGGCGCGCCTGGAAGGTTTACAGGCTTCCGGCCCGGCTTACGATGTGAGTTACGATCAGAATCGGGCCATGCTGGCAACTTTGAACGTCGGCCCGACGTTGGATGCCAAATTCCAGACCTACCGCTATTTACGTACGCCGGAAGAGCCGGTGAAACGTGATAGCCCACGCCGGGTATTCTGGCTGATTATGTGGGGCGCAATCGGTGGCCTGATTGGTGCGGGCGTTGCCTTGGTACGCCGGCCACGTAGTTAATCAATAATATAATAATTTCGCTGTTGGGCACTGAGTGCCCAACTTTGCAGGTTCGCCTGCACTTCACCGACCAAAAGAGATTCGCTGTGAAAGTGTTGACTGTTTTTGGCACCAGACCGGAAGCCATCAAAATGGCACCTCTGGTACATGCTCTGGCTCAGGATGATGCCTTTGAGTCAAGAGTCTGCGTTACGGCACAGCATCGCGAGATGCTGGATCAGGTACTGCGTTTGTTTGAAATCGTACCGGATTACGACCTGAATATTATGAAACCGGGCCAGGGGCTGAGTGAAATCACCTGCCGCATTCTGGAAGGGATCAAAGGCGTACTGGAGGACTTCAAGCCGGACGTGGTGTTGGTTCACGGTGACACGACGACCACCATGGCGACCAGCCTGGCGGCGTTTTATCAGCGTATCCCGGTGGGGCATGTGGAAGCGGGTCTGCGTACCGGTAATCTCTATTCTCCGTGGCCTGAAGAGGCCAACCGCAAGTTGACGGGGCATTTGGCGATGTATCATTTCTCGCCAACCGAAAATTCACGGCAGAACCTGTTACGTGAATCGCTGCGGGACGACCATATTTTCGTCACGGGTAACACCGTGATCGATGCGTTGCTGTGGGTGCGCGACCGCATCATGCACAACCCAGAGCTGCGCAGCAGCCTTGACCAGCGTTATCCTTTCCTGGATGCCAACAAAAAGCTGATCCTGGTGACTGGGCACCGCCGCGAAAGCTTCGGCGGTGGGTTCGAGCGCATCTGTAGCGCCTTGGCCGAGATTGCCCGTCAGCATCCTGATGTGCAGGTGGTGTATCCAGTGCACCTCAATCCGAACGTCAGTGAGCCGGTTAACCGTATTTTGAAGGGGATCGATAACATCATTCTGATCGATCCGCAGGATTACCTGCCGTTTGTCTATCTGATGACGCGATCTTATCTGATCCTGACCGACTCGGGCGGCATTCAGGAAGAGGCGCCATCGCTGGGTAAACCGGTGTTGGTGATGCGTGATACCACCGAGCGGCCAGAAGCGGTAGATGCCGGCACGGTACAGCTGGTGGGAACGGACGTAGCTAAAATTGTTGATGCGGTAACCCGGTTATTGACAGACGAAGGCGAATACCACGCCATGAGCCGGGCGCATAACCCGTACGGTGACGGGCATGCCTGCCAACGTATCCTAGAAGCTTTAAAGAATCATCAGGTGACACTATGAGTTTTAACACTATTTCAGTTATTGGCCTGGGCTATATCGGTTTGCCAACGGCGGCGGCGTTTGCTTCCCGCAAGAAAAAAGTGGTGGGCGTAGATGTTAACCAGCACGCGGTAGATACCATTAACCGTGGTGCCATCCACATCGTCGAACCTGATTTGGATCGCGTGGTAAAAGAAGCGGTAGAAGGCGGTTATCTGCAGGCGGTAACTAAACCGCTGGCGGCCGATGCGTTCCTGATCGCCGTACCCACGCCGTTCAAAGGGGATCACGAACCCGATCTGGCCTATGTTGAAGCCGCTGCCAAGTCATTGGCACCGGTACTGAAAAAAGGCGACCTGGTGATCCTGGAGTCTACTTCACCGGTGGGCGCTACTGAGCAGATGGCACTGTGGCTGGCAGAGGCGCGTAGCGATCTGAGTTTCCCGCAGGATGCCGGTGAGCAGGCCGACGTGAACATTGCCTACTGCCCTGAGCGCGTGCTGCCTGGGCAGGTAATGGTTGAGCTGATCCAGAATGACCGCGTGATTGGCGGGATGACGCCAAAATGCTCCGAGCGCGCTAGCGCGCTGTACAAGATTTTCCTCGAAGGTGAGTGTGTGATCACCAACTCGCGCACCGCCGAGATGTGCAAACTGACGGAAAACAGCTTCCGCGACGTTAACATCGCGTTTGCCAACGAGCTTTCGCTGATCTGTGCCGAACAAGGCATTAACGTATGGGAACTGATCCGCCTGGCCAACCGCCACCCGCGCGTCAACATTCTGCAGCCTGGCCCAGGCGTGGGCGGGCACTGTATCGCCGTTGATCCTTGGTTCATCGTGGCGCAGAACCCGCAACAGGCTCGTCTGATCCATACTGCGCGCCTGGTTAACGACGGCAAACCGCTCTGGGTGGTCGATCAAGTCAAGGCAGCCGTGGCAGATTGCCTGGCGGCCACCAACAAGCGCGCTTCTGAAGTGAAAATTGCCTGCTTCGGTTTGGCGTTCAAACCCAATATCGACGACCTGCGTGAAAGCCCGGCGGTTGAAGTGGCTCACCTGATTGCCGATTGGCACGTGGGTGAAACCCTGGCGGTCGAGCCTAACGTTGAGCAACTGCCGAAGTCACTGGCGGGCCACGTTACGCTGAAAAAACTGCCTGAGGCCTTACAGCAGGCGGATGTGATCGTGATGCTGGTCGATCATAAAGAATTCAAGGCCATCAGGCCGGAAGAGATTAAGCAGTCCTGGATCGTGGACACCAAAGGAGTTTGGCGTTGAAACGTATTTTGGTCACCGGCGGGGCAGGATTTATCGGCTCTGCCGTAGTAAGACATATCATCGAGGGGACCCGCGACAGCGTGGTGGTGGTTGATAAGCTCACCTATGCCGGTAACCTGGAGTCGCTGGCGGGTGTGGCGGACAACGAGCGCTATGCTTTCGAGCAGGTAGATATCTGCGACCGTGCCGCACTGGACCGCGTATTTGCGCAGTACCAGCCGGATTTCGTGATGCACCTGGCGGCAGAAAGCCACGTTGACCGCTCGATCGACGGCCCGGCGGCCTTTATCGAAACCAACATCGTGGGCACTTACACCATGCTGGAGGCTGCCCGTCATTATTGGCAGGCGCTGGCGGCAGAGAAAAAGCAGGCTTTCCGTTTCCATCATATCTCTACCGATGAAGTGTACGGCGACCTGCACGGCACCGACGATCTGTTTACCGAAACCACGCCTTACGCGCCAAGCAGCCCGTATTCTGCCTCCAAGGCCTCGAGCGACCACCTGGTGCGCGCCTGGCTGCGTACCTACGGTTTCCCCACCGTCGTGACCAACTGTTCCAACAACTACGGCCCTTACCACTTCCCAGAGAAGCTGGTGCCGCTGGTGATCCTTAATGCCATCTCCGGCAAACCGCTGCCGGTCTACGGCGACGGGGCGCAGGTGCGTGACTGGCTGTTTGTGGAAGACCATGCGCGGGCGTTATATCAGGTGGTGACAGAAGGTGTGATTGGGGAAACCTATAACATCGGCGGCCACAACGAACGCAAAAATATCGAAGTGGTACAGACCATCTGCGATCTGCTGGAAGAGCTGGCACCGAACAAACCGCAGGGCGTGGCGAAATATCGCGATCTGATCACCTACGTTAAAGATCGCCCTGGTCACGATATGCGCTATGCCATCGACGCGGGCAAAATTGAACGTGAACTGGGTTGGCGCCCACAGGAAACTTTTGAAAGCGGCATCCGCAAGACGGTTTCCTGGTATCTGAACAATGAAACCTGGTGGCGCCGAGTGCAAGACGGGTCTTATGCCGGGGAACGTTTGGGCTTAAGCCAGTAATACCCTTCATCTTTCAGGCCACAGCGTTGTTGGTTGTGACTCGAAATCTATTGGGTATGTTTACTTAACGTATGGCAAAAAGAACTTTCGCGTAACGAAGGTGAGTCAGGAGTGACGATGAAAGGTATTATTCTAGCCGGCGGTTCGGGGACGCGTTTACACCCGATCACCCGCGGCGTCTCCAAGCAGTTGCTGCCTATTTACGATAAACCGATGATTTACTATCCGCTCTCGGTGCTGATGCTGGCCGGGATCCGCGATATTCTGATTATCTCTACGCCAGAAGATCTGCCCTCGTTTCGCCGTTTGCTGGGCAACGGTGAAGAGTTTGGCATCAACCTCAGCTACGCCGAACAACCGAGCCCGGATGGGCTGGCGCAGGCTTTCCTGATTGGTGAAGAGTTTATCGGCGGTGAGCCGTGCTGCCTGGTGCTGGGCGACAATATCTACTTCGGCCAGGGCTTCAGCCCGAAACTGAAGAGCGTGGTCCAGGGGCTGAAAGGCGCTACGGTATTTGGTTACCAGGTCATGGACCCAGAGCGCTTTGGCGTAGTGGAGTTTGACGATAACTTCCGCGCGCTGTCGATTGAAGAAAAGCCGCTGAAGCCAAAGTCCAATTGGGCGGTCACCGGCCTTTATTTCTATGACAACCAGGTGGTGGATTTCGCCAAGCAGGTGAAGCCTTCCGAACGTGGCGAGCTGGAGATCACCAGCATCAACCAGATGTATCTGGAACGCGGCGAATTGAGCGTCGAGCTGCTGGGGCGTGGTTTTGCCTGGCTCGATACCGGCACCCACGACAGCCTGATCGAAGCCAGTACCTTTGTGCAGACGGTAGAGAAGCGCCAAGGGTTCAAGATTGCCTGTCTGGAAGAGATCGCCTGGCGTAACGGCTGGCTGGATGATGATGGCGTAAGACGCTCGGCGCAGGCGTTAGCCAAAACCGGCTATGGCAAATACTTACTGGATTTACTGCATGTCCGTCCACGCCAATATTGAGCCTTTGGGTTGGGAAAGCGAGTATTTCCAACTCTCTAGCGCCAAACTGCATTTTGACGATGCGGCTCCCGCGCTGACGGCAACTGAACTGGATGCGTTTGCACTGGTTCAGGCCAAGATCCCGGCTCAGCGCCTGGACTTGGCCGATGGTTTGGCTGGCGTAGGGTTTCGGCTGGTAGAGGGCGAAGTGGACTTTGCCCTGGCAATTGGCACAGATTGTGCATTGAATTTACCGGCTATCCGCATCGCCCAGCCTGAAGATATTCCACTGTTGCGTTCGGTGGCGGCCAAGGTTTTTGCCGCCAGCCGTTTTCGCGCGCCTTGGTATCAGCCGCAGGACAGCGGGCGTTTTTACGCCACCTGGATTGAAAAAGCGGTGCTGGGGACGTTTGACCATCAGTGCCTGCTTGTGCTGGGCAGCGATGGGGAGCCAGAAGGGTTTGTCAGCCTGCGTGATATCGGCCAGCAAGAGGCGCGTATCGGCCTGCTGGCGGCATTCCCAGGTGTACAAGGTAAAGGGACCGGTTCTCGGCTGATGACTGCCGCGATCGCCTGGTGCCAGCAGCAACGGCTGCAGCGCCTGCGGATCGCGACTCAGATAAGTAATATTGCCGCGTTACGGCTCTATCAACGGCACGGTGCCACCCTAGAAAGCACCGCGTATTGGTTCTATAGAGGTTTACATGATCCCATTTAACGCTCCACCGGTTGTTGGCACGGAACTCGATTATATGCAGGCCGCGATGAGCAGCGGCAAACTCTGTGGTGACGGTGGTTTTACCCGTCGCTGCCAGCAGTGGATGGAACAGCATTTCGGCTGCCCGAAAGTGCTGCTGACGCCGTCTTGCACCGCGTCACTGGAAATGGCCGCCATCCTGCTGGATATCCAGCCGGGTGATGAAGTGATCATGCCGAGCTACACCTTCGTATCCACCGCTAACGCCTTTGTGCTGCGCGGGGCGGTGATGGTGTTTGTCGATCTGCGTCCAGACACTATGAACATCGATGAAACCAAGATTGAAGCGGCGATCACCGATAAAACCCGTGCCATCGTGCCGGTGCATTACGCTGGCGTGGCCTGCGAAATGGACACCATCATGGCGTTGGCGAAGAAGTACAACCTGATGGTGGTAGAAGATGCTGCGCAGGGCGTGATGTCGACCTATAAAGGCAAAGCCTTGGGGACCATCGGTCATATCGGCTGCTTCAGCTTCCATGAGACTAAAAACTACACCGCTGGCGGTGAAGGTGGCGCGACGCTGATTAACGATCCGGCCCTGATCGATCGTGCCGAAGTGATCCGTGAAAAAGGCACCAACCGCAGCCAGTTCTTCCGTGGTCAGGTGGACAAATATACCTGGCGCGATATTGGTTCCAGCTATCTGATGTCAGATCTGCAAGCCGCTTATCTGTGGGCGCAGCTGGAAGCCGCCGAGACAATCAACCAGCGCCGCCTGAAGCTGTGGCAGAACTATTACGATGCCTTGAAACCGTTGGCGGCTGCGGGGCGTATCGCCTTGCCGGTCATTCCGGCCAACTGCGTGTATAACGCCCATATGTTCTACATCAAGCTGAAAGACGTGCAGGATCGCACCGCGTTTATCGACTACCTGAAAGAAGCCGAAATCATGTCGGTATTCCATTACATCCCACTGCACGCCTGCCCGGCGGGTGAGAAGTTTGGCCGTTTCTCCGGCGAGGACCGCTTCACCACCAAAGAGAGCGAGCGCCTGGTGCGTCTGCCGCTGTTCTTTAACATGTCAGACGTCAATCAACGTACGGTGATCAATACCATCCTGAGCTTCCTCGCCTGATATGTCGCTGGCAAAAGCATCGATTTGGACCGCTGGCTCCACGCTGATCAAGATCGGCGTGGGGTTGCTGGTGGTAAAAATGTTGGCGGTGGCCTTCGGCCCCAGCGGTGTTGGGCAGGCGGGTAACTTCCGCCAGTTGATCACCGTGCTGGGCGTGCTGTCGGGTGCCGGGATTTTTAACGGTATCACCAAGTATGTGGCGGAATACCATCAGGATCCGCAGCGGTTGCGGATGGCGGTGGGTACCGCATCCAGCATTGTGCTGGGTTTCTCAACCCTGCTGGCGCTGGTGTTCCTGTTTGCTGCCGAGCCGATCAGCCGTGGGCTGTTTGGCCATGGCGACTATGTGAACGTGGTGCGGGCGGTGGCGTTTATCCAGATGGGGATTGCCTACGCCAACCTGTTCCTGGCGATCCTCAAAGGTTATCGCGATGCCATGGGTAACGCGCTGGCGGTGATCGCCGGTAGCCTGATTGGCGTGGTAGCCTTTACGCTATGCTTTAAGCTGGGCGGTTATGAAGGCGCACTGGCCGGTTTGGCTCTGGTTCCTGCCCTGGTGGTGTTGCCTGCCGGTTTCATGCTGTGGCGGCGCAAGGCGCTGCCGCTGCGCTATCTGGCGCTGGCCTGGGATAAGGCGCTGGCCAGCCATCTCGGTAAGTTTACCCTGATGGCGCTCATCACCTCCGTGACCTTGCCGGTCGCCTATGTAATGATGCGTAACCTGCTGGCAGAGCATTACGGCTGGGACGAAGTGGGGATCTGGCAAGGGGTGAGCAGTATCTCCGATGCCTACCTGCAGTTTATTACCGCTTCTTTCACCGTTTACCTGCTGCCAACGTTGTCGCGCCTGCAAGAGAAAAGCGCTATTTCGCGGGAGATCGTGCGCTCGCTGAAGTTTGTGCTGCCTGCGGTCGCCGCTGCCAGCTTTACCGTCTGGCTGCTGCGTGACTTCGCCATCTGGCTGCTGTTCTCAGAGAAATTCGTTGCCATGCGCGATCTGTTTGCCTGGCAACTGGTGGGGGACGTGCTGAAAGTCGGGGCCTACGTCTTTGGTTACCTGGTGATCGCCAAGGCGTCGCTACGTTTTTATATTCTGACAGAGGTCAGCCAGTTTGCCTTGCTGACGCTGTTCTCGCACTGGCTGATCCCACTGCACGGCGCATTAGGGGCAGCACAGGCCTATATGGCAACCTACATCGTGTATTTTGCGCTCTGTAGCTGCGTATTTATTCTTTATCGTAGACGAGTATGACCATACTAATCCACGTACTGGGATCTGATATCCCGCATCATAATCAGACGGTGTTGCGCTTCTTTAATGACGTGCTGGCCGAACGCTTGCCCGCAGAACAAGTGTGTCACTTCATGGTGGCAGCCAAAGACGTGGCCGCGTTGGGCCACTTTCCCAAACTGACCATCGAGGCTTTCCCCGGCAAAAAGAGCCTGGCAGAGGCAGTGATTGCCCGTGCCAAGGCCAACCGTGACAACCGCCTGTTCCTGCATGGCCAGTTTAACGCGGCGCTGTGGCTGGCCTTGCTGAGCGGCAAAATCAAGCCGCGCCAGGTGAGCTGGCATATCTGGGGGGCCGATCTGTATGAAAACGCCACCAGTTGGAAATACCGCCTGTTCTACGTGCTGCGCCGCATTGCCCAAGGGCGGGTGGGCCACGTGTTTGCTACCCGAGGCGACCTGATCCACTACCAGCAGCGGCACGCGCGCGTTCCGGCCTCGCTGCTGTATTTCCCGACGCGGATGGACCCTGCGTTGACAGGCATCGAGGTCGAAAAGAACCTGGCCGGGCCGATGACCATCCTGGTGGGCAACTCTGGTGATACCACCAACCGCCATATCGAGGCGTTACAGGCTATCCATCAGCAATTTGGTGACAAGGTGCGGGTGATTTTGCCGATGGGCTATCCGGCCAATAACGATGTCTATATTGCCCAGGTGCGTGCGGCGGGCCTGAAGCTGTTCTCCGAGCAGAACCTGCAACTGCTGACCCAGCAGGTGGCGTTTGACGATTATCTCAATATCCTGCGTGAATGCGATCTCGGCTACTTTATTTTCGACCGTCAGCAGGGGATCGGTACGCTGTGCCTGTTGATCCAGTTTGGCGTGCCTTTTGTCCTGAGCCGCAAGAACCCGTTCTGGCAGGACCTGGCCGAGCAGCATCTGCCGGTGCTGTTCTATGGCGATTCTCTGGATGAAGCCGTGGTGCGCGAATCACAGCGCCAGCTGGCAACGCTGGATAAGCGATCCATTGCCTTTTTCAATCCGAACTACGTGGATGGCTGGCAGCAGGCATTGGCGCTGGCGGCGGGGGAAAACCCATGACGCTGGCACAGTTTGGCGGGCTGTTTGTCGTCTATCTGATCGGGGCGCTGTTTGTGCTCACCCTGACCTATCAGGAGTTTCGGCGCGTCCGCTTCAACTTTAACGTCTTCTTTTCCTTGCTCTATCTGCTGACGTTTTACTTTGGCTTCCCGCTGACCTGCTTACTGGTGTTCCAGTTTGACGTGGCCGTGGTGCCGGTAGAGTTCCTGCTGTACGCCATTCTCTCCGCCACCGCCTTCTACGCCATTTACTACGTCAGCTACAAGACGCGGTTGCGTAAACGCACTGGTCAGCCGCATAAGCCGGTGTTCACCATGAACCGGGTTGAGACGCATATCACCTGGATATTGCTGGCGCTGGTGGCGATCGGCACCGTGGGCATCTTCTTTATGCAGAACGGCTTCCTGCTGTTCAAGCTCAATTCCTACAGCCAAATCTTCTCCAGCGATGTGTCAGGGGTGGCGCTCAAGCGCTTCTTCTACTTCTTCATCCCGGCGATGCTGGTGGTCTATTTCCTGAAGCAGGATCTGCGCGCCTGGTTCTTCTTCCTGGCGGCCACGGTGGCGTTTGGCATTCTGACCTACGTGATCGTGGGCGGTACCCGTGCCAACATCATCATCGCGTTCGCTCTATTCCTGTTTATTGGCATTGTGCGCGGCTGGATCTCGCTGTGGATGCTGGTAGCCGCCGGGGTGTTTGGCATTGTCGGCATGTTCTGGCTGGCGTTAAAACGCTATAGCCTGGATGTCAGCGGCCCGGAAGCGTTCTACACTTTCCTGTATCTGACGCGTGATACCTTCTCGCCGTGGGAGAACCTGGGACTGCTGCTGCAAAATTACGACAAGATCGATTTCCAGGGGCTGGCCCCGATCGTGCGTGATTTCTATGTCTTTATCCCTGCCTGGTTGTGGCCGGGACGGCCTGATCTGGTGCTGAATACCGCCAACTACTTTACCTGGGAAGTGCTGGACAACCATTCCGGGCTGGCGATTTCCCCGACGCTGATTGGTTCGCTGGTAGTGATGGGCGGGGTGTTGTTTATTCCGTTGGGCGCTATTGTGGTGGGCCTGATCATCAAGTGGTTCGACTGGCTGTATGAACTGGGAAAAAGCGAGCAGAACCGCTTTAAGGCGGCGATTTTGCAAGGGTTCTGTTTTGGCGCGGTGTTTAATATCATCGTGCTGGCGCGTGAGGGGGTAGATTCCTTTGTCTCACGCGTGGTGTTCTTCTGCATCATTTTTGGTGCCTGCCTGGTATTGGCAAAATTACTGTACTGGCTGTTTGATGCTGCCGGGCTTATCAAGACTCGAATTATGCGCAAGCGCGCGTTGGCTCCCGTGGCCAACTCTCTTGTGCCAAGGTAATAGTGACAATGGAAGCAAACATTTCGGTTCCCAAGTATGAGCTGCGCGGTTTCAGCCTATGGGGCTTTCGCAACATGGCGCAGTGTATGGATTTTCTGTTCGATGGTGGCAGGGTCAAGCAAGGCACCCTGGTGGCGATGAACGCCGAGAAAATCCTCAATGCGGAAACCGATCCGGCGCTGCATGCCCTGCTGGATGAGGCTGAGTACAAATATGCCGATGGCATCAGCATGGTGCGCTCCATCCGCCGCAAGTATCCTGGCGCTGAGGTGTCGCGCGTGGCCGGGGCCGATCTGTGGGAAGCCATGATGCAGCGCGCCGGGCATGAAGGCACGCCGGTGTTTCTGGTTGGCGGCAAGCCTTCTGTGCTGGCAGAGACCGAGCAGAAGCTGCGCAGCCAGTGGAATGTGAATCTGGTAGGCAGTCAGGATGGCTACTTCAAGCCGGAACAGCGGGATGCCTTGTTTGCACGCATTAGAGCAAGCGGCGCGGCTATCGTGACCGTGGCAATGGGATCGCCCAAGCAGGAAATCCTGATGCGGGATTGCCGCAAGGTGCATCCACAGGCGTTGTATATGGGGGTTGGCGGCACCTATGACGTGTTTACCGGCCATGTGAAGCGCGCGCCCAAGGTGTGGCAGAATCTGGGCCTGGAGTGGCTCTACCGCCTGCTCAGCCAGCCGAGCCGTATTCGCCGCCAGCTTCGACTACTCAAGTTCGTCGGCTATTACTACACCGGCAAGATGTGATCCTTCGGCTGGAGCAGCCTCTCCGTTGCTCCAGCGTCTGTTTTGCTCAAATAATCTCCCTATCGGCCATAACGTGGTCAAAGCTATAACCTCGGTCAATCATTCCCTCGTCATTTATTCCATAAGGTTTTAATTCGCGGTTTGCTTATAGCGGCAAAATGCGAAACCATAGCGCCCGAAAATTTCCCCAGGCTGCAGCGGCACTTCCCCGCAATTAAATTGTGCGGATGACTCCTTAAGTTCCGTTTTGCCCGGCGGGGGATGAATTACACTCAACTTGTCTAAAACAATAATGACCGGCACCGATCGGCAGGCAAAACAGCATCAAAAATATGACTGAGGATGTATGGCAAGCAAAGAAAAACCACAAGGTTTACATCGCGGGTTAGAAGCGCGACATATAGAGCTGATCGCCCTGGGTGGCACGATCGGCGTGGGTCTGTTTATGGGGTCAGCCAGTACGTTGAAATGGGCAGGGCCTTCGGTGCTGCTGGCCTATATCATCGCCGGCCTGTTTGTGTTCTTCATCATGCGTTCGATGGGGGAGATGCTGTTCCTGGAGCCGGTGGCGGGCTCTTTCGCTGTCTATGCGCACAAATACATGAACCCCTTTTTCGGCTATCTCACCGCCTGGGGCTACTGGTTTATGTGGCTTGCCGTGGGGATATCGGAAATCACGGCTATCGGCGTCTATGTGCAGTTCTGGTTCCCAGAGATACCGCAGTGGCTGCCTGCGTTGATTGCGGTTGCTATGGTCGCGTTAGCCAACCTGGCGGCGGTGCGCCTGTACGGTGAGCTGGAGTTCTGGTTTGCCATGATCAAGGTCACCACCATTATCGTGATGATCCTGGTGGGCCTGGGGGTGATCTTCTTCGGCTTTGGTAACGGCGGGCAGCCGACGGGCTTTGCCAACCTGACGGCTCACGGCGGTTTCTTTGCCGGTGGCTGGAAAGGCTTCCTGTTTGCCCTGTGTATCGTGGTGGCTTCTTACCAGGGCGTTGAGCTGGTCGGCATTACCGCCGGGGAAGCCAAAAACCCGCAGGTGACGCTCAAACGTGCGATCAACAACATCCTGTGGCGTATCCTGATTTTCTATGTCGGTGCCATCTTCGTGATTGTCACCATCTTCCCGTGGAACGGTATCGGCACCGCAGGCAGTCCGTTTGTGCTGACCTTTGCCAAGATTGGTATTGTTGCCGCAGCCGGTATCATCAACTTTGTCGTGCTGACCGCCGCGCTCTCCGGCTGCAACAGCGGCATGTATAGCGGCGGCCGGATGCTCTATGCCCTGGCCAAGAACCGCCAACTGCCTGCGGCATTGACCAGGCTTTCTGCCAGCGGTGTGCCGGTCAACTGTATTGCCATTACCATTATCTGCCTGCTGGTGGGGTCTGCGCTGAACTACGTTATCCCCAATCCTCAACAGGTGTTCGTCTATGTCTATAGCGCCAGCGTGCTGCCGGGCATGATGCCGTGGTTCGTGGTGCTGATCAGCCAGATCTATTTCCGCCGTGCCCATAAAGAAGCGATGAAGACTCACAGCTTCAAGTCATTTATGTTCCCTTACATGAACTACCTGATCATCGCTTTCCTGATTTGTGTGCTGGTTGGCATGGGGATCAATCCGGATACGCGGATTTCGTTGGTGGTGGGGATGATTTTCCTGGCTGCGGTGAGCCTGTGCTACTTTGTATTCGGGATGCATAAAGTCCATCATCAGCCTGAAAAGCGGACAGAAAGTCAGCGCTAAGCTTAAGAAAAGGGCCTTGTCGGGCCCTTTCTGCTGCAAGAGTGAGCAAAGGGTCAGCCAACTCAACATTTCTGAGAAAAAGCACTAGACAGGATGGGCATAAAACCGTAGTATCCCCACCCGCAACGGCGCTACGCGCCCGTAGCTCAGCTGGATAGAGCGCTGCCCTCCGGAGGCAGAGGTCTCAGGTTCGAATCCTGTCGGGCGCGCCATTAATTTTGTGCGCAGGAGCTGCGGTGGTATGATTACCGCGTGAAGTAAGCAGTAGATAAAGTAGTTATGGTGGCTATAGCTCAGTTGGTAGAGCCCTGGATTGTGATTCCAGTTGTCGTGGGTTCGAGCCCCATTAGCCACCCCACTTTACCTAGGGTAAAGTAAAAGAATTGAAAGCTGTTTTGTGACAGTGCGAAGGTGGCGGAATTGGTAGACGCGCTAGCTTCAGGTGTTAGTGTTCTTACGGACGTGAGGGTTCAAGTCCCTCTCTTCGCACCACACACAAAATGTCTGATAAATTTAATATTTACATAGACATAGGCTGGAAAGTTCGGTAGTATCAGCAACAAGAAATCGGCGAGTAGCGCAGCTTGGTAGCGCAACTGGTTTGGGACCAGTGGGTCGGAGGTTCGAATCCTCTCTCGCCGACCAATTTCAAAGAAACCTGCTTTTTTAAGCAGGTTTTTTTACGTCTGGAATTTGTGTAGCCCGTTCAGCGATGAGCGGGTTTTTTGCTTTTTATACTGAGTGACATTGTGGGCGTCCGATACCTGAGATATCGTGCTGGCCCCTCACCCTAACCCTCTCCCACAGGGAGAGGGGACCGATCGAGTTCGTTGATTTCTCTGCGTATTACCCTGCCTTTCTCCTTCTTACATTACTCTCCGAAGCGGTACGATCGAGTTCATTGATTCTCTGCGTAATACCCTGCCTTTCTCCTTCTTACATTACTCTCCGAAGCGGTACGATCGAGTTCGTTGATTCTCTGTGTAATACCTTGCCTTTCTCCTTCTTACATCACTTTCCGAAGTCGCACGAGCTAATCAAGGGCTCAGGGCAGCCCCCTCGCCCTTTGGGAGAGGGTTGGGGTGAGGGGAACAGACGACTTTAGAGCCGGCCTTACAAGGGAATGATCAGAAGGAAGCAGAGATAAGCGCTGGAAAAATGGCAGGGTGCAAAATGGAGGATAAACAGCGCAACGACTTCTGGAGCATATCGGCATCATGCCATTCTTGCCCCAGATAACAGTCGTTTTATTTCAGGCAGGCGTTACGTCGGCAATCAGAGATTAATCGTGCCGAATGAGAAGTCTACGTTATTGAAAACGGTGATGATTTTGTTGATCAGTTTCATAGTGGCAGTCCCCAGAGAGTCATTGATAGTGTGATTCATGTCACACAAATAGGCTACACTCGGCCGCCAAATCGATCAAGTATTTTGTGATGCATCTCACAAAAATATTAAACCGATGTTTTATTTTAGCGAGAGTCGTTTTATCGAGCGGCTTTATCTTGGCAAACCCTACGAAATTTCAACCTGTCTCCTTTTGTCCTTTATGGGCATGCCTGTTGTCGTCAGTTTGAGACATTTAACCTGATGATTTTAATCAATAAAAAAGACTTTTCATTAACCCGTCGTTTTAAGGCGACAGGATCCGTAGAGGGGCAAATCGCAGCGAGCAGGCGGGAAAAATCAGTGGGGTTAAAAGAGAGAATATTAAATCGTTTAAATTCAAAATGATGAGTTAAATTTTTGCCTAATGGCACTCGGCAATCAAAAGTTGGCACGCCAAGTGCAATATCTCTATCGTAGATGCTCATTCCACTTCTTATGTTCGCCTTAGGCCTCATAAACCCAGGAATGATGCAGAGCCGATTTTAGGGTGCCTATTGCCCACCTGAACGATGAAAGGGTTGCTTGCAACGGCTTCATCACACTCCGGGCAAAACGTTGAGTGAGGCACCACCCAGTTGTCCTAGACCTGATTGCTTCTTTTATACACTTGTCTCGCGGCAAGTGTTTTTTTTGCCCCAAGGAAAGTTTCAGGCAAAAAAAAGGGCCCAGCACGGCATGCTGAGCCCTGACAAGCCAACCGGGGAAGTTACTCGCCGTTTTGCTTGAGCGTTAACATCAGCCCTTCACGGCGCATCTGTGTGGCTTCGTCGCTGCGGTGCAGCTTATCCAACGCATCTGCCAGCCAGGCGTAGTCATACGCATCTGGCCGCTGTTGCAGTGCTGCATGGAACGCATCACTGGCTTGCTGCCATTCACCGTGCTTCATCAGTAACTGACCCAGTGTGCTGTTAAGCAACGGCGTCGCACCATGCTGCTTGATCTGTTGGCGTAACGCTTTCTCCAACTGCTCCGGGTTGCCAGACTTGATACGTGGGATCAACAACACCAACCGCTCATCGTATTGGCGCTTCAGACTATCCAGCACAATGCTTTGTGCCAGTTCATGGTCATTACACTCAATAAGATGTTCCACCATCGCGACCTGTAGCGGGATTTCGTGGCGAATTTTACGGCTTTGATCTTTCCACCAGCGCTTCAACCCTTCACTGCCTTCATCGGCCATGGCCTGATTCATCAGGCCGATATAGGCCTGCTGCTGTAAAGCTTGCAGCTCTTCTTCGCTGTGCAGGTTGATTTTGCTCATCGAAGGCAGAATTTCCAGCAGTGAGGCATACGCTCCGGTACGCAGATAAGCCTGCTCCGCCAGCCGCAGCACTTCCGGATGACGTGGTGCCTGGTTCAGCAAGCGATCGACGCCGTGCCGTGCTGCATGGGCTTCACCCTGCGCCAACTGAATACGCACGCGGGTAATGTCTACCGGCAACTGATCGGTATCGGCAGCTTCGGCGGCACGCTCCAGATACTGGTTGGTGCGGAAGCCATCGCCACGTTGCTGCGCAGCTTCTGCTGCCAGCAGGTAGTTCACCACCGGTTGCTCGGCATGATCGGCATTGCGGGTCAGCAGTTTCTCTACCTGCTTGTAATCCCCTTCCGCCAGTTTGATCAGCGCCTCTTTGGTTTGCTTACGGGCGCGGCTACGTTTGCGGCCAAGGAACCAGCCACGGGTGCGCGCGCCAGTGCGGAAGACGCGGCGCAGGATCCATTCGATGACAAACAGCACCAGGAATAGCAGTACTGCCATAATCACCAGACCGGTCACGCTGGTTTCGACGTTGTAATTGTCGGTCTGGATCAGCACATAGCCTTGGTGCCCGGCCAGCATCGGCCCCAGCACCAGGCTGGCAATCAGCACCAGAAACAGGAATAACACGCGTAACATGGCTTATCCCTCCTGGTGAGTGGCAGGGGCCTGGGCCAACAGATTACGCACCCGGGTCTGCATCAGTTTTTCCAGCATCGGCTGGCTTTTCAGCTGGCCCGGTACATCCATGGAAATCGATTGCTGGCTCAGGTTGTCCAATTCTTCCAGGAACGCCTTGGTAGCCGGATCGGTGGTATCGAAGTAGGCGCGTACCCAGGTCGATACCGTTTCCAGCGACTGTTTATACACTTCGTTCTGATGGCGAGGGATCGCCTGTGCGGCAACCAGCAGGCGCGAACGGATATTCTCACGCAGGTAGACATCCTGATTCGGCGCCAGCAGCGGTTCGGCACTGCTATCGCGACGGCGGACGGTAATAAAGTCCGCCATAAAGTTGTGCCAGCTCTTGGTCAGGTTTTGACGCCATTCGCTCAACGAACTGGACAGTTCGCCGTCGTCTTCATCCATCGGCCGTTCGTCACGGTTGTTATCCGCCAGACGCAGGTCGTCGACCTGATTGGACAGCTGGTTGACCTTCAGAATGATGCCGTCAAAATCTATCTGCGCCACGGCGGAGAGGGTGCCGACATCTTCGGTGATGGCGCGACGAATATCGATCAGGCTCGGATCGTTCATCTCTGCCAGGCTGGCGTCGGCGCTTTTCAGCAGCGCAGCCGCGGTGGTGACATCCTGATCGCTCCACAGCTTGCGGCCTGCCATTTTCACCAGAAAGTCCGCCTGTGCCAGCAGCCAGGTTTTGGCATCGCTGCCGGAAATGGTGGCAACCTTATCTTGCAGTTCATTGAGCTGACGCACCAGCGAGGTTTGCTCGCGATCGGTGGCCTCCAGCGTTTTACCCTGCTGTTGCAGCAAGCCTTCCAGCGAGCTCTTTTCCTGCTGTTGGCTCTGCTTCAGCTCTGCCAACTGTTGCTGCAAGGCCTGGTTGGCGGCGATCAATGTCTGAGCCTGCTGGTGCGTGTGATAATAGCCGCCAGCACCCAGAGCGATGACCAGCACGATGGCAATCGCACCCAAAACCGGGCCGGTGTTCTTACCTTTCCGGTGGTCAGCGGCTGGCTGCTGGGGGCTCTCAACCGCTGGGTTTGATTCTTCAACCGCGGCGGATGGAGTGTTTTGTTCCGTCATAGTGGCACATCCCATAGTCAGGTTATTGTAGCGCGCGGATCAGCGCGTCATTATCTGCGTTTTCAGCTACCCGAATCGTGCTCCAACCCAGCTCCTGGGCAAGGGTAGCAAGACGTTCACTGACGACTATCAGGCGGCAACGTAACAGCCACGAAGAGCGATAGTAATCAGGAACTAAAGTATAGAGCTGTTGTAACATTTCGCCGCTGGTCACTACCAGCGTATTGATACCGGCACGTTGCCAGTGGGCGCTTTGCTCACTGCCATCATAGTGCACCGGGCTGCGTTGATAACATTCATAATAGCTTACCATTGCACCCCGCTCAGCCAGCGTCTCGCCTAGCAGTTCGCGGCCGCCGTTACCCCGCATGATCAAGGCTCGTTTACCGGTGAGTTGTTGCAGCGCGGGCAGCAGCAACAGCATTTCGCTGATTTCACGTTCACGCGGATAGTCTACCGGTAGGCTGCTGATGCGATGCATTGCCAGTGCGGTGGTGCGGCCAATAGCATAATAGGACAACTGGCCAGGCCATTGAAGCCCGGCGCGATTGATGACCGAACTGGCATAGCTGACGGCGTGCTGCGACAGGGCAAACACCAGATCGCCCGCCTGCAACTCTGCCAGCCCCTGAGGTAAGCGGACAAGATCGTTACCGGGGGCGAAGTCGATCAGCGGCGCGTGAAAGGCAACCCGGCCAAGTGCGCGCAGGCGGCTCACCAGTTGTTCCCCGGCGGGAGAAGGGCGGGTTACCAGAATAGTCATGCAGGAGGATTTCCCTGATAAACGTCATGCAGGATCTCACGGGCACCGGCAGCCAACAGTTCTTCTGCCAGTTCTATGCCCATTTGCTCAGCCTGTGCCGACGGGCCACGGCGTTCACCGCAGACCATCTGGCTGCCGTCGGGGGCGCCTACCAGCGCACGTAACCACAGCTCATCGCCTGTCAGTTCGGCATAGCTGCCGATGGGAACCTGGCAGCCCCCTTCCAGCCGGGTGTTCATCGCCCGTTCGGCGCGGACACGGATTTCGGTTTCGCGATGGTTGAGAGGGGCCAGCAAAGCGCGGGTGACGTCATCGTCAAGGCGGCATTCGATACCGACCGCACCCTGGCCGACGGCAGGCAAGGATTCTTCGGCGCTTAACGGGCAGCGGATTCGCTGTTCCAGGCCCAGACGTTTTAACCCGGCCACGGCCAGAATAATGGCGTCGTAATCGCCGTTATCCAGCTTACCCAACCTTGTACCGACGTTGCCCCGCAGATCGCGCACGATCAGATCCGGGCGACGGCGACGCAGCTGGCATTGACGGCGCAGGCTGGAGGTACCTACCACGCTGCCTAGCGGCAGTTGATCGAGCGAGGCAAAGTTATTGGAGACGAAAGCGTCACGCGGGTCGTCACGTTCACAGATGGTGACCAGCCCCAAGCCAGCGGGGAAGTCGACGGGGACGTCTTTCATCGAGTGTACGGCAATGTCTGCCCGGCCTTCCAGCAGAGCCAGCTCAAGTTCTTTGACGAACAGGCCCTTACCGCCAACCTTGGCCAGCGGCGTATCCAGAATGATGTCGCCGCGCGTGACCATAGGCACCAGTTCCACCTGCAGGCCCGGATGGCTAGCCATCAGACGCTGCTGAACATAGTGTGCTTGCCATAGGGCAAGTGGGCTCTGACGGGTGGCAATTCGAATAATTTTGTCTAACATGCTGGTTACCGTTTTTATAATTCGCCGTCCATCCTACCACTGAGGATCAAAACTGTCAGTGCAAGAAGCCACAGGCGGAGAAAGGACAACGGAATCAAAGGGGCGTGAGGGAAAGTTGGCGGCAGTTCACACTGCGGGTAAATCATTTATAGAAGCGCTAGGGTAAGTGTGTCGCTTTACCTCCTTTACGGTCAATCAGCAAGGTGTTAGATTGATCACGTTTCCAGCAATAAGTCGTCAAAAATTCTTCTAAACTAAAGACGCAGCGGGAATACGGGTTTTTTTCAAGCATCGGGATAATCAGGCGAGACGTCTTGTACCTCTACATCGAGACACTGAAACAAAGACTGGATGCGATCAACCAACTACGTGTCGATCGTGCCCTGGCGGCCATGAAGCCCGCGTTCCAACGGGTCTACAGTCTGCTGCCTACCTTATTGCACCACCATCACCCACTGATGCCGGGCTACCTCAACGGTAACGTTCCCCATGGCATCTGTATCTACACGCCTGATGAAACCCAACAAGCTTATCTCAATGATCTAGAAGACAAATGGGGCAGCCCATTTGAAAAAATGGCCACGGGCGAACTGCCGATTACGGCGCTTTATTCCATGGGCAGCACTTCCTCGATCGGCCAGAGCTGCACCTCGGATCTGGATATCTGGGTCTGCCACCAATCCTGGCTAGACAACGAAGAGCGCAGCCGCCTGCAGCAAAAATGCAGCCTGCTGGAAAAATGGGCGGCCTCGATGGGGGTGGAAGTCAGCTTCTTCCTGATCGACGAAAACCGCTTCCGCCATAACGAAAGTGGCAGCCTGGGCGGTGAAGACTGCGGCTCGACCCAGCATATTCTGTTGCTCGATGAGTTCTACCGCACGGCCGTACGCCTGGCAGGGAAACGTATCCTGTGGAACATGGTGCCGGGCGAAGAGGAAGCGCATTACGATGAATATGTGCTTTCGCTCTATTCTCAGGGGGTATTAACCCCGAATGAGTGGCTGGATCTCGGTGGATTGAGCACGCTCTCTGCCGAAGAGTACTTCGGTGCCAGCCTGTGGCAGCTGTATAAGAGCATCGATTCGCCTTACAAGGCGGTGCTGAAAACGCTGCTGCTCGAAGCCTATTCATGGGAATACCCGAAAACTCAGTTGCTGGCGATGGGGATCAAGCATCGTCTGCACCAGGGGGAGATCGTCTGCTTTGGCCTTGATGCGTATTGCATGATGCTGGAGCGCGTCACCCACTACCTGACAGAAATCAACGATACCACCCGCCTTGATCTGGTTCGCCGCTGCTTCTATCTGAAGGTCTGCGAGAAGCTGTCGCAATCCAACAACGCTACTATCGGTTGGCGGCGGGAAATCCTCAGCCAACTGGTCAGTGAGTGGGGCTGGGACGAAGAGCGGTTGGAGATCCTCGATAACCGGGCTAACTGGAAGATCGAACGGGTGCGCGAAGCCCATAACGAACTGCTGGATGCGATGATGCAAAGCTATCGCAACCTGATCCGTTTCGCTCGCCGCAACAATCTCAGCGTCAGTGCCAGCCCGCAGGATATCGGAGTGTTGACTCGTAAACTGTATGCGGCCTTTGAGGCACTGCCGGGTAAGGTGACGCTGGTGAACCCGCAAATTTCACCAGACCTGTCAGAAAACGACCTGACCTTTATTCACGTGCCGATTGGCCGCGCCAACCGCACCGGCTGGTACCTGTATAACCAGGCACCAGAGATGAGCTCGATCGTCAGCCATCAGCCGCTGGAATATAACCGTTATCTTAACAAGCTGGTGGCCTGGGCTTACTTCAACGGCCTGCTCACCTCACGCACCCGCTTGCATATCAAGAGTGGCAATATCTGCGACACCGCCAAACTGCAGGAACTGGTTACCGACGTGTCGCACCATTTCCCGCTGCGCTTGGCCGCTCCGACGCCGAAAGCGCTCTACAGCCCGTGCGAAATCCGCCATCTGGCGATTATCGTCAACCTGGAAAACGACCCGACGGCGGCCTTCCGTAATCAGGTGGTGCATTTCGATTTCCGCAAGCTGGACGTGTTCAGCTTTGGCCAACAGCAGCAATGTCTGGTTGGCAGTATCGATCTGCTGTACCGCAACTCATGGAACGAAGTGCGTACCCTGCATTTCAGCGGTGAGCAGTCGGTGCTTGAAGCGTTGAAGACCATTCTGGGCAAGATGCATCAGGATGCTGCACCGCCGGAATCGGTGGAGGTATTCTGCTACAGCCAGCACCTGCGTGGCCTGATCCGTACCCGCATTCAACAGCTGGTTTCCGAATGTATCGAGCTACGTCTTTCCAGCACTCGCCTGGAGCCGGGCCGGTTTAAAGCGGTGCGTGTGGCCGGGCAAACCTGGGGCCTGTTCTTCGAACGCCTGAGTGTGTCGGTGCAGAAGCTGGAAAACGCCGTGGAGTTCTATGGGGCTATTTCCAACAACAAACTGCATGGTCTGTCGATCAAGGTAGAAACCGATCAGGTGCATTTGCCACCGGTAGTCGATGGTTTTGCCAGTGAGGGGATTATCCAGTTCTTCTTTGAAGACACCACGGATGATAAAGGCTTCAACATTTACATTCTGGATGAGTCGAACCGGGTTGAGGTTTATCACCATTGTGAAGGGAGCAAAGAGGAGTTGGTGCGCGATGTCAGCCGCTTCTATTCCTCCTCACACGATCGCTTTACCTACGGCTCGAGCTTTATCAACTTCAACCTGCCGCAGTTCTATCAGATAGTCCATCTCGATGGGCGCACCCAGGTGATCCCATTCCGCAGCAATGCGTTGTCGAACCTGTGTATCACGGTCGCCGACGGCAATGCCGCACAGCCTCTGAAGCAACAGTTCCAACTGCATTAATGCTTGAGGGCGCAGTATTGCGCCCCATCAGCAGAACTCAGCTAAAGCTGACCGTCTCGCCGGACTGTGTGCTGGCCGCTTCACTCAGTAACTCATAAAATTCCCGGCCGCTGCGATCGCACTGCCAACTCTCGTCACGATAGTTAAAGTGATAGCCACCGGCCTTGGTGGCCAGCCACACCTGATGCAACGGCTCCTGACGGTTGATCACAATCTTGCTGCCGTTTTCGAAGCTTAGCGTCATCACCCCGCCGTTGGTTTCGTAGTCGATATCCGCATCACCATCAAAATCGTCCAGGGTCTGTTCAATATTCAGCATCAGTTGGTCGGCCAACTGGTGAAACTCACTATCGTTCATATTCGATTCCTATTGCTTTTCATGATCCACCTGCGATTATAGTGAGCTTGGACGCATGAATTACAGGCATTAATGCAAATGAAAAAACAACTACGCTATGCGCTGATGGCCGTTTTGCTGGCCGGGCTCTCTGGCTGTGGCCTGAAGGGCCCGCTGTATTTTCCACCGAAGGACAAACCGGCAGAGCAACCGGTAACCAGTGCAGGTACCGTTAGCAAAAACCAACAAGAACCCGCTGGCACTCAGCAGCAACCGTCGATGATCAATCAGTAATGAGCCTTTAGGGTGGTTGATGCCACCATAAGTATCAGACGGTACGTCGTCCAGATAGCGGAGTATGATATGCAGTTCTCCAAAATGCACGGTTTAGGCAACGACTTTATGGTGGTCGATGCGGTTACACAGAACGTCTACTTTTCACCTGAGCTGATCCGCCGTCTGGCCGACCGGCATCTGGGCGTGGGTTTTGACCAGATGCTGGTGGTAGAACCGCCGTACGATCCTGAACTCGATTTCCATTACCGCATTTTCAATGCTGACGGCAGTGAAGTGGCCCAGTGCGGTAACGGCGCCCGCTGCTTTGCCCGCTTTGTGCGCTTGAAAGGCTTGACCAACAAGCGTGATATCCGCGTCAGCACCCAGACCGGGCGTATGATCCTGAGCGTCACCGATGATGACCTGGTGTGCGTCAATATGGGCGAGCCGAATTTCGATCCGCAGATTGTGCCGTTTCGCGCCACCAAAGCGGAAAAGACCTACATTATGCGCGCGGCGGAACATACGGTGCTGTGCGGCGTAGTCTCAATGGGTAACCCACACTGTGTGTTGCAGGTGGACGACGTGAAAACTGCCAAGGTGGAGCTGTTGGGACCGGTGCTGGAAGGACACGATCGCTTCCCGGAACGTGCCAACATCGGCTTTATGCAGGTGGTGAGCCGTGAGCACATCAAACTGCGGGTTTATGAGCGTGGTGCCGGTGAAACTCAGGCCTGTGGCAGTGGTGCCTGTGCCGCCGTGGCGGTGGGCATTCAGCAAGAGCTGCTGGCGGAAGAGGTGCATGTCGAACTGCCCGGCGGTAGCCTGCATATCCGCTGGAAAGGGCCAGGAGAGCCGTTATTTATGACCGGCCCGGCCACCCATGTTTATGACGGATTTATTCACTTATGAAGCAGGTTGACGATCGGATAGCCACGGGCGTTGAGCTTGATGATGACTCGGTGATGCAATTTCTGATGCAGAATCCGGACTTCTTTATGCGCAATGCGCGGCTGGTTGAACAGATGCGAGTGCCTCACCCGGTGCGGGGCACGGTATCGTTGGTGGAGTGGCATCTGGCGCGCCAGCGCAACCAAATCACCCAGTTGGAAGAAGAGATCACCTTGCTGATGGAGCAGGCCAGCGCTAACGAATCGCTGTTTGGCAGCCTGCTGCATCTACAGGCCGACCTGGCCACCGCCAGCAGCCTGCAGGATATGCTCAACCGCTTACAGCGTTGGGCGCGCGGGTTTGGGTTGGCGGGGGCGAATATCCGCCTGTTTGCCGATCGCTGGAATATTGGCGCACCGTCGGACTTCACCCATCTTGGCCTGGCGCGCTCGGCGTTTGAGCCGCTGCGAATTCAACGCCTGGGGGATCGCTATCACTACCTCGGCAACCTTAATGGCCCCGAACTGCTGCTGCTCTTGCCGCAGGCCAAACAGGTTGGCTCCGTGGCGCTGTCGTTGTTAGGGGAGCAGGGCGATCTCGGCATGGTGATCTTCAGCAGCCGCGATACTCAACATTATCAACAGGGGATGGGCACCGTGATGCTCGGCCAACTGGCGCGTATGTTGCCAAAACTGTTGGAACGCTGGATAGAACGCGCATGACCAGCGTAGCGGCCAACCTGCAACCGCCGGTGGACGCTTTCCTGCGTTATTTAAAGGTGGAGCGGCAACTCAGCCCACTGACTCAGATCAGCTATTCGCGCCAGCTGCAGGCATTGATCGCCATGGCAGGCGAACTGGGCATCAGTGAATGGCCGATGCTGGATGCCGCCAGAGTGCGTCAGTTGGCAGCCCGGAGTAAGCGCGCCGGGTTACAGTCTTCCAGCCTGGCGCTGCGCCTTTCTGCATTACGCAGTTTTCTGGACTGGCTGGTCGGCCAGGGCGTGATAAGCGCCAACCCTGCCAAAGGCATCCGCACACCGCGCAGTGGCCGTCATTTGCCGAAGAATATCGACGTCGATGAAATGAACCAGCTGCTGAACATCGATCTTAACGATCCGCTGGCAGTTCGCGATCGCGCAATGCTGGAAGTGATGTACGGGGCCGGGCTGCGTCTGGCCGAACTGGTGGGGCTGGATTGCCGCCATGTCGATCTGGGCGGCGGTGAGATCTGGGTGCTGGGGAAAGGCAGCAAAGAACGCAAATTGCCGATAGGCCGTACGGCGGTCACCTGGTTGGAACACTGGCTGGCGCTGCGCGATCTGTTCGCGCCGCAGGATGATGCCATGTTCCTCTCCAATCAGGGCAAGCGCATCTCGGCGCGCAACGTACAGAAACGTTTTGCCGAGTGGGGCGTCAAGCAGGGCGTCAACAGCCATATCCATCCGCACAAACTGCGTCACTCCTTTGCCACCCATATGCTGGAATCGAGCGGCGATCTGCGCGCGGTGCAGGAGTTGCTGGGGCACGCCAACCTGACCACCACGCAAATTTATACCCACCTCGACTTTCAACATCTGGCGAACGTGTACGATGCCGCGCATCCACGCGCCAAACGAGGGAAATCCTGATGCACTTTTACCGTCCGTTACGCCCGCTGGCCGCGCTGACTTTCGATCTGGACGATACGCTGTATGACAACCGTCCGGTGATCAAGCAGACCGAGCATGAGTCGGTGGCCTTTTTGCAGAACTACCATCCGGGATTGAGCCATTTCCAGTCGGCGGACTTCCACCGTTTGCGGCAGGAACTGCGTGAACAGGATCCGGAGATTTACCACGACGTTACCCAATGGCGCTGGCGGGCGGTCCACCTGGCGTTGAGCCGTCAGGGGCTGCGCGATGCTGAAGCGTCCATCGGTGCGGATGCCGCCATGCAGAACTTTGCCCTGTGGCGTAGCCGGATCGATGTGCCGGAAGCCACTCACGCTACCTTGCGGGCGCTGGGGCAACGTTATCCACTGGTGGCGATCACCAATGGCAATGCCGATCCGGCCCAGTGCGGCTTGGAGCAATACTTCCAGTTTGTCCTGCGCTCCGGGCCAGATGGCCGCGCCAAGCCGTATCAGGATATGTATCAACTGGCGGTCGAAAGGTTGGGCGTGGCGCCGGAACAAATCCTGCACGTCGGGGATGACCTGACCACCGACGTTGCTGGGGCGCTGCGTTCGGGCCTGCAGGCCTGCTGGATCAACGACCGTCAGCGCAGCCTGATGCAGGTGGCTGACAGCCGTCTGCTACCACATATTGAGATTTCGCAGTTGGCATCGCTGACAGCATTGTTATAATCCCAGCAGAACTCTGTATAAATTCCCAGTGGAAAGTGCGTGGAAGCGGGCTTTCCCTTTACCAATCAATGGTGCCTATGGACGTTTCCGACCTGCTCGACAGCATGAATGATAAACAACGCGAAGCCGTGGCTGCGCCACGCAGCAACCTGTTGGTGCTGGCCGGTGCAGGCAGCGGCAAGACCAGGGTGCTGGTGCATCGCATTGCCTGGCTACTGGCGGTGGAGAACTGCTCGCCGTACTCCATCATGGCGGTGACTTTCACCAACAAGGCGGCGGCAGAGATGCGCCACCGTATCGAACACCTGATTGGCACCAGCCAGGGCGGCATGTGGATCGGCACCTTCCACGGCTTGGCACACCGCCTGCTGCGCGCCCATCATATGGATGCCAACCTGCCGCAGGACTTCCAGATCCTGGATAGTGAAGACCAGCTGCGCCTGCTGAAACGCATCGTGCGGGCGCTGAACATTGACGAGAAGCAATGGCCGCCACGCCAGGCGATGTGGTACATCAACGGCAAGAAAGATGATGGCCTGCGCCCGCAGCACATCGAAAGCTACGGCAACCCGGTGGAAGCCACCTGGCTGCGGATCTATCAGGCTTATCAAGAGGCTTGCGATCGTGCAGGGCTGGTCGATTTTGCCGAATTGCTGCTGCGCGCCCATGAGCTGTGGCTGAACAAGCCGCATATCCTCAATCATTATCGTGAGCGCTTCACCAATATCCTGGTGGACGAATTCCAGGACACCAACCGCATCCAGTACGCCTGGATCCACATGCTGGCCGGGGGCAAGGCCAACGTGATGATCGTGGGGGATGATGACCAGTCGATCTACGGCTGGCGTGGTGCGCAGGTGGAAAACATCCAGCGTTTCCTGAAAGATTTTCCCGGTGCGGAAACGGTGCGTCTGGAGCAGAACTACCGCTCGACCAGCACCATCCTGAAGGCTGCCAACACCCTGATCGCCAATAACGACGGGCGCATGGGCAAAAACCTGTGGACTGAAGGGGCCGAAGGCGAGCCGATATCGATTTACTGTGCGTTCAACGAGCTGGATGAAGCCCGCTTTGTGGTTAACCGCATCAAGGCCTGGCAGGACAACGGCGGCGCGCTGAACGACTGTGCCATCCTGTATCGCAGCAACGCCCAATCGCGCGTGCTGGAAGAGGCCTTGCTGCAAACCGTCATGCCATACCGCATTTACGGCGGCATGCGCTTCTTCGAACGTCAGGAGATCAAGGATGCCCTGGCCTATCTGCGACTGATCGCCAACCGTAACGACGATGCGGCCTTTGAGCGCGTTGTGAATACCCCAACGCGCGGCATTGGCGATCGTACCCTCGACGTAGTGCGCCAGGCGGCACGAGACCGCCAACTGACGCTGTGGCAGGCTACGCGTGCGCTGCTGCAAGATAAGGTGCTGGCGGGCCGTGCAGCGTCCTCCCTGCAGCGTTTTCTGGAGCTGGTGGACTCACTGGCTCACGAAACCGCCGAAATGCCGTTGCATGTGCAAACCGATCGGGTGATCCGCGATTCCGGGCTGTTTATCATGTATGAGCAGGAAAAGGGTGAGAAGGGCCAGGCGCGTATCGAAAACCTTGAGGAACTGGTCACGGCTACGCGCCAATACAGCTACCAGGATGAAGATCAGGATCTGATGCCGTTGCAGGCCTTCCTGTCCCATGCCGCACTGGAAGCGGGGGAGGGACAGGCAGATGCCTATCAGGACGCGGTACAGCTGATGACCCTGCACTCGGCAAAAGGGCTGGAGTTCCGCCAGGTGTTTATCGTCGGCATGGAAGAGGGTATGTTCCCAAGCCAGATGTCGCTGGACGAAGGTGGCCGCCTGGAAGAGGAACGCCGTCTGGCCTATGTTGGCCTGACCCGTGCGATGCAAAAATTGACGCTGACCTATGCGGAAACCCGCCGCCTGTATGGCAAAGAGGTGTATCACCGACCATCACGCTTTATCGGTGAGATCCCGGAAGACTGTGTGGAGGAGGTGCGCCTGCGGGCCAGCGTCTCCCGCTCGGTGAGCCACCGCCGGATGGGGACGCCGATCAGTGAAAACGACACTGGTTACAAGCTTGGACAGCGCGTGCGCCATGCCAAGTTTGGCGAAGGCACCATCGTCAACCTGGAAGGCAGCGGTGAACACAGCCGGTTGCAGATCGCGTTTCAGGGTGAAGGCATCAAGTGGCTGGTAGCAGCTTACGCCAAGCTGGAAACGGTGTAACATCCCCTCACCCCAACCCTCTCCCACAGGGAGAGGGAGCTAAAGTCCCTGCTCTGTTGGAAGCAAGAAGATAATCTCAGCAAAAATTGAGTTTATCTTCTCCTAAGGTGAGTCAACAGAAGTCCATGATGTATCACCGTTTTTGCAGGCCAACTCGATCTGCCCCCTGTGGGAGAAGGTGAGGGGGCAATAATTTAGTGAGCGAAACGGTCACCCACCTTTGCAGTGGCATACCAGCGCATCACCGCTTCGATCCCCTCGCCACCTTCCGGTGGAGCCCAACTCATACAGTCGTCTTCACCGAGCGCCTGATAAGGGCCCTGCTTCACTTCAAACACCACGCCACCTGGATCGACAGATAGCACAGCATGCCAGGTAAACGCCGGCATCTCCAGCACCTTGGTTTCTTCACCCAGCAGGGTGCGTTGGGTGACCACGCCTTCGTCATTGAACTGCAACACTACGAAACGGCCACGTAGTGGGGTGAGTAACTCCCAGGTCTGCGGGTGGCGGTGTGGGCGAATATAGGTGCCAGGCTCCATGGCGATCGCCAGGCGTTGCACCGGATCGCTCAACTCTTCATGCAAGGTACGGTGGGCACGCAGGCGTGGCAGTGTGGCAGCCTGTTCGCTCATGGTCGTCAAATCGTGGGCGGTAATCTGTTTCATGTCGTCAATCCGCAATATTTCTGTGTGCTAATCTTAGCAAGATTCCTGGCCGCGGTCAGAGATCGCGACCAGGTTTTCCATCAGGCATGAGCAAGGTTGCAGGTGTGTTACAAACCGGCCGCGAGCGTGATGAATTGTTGCGCGATTATCCGCCCTAACCGGTTGACAGGCTTTTTCTTCTCGGCGTAACATGCGCGCACGAATCTCAATGAGGACACACGCCTTGGACACACCCAGTAGATACTGGCTCACAGACCTGGACACCAGGTACAACTTCTAAGGCTATCCCATTGCGCTGATACCCTTCGTGGTTGTCGGCGACCCTCCCCAGCGTCGCTCCGAGTCAGATCTCTTCATGGTCTGGAACGAGCCGGTATTGCATACTTTCCTCGCTTTCTGTGCTTCAATGCGTTGTCTACCCCCGTTACCATTAGGGAGCTTTGGCACATGCTAAGCGCTTTTAAATTAGATAACAGCCGCTTATCCCGTCTGGAGTTGGATGACTCAGAGGATCTGACCTCGTCGCTGTGGGTTGACCTGGTCGAGCCGGAGGAGGGCGAACGCGAGCGCGTGCAAAGTGAGTTGGGCCAAAGCCTGGCGACACGCCCCGAACTGGATGATATCGAAGCCTCGGCCCGTTTCTTCGAAGACGATGACGGCCTGCATATCCACTCCTTTTTCTACTACGAAGACGCCGAAGATCACGCGGGCAACTCTACCGTGGCATTCACTATCCGCGATGGCCGTCTGTATACCCTGCGTGAACGCGAACTGCCTGCTTTCCGGCTTTACCGGATGCGCGCGCGCAATTTACGAATGGTGGATGGCAACGCCTACGAACTGCTGCTGGATCTGTTTGAAACTAAAATTGAACAGCTGGCCGACGAGATCGAAAACGTCTACAGCGATCTGGAAAAGCTCAGCCGGGTGATTATGGAAGGGCACCAGGGCGACGAATATGATGAAGCGCTGTCCACGCTGGCCGAGCTGGAAGATATCGGCTGGAAGGTGCGCCTGTGTCTGATGGATACCCAACGCGCACTGAATTTCCTGGTGCGCAAGGCGCGTTTGCCAACCAGCCAACTGGAACAGGCGCGGGAAGTGCTGCGTGATATCGAATCCCTGCTGCCGCATAACGAATCGCTGTTCCAGAAGGTCAACTTCCTGATGCAGGCGGCGATGGGCTTTATCAACATTGAACAGAACCGCATCATCAAGATCTTCTCGGTGGTATCGGTGGTGTTCCTGCCACCGACGCTGGTGGCCTCAAGCTATGGGATGAACTTTGAGTTTATGCCCGAGCTACGTTGGTCGTTTGGCTACCCTGGGGCGATTGCGCTGATGATCGTGGCGGGATTGGCACCTTATCTCTATTTCAAACGCAAGAACTGGCTTTAAATCCGGCTTTCGTTCGCTTCGGGTGGTGGTCTACACCACCGCCCCATTTTATCTTCAATGATCCCCTCTTTCGCCCGTTAAACCGGGGTAGAATATCCCCATTGCTTATCGGCTCGTAAGGCATGCGTCTTAATGGAGAAGTTCCCGCGCGTCATTCAATGGCTGATCCTGCTGCTGGCTTCGCTGGTGTTGGGATTTGGTCTACAGGCCTTTCACGTTCCTGCTGCCTTGCTGCTGGGGCCGATGATTGTCGGCGTCGCGATGGGGCTGCTCGGCGCTTCGGTGCGCATCCCTGGTCCCTTCTTTATTGCGGCACAAGCGATCTTGGGCTGCATGATTGCCCAAAGCCTTTCGCCCAATATTCTTACCCCCTTGTTGGATGACTGGCCGCTGGTGTTGCTGGTGCTGATAGCGACGCTGTTGGCGAGCGGTGTTTCCGGCTGGTGCCTGGTGCGTTTCAGTGGTCTGCCCGGCCCTACCGGTGCCTGGGGATCTTCCCCTGGCGGCGCATCGGCGATGGTAGCGATGGCGGGAGATTTCGGCGCAGATGTGCGGCTGGTGGCGTTTATGCAGTATCTGCGCGTGCTGTTTGTCGCGACGGCAGCAGCGGTCGTGGCGCGTATCGGCCTAGGAGATGAAGCTGGGCATGGGAGCGCCGCTCTGGAGTGGTTCCCCGCCCTCGACTGGCGCTTTGCCGGTACTTTGGCCGTGGCCGTTATCGGCTCCTGGTTAGGACCGCGCCTGCGCATTCCTTCCGGTGCGCTGATGTTGCCAATGATCGCGGGGGCAGCATTACATTCTACCGGCACCATGGCGTTACAGGTGCCCGAATGGCTGCTGGCGCTGGCCTACACGTTGATTGGCTGGAGCGTCGGGCTGCGTTTTACCCGGGCCATCTTCCTGCTGGCGTTGCGCACCTTGCCGCAGATGGTGGTATCGATTGTCGCGCTGATGCTGTTTTGCGGTGGGCTGGGGTGGATGTTGACCCAGTTCCTGCCGGTCGATCTGCTGACGGCCTATCTGGCCACCAGCCCAGGTGGATTGGATACCGTGGCGATCATCGCCGCAGGCAGCCGGGTTGATATGACCTTTGTGATGGCGATGCAGACGCTGCGGCTGTTTACTATTTTGCTGACCGGCCCGGCGATGGCCAGATTCATCTCTAACCACGCCCAGCCAGTGCAATCAACGTAGCTTTCGTTGCTGGTATAAGGCATCCAACAGGAACAACACCAACGCCGCCCAGATGAAGCCAAAGGTCACCAGTTTATCCTGACCGATGGTCTCACCGTAGAAGGTGACCGCCAGCAGGAACATCAGCGTTGGCCCCAGATATTGGAAGAACCCGAGCGTTGACAGGCGCAGGCGAGTGGCCGCTGCGGTAAAGAACAGTAGTGGAACGGTGGTAACCACCCCGGCGGCAACCAGCAGTAAATTCAGCGACCAGGGGTTGGCGTTCAGATGGCTGGTCGGGCTGTTGGCAATCAGGAACAGGTAGATGGCGGCCACCGGCAGCAGCCACAGGGTTTCGATCAGCATGCCGGTTTGTGCATCAATGGCAATCTTCTTGCGCAGCAGGCCGTAGAAGGCAAAGCTGAAGGCCAGGCCAAGCCCGATGATCGGCAGCGAACCAAACTGCCACAGCTGCACCAAGACTCCGGTAAAGGCCAAGGCTACGGCCACCCACTGCATACGGCGGAAACGCTCACCCAGGAACAGCATCCCCAGCAGCACGTTCACCAGTGGATTGATGAAATAGCCCAGACTGGCCTCCAGCATATGGTGGTTATTCACCGCCCAGATAAACAGCAGCCAGTTCCCTCCCACCAACAGCGCGGTGACGGCCAACAGCAGTAGCCGCTTGCGGTTTTTACAGGCGGCCCGCACCTGCGGCCAGTTGCGGCCCAATGACACCAGCCCCAGCATAAAGAAGAAGGACCAGATCACCCGGTGGGTGAGGATCTCATCGGCAGGGACTTGTTGGATCAGCTTGAAATAGGCGGGGGCGATACCCCAAATAAAATAGGCGGCCAGAGCAAAGAAAATGCCCTGCCGGGTCTGTTGAGCGTCCATGACGATTACCGGGTGGGAAAAGGAGATGCGGTGATTTTACTGAAGATAACCGGCTGTGTCTTACAATTGTGTGGCACAACCGGTTGGTACCCCTAGCCTACCAGGTAGGTGGCGGTGGCGCTGGCGATGTGTAAGCCATCGTGGTTGTGCAGCTCGACGCGGGCTACTGCCACTTTATTGCCACTGCGCAGTACGCTGGCGGACGCGACAAAATGCTCACCACGGCCAGGGCGAAGATAGTCGACGCGCAGATCGATTGTTCCCATGCGCGATAAACGTGACGCCAGCTCTTCTTCGATCAGCGGATCCTGACGCATCAGCACGCTGCCTACGCACGCTAGCCCGGCGGCAACATCCAGTACGGAAGCGATCACGCCGCCATGCAGGATTTTCTGGGCGGCATTGCCCACCAGCTTAGGCTGGTTGGTAAAGCTCAATTCAACGAAGTCGTCCTCAAAGCGGCGTAGCTCCAGTCCCAATTCACGGTTAAACGGCATGTGATAGACGAAGATTTCGCCTATCTTCTGGCGGGCGGCCTCGAGGGTCAAAGTTGTGTGTGACATAGTTCCTTTCTTCATTTGAGTTTTGCCAGCCGATGTACTGGTCAGTCCAGGTTAATGACTTGTGGATTTTATGCTTATCTTTTGTTGCTTTCCAGAGCCACCAGATAAATGTATTCACTAGTGCGGTAAATCCTGCAATGTGTGTAAAATGACCTGCTTTTATTTCTGGGTTTTTCCTTATCTTTCGAGAGTGAACTAAATTATGCGCGTTCTGTCTGGGATTGTGATGGCGATGCTGTTTACGCCAGTAGTGGTGCAGGCCAATGAGGCCACTGAGCAAAAGAATCTGAATAAACCGGCAGTTCGTGGCAGCATCATCGGCAACATGCTGCAAAACTACGATAACCCGTTCACACTCTATCCCTATGAAACCAACTACCTGCTTTACACCGATACCAGCGATCTGAACAAAGAAGCGATCAAGTCCTACAACTGGGCGGAGAACGCGCGCAAAGATGAGGTGAAGTTCCAGCTTAGTCTGGCATTCCCGATCTGGCGTGGCATTGCCGGGGAAAACTCGGTTTTGGGGGCATCTTACACCCAACGTTCCTGGTGGCAGTTTTCTAACCACGACGAATCCTCACCGTTCCGTGAAACCAACTACGAACCGCAAATTTTTGTCGGCTGGGCCACGGCGTATAAGTTTGCCGGCTGGACGCTGCGTGATATCGAAGTGGGTTTGAACCATGAATCCAACGGCCGTGAAGATCCTACCTCGCGTAGCTGGAACCGTGGCTATGCGCGTCTGATGGCGCAGAACGGTGACTGGCAGGTCGAGGTCAAACCCTGGTTCCGCTTCTCGGAAAGCGATAGCAACGACGATAACCCGGATATCACCAAGTACATGGGCTATTACCGCCTGACGGTGGGCTATGCCTTGGGGGAAAGCGTGTTCAGTGCCGAAGGCCAATACAACTGGAATAGCGGGTATGGCGGCGCGCAGTTGGGCTGGAGTTACCCAATTACCAGCCATGTGCGTTTTTATACCCAGGTGTTCAGCGGCTACGGTGAATCGATGATTGATTACAACTTCAAGCAGACACGGCTGGGTGTTGGTGTCATGCTTAACGATATTATGTAATTTGCCGTCCAGATAGCGGTGCCCAGATTGGCACCGCCGTAAAGAAAAATGGGGAAGTGTGTGTCAACCGCAGCAGTGATAAACAGAGAGTTGCTGGCAGAGCAGGTATTACGCGATACCTTCGGCTACCAGCAGTTCCGTCCGGGCCAACAAACGATTATCAACGCAATTATCGGCGGCCAGGATTGTCTGGTGGTGATGCCGACCGGCGGAGGTAAATCGCTGTGCTATCAAATCCCGGCGCTGGTGATGGATGGGCTGACGCTGGTGGTATCCCCACTGATTTCGTTGATGAAAGATCAGGTCGATCAGCTCTTGGCCTATGGCGTTTCCGCCGCCTGCTATAACTCGACGCAAACGCGGGAGCAGCAGTTGGAGGTGATGGCGGGCTGTCGCAGCGGCCAGATCAAGATGCTGTATATCGCCCCCGAACGGCTGATGATGGACAGCTTCCTCGAACTGTTGGATCACTGTCCGCCGGTGATGCTGGCGGTGGATGAGGCACACTGTATTTCCCAGTGGGGCCATGACTTCCGCCCGGAATACCGTGCGCTGGGCCAACTGAAGCAACGCTTCCCGACCATGCCGGTAGTGGCATTGACGGCCACCGCTGATGAAGCCACGCGGGGGGATATCGTTCGCCTGTTGGCGCTAGACGATCCGCTGATCCAGATCAGCAGCTTCGATCGCCCAAATATCCGCTACACGCTGGTGGAGAAGTTCAAACCGCTCGATCAACTTTGGCGCTTCGTGCAGGACCAGCGCGGTAAAAGCGGCATTATTTACTGCAACAGCCGCGCCAAGGTGGAAGACACCACCGCACGTTTGCAAAGCCGTGGGTTGAGCGTTGGGGCTTATCACGCCGGGCTGGACAACGAACGCCGCTCCCAAGTGCAGGAAGCCTTCCAGCGTGATGACTTGCAGGTGGTGGTCGCCACCGTGGCCTTCGGCATGGGCATCAACAAACCCAACGTGCGTTTTGTGGTGCACTTCGATATTCCGCGCAACATCGAGTCCTATTATCAGGAGACTGGTCGTGCAGGGCGTGATGGCCTGCCAGCGGAAGCGATCTTGCTGTATGACCCGGCGGATATGGCCTGGTTACGCCGTTGCCTGGAAGAAAAACCGGCGGGGCAGCAGTTGGATATCGAACGTCATAAGCTCAATGCCATGGGGGCATTTGCCGAAGCACAAACCTGCCGCCGTCTGGTGCTGCTGAACTACTTCGGTGAAGGCAAACAGCAGGCCTGTGGCAACTGCGATATCTGCCTTGACCCGCCCAAGCGTTATGACGGCCTGGAGGATGCCCGCAAGGCGTTGTCGGCGATTGGTCGCGTTGGGCAACGTTTCGGCATTGGCTATGTGGTGGAGGTGCTACGCGGCTCCAATAACCAGCGTATCCGGGAGTTTGGTCACGAAAAGCTGCCGGTGTACGGCATTGGCCGCGATCAGACCACCGAACACTGGACCAGCGTGCTGCGCCAACTGATCCATCTGGGCTTTATCACCCAGAACATTGCGATGCATTCGGCGCTGCAACTGACCGAGGCCGCGCGCCCGGTGCTGCGTGGTGAAGTAGTGCTACAACTGGCGGTGCCGCGTATTCAAAGCTTCAAGGTACGCAGCAGCGCCAACCAGAAATCCTACGGCGGCAATTACGATCGCAAGCTGTTTGCCAAACTGCGCAAGCTGCGTAAATCGATTGCCGACGAAGAGAACATCCCCCCGTACGTGGTGTTCAACGACGCAACGCTGCTTGAGATGGCCGAACAGATGCCGATCAGGGCCAGCGAGCTGTTGAGCGTCAACGGCGTGGGGCAGCGTAAGCTGGAACGTTTTGGTGCGCCATTTATGGCGATGATCCGCGCTCACCTCGACGGTGACGACGAATAAGGATAATCACTCATGCTGATGTTGTTTTTAACGGTGGCGATGGTGCATTTGATTGCACTGATGAGCCCAGGGCCGGACTTCTTTTTTGTTTCGCAAACCGCAGCCAGTCGTTCCCGTCGCGAGGCGATGATGGGCGTGGTGGGGATCTCCCTCGGCGTCATGGTCTGGGCCGGTGTGGCGCTGCTGGGGCTGAACCTGATCCTGCAAAAGATGGCCTGGCTGCACCAGATCATCATGGTGGGCGGTGGCCTGTATCTGTGCTGGATGGGCTGGCAACTGCTGCGTTCCGCCCGTAGCCAGAATGCGCAAACTGCTCCGGCAGAAGAGGTGAAGGTGGCGTTACCCAAGCCGGGCCGCAGCTTTATCCGTGGCTTGCTCACCAACCTTTCCAACCCGAAGGCTGTCATTTACTTTGGTAGCGTATTCTCGCTGTTTGTCGGTGAGGATGTAGGGGCCGGAGCGCGTTGGGGATTATTCGCTCTGATCACCGGTGAAACCTTTATCTGGTTCACCCTGGTGGCGATCATCTTCGCGTTACCCGCCATGCGCCGGGGTTATCAGCGGATGGCGAAATGGATCGACGGTTTGGCCGGGGTGTTGTTCACCGGTTTTGGCCTGCATCTGATTTTTACCCGTTAATGATCGTCGGGCCGAACGCTTCGGCCCAATCGATCATGCCTTTCTTGCCGTTGCCAGTAATCCCGCCACCAGAATAAACAGCGAGCCAAAAATCCGGTTCAGCAGCTGCATTTGGCGCGGGGTCTTTAACCAACCGGCAATGCGCGTGGCCAGCGTGGCGTAACCAATCATCACCAGGATATCGATCACCACCGTGGTGACGCCGAGAATGACATACTGCTCGGCCTGGGGCTGGTTGGGCATGATGAACTGCGGGAACAGAGCTGCCAGAAACACGATGCTCTTGGGGTTGGTCAGATTCACCAGTACCGCGCGGCGAAACAGACGGCGCCGTGGCATGGTGCCTGCCAGAGTGTGCAGATCCAACGCGCCTGCGGCGCGCCACTGCTGGATACCCAGCCATACCAGATAGGCCGCACCAAACCATTTCAGTAGTTCAAAGGCCAGCAGCGATTGGGAGACCACCGCGCCGAGGCCAATCCCCACCAGCACGATATGGATACTCAGGCCTACCTGCAGACCCGCAATCGACGCTGCCGCTCCGCGATAGCCGTGGCTGATGCCGGTACTCATGGTGTTGATGGCACCGGAACCGGGGGAAAGACTGAGGATAAGGGTTGTCAGCAGATAGGTTAACCACCAGTCTAAGGTCATCGCAATGCTCCCTGAATACACCAATTTGTGCCACAATACGCTAGTATGATTTCCCGTGCCAGAGATCACATTTACCTCTCTGAACATCCCGTTAAAAGGTAGGCCATGTCGTCATTCACCCTTGATCCCGCGCAATGGTTAAACCGTGAAAAGCAGTTCTCTGCCTTCGCGACCGGGCCACTGCTGGATTTTTGGCGGCGACGCGAGGAAGGGGAGTTCACCGGCGTCGGGGGCGTACCGATCCGCTTTGTGCGTTTTGCTTCCCCGCTGCACCAGCGGGTAGTGGTGATCAGCCCGGGGCGCATCGAAAGCTATATCAAGTACCCGGAAGTGGCGTACGATCTGTTTCACAGCGGTTATGACGTGATGATCATCGATCATCGTGGTCAAGGGTTGTCCGGGCGGATGCTGGCAGATACGCACCGGGGGCATGTGGTAAACTTTGCCGACTACGTGGACGATTTTGCCCAGTTTTACCATCAGCAGGTCAAACCCTTGGGTTACCGGCAGCACGTCGCGCTGGCACACTCTATGGGGGGCGCGATACTGGCGCAGTTCCTGGCGCGTGAGCCACAGGCGTTTGCCGCCGCCGCACTCTGCGCGCCAATGTTGGGCATTTATCTGCCAATGCCGGGCTGGATGGCCAACGGTATTTTGAACTGGACGGAAAAGCGCCCAGGGTTGCGTGACTATTATGCGGTTGGGACCGGGCAGTGGCGGCCATTGCCCTATGTGGTCAATACGCTGACCCACAGCCGCGAGCGTTATCGCCGCAACCTGCGTTATTACGCCGATCATCCCGAACTGCGGGTAGGTGGGCCAACCTATCATTGGGTCAAGGAAAGTATTCAGGCCGGGCAGCAGATCATTGCCCAGGCTGCTAACATCACTACGCCGATTTTATTATTGCAGGCCGGTGAGGATCGGGTGGTCGACAACCGTTCCCAGCGCGCTTTTTGTCAGGCACTGTCAGACGCGGGGCACCCTTGTGAAGGGGGAAAACCGTGGATTATCAAAGGCGCTCGCCATGAGATCCTGTTCGAACGGGACGCGATGCGCGCCGAGGCACTGAACGCAATCCTGCGATTCTTTGCTCAGCACTTAGGCGGTACTGCTGCCGCCGAAAATTCCACTAGAGGTTAGAACATATCGCTATGTATCACGTCGTTGCTTCCGATTTAGATGGCACTCTGCTGTCCCCTGAGCACACCCTGACACCGTACGCCAAAGAAACGCTGCAGCTGCTGACGCAGCAGGGCGTGCACTTTGTTTTCGCTACCGGCCGCCACCATATCGACGTTTCCCAGATCCGCGATAATCTCGGCATCAGTGCTTTTATGATCACCTCCAACGGTGCGCGGGTACATAACACCGCCGGTGAGCTGATCTTCAGCCACAACCTGGATCAGGATATCGCCCGCGATCTGTACAACATGATGCACGACAACCAGGATATCCTGACCAACGTCTACCGCAACGACGACTGGTTCATGAACCGTGAAAGCCCGGAGCAGGAAGAATTTTTCCAGGAATCGATCTTTAAATATGAGCTGTTTGAGCCGGGCTTGCTGGAAACCGATGGCGTGTGCAAAGTGTATTTCACCTGCGACGATCATGAAAAACTGCTGCCGTTGGAAGATGCCATCAACGCGCGCTGGGGCGATCGCGTCAACGTCAGCTTCTCGTTCCCAACCTGCCTGGAGGTGATGGCCGGTGGCGTCTCGAAAGGCCATGCGTTGGAAGAAGTCGCCAAGATCATCGGCTATTCGCTTAAAGAGTGCATCGCCTTTGGCGACGGCATGAACGATTTGGAAATGCTGTCGATGGCGGGGAAAGGCTGCATCATGCAGGATGCCCAGCAACGTCTGAAAGACAAGTTGCCGGAGCTGGAAGTGATTGGCTCCAACGTTGACGACGCCGTGCCTCATTACCTGCGTAAAATGTACTCGATTTAACTGATTGGGGCGCAGTCTTTACCGGCTGCGCCACCGAGCGACCTGGCTCACATTCCATCAACAATAACATGATTGAATGTGACCACGGTAAGCTGAAACGGATAATCAACCCGATGTTAGGCTTCAAGTCCATGAAGACGGCTTATAGCGGTCATGCGTGTGTTACGTAAAGGCCAGGCTGAACCTTGGTCCCCAAGGGAAAGTGCGTCTGGTGAACGACGTTTTCAGTCTCTAAGGGGAGTAGCTGAAGGGAACGTTTTCCCTAGCCCGAATCAAATCATCTGGCTGAAGTTCATTTGAGCCATCAGTTTGTAATTGTCAGCATAATCTACCGGGATTGCCACCACCACCGGCCCCTGAATTTCCATAGCCTTACGCAACATAGGCCGCAACTCCTCCACTGATTGCACCGCAAACCCGACTGCACCGCATGCCTCTGCATAGGCTTTGAAATCAATCGGGCCAAACTCTACACCAGACTTGCGTTGATATTTACTCACCTCCTGCATTTCCACCATGTTGTAGGCATTATCTACCCAAATCACATGCACAATATTGGCTTTCAGCCGCACCGCGGTTTCCAACTCCATGCTCGACTGCATAAATCCTCCATCGCCGGAGATGGATAACACTTTGTCTCCCGGCCGGACCAGCGCCGCACCAATGGCCCACGGCAGGGCAACCCCCATGGTCTGCTGGCCATTGGAGATCAGGAGTTGGCGGGCGCGGAAGCTATACAAATAGCGAGCGATCCAGATATGGAAGCTCCCCATATCCACACATAGCGTCACGTCATCGCTGACGATATCCTGCAGTTCCTTGACGATGCGCAACGGGTGAATCGGCATACCGCCACGGCGTGCAGCACGCTCTGCCAGCTCCGCGCGCTGCAGGCCGAGATCGGATAAGATCAGTTCCACCTCGGCAGGCATACCGATCACATTGCTGAAACCTTCGGTCAGCAAATTGATAGTGGCGTTGATATTACCGACCAGCTCCACATCTGGGCGGTAACAGGTATCAATTTCGGCCGGTTGTACATCGATATGTACCAGCATCAACCGCCTTTGGCTGTTCCACATGCAGGGATCGTATTCGATCGGGCTATAGCCCACACTGACCACCAGATCGGCTTTTTGCAACAGTTGGTCGGCAGGCTGATTGTTAAATAACCCGACGCGGCCAGCAAAGCGGGAAAAATCATTTGCATCAATCACTCCGGCGGCCTGATAGGTTCCTACCACCGGCATATGCGTACGCTGTAACAAATGGCGTATTGCGGCACTATTTTCCGGGCGGCTGGCTTGCAGCCCCAGCAACAGTACCGGACATTTCGCCTGCTGGATCAGTTTAAGCGCTTCGTGAATGTCCTCAGTTGAAGCGGCCCCCAGACGGGGTGAGCGGCCTCCGGTCAGCACCGGTGCCGTAACCGGTTCATTGATGATATCCATCGGCAAGCTGATAAACGCAGCCCCAGGACGGCCAAATTCAGCACTGCGGAACGCATTGGCCATCACTTCTGAAATGGCGGAACCGGTATGTACCTCGGCACAATATTTGGTTACTGGCCGGAACATGCTGACGGTATCCATGCTCTGGTGTGTTTGCTTAAGGTTGTCAGCACGTTTCACCGCCCCGCCCAAGGCCACCACCGCATCCCCTTCGGAGGTCGCGGTGGCCAGCCCGGTGATCAGGTTAGAGCTGCCAGGCCCGGAGGTCACCAGTGCGACTCCTGCCTTGCCGGTCAAGCGGCCAACTGCTGCCGCCATAAATGCCGCGTTGGCTTCGTGACGTACCACCACGGTTTTTATCTCAGGTTCATCTTCCAACGCATCGAACACGCGATCTATTTTAGCCCCGGGAATACCAAATACCTGTTTCACGCCCTGCGCGTGCAGATTTTTAACCACCAAATCTGCACCACACCGCCAGTGATTGTCTGAACCAACCATAATCCACCTCCTGAAAAAACGACGCCGATTAACCCTCGGCAGAACGAATGGCGCAATCCAAATCCTCTGGACAGAGGTCGGCGCACAGGAAATCCGCATCGTGCGGCAATTGAAGATTGAGACGAGCGATCACGCCAAACTGCAGACGGCCATGATCGAGCTGATAATCCAGGACATGACCCCCACCGATGCGATCGTCAGTGATAAAGTGTTCGTGGTAACCCGCAACACTGATGCCCTGCATATAATCAGGTGAGCGGAATCCCACCAATGTGCCGCTGCGTTGCTGAAATGCAAAGGTCGGCTGCGATTCGATCGCTTCCAGCATCGGTTTGTAGGGCCGCTCTTGCCGCGGTACGGTCCGGGTTTCCACATGGCTGAACAGACCATCAACCCGTAACGCACAGAATAGATTAGGTGAAGCTACCTTCTGGTCGATGCACCGGTGCAGGTCGGCTTTGCAGATCGGTTTTTCAATCTTTAGCGTCACACTCGGCTGAAAAAAAGTGACCACCGCGAACGGCGTTCTTTGTTGCAAACTGGCCGCACGGGCGCTGCCATCTGCACGCAACTGATGAACTTCCCGATCAAAAGCGATCAGTTCGCCATCAAGATGGTTGAAGGTTCCCAAGCCGAAGTTACCGTGCTTGAGCAACTCGGCGATAGTGACATCCCCTTCGTAAACACCATCAAGCAAGGCGCTCATCAATGAGGTCTGATAAATTTCCCCCTGACCACAATCCAGCGCTTGCCTGGCAAAACCTTTCGCCAGCTGCTGCGCACATGAACAGCCATGATTTTCATTCATTACCACCTCCTCCACCCGCACGGCACCTAAGGTGCGATGCGTATAAATGCTCAAGAACATGAGCAAACCTGCCGCTGCTAAAGTGCTCACTGAGACCCCTTCAGCTGGCAACGGCAAAAAACAGTGATACAAACAGGCAACGCGCCGGACTCAACCAGAGTCTAGGTAAAACAAAGACCTGCTAATGATTTTAACCGCGCCACACCACGTTTACGATTAATGTGGTATTGATTTTAAAATGCATGAAGCAGATGAATTAACTATCTAATTTCAAATTTTAAGTTTTATAAAGATAAATTAAGGTTTTTTATATTGATAATTGAATATTATTAGCACGATATCGCTGACTCACTCTGGAAGTAGAGTAGCGCTAACTCAGCCGGTAGAGAACCGAGTATTCATAAGTAATGCTTTTGCATATAATGCAAAGATGAATGACGCACGCTATGCCGAACATTTGCCGATCTTTCTCGATGTTGCCCAATTGGGTAGTTTCTCTGCCGCCGCACGCAAACTGGGTATGGTGCCTTCTTCATTGGTGCGGCATATCGATACGCTGGAAGGTGAGCTTGGGGTCATGCTGTTTGTGCGCTCAACTCGCGGCCTGGTGCTGACCGATGCTGGTGAAATGCTGAAAAAGCGTGCCACACTGTTGCTGACGCAAATCATCGACATCCGCGCCGAACTGGCAGCACAAAACGAGACTCCGCAAGGCGTGCTGCGTATCAGTTGCTTGCCCACCTTCGGTAAAACCTATCTGTTGCCGCTGTTGCCGGTGCTAATCCAGCGTTATCCAAGGTTGGCAGTTGAGTTGGATCTCACCGAGCGCCAGACCGATCCGAAACAAGAATTGCTGGACGCCGCCATCCGTATCGGCGAGCAGAAAGACAGTTCACTGTACGCAACCCGCATCGCCACCCAGCGCTGGTTCATGTGTGCCAGCCCGGACTATATCGTTCACAATGGGATACCGGCCAACCTACAGGAGTTACGTGATCATCAGTTGATCGCTCGCTATCACAAACAGCAACCCGCTTGCTGGGCGCAAATCCTCAGTGAACCTCTGATGAATCAGTGCAAGATGGTGCTGCGCTGTGATGATTTCTCGGCACAGCGGCAAGCGGCATTACTCGGATTAGGCATCGCTTTCTTGCCTAACTGGGTGGTAGGACCGGATATTCAGGCAGGAAGTTTGTTGCCTCTGCTGGCAGATCCACGCGGCGAGGAACAAGGGATCTATCTGTTGCGCCCAGTAGCCAGAATCTCGGCCAAATTGAGCGTTTTTATAAGTTTGCTTACTGAGCGTATTGGTCAACCTCCAAGCTGGCAATGACGTGGCTCAATCGAGCTTTTCAATCCCGGTTCAGCCTCTGGTATCGGCATTTATGTGGTTGCTTTGCTGTTACGGCAGGCTTGGTTCTGATCCCCACCGGGGTAACCCGGTGGGGAGTCGTCGTTACTTATGTTGCCCCTGCTTTTGCAGGAACTGTACGCCCTTGTCCGGGAAGTCGGTAAACACGCCGTCAACGCCCGCCTGATTGTAAATCGCGTCGAACAGTTGGTTCACGTCGGTGACGTATTTCGGCAGCTTATCGGCACGAATGGTGTAAGGGTGCACCGCCATATTGCTGGCATGAGCGTCCTTGACCATATCGGTCAACACGATCTGGTTCGGTTTGGATTTTTCTTCGACGATCAGCATATGATAGTCAGGCCCGATGCCGTCGGCATACTGGGCGATCTTTTTCATCGCGCCCGGTTTGAACATCCAGTCGTAGTCATAGTTGACCCACTTGCCGTCGGCCTTCTGCTCGTAGGTTTCGTTCCAGTCGGTGTAGGCAATCAGCTGCACCAGCTTCAGATCCATCCCCATCTTGGGTTCCAGCTGATCCTTGATGCGTTTCAGCTCGTTGGCATCAAAACACTGCAGATAGACGTTATCGCTCTTGCTGGTGTAGCCGTATTGCTTAAGGACTTCCAGCACCCTGGTGGAGATGTCTTTTCCTTCCTGCTGATGGAACCAGGGGGCCTTGATTTCCGGGTAAAGGCCGATGTTCTTGCCGGTTGAATGGTTGAGACCCTGTACGAACTCGATCTCTTCCTGGAAGGTGTGGACGCGGAAGTCGGATTTGCCCATCGGGAAGCGGCCTGGGTAGCTTTGCACCTGCTTACCGTCTTTGATATCAAAGCCTTCGGTGAACTTCAGCGATTTGATCTCAGGCAGCGTAAAGTCGATGGCGTAGTAGCGGCCATCTTTACGCGCCCGGTCGGGGAAGCGCTCGGCAACGTCGGTGACGCGATCCAGATAGTGGTCGTGCAACACCACCAGCTCGTTGTCTTTGGTCATCACCAGATCTTGCTCAAGGAAGTCGGCACCCTGCGCGTAGGCCATCGCCTTGGCCGGTAACGTATGCTCCGGCAGATAGCCACTGGCACCGCGGTGAGCGATAACCACTTTATCTGCAGCTTGGGCGGCACTGAGCATTGAAGTGGCAAGAATGATCCCTGTCAGCAGGGCTTTGGTTTGAGTCCGCATTCTGTGTTGCTCCATGTTGTAGAGGTAAGAAAAAGGCCGCAGCGCGGCCTTAGATTGACGATAAAGGGTAGGTAGGGGCGCTGCATGCTGCGCCCGCTTAGCTTTTAACCGCGTTTGGCCGCGATTTCTGCGTGGTGTTTCTTCTCGCTGATCATGGTCAGCACCAGCAGGATCACCGCACCGATGCTGCCGCCGATCATCACCATAAAGCCGCCGTCCCAACCGAAGTAGTCAACGGTATAGCCGACGATGGCGCTGGCTGCGACCGAACCGCCCAGGTAACCGAACAGGCCGGTAAAGCCTGCGGCGGTACCTGCCGCTTTCTTCGGTGCCAGTTCCAGCGCGTGTAGGCCGATCAGCATGACTGGGCCATAGATCAGGAAGCCGATGGTGATCATACAGGCCATATCGATGCCTGGGTTACCCACCGGGTTCAACCAGTAAACGATGGTGGCGATGGTCACCAGAACCATGAAGAACACCCCGGTGGCGCCACGGTTGCCTTTAAACACCTTGTCCGACATCCAGCCGCACAGCAGGGTGCCTGGGATACCGGCGTATTCGTACAGGAAGTAGGCCCAGGAGGACTTATCCAGCGCGAAGTGTTTCACTTCTTTCAGGTAGGTTGGTGACCAGTCCAGGATGCCGTAGCGCAGCAGATACACGAACACGTTGGCGATCGCGATGTACCACAGCAGTTTGTTTGGCAGCACGTACTGCATGAAGATCTGCTTGGCAGTCAGCTCTTCTTCTGCTTCTTCGCTGTAATCATCCGGATAGTCGTTTTTGTATTCTTCAATCGGTGGCAAACCAACAGATTGCGGGGTGTCACGCATCAAGGCGAAAGCGATCAGGGCCACCAGGATCGCACCGAAGGCAGGCATATACAGCGCCGCATGCCAGTCGTTAAACCAGGCCATACCCAGCAGGAACAGCAGTGGGGGCAGGCCACCACCGACGTTGTGCGCACAGTTCCATACCGAAACAATACCGCCACGCTCTTTCTGTGACCACCAGTGCACCATGGTACGGCCACAAGGCGGCCAACCCATACCCTGGAACCAACCACACAGGAACAGCAGCACGAACATCACGGCAATGCTGGAGGTAGCCCAAGGCACAAAGCCCATAAACAGCATGACGGCAGCAGCCAGGATCAGGCCGGCGGGTAGGAATACACGCGGGTTGGAACGGTCAGAAACCGACCCCATGATGAACTTGGAGAAACCGTAGGCGATGGAAATCCCTGACAGCGCAAAGCCCAGGTCACCACGGCTGAAGCCCTGATCGATCAGATACGGCATCGCCAGGGTGAAGTTTTTACGCACCAGATAGTAGGCGGCGTAACCGAAAAAGATCCCCATAAAAATCTGCCAGCGCAGCTTACGGTAGAGCGGGTCTACCTTGTCGACTGGCACACGAGAAATGTGTGCAGCTGGCTTAAAAATACTCAACATGAGCGCCTCCGATGGCTTTATCTGTTTATTGCCTCAACAGGAAACGGCTGTCCTGAAGATGAGCTTGCGGATACCTGAAGTGTTGTTAAATGTTCCATAACGAGCGCAATGCTAGAGAAAACCCCCCGGTCACACCGTGATGGATGGCTCATTTGTTACACTTTTATGAAACTGTGGCGAATTTTGAGTGATCGGTTAACATTTTGGAATGGCTAAATAGCACAAATACGTGATGTTTGTCACATTCATGGCTTTTTATGGCCATATTATTTTCGTTTTCTGTTCGTTATTGTTCCTTATCAAACAAAAACCCTACTGACTGTGGCTAAATAAACGCATAACTACAGGCTCAGGGGGCGTGATGAGCAACAACTCACCAATCACCGAAACGGACGTGATCATCATTGGCGGCGGCGCTACCGGCGCGGGGATTGCCCGTGACTGCGCGCGGCGCGGTCTGCGTTGCGTTTTACTGGAAAGGCATGACATCGCCACTGGCGCGACTGGCCGCAACCACGGGTTGTTGCACAGCGGGGCGCGCTATTCGGTCACCGACGGCGAATCGGCACGCGAGTGTATTGAAGAAAACCGCATCCTCAAGCGCATTGCACACCACTGCATCGAACGTACCGACGGCCTGTTCATTACTTTGCCTCAGGACTCATTTGCCTTTCAGCAGCAGTTTATTACTGCCTGTCGCAGCGCTGGCATTGAGGCCGAAGCCATTGACCCCGCGCTGGCATTACGCCTGGAGCCTGCGGCTAACCCGGCGCTGATCGGCGCGGTGCGAGTGCCGGATGGCACCGTCGATCCTTTCCGCTTAACGGCGGCCAACATGCTTGATGCGCGTGAACATGGCGCACAAATCCTCACCTATCATCAGGTTACCGGTTTGTTGCGTACTGGCGATCGCGTGACGGGCGTGCGCGTTTTCGATCATCAGGTTGCACAGCAGTACGATATTCATGCTCAGGTGGTGGTCAATGCCGCCGGGATCTGGGGCCAGCAAATTGCCGAGTATGCCGATCTGCGCATCCGCATGTTCCCTGCCAAAGGGGCGTTGCTGATCCTGGGCCATCGCATCAATAACATGGTGATTAACCGCTGCCGTAAACCGGCGGATGCCGACATTCTGGTACCTGGTGATACCATCTCGCTGATTGGTACCACCTCCACTCATATCGAGTACGACCAGATTGACAACATGGTGGTGACGCCACAGGAAGTGGATATATTAATCCGCGAAGGCACGCTGCTGGCCCCGAAACTGGCGCAAACGCGCATTCTGCGTGCCTATGCGGGCGTGCGGCCACTGGTCGCCAGCGACGACGACCCTTCTGGGCGCAACGTCAGCCGCGGCATCGTGCTGCTCGACCATGCGGCGCGCGATGGGTTGGAGGGTTTTATCACCATTACCGGCGGCAAGCTGATGACTTACCGGCTGATGGCCGAATGGGCCACCGATTTGGTCTGCACCAAGCTGGGCATCGACAGCCCTTGCACCACGGCGGAAGTGGCGTTGCCCGGCTCCCGCCAGAGCGCCGAAGAGACGGTGCGCAGCGTGGTTTCACTGCCTGCCAGCATCCGGGGTTCGGCAGTGTACCGCCATGGCGATCGTGCCAGCCTGGTCCCTTCTGGCAACCGGCTGGACAACAGCCTGGTGTGTGAGTGTGAAGCGGTGACCGCCGGTGAGGTACGTTACGCGGTGGATTCTCTGACCGTCAACAATCTGGTCGATCTGCGCCGCCGCACCCGCGTTGGGATGGGGACCTGCCAAGGTGAGCTGTGTGCCTGCCGTGCTGCAGGTTTGTTGACGCGGTTTAACGTGGTGACGCCGCAGCAATCCATCACCCAACTGTCCCATTTCCTCAATGAACGCTGGAAAGGCGTGCGGCCTATCGCCTGGGGCGATGCCCTGCGGGAGAGCGAATTCACCAGTTGGGTATATCAAGGGTTATGCGGGTTAGATGCGCAGGGTGACGCTAAGCAGGAGGCGGATGATGCAATTTGATGCGGTGGTGATTGGTGGTGGTTTGGCCGGGTTGAGCTGTGCTATCCGTTTAGCCGAGCATGGCAAACGCTGCGCAGTAGTCAGTTCTGGCCAAAGCGCGCTCTATTTTTCTTCCGGCTCGCTCGATCTGCTGGCCCATCTGCCCGATGGGACGCCGGTGGCGTCGCCTCTGTCTGCCTTGCACGAACTGGCGCAACAGGCTCCACAGCATCCATATAGCCTGATGGGGGCCACACAGGTGGCCGCGCTGGCAACGCAAGCCGAGCAATTGCTACAGCGTTGCGGGTGGCAGATGCAGGGCGATAGCAGCCAAAACCATCTACGCGTGACCCCCCTCGGGACCCGCCGTGGCACCTGGCTCAGCCCCCTGGCGATCCCTGTCTCTCCCTTGGATGGGAAGTTGCCGTGGCGGAATATCGCCGTACTAGGGATTGAAGGCTTTCTGGATTTCCAACCGCAGATGGCGGCCAGCTCATTGATTCAGGAGCAGGGCCTCAAGGCAGAAGTGGCATTTTTGCATCTGCCAGTGTTGGATCGCTTACGTAATAACCCTAGCGAGTTCCGCGCGGTGAATATTGCCCGCGTACTGGATCTGCCAGAACATCTAGCCCTGCTGGCGGAAGAGATTACACGCCAGGCAGGTGAGGCAGAGGCCATCTTGCTGCCAGCCTGCCTGGGGTTAGAGGATGATGAACCCTTGATGACGTTGCGCCGGTTGGTCGGTAAGCCCGTTTATCTGTTACCCACGCTGCCACCTTCCGTGCTTGGTATGCGGCTGCATCAGGCATTGCGCCAGCGCTTGCAGCAACTGGGTGGGGTGTTTATGCCGGGGGATAGCGTGTTGCGTGCCAGCGTCGACGGGCAGCGTGTCACCGGTCTGTATACCCGCAATCACACCGACATTCCGCTGCGGGCGCAGCAGGTGATATTGGCCAGCGGCAGCTTCTTCAGCAACGGCCTGGTGGCCGCTTTTGACGGCATTCGTGAGCCAGTATTTGGCCTCGACGTGTACAGCAAAGCCGAACGCGCCGACTGGAGCGATGCCAATCTGTTTGCTCCGCAGCCGTACCTGCAATTTGGGGTTCAGACCGATGCCGCGCTGCGGGCGTTAAAACAGGGGGAGGTGATGACCAATCTGTATGCTATCGGTGCCGTGGTTGGCGGTTACGATCCGTTGCAGCAGGGCTGTGGTGCCGGGGTTTCGCTGCTCGGTGCGCTGCACGTTGCCCAACAGATCCTGTCACAGGAGGTTTCAGCATGAGCCTGTTACCAGACAACAGCTTCGAGAGCTGCATCAAATGCACCGTCTGCACCACCTATTGCCCGGTCGCCAAGGCTAACCCGCTCTATCCAGGGCCAAAACAGGCCGGGCCGGATGGGGAACGCCTGCGGCTGAAAGATCCGGCGCTTTACGACGAAGCGTTGAAGTATTGTACCAACTGCAAGCGCTGTGAGGTGGCTTGCCCTTCCGACGTTAAAATCGGCGATATTATCCAACGTGCCCGGGCCAATTTCAGCCAAAGCAAACCGACGCTGCGCGACGCCATCCTCAGTCATACCGACATCATGGGCACCCTATCGACGCCGTTTGCGCCGATCGTTAACGCGACTACCGGCCTGAAGCCGGTGCGCAAGCTGTTGGATAAGGCGCTGAAGATCGACCATCGGCGTGAACTGCCGAAATACTCGTTTGGCACCTTCCGCCGTTGGTATCGCCAGCAGGCGGAACAGCAGCAGCGCTATGCCGAGCAAGTGGCGTTTTTCCACGGTTGCTTTGTTAATTACAACCATCCGCAGCTTGGTAAAGACCTGATCAAGGTGTTTAACGCCATGGATATCGGCGTGCAACTGCTCAAGCGTGAGAAATGCTGTGGCGTACCGCTGATCGCCAACGGCTTTATTGCGCAGGCGAAGAAGCAGGCCAAAGTGAATGCGGAATCACTGCATGATGCGGTCCTGACCAAAGGTATACCGGTGGTGGCTACTTCGTCGAGCTGCACGTTTACCCTGCGTGATGAGTACCCGCATTTGTTGGAGGTGGACACCTCGGCGGTGCGCGAACGGGTTGAGCTGGCTACGCGTTATCTCTATCGTCTGATCAGCCAAGGGCGCACCTTGCCGCTCAAACAGACGCCGCTGCGGGTGGCTTATCACACGCCGTGTCATATGGAGAAAATGGGCTGGACGGCCTATACGCTGGAGCTATTGCGGCAGATCCCAGGGCTGGAGCTGGTGGTGCTGGACTCGCAGTGCTGCGGTATCGCCGGGACTTACGGCTTCAAGTCGGAAAACTATGAAACCTCGCAAGGCATTGGTGCCTCGCTATTTCGCCAGATTGAAGCGAGCGGGGTGGACATGGTGATCACTGACTGTGAAACCTGCAAATGGCAGATCGAGATGTCCACCAGCAAGCGCTGTGAACATCCGATCACCCTGTTAGCACAGGCATTGGCGTAGCGCATTAAAACGGGCCAGCATGCTGGCCCACTGCGGTGACTTACTGCTTGATCTTCACCGTATTGAACACGCCAGCTGCTACGCTTTGAGACTGCTGCTGGTTATCCGCTGGCAGCGTGATTTGCAGGGTCAGTTGCTTACCGTCTGGCAGCATAGCGAGCAGCACGCCAGAGTAGGCTTTCTGGCCAGCTACGGTGATCACGGTATCCAGTTGGTGCATTGGCGTACCGTTAATTTCAACCGCTTTATTGGTAATGACCTGCAGGTTGGCATCGCGGGAGTGTTGCTGCTCTTCCATGCGCTTGGCCAGGGTGTCCAGATCGCCCGCTGCCTTGTCGGCAACGATCACGATCACCGCACGCTGGTTGGTGCTGTCGGCATAGATGTGCACGTTAGTCGGCTGGTTGGTCAGCTTATCGCTCTGATCGGCCAAACCGTTTGGCAGGGTAAAGGTCAGCTTGCCATCCAATAAACTCACCTGTTGTCCGCTTGGGACGCTGGCTGCTGCGCTGCCTGCGGGGGCATTAGTGTCTTTGGTGGCGTTATCACAGGCCGCCAGGCCAAGCACTAACAGGCCGATACCCATCAATTTTGTTACTTTACGCATCTGGTGTTCCTTATTCCTTTGCACAGAGAGTTGGTTGACCGTATGGCTAGATGTCACAGGTTTTTTTAAGTAATAGACGATACTCGTCTACTTCGCCTTTCTTTTCTAGAGCGAAAATCCGATATTCGTGGCTAATGAGCATTATTAGCATGGCGAGTGGTTAAGCGCATGGGCAGCCGCCATAAAGTCAGGCTGCCCAGTATAAACCAGAAGGCGGGTTAACTCAGTTGCAACCGGCTGGTAGGTTGGCGCTCTGCCAGGCGTTTGAGCAGCATATTGAGCAGTACCCCGTACATCGGCAGGAAGAACACCAGACAGATCAGCACCTTGAAGCTGTAATCCACCAGTGCGATCTCCACCCAGTTGGCGGCCATAAAGGGATCGCTGCTTTTGTAGAAGGCGATAAAGAAGAAGGCCAGGGTATCGCTGATATTGCCCAGGAACATGGCCGCGGCGGGAGCAACCCACCAGGCGCTGCGTTGGCGCAGGCGGTTGAACACCTGCACGTCCAGGATCTGGCCCAGCACGTAGGCCATAAAGCTGGCGGCGGCGATACGCGCCACAAACAGGTTGAAGCTGGTTAAGGCGGCAAAGCCCTGCCACTCACCCTGGAAAGTGACGGTAGAGATCACATAGGAGATAAACAGCGCCGGGACCATCACGGCAAGGATAATCCTGCGTGCCAGCGGGGCACCGAAGATCCGCACGGTCAGGTCAGTGGCCAGGAAGATAAACGGAAAAGTGAAGGCACCCCAGGTGGTGTGAAAGCCGAAAATGCTGATCGGCAACTGCACCAGGTAGTTGCTGGAAGTAATGATGGCAATGTGGAATAGCGATAGCCAAACCAACGCGATTAAGCGTTGTCGATCGGTAAACGAATACATAATGTAGCCTTTTTGAGTGTGGGGTGAGGGAACCCATTGTTAACTGCGCGGCGACATGGTACGCGTTTGGGCATTCAATGCAATGGTTAAATTTAACGCAAACGTTAACGTATCTTGCGCAGAAAAACTACCGGCGTAAACTAGCGGGTAATCAGATCCGGCGAGGGTTCGCCGATCGTTTTAGATCGAGAGAGATGTATGACTGACATTTTTGCCCAGGCAGACCAGACGCTAGACGCATTGGGGCTGCGCTGTCCTGAACCGGTCATGATGGTGCGCAAAACCGTGCGCCATATGGATAACGGTAAAACCTTGCTGATCATTGCCGACGATCCGGCCACCACCCGTGACATCCCGGGTTTTTGCCGCTTTATGGAACATACGCTGGTGGCTCAGGAAACCGATCAGGCCCCGTATCGCTATCTGCTGCGCAAAGGACTCGAGAGTTAATCACTGAGCGGTTGCTTAACGTTTCTGCAGTATCTGCTGCGCGTCCTGTGCGCTCGCGTGTAAGGCCAACCCACTAAAATCCTCTGGGCGATAATAATGCGCCGGGACTGGCAAGTTGTGCATGGAATCCCCAGGCCAGAGCTGCAGTTCCGCCAGTTTGGCCAACGTTAATCCCTCAATCTGTAGCGGCAACGTCAGGCGTTGCGGAGCGGCATACTCGAAAGGGGGCTGATTGGGCAGCCGATTACTGCTGGTGGTGTAATCCCGTTTTAAGACTAAAAATTTATCCGGTACTCGGCGGTGGCTGTCCCACCAGTCGCCGTCAATGCCGTCAAACTGCCGCTGGGTTTCGGTAATCGAAACAGCGCCAAGCTGGTGCAATGCCTCGGGTAGCAGTGTCTCCATTGCGCTGTTGTAACTGGTAACGGATACCGCGCGCCCTTGCAAGATAGCGTCGATCGCCAACCTTGCCCCGAGCAGGTTGGAATACAAATCTTCTGGTGTAAATGCAGAGATCTCTTCAGAAAATCCAGGCACCGATTGGTAGCCGTACCACTGTGCCACCTCATGCCATGCCGCCATCTGGAAGGCGAGCTCCCCGGCCAGGTAAGCCGCTAACGTATAGCGTTGAGCAGCCTCTTGCGGTGGGGTGAAGGCGTTCAGCTGTATACGACGCTTTGCTAATTCCGGGCCAAGATCGAGTGTCCATTGCTGGCCCAGCTTAGGCAACAGCTGGCTGAACAGGAACAGGGTGTTGTCGGCGGTATCACGAACGTGAGCGATGTCGATAAATCCCCCACGATAGGTGTAGACCAATCCCAATTGCTCACTGCCCAACCCCATCAAGTTGCCGACGGCATTGAAAGCGCTGTCATTATAGTGATGTGCGCCAAGCCGATCGGCGTCTACGACGTTACCCAATTGATAAAACGGCACCGGGATGCCTAACGCCTGTACTTTGAGGTTATAGCCAAAGGCACAGCAAGGGCGCAAGCCATTCGGTGGCGAGAGTGGCTCAGTCACCGGCCAGGCAAGAGGGCTCTCACGGGTAGGTTGCGAGGTGATCAGCGTTTCCAGGGCCTTGGCGGGCAGTAACGGGCTAAGCAGCAAAAATATCAGCGCAACAAAACGCATTAAAAAGCTTCTCCTACCTGAAAATAAAACCCGCTGCTTTCACGCCCGACCCCAAAATCGAGCCGTACGTTCATCCGCGGTTTGAATTCAAAACGGTAGCCAACCCCCACCGTCGGCAACCAAGGCCCTTGGCCCAGATCGCCGGTTTTGTGACTTAGGGTTCCGGCGCCTGCCCAAAGAACGTAACCGTGCCGCCAGTTCAATTTGCGGCGATATTCAACCTGGCCGCTGAACGTATTCCTGTCGCGATAACGTCCTTGGTAATAGCCCCGCATCCGTTTGTCGTCCCCCAGTTCGGACAGCCTGTCCCAAGGGACATCGCCAGTGGTCAGACGGCTGTAGACATCGAGTGCCAATACGCTCTTCTCACTCAGACTGTAATAGGCGTTGTATTGGCCTTCAAGGGTATTGAAGCGGCTATCGCCGCCCAATTCTGGCGCGAAATAGGTGTCGCTCAGGCTGAGAAACTGGCCACGGCTGGCATTAGAAACGAAATCGCGCGTATCGTAGCTTAACGAGCCACTGATCCCTGAACTGATCGATGAGGTGCCAGCTGCTTGAGCTTTGAACAGGCTGCTATCTCCCCTATCGGGATCGCTGGCGTGCGTCGAAGAAAAATCCCAGCCAACTCCCGCGTAGGTGGCATTGGCAATACGATACAGCAGCTGTGGCGCTATCTGGAACGATTGCTGGGTGTATTTTTCCTTGTTGCCGTCGTGACGCCCGGCTTGATAACCGGTGCCCCAGAAATAGGTGGGCATATTATTCAAGTAGCCGCTGGCAAAGAAGCGCCATTGGTCGTTAGCGAAAAAGCTGTAGTTTTCAAAGCCAACGCCGAAGGCACCGGTACTGCTGAAAAAGCCCTTCAACGCCAGCGTTGAATTTTGGCTGACGCTATCAAGGCTGTCTGGACGGTACATGCCCACGACAGCGGTGCCGATGCCAAGACCGAGTTCTGGGGTATAAAACGGGCCGGGCAACACACCCCAATCGATGGTTTTACTGCTGTCGAAATGATTATCTGAACCCAGAGGGGCTAGCATTTCATCAACTTGTTGACGCGACAGCAAAGCCGCATGGGCACAGGGCATCAGAACGAGCAGGGTCAGCGCCAGGTAGCGGAGCGGCATCGCCATCAGAAGCGATATTCACCCGAGACCATAAAGCTGTTGCGTTGGCTAAAGCCAAATTCGGTCAACAGGTTGAAATGCTGCGTAACCTCATATTGTGCGCCAAGCAGCATATTCCAAGGTGATTGTAGATGCTGCTTCACGTCGAAACGGCCTTCTCCTTTCTGGTTGGCGATGGCGATCAGGGGCTGAAGCGCTGCGGGCATCTGCAAATCAGACAGGCTGCCTCTGAACTCCTGCTGCACATCCTGGTACATGCTGCCGACCCACAGGTTCAGATTGCTTTGCCCTTGGATACCGGGTACCTGGAAGCGGTAGCCGACACGGGGTGTCACCGTCAGCGCGGAAATTTGGCCGTCAAGGATATTGAAGCTGGTGCGGGTATAGTTGGTATCGAGCGTGGTGAACCAGTTCTCATAACCCCCGGCTAGCGTGACGCCTGCGCCGTAAGTCGTGCCTTTAAAATCGAGCTTGAAGTCGAGATCGCGCAGTTGCCCGCTTTGGTTCAGACTGTGCACGGCAGACGCGATGATACGATCCAATCCTTTGTATTTACTGGGATCGGCGTCCACAGAGACCTGAGACAACGAGCTGCCTTTGGTATGGCCAACAATGCCGTAAACGTTGAGGAATGGGAGCAGCCAGGTGTCCAGACGCATGGTTTCCGTTTTGCTTTGTTCGCGGGTTTTGCCAACGCCGATGTTGAACAAATCCGACGGAATGGCGAGCGATCCCAGGCCTAGTCCGGAAAAATTGATACTGTCGACATTGATATTCTGCCGCATGTTCATGTAGTTGACGCCAATACCGAATGGCTCTGGCAGCTCATAGCCGCGGGCTCGAGCCTCATCCCCCCAAATCGGCAACATACGATGTTCTGGCTGTGGCGCGGTCGTTGGTGCGTTGTGTTGGGCGGTTGGCATCGCCGCACCTTGGGTGAATGGTGGACGTTTTGCTGCATCAATGAGCTGTGCGGTAGAAGTGGCATCAGGCTGTTGCGCGAGAGCGAGGGAAGGAATGCAGGTAATAACGATCAGATTCAGGATTTTATAATGTTGTGGTTTCATTCATTCGACCATTACCCTGATAAATTCATAGAATTTATAGGTATGTAGTGTAAAGGTGCTTGGAGGGTATAATAAAATCCTGTGGTTTGTAGGGGCATTAAGTGCGTCTTGGCCGTGCTATTTTTCAGGTAAGAGCGTCAGGGCACAGTGGATTGCGCCCTGACGATAGAATGGACTTACTGGCGTTTTTTCAGCAGCCGTAAGGCGTTGGCGGTCACCAGCGCGGTTGCCCCAGAGTCTGCCAATACGGCCAGCCACAGGCCGGTCATTCCCAGCAGGGTGGTGACCAGGAAAATCGCTTTCAGCCCGAGCGCAATGGTAATGTTCTGGCGAATATTGGCGTGCGTAGCGCGGGAGATGCGGATCATCTCGGCAACGCCGGTCAACCGGTTGTGCGTCAGTGCTGCATCCGCCGTTTCCAAAGCCACGTCGGTGCCGCTCCCCATCGCAATGCCAATGTTGGCGGCCTTCATCGCCGGGGCATCGTTGATACCATCGCCGATCATGGCGGTAGGTTGCAACTTGCTCAGCTCGGTTACTGCGTTCACTTTGTCTTCCGGCATTAACCCGGCGCGGTAATCGATCCCCAATTCATTGGCAATAGCGGCCGCAGCGCGCGGGTTGTCGCCGGTGAGCATCACGCCACGCACGCCTAACTGCGCCAACTCGGCAATCGCCTGTTTAGCGTCGCTACGCAAGGTGTCACGCAACGCCAGCAAACCGATAGGCTGCCCGTCCTCTAACACCACCACTGCGGTTTTACCCGCCGTTTCCAGCTTCTCTACCTGGCTGCGCCATTCGCTGGTCAACTGGCTTTCCGTCAACTTGCCCGGTGCGCTGATCAGGATAGTTTTACCGTCAACCTTCCCCTCAACCCCAATACCCGCCAGCGCACGGCGGTTCTCGGCCAGTGGTAACACATCCCCGTTTTGCGCGGCACGGTTGACGATAGCTTGCGCCAAGGGGTGGTGTGAACCCGCCTCGACAGCCGCTGCGATGGCCAGCAGCTGCTGCTCGCTGAGGCCGTCTGCCGGCAGCACGTCGGTCACCGTCGGTTTGCCTTCGGTCAGCGTACCGGTTTTGTCGAACGCGATGGTTTGCACTTGGCCCAACTGTTCTAATGCCGCACCGCCTTTTATCAGCGCGCCCCGGCGTGTAGCCGCCGCAAGGCCAGAAGTGATGGCCGCTGGCGTGGAGATGACCAAGGCGCACGGACAACCGATCAGCAGCAAGGTCAGACCCCGGTAGATCCACATCTCCCAAGGTTCGGCAAACAGCAGCGGTGGCACCAGGATCACCGCCACGGCCAGCAGCATGATCGCCGGAGTGTAATAACGGCTGAAGCGATCGAGGAAGCGCTCAATTGGTGCGCGGCGCTCTTCGGCCTCTTCAATCAGTTGCAGGATACGGTCGATGGCATTTTTGCCCGGCTCGGAAGTGACTTTCATCTGCGCGGCCTGATCGACGGACAGGCTGCCAGCGGCCACTTTCTGACCCTGTTGGCGTTCTACCGGCACGGATTCACCGGTTAAAGCGCTTTCGTCAAAGCTGGCGAATGGGTTTAGCAACTCGGCATCGGCAGGCAAGCGGCCACCGGGCGCGATCTCTATCACGTCACCAGGGCGCAGGCTGGCCACCGGTACGCGTTTACGTACGCTGCCCTGAATAAGCAGAGCATCTTCCGGCACCAATTCCATCAATGCTTTCACGCCACGGCGTGCACGATTGGCCGCGTAGGATTCCAGCAGTTCCCCCACCATAAACAGCAACAGCACCATGGCCGCTTCGGCGGTGGCACCGATAAACAACGCACCGATGGCGGCAACGCTCATCAGGGTTTCTATGGCAAACGGTGTGCCTGAACGGATCAGGCGCAGGGCTTTGCTGGCAATCGGCACCAGGCCGACCAAGGTGGTAGCGATAAAGGCAATTTCACCCAGACGTGGGTTGAATAAGTCCAGAACCCAACTGAGCACCATCAGCGCGGAGAGCAGCAGCAGGGGGCCGTACTCACCAAACCGGGAGGCTTTCGGTTCATCACCTATTGCCGCCGGGGTAGTCCCCAGCAGGGTAAAACCAGCCTGTTTTACCGCGTCCTGGATCCGCACGCTGACGTCGGATTGGGCATCCACCACCAGTTTTTCCGTGGCAAACAGCACGCGAGCGCTGTCGACGCCGGGGATCGACGTTACGGCATTTTCGATTTTCTTGGCACAGCTCGGGCAATCCATGCCGGTGACTTTCCAACTGAAACGCTGGCTGCCGGAAGGGGGAACGGCAGCCAGTCTGTCGCTTTCCTCATCCGGGTCGTCGGGGCCATCGCTACTGCAACAGCTGGCGCCGTGCTCATGGGCCGCTTGATGGTCATGTGCAGCAGTTGCTCCCACCGGAGTTTTTTCAGTGCTACAGCCATGTTGGGTTTTGGCATGGTCATGACTACAACCGCAGCCATGATCGTGGGTATGTTCGTGATGCTGATGTTCTGGGTGATTGTGTGATTTATGAGTCTGCATAGCGCCCCCTTCAGGCAATCCAATATCATCTCAACAAGCACTCTACACCTTGGAGCTGACTCCAGAGTCAAGCGCGATATGAGAATTATTGTTAATTGCAGGGGCGCTACGGATCCGGTTGCCCGAACCCGTAGCCTGCCATTACAGATACAGCGAGCGGACGATGAGGAAATGCCCGGAGAAGTAGCAGAAGGCGACCACGGCATCTGCCGCGCGGAAGGTAAAGCGGTAGCGGTTCAGCAGCCAGACGATATTCGCCAACAGCAGCAGCGAGGTACCCGCCAGCAATGAGAAGCCAAAGTCGGTACTGCGCAGGAAATATTGTTCCCCTGCCAGCCATACCATCAGCAGCGTCATGGCGACCAACGTGGCGATTGGCCACCGCATCTCTTCCAAGCGGCTCCAGATGATGGCCAGCAGCAGCGCACCAATCACCAGCAGCACCAGCGGCAAGGGCCAGAACAGGCTGAAGGTCATCTGGCTGGCAAAGCTCAGGGTATACAGCAGGTGCGAGAGGAAGAAAGCGCCGATAGCGTACAGCACCCGCTCACGCGGCAACAGCAGCAAGGCATCACCCGCCAGCGTTGCCAACAGGCCCAAAACGATCAGGTAACCCGCAGGGCCCAATACCGGAGCCTGCCAGGCCAATAACAGCAACAGTAACAAGGTGACTGGTTTAAACACCCAGCGCTGCCAGCGCGGGCCGCGATAGGAGGCATCAACGAACAACCAACCGGAAAAAAATACGGCAAGGAACGGCCAACTCATATGTCTTCCTTATTTATGATGGGAGCCAGGATAACCAACTCCAGGTTGTTACTTTCCCAGTGTAAGCAGCGCGCGTGGGTTCGACAATGCTTTCTTGTGAATGCTATGTTTACGCGGTTTTAGGCGTGAATGAAATTCGCCGGATAAAAAGAGGAAAACCGTCAATGAGTAAGCCACCGTTGTTCTTTGTTGCCGTGATCGCGCTGATTGCGGTGCTGGCGACCCGCCAATACCTCAACAAACGCCGCCAGGATGCGGATAATGACCGCCAGCCGGTACGTACATTGCAGGTGGAAGTCAGCGCCAAGCGGGAGTTCCCCTCGCCGAATCGTCGTTCGCGGCAGCGGGAAAACATCGTGGTGGAAGATATGCGTTACGAAGTGTACTTCCGTCCGTTGACGGGCGGCAGCGAGATCAAAATACCGTTGCCGCAGCAGCAATATAATCAGATAGATAAAGGCGCTCAGGGTACGCTGAGCCTACAGGGCACCCGTTTTATCTCCTTCACGGCGCAGAAATCGTAGGGGCGTTAATTGCTGGTTGCTGACAGCTTGCGTTGCACTGAGAGCAGGGTACGGCGTCTTATCCAGCCGCTAGCGGGCCGAATAAGCGCCCAGTAGCAGGCAAATAGTGCTTTGACCCGTGGCGTAGGGCACCAGACGAAGGTTTCTGTTCGCAGCTGGGTATGTCCAGCGTTGTCTTGTATGACCATAAAACGCAGCACCAGCTTGGCGGCCGCGGGATCGGTAAAATGGTGAAACTCGTCGGCACTTTCCAGCTTGTGCACGCCCAATTCCGGCCGCCAGAATTGACCAGCCAATCCAAAAGAAACTTCATGGCTATTTTGCTGCAGCAGGGTAAAGGTGTCGAAACCAAAGGCTGCCGGGGGAGTTTGCCTGGTGCCGAAGAAGCGTTGGCGTAACCTGCCGGGCAATTGACGCAGCATCAGCAAACGTCGGATGAAGGGATCTTCCTCCATATCCAGAGCGAGCACCGCCTGGATAATGGCTTCAGGCGAGGCATCAATGGGATGAGACTGATGTTTCTCATAAAAGCTGAAGGCGGGAAGATAAGCGGGCGCGCCTTGCCAGCGCCGACACTCCTGTTCATTAACGAATCCCAATAATGCCATCATCCGTTCCTTACGTTTAAAGGATTTACCGGCTAGCAACGGGACGCGGTAGGCTGCGCCCGCTAAAAGGTTATTTTTTCTTCAGTGGCGGCTGCTTTTTCTGCCAGTCCAACAGCTCAAACACGCCAAAAATAAAGATCTTGGTTTCCAGCCAGCGGCTGATGGGCTGATCTTTCGGCTGGGTGGATTTCAGTAGCACCAGCTGTAGCCCGTGCATCACCACCATAAAGAACAAGGCTACGTTGATGAAGTAGGTCAGTGGTTTGGGGTACGGGTGGAACAGGTTGGTGAGCAGAAAGCCCCACACGCACAGCATCAGCAGACGGCCCAGATTAATCAGCATGTTCGGTTTTCTCTTCAAGGGTACGGAGGTAAAGTCGGTAGGCTACCTGGCCGGCAACCTTCTCGCGGTGCAGCGTCCAGGTCGCAGGAACATCGGTGGCGGCGCTTTCGGCTTCGGCCTCAACGTAAATCCAGGCCTCGTTCGCTAACCAACCCTGTTTCTCCAACAGCGCGACAGTTTCGGCCAGCAGCCCTTTGCGGAATGGGGGATCGAGAAACACCACGTCAAAAGGTTGCCCGTTGCCTGCCAACCAGGTTAAGGCATTGGTATTAACGACGTTGCCATTGCCTTGCAACAGCGCCAGGTTTTTCCCCAACTGTTGGGCTACTGGCCGCTCGTATTCCAGCAGCGTGGCGCTTTCGGCATAGCGCGACAAGGCTTCCAATCCCAACGCACCGCTACCCGCGAAGCAATCCAGACAGCGAGCCCCACGGATCACCGGGGCTAACCAGTTGAACAAGGTTTCGCGTACGCGGTCGGTGGTTGGCCGCAGCCCTTCGCTGTTGGGCACCGGCAGTTTGCGCCCGCGCCATTGGCCGCCAATGATGCGGATCTGGCCAGCGGAGGCCGTCTGCGGTTTTTTGAGCGCGCCGCGCGGTGGTTGTTTTGCCATAAAGAGTCTTAATCAGTTGCGGGGTTAACGAAAAGTTACCGCTATTCTATACCCAATCGTTAATAAGTTGCAGCCCGGAGGCGATGGGGCGCAGTACAGGCAGAGGGGGCAGTAAAACTACCTCTATGAAAGCATTGCCGATGCGTGTTGCTGTGCCAGGGAAAGTGATAGACTCGGCGAATTAATTTTTCGCATTTGCAAGCCATTGGTACGGAGTAGGGTCAGAACATGGCAAAAGATAAAAAACGTGGGTTTTTCTCCTGGCTGGGTTTCGGCCAGAAGGAAGAAGAGCAGCAACAACCTGAATCTGCCGCAGAACAGGCGGAACAGCAGGCCGCAGAAACCCCGGCTGCCCCCAAACTGGACGATAAGCTTCCTGCCCAGGAATCTGCTCCAGCCGCCACCAAAGATACCCCAGGGGAGTGGGATAGCAGCCTGAGCGGCGAGCCTATCACCGAAAATATCCTGCCGCTGGACGAGCACCACGCTGAGCCGGTGGCGATCGAAGAAGTTACCGTAGCGCAACAGCCTGAGCTGCAAGCAGAAGAACCAGAGGTGATTGAAGCGGTAATCGAAGCGCCTGCTGAAGTTATCAAGCCTGAACCAGAGGTGATTGAAGCGGTAATCGAAGCGCCTGCTGAAGTTATCGAGCCTGAGCCAGAGGTGGTTGAAGCCGTAATCGAAGCGCCTGCCGAGATTATCGAACCTGAGCCAGAGGTGATTGAAGCGGTAATCGAAGAGCCTGCTGAAATTATCGAACCTGAGCCAGAGCTGATTGAAGAGGTTATCGAGCCAGAGCGGGAAGCGGAACCTGAACAGTCTGAACTGCTGGCTCCGGCGGTAACGCAAGAGCAAGAACGCCCAAGCAAAGAAGGCTTCTTCGCACGCCTTAAACGCAGCCTGCTGAAAACCAAGCAGAACCTGGGCTCCGGTTTTATCGGCCTGTTCCGCGGCAAGAAGATCGACGACGATCTGTTCGAAGAGCTGGAAGAACAACTGTTAATCGCTGACGTTGGCGTAGAAACCACTCGTAAAATCATTGAGTCTCTGACTCTGCACGCCAGCCGTAAGCAGCTGAAAGACGCCGAATCGCTGTATGGCAAACTGAAAGAAGAGATGGCGGAAATTCTCGCCAAGGTGGATCAGCCACTGGATGTCGGTGGCAAAACGCCATTCGTGATCCTGATGGTTGGCGTCAACGGCGTGGGTAAAACCACCACCATCGGCAAGCTGGCGCGTCAGTTCCAGGCAGAAGGTAAATCGGTGATGCTGGCCGCAGGCGACACCTTCCGCGCCGCTGCGGTTGAGCAGTTACAGGTTTGGGGTGAGCGTAATCGCATTCCGGTCATCGCTCAGCATACCGGTGCAGACTCTGCTTCGGTGATCTTCGACGCGGTGCAGGCGGCAAAAGCCCGCAATATCGATGTGCTGATTGCCGACACCGCCGGTCGCCTGCAGAACAAGGCTCACCTGATGGAAGAGCTGAAGAAGATCGTGCGGGTGATGAAAAAACTGGACGAGCAGGCCCCCCATGAGGTTATGCTGACTCTGGATGCCAGCACCGGACAAAATGCGGTTAACCAGGCGAAATTATTTAATGAAGCCGTGGGCCTGACCGGCATAACGCTGACTAAACTGGACGGTACCGCCAAAGGCGGGGTGATCTTCTCCATCGCCGATCAGTTTACTATCCCGATCCGTTACATCGGCGTTGGTGAAGGCATCGAAGATTTGCGGCCGTTTAAGGCTGATGATTTTATTGAGGCACTTTTTGCCCGAGAGGATTGATACGGATGATTCGCTTTGAACAGGTCAGTAAAGCTTATCTGGGCGGACGGCAAGCCCTGCAGGGGGTAGATTTTCATCTACGTCCGGCGGAGATGGCGTTTCTGACCGGCCATTCCGGCGCAGGGAAAAGTACCCTGCTGAAACTGATTTGTGGGATTGAGCGGCCAAGCGCCGGTCATATCTGGTTTAGCGGCCATGACATCAGCCGGTTGAAAAACCGCGAGGTGCCTTTCCTGCGCCGCCAGATCGGCATGATTTTCCAGGATCACCATCTGCTGCTGGATCGTACGGTGTATGACAACGTGGCAATGCCGCTGGTTATCGCCGGAGCCAGTACCGAAGATATCCGTCGCCGCGTTTCGGCTGCGCTGGACAAGGTCGGGCTGCTGGATAAAGCGAAGAACTTCCCCATTCAGCTTTCCGGTGGTGAGCAGCAACGCGTTGGCATTGCCCGCGCGGTGGTGAACAAGCCAGCGGTACTGTTGGCGGACGAACCGACCGGTAACCTGGACGACGCCCTGTCGGAAGGGATCCTGCGCCTGTTTGAAGAATTTAACCGGGTTGGGGTGACGGTGCTGATGGCAACCCACGACACCGGGCTGATCGCCCGTCGCAATTACCGCATCCTGACGCTGAGTCAGGGCCGTATGTTAGGGGGCGCACACCATGGCGAATAATGCAAAAACCGCCAAGAGCAAGGCACTGCGCGGTGGCTGGCGTGAACAGTGGCGCTATGCCTGGATGAACGCCATTGCCGATATGCTGCGCCAACCGCTGGCAACGCTGCTGACCGTGATGGTCATCGCTATCTCCCTGACGCTGCCGAGCGTTTGCTACATCGTCTGGAAGAACGTCAGTACCGCGGCAACACAGTGGTACCCAACGCCACAGCTGACGGTGTATCTGGATAAATCCCTCGACGATGACGCTGCGGTCAAAGTGCTGGATGCCATCAAGGCCGAGGCCGGGGTGGAGAAGGTGAACTACCTGTCGCGTGAAGAGGCGCGGGGCGAGTTCCGCAACTGGTCTGGTTTTGGTGGCGCACTGGATATGCTGGAAGAAAACCCGCTGCCAGCCGTGGCGATCGTCACGCCGCAGATGAGTTTCCAGAGTTCCGATACGCTTACCACCCTGCGCGATCGCGTGGCGGCGGTGCAGGGCGTGGATGAAGTCAGGATGGACGACAGCTGGTTTGCCCGCCTGGCGGCGCTGACCGGGTTGGTGGGCCAGGTGGCCTTGATGATCGGCATACTGATGGTGGTGGCGGTGTTCCTGGTGATTGGTAACAGCGTGCGTCTGAGCATCTTCAGCCGCCGCGATACCATCAACGTGATGAAGCTGATCGGTGCCACCGACGGCTTTATCCTGCGGCCGTTCCTCAACGGTGGTGCAATGCTCGGCTTCTTCGGCGCGCTGTTGTCGCTGGTTCTGTCTGGCGCACTGGTGTGGAAGCTGGAGTCGGTAGTGACCAACGTGGCGAAGGTATTTGGCACCACCTTTACCCTGCATGGCCTGGGTTGGGATGAGGCGCTGTTGCTGCTGCTGATCTCGGCGATGATTGGCTGGATTGCCGCCTGGTTGGCCACCGTGCAACATTTACGCCGATTTACACCACAATAGTGAATTTTTGGTATACTCTTCTCCTGCTGCGGCCCGGTTGCCGTGCTGCGGGAGAAGAGCTGCCAGACCTCAATATCTCCGATCTCTTCTCAAACGCACAAATTCCCAATCAACCTGAGCTTGCATGACGTATTGTCGTGTGCACTGTGTGTGAAAAACGGTGAACTTTTGGGGTTGAGCACGGTCCAAATCTGCAGCAAATGTTTAGGTGCCCGGCGTGTGGAACCGCTTTTGCAACAGCAACTGCCGTAAGATCACTAACTCCCCCGCCGTGAAATCACCTGCATGACCAGTTTTATCAAGAGAGGGTTTTGAATGACCAAAGAAATGCGCACTTTAGCCTTAGTCCCACAGGGCAGCTTGGAAGCCTACCTGCGGGCAGCCAACACCTATCCGATGCTGACGGCAGAGGAAGAGCGGGAACTGGCTGAACGGCTGCATTATCAGGGCGATCTGGAAGCAGCTAAGCAGCTCATCCTGTCTCACCTGCGCTTTGTCGCTCATATTGCCCGTAACTATTCAGGGTACGGTTTGCCGGTGGCAGATCTTATCCAGGAAGGTAATATCGGCCTGATGAAGGCCGTGCGTCGCTTCAACCCAGAGGTTGGCGTACGTCTGGTGTCCTTTGCGGTGCATTGGATCAAGGCAGAAATTCACGAGTACGTGCTGCGCAACTGGCGTATCGTCAAAGTGGCGACCACCAAGGCACAGCGCAAGCTGTTCTTCAACCTGCGTAAAACCAAGCAGCGTCTGGGCTGGTTCAACCAGGATGAAGTGGAGCTGGTCGCGCGCGAGCTGGGTGTCACCAGCAAAGACGTGCGTGAGATGGAGTCGCGCATGGCGGCACAGGACATGACCTTTGACCCAACGCCGGAAGACGAAGGGCGTGACGGTCATGCCATGGCCCCAATGCTCTATCTGCAAGATAAAAGCTCGGACTTTGCCGAAGGGATCGAAGAAGATAACTGGGAAAGCAACGCCGCAGACAAACTGACCTATGCGCTGGAAGGTCTGGACGAGCGTAGCCAGCATATCATCCGCGCCCGCTGGTTGGACGACGACAACAAGTCCACCCTGCAAGAGCTGGCCGATCAGTACGGCGTCTCTGCTGAGCGTGTGCGTCAGCTTGAAAAGAACGCCATGAAGAAACTGAAGATGGCGATCGAAGCCTGATACCGATATAGCGCTTAACGCTCGAAAAGCCCGGCTTGCCGGGCTTTTCTGTTTTTATCACACGACTTACTTACCTGCTCGCTACATAGTTCGGTGCGCTGCATGCTGCACCCGCTTAGCATTATTAGCCTTCATCCCAGCCCTCTCCCACTGTATGCCCGAGGGCGTTATAAATACTTGTTTGGGGGAGAGGGATCTAGCCCGAAGCCGCAGTTGGATGCAGGGGATAACTTAGGACGCGGACGGTTCCCTCTCCCTTCGGGAGAGGGTTAGGGTGAGGGGGCCGTTCACTAGTTGGCTGCGGTATCAAACTCCGGTGCCGGGCAGTTGTAGCCAAACTTGGCCCCCCACTCAAACTGGGTGCCGTTCTTGATATAACGCTGATACAGCGCCCGGCCAGTCTTGGCGTCGCGGGCTATCACCCAACCAGCGGCATTACACAGCACGGCTGCATAAGCCTGGCTTTTCGGTGGCAGCAGATCGGCGGCCTTTTGTGCCAGATCCACCGCCTGCCAGCGGTAATGCAGGAAACGGTTATCCGCGTCTGGCAACGATTTCTTGGCCCGTGCCGCTTCCGCCGCGCTGATCCAACTCTTGTCTTTGATATCCTTGGTGTTGAAAGCATCCCCCAGATAGGAATACCCTGCGCCATAAATATTGTAATCCGGCGTCATTTCGTAACCGGTGAAATCCAATCCCTGCGAGCGCAACAGCGCCGCCGCCTGATAGTAGCTTTTGGCGCGTGCGTTCTTATCCGCCGATTTATCCTTCGCCGCTTTCATCAGGTTGGCAAAGTCCTGCGCCGCCTGGCGGTAGTTCGGAATGGCAAAGTAGTTCACCGCTTCCTCATAGCGGCCAGCGCGCATCATGCGCCGTGCCAGCAATTCACGCAGTTGAACCTCTTGGGTGATCCGCTCGCCATTGTATTCGTCAGGTTTGACCGGCTTGAGCGGCGTGGTGGGCGCTGGTGCATGCTTATCCACAAAGCCTTTCAGCTCATCGACCGTCAGCACCCGCTCGGCGATATCCGCCACGTCTGCCCAGTAGTTTTCTTTGCCGCGATACATCAGATCCATCGCTTGCAGATAATCACCCCTGTTCAGCGCCAGAATGGCCTGCTCACCGGCAACTCGGCAATCCGGCACGATCATTTCGGCTGCGAAGTCTTCGTTACGCTGTTCTCCCCAGCTTTCATCCGTAGGGAATGCGGCTGCGGCTTTGGCATAGGCGGCAGTGGCGGCTTTCACATCACCATCACGCAGGGCCATTTTGGCACGTAACCACCAGGCTAAACCGCCATCACCCGCATTTTTCAGCAGGTTGGCCGCCATGGCATATTGCCCGGAACGATAGGCCAGCGCCGCCAGCCGGTCGCTACCGGTGAAACCACTTTTAACCGAGTCATTGAGCAACGTCAGGGTCTGATCGACAAGCTGTTTGGCACCGGTCTCACCGTTAATGATGCCGGACATCTCCAGATTACTGCTGCGGGCGAACAGCTCAATGGTGACCAACTGCTGCACCAGCGGATCGTGAATGGCCTGTTTTAACGCCTCTACATGCTGCGGGTTGATCAAATAGCTGGAGATATACTGCAACGAAAGTCCGCCATCGGGATCGCCTTGAGCGGCCTGCTGGGCATACAGTTGTGCTGCCGGAGCGATTTCCCCGAGCCACAAATGAATACGTGCTTGCTGGCCCAGGCTACTCAGCGCCAGTTGATCGGGATCGGCAGTACCACTTTTCACCTGGTCGATCACCTGCTGGAAGGCGGCCAGGGCCTGCTCAAGCTGAGCTTTCTCCGGATGTTTCACCACCGGCTCGCTACCGGATTCGTTTTCCGGCGTGCCATGATCGTCCATCAGCAGGCGGCCAAGCGAGTATTGCGCCCGTAACCCCCATGCTCCCTGCTCGGCGGCTGGCAATGCCAACACCTGTTGGAAATATTGCGACGCCCGAGGATCTTCTGCGGCAAAGGCTACCGCCCCCAGCGTGTATAAGCGCGCGGCATTAGATAGCCCTTGCGCATTTACCGCGTCGGCTTCTTCTACGGTCTTGGTTGCCCGCATTTGGGCAATGGCTTGCTGTTCTGGCGAGAGGGGCATCGGTTTTGGCGGCGTCGCCGGTGCTTCGGCCTGCCAGCGTGGCAGCTGCGGGTCTACCGGCACCAGACGGGTGGCTTCGAAAGCGAAGTTGCCCTCAGGCATATACAGCAGGGTGCCGTTGCGGTTGACCAGCAGGCGATTGGGGAAGTCTGGCCCACAGGCCTGGCCGCTCAGCGGCACCATCAATGCTGCGGCGATCAGTGATGCTAACGGAAACGCACGGCGACGATGCCCTGCGGTGTGCAAATCAAGGTATGACATGGGTGCCTCCTGGCATGATCTGTTGGCAGCGTAGCCAGCCCAAGGGGCGTGATTGCCCTGCTCGTAGCTGATCGCCGCTAATGCGGATAAAGCGTTGGGGTTCCGATGGTGTTGCCAACTGGTAATGACCTACCGCGTCGGCGGCTAGGCAACCTTTTGCCTGAATGTGGATCTCACGCGGTAACGGTGCATCCACCGGTCCCTGATTCTCAATAATCAAATCATACAGCCCATTTTGCTGTGGCTGCGGCAAAAACTTAACCTGCCAGTTAGTGAGCAATGGCTGATGCTGGATCACTGCCCGTAGCGTCGCCATCGACCAGGCGCGGCGATCGTTTTCCAGTGGCAGGCGGAACCAGATAATGCCGCGCAGACGTGGCAGTGGGCGTTGTGCGAGCTGCTGCAAAAAATCGGCAACCTGCTGCGGTGCCACGGTCAGTTCCTGGATCTTGCCCGCCATGCGCTGCGAGACTTCGCTTTCAACCAGGGCCCCCTGGGCATCGAACCCTAGCAGAGCCATGCCGTAGGCTGGCAGAGCGATACGGAAGGGTTTAGGACTAAGGCGCGCGTACTGGCGTGTCCACTCCAGCGCCAACTGGCCGTCGAATAAACCTTGTGTGGGGGAGAGCACTGCATGCACCTGAAGCACCGAGCTGTCTACCTGTTGCAGTACGCCGGGCAGCGCCGGGGATCCGATCCAGGCGGGCAGGACGGTGATGCCTAGCTGTAATGAAGAGGGAAGCCGTTGGCGCAGTTGGCGCAGAAATTGTTGATATTTGGGCAGCCGTGCGGTGGCGGCGTCATGGTCGATCTCCACACCAATCACCGGTAAACCAGCCGCCTGCCAGCGTTGCAGCTGTTGTTGCAGACGTGTATAGATGGCGATCTCGTCCAACTGCATCAATTGCCCGTCTACCCGCACTACCAGCCATAGCGGGCGGCCATCCTGTTTCAGCAGGGCGGTATTGACCGTGATGTCCCGGAAACCCTCACGGGGGTGCACCTGCAAACCCAACACGCGCAAGGTAGTAAACAGGTCACGGCTGGTAGCCAGCGCCTCTGCGTGCTGTGGCGTCCACACCCTTTGCCAAATGTAGGCCTGCTGATCCCAAGGCTGATGAAGATTCATCGCCTGGTAGCGTCCTGCAAACCAGGCCATTATTGCGAGCAGCATAATGACGATCAGAGCTATCCAACGTTTCATTTTTGCCAGCAATCGCCCCGAGCCTGGAAGCCGCAGGCGCGCATAAAGTTGCCTACCTCACCACGTTCACGTGCTGCCAATCCGGCAGTATCCAGTTGCCAATGTTGTACCTGTGGTAATTGGCGTTGGGCATCTTCCATCAGATACAGCCCCACGCCACGGCGGCGTGTCACTTCGCGCACCAGCAGGTCGTGCAATTGGGCGCTCTGGCCCTCTATCTCGATTTTTACCGCTCCCAGCAGCCGCTCGTTAAATCGGGCGGCAAACAGTGCTTTACCCTCCTCTAGCCAGCTTAGCCACTGCGCAGGTTGTTGATGTGGCCAGATTTTACCAAGGTCGATAAGGTCTTGTGGGGACAAACTGGTCAAGCGTTCAATGGTCAGTTTCATGCCGGATTTCCGCACCGATAAAGGATGTCGACAGTGTAATGGATCTTGCACAGAGCGTTGTGTAAGTTTTTCTATACGAGGTCTGCGCGAAATGTTTTTTGCTGCGAGCATTTTCCGAGTAAACGATTGGTTAATGAGGTGTTAACCAGCATATCACGCTGTTCCTTGCGCTAAACAGCGCAGAATTAATCCGGATTTTATCCTGTTTGCACCGCTTGTTTCTGGCATTGGGAGTTGCTTTGCAGAAGAAAACTCCTGTTTAATGATATGAAAAATAAAGTCTTATTAGAAAATATTGTCGCGAATATACCTAAATCATTATTACTTATAGATAAAAGCGATTTACCGGCGTTTTTCAAGCCACAGTCAGTTGGCCGTTACTTGCAATCTGCCGGGTAGAAACAATGATTAGGTGTGACAAATACAACAGAAACACTCACAACGACAGATGGGGATTATGCGGATGAAATTAACAAAGGGTAAAGCGCTGCTGGCCGGTTGTATCGCGATGGCTATCGGCCATGTCGCTGTGGCAAAAGACATCAAGATTGCCGTAGTGGGCGCCATGTCCGGCCCGGTGGCGCAATATGGTGATATGGAGTTCACCGGTGCGCGTCAGGCGATTGCCGATATCAACGCCAAAGGCGGGATCAAGGGCGATAAGCTGGTGGCGGTAGAGTATGACGATGCCTGTGACCCGAAACAGGCGGTAGCGGTAGCCAACAAGGTCATCAATGACGGTATTCGTTACGTGATCGGCCACCTGTGCTCGTCTTCGACCCAGCCGGCTTCCGACATCTATGAAGACGAAGGCGTGATCATGATCACCCCGGCGGCGACCAACGCCGATCTGACCACCCGTGGTTACAAGATGATCCTGCGCACCACCGGCCTGGACTCCGACCAAGGCCCAACGGCTGCCAGCTACATCCTCAACGAGATCAAACCTAAGCGCATCGCCGTGGTTCACGACAAGCAGCAATACGGTGAAGGCCTGGCGCGTTCAGTGCGTGACAGCCTGAAAAAGCAGGGTACCGACGTAGTGCTGTTTGAAGGTATCACCGCTGGTGACAAAGATTTCTCTACCCTGGTGGCTCGCCTGAAGAAAGAAAACGTCGATTTCGTCTACTTCGGTGGTTACTACCCGGAGATGGGGCAGATCCTGCGCCAGGCCAAGCAGGCAGGCTTGACTACCCGCTTCATGGGGCCGGAAGGTGTGGGTAACTCCTCGCTGTCCAACATCGCCGGTGCCGCGTCTGAAGGCATGCTGGTGACGCTGCCAAAACGTTACGATCAGGTGCCAGCCAACCAGCCGGTGGTTGATGCATTAAAAGCCAAGAAGCTGGATCCGACTGGGCCATTTGTCTGGACCACCTATGCTGCATTGCAATCGCTGGTCACCGGGATGGAGCGTAGCGGTAGCCAGGAACCGGCAGATATCGTCAAAGATCTGAAAACCGGCCAACCGGTGGCAACCGTGATGGGGCCACTGAGCTGGGATGACAAAGGCGATCTGAAAGGCTTCGAGTTCGGGGTGTTTGAATGGCATGCCGACGGCTCATCAACGCCGATTAAATAAGCCCGTTTAAGGTGACCTCTGCGCTTTTTGAACGCGGAGGTCACCTCGACAGCAAAATCTACAAACCGGGAATTCCCGGAGCCTGCAACGCCAGCAGGCCGTTGGGCCGCTCTTTGTCGGCCAGTACAACACCTTAGAAGGTCAGAGTATGTCAGAGCAGTTTCTCTATTTTCTGCAGCAGATGTTCAACGGCGTGACGCTGGGCAGCACCTATGCATTGATCGCCATCGGTTACACCATGGTCTACGGCATTATCGGCATGATCAACTTCGCCCACGGCGAGGTATATATGATCGGCAGCTATGTCTCCTTTATCGTGATCGCCGCCCTGATGATGATCGGCATCGACGTGGGTTGGCTGCTGATCGGCGCAGCGTTCCTGGTATCGATCGTGATTGCCAGCGCCTATGGCTGGAGCATCGAGCGGGTGGCCTACAAACCGGTGCGCAACTCCAAGCGCCTGATTGCGCTGATTTCCGCCATCGGGATGTCGATATTCCTGCAAAACTACGTCAGCCTGACGCAGGGGTCGCGTGATGTGGCGCTGCCAAGTCTGGTCACCGGCCAGTGGGTGCTGGGTGAGAGCAACGGCTTTGCCACGACCATCAGCACCATGCAGCTCATCATCTGGGTGGTCACCTTCCTGGCGATGCTGGCATTGACGATGTTTATCCGTTATTCGCGTATGGGCCGCGCCTGCCGTGCCTGTGCGGAAGATTTGAAGATGGCCAGCCTGCTGGGCATCAATACCGACCGAGTGATTTCGCTCACCTTCGTGATCGGCGCGGTGATGGCGGCGGTGGCGGGCGTGTTGCTCGGCCAATTCTACGGCGTGATCAACCCTTACATCGGCTTTATGGCCGGGATGAAAGCCTTCACCGCTGCGGTACTGGGCGGTATCGGCAGCATTCCTGGGGCGATGATCGGCGGGCTGGTGCTGGGCGTGGCTGAAGCGCTCACCTCGGCCTATCTGAGCACCGAATACAAAGACGCGGTGTCCTTCGCTTTGCTGATTGTGGTGTTGCTGGTGATGCCAACCGGTATCCTTGGGCGTCCGGAGGTTGAGAAAGTATGAAACTCGGTCTGCTTAACGCCTGTATTGCCACGGTCGTGCTGTTTGTCATGGCCTCCTTCCTGATGGGGATGCAACTGAGCCTCGACGGCACCAAGCTGGTGGTGCACGGCGCTGCCGAAGTGCGCTGGATGTGGATTGGTATCGGTTGTGTGGTGGTATTTTTCTTCCAACTGCTGCGTCCGCTGATGCAGCACGGGATGAAGAAAATCTCCGGCCCGGCGTTTGTATTACCCAGCTTTGACGGCTCCACAATGCGCCAGAAGGTGCTGGCAGCGGCGATCATCATTGCCGCCGTAGTCTGGCCGTTCCTGGTATCGCGCGGCACGGTGGATATTGCCACCCTGACGCTGATCTACGTGATGCTGGGGCTGGGCCTGAACGTGGTGGTCGGCCTTTCCGGTCTGTTGGTGCTGGGTTACGGCGGTTTTTACGCCATCGGTGCCTATACCTACGCATTGCTGAACCATTATTACGGTCTGGGATTCTGGGAAAGCCTGCCGCTGGCGGGGATCGTCACCGCCATCTTCGGCTTCCTGCTCGGTTTCCCGGTGCTACGCCTGCGGGGAGACTATCTGGCGATCGTCACGCTCGGCTTTGGTGAAATCGTCCGCATCCTGCTGCTGAACAACACCGAAATTACCGGTGGGCCGAACGGCATCAGTCAGATCCCGAAACCCACCTTTTTTGGTCTCGAGTTTAACCGCAGCGCCCGCGACGGTGGTTGGGATACCTTCCATAACTTCTTTGGCCTGAAATACGATCCCAGCGACCGCATCGTGTTCCTCTACCTGGTAGCGCTGCTGCTGGTGATATTGACGCTGTTTGTGATTAACCGCCTGCTGCGCATGCCGCTGGGCCGTGCCTGGGAAGCGTTGCGCGAAGATGAAATTGCTTGCCGTTCACTGGGCTTGAGCCCGACCAAAATCAAACTGACCGCCTTCACCATCAGTGCCGCCTTTGCCGGTTTCGCCGGTACGCTGTTTGCCGCACGTCAGGGGTTTGTCAGCCCGGAATCCTTCACCTTTGTGGAGTCGGCCTTTGTGCTGGCGATCGTGGTGTTGGGCGGCATGGGCTCACAGTTTGCGGTGATCCTGGCGGCGATCCTGCTGGTAGTGTCCCGCGAGATGATGCGCGATCTGAATGAATACAGCATGTTGCTGCTGGGGGCGCTGATGGTGTTGATGATGATTTGGCGGCCACAGGGGCTGCTGCCGATGAAACGCCCGCAGTTGAAGCTGAAAGTGGCTGATATCAAAGCCGTGAAGGGGGAGCAAGCATGAGTACTCAACCTTTACTGGCGGTAGCCGGGCTTTCGATGCGTTTTGGTGGTTTGCTGGCGGTAAACAACGTCGCGCTGGAACTGCATCAAGGTGAGATTGTTTCGTTGATTGGCCCGAATGGCGCGGGCAAGACCACGGTGTTCAACTGCCTGACCGGATTCTATCGCCCGACCAGTGGCACCATCAAACTGCGCGATCGTCATCTGGAAGGGCTTTCCGGCCAGACCATTGCTCGCATGGGCGTGGTACGCACCTTCCAGCATGTGCGGCTGTTCCGTGAAATGACGGTGATTGAAAACCTGCTGGTGGCCCAACATCAGCATTTGAAAAGCGGCGTGTTTGCCGGTTTGCTGAAAACCCCGGCGTTCCGCCGTGCAGAGGCCGATGCGCTTGAGCGTGCGGCGGTATGGCTGGAGCGTGTGGGCTTGTTGGACATGGCTAACCGCTCTGCGGGTAACCTGGCCTATGGCCAGCAGCGTCGGCTGGAGATCGCCCGCTGCATGGTAACGCGCCCGGAACTATTGATGCTGGATGAACCGGCGGCGGGCCTGAACCCGAAAGAAACCGATGAGCTGGATCACCTGATCGTCGAGCTGCGTGACCAGCACCAGGTGTCGGTGCTGTTGATTGAGCACGATATGAAACTGGTGATGGGGATTTCCGATCGCATCTACGTGGTGAATCAGGGAACGCCGTTGGCACAAGGCACACCGGCAGAAATCCGCAATAACCCGGACGTGATCCGGGCCTATCTGGGCGAATAAGCATATGTTGTCATTTAATCAGGTTTCCGCCCATTACGGCAAAATTCAGGCGCTGCACCAGGTCAGCCTGAACATTCAACAGGGGGAGATCGTCACCCTGATCGGCGCCAACGGTGCCGGTAAAACCACCCTGCTCGGCACGCTATGCGGCGACCCAAGGGCCAGCGAAGGGTCCATCACCTTGATGGATCAGGACATCACCCAGTGGCAGACAGCGCGCATCATGCGTGAGGCCGTGGCGATCGTACCGGAAGGGCGGCGGGTGTTCTCACGCATGACGGTGGAAGAGAACCTGGCGATGGGCGGTTTCTTTGCCGATCGCGAGCAGTATCACCAACGCATCGAGCGGGTATTTACCCTGTTTCCACGCCTGCTGGAGCGCCGTAGCCAGCGCTCTGGCACCATGTCAGGTGGCGAGCAGCAGATGCTGGCGATTGGCCGTGCGCTGATGAGCCAGCCGAAGTTGCTGCTGTTGGACGAGCCTTCACTTGGGCTGGCCCCCATCATCATCCAGCAGATTTTCGATATCATCCAGCAGCTGCGCGAAGAGGGGATGACCATCTTCCTGGTGGAACAAAACGCCAACCAGGCACTAAAACTGGCGGATCGTGGTTATGTGCTGGAAAACGGCCGCGTGGTGTTGGAAGATACGGGGGCCGCATTATTAGCAAACGAAGCAGTACGCTCGGCCTATCTCGGTGGTTGAACCATCGGCAATATACGTATTTTAACGATTACGAGAACAAGCAATGAAGACAGAAGGACTACTCGCGCAGCGCATCGTAAAGGTCAAAAGCTCGGCAATCCGCGAATTGCTCAAGCACAGCAAAATGGAAAACGTCATTTCGCTGGCGGGTGGCATTCCCTCTGATGCGCTGTTTGACTTCGAAGGATTGAGCATTGCCACCCAGCAGGCCATTACCGAGCAGCCAAAAAGCGCGTTCCAATATGGGCTGACCGAAGGCAGCGAACTGCTGCGTGAAGGCATCTGTACCCTATGCGCACAGCGTGGCGTTAATGCCAAGCCGGAAGACATCGTGGTGACCGCAGGCTCCCAGCAGGCGTTAGATCTGGTGATGCGTGCGGTGATTAACCCTGGTGATGTGTTTGTAGTAGAGCGCCCGACCTATCTGGCGGCGCTGCAAACGCTGGAGCTGGCGGAAGCCAACGTCATGTCCGTCTCTTCCGACAGCGACGGCATGGTGGTTGATGAACTGGCTGAACTGCTGAAAACCCAGAAGATCAAAGGGGTATACGTGGTGCCGAACTTCGGCAACCCGAGTGGCCTGACCCTGAGCGCCGCACGCCGTGAGCAGTTGGTGAAACTGGCGGTGGAGCATAACTTCCTGATTATCGAGGATGACCCGTACGGCGAGCTGCGCTTCACCGAAGAGCGTAATGCTACGCTGTATCAGGTTTCGCAGCAGGTACTGGGTCATACCGAAAACATTATCTATACCTCCACCTTCTCCAAGATCCTGGCTCCGGGCCTGCGCTTGGGTTGGGCCATCCTGCCGCCATTCCTGCTGCATAAAGTGGCGATCATCAAGCAGGCGGCGGATCTGCATGCCAGCGCGCTGTCGCAGAGCATCGTCGAATGTTATCTGGGGCTGGATCGTTTACCGGCGCAGATCGAAAAGATCCGCGCGGCCTACAAGCACAAAGGCGAGATCCTGGCCGGGCTGGTGGAAAAAGAGCTGGGTGATGTGATCAGCTTTGATATGCCGAAAGGCGGCATGTTCCTGTGGGCGCGTTTCCGTCAGCAATTCGATGCCACCGAGTGGCTGAAAACCACCCTGAAGCAGGGCGTGGTATTTGTGCCGGGAGAATACTTCTTCTCTGACAAACCGGATCGCTCTACCTTCCGTCTGTCGTTTGCCACGGCAACCGAACAACAGATGCAAGAGGCCGTCGCCCGCCTGCGTCGCTCACTGTAATCTCTCTGCGGCGGTGGGGTGAATTCCCTACCGCCGACATCAAACCGCCATCTGCACTTCACCTCGCTGTCATCTAGCTGTCACGCCAGAGTTATTTTTCTGTCATCCGCGCATGGCATGTTTAGCATCCGAACAAAAACTGTTTCTTTTCGCTCACGCGTTTTGATCACACCCGCTTTTTCAGGAGTTAGGCATGTTTGCTCACGCGATTAAAAAAACCACGTTGTGCGTTACCTTGGCCCTGGCGGTCAGCGGCCATGCAATAGCTGCTACCGAGATCCCATTCTGGCATTCGATGGAAGGGGAACTGGGTACCGAAGTCGACTCTCTGGCGGACCGTTTCAACCAAACTCACAGCGATGTGAGGATCGTCCCGGTTTATAAAGGCAACTACGAACAAAGCCTGGCGGCGGGCATTGCTGCTTACCGTTCCGGCAAGGCTCCGGCGATCCTGCAGGTCTATGAAGTGGGCACCGCCACCATGATGGCAAGCAAGGCGATCAAACCGGTGTATCAGGTGTTCCAGGAGTCGGGCGTCAAGTTCGACGAATCGGTGTTTGTGCCGACTGTGGCCGGTTACTACACCGATAACAAGAGCGGCCATTTGCTGTCCCAGCCTTTCAACAGCTCCACCCCGGTGCTGTATTACAACAAAGACGCCTTCAAGAAAGCGGGTTTGAACCCGGATCAGCCACCGAAAACCTGGCAGGAGCTGGCGGCTGATGCGGCCAAACTACGCGCGGCTGGCATGAAGTGCGGCTACACCAGCGGTTGGCTGGGTTGGATCCAACTGGAGAACTTCAGCGCCTGGCATGGCGTGCCGTTCGCCAGTGAAAACAACGGCTTTGGTGGCATCAATGCCAAGCTGGAGTTCAACCAGCCGCTGCAGGTGAAACATATTCAGTTCCTGCAAGACATGAACAAGAAGGGTGACTTCACCTACTTTGGCCGCAAGGACGAACCTACCGAGAAGTTCTACAACGGCGACTGCGCCATGGCTACCGCCTCTTCCGGCTCGCTGGCCAGCATCCGCAAATACGCCAAGTTTGACTTCGGTGTGGGCATGATGCCTTTTGATGCTGACGCAAAAAATGCACCGCAGAACGCCATTATCGGCGGGGCCAGCTTGTGGGTGATGAACGGCAAAGACGCAGCGACTTACAAAGGTGTGGCGGAATTCCTGCAATATCTGGCCCAGCCTGAGATTGCCGCCGAATGGCATCAAAAGACCGGCTACCTGCCGATCACCACTGCCGCCTATGAAATGACCAAGCAGCAGGGCTTCTACGACAAAAACCCAGGGGCCGATGTGGCCACCCGTCAGATGCTGAACAAGCCACCACTGGCGTTCACCAAAGGGCTGCGTCTGGGCAATATGCCGCAGATCCGTACCGTGGTGGATGAAGAACTGGAAAGCGTGTGGACCGACAAGAAAACCCCGCAGCAGGCGCTGGATGCCGCGGTACAGCGCGGTGACGTGTTGCTGCGCCGCTTCGAGGCTTCCACCAAGTAAGCGTCAGATTGGGCCATATTCGGCCAAACGACATCGATCCACTCCCTCTCCCTTTGGGCGAGGGTTGGGGTGAGGGGCTTATGCCGTCCCTCATCCCCATTTAACGGTTAACCCTATGTCATCATCCCGTCCCGGCTTCGCCTGTAGCTGGCTGCCCTATGTGTTGGTGCTGCCACAGTTGCTGATCACCGTCGTTTTCTTCCTGTGGCCTGCCGGCCAGGCGCTGTGGTACTCGGTACAAAGCGTCGATCCGTTCGGCCTTTCCAGCCAGTTTGTCGGGTTGGACAACTTTACACAGCTGTTCCAGGATCCGTATTACCTGGAGTCTTTCTACACCACGCTGTTGTTCAGCTTCCTGGTGGCCGGTGTTGGCCTGCTGGTATCGCTGTTCTTTGCCGCGCTGGTGGACTACGTGCTGCGCGGCAGCCGCTTCTATCAGACGTTGATGATCCTGCCTTATGCGGTTGCCCCTGCGGTAGCGGCGGTGCTGTGGATCTTCCTGTTCAGCCCCGGCATGGGTCTGATCACCCATGTGCTCGCCGGTTTCGGTTACGACTGGAACCATGCGCAAAACAGTGGCCAGGCGATGTTCCTGGTGGTGTTGGCATCGGTGTGGCAGCAGATCAGCTATAACTTCCTGTTTTTCCTGGCCGCATTGCAATCTATCCCGCGTTCCCTGGTGGAAGCGGCTGCGATCGACGGGGCAGGCCCGGTACGGCGTTTCTTCAACCTGGTGCTGCCGCTGATCACGCCGGTGAGCTTCTTCCTGCTGGTGGTCAACCTGGTGTATGCCTTCTTCGACACCTTCCCGGTGATCGACGCCGCTACCGGCGGTGGGCCGGTGCAGTCGACCACTACGCTGGTGTACAAAATCTATCGTGAAGGCTTTGCCGGTCTGGATCTGTCCAGCTCGGCGGCGCAGTCGGTGGTGCTGATGCTGTTGGTGATTGGCCTGACGGTGATCCAGTTCCGCTTTGTCGAACGTAAGGTGCGTTACCAATGATTGAGAACCGACGCGGGCTGGATATCTTCAGCCATACGATGCTGATTGTTGGCGTGCTGGTGGTGCTGTTTCCGCTGTATGTGGCCTTTGTGGCCGCCACGCTGGACGATCAGCAGGTGTTCCAGGTACCTATGACGCTGGTCCCTGGCGGACACTTGTGGGACAACATCCGCCATATCTGGCAGGGCGGTGTGGGCACCCTCAAGGTGCCGTTCTCGATGCTGCTGCTCAACAGCGTGATCATGGCGTTGGCGATCACCTGCGGCAAGATCGTGGTTTCGGTGCTGTCCGCCTATGCCATCGTCTATTTCCGTTTTCCGCTGCGCAGCCTGTTCTTCTGGCTGATATTCATGACGCTGATGCTGCCGGTCGAGGTGCGTATCTTCCCGACGGTGGAAGTGATCTCCAACCTCAACCTGTTGGACAGCTACACCGGCCTCACGCTGCCGCTGATGGCATCGGCCACGGCCACCTTCCTGCTGCGTCAGTTCTTTATGACCCTGCCGGATGAGCTGCTGGAGGCTGCCCGTATCGACGGTGCCGGGCCGATGCGCTTCTTTTGGGACATCGTACTGCCGCTGTCGAAAACCAATCTGGCGGCGCTGTTTGTCATCACCTTCATCTACGGCTGGAACCAGTACCTGTGGCCGATCCTGGTCACCAGTGACGCCTCGATGAGTACGGCGGTGGCAGGGATCCGCAGCATGATTTCCACCTCCGGGGCGCCGACCCAGTGGAATCAGGTGATGGCGGCAATGATGTTGACTTTGATCCCGCCGTTGGCGGTGGTTCTTCTGATGCAGCGCTGGTTTGTGCGCGGTCTGGTTGATAGCGAGAAGTAACGAATATGGCAGGTTTAAAACTACAGGCGGTCACCAAGTCTTACGACGGCAAAACGCCGGTGATCAAGCAGATCGATCTCGACGTGGCTGACGGTGAATTTATTGTGATGGTTGGCCCCTCCGGCTGTGGCAAATCGACGCTGCTGCGGATGGTGGCCGGACTGGAGCGCACCACCAGCGGTGATATCTATATTGATAGTCAGCGCGTGACCGATCTGGAACCGAAAGATCGCGGCATCGCCATGGTGTTCCAGAACTACGCGCTGTATCCGCATATGAGCGTGTACGACAATATGGCCTATGGCCTGAAAATCCGTGGTTTTGGCAAACAGCACATCCGTCAGCGGGTAGAAGAGGCGGCGCGTATTCTGGAGTTGGAACCACTGCTGCAACGCAAACCGCGTGAGCTTTCCGGCGGCCAGCGCCAGCGGGTGGCTATGGGGCGTGCGATTGTGCGCGAACCGGCGGTGTTTCTGTTTGATGAGCCGCTCTCCAATCTGGACGCTAAATTGCGTGTCCAGATGCGCCTGGAATTGCAGCAGCTGCATCGCCGGCTGAAAACCACCAGCCTGTATGTCACCCACGATCAGGTTGAAGCGATGACGCTGGCGCAGCGTGTGATCGTGATGAATAAAGGCGTAGCGGAGCAGATTGGTACGCCAAGTGAGGTTTATCAACGCCCGGCGACGCTGTTTGTCGCCAGCTTTATCGGCTCCCCGGCGATGAACTTGTTGCCTGGCACGCTGAGTGCGGACGGCAAACAACTGCAACTGGCCGGTGGTATGGCACTGGATCTGCCAGAGCCTCGGCCACAGTGGGGCGGACAGGAGTTGACGTTGGGTATCCGACCGGAGCATATTCAACTGAGTACGCGCGAGCAGGGCGGTATTCCGTTAGAGCTGCAAACGCTGGAGTTGCTCGGCGCCGATAACCTGGCACACGGGCAATGGGGGAGTTCAGGCGTGATCGTCCGCCTGAGCCATGAAACCCTGCCGCCTGCGGGCAGCATCCTGTATTTACAGCTGCCTGCGTCGGCGCTGCACTTTTTTGCTACCCATAGCGGAACACGGATGGATTGATGACTACAGCCTGGCCTTATCCCCATATTGTCGCCCATCGCGGCGGCGGTTCTCTGGCACCGGAAAATACCCTGGCCGCGATTGATGTCGGCGCGCGTCATGGCCACAAGATGATCGAGTTTGACGCCAAACTGGCGCAGGACGGGCAGATTTTCCTGCTGCATGATGACACGCTCGAACGCACTAGCAACGGCTGGGGCGTGGCGGGCGAACTGCCATGGGAAAAGCTGGTAGAACTGGATGCCGGCGACTGGTACAGCTCGGCCTTTAAAGGGGAGCGTTTGCCGCTGCTGTCGGACGTGGCGGAGCGCTGTAAGCAGCACGGCATGATGGCCAATATTGAAATCAAGCCAACCACCGGCAGCGACGAGGAAACCGGCCGGGTGGTGGCCTTTGCCGCCAGCATGTTGTGGCAAGGGCAAACCGATCCGCTGCTTTCTTCGTTCTCGGTGGAAGCCCTGGCGGCGGCACAGCAGACCGCCCCAGAACTGCCGCGCGGCCTTTTGCTGGACAAGTGGGATGACAATTGGCGTGAGCTGACCGAGCGCCTGGGCTGTGTCTCGCTGCATATTAATCATAAAGAACTGACCGCTGAACGTGTCGCGGCGCTAAAAGATGCCGGGCTGCGTATTCTGGTGTATACCGTCAATAAGCCGGAGCGGGCGCGTTTATTGTTGAATTGGGGCGTTGACTGTATTTGCACCGACCGGATAGATTTGATCGGCCCGGATTTTTAACCGGTTAATTGCTTGGATAAAGATCCTTAACCCCCTAAGGAGAGCGAACCGATCGAGTTCGCTGATATGCCCTACTTCCCGGAGGAGCAGAGGCTAGTCGAGTGCACGGGCTGGCCCCCTCGCCCTTTGGGAAAGGGCTGGGGTGAGGGGATATTTTACCAGACCAGAACATAGCGACGTCAGCCCGTTGCCGCCGCGCCATCGGAAGGGATACGATGCCTGCCTTTATTGTTTCGCTGTGGCACCAGATAGTGCTGTCTTTGCCGTTATTTGTGCTGATCGTGCTGGGATATGGCCTTATCCGCTGGGGAAAGTGGCCTGCTAGCATCACCGATGGCCTGACCCGCTTCGTGTTTTCCCTCGCCCTGCCCGCCATGCTGTTTCGCATGATGTGCGATTTCTCACAACGTCCGGCGGTGGATGCCCGCCTGCTGATCGCCTTCTTCGGCAGTTGCCTGATCGTCTTCGTGATCGGCCGCATTGCCGCACGGCGGCTCTTCAAGCTGGACGGCGTTTCGGGTTCGGTATTTGCTCTAGGCGGCATTTTCTCCAATAACGTCATGCTTGGCCTACCGATCGCCACGGTGATGCTGGGAGAGGAGGCCATCCCATCGGTGGCTCTGGTGCTGGTCTTTAACGGCCTGATTTTGTGGACGTTGGTGACCATCTCCATCGAATGGGCGCGTAATGGCTCCCCCACGCTGCAAGGATTTATCAAAACGGCGCGCAGCGTGCTGACCAATCCGCTGATTATCGGCATCCTGTCTGGCACGCTGTTCAGCCTGACCGGCCTGCCTCTGCCAGTGTTTGTCGATCAGCCGGTCAGCATGCTGGGTCAGGTGGCGGCTCCGCTGTCGCTAGTGGTACTCGGCATGGGGCTGGCGGAATACCGTATCAGCGAGGGCTGGCAACTGAGTAGCGGCATTTGCTTCCTCAAGCTGATCGTTCAGCCGATGGTGGTCTGGTTGCTGGCTTGGTCAATGGATTTACCCCCGATGGAGACCCGTGTGGTGGTACTGCTGGGATCAATGGCCGTGGGGGTAAATGTCTACCTGATGTCGCGGCAGTTCAACGTGCTGACCGGCCCTGCCGCTACCAGCCTGGTGATGTCCACCGCGCTGGCTGCGATCACCACCCCGTTAATCCTCACCATTATGGGGGTCAGGGTGTAGCCGGGAGCGGCGCCTGCGGTATTACCGGAGCAGTCTGGTTAAAGGGATTAACCGGCTGATTGCCGTTTTGCAGCATCTTGCCAGTGGTCATCTGTGGCTGCATCGGGTTGTTATTGCTGTTATAGGGCAGCATTTTGGGCTGGTTGGCCTTGAGTTGATAACTCTGCTGTTGGCGCTGCTCCATCTGCTGATTGTTCAGCATGCGCTGTTGTTGTGCCTGCTGGCTGCGCTGGTTAAGAAATTGCTGTTGCTGGCTGAGCGTAGTGACGCCGTTTTCTGCCACAGCCAACCAAGGCAGCCATAGCAGGGTGGTGATAATAAGGTGACGTTTCATATATATCTCCGGTTCTCTCCGTAGTCTTAAGCCTAACGTAGTCAGGCAAAATTGCTCGTTAGTTTATTTTGCACTCAGACGTAAACCTCCTTTGCGCCACATTGTTGTTCTGCTTCCGCTACAATCGCCCTTTCGGATCTTTTAGGGTGAACTTGTCGTGCTGCTTCTGGTTATTACCACCATTTTATGGGCATTTTCTTTTAGCCTGATCGGCGAATACCTGGCAGGCAATGTCGACAGCTGGTTCTCGGTGCTGATGCGCGTTGGGCTGGCGGCGCTGGTGTTTCTGCCGTTCCTGCGCTGGCGCAATATCAAGCTGAAAGTGATCCTGCTGTATATGCTGGTGGGCGCCTTCCAGCTTGGCATCATGTATCTGATCAGCTTCCGTGCCTTTATCTATCTGACCGTGTCGGAATTCCTGCTGTTTACGGTGCTTACGCCGCTGTATATCACGCTGATTTACGATCTGATCAGCGGCCGCCGTCTGCGTTGGGGCTATCTGTTCAGCGCGTTGCTGGCCGTGTTGGGGGCGGCGATTATCCGCTACCACCAATTGAGCGATCACTTCTGGTGGGGGTTGCTGCTGGTGCAGGCGGCGAATATCAGTTTCGCCATCGGCATGGTGGGTTACAAACGCCTGATGGAAGTGCACCCGCTGCCGCAGCATACCGCATTTTCCTGGTTCTATCTGGGCGCGGCGGCAGTAGCGGTGGTCGCCTGGTTCCTGTGGGGTAATCCGAACCAACTGCCAACCACCAACCTGCAATGGGGCATTTTGGTCTGGCTGGGCGTGGTGGCTTCCGGGCTGGGCTACTTTATGTGGAATTACGGGGCGACACAGGTGGATGCCGGTACGCTGGGCATCATGAACAATATGCATGTGCCCGCGGGCCTGCTGGTTAATTTTGCTGTTTGGCATCAGCAGCCGCACTGGGCCAGCTTTATTATCGGTGGCTCGGTGATTGTCGCTTCGCTATGGGTCCATCGCCGCTGGGTTGCGCCGAAAGCGGCTAGCCTCTAGCTCAAAGAGGCTAAGGATTGAGTGTCTGGCAGGCTGCCCATCGGCCTGGCGGCATCACGCACAAACGGGAGGTGATCGCAGGCGTGCTGACGTGCCGAACGGATAAAGGCTTCGGTGACCGTCTGGCGCTGCTCGCCGTCACGGGTGGCAGCATATAACCGGCTCCACAGGCCATCCCCGAGCGTCTTGGTGACCACCAGCCCCTGGCGCTCAAAACTCTCCACCACCCAGTGCGGTAACGCGGCGATCCCCATCCGGGCTGACACCATTTGAATCAATAACAGCGTGTTATCGACGTTTTTCAGCGCCGGGCTGACGCCTGCCGGTTGCAGGAAATGGCGCCAGATATCCAGCCGTTGGCGCTGCACCGGATAGATCATCAGCACTTCATCACTCAGGTCTGCCGGTTCAATGTGCGGCTTATTGGCCAGCGGGTGATCGGGGGCCAGGATCAGCCGGACTTCAAAGTCGAACATCGGCGAATAGTGCAGCCCGCTGCGCGGCAAGATATCCGAGGTCAACACCAGATCCAGTTCCCCTTGCTGCAAGGCAGGTTGCGGATCGAACGTCACGCCGGATTTGAAATCCATCACCACCTGCGGGAAATAGGAGCGGAAGTTGTCCAACGCCGGAGTCAGCCACTGAATACAGCTGTGGCATTCGATGGCGATGCGCAGCGTGGTTTGATGCGGCTCGTGGCAGGCTTGTAACGCCTGTTGGATCTGCGGCAATACCTGTTCTGCCAGTTGTAGCAGGATCTCCCCCTGAGCGGTAAAGCGCAGCGGCTGGCTTTTACGAACAAACAGCTTAAAGCCCAGACGCTGCTCCAGATCGCTGAACTGATGCGAAAGGGCTGACTGTGTCTGATGAAGCTGTGCGGCGGCGGCGGCCAGGGAGCCGGTATTACGCAGAGCCTGTAGGGTCCGTAAGTGTTTCAGTTCGATCATGAGAGTCCTTCACAGTGACAGTGAAAATATTGCGCTTGTGGATCATACAGTACCTGCGGATTATGGATGTGTAAACATCTGGACGGCTAAATGGGAAATATGACGATGACAATTCTAAATCACACACTGGGTTTTCCACGCGTTGGTCTGCGTCGTGAACTGAAAAAAGCGCAGGAAAGTTACTGGGCAGGTAATTCAACACAGGAAGAGCTGTTGGCGGTTGGCCGCGAGCTGCGCGCTCGTCACTGGCAACAACAACAGCAGGCCGGGGTGGATTTGGTGCCGGTTGGCGATTTCGCCTGGTACGATCACGTGCTGACCACCAGCCTGCTGCTGGGCAACGTCCCGGCGCGTCATCAAAACCAGGATGGCTCGATCGACCTCGATACCCTGTTCCGTATTGGCCGTGGCCGCGCACCCACCGGTGAACCTGCGGCGGCGGCGGAAATGACCAAATGGTTTAACACCAACTACCACTACATGGTGCCTGAGTTTACTCAAGGCCAGCAGTTCAAACTGGGCTGGACTCAATTGCTGGATGAAGTTGACGAAGCGTTAGCGCTGGGTCACAAAATCAAGCCGGTGCTGTTGGGCCCGGTAACCTATCTGTGGCTGGGCAAGGTGAAGGGTGAGCAGTTCGACCGCCTGTCGCTGCTGAACGATATCCTGCCGGTCTACCAGCAAGTGCTGGCTGAGCTGGCCAAACGCGGCATTGAGTGGGTACAGATCGACGAGCCTGCGCTGGTGCTGGAACTGCCTAACGCCTGGTTGGAGGCCTTTAAACCGGCTTATGCCGCGTTGCAAGGCCAGGTCAAACTGCTGCTGACCACCTATTTCGACAGCATTGGCCATAACCTAGACACCATCCGCGAACTGCCGGTGCAGGGGCTGCATGTGGATCTGGTCGCAGGCAAAGATGATGCCGCTGCCCTGAACAACGCGTTGCCGAAAGAGTGGGTACTGTCGCTTGGGGTGATCAATGGCCGTAACGTCTGGCGTGCCGATGTGAGCAGCTGGTTTGAACGCCTTCAGCCGCTGGTCGGTAGCCGCCCGCTGTGGATTGGCACCTCGTGCTCGCTGCTGCACAGCCCGATCGATCTGAGTGTGGAAAGCCGCCTGGACGAAGAAGTGAAAAGCTGGTTCGCCTTTGCACTGCAAAAATGTGCCGAGCTGGCGTTGTTGAGCTCAGCTCTGAATGCACCAGGGGCAGACAAACAAGCCAAACTGGATGCCTATAGCGCACCAATCCGCGCCCGCCGCCAATCCAGCCGTGTGCATAATGCACAGGTTGAAAAACGCTTGGCGGCTATCACTGCCAAAGACAGTGAACGTCAGCGCCCTTATGAGCAACGTGCCCAGGCTCAGCGCGATCGCTTTAATCTGCCTGCCTGGCCAACCACCACCATCGGCTCCTTCCCGCAGACCACCGAAATCCGCGGCCTGCGCCTGGACTTCAAGCAGGGCCGTCTGGATGGTAGCAACTACCGCACCAGCATCGGCGAACATATCAAGCAGGCTATCGCCGAGCAGGAACGCCTGGGGCTGGACGTGCTGGTGCACGGCGAAGCCGAGCGTAACGACATGGTGGAATACTTCGGCGAGAACCTGGACGGCTTCGTGTTTACCCAAAATGGTTGGGTACAGAGCTACGGTTCCCGCTGCGTGAAACCACCGGTGATTATTGGCGATATCAGCCGCCCGGAAGCCATCACCGTAGAGTGGGCCAAATTTGCTCAATCGCTGACCGACAAGCCGGTAAAAGGCATGTTGACCGGCCCGGTGACCATTCTTTGCTGGTCCTTCCCACGTGAAGATGTGACCCGTGAAGTGATCGCCAAGCAGATTGCGCTGGCACTGCGTGACGAAGTGGAAGACTTGGAGAAGGCCGGTATCGGTATCATCCAGATCGACGAGCCTGCACTGCGCGAAGGCCTGCCGTTACGCCAGTCCGATTGGGCCGCATACCTCGACTGGGCGGTGGATGCCTTCAAACTGAACGCCGCCGTGGCGCAGGACGATACCCAGATCCACACCCACATGTGTTATTGCGAGTTCAACGACATCATGGATTCTATCGCAGCGCTTGATGCCGACGTGATCACCATCGAAACCTCTCGTTCCGATATGGATCTGCTGGAAGCGTTCAAAGAGTTCGACTATCCGAACGAAATCGGGCCGGGCGTTTACGACATCCACTCGCCGAACGTGCCAAGCGTAGAATGGATCGAAGCGCTGCTGCGTAAAGCGGCGCAGAACATCCCGGCGGAACGCTTGTGGGTCAACCCAGACTGCGGCCTGAAAACCCGTGGCTGGCCAGAAACCCGCCAGTCGCTGGCTAACATGGTGCTGGCAGCTCAGCGTCTGCGTGACCAGGTTGTCTGATCCAAACACGATGTTTAACCAAGGGCGCTTCGGCGCCCTTTTCTTGTTCTACTCCCGCGTTTTCCTCGCCGCTATTGGTTATTATCAAGTTTCGTTGTCCACTTGGTTTGAAGGATTATTCCCGATGAAACACCCGCTGGTGGCCGTGTTGGCTCCGCTGCTCGATGATGGGCAGGGGATCCGGCAGGTTTATTTTGCCGGTAATCAACATCCGGCCCCGGAGCTGGCCTATCAGGTAGGCTTTCCACGTCTTGAGCTGGTGGTGGACGGGGAGCAGGAAATGGAGTGGGAGGGCAGCCAGGGAGCGCGGCAACAGCAGATACTGCTGCCGGGGGATGTGCTGTTTGTCCCGGCGCAAGGCTGGAACAGCCCGCGCTGGCAGCAACCGACGACTACGCTCAGCCTGCTGTTTGGCAAGCAGCAACTGGGCTATAGCCTGTTGGGCTGGGATGGGGAAAATACTCTACCGTTGGGTAAGGATAACGTGGCGCGCCGTGGCCCGCGCGTGGGGTCGTTTATGTTGCAGGCGCTTAACGAACTCTCCTGGCACCAGAGCGATCAGCCCACCGCGCGTTTCCTGGTGAAGGGCTTGCTTAGCCATGCGCTCGATCTGTTTGGCACCTCGGTGAGAACCGCCTCACGTAGTCAGGCGCTGTTTGATGCTGTGCGGAGTCACCTGGAGGAGCATTATCGCGAGCCGCTCACCCGTGAGTCGGTGGCCCAGGCATTTTATATCTCACCGAATTACCTTTCTCATCTGTTCCAGAAGGCCGGCGGCATCGGGTTTAACGAATATCTCAATCATGTGCGGCTGGAGCAGGCGAAGCACCTGCTTAAACGCTATGACATGAAGGTGAAAGAAGTGGCGCACGCCTGCGGGTTTGTCGACAGCAACTATTTCTGCCGCCTGTTTCGCAAGAACACCGAACGTTCCCCGTCGGAGTATCGCGGCCAGTATCACAGCGAGCTGTGCCCCTCACCCCAACCCTCTCCCACAGGGAGAGGGAGCTGATAGCCCCTGTTCTTTTGCAGGTAAAGAGGCCGTCTCAGCAAACGCAATCGTCCCCTCATCCAAGGTGAGCCACTATAATTTCAGAGATACTCGATCGGTCCCCGCATCCAAGGTGAATCACTATAATTTCAGAGATACTCGATCGGTCCCCGCATCCAAGGTGAATCACTATAATTTCAGAGATACTCGATGGGTCCCCGCATCCAAGGTGCATCACTATAATTTCAGAGATACTCGAACGGTTCCCTCTCCTTGGGGAGAGGGTTAGGGTGAGGGGGCTAACACAGCAGTTAAACCACGCGGATATGCGTTTCCTGGGGTGAAGCGGCGGCCTTGCGTACCGCACTGAGCGCCTTTTCTGGCGTGCGTAGAAAGGTGTTGATGCCGATCTGCACGCAGCGGTGATGTTCAAAACGCTCACTTTCCGCCAGCAGAATGTCGCTGATCAACAGCACCACGTCGGCCTGCGCCAGATCGTCCGCCGTCAGCGAATTTTCAATCCCCAATGCGCCCTGGGTTTCTACTTTGACCGGCCATTTCTCCTGCGCGCACAGTTTTTCCAGCCGCTCGGCAGCCATGTAGGTATGGGCGACCCCGCTGATACAGGCCGTTACCGCTACGAGTTTTATCGTCATGTCAGCCCCTTTGCTTCTGTTCAACCGCCAATGATCACTCGGTAACCTGCCTGTTGCGCCATCGCCTGCAAGGGAGCGATCTGTTGCTCTGTCGGGGCTGCTACGCCGCGCATGGCATATTCGCGCCCCAGCAGGGTATATTTCGCCTCGCCATACTGATGAAAAGGCAACAGGTGGATCTCTTGTAGCCCAAAAGGCGCCAGAAATGCCAGCACCTGCGCCATATTCTCCGTGCTCAAAGTGTAGCCGGGTATTAACGGCAGGCGTGGGATCAGGTTAACTCCGCGCTGCACCAGCGCAGTAAAGTTTGCCAGTACCCGTGGCAGATTGATGTTCAACTGATGTTTGGCGGCCTCGGCATCCATGATTTTCAGGTCGAACAGGATTTGATCGCAGTATTCTGCCAGGGCCAGCACTTGGGCCTGCGAGGCATCTCCGGCGGTTTCGACGGCGGTATTGATGCCCAACGCCTGCAAGCGCTGCAACAGCTGGGTGGCAAACTCGGCCTGCATCAGCACTTCTCCGCCGGAAAGCGTCACTCCGCCGCCGGAAGTGCGATAAAACACCTCATCCTTGAGGATTTGCTGTAACAACGCCTCCAGCGTGATGTTCTGCCCGATCAGTTCCATCGCCCCACTTGGGCACTCTTGTGCGTCGTTCAGGCAGGGCTGGCAGCGCAGGCATTTGGCCTCGCGGCGTACGCGGTGGATCTTGCCCGACATCGACTCCGGGTTGGCACACCAAGGGCAGCTATGTGGGCAGCCTTTGAAAAATACCACGGTGCGGATGCCGTGGCCGTCGTTCAGCGAATAACGCTGAATATTGAAGATCCGGGCCTGCGGCTCTGCGGGTGTTTGATTAGACTTGAGATAAATGACAGGGAGTTAGTGAGATAATTATGGGATGAACTGGGTCAACATGGGAAGAGACTGGATGGAATGTGCAATAACCTTACAGTATGTGAAAATCAGACCGGCCCGAAAAAAACAAGTTCGAACCAGCCTAGATTGTGATTTTACTCCCTTGTTCCGGCATCGTCATCAGGTTCACCATCAAACAGCTTACCCTGCATCCGATCCAGTTCTTCCCTTTTAACCCGTTTTACCACGCTGTAGATCCACTGTAGCGAAACGCCAAACTTGCGGGCCAGCTCGTGATGGTTGCGTCCGTCGAACTCCAGGAAGATTTCCCTGTCGCGCTGGCTGACCTTCCAGACCATGCCCATCGGGAAGTACACGTTCTGCCCGCCCCAGACCTGCATCATGCGGTTAGCGACTGCCTCGCCGATTTGGTCAGCCACTGCGATGTCAATTTCGATAATTTCACGCACCGTAGTAGCGGTATGCTGGGCAAGTTCAACCAGCAATTCAGGCCCTTTACTACGAAACTGGCTATGGTCGCTCATGTTCGTTTCCCCGTTGTCCGGTAATGCCACTTTTTGAGCTTCTCAATAACACTGCTGGCCTGTTCCGAGTTCAGCCAGCGCAACCCGTCAACACCGGTTTCCCGTTTCACCCAACGTGCCAGCGAGAGTTCAGAACTGTCACGGATAACGCCTGCAGCAGCCATATCCAGCCAGAGAGCGCGTATTTTGCGGGACTGTGGGTGGTCATCCAGCGCAATACCGGTTTTAGCGTTTCCGACAGGCTTAACCCTGAATCCTTTCTTTTTCATGGAATCCAGCACTTTGGTTAGCTGCGGAAGATCCATTCCTATGGTTGAAGCCGTACCGGTTAACCCCTGTAGCATCTGGCGGTAGGTATCTTCGTCCATCTTCAGGTCGCTGCGGGCAATATGGATGAGTTGAATAAGACGCTGTTTAGTCATCATCGCCACTCCCTCTACCTTCGCCACCGATATAATCGACATACAAAGGAAGCGCTACAGGCCAGCACAGGAACATAACGGCCCAACTAATCCAGTGCCTGGCACCGCTGTAGCGTGAGTAAAACCCTGAATGGCGGTGCAGCTCAGCAGTACACCACCCCACGAGCCCATACCAGAACAGGGCGCATACAATGGATTCAGCCATCATGAGCAACTCCTTAGCTTCCGCTGTTCCTGTCCGCTGACAGGCTGATGCAGGCGGACGTTTTCACCCTCTCTGTAACCGATGTGGCGGGACATGTCTGCGTCACGTGATTTCCCGGCCTCACGGCCCATGGTTGTACCTGATTCCGGGTATTTCTGCTCAAGCCAGATTTTCGCCAGCTCGCGTTCCTCTCGGGACATAGCAAATAAATGAACCTCGCTGCGCACGGCCAGTACCCAGCCTTCGGCAAATTTGTCACCACGGCTGGTTTTGGTTTTGTTCTTGATCCTTTTATTCTGCCGCCCGATATAGTTTTTACGTGCTGCTATTAATTGTCTGGCCAGTACCTCCCATGTGTATGAGGCCAGTTCCACGCGGTCTTTATTACCGTAAAAGCCAACGCTGGGTTTAAAACCAGAGTGAATAATAGACTTAACCCCAAATGCAACCTGGATAATATCCAGCAGGCCCAGCATATAGCGAGGGGGATTAACGCTGCCTGCGGCCCAGTAGCGACTGATGCTTTCATCGATATCACTGAGTGCAAGGTCATGCTGAGTAATATTGTATGCCTGCATCATCTTCTGGGCGCGTTGCAGGGCCAGTGCCGCTTCATGGGGGTTATCTGATTTGGCCAGCGCCAGCAGCTTTTTTAACTTCTCCAGTAACTTTTCATTATTCTGCGGCATAAGTCACCCCCAGACGTTCGGCGAGGCGTTCCAGCTTTTGCTGCTTATGATAGTCAATCATCAGGCCCATCCCGTTGAGGCGGAACTGTTCAATCATGATTTCAACGTCGGCCAGTTCGCCAGCCAGGTCAACTTCACTGCCCAGGCCATTCATGTTGCGGGCGGCAGCAGCGGCCAGTTCGGCGGCTTCTTCCATCAGCTTCAGCGCCTGTGCTTCAGGGCCGAAGGTTTTCAGGGCCAGGCTATAAATAGTGGAGCGGTTATATAATTTCATGCCTTTCATTTTTTCGCCTCGCAGGGGATGAACTCCATGGCAGGGACTTCCACGTAGTAATGCTGGCTGCAGTGAGGGCATACCAGCGTGACGAGAACCGTCGGGACACGGTATTTACCGGAGGTAATAACGCTGGCCTCGCTGAACTTCATGGTGGTGATACCTTTCTGGCAGTTGGTACATTTGATGGACATGTTTAATTCCTTAAAGCTGTTTTCGGCGTGCAGAAACCCACGACGCTGACGCCGAAATAAAAAGAAATTGAATTAAAATTAAATGGCAGCGATATCTAACGGGATATTAATTAGCTTCCCGTGTTTGTCTTTCTCCCGGAAATTAATATAGGTTTTGGACATAGCTACCTGCAGTGATTCCGATATCGCCTCCATCGCCCGGTTCCAGCGTTCGTCCTGAATTTTTACCCGGCGCAGGGAAAGAATACGCCCGGTATTAAGCTGGCCCTCTTTATCAACCTGGAAGGCGTCACCAATGATGGCCCGCAGGTTGGCGTTCGCGCCTTCAGACCACTCGGTAACGCACTCGTCAATCAGGTCTTTGGCGATCTGCAGCTCAGGCCCGAAAGTCAGGGTTTCCTGCACACGGATAGTGATTTGTTCACTGCCGTCAAAGCTGCTGAATGTTACGTTACCCTTAACCCCGCCACGTGTTCTGCCGTACTTCTCGGCCACGAGGTCAAGCCAGGCATAGCACTCATCAAAAGCACGCTGCTTGAAGTCGCTGAGGTCAGCACTTTTGACCTTAGCTGCCGCGACCTGCTCTTTGACAAAGGAATCCATCGCCAGATCGTAATCGGACACCTGCGTAACCGGCACCAGACGGCCTTTGCGGTCTTTCATATATTCGTCTTTGTTTATTTCGCTCATTTTTGTTCACCTTGTGGTTAATGTAATGATTCTGACCAGGTAATCCGGCAGCCATGCAACTCAAAGACGCCCTGACGAAAGCGGCCTGAACCGTCATGGCCAACATGGATATAACTTGCTTTCCCCTGTGCAAGCAGGCGGGCACAGTGGCCGTTTCTGGCGATGCGGATGACCGGCTTACTGCCTACAATCATGATGCTCTGAACGGTGCTGTTCATGGCGTTCAGCGCTGCGATGGCAGACTGCAAATGGTGCAGCTGCTGGTTGATGTCGGTGATGCATTTCATTGTTACACCCCTTTGACGACGTCGGCGTTAATCTGTGGAACCCCGATTTCAGCAGCCAGATTCATGGCGGCTATCACCAGGTTACTGACGGCCAGCGGATACAGCAGGCTGACCATGCTTTTACGGTTGCTGCCCAGATTGCTGAGGCGGGCACGAATGGCGTCCACCGCGCTGGCGTCCATAACATCGGCCAGCTGCTTACCGGCGCGTTGCAGCTTGAACGCCAGAAACTCTTCGAGGCTGTTGTCCAGTGGCAACAGTTCAACCACCTCGCAGCGCTGTACGACTTCACGTACCTCCATATTGCGTTCAGAAAGTTTGTCTGCCAGCTCCTGCTGGCCAATCAGCACGATGGACAGCAACCGTTTAAACCCGGACTCCAGCTCAAAGAAACGTTTGAGATGCTTTAAAGTTGGGATCGGTAGGCTGTGGGCTTCCTCAATCACCAGAACGTGGTTGAAACCCGCTGAGCAGCTGTCTTTCAGTACGCGGTGCAACTGACGAAAACGGGCGTCCTGACTGCGTTTGATATTCTCCAGCGGCGCGATGGTGCTGACGATGGCCTCGGCGATAGCCGCCGCCTTCAGGGTCTTCCCTTTCACGTCGTTGTCTTCCATGGCGATGATGTAGGGTTCAATGACCACCACTGGCGCATTCTCACGGTTGATGCGTTCAATCAGGTCGCGGCGCAGCGTGGATTTACCCGCGCCGGACTCACCGATAACCGCCATAAAGCCACCGTGGCGGGCAGTCTGGTAAAGCGCTTCACGCACATAGCGGATATCGGGTGTGGTGAACACATCCTCTGCGCCCTGCATGGCATCATCGGCAAACGGGTCACGGAATAGGCCAAACGCTTTTTTAGTTGCTGGAAATAACACCTGCTTTTTGAGTAACATGTTCTCTTCCTCACTGAGGTTGGTTTTATCGGTAGTGCCCGCTGTACGGGGCGTGACAGCGCCCTGTGCAGCATCAAAACTCTTCGCTGTATCAATCCCCTGACTTTCCAGATAAGACGCCAGACGCTGGCGCACCTCCTCAGGACTAGTGCGGGGCCACTCGTTATGGTTCACAATCTGGGCCAGCGTGGCCTCGGAAACGGCAACGGCTCTCGCCACCACCGCCTGCGGGATGCGGGCCTCTTTCAGTTGTTGCTTCAGTACCAGCATGTCTTCCTCCTCAGTTGCCGTTAACGATGCTGATAACGCTGCTGCGGGCCGGAGTGGTCAGGGTGACCATCACCTCATCCAGCGCAACTTCCGGTACGCCATCCGGGTACTGTGCCGCTAACTGGCGGTAGTGCTCCGGCGTCCACTTGTGCCCACTTGCTGTGAACTTCTCACGCAGTACCTTCGCGGCTTCAACGTGAGTCAAAGGGCGCTGCTCAACACGGGGGCTACGCACTTCAGAAGCCTGTCCACGGCGCGGCATATAAGTCGGCAGCGTGGTATCGTCAATATGTTTGTAAGGATCAAGCCTGCCGCCGAACGGCAGCGCTTTCGCTTTGCGCGCCGCTGCGGCATCAGTGGCGTTTTCCGTGCCGGTGACAAGCTGTTCAATCTCTTTTGCCGCTGTCTGCGCCGGGGTGTCCGCTACTGCCTTATGGCTTTCGCCAAAGACAGCCGCTTTCTCGGCAAAACCGAATTCATTCTTTTTCACTTCATCGACCAGGAAGAACATCTCGTGGCCATCTTCGCCAGTAAGCACCACTTGAGCGGCGTCGGTGCGCCATGGATTACGGGTAATCATCAGTTTCTCGCCTACCATGACGCCTGGCACTGCAGAGACGTCGTATTCGATACCCCGGAACGGTACGCGCAGTTTTGACGTCACCTTACGGCTTTCCGGCGCGGCTACGGCAAGTTCTCGACAGACCTCAACAGACGGCGCTTTCAGAAGTTGATCGGCGGTAATTTTCAGCCAGATATCCGTGCGTGTTTTACGGTGGCGGCTGTGAACTGCTGTGGCGTTAAAGTGGCTGCGCCATTTCACGGCCAGTGCGTTCAGCTCTTCCAGGCTGTTGACCGGCTGGAACTTCAATCCCGGCTCCAGCTTGCGTTCGATAATGTCGCGGGCTTTTTCCACCTGACCAGTCGCACGGGCGTTATGCGGCTTGTGCGCTATCAGGTTGATGCCCAGCGAGCGGCACATGTTTTTCGTCATACCGGCAGTGTTCGCCGAGCCGGGGTCGAGGTAGAGTATTTTCGGCACACCGTGCAGCACATCCGCGCCACTGCGTTCCTGCATCGCATTGATAAGAACGGAGCAGAGGTTCTCACCGGACTCAGCGCCCATCACGTACTCAACGTAAATCCAGCCGCTGGTATGGTCGGTAATCTCATAGCTCCACACGCGGTCACTGGCGATACGTGCGATGTTGGCAGGCTTGTTCTTGTAGAACTTCGCGCTGTCCATCACCTGCAATCCCTTGTGGCCGTTGCTCAGGTAGTAAAGCGTACAAAGCGACGCATCAATCTCCCAGACGTGGTTAGGATGCAGGCTGGCCATCTCCGAAGACGGTGCCGGAGCGTCCAGTTGTTCCGGGTGCAGGCCGTAGTTACGCAGGGCGCGGCTGACGGTGTCCTCGGACAGTGGGAAAAACTCACCGGTTTCTTCATCCGTTCTGCCTGCGGAGATAAAGCCGTTAGTGCGCAGGGTTTCTACCGCATCAGCAATAGAATACAGGCGCTTACCGTTCTTACGGGTGGCCTCACGCAGCGTGGCGGATATCAGCGCGGCTTCTTCGCGACTCAGGGCGCTGCGTCCGGCATCAACGCGCTTTTTACGTTTATCAGTCACAGATACCTCCTTCAGCTTGCGCAGTAGTGTGGCGCGGGAGAGGCCCAGTTCAGCGCAGGCTGCGTCATATACCGCACCGCGCTTTCCATGCCCCGCGTCACGTGCCGCGCGGGCAACAGAAACCAGTCGTTCAGTCAGGGCGGCGCTCATCGGTTTACGCCTCCTGCCGGTTAATCTCAGGTTCTGGCTCAGTCAGCCAGGCTGGAGCAGCGTTACCTGTCGGGGTATCTGGAAGGTCAAAGGTCGAACGAAGGCTGCGGGCGGCATATTCCAGCTCACAAACAAGCCCTGCCATAAAATCTTTTGGCGTATCAATCTGATTTTCTGCGCAATATGCGCACAGAGTTTCAAAGGCGCTGAACAGACGAACGGTGATGGCTGATTCCGCTTCGGTGGATAATGCTGTTACCTCAGCCCGCAGTTTCTTCACCTCTTCGTCAGGCTTGGGTGGCTGGATACGGGATTTTTTCTCCAGTTTGGTGGAGAGCGCGTCAATCTTCTCATTCTTGTCAGCGAGAACACGCTGCTGTGCTGAGTTGGTTTCGCGGGCTTCACGTAGGGACTGGCGTAACTCACGTACAGACATACGCTCAATATCGTCGAGCGTAGCCCCTACAATTGTCCCCCCATCAGCAAGAGCATCCAGCTCTTCGTCATCAAGCGTCATTAATTCATATAGTTTTCCCTTGCCCAAAGCGGACAACGTTGACCGTTTTGGCGTGGCATCACTGTTACCGAGAAATTTAACGCTGGCCTGCATCATTCGCCGTGCTACGCGAGGCTCTAAACCGAGTTCGCTCTCAAGAATATCAATGAAATCACCATGAGGTTCATTTTCTTTCAGAATAATCAGCCGCTTACCTGCTTCCAGCATCGCCTCAGCACTCTGAGCCATGTAAAAACGCGTCTCATGAATGATGCGGTCACGCTCATACGTCAGGCCATCACCAAACTGCTGCATAATTTCCAGACGATGTGCAGTCATAGCATTGAGATTTACATTAAGATCGCCCACTAGTGGCGCATCTTCTACTAATTCAGCGGGTTGTGATTTTGTGCGTGCCATTTCTACTCCTTAGCGGCTACCAGCCATAACGCGCTGGTTAATTTCATTGATACGATCCTGTGCTCGGTTCATCTCGTTGCTATATGCGATAGCAATCTGCAGAAGCTGGGTGCCAGGGGCAAAACGACCGCTATCAAGTTTTATAGCAAGCCCTTCTTCAATCAGGGTGTTCAATGCCCGGTTGATATTTGCCGGTGACTCACTAAGTGCTGAAGCTAATTCACCATTTGATACACCGTTCAAAGTGTGGCCACGCAGCGCTTTAAGAACTCGCAAGATGCGAGAGCCGGAACTGGAAATATTTGCTTTGCTCATGACGCCTCCTGAAGGATGCCCGGGGTAACTTCTTTGCCGATCACAACTGACAAATCACGCAGGATGCGATACGTCAGTCGCCCGCGAGGAAGTTCATTTTTGCCAGCCCAGCGGCTTACCGCTTGAGTGACTGTTCGTGGCTCATAGCCCGCGTTAAGCGCGAACTGGCGCAGGCTGCTGCCTCGTTCAACCAGTCGTGCTCGAACTTGTTGTTTGTTCATATGCACCGTGTTCCTGTTGGGTTATGATGTACTCTATTGGGTCTATTGTACGCACCCAATCGGGTATGTCAAATTGAGATATGATCAAATGAGTATAAAAGAGAGATTACGCGAAGCGATGGATTCTAAGAGCTTGACGATTAAGGCATTGTCTGACTTGTCAAAAATCCCATATCGCTCACTTCAAAACTATCTGCGTGGTGAAAGAGAACCTAACGCAGAAGCTCTTGTTGCGCTGAGTACTCATTTGGGTATATCAATAGATTGGTTACTTACTGGTATAGGGGAAGTTGTCGGGGCAGAGAAAATCCCCCCAGCTAATCAGGAGCAACATTTCAATCAGTCTGATCTGAAGTTATTGGAGCTGCTAAACCAACTGGAGCCAGAGGTGCGAAAAGAGTTGCTGCGAGGCGCTGAGGAAAAACAGCGAATGATTGATATGGAAAAACGGCTTAAGGAACTGTCCGAAGCGTTCGATAGATTAAAAAATACAGGTTAATCTGTTCCCATTAAGAACATTAAAGATATAAGGATATGACTATGCGCAAATTATTTTTACCGTTGGTATTTGTCTTAGCCGGGTGTGGAGATAATGCTGATCCTGCTGATACGTCCATCCCAGCTAAAGAGCACTCGGTTTTTAGCATTGAAACTGATAACTCTGTTGTAAACCGCGAACTACCTTTTATTCGCCAACAACTCCCCGGTTTAGACAAGTATGCGGGCAGTTTTGAAAAACTCGAAGTATCCGAGGACAGCGTACGCACGGTGACAACGGTTCAGTTTCATATCAAAGAAGAAAATAATATTCCAGTCGACTACATAGCCTCTGGTCATAATTGTTTTTTGTTCATATCAAATAATGTCCACGAAGTGAAAATATCTAAGTCAGCATGTCAGGCTGTTCTTTTCGATAAAAACGATGTTCCCGGAGGAGACCTTATCGTTAAACTTGATAAGGAAAATGTTCCGATGACAGATGATGGCAAGGCTCCACGAGAGGGATGCTTGAAAGTTTTTTCACCAAAGCCTGATAGTGATTCCTGGACGTGCCCGAGGCTGAATTAACTACTGAGGTGGTGCTGTAGATACGGCACCACCTTAACCGTTCTAACTTTTAAAAATTGCAAATCACCAATTCTTTCCGTGGCGTAGCCTTACCTGTGACTTTAAGGTTGTAGCTGATATCCACCGTCTGGATATTCAGGCCGTCGAATGCCTGCCGCATTTCTGGGATATCGTTCACCGAAATAATCATCTTTCCTTTGATACTACGCGCCAGTTCCGCCATGTGGTCATAGTTTTCCAGCCCAAACTCCACGCCATAGCCTTCCGTTCCCCAGTATGGTGGGTCGCAGTAAAACAGCGTATGGGGGCGGTCATAGCGCTTTATGCACTGTCGCCAGTCCAGATGTTCTATTAATGTTCTCGACAGACGCAGGTGTGCCATTGACAACTCTTCCTCGATGCGCAGTAGGTTAAAGCGCGGCGCACTGGTGGTGGAAGTACCGAAGGTGTGATCTGCTACCTTGCCGCCAAATGCCTGCTTCTGGAGGTAGTAGAACCGAGCTGCTCGCTGGATATCAGTCAGCGTTTCTTCCGGCGTATCCTGTAACCATTTGTAGATCTGGCGACTCACCAGTGCCCATTTAAACTGTCGGACGAACTCTTCCAGATGGTGTTTGACTACCCGGTATAAGTTCACCAGTTCCCCATTGATATCGTTGATAACTTCGGTCTTGCTGGGTGTCTTGAGAAAATACAGAGCAGCTGCGCCGCTGAATGGCTCTACATAACAGGTGTGAGCTGGGAAAAGCGGCAAAATATGTTTAGCCAGACGGCGTTTACCGCCGATCCATGGAACGATGGGCAAAGATTGTTCTTTCATTATCCGTAAGCCTTTTACAGTCAGTGAAAATATGGCAGGCTAGTCAGGTCTCGCGAGACTGACTGAACCCTGGTCGGCTCACAGCTGATACCTGTGGGTTGACGGCCAGTCCGGTGTTCGTGCACCGGGCTGGTCGTTCTTTCACTGTAAGGATGAGGCTTAGGGATACCCGCATGCTATTAATGCGGTTTAATGGATGCAGGAGCTGCTGCACTAAATTCAGGAAGGGTTTTCTGGTATGGCAAAGTATTACACGGCTGATTCTGCAAATGGCTTACGCCCGTTTTGCCAGATTATTCAGGGAAACTACGAACCTAAAAAGCAAGAGTTGGCAATCTTCCTCACTCAGATGTACCCAGATGGGCTGTCAAAGCATGGCCACAATTACCTTTATAATCCCGGCCCGCTTATGGATGAGAAGAACGGTGATGGCCAGGCATTATTAATTGGCTTGGTATTTGAGCTGGTTCGCCGTAGCCATTTCCCGGAGAAACCATCCCGCTACCAGTCGTTATTTGCCTGTCAGCACATCAGCGAAGTTAAAGAATTCAGAGAACAGCTGGCTGATGAGCGTGAGGAAGACGAGATCAGGACTGCACCTATCTATGAAGTATTCACCGACGAGGCTGTTCATTGTGGCGATATGAGGTTGCTAAGCGATGATTGCCCTGTGCTTGAATTGTATCGCCGGGCATACCTTTACTGGTCTGGAGAACCTGCTCCAGTCAGGGAAGGTAAGGAAGAAGAAAAGCCGTTCTGGGAACTGCTGATTCCTCTGCCTGTATTGATTGGTCGTCAGATATCGGAGTGAATAATATAAAAACTATCAGCTAGTTTGCCTCCTTTTTGTGTTGTCGCTAATGGTCAATTTTATTTGGCCGATAAGCATTCCATTCAGTTTGCTCTCAGGGAGCATTCGTGGCGTTTTCTCCACCTGCTCAAGCGCGGTTTGCATCTCTCTTATTGCCTCTGCAAGATTGTCAGCATTGACGCTGAGGGTGTAAATTTTTGCTGCAGTTTCATACTCATCGCAGGTGATCCCCATCAGACAGAGTGAGCTGGATTTAGCAGTTGCCGAAGTCATACGTTTTCCCTTCAAAGAAATATCTGTGGTTGTTGGCTAGTCAGGTATTGGTGCATCAGCCTTGTCGTTCTTTCAAAGTAATCATGCGTTTTGCCCCATCGCATCACTATTAACGCTGTTTAAAATCCATTCCCCCTGGCATTTGTGATGCTGTCTCCCACACAACAAGGAGACGCACCATGAAAAACCTGAAAAAATTCATTCCCCCTGTTAAAAAGCCCCGTCTCAGCGGCTGGCTGCTGACCTCAGTGCTGTTGCTCGGCACCATCGGTCTGGTATCGCCTCAGCAGCTGCCGGTGGTTGTCTACAAGCTGTCACTTATTACGCTGGCGGCTGTGCTGGGCTACTGGCTTGACCGTTCGTTGTTCCCTAAAGCCCGCCCCGGCCAGTACCTGAAGCATGATGAAACGCTGATGGCGTCTGGCCGTTACCCGGTACAGACCGGCCTCCACCTGGTCTTTTCTGCCGCATTGATCCGCCGTGCGCTGATAGTTGCAGCGGTCTGTCTGGCCGTGGCGACGGGGCTGTAACCATGAGCTGGCCTCAAATCACACTCATCATCCTGTTGGCCTTTGGTCTGGGCGTGACCGCCATTAAGCATGGCGAACCACGCAACGACAGGCATAGCTTCTGGTGGCAACTTGCTGGCAACCTGGTGATCGCCTGGCTGCTCTGGTGCGGTGGTTTCTTCAGCCAGGCCAGAGCAGCACAGCCACCGCAGGCGGCCCTGCAGTACCGCGCCGATGTGATCCGCAATGCGCGGCTTGAATGGGGAATGTCAGCGCCGGTGGCAGACTTCGCCGCACAGCTGCATCAGGAGAGCGGCTGGCGACCCGATGCCGTATCGCCGGTGGGTGCTCAGGGGATGGCACAGTTTATGCCCGCCACCGCCGACTGGATTAGCCAGCTGGTACCGGGCCTGAACAGCCGTGAGCCGTTTAATCCGGCATGGGCCATCCGGGCGCTGGTCAGCTATGACCGCTGGCTATGGCAGCGCGTCAGCGCCGCCAATAGCTGCGAGCGGATGGCCATGACCCTGTCGGGCTACAACGGCGGACTTGGCTGGGTACAGCGTGATAAGCGTCTGGCCGTGCAAAACGGGCTGGACGGTACCCGCTGGTTTGAGCATGTCGCCACGGTGAATGCCGGGCGCAGTGCCGCCAACTGGCGGGAAAACCGTCACTACCCGCAGCGCATCCTGCACGAACTGGCCCCGCGCTATCTCACCTGGGGAGGCGGCAGCTGTGTGGACTAGCCTGATAAAAAAACTGCCGTGGCGCGGAATGTTAATCGCGCTTGCCTTAGTCGGGGCGTTGTATGGCCTGTACCACTGGGGTTATCGCGGTGGACACAATGATGCAAAACGCGACGGGGATGCGGCGTTGATGACGCTGCAGTCAGCATTCGATACTTATAAAACAGAACAGACAACACTTGAGAACGCTGCGCTGCGGGCCTGGGCAAAGCGTTATCAGGAACAGGTTGCAGCCGGGCATCAGGCAGAGGCCGATTACCTTGAGCAGGTATCGCTGCTTGAAAACCAGAACCAACAACTTAAAGAGAAAATTGATGATGTCACACAGCGCTGGATTGATGAAAAAGGCAAGAGTCATCCCATTGAGTGCGTGTTTACTCGCGGCTTCGTGCGCCAGTACAACGCCGCGCTCGGATATGCCGACGCATCCGTCGACACCGGTCATGCAGGCAGCGCTACCACCGCTATCCCCGGTGCTGTCAAAGCGTCCGGGCAACCTGAAGCCGCTGACGCCGGGCTACGCAACTCAGGCGTCTCCCAGCGTGACGTCCTCGCCAACATCATCGACAACGCCAGACAGTGCCGCGTCTGGCGCAGCCAGATAAACGGGCTGCTGGACGAACGAGAAGGATTAGAAAAATGACGTTGCAGGTTGAATTCTGGACGGTGGTGGGCTTCCTCATCACCTTCATGAGCTTTGTCGGCGGTATGGCCAAGTGGCTTTTCAGTAAAGCTGAGGAGCGTCAGGCGGCGCGATTTGCCTCGCTTGAGCAGTCGCTGCAGCAGTCCGCCTCCAACTGGGGCGAGCTGGAAAAAGAGTTTATGCGCTTCCGGGCTGAACTGCCCCTCAACTACGTCCGTCGCGAGGATTATATCCGGGGGCAGACGGTCATCGAGGCCAAGCTGGACGCACTCTACAACAAACTGGAAGTGGTACAACAGTACCGTCATACAGGAGGTCACCATGGTTGATATCGCCCGCGTGCGCCGGGAATCCCTGCGCTGGAGTCTGCTGGTCGCTCTGAACAAAACCCGCCCGTACACCGCCAGCGAAACGCTGTTGCTGGATGTGTCCCGCGCCATCTACCCGGACACCACCCATCTTGAGCTGCGTCGTGAGCTGGACTATCTGGCTGACCGCAAGATGGTTGATCTGGAGAAGAAGCCCTCTGGTGACTGGTTTGCCGACCTGACCCGCCTCGGCGTTGACCTGGTGGAATATACCGTTGAATGCGGCCCCGGCATTGCCCGCCCGGAAAAGTACTGGAGTGAATGATGGCCAGACGCAGCACGATAGATAAGCTGCCGGAAAACGTGCGGCGCTGGCTTGAGCGGGCGCTGAATGAATCCGGCTTCAGTGGCTATTCCGAGCTGGAATCCCTGCTGCGCGAGCAGGGTTACGTCATCAGCAAATCTGCTATCCATCGCTATGGCCAGAAGATTGAGCGCCGCTATGGTGCCATCCGTGCGGCCACCGAAGCGGCCCGTATGCTGACCGAAGGTGCGGCTGACGATCAGGATGCGCGTTCAGAGGCCGTCATCGCCCTGATCCAAACCGAGCTGTTCGAGAGCATCGTCCAGTTGCAGGAAGCGGAAGAAGGCGAAGTCGACCCTAAAGAGCGCGTGGCGCTGCTGTCGAAGGTGGCAAAGAACGTGGCCACGCTGTCCCGCGCCTCCGTCAACCTGAAGAAATTTCAGAGCGAAGTCCGTGACCGCGCCCGGCTGGCGGCGGGTAACGCCGAGAAGATTGCCCGCAAGGGTGGCCTGTCTGCTGATGCCGTACAGGCGCTACGACGTGAAATTCTGGGGATTGCCACATGAGTCAGCTTGCTCCCGTTCTGCCTGATACCTCGGCACTGGATGTGCCAGCCGTTCTTATGCCTTACCAGCAGCGCTGGGTGGCTGATACTTCCCCCCTTAAGGTGATTGAGAAGAGTCGCCGTACCGGTATTACCTGGGCAGAGGCGTCCGATAACGTGCTGACCGCAGCCTCTTCAGCACCTGCCGGTGGCATGAACGTCTACTACATTGCCTACAACCAGGACATGACCGTCGAGTATATCCAGGCCTGCGCCATGTGGGCGCGGGCCTTCAACTACGCCGCCAGCGAGATTGAAGAAGGTTTCTGGGAAGAGGACGAAGACGACAAGCACATCAAGACCTACACCATCAAGTTTCCCGACTCCGGCTTCCGCGTTGTCGCGCTCTCCAGTCGCCCGTCTAACCTGCGTGGCCGTCAGGGCATCATCGTGATTGATGAGGCTGCGTTTCATGAGCAACTGGACGAACTGCTGAAAGCAGCGCTGGCGATGCTTATCTGGGGCGGTAAGGTGCGCGTTATCTCCACCCATGACGGTGACGACAACCCGTTCAATACGCTCATTGGCGATATCCGTGCCGGACGTCAAGGGGGCAGCGTACAGCGAATAGCCTTCAAAGAGGCCGTTGCGCAGGGTTTGTTTCACCGTGTCTGCCTGCGAACCGGGAAGGAATGGACGCAGGACGCTGAACAGGCGTGGATGGCGTCGGTGTACAAGTTCTACGGCACCGGCGCATCCGAAGAGCTTGACTGTATCCCGGCCAATGGCGGCGGCGCCTGGCTGTCCCGCGCCCTGATTGAGTCCCGTATGTCACCCGATACGCCGGTGCTGCGCCTGACCTGCCCTGAGGGCTACGAGCTGAAGCCCGACGCTGAGCGCTTCAGTGATACACAGGACTGGCTGGATGAGAATCTGAAGCCGCTGCTGGAGGCGATCCCCGCTGATGCCCGCTCGTTTTTAGGGCGTGACTTTGGCCGCAGCGGTGACCTGTCGGTGGACTATCCACTGCTGCAGGAGAAGAACCTGGTACGCCGCGTCCCGTTCGTGATGGAGCTGCGTAATGTGCCGTTCAAGCAGCAGGAACAAATCACCTGGTACCTGATGGACGGCCTGCCAAACCTGATGGGTGCTGCACTTGATGCCCGTGGTAACGGGTCTTACCTCGCCGAATACGCCATGCAGCGCTACGGCTCCAGCCGCGTGAAACAGGTCATGCCCACCGAGAGCTGGTACCGCGAGCATATGCCACCGGTTAAGGCGGCGCTGGAGGATGGCAACCTGATTGATTTGCCGAAGGATGAAGACACGCTGGACGACCTGCGGGCCGTTCAGGTGGTTAACGGCGTTCCCCGCGTACCGGAACAACGGTCAAAAGCGAAGTCGGACAGTGGCAAACGCCACGGGGACTCGGCTATCTCGCTGGCGCTGGCGTACTTTGCCAGCCGTGAAATTAACAAAGGGCCGGTGAAGGCAAGCTCACGCCGTCGTCGCCAGTCGGCCCGTATGCTGGAGGGTTACTGATGGCGCGTGGACTCTGGGTTTCACCCAATGAATTTGTCAGCTTTGCCGAGCCGAATAAGACGCTAACGGAGCAGATTGCGTCACGCAGCCGCTCCATCGACTTCTTCGGTCTGGGGATGTATCTGCCCAATCCCGATCCTATTCTCAAATCACAGGGCCGGGATATTCGCATCTATCGCGAGCTGCGCACCGACCCGCTGGTTGGTGGCTGTATCCGCAGGCGTAAAGCGGCGGTCAAGTCGCTGGAGCGTGGCCTTGAGCGTGGTCATGCTCCGGAGCGGGTGTTCAGCTTTATTAACGACATGCTCGACGACCTTGATATCTCCCGCATCATAGGCGAGATGACTGATGCCGTGCTCTACGGATATCAGCCCTGCGAAATCATGTGGGGCCGTTCGGTTAAGTCCTGGGCGGTCACCGACATCGTGGGTAAACCACCCGAGTGGTTCCAGTTCGACAACGACAACCTGCTGCGCTTCCGGGCAAAAGACGCCGGGCTGGAGGGCGAACCCGTACCGATGAATAAGTTCGTGGTACCGCGTCAGGATGCGACCTATGACAACCCGTATGGCTTCCCCGACCTGTCGATGTGCTTCTGGCCTGTGACGTTCAAGAAAGGCGGGATGAAGTTCTGGGTGCGCTTTGCTGAGAAATTCGGATCGCCGTGGGTTATCGGCAAGCATCCACGTGGTACGGCACAGGGTGAGATTGACCTGCTACTGGACTCGATGGAAGCGATGGTCGAAGACGCCGTGGCGGCTATTCCTGACGACTCTTCCATTGAAATTAAAGAGGCCGCAGGCAAAGCCGACAGCAGCGATATTTACCAGAATCTGATTACGCTCGCCCGCAGTGAAATCTCTATTGCCCTGCTGGGGCAGAACCAGACCACCGAGGCGAACAGCAACCGAGCCTCGGCGCAGGCGGGTCTCGAAGTCACCAGCGATATTCGCGATGCCGACGCCGAAATCGTCGAAAGCGCGGTGAATCAGGTGATACGCCATGTGGTCGCGCTGAACTTTGGTGACGTGGCCAATCCCGTCTGGCGCATGTGGGAACAGGGAACGGTCGATGATTTGCAGGCCAGCCGCGATGAGAAACTTTGCCGCGCCGGTGTCGTCTTCACCCCGCAATACTTCAAGCGCGAATATCAGCTGCAGGACGGCGATATTGATGAGACGCCACCCTCAGAACGCCAGAACAACAACGCACTACCGCTGGCGTTCGCCGAAGCGATTGATGCCGACATTCAGGCGCAGCAGGATCTGGATGATGCGCTGGATATTCTGATGAACGGCGGCTCGTTAAACGGCGTGCTTGAGCCTGTACTGGCACCGTTGTTTAAGCAGGTTGAAGACGGCGTTAACCCCTCGGAGCTGCTGGGGGCGCTGGCCGAACTGTACCCGCAGATGAACGCGGATGACCTGCAGGAGCGGCTGACCCGTATCCTGTTTGTTTCAACACTCTGGGGGCGTCTGCATGAGCGTGACCACGGCTGAACTGGCGTACAGCATGACGTTGCCCCCGAAGCGGGCTATCAGTTACCTGAAATCAAAAGGGTATAAAATCACCTGGGACTGGGAGGAGATGTGGCAGGAGGCGCATGCCCGCGCGTTCACCGTGGCCAAAGTCACCCGCCTCGATATTCTGGAGGATATCCGAAGCGCCCTGCAGAAGGCGCTGGAAGAGGGGAAGACAGACCGCTGGTTCCGAAAGGAGCTGGAGCCGGAGCTGCAACGCAAGGGGTGGTGGGGGCCGCGTGACACCACCGACCCGGTAACGGGTGAACCGGTGACTATCCAGCAGGGTAGCCCGTGGCGGCTCGACACCATCTTTCGCACCAATATGTCGGTACTCTACAGCGCCGGGCGCTGGGCCGAACAGATGGAGAACGTCGACGACAGACCGTACTGGATGTACACCGGCATCAACGACAGCCATACCCGCAAGAGCCACCTGATGCTGCACGGTCTGGTGCTGCGCTATGATGACCCGTTCTGGCAGGCGTTCTACCCGCCGAACGGCTGGCGCTGCCGCTGCGGCGTGATTGCCCTGAGTGCAGCAGATGTCCGTGCCCGTGGTCTGAAAGTAGCGGATTCCGGTACCGCCATGGGCTGGGAGCTGAAGCTGGTGTCGGAGAAAACCGGCGAGATGCAAAACGTCGCCACCTTCAACACCGGTACCACGAAGGTGGCCACCGACGTCGGCTGGTCTTATGCACCGGGGGCGGCATACCGTCCTGACCTTGCCCGCTATCAGGGCACGCTACAAACGCTGGCACAGCAGGAATTGAGAGGATAACGATGGCTTCCGATAATCTGGTCAACATCACCATTAACGATGAGTCCCTGCGCCGGAGTCTGCGGGCGCTGGATTTAGCCGCCACAGACCTGGAGCCTGCGATGCGTAAGATCGCCGGAACCCTGCTGACGGAAACGCAGTTTAACTTTCTGGATGGGGGCCGTCCGGGATGGATGCCCTCGCTCGCCGCACAGGATCGTGATGGCCAGACACTGCAGCTCACCGGGCGACTGATGGGGTCAGTATCAACAGACCATGACGACAGGCAGGCAGCGGTTGGCACTAACGTCGTTTATGGGCCGATTCACCAGTTCGGTGGTAAAACGGGGCGCAATGAGTCCGTTGAGCTTCCGGCCCGCCCGTTCCTGCCGCTGACAGGGGACGGTGAGCTGCAGCCGGATGTGGTTATTCCCATCCTCGATACGATTGTGCGTCATCTTGAATCTGCGGCCCGTCGCTGATGTTAACCCTCCGGGACGGGCGATTTACCGCGTTACCCGCCCCGGAGCCTTTATAAAGGTTTACAGCCCCCTCGTTTACGGTTTTAATCGCTCCTGCTTCCCTCTCTCTGTCTTATCCCCCCTTATTTTTTCTAAAGCAGATTAAAAGCGCTCTTCGCGGCTTTTCCACAAACTGTCTCCGACAACATCATGCGGGGCAGCAAAATGTCAGCCATTCATATTTTTAAAGCCGGTACTCATACCGACATGCACGGCACGAAACTGCCGTTCACGCAAAGCGACCTTGCCGCCTGCGTAAAAGCCTACGATCCGTCCGTCCATGAAGCACCACTCGTTATAGGCCACCCCAAAACGGAAGACCCGGCGTGGGGCTGGGTGAAATCCCTGTCACTTAGCGGCGCTGACCTGCTGGCTGAGCCTGAACAACTTGACCCGCAGTTTGCCGAGCTGGTAGGCAACGGGCGCTTCAAGAAAGTCTCAGCCTCGTTCTATCTCCCGGACTCACCCAGCAACCCGAAACCTGGCACGCTTTACCTGCGTCACGTCGGTTTTCTGGGGGCACAGCCTCCCTCTATTAAGGGGCTGAAGCAGGTGTCATTTGGTGAGTCAGAAGAAGGCGTCGTCGAGTTTGCCGACTGGGGCGATATCACCAATGCCTCTCTCTGGGGTCGGCTGCGTGACTTTCTGATCGGCCAGTTCGGGCTGGATGAAACCGACAAGGTACTTCCGTCATGGCAGGTGGATTCCCTGCGTGAAGAAGCGTACCGCGATCCAGTGAAAGCCGTGCCGGACTTCAGCGAACCAAACCCTAACCCTCAACAAGAGAATGACGCGATGACCAAAGAAGAAATTGAAGCCCTTCAGGCGGAAAACACCCGCCTGAAGGCAGATGCCACCCAGCGAGCTGCGCTGGATGCGAAGAATAAGCAGGAGAAACTCCATGCTGACAACGTTTCCTACGCTGAGAAGCTGGTCAGCGGCGGTCAACTGGCCCCGGCAGCGAAGCCCGTTGTTGTTGCCATTCTGGATGCGGTCTCTGCTGGTGATAAGCCGGTGGAATTTGCCGAAGGAGATATCTGCACACCGCTCGCCACGGCGTTTAAGACGCTGCTGGATGGCGCTGCACCAGTGCTGAACTTTAGCGAACACGCGACCAAAGACCGTGTGGATACCGGTATTTCAACGTCTTCAGCAGAGTTTGCCGAAGCCGACCCAGAGCGTCTGGCGCTGCATCAGAAAGCGCTCGACCTGTCGAAAAAAGAAGGCATCAGCTATGACGCTGCTGTCTCACGCTGCCTGTAATTAAGGAGAGAGCATGTCTGATTATTTAAAGGGTAAGCGCGTCGTTGACCCGGTGCTGACCAGCATCGCACGCGGCTATAAAAATGCGGCCTTCATCGGCGAGCGCATCTTCCCGATTGTCGAGACCGATAAAGAAGGTGTGACAGTACCGACCTTCGGCAAAACGGCATTCGTTGAGTTCGAAACCCAGCGTGCCGTAGGGGCTGACAGTAACGTTCTGGTGCGTGAGAAAACCGGGAGCCTTGACCTGGTACTTAATGAACACGATCTGGCCGCGCCGGTGGACTATCGCGAAAAAGCCGAGTCAATGTTCAACGAAGAATCCAAGGCCATTCGCCGCGTAACGAACGGCGTCAACCTGAAGCGCGAACTGTATGCCGCCCGCCTGGCTCAGGATCCGAAAGTTTATGTCCAGGGGAGCGTCAAAGCCCTGGCCGCAGCTGAGCGTTGGGTTGGCGGTAAAGGTGACCCGATTGGCATTATCGAAGCCGGTATCGAAGCCGTGCGTAACAAAACGGGCCTGCGCCCGAACCTGATGACCATGGGGGCCAGCGTGATGTCCCTGCTGAAGTTCCACCCGGCCATTCAGGCGGCGATTGGGGCTAACGAGCGCAAACGCATCACCCTTGAAATCCTGAAAGACCTTTTCCAGCTGGACGACGTGGTGGTCGGCGAGCCGGTCTCCATGGCCTCCATGAAGGATGCCCAAGATAAGGACAAAACGCCGTCCGATATCTGGGCCGACAACCTGATGCTGCATTACGTCGGCAAGCCCCAGCCAGGTACCACCAGTGCCGATGAGAATGAACCGTCGTTCGGCTACACCCTGCGCCGTAAAGGCATGCCAGTTGCCGATAAGTACGATGGCGCAGGCGGCAAGGTGAATTACTGCCGCTATACCGATATCTACAAAGTCGCCGTGGTCGGTGGCGATGCCGGGTATCTCATCAGCAACATCGTGAAATAAGGGGACGATAATGAGCGCAACTCAACAGGTCATTCTGACCACCACCGTGATGGCAAGCGCGGCTCTCACGCAGCAGCGCTTTGTCGGGGCCGATAATGGCCCCTGTCAGGCCGGGGCCGTCGCGCTCGGTGTGGCAGAGGTAGACGCCGCTGCCGGTGATTTAACGCCGGTCAACGTACTGGGTATTGTTGCCGTCGAAGCGGGTGCTGCGATTGCCAGAGGACTTAACGTCCAGTCGGATGCCAATGCCTGCGCCGTTCCCCAGACAGCAGCCACGGAAGATGCCCCTGCGGGGATTTCAGCCGGGATTGCGCTGGATGAGGCGCTGGCCGAAGGCGACGTTATCCGCATCCTGCGCGGGGTGTGACATGTACTGCACCCTGGCGGATTTACAGGAGCAAGTGCCTGAGTCAACGCTGATTCAGCTCACTAACGAGGTCGTGGATTTTGACACTCCCGCCACGGTGAATGTGACGGTTGTGGACAGCTGTATTCGCTACGCCGGGGAGTTGATTGATGCGCACCTTCGTGGCCGCTATACCCTGCCGCTGGCAGAAGTGCCTACCGTTCTGCGGGATATTGCCATCACGCTGGTGCGTTACCGCCTGTATGTCCGTCGTCCTGAAGGTGATCTGCCTGACACCGTCAAGGACGACAACAAAGAGGCCCGGCGTCAGCTTGAGGCTATCCGCGACGGGAAACTGACGCTGGGGTTGCAGTCCACTCAGAAAGATGTGCCTGAGTCCGGTGAAATCCGGGCACGGGCACGTCGGCCCACCTTTGGCGGGCGCGACGGCTTACTGGAGAAATACTGATGAACGTTCTGCCCGTCCTCGATGCTGTGCTGGCCCGGCTACGCGAGAAGCTGCCACAGTTACAGGTGGAATACTTCCCGGAAAAACCGTCTGAATACCGCCTCAATCATCCTGTCGGCGCACTGCTGCTAAGTTATGCCGGGTCGCGTTTCGACAAACCGAATGATATCGGCGCGGTGATCCAGCCTCAGACGGTTCAGCTCTGCGTCACGGTGGTCTTCCGCCAGCTCAACGGCAAAAGAGGTGCGATTGACGTTCTGGATGCAGTCCGTCGCATTCTCGGTGGTTACACCCCGCCGAACTGCCGCCGCCGTATCTGGCTCACCCGTGAGGTGTTTATCGGTGAGACCAAGGGGCTGTGGCAGTACGCCCTCGACTTTGCAACTGAAAGCGTCTTTATCGAAGACAGCGATTTACCGTCCGGCCCGCTGTTAACCGAAGTGAACTATGAGGAAAGCGAGTGATGAAAGAATACCGCTATTCCGGCCCGGCCAGCGGCGTCACGCTGTCGGACGGAACCGAAATCCTGCTCTGGCCGGGGAAGAACGTCTCCCTGCCGGAGGAGCATGATTATGTGAAGGTACTAGTGGCGCTGAAGCACCTGACGCCTGTACCTGAAGAAACCAAACCCGCCAGCACACCCGCGCCTCAGTTACCAAAGCGCAGAAACGGTGGCGACAGCGATGTGAAAGCGGAGGACACCCATGTCAGCTAACTATCTGCACGGCGTCGAAACCATTGAGGTTGAAAACGGTGCCCGCCCGGTTAAGACGGTGAAGTCTGCCGTTATTGGCCTGATTGGTACCGCCCCGATGGGTGACGTCAATACGCTGGTGCAGTGCCTGTCTGAGAAGGATGCGGCGGCATTTGGCAGCCAGATTACCGGCTTTACCATCCCGCAGGCTCTGGATGCCATCTACGACCACGGCGCAGGCACCGTTCTGGTCATTAACGTGCTTGATCCGGCGGTACATAAAACTGCTGTGACCGATGAAGATGTGACGTTCGATAAAGCAACGGGCAAAGCGCAACTGGCCAATCCGGTGGTCGCGCAGCTGGTGCTGAAACCGGACAGCGATGGCCAGCCTTATGTCGAGGGTGAAGACTACTCGCTCAATGCGCAGACCGGCGTGATCACCAGTCTCGGAAAAAGTATTGCGGCAGGCGCAACCGCGACGGCCAGCTATAACTATGCTGACCCGACCAAAGTCACCCCGGCTGATATCATCGGGGCTGTTAACGCTGCGGGCAACCGTACCGGCATGAAGCTGCTTAATGACAGCTTCAACCTGTTTGGCTACTTCGCCAAAATCCTGATTGCTCCTGTGTTCTGCACCCAGAACAGCGTCTCGGTGGAGCTTATTGCCATGGCTGAAAAGCTGGGGGCGGTGACCTACATCGACGCGCCAATTGGCACCACCTTTGCGCAGGCGCTGACGGGGCGTGGCCCGGAAGGCACCATCAACTTCAACACCAGCTCCGACCGTGTCCGCCTGTGTTATCCGCACGTCAAGGTGTACGACGCGGCCACCAACAGCGAACGGCTGGAGCCGCTGAGCCAGCGTGCTGCAGGTTTGCGTGCCAAAGTTGACCTGGATAAGGGTTACTGGTGGTCTTCATCCAACCAGGAAATCATGGGTATCACCGGCGTGGAGCGCCAGCTGTCGGCGATGATTGACGACCCGCAGAGCGAGGTGAACCTGCTTAACGAACAGGGCATCACCACGGTCTTCAGCAGCTACGGCAGCGGTCTGCGTCTGTGGGGCAACCGCACTGCCGCGTGGCCAACGGTGACCCATATGCGCAACTTTGAGAACGTTCGCCGCACCGGTGATGTTATCAACGAGTCCCTGCGCTATTTCAGCCAGCAGTACATCGATATGCCCATCACCCAGGCGCTGATTGATGCGCTGACGGAATCGGTCAACGCCTATGGTCGTAAGCTGATTGGCGACGGTGCGCTGCTGGGCTTTAAATGCTGGTTCGACCCGGCCCGTAACGAAGAGACGGAACTGGCCGCCGGTCACCTGTTACTGAGCTACAAATACACGCCGCCACCGCCGCTGGAGCGCCTGACATTTGAGACCGAGATCACCTCGGAATACCTGTTAACCCTGAAGGGGAATAGCTGATGGCAAAGATTGAGATCAACCGCATCACCAATGCCAACATCTATCTCGATGGCGCTAACCTGCTGGGCCGGGCCGAGGAGGTCAAACTCCCTGACGTGTCCATGACCATGCAGGAGCACAAAGCGCTGGGGATGGTGGGCAAGGTGGAACTCCCGGCAGGCTTCGACAAAATGGAAGGCGAGATCAAGTGGAATAGCTTCTATCGCGACGCGATGTTGTCTGCCGCTAATCCGTATAAATCGCTGGCGCTGCAGTGCCGCTCCAGCGTCCAGCGCTACAGTTCGCAGGGGCTAATTGACGAAATCCCGCTGGTCACCTTCCTGACGATCATGTTCAAGAAGAACCCGCTGGGGACGTTCAAACAGCACGAGAACGCCGAGTTCTCCAGTAGCTTCACCTGCACGTACATCAAGCAGGTGCTGGATGGTGAAGAGCTGCTGGAGCTGGACTATCTGGCCAACATCTTCCGCGTCGGCGGCGTTGACCAGTTGACCGACTACCGCATTAACATCGGGGGCTGACGGTGACCGTCGAGATTGAAGATAAAGGCGAGAACTGTGGTTCGATTGGCATGGGGAATGGCACCTGGTTTACCATCCTCGATATTCCGGGGGTGGAAAACCTTTTTAATACCCGTAAAACCAATGTTCCGATTGACTGTACCCGTTCAAAGGCCCGCAAGCTGGCTGATTTGATTGAAGCCTGGACGCCACCCGACCACTGGTTCACTGGCATCGGTAAAGCCGAAGGAAAGGCACTTCTCATTGCGTTCCTGCGCAACTGCAAGGGTTTTCGCACTCACTGATATCACAGGGGCTTCGGCCCCTTTCTTCTTAATCCCCTTTAATATCTGTCGCACTCCTTACCGGACATACTGCTCTGAACTTACACAGGAGCACGAACATGTCACAAACCAAATCTGAAGCCGAACTCTTTATTCTGAAATACCCTTTCACCACAGCGGCGGGTGAATCAATCCCCCAGCTCACCCTTAAACGCCTGACGGTTAAAGACCTCAAGCAGGTTAAAAAAGTCCACAAAGACCCGAATGACTGGGATGAACCACTGATTTCCCGCAGCACCGGTCTGCTTCCTGAAGACCTGGATAATATGGATTTAGCGGATTATCTGGATCTACAGAAACGATTTCAGCAAATCACTGGGCTGGGCAAGAGCAACGAAGACGCTGATGCAGGCGCAGGGGCTACTGGCGAGGTGGTTTAGGTTTCAGCCGGGGGAGATTGATGCCCTCGATACTGACGATCTGGAAATGTGGCTGGATCAGGCTGAAGAGCAAATCAAAAGCGAGTACGGCGACAATCAGTAGTTCTCCAGCCCCGGGCAGCCGCACTTCGCGGCTGTTCTTTATGGTTCCCCACCATTTCCCTCCTGTCTTTTTGCTTTCAGAGGATAACCACCGTGGCCAGTGAATTTTCAGTCGGCGTCATCATTGGCGGCATTGTCGGAAGCAGCTTTCGCTCTGCCGTCAGCGGAACCCGACGCGCCCTTGACTCTCTCGGCGATACGTCACGCCGCCTTCAGGAGCGTCAGAACGCTTTAACCCGTGCAACAGAACGCTATGGTCAGTTGGGTTCTTCCCGGATGCAACGCCTCAACAGCGATCTGCTGCGCGTGAGTCGCACAATGGAGCAGATTGAGCGCCAGCAGCGCCGTCTGTCGGCGGTATCGGCCACCAGTGATGCGCTTAAATCCAACCGTATGGCGCTCTATGGTCAGGGGGCAGAGACTTACGGTATCGCCCGAACGCTGGGCGCACCGGTCATGGCCTCTGTCAAACAATATTCATCGTTTGAATCCCAGCTACGCGATATCAGTGTCACCGGCGATCTGGATTCAAGGCAGGAACAGGCCATCGGTACTGCCATTCGTCGGGCATCCCTGCAGGTCAATCAGCTTCAGGAATCTCTGCTGGGCGGCGTTGGCCAACTGGTTGCCGATGGCATGAATCCGCAGCAGGCAGCGACCTTTGCCGGGATGCTCGGTAAAGCGGCCACGGCCACCAAAGCGGATATGACTGATCTCGCCAAAATGACCTATGCCTTTAGTGATGCGCTGAAAATTACCGATGCCAAAGAGCTGGAGCAGGCGTTTGGGATTGCGGCAACCGGGGCTAAGCTCGGCTCTTTTGAGCTGAAGGATATGGCGAAGGCGCTGCCGGGTATGGCCAAAGCCTTCGCTGCACGTGGTATTTACGGTAAGGACGCCATAACCCAGATCGTCGCCAGTCTGGAAGTGGGTAAAGGCAGCGGCTCAGCGGAAGAAGCCGTCACCAATATGTCCAACTGGCTGGCGGCAATGGGACGCGGAGATACCACGCAGAAATACGCTAAGGCTGGCGTGGATTACCAAGGGTCAATGCAAAATTATGTTGCCCAGGGTCTCTCTCAATATGAAGCCTCTCTGATGATTGCCAATCGATTTATCGACGGTAAAGGCAAAGCATTCGTACAACAATGGAAAGCTGCAGGCTCAAGAGGTGATCAGGAAGGCCAGCAAAAGCTGATGGAGTCCTTCGGGCTGGCGGAAGTCTTTACTGATATTCAGACCGTCAACCATCTGCTGTCGATGCGTCAGGGCTGGGATAAATACCAGTCTAACAAGCAGGAAATGAATACGCCTTCGGCAATGGCTACTCTGGACAAGGATGCAGCGAAACAGAATGATACGCTCGAAGGGCGCTGGCGCAGAACACAGATTGGCTTTAACGACTCGGCTATCAGCATCGGTGAATCATTACGCCCGGCGTTGATCCAGTTAGGGGAAACGTTCATCCCAATAATGAACAGCGCTGGAAAATGGATCGCGGCTAATCCACAACTCGTGAGCGGTACGATTCAGGTAATCGGAGCATTACTTGCGTTCAAGATGGCCACCATCGGCCTCAAGCTCGGACTGAATCTTCTTATTTCCCCTTTCGTCAATGTCTGGAAAAACGCCGTGCTCCTGCGGGCCAACTGGTTGCGGCTATCGCTCGCGCTGGGTGAAGGCGGCAAACTCCGCTGGCTGGTGACCGGCTTCAGCGCTGTTGCCAAAGGGGCCGGAACGCTGGCCAGTGTGCTCGGTGGAGGATTGGTTCGCGGCCTGATGCTTGCGGGCCGAGCCGTTCTCTTCATTGGTCGGGCGCTGATGATGAATCCCATTGGACTAATCATCACTGGCGTAGCCATGGCCGCTTATCTGATCTACCGCTACTGGGGGCCAATTTCTGCTTTCTTTAAGCGAATGTGGGCGCAGGTAACCTCTGCGTTCACTAACGCCTGGAGTGGTATCAAGTCGGCATGGAATGGCGTATCAGGCTGGTTTACTGGTTTGTGGGGTAATGTTAAAGCAGCTTTCAACGGTGGGATCATCGGGGTCAGCAAACTTATTCTTAACTGGTCTCCATTAGGCTTGTTCTATAAAGCCTTTGCGGGGGTCATGAGTTGGTTTGGCGTCGATATGCCGAAAAACTTTACTGACTTCGGCAGCAATCTTATCAGCGGCCTCGTTAACGGTATCGGTAATAAACTGTCTGCAGCCAAAGACACCATCGTTAACTTCGGCAACTCCATTTCGGGCTGGTTTAAAGAAACCCTGGGTATTCACTCTCCGAGCCGCGTATTTATGGGCTTTGGCGACAATATAGGCCAGGGGGCCGCTATCGGTCTGCAGCGTACCACGCCGCTGGCCGCGCTCGCTGGTCAGCGTCTCGCCACGGAAATGACACCGGATGTTCCCCGCATCCCGTCGCCGGAAATCATGGCAGCGGGTTATTCAGGTCGTGGCGCAGCTGCTGCCGGTGGCAGAGCATCTGGTGGTATTCAGGTCAGCTTTAACCCTCAGTTTTTCCTCAATGGCAAAGAAACCGCAGCGCCTGCCGGGCTGACCGGCGCACTGAATATGAGCCTGCATGAGCTGGAGAAAATGCTGGAGCGCCTGCTGGCTCAGCAACAACGCAGGAGGTACGAATAATGTTTGCGGTACTGGGTGATATTGAGTTTGAGCTGATTACCTACTGGGACGGCTTCGAGGCCACATTCGGCGTCGATTATGCCGAACATGCCCGAATCGAAGGAAAGCCCGGCCTGCAGTTCGTCGGCGATAAGCTGGACGAAATCCAGATAAGCCTGGTCTTCCATCAGCATTATTGTGTACCCGACGTGGAGCTGGCACGACTGCGAACGGCAATGAAAGCCCATCAGGCGCTGGCGCTGATCTTCGGGAATGGCGACTATCGTGGCTGGTTCGTCATTACCGATGTGACCGCGACCAGCGAACAGACCGACAGCACCGGCAACGTGCTGGCTGTCAATGCGACTGCATCGCTGCGGGAGTATATCGGCGACCCGAAGAACCCGCTGCAGCCACCTGCAATACGCACGCAGGTTCCCGGTGTCGGGGCGGTCTCCGGTGCCGTACCTTCTCCTTCCGGGGTGGCGCAGTACGTTCGCGACGGCGTCAATTATGCCAAACAGGCGCAGTCCGTTCTCCAGACCACCATCAGCGCCGTTCGGGTGGCGCAGAAGATGAAGGATAACCCCGCCGTCGCGCTGACCCGCGTGCCGGGGCTGATGAGCGGTCTGGGCAACGTGTCCGGGGCGTTAGGTCAAAGCGTTCCGGCATTTAATGCGCTCTCGGAATCCATGCCCGAAGCCATCAGTCTGGCCAGAGCCGCCAGTGATGCGGCCACGTATGTGCAGCAGGCGCAGTCTTCGCTGAGCGGCGTAGACGGCAGCAACATCGCAGCGTCGCTTGATGCCGTCTCTGGTCAGCTGAATTCAGCCAGTACCACCTTCACCCGCATGTCGCCGGGGTTAAGCACCATGGCAGCCAAAATTCTGGCGAGGAGTGTGTGATGTTTCTTGAACATGTCACCCGAGACGGGGAGCGCTGGGACTCTCTCGCATGGCAGTACTATGGCGACCCGCTGGGCTATCCCCGGATTATCGCCGCTAACCCGCATGTGGCCATCACGCCTGTGCTGCCCTCCGGGTTGTTGCTATTGATTCCGGTTATCGAGGCTACCGATGCCAGTACAGAAGAGGATATTGCCCCATGGCTGAGGTAAACAGCACCACACAGGCTGCATCAGCGTTGACCGGCGTCAGCGATGTTCTGAGTCCGGTGTTCACCCTGTGGTATCTGCAGAAGAACATCACTAACGATATCGCACCTTATGTCACCCGGGTGACTTACAGCGACTACATCAAAAGCGAGTCCGATACCATTGAGGTAGAGCTGGACGACACCGATGGTCGGTGGCTGGATAAGTGGTATCCGGGTAAGGGTGACACACTGACGCTGAAAATGGGTTATCAGGGGGAGAAGTTGCTGTCCTGCGGTACGTTCTCGATAGACGAGATCGAAGTGAGTTCGCCTGCGTCCGTTGTCGCTATCCGGGGCGTGGCCACATCGGTTAACAACGCCTTACGAACTAAATCCAGTCGCGGCTTTGAGAGCACCACGCTGGCAGCCATTGCCGGACGTATCGCCAAAAAGCATGAGCTGAAGCTGGTTGGCAGCATTGAGTCCATCAAAATTGACCGCGTAACGCAGTACGCTGAAACGGACGTTGGCTTCCTGCGGCGGCTGGCAAGTGAGTATGGTTATGCGGTGAAAGTTGTCAGCGACCAGCTGATTTTCTCTCATCTGGCCACGCTGCGTGGTCAGGAGCCGGTCAAGCAACTGAAACCGCAGGATGTGGCCCGCTTTTCCCTGCGCGACACCATCAACCGGGTCTACAAGTCTGCGAAGGTAAAACACCAGAAGAGCAGCAGCAAAAAGCTGATCGTCTACGAGGCTGACGGTGGCACCAGCGAAAGCGATAAACAGGCCAAAGGCGGCAAAATCACCAGCTCCGACTCACTGAAGGTTAACAGCCGCGTCAGCGACCCTGACAGCGCAAAAATCAAGGCGGACTCTGCGCTGGCAAGCCATAACGAATATCAGCAGAGCGGCTCCCTGACGTTAATGGGCACGCCACAACTGACAGCAGGCAACAAAATTGAACTGGTGGGTTTTGGTCAGTTATCCGGGCAATGGCTGATAACTACTGCCCGCCATGCGTTTGACCGCAACAGCGGTTATGTGACGGAACTGGACGTGGCGCGGGGGCCGGTGACTCAGGGCAAGGCGAAAAAAGGCAACAAGACCGGCAAGACCCAGACGCTTACCGTCTACAAACCGGACGGCAGCACCTCAACGGTAATAAAGGAGAAGAAAAAATGACAGGTGTAACTCTGCAGACTGGAACAGTCAGCGCTGTCGATGCTGATGGAGTGAAAGCCCGCGTCCGGTTGCCGGAGTGCGACAATATGCGCACCAACTGGCTTGACGTCCTGCAGCGCAATACTCAGAACAACAAAGATTACTGGCTCCCGGATGTGGGAGAGCAGGTCAAAGTGCTGCTGGACGAAAATGGCGAGGATGGTGTTATTCTCGGCGCAGTCTATTCAGACGTCGATAAACCATCGTTCAGCGACAAGAACGTTCGCGGTACCAAATTCAGCGACGGCGCTGAGTTCAGCTACAATCGCGCTTCGCATACGCTCACTATCCGGGGAGGCATCGAGCATATGGTTATCGAATGTAGCGCTGACGTGATGGTGAAAACGCAAAAAGCCACGATTGATGCACCTCAGACCGAAGTGACCGGTGACATGCTGGTCAGGGGTAAACTGACTTATGAGGGTGGCATGGCAGGCTCTGGCGGCGAAGGTGCTGCTGCGACAATTAAGGGCAACGTCGAGATTGAAGGGAACGCACACTCAACCGGCAGCATGCTGTCAGACGGTGATAACTCTAACCACCACTCCCACTGAATCTTCTTAAACGCCTTTAATATCGGCATTCCCTCTCAGGGGCAATACTGCCCCTATGAAAACAACCTCCGTATTCTGGCAACCGGCCCTGCAGGCCCCCGGCGAAATCGTCCAGGGGCTGGATGATATCTGGCAGGCCATCCAAATCATCCTGCGTACTCCTCGCGGCAGCGACCCGCATCGCCCGGAGTTCGGCAGCAATCTGCACCTTTATATCGACTGGCCTATCGACCGTGCTATCCCACATGTGGTGCGCGAGTCCGTCGATGCCATTCGGCGCTGGGAGCCTCGCTGCCAGCTTATGTCGGTCAAACCCGCCGTTGACGGCGAACATCTTACGCTCCGGGTGAGCTGGAAAGGCTCAGACGGACAGACCCGGACTCAGGAGCTGCTATGGCGCTGACAGAACCCGACTTTATTGAACGCGACGCCGATAAAATCACGGCTGAAATGATTGCGCAGTACGAAGCCGCAACAGGTAAAACGCTGTATCCCGCTCAGGCCGAGCGCCTGCTGATTGACCTGTGGGCATACCGCGAAATGCTTGTCAGAGTAGCGGCGCAGGAAGCGGCCAAACAGAATCTGGTCGCCTTTGCCCGTGAGCCGATGATTGATTATCTCGGTGAGCTGGTAGGTGTTTACCGTCTGGCCGCGCAGCCTGCCTCCATCCCACTCCAGTTCTCCGTGGATGAGGCGCTGGATATTGATGTGCTGATTCCGGCTGGCACCCGCGTCAGTGCCTCCGACAGCATTATTTTTTCCACCGATACGGACGTGGTTCTGAAGGCCGGGTTGCTGCTGGTCAACACCGCGGCCACCTGTACCGAACCGGGCGTCGCTGGCAACGGATGGCAACCTGCGCAGGTCAGTCAGTTGCTCGATGAGATTGATAACGTTGACCTGCAGGTGACCAATCTGGCGGCCAGTTCTGGCGGCTCAGAACAGGAAGACAACGACAGGCTGCGCGAGCGCATCAAACTGGCCCCAGAGTCATTCACCAACGCCGGAAGCCGTATGGCATACCGCTTTCATGCCATGCAGGCCCATCCCAACATCGTCGATGTTGCCGTGCTTTCCCCGGTTCCCGGCACCGTAGAGCTGTATCCGCTGCTCAGCACCGGCCTGCCTGACGACAGCATCCTCACGCTGGTTGAGAGCTTTTGCTCTGATGAGAAAGTCAGGCCGCTCACTGATACCGTCCGGGCTAAATCCCCTGTACAGGCTGATTACATCATTGAAGCCAACATCACGATCTACCGTGACCAGGATGCCAACTCGATAAAAGACGCTGCCAACAGCGCCATACAGAACTGGGTGGCATCCCGTACCGCCACGCTGGGGCGCGATATTGTTCCCAGTCAGATTATCAGCGTGCTGTCCGTCTCCGGGGTGTACCAGGTCGAACTGGTGACACCGGCACTGCGGGTGGTGGCGGAAAACGAATGGGCAAACTGTACGGCGATCACTCTTAACATGACCGGGATGTCCGATGGCTGAGCCGCTGCAACTTCCGCCACCGCTTGAGGGCGATATCAGCCTCAGGGCGCTGGGCAGACTGGCAGGTCGGCTGGACAGTATCGACCTGAGCATACTGATGGTCTACCTGGTCGATATTGTCGACAGCTCCGCGCTGCCATGGCTGGGCGAGCAGTTCTCGCTGTTCGGCGATGGCTGGGAGTTGGCCGAGTCGGATGATGTGCGTCGCACGCTTATCAAATCCGCCATCGAACTGCACCGCTATAAAGGGACACCGTGGTCAATCAGGGAAATTATCCGCCGTTTCGGCTTCGGTGAAGTGGATCTTATTGAAGGCACAGGTCAGATCGGCTACGACGGCAAACACACTTACAACGGGCTTTTTGTCCACGGAGATGCGGAAGCGTGGGCGGTTTATCGCGTCATTCTTCAACAGCCCATCACTAACGATCAGGCAGCGTTGTTACGCCAGACGCTCGCAGCATTTGCTCCGGCACGCTGCCATCTGGCAAGCCTGGAGTATCAGTCTGTCGCTATTCGCTACAACAACACCGTCAACTATGACGGCAGCTATAACCACGGGAGCAGTTAATTATGGCAAACCTACCTGAAACCCCGCAATGGGAAGAAGGCGTCTATCAGATTGAGGTATCTGACCCGGTTCTTGGCGGGCCTGATGGGATTTCTAATCGTCAGGCTAAACAGCTGGCCAGCCGCACGTCATACCTTAAGCAGAAGGTCGAAAAAGGCGGAACAGACCTTGCTTCACACATCGCTGCAGCTGACCCACACACGCAGTACGCGCCGAAGGCCAGCCCAATATTCACCGGCACGCCGACAGCCCCCACACCTGCTGCTAGCGACAACAGTAAAAAACTGGTGACAACAGAGTTTGTGGCAAGAGCAATTGCGGCTCTTGCTGGCACAGCACCAGAGACACTGGATACGCTGAAAGAACTGGCGGACGCCCTGGGAAACGATCCGAACTTTGCGACCACGGTGCTGAACAAGCTGGCGGAGAAGCTGGCCAAAGACCAGAACGGCGCGGACATTCCTGACCCGGCGCTCTTTGTCAAAAACCTTGGTTTAGGAGATGGTAGCTATGTGGGTCGATTGATTGGTTCGCCAAAGGTGTTTAAATCGTCAGGGACATACACACCAACCAAAGGAACAAAGTACGCGATTGCTGAGGTTCAAGGAGCTGGTGGAGGAGGCGGTAATGCTACCGGGAACACAACAACATCGGCATTTGGTACATCGGGAGGGGCTGGGGCATACGCGCTATCGTTTTTCGCCATTACATCAGGCACAGCATCCATTGTTGTTGGGGCTGGAGGTGTTCCATCAGGTAATGGGGGAACATCATCATTTAGTGGCTTTAACAATACGATCATAGCTGCAGGTGGGAATGGTGGCACCAGTAACATTGGTAGCGGAGGAATGACATCAAACGTTCACGCCAGAGGTTCTGACGGAGGAACCGCATCGGGAGGAACGATTATTAATGGTAAAGGCGGCGCGGGAGCTGCGTCATTTATTTTGTCTGGCACACCCTCTGGTGGTATAGGAGGGGATTCTCACTTCTCCGGAGGCGCTTTAGGCGCGGGTGCTCAAGGTGGCGCAGGTCAGAATGCTATATTGGGCGCTGGCGGTTCCGGTGCAACCGTTTTTATGGCAAATGCTACCTACAACGGCGGTTCTGGCGGTGATGGCATTGTTATCATCTGGGAGTATGCATAATGTCTAAATATGCTTTGGTTAAGAAAGGTTTTGTGGAAAATGTGGTTGAGTGGGATGGGAAAGGCGATCTGTTCCCTGAATTTGTTTGTGTGAATGTTGACGCCATAACTACAGGCCCAGGGTGGTCGTATGATGGGAAAAAGTTCACCCCACCTCCCGAACCAGATAAGACGCACGAACAATGGGTAGTAGAAGCTAACCAGCATAGAAATGCGCTGTTAGCGCAAGCTGATGACGTTACTGCTTACTGGAGAGCAGAACTCGCTCTTGGCATTATCACCGATGAAGACAAAGCCAGTTTGATACTCTGGCTGACCTATATTAAAAAATTACAAGCTGTTGATACCAGCACTGCGCCAGAGATGAATTGGCCTACGCCTCCGGCTGAAAGGGCCAGTTAATCTCACGGTGGATGTTTATAGGAAGTAGAACACACTAATATTGTAATTCTTTTGCACATATTGAAACGCCGCAGCGATACCATTTATCTCACGGAAATGGGCGCATTTATCGCGCGGCGCATCAGGTGTTGCCCGGGAAAACCCGGGCGTGATCAGGTTACAGTTGATGCGCTGTACGGCGGATGATGTCATCCTGGATCTCCTTCGACAGCTCCACGAAGAATGCGCTATAGCCGGCAACACGCACCACCAGCCCGGCGAAGTCCTGTGGCCTGGCCTGCGCTTCCTTCAGCGTTTCGGCATTCACCACGTTGAACTGCACGTGCTGTAGCTTGAGCTTGGTAAAGGCTCCGAGGAAGTCTGCCAACTTGTTCAGCCCTTGCTGACCTTCCAGCGTGCTTGGGGTGAATTTTACGTTCAGCAGCGTACCGTTGGAGAGCAGGTAGTTATCCAGCTTGCTCACCGATTTGAGTACCGCCGTCGGCCCCTGGCCATCCTGGCCGAGCATGGGTGATAGCCCACCATCCGCCAGTTGTTCCCCCGCATAGCGCCCGTCTGGCGTAGCACCCACCACCGCACCCAATGGCACGTGGGCAGAAACGGTATAAGAGCCGGGGGTAAATTGGCCGCCACGCGGGTTACGGTACTGTTCCACCTCTTTGCAGTAAAATCGCAGCAGATCGGCGCTGATCAGGTCAACTTCGTCGATATCATTGCCGTATTTGTCAAAGCGGTTAATCAGCCGTGCGCGGATCTTTTCCCCTTCCGGCGTGGCGAAGTTGGCCTTCAGCGTGGCCAGCAGTTCATCAAAGCTCAGGCGCTGTTGATCGAACACCAGGCCTTTCAGGGCAAACAGCGAATCGCTCAGGTTGGCGATGCCGATGCCTTGTACCCCGGAGAAGTTGTAGCGTGCGCCGCCTTCGGTGATGTCTTTGCCGTGTTGCAGGCAGTCATCGATAAAGGAAGACAGCAGCGGCACCGGTGCCCAGTCGCGGTGGCCGATATCGCAGATGTTGCTGCCTTCGGCCATCAGCCGAACGTAATGGCGAATTTTTTCGCGAATTTGATCCAGCAATTGCGGATAGGTGAGGCTAGCGTTGCCTTCGTTATCCAGCAGCGTCAGCTCCATCACTTTCAGCAGGTTGAACATGGCAATGTCGTGCAGGCCGTAGGTACGCCCTGGGATCGACAGCTCAACACAGCCCACCACCGCATAATCGCGCGCATCTTCCAGTGAGACACCACGGTTCAGGAATGCTGGCACCACCACTTCATCGTTAAAGATTTGCGGAATACCGGTGCCGAGGCGGATGGTTTCGGCGGTTTTCAGCAGGAATGGCCGATCGATAAACTCATTGACCCGCACGCCCAGGTTCGGCTGTGGCAGGCGGATATTCTGGTACGCATCCAGGCACAGGAACGACAGCACGTTTACCGCGCTGCGGCCGGTTTCCGTCAAGCCGCCCAGCAAGATGGTGTAGCCGGTAGGGAAACCCGCGAAATAACGTGCGCTGGAGGTGGAGCGCAGTAGCACGATGTCGTTGCATTTCACCCACAGGCTTTCCAGCAACTCCTTCAGGAAGGCCGGATCCTGCCCCTGATTGAGGGAGGCTTGATAAAACGGCAGCATGTACTGATCGAAGCGGCCCAGCGACAGTGAGCTGGCGTTGGATTCATACTGCAAAATGATGTTCATATACCAGAACAGCTGGCACGCCTGGTAGAAATCCTGCGGCTTGTGGTGGGCGTTGTGGCTGGAGATCTCGGCGATGCGCAGCAGCTCGGCGCGGCGAGTCTCATCGCTGCATTGCTCCGCCATTTGGCGTGCCAGGCTGGCATAGCGCAGGATATGGCGCTGTGAGGCTTGTAACAGCAACAATGCTGCGGCATAGAACGCGTTGTCTGGCTGCTGCTGCGCATGGCTTTGCAGTTCGGCTAGCAGGCTATCCAGGCCGTTATTCAGCAGGCGCGGGTAATCGATGATGATATGCCCCTGGCCCTTGTCCGTCTGGTTGACGCTGAAAATCTGGGTCTGGGTGGCGGTTTTAACCTCCTCTGACATCTGGCCGTTGATGAAATCCTTCATCGAACGCTTTTCCCAATAAGGGTAAAGCTGCTCGCGATACACCTGTTTGTCCGCTTCGGAAATGGCAAAGCGATCCTGCGGACGCGTTGGGAAAGCATCCAGCTCTTTCAGCAGCCAGTAAGGGTCCATCTCTGGCGACACGATCCCGGCACGCGGCTTCACCGTACGGTTACCGGCAATCAGCTCATCTTCCCGCAGGGTGATTGCTACGTGATCAAGAATATAGGCGGTTGCCTTGGCACGGCGGATGATGGTCGGTTCTCCCTCGGTCTGCCGGTGGCTGGCGGTATAGAGCAGTGCGCGCTCGAGTGAAATTTCGCGCGGGGCGGAGAACAGGGCGGCTTTTAGACGTTCGATCCGGGAGAGCATCACATTTTCCTTTTGTGCGGTAATGGGGGCGGGAAAACCCGGCACGTCGTGCCGGGCTGGCTGTGCGGTTAGGCCTTTTGCGCTAAGTGGGCGGCAATCTTCTCCATGATGGCATCGGCACGTTTTACCGCATCGCTGATGGCCACGCGCACCACGGTTTTCCCTTTAAAGCGTTCTTCAAACTTGATGCCAATATCCTTGGTCAGGATCACCACGTCGGCGGCGGCCACGTCTTCGGCCGTCAGCTCGTTTTCCAGGCCGATGGAGCCTTGGGTTTCCACCTTGCACTGCCAGCCTTGGGCTTTGGCGGAACGCTCGATGGCCTCGGCAGCCATGTAGGTATGGGCAACGCCAGATGGGCAAGCGGTTACAGCGATAATCATGGTCATATTCAATTCCTCAACGTTATCCGTCGTCTCTCAAGACGCAGCCTGAGAGCGTATTTATTCAGTTAATTTCGAAATCCAGATCCAGATCGTTTTCCTGTGCGGCCTTGGTGGCCTGTTTCTTGGCGGCAAAGCTTTTCAGCAGGTTAACCAGCAGGGCGGTGACCACCATGCCCACCAGCAGCGCGGCTACGTAACCCAGCTTGCCTTCAACTACCGGCAGCACAATCAGACCACCCCAACCGGCGTAGCACTGTGCACCCACCAACGCGGCGGTCACGGCGGCGCAGGCAGAACCGATCATGATGGAGGGGATCACGCGCAGCGGATCGGCGGCGGCGAACGGGATAGCCCCTTCAGTAACGCCGACGCAGCCCATCAGCAGCGCGGCTTTACCCGCTTCGCGCTCTTCCGGGGTGTAGTATTTGCGGCCAATCAGCGTGGCGAATCCCAGGCCGAGCGGCGGGGTGGCGATGGCAACGGCCGCGATGGCGACCACCGAGTACACGCCCTGAGCAACGCAGATCAGCATAAAGGCGTAGGCCACCTTGTTAACCGGGCCACCCATGTCAAACGCCAACATCAGGCCCATGATGATGGCCAGCACCACGATGCTGCCCTGCTGCATACCTTGTAGCCAGTGGGTCAGGCCGTTGGTCAGTGCACCAACCGGTTCGCCCAGGCCCCACATCATGATGCCTGCGGTAAGCAGGGTGCCGATGATGGGGATCACGAAGATCGGCATCACCGAGCGCAGGATCTTCGGCACCGGGATCTTCTTGAGGTAGAAAACAATAATGCCGCCCAGCAGGCCAGCGATGATCGCCCCGAAGAAGCCAGCCCCGAAGGACGCGCCCACCCAGGCCCCAATCGCCGAGGGAGCCAGCGCGGAGCGATCCGAGATGGAGTAGCCGATATAGGCCGCCAGGAAAGGCACCATCAACGTCAATCCGGCCACGCCGATATCGAACAGTTTTTTCAGGTTAGGGTCCGTCGCCGCATCGGGGACTGCCCCTTTGCCATACAGCATCACGGAGATGGCCAGCAAAATGCCACCGGCGACCACAAACGGGATCATATGGGAGACGCCGGTCATCAAGTGCTGGCGCGTGTTTCTTAGAATATTGAGTAGCTCTTTCATCGTTCACTCCCTGGCCGCGACCAGCGTGCTTCTGAGATAAAACCACCGGGGAATGACCCCTGATGGATAAAGGTTGTTGGCTATCACAATAGGCATCTGGCGGTACTATCAACAGTGGATAAAATTGCCATTTACTGGATTTTTGTATTGTCAGGAGAAAAGTGCGATCTAACTCAAAGTGTGCGACAGAATAAACCGGGCTTGTGGAAACGGGCTTTGTGAGCGGTATCGCATTTATGCCGTCAGGATACATTTGTCCAGTGTTTGACATTTTTATCCGATAGCCCTGGGCCGCGCTGCGCTTTTATCCTTGTGGCAAACCGGTGTTGTTCACCGCTGCTTTGGTATGAGGAAAGAGTGATGGCGAAAATAGTGACGTTTACCTGCGTGCTGCCCAACGGGGTACATGCCCGCCCAGCCAGCCATATCGAAACCCTGTGCAACGGTTTCCGTTCCCGCGTTGAATGGCACAACTCACGTAGCGGCCTGCGTGGCGACGGTAAAAGCGTGTTGTCACTGATCGGTACCGATACTTTGCTGGGCGATGAATGCCGCATCACCATCGAAGGGGAAGATGAACAGGCGGCGTTTGAGCGCCTGAGCCAGTTTATCCAACATGAATTTCCGCACTGCGACGAAGCACTGCCGCAAGTGGATGACCAGGCGGAGCAGGAACCTATCCCGCAGTCTCTGGCTAACCTGAACCCAACGCTGGTGCGCGCTCGCTCCGTCAACCAAGGCACCGCTAATGGCAAACTGGTGCATCTGGCGCGGGTGGATTTAAACGCCCTGACGTTGCCGCCTACGCAATCTGTTGAGCAGGAGCAGCAGCAACTGGCCGAAGGGTTGACGCGCTTTGGCAAGGCGCTGGATCTGCAACTGATGGGCGGTAACGGCACCACCACGGCGGTGCTGGAAGCACATCGCTCCTTGCTGCGTGACGGCGCATTCCGCCAGCACCTGCTTGATGGTGTGCTGGCAGGGGAAAGCTGTGCCGCCGCCATTGTGGCCACTGCAGCCCACTTCAGCCAGCAACTGGCACAGTCTGCCAGTGCCTATCTGCGCGAGCGTGAACTGGATATTCGTGATGTCAGCTTCCAGTTGTTACAGCAAATTTATGGCGAGCAGCGCTTCCCGGCGCAACAGGCGCTAAGTGTAGACAGCATTTGCATCACCGATGAGCTGACCCCGAGCCAATTCCTGGAGCTGGACAAGCGTTATTTGAAAGGCCTGCTGCTGGGCAGCGGCGGTAGCACCTCGCATACGGTGATCCTGGCTCGCTCCTTTAACATTCCAACTCTGGTTGGCGTCGATGCCGCCGCAATGCTGCCATATTTGAATCAATCGGTGCAGATCGACGGCGATCTTGGGCTGGTGGCTTGCGATCTCAGCGAACCGGTTCGTCGTTACTATCAGCAGGAGCAGTGGCTGAGCGAGCAGATCCGCAGCCAGCAAAGCGCCTATCTCGATCAACCGGGGCGCACGGCCGACGGTGTGCGGATGGAAGTTGCCGCCAATATCGCCCATGCGGTAGAAGCAGAGGCGGCCTTCAGCAACGGTGCAGAGGCAGTAGGCCTGTTCCGTACCGAAATGCTGTATATGGATCGCCTGACTGCGCCTTCCGAAGATGAGCTTTACAACATTTACTGTCAGGCAGTGGAAGCCGCCGCAGGCAAGACGATCATCGTGCGCACCATGGATATCGGTGGCGACAAGCCGGTGGATTATCTGAACATCCCGGCCGAAAACAACCCGTTCCTTGGTTACCGGGCGGTGCGTATCTATCAGGAGTTTCTGCCGCTATTTCGTACCCAGTTGCGCTCGATCCTGCGCGCTTCGGCACACGGTCCGCTGAAGATCATGATCCCGATGATCTCCTCGATGGAAGAGATCTTGTGGGTGAAAGATCAACTGGCCGAAGTGAAGCAATCGCTGCGTGCCGGGCAGATCCCGTTCGACGAAAAAATCCCGCTCGGCATCATGCTGGAAGTGCCTTCGGTGCTGTTTATCATCGACCAGTGCTGTGAGGAGATCGACTTCTTCAGTATCGGCAGCAACGACCTGACGCAGTACCTGCTGGCGGTGGATCGTGATAATGCCAAGGTCATCAAGCACTACAACAGCCTGAACCCAGCGTTCCTGCGTGGGTTAGATCATGCCGTGCGTGAAGTGCACCGCCACGGTAAATGGATCGGCCTGTGTGGCGAGCTGGGAGCGAAAGGTTCTGTGTTGCCACTGCTAGTGGGGATGGGGCTGGATGAGATCAGCATGAGCGCGCCTTCCATTGCCGCCACCAAAACCCGCCTGGCCAAGTTGGATAGCCGCGAATGCCGTTTACTGCTCAACCGGGCCATGGCCTGCCGTACGTCGCTGGAAGTTGAGCACCTGCTGGCCCAGTTCCGCATGGAGCAAAGCGATGCGCCGCTGATCACGCCGGACTGCATTGCCCTGGGGGCCGATTGGCGTAGCAAAGAAGAGGTGATCAAAGGGATGGCGGATAACCTGCTGCTGGCCGGACGCTGCCGTTACCCACGTAATCTTGCCGCCGATTTGTGGGCGCGTGAGGCGGTATTCTCCACCGGGCTGGGCTTTGGTTTTGCCATTCCGCATACCAAATCTGAACATATTGAACAGTCCACCATCAGCGTGGCCAAGCTGGCGCAGCCGGTTGTCTGGGGGGACGAAGAGGCACAGTTCGTGATCATGCTGACCCTTAATAAACATGCCGCCGGGGACCAGCATATGCGGATTTTCTCCAAGCTGGCGCGGCGCATCATGCATGAAGGTTTCCGTGACGCACTGGTGAACGCAGTGTCTGCCCAACAGGTAGAAGCGTTGCTGAAACAAGAGCTTGAACTGTAATCCATTTTTGGGCGCTGCGGCGCCCTTCATTTTTAGCCTTGAGGAGCAACTATGGAACTCTATCTGGATACTGCCGACATCAATGCGGTGAAACGCCTGGCACGTGTGTTGCCGTTGCAAGGGGTGACAACTAACCCGAGCATTGTGGCTGCGTCACGCACGTCGCTATGGGAAGTGCTGCCTGCTTTACGCGATATCATCGGTGGCGAAGGAAAATTGTTTGCCCAGGTGATGGCGGCCACGGCCGAGCAGATGGTTGAAGAGGCGGTGATGCTTCACCGGCGTGTTCCTGGCCTGGTGGTGAAAGTGCCGGTGACGGGGGAAGGGCTGGTAGCGATCAAAATCCTGAGCGGCATGGCTGTTCCAACGTTGGGGACGGCGGTGTATGGGGCGGCGCAGGGGCTGCTTTCTGTCTTGGCAGGGGCGGAGTACGTGGCGCCTTACGTCAACCGCGTGGATGCCCAGGGCGGCAATGGTATTGCTACCGTGCAGGAGTTGCAGCACTTGTTAGAACTGCACGCTCCGCAGGCCAAGGTGCTGGCCGCCAGCTTCAAGACTCCGCGTCAGGCGTTGGAGTGCCTGTTGGCAGGTTGTGAAGCTATTACCTTGCCGGTAGATGTCGCAGAGCAGTTGATCAGCGCCCCGGCGGTGCAGGTGGCGGTTGAGAAGTTCGAGCACGATTGGCACGGTGCGTTTGGCACTTTGTCACTGAACTAAGAGAAGATGCCCCTCACCCTAGCCCTCTCCCACAGGGAGAGGGGACCGAAAGTGCCACCACAGTTTGATTATGGTTTTCGTCCTCGGCATCAATCCTGCTACA
>NZ_CAMFLB010000018.1:0-201812 GCF_945957435.1 Serratia sp. PL7 | reverse complement strand
CATTATTTGCGGCTCAGGCTGCCACGGCGGAACAGGTTACGGCGAATGCGCGTCATACCCGGTTTAGGTTTGCGCGGTTCATCCAGGCTGGCAAGCACCAGCTCCAGCACCCGTTCGGCAACATCACGGTGGCGCTGAGCCACGGCAAGCACCGGGCATTCCAGGAAATCCAATAGCTCATGATCACCAAAGGTGGCAATCGCCAGATCCGCCGGTAAACGCCCACGCTGTTTCAGCGTTACGTCCATCACGCCCTGCAACAGCGAGAACGAGGTGGTAAACAGCGCCTGTGGCATCGGATGGGTTTTCAGCCATTCCGCAAACAGCACACCCGCTGCTTCACGTTCATAGCTGTTGGCATACAGATAATCCACCTGCCGCTCATCATCCTGCCAGGCCTGGCGGAAACCCTGCTCACGCAAGAAGCTGACCGAAAGCTCAGGCAAAGCTCCCAGATACAACACCGACTTGGCGGGGAAAGTGCGTAACTCCTGTGCCAAGGCAAAGGCGTCTTCCTGATCGGCGCCCACCACGCTGATAAAGTGTTCACGATCCAGAGCGCGATCCAACGCGATAATCGGGAAAGGATCGTTAGCCCAGCGTTGATAGAAAGGATGCTCCGGCGGTAACGCGGTGGAGACGATGATCGCATCAACCTGGCGTTGCAGCAGGTGCTCAATGCAACGCATTTCATTATCCGGCTGATCTTCCGAGCAGGCGATCAACAGTTGGTAACCACGCTGACGCGCCTGGCGCTCCAGGTAGTTGGCGATGCGGGTATAGCTGGTATTTTCCAGATCCGGGATCACCAGGCCGATAGAACGAGTGCGGCCTGCACGCAGCCCTGCCGCTACGGCATTCGGGTGATAATTGTGCTCCCTGACCACGGCCATCACTTTTTCGACGGTTTTATCGCTGACACGATACTGCTTCGCCTTGCCGTTGATGACATAACTGGCCGTAGTGCGCGAAACGCCTGCGAGACGCGCGATTTCATCCAGTTTCACGTTAACCCCTTTAAATGACTCTCAAAATGACAATGGATCGTGTGGCGTTGTTTACCCCACGCTTTCAATATACGACTAAACATGCAGCGAACCGAAAGCAGAAGGGTAATGAGTAACCATGATAGTCACTATGGTTATTCAACCCGTAATGGCGATCTAACAGCAGAAAACACGGCCGAGCAACCGCTTTCGCCCAAAGGTGCCAGCAAATGGGCAAAAAATTAAAAAGAAAGGGCGCAGCAAACCTGCCACGCCCCGGATGCAGTGCAGAAAACCCGCTATCAGCGCATAATCTTGTCGCCGCGCGACACGCCAACAATCCCCGATCGGGCCACTTCAACGATTTCTGCCACTTCACGTACGGCGTTGAGGAAGGCATCCAGCTTGTCGCTGGTCCCCGCCAACTGCACGGTGTAAAGCGAGGAGGTGACATCCACAATCTGGCCACGGAAGATATCCGTGCTGCGTTTCACCTCTTCACGCCCGTAGCCACTAGCCTGCAGCTTCACCAACATGATTTCACGCTCAACGTGAGCCCCCTGCACCAGCTCACTGACGCGTAAAACGTCAACCAGCTTATGCAACTGCTTCTCTATCTGCTCCAGTACCTTTTCATCACCCACCGTCTGGATCGTCATGCGTGACAAGGTTGGGTCATCGGTAGGAGCAACCGTCAGGCTTTCGATGTTGTAGCCACGCTGAGAGAACAGCCCGACGACGCGCGACAACGCACCGGATTCGTTTTCCAGTAATACCGATAAAATACGGCGCTTCATCAGGTTCTCTCCGTTTTGCTTAGCCACATTTCGTCCATGCTTCCACCGCGGATCTGCATTGGATAAACATGTTCGGTCTCGTCGACGGTCACATCGACAAACACCAGACGTTCTTTTTCAGCCAGCGCCTGCGCCAGCTTGCTTTCCAGCTCATCCGGGGTACGAATGGCGATGCCAACATGGCCATAGGCCTCGGCCAGCTTGACGAAGTCCGGCAAGGAATCCATATAGGACTGAGAATGGCGGCCAGAATAGATCATGTCCTGCCACTGCTTCACCATGCCCAGGTAGCGGTTATTCAGGTTGACCACCACTACCGGCAAATTGTACTGCAGAGCCGTGGACAACTCCTGGATATTCATCTGGATGCTGCCGTCACCGGTGACGCACACCACCGTTTCGTCTGGCAGTGCCAGTTTTACCCCTAGGGCGGCTGGTAAGCCAAAGCCCATGGTGCCCAGACCACCCGAGTTGATCCAACGACGCGGTTTATCGAACGGATAATAAAGCGCGGCAAACATCTGATGCTGGCCAACGTCGGAGGTGACATAGGCATCACCCTTGGTCAGGCGGTGCAGCGTTTCGATCACCGCCTGAGGTTTGATGGTGCCACTGTCTTTGTTGTAGCCCAGGCAATCACGTGCGCGCCACTGCTCAATGGACTGCCACCAGTCACGCAGCGCATCGAAATCCTGCGCTTTGTCCTCATGCGCCAGCAGTTCCAGCATCTGCGTCAGGACCTGTTTGGCATCGCCAACGATAGGAATATCGGCATCCACCGTCTTCGAAATGGAGGTCGGGTCGATATCGATATGCAGCACCGTGGCATCCGGGCAATATTTGGCCAGGTTATTGGTAGTGCGATCGTCAAAGCGCACCCCTACGGCAAAAATCACGTCGGAATGATGCATGGTCTTGTTGGCTTCATAGGTGCCGTGCATGCCCAGCATACCGACGCTTTGGCGGTGAGTCCCGGGGAACGCCCCCAGCCCCATCAGCGTACAGGTGACCGGCAGGTTCAGCTTTTCCGCCAGTTGCAGCAACTCTCCATGGCACTCCGAATTGATGGCACCGCCGCCCACGTACATGATCGGCTTTTTAGCCGCCAGAATGGTCTGTAGGGCGCGTTTGATTTGCCCGCGGTGGCCTTGCACCGTCGGGTTGTAGGAACGCATGCTGACGTCCTGCGGATACGCGTAAGGCATTCTTATCGCCGGGCCGACGATATCCTTCGGCAGATCGACCACCACCGGGCCAGGGCGGCCGGTAGAGGCCAGGTAGAACGCCTTTTTCAGCACGGAAGGAATGTCTTCGGTACGCTTGACCAGGAAGCTGTGTTTTACCACCGGGCGGGAGATACCCACCATGTCGCACTCCTGGAAGGCATCGTAACCAATCAGCGAGCTCGGCACCTGGCCAGATAGCACCACCATCGGGATGGAATCCATATAGGCGGTGGCGATGCCAGTAATGGCGTTGGTAGCCCCAGGGCCAGAAGTGACCAGCACTACGCCCACTTCGCCGGTCGCTCGTGCATAGCCATCGGCCATATGCACCGCCCCTTGCTCGTGGCGTACCAGAATATGATCGATGCCCCCCACCGTGTGCAGGGCATCATAGATATCGAGTACCGCCCCGCCCGGATAGCCGAATACATGCTTAACGCCCTGATCGATCAGCGATCGGACGACCATCTCGGCTCCTGACAATATTTCCATGGGTTTGCCTCCAGGCTTACATAGCTTGTTCTTGTCTGACGCCGGAACGTAGCGCCTGTCCTGTCTGGGGCATGGCCCCAAAAATCTTATGGACGTTTTGGACTCTTAACATAGCGTCAGAATATGGGGCAGGCAAACGGCAAAATGGCTTATCACCGGCAAGGGTATTGCCATCAGGCTGGAGAAGTGCGGCTTGGCAAAACTATGCACTAGCTGAGCGGTTGTTCATCTAGGCATTATTTCGAGGGTGGGGGTAATTACAGAACTAAATCAGGCAAGGGCGACTGGGGATTTTTCGTCCGCCTGCCGCCCCTATCATCACTTTTCCTGATACATCGACTCTATCTCATGCTGATAACGCTGTAGGATCACCTTGCGACGCAGCTTCAGGGTCGGGGTGAGTTCCCCCAATTCCATCGAGAAGGCCGCCGGCAGCAGGGTAAATTTCTTCACCTGCTCAAACAGGGCTAACTCTTTTTGCATCTCCCGCAGACGCTTTTCGAACATTTCGATGATATGGCTGTTGCGCAGCAGTTCGAGCCGATCCTGATACTTCAGATTGACCGATTTGGCATACTCTTCCAACGACTCGAAACTTGGGACGATCAACGCGGAGACAAATTTGCGTGCATCGGCAACGATCGCGACCTGTTCGATAAAGCGATCCTGCGCCAGGGTGCCTTCCAGCATCTGTGGCGCAATGTATTTGCCGCCGGAGGTCTTCATCAGATCCTTCAGCCGCTCGGTAATAAACAGGTTGCCGCTATCGTCGATCATGCCGGCATCGCCGGTTTTCAGCCAGCCGTCAGCGGTAAAGCTATCGGCCGTCTCCAACGGTTTATTGAAATAGCCGCGCATCACGATTGGCCCCCGCACCTGGATTTCATTTTCATCGCCAATGCGCACTTCCACACCGGGCAGTGGCTTGCCGATCGAACCAAATCGGAAGTTGTTTTCTTCCCAGCAGGAGACCGTGGCACAGGTTTCCGTCATGCCGTAGCCGTATTTGATGTTGATGCCCATCGCCTGGAAAAACAGAATCACGTTGTCATCAAGTTTGGCACCGGCCGCTGGCAAGAAGCGCACCCGCCCTCCCAGGATCCCCCGAAGCTTGCTTAACACCAGCTTGTCAGCCCAGCGGTGAGACAGATCGAACAGCTTGCCTAACGGTTTCCCTGCCCTTTCCTGGAGGAACTTGCGTTCACCGCAGACGATGGCCCAGTGGAATAAGGCACGCCGCAACCAAGGCGCACGAGCGACCTTTTCATGCACCGCACTGAAGATTTTTTCATAAAAGCGTGGCACTGCGCACATCAGGGTCGGTTTGACATCGGCCATCGCTTCCCGCACCCAGTCGGTATTGGGCAGATAAACGTTCTGCGCGCCCGAATGCATGATAAAGAAGCTCCAGGCACGTTCAAACACATGTGACAACGGCAGGAAACTGAGGGAAACGTCATCCGCGGTTACCGTCAGGCGATCGTCATGCAGTTGAAGCTGTGCGGCCATATTGCGGTAATCAAGCATCACGCCTTTCGGCTCTCCGGTGGTGCCTGAGGTGTAGATCAGGGTAAACAAGTCCTGCAAATCGCGCTCGGCGATTCTTTGCTGACGCAGGACATCGAAACGCTCGATATCCGCAAGACGTTCGAAATGATGCAGATGTTGAGCAATCTCACAGCCGCGCAAATCGGCTGAAGCATCAAAGACAATAATATGGGTCAGTTGCGGGCATACGCCACGCAGCGCAATCGCGGCATCCAGCTGTTCTTGCTCGCCGACAAACAGAATGCGGATATCCGCATCATTAACGATAAATGCCGCCTGAGCCGGAGTGTTGGTGGCATAAAGCGGCACGCTGACCGCCCGCAGTTCGAGGATCGCCAGATCGGCCAACGACCAGGCCATGCTGTTGTTGGCAAAAATCGCGATACGTTCCTGTACTTCGACGCCCAATGCCAGCAAGGCGCAGGCAATATGTTGCATATGCGCCCCGACCTGCGACCAGGTCAGCCGTGTTTCTCCCTGCGGGGACCACTGACGGAAAGCCGTATGTTCGGCACGGTTAGCAATGTGATGCTGTATACGTTCGACCTGATGGTAATGCTGCAAGGTATTGGTCATAGCGCTCTATGCCTGAAATTAATCAATCAGTTAACCGCGATTGGAGCGGAAGCTCTCACATCTCAGCTTACACGTGTTTACTTTTTTTGCGCAGTCTACCTAGTCTCCGGCTGTGGGAAAAGGGATTTCAGCGTAGAAGTGTGAGCCAAAACGCGCTTGTGCTCACTTCTCTTGATCTTGGACAAAAGGGAGTGCAAAAGGTTTACGCCAAACAGACAAAGTGGGATCGACGACCAGAAGGGAGAGGTGACAGCTTAAAATAGCGGCGGTATCCTTTGGGGCAGAATAGAGTTTCACTCGCTCAAATTAATTAACCCTGGTGGGTGAATGATATTTCCACGGCGTTATTAGCCGGAATTATCTTAGTTTTACTTGAGCCTATTCTTATTATTCTTTCGCGCTATCCATTATCAACCCGACGCACTCGAAAGCGCGCTGGGCCAATAAATCACTAATTAGCGCAATACACCCGCTTGGCTAAGTACGGACTTCATCCACTGATGGCCTTCATCACGTTCGGCGGACTCATGCCAGGAAAGATAACAGGTGGCGGTTTTTCTCTCCCAAGGCAGCGGAATTAATTTTAGCTGCAAGGCTTGTGCGTGCTGTTGGGCAAACCAACGAGGAGCGATTGCCACCATCTCGGTCATGGCGACTAGATTCAATACGCTGAACAGGTCGGTACATTGCTGGGTGACGCTGCGTTGTAGGGTTTCGTCAAGATAGTAGGGTTTGCTAAAGGAACAAAAACGCTCTAAGGCGATGACGGCATGATGTTCCGCCAGCATCTGTTTCTGGCTAATGGTACCCACCAGGCGTGGGTGAGACTGCGCGGCAACCAGGGTCAATTCATCATCGAACAAGGCAATATCCTGAAACTCGGGATGTTCAAGGCGGCTATAGCCAATGACAAACTCGGTTTCCTGATAGCGTAACTGATGCTCGATGTTATTGCTCATGTAAGACTTGGTCTGTATCTGCACGTTGGGAGCCATGCTCTTGACGTTGTTGATTATTTTGGCAGTCAGACGAATATCTAGCGGGCTGCAGATAGAAAGCATAAAGAGGCGTTCACTGCTCAGGGCGTCAAAGCCAGCGCCTGGCAGCTCATTTTGTACCAGCTGCAGTGCCTGGCGTACCGGGCCAAAAAGTTGGCGGGCGCGCATGGTAGGCTGAATGCCACGGCCGAAGCGAACAAACAGCTCGTCGTTGAACATGAGCTTCAAACGCGACACGGCATTGCTGACCGCCGGTTGCGACATCCCTAAGGAATTTGCCGCCTTGGTAATATTCTGCATCTGCATAACCGCATCAAAAACAGTGAGTAAATTAAGATCCACACTGCGCAAATGAATATCACCGTTTTCTTTCCTCAAGACAGTTCCTGAATTATATTCGGACATATCCAAACTCCACTAAGTCCCATGTAGATAATCCCGCTAGCGCGCAGGGGAATAACGGGAAAAGACACGCTACGTTATTCCCACACAGCGAAATTAGTTATCCCTTTTGACTACTCTTGTAAGATAGCAATCGGGCATCATCCTATAAAAATATGACACAGCGGTGCATATTAGGCATTGTTCGTCGTCGGGTAGCCTTGGCACATCGGTTCGCAACTCGCCGATGGCACACAAACAAAATTGGCAGGCAAAACACCTGAGTTATGGATACCTGTTTGGTACACATCAACCTCTGGATCAGACCATAAAATGAGTTAATGGACAATCATACCAGAGCAAAATAGGTCTCTTTAGCCTCACTTAATTGATTGTAGCGGCTCAGTTCAGCGCTAAAAATACGAATTACGAATGAATTAACGACAACAAATTGACACCATGAATGCCAAGCCCACAACATCAGCTTCCCATCAAACCACGTTTGCTGGTTTTTTGCGCCAACGATAAATTTTAACCGAGTAGTCTTGCTAATCAATGCGGCAGTGCCACTTTCAAACCATTTATGCTAATAAACCCCCGATCACCTGTGGATTTAACGCTGGCCCTTGCGGATTTTACCGAATTTCCAACTGGTGCTATCCCTGTTGGTGCCACGCTTTTCAATACCCCTGTTTTAATCAGGTGTTGACATGCCCCGGCCAATAAAGTATCAAATTAGGCAACGAAACAATTTTAGAGAAGCTGACCGCCATGATCCGTACCCACCGTCTACTAGGCCTACTACTAAACGCATCTTATGTGCGCGGTACGCTGGTGGACGGGGTTCAAAGCTGATTCAGCCCATCATCTGCAAAACCCGCGCTACTGCGCGGGTTTTTTTTTACCCGCTTAGCGTGAAACAAACACGACAAGGAACAACACGATGAGCCAACAAGTCATTATTTTCGATACCACATTGCGTGATGGTGAACAGGCGCTGCAGGCAAGCCTGAGCGTTAAAGAAAAAATCCAGATCGCCATGGCGCTGGAAAGAATGGGTGTCGATGTAATGGAGGTCGGCTTCCCAGTCTCCTCCCCTGGGGACTTCGAGTCGGTACAGACCATTGCCCGCCAGATCAAAAACAGCCGCGTTTGTGGTCTGGCACGCTGTGTTGATAACGACATTGACGTCGCTGCCGAAGCATTACGCGTAGCCGAGGCCTTCCGTATTCACGTCTTCCTGGCCACCTCCACCCTGCATATCGAATCCAAATTAAAGCGCTCTTTCGACCAGGTGCTGGAAATGGCGGTGCGCTCAGTGAAACGCGCCCGTAACTATACCGATGACGTAGAGTTTTCCTGTGAAGACGCTGGCCGTACCCCGATTGATAACCTGTGCCGCGTGGTAGAAGCCGCCATCAACGCCGGTGCCACTACCATTAATATCCCTGATACCGTTGGCTACACCACGCCAAACCAGTTCGGCGGCATCATCACTACGCTGTACGACCGCGTGCCTAATATTGATAAGGCGATCATCTCCGTCCACTGCCACGACGACTTGGGCATGGCCGTGGGTAACTCTATCGCAGCCGTCCAGGCCGGTGCCCGCCAGGTAGAAGGCACCTTGAACGGCATCGGCGAACGTGCCGGTAACTGTTCACTGGAAGAAGTGATCATGGCCATCAAGGTGCGTCAGGACTTTATGCAGGTGCACACCAATATCAATCATCAGGAAATCTACCGCACCAGTCAGTTGGTCAGCCAGCTGTGCAATATGCCTATCCCGGCCAACAAGGCCATCGTCGGTTCCAACGCCTTCGCTCACTCCTCCGGTATCCACCAGGATGGCGTGCTGAAAAACCGCGAAAACTACGAAATCATGACCCCTCAGACCATCGGTCTGAAAGATGTCCAGTTGAACCTGACCTCCCGTTCCGGCCGCGCGGCGGTAAAACACCGTATGGAAGAGATGGGCTACAAGGAACAGGATTACAATCTGGACGTGCTGTACGCGGCTTTCCTGAAGCTGGCAGATAAGAAAGGCCAGGTGTTTGACTACGATCTGGAAGCCCTGGCATTTATCAATAAGCAGCAAGAAGAGCCTGAGCATTTCAGCCTGGAATACTTCAGCGTGCAGTCTGGCAGCAGCATTATGGCTACCGCCTCGGTCAAACTGAAATGTGGCGAGGAAGAGAAGTCCGAAGCCGCTACGGGCAACGGCCCGGTCGATGCTGTTTACCAAGCCATCAACCGTATTACCGGCTACCCGATTGAGCTGGTGAAATATCAACTGACCGCCAAAGGCCAGGGCCGCGACGCGCTGGGCCAGGTTGATATCGTGGTGTCTTACAATGGCCGCCGCTTCCATGGCGTGGGCCTGGCAACCGATATTGTGGAATCCTCTGCCAAGGCGATGATCCACGTATTGAACAATATCTGGCGCTCTCAGCAAGTAGAAAAAGAAAAGCAGCGCTTGCAGCAAACCAAACAGCAAAATAATCAGGAAACGGTGTGAACATGACTAAGACTTACCACATTGCCGTCTTGCCCGGAGACGGAATCGGCCCGGAAGTAATGGCCCAGGCCCACAAAGTGTTGGATGCCGTGCGCCAACGCTTTGGTATCCGCATTACCACCAGTGAATATGACGTCGGTGGCATTGCCATCGATCGCCACAGCACCCCACTGCCTGCTGCAACCGTTGCCGGCTGCGAGCAGGCCGATGCCATCCTGTTCGGCTCGGTAGGCGGCCCCAAATGGGAGCACCTGCCACCGGCAGAGCAGCCGGAGCGCGGTGCGCTGCTGCCGCTGCGTAAGCACTTCAAACTGTTCAGCAACCTGCGCCCTGCCCGCCTGTACCAAGGGCTGGAAGATTTTTGCCCGCTGCGTGCCGATATTGCCGCGCGTGGCTTCGACATTCTGTGCGTACGTGAGTTAACCGGCGGCATCTACTTTGGCCAACCCAAAGGCCGTGAAGGCCAGGGAATGCATGAGCGCGCCTTTGATACCGAGGTCTACCACCGCTTTGAGATCGAACGCATCGCCCGTATCGCCTTCGAGTCCGCCCGCAAACGCCGCAATATCGTCACCTCGATTGATAAAGCCAACGTGTTGCAAAGCTCCATCCTGTGGCGTGAAGTTGTGAGTCAGGTAGCCAAGGACTATCCGGATGTGTCGCTGTCGCATATGTATATCGACAACGCCACCATGCAGTTAATCAAAGACCCATCCCAGTTCGACGTGTTGCTGTGCTCCAACCTGTTCGGCGATATCCTGTCGGACGAATGCGCCATGATCACTGGCTCGATGGGCATGCTGCCGTCCGCCAGCCTGAACGAACAAGGCTTTGGCCTGTACGAACCCGCCGGGGGTTCCGCACCTGACATCGCGGGCAAAAACATTGCCAACCCGATCGCGCAAATTCTGTCTGCCACCCTGCTATTGCGTTACAGCCTGGGTGCCGATGAAGCCGCAGATGCGATCGAGCGCGCCATTAATCAGGCATTGGAACAGGGCTACCGTACCGCCGATCTGGCCGGTGCCGGCAAAGCCATCGGCACCAATGAAATGGGCGATATCATTGCCCGCTTCGTGGCTGAGGGGGCGTAAATCATGGCCAAGACCTTATATCAGAAATTATACGATGCCCACGTGGTGCATGAAGCGCCAAACGAGACACCGCTGCTGTACATCGATCGGCATCTGGTGCATGAAGTGACCTCCCCACAGGCCTTCGACGGCCTGCGTGCCATGGGCCGCAAAGTGCGTCAGCCGGGCAAGACATTTGCCACCATGGATCACAACGTGTCGACCCAGACCAAAGACATCAACGCCAGCGGCGAGATGGCTCGCATTCAAATGCAGGAGCTGATCAAGAACTGTGCAGAGTTCGGCGTCTCACTGTATGACCTGAACCACCCCTTCCAGGGCATTGTGCACGTTATCGGCCCTGAGCAAGGCATGACGCTGCCGGGCATGACCATCGTCTGTGGTGACTCCCATACCGCCACGCACGGTGCCTTTGGCTCGCTGGCGTTCGGTATCGGTACTTCGGAAGTGGAACACGTGCTGGCGACCCAAACCCTGAAGCAGGGCCGCGCCAAGACGATGAAGATTGAAGTCACCGGCGATGCGGCAGAAGGTATCACCGCCAAAGATATCGTGCTGGCCGTGATCGGCAAAACCGGCAGCGCTGGTGGTACTGGCCACGTAGTTGAATTCTGTGGCAAAGCGATCGAAGCGTTGAGCATGGAAGGCCGCATGACGCTGTGCAACATGGCGATTGAGATGGGTGCCAAAGCGGGCCTGGTTGCGCCAGACGACACCACCTTCAATTACCTGAAAGGCCGCCAGTTCGCTCCTACCGGGGAAAACTGGGAGCAGGCCGTGGCCTACTGGCGCACCATGAAGTCCGACGCCGAAGCCAAATTCGATACCACCATCACCTTGCGGGCGGAAGATATCGCGCCACAGGTCACCTGGGGCACCAACCCTGGGCAGGTTATCGCGGTCGATCAGGCGATCCCAACCCCCGATTCCTTTAGCGATCCGGTGGAACGTGCCTCAGCTGAAAAAGCGTTGGCCTATATGGACCTGAAACCCGGCATCAAGCTGACTGACGTCGCAATCGACAAAGTGTTTATCGGTTCTTGCACCAATTCACGCATCGAAGATCTGCGTGCCGCAGCCGCCATTGCCAAAGGCCGTAAAGTGGCCGCAGGCGTGCAGGCGATTGTGGTGCCTGGCTCCGGCCCGGTGAAAGCACAGGCGGAAGAGGAAGGTCTGGACAAGATCTTTATCGAAGCGGGTTTCGAATGGCGTCTGCCAGGCTGCTCCATGTGCCTGGCGATGAACAACGACCGTCTGAACCCTGGCGAACGCTGTGCCTCAACCAGCAACCGTAACTTCGAAGGGCGTCAGGGCCGCGGTGGGCGTACCCATCTGGTCAGCCCGGCGATGGCTGCTGCTGCTGCCGTTACCGGCCATTTTGCCGACATCCGTGAATTGCACTAAGGAGCACCAGCGTGGCTAAATTTACTCAACATACCGGCTTAGTGGTGCCTCTGGACGCGGCCAACGTCGATACCGACGCCATTATCCCTAAGCAGTTTCTGCAGAAAGTCACCCGCACCGGTTTCGGCCAGCACCTGTTCAACGACTGGCGCTTCCTGGACGATGCGGGTCAACAGCCAAATCCTGAGTTTGTGCTGAACCTTCCGCGCTATAAAGGGGCCAGCATCCTGTTAGCCCGGGAAAACTTTGGCTGTGGCTCATCCCGTGAGCACGCGCCATGGGCACTGACTGATTACGGCTTCAAGGTAGTAATTGCACCAAGCTTTGCGGATATCTTCTACGGCAACTCGTTCAACAACCAGCTGCTGCCGGTCACGCTGAGCGAACAGGATGTGGATACTCTGTTTAAGCTGGTGGCAGAACACGAAGGCACGGAGTTCGTGGTCGATCTGGAAAACCAGACGGTGAACGCCGGGGGCAAAAGCTACCCGTTTGAGATCGACAGCTTCCGCCGCCACTGCATGATTAACGGTTTGGACAGCATTGGCCTGACGTTGCAGCACGAAGCGGAGATTTCCCGCTACGAAGCGCAGCAACCGGCGTTTCTGAACTAAACCTCAGCCTCACCCGCCGCCCGGCGGGTGAGGCTTTCATCAAAATCACCAATAGCCTAACCACTTCCACCATACCCCACCAATCAGCGCCCAGATCAGCAGGTTGACCACGCTCATGATAAAGCCGGTTTTCCACCATTCCCCCAGGGTGGCATAGCCCGACCCAAAGATGATCGGCGCGGTACCGGTAGCATAATGGGTTAACGACATCATCAGCGAAGACGAGAAGGCCAGGATCAGGCCAAGCAGAGCCGGAGGCGCACCAAGGGCAATACCTGCGGCAAAGAACGCGGCGAACATGGCGGTCACGTGCGCGGTGGTACTGGCAAAGAAGTAATGCGAATAGAGATAGACGAGCGTTAGCAGAATGGTCCCTCCGACCCAGCTCATCCCCATATGATCGATACCCGAACCTACCGTTTGTGACAGCCAGGCAATCAGACCCAGTTTGCCGAGGTAGGTCGCCATCATCACCAAGGCGGCAAACCAGACCACGGTATCCCAGGCCCCTTTGTGCTTCAGCACGTCGTCCCAGCTCAGTACGCCAGTTGCCAGCAGGATCGCCAAACCAATCACCGCTGCCGTCGTTGGGTTAACCGCCAGTGCGGGGCCAAAAATCATCGCCGGAACTCCGGCCCACATCACCAGCAACAGGGCAAACACACCCAGCGTGATTTTCTCTGGCAGGGTTATCCGCCCCAGAGTTTGCAGCTTATCTTGTGCAAACAATGGCGCATCCGGGGTGCTTTTGATTTCAGGTGGATACAACCAATAAACTACCAGCGGCATGACGATCAGCGAACAAATCGCCGGTACCAGCGCCGCTACCGCCCACATACCCCAGGTCAGTTCAAACTCCGAACCGGCACCTTTGGCGATCAAATTGACAATCAGCGGGTTAGGCGCGGTAGCAGTAATAAACATCGCCGAGGTGATCGGGTTGATGTTGTAGTTCACCAGCGAGAGATAGCGGCCAATCTTGCCGGAGGTGTTCAGCTCGGGCTTGGAGCCAAAGCTGTCCGCTATCGATTTCATTATCGGGTGAATGATCCCGCCGCCACGGGCGGTATTGCTCGGCGTAACCGGTGCCAGCACGGTTTCCGCCAGGGTTAACGCATAGGCGATCCCCAGCGTTTTCTTGCCAAACAGCGAGATAAAGTAGTAGCCAATGCGCGATCCCAGGCCGGTTTTATTCAGGCTCAGGGAGATCATGATCGAGAAACCGATCAGCCAGATGAGTTGGTTGGAGAACCCGCTCAGTGCATCGTCCAGCGCGGCCCCCGGCTTGCCAGGGTTGGTCACTCCCGTCACGGCCACCAGCGCAATGGCAATGATGGATACGGCGCCGATCGGCATCGCCTTGCCGATAATGGCAATGATGGTACCAATAAACAGTGCCAGCAAATGCCAGGCATTCGGTGCCACCCCTTCAGGGACGGGGATCACAAACCAGATCAGCAGAGCAGCGATAACGGCACAGAGGGAGGGAACAGGTTTGAGCGGCGTTAGTTTATCCATAACATACCCACTTTTTTCAACGGGATCGGCATCTCAATAGCAAGATGGATAAGAGCGTGAAGCTCACGCTCTGAGTCCGTTTATCTTAGTGAGAATGGAGCGGTTTTCTCAATGATATGTATCAACTAACCGGGTGTTACAGCTCACACTTCGCGAACTTTGGCACACATCCACAGCGCCAGGATGGCAAGCAGAGTAATCAGGTAGTAAACCGCAGAGTGCCCAAAGTTTTCCACCAACGCGCCTTGCAGTACACCGGCCAGGATCACCCCCGTCGAAATGCTGTTGGTAAACATGGTGGTCGCGGCACCGGGCCGCCCCGGCATCAGATCCTGAAAATACAACATGCCGATCCCGGCAACAATGCCGATAAACACCGCGTTGAACAGTTGCAACACCATCAACGCCAGTTGGAACTTAAACAGCACCAGCCCGGCATAAAACAGCACGCCTGCTGCCACTGCAAACAGCATCATATTGCGTTTGCCAAAGCGTTTGACGTAATACCCCGCCAGCAGCATAGCCGGGATCTCCAGCCCGGCCGCGGTGCCCATCAGCCAACCTGCCAGCCGTTCTGGCAAGCCCAGATCGGCAGTGATGTACAGTGGCATATCGATGATATACATGGTGTTGCAGGTCCACATCAGCATCGAGGCCACAAACAGCAGGCGCACATCGGGATCGCGCCAGGCGCTGATTGGCGCGATAGGCGGAGAATCTACGCTGATCTCAACGTTGGCGCGGGGCACCGAAGGCAATATCAGCCACACCAGCAGCACGCTGACGACAAAAATCCCCGCCGCAATTATAAACATCACGGTAAAGCCGTAGTTCAGTGCCAACATAAACGACAGCGGCGGGCCGATCACCCAGGCCAGTGAAAGCTGAGCACGCATCACCGAACTGAACATCACTACTTCACGTGCCGAGCTGTCCGCATACTCACGCGCCAGGGCAAAAATCTGCGGCATGGCGGTATTGGCAATCGCGGCCAGCAATACACCAGCAGTGATCAAGGTCAGATAATCACGGTTGAACGCAAACAACAGGCTATTGCCCACCGCCATGGCACAGCACACTAGGATCAGCTTGCGCCGATCGCCACGGGTATCCGAACGCTTGGCCAACAGGAAGCTGACGGCAATCCCGGCGATGGCATTCACGGTATAGAACATACCCACCCATAACGGGCGCACCTTTACCTCGGTGGTCAAAAACAGGCTCAGCGTGGGGGCTTGCAGCGCTCCGGCAATGCCGGTCAGGAAGGCTATCAACAAGAAGGCGGCAAAAACGGGATTAAAACGGCGCGGCAACCAGCGTCTGAAACTCATGGCGATATCCCTATCCAGAAATAAAGAAGGCTATGCTACAGAAGGAAAATTGCCGAAGGAAGTCAAGACGGCAGATAAAAATGCCAGTGGGTTGCCCCACTGGCTGGTGAAAAGCACCATTACTCAGAAACACTTTGCGGTGAACGTCAGATACGCTCACGGTATTGCTTGTCGCTCAGCGTGGCGATGTCCCACTGGGTCAAATGGGCCAGCATCTCCAGCCGCGCCTGTTCAGGTACCACCCGCAGCCAATCGGCCTGCTGGCGGCGGATCGCGGTGAAATAACGCTGATAAAACTGTTTAGTTAACAGAACCGTCATTTGTTATCCCTCCGCTGATTCAACTGCCCTCATTATCGGCGTAATATAGGGAAAGATAAATTGACGACTTGATGCCAGAGAGTTCCTCTTTTATGTCCACCTCACGCCTGCAACAACAGTTCATCCGCCTGTGGCAACGCTGCCATGGACAAACCACCGAAACCACGCTGCAAGAGTTGGCAGAGGTGCTCAGTTGCTCCCGTCGCCATGTTCGCTCGCTACTGGGAGCCATGCAGCACGAGGGCTGGCTGACATGGCAGGCCGAATCCGGCCGGGGTAAACGTTCGCAGCTCAGCTTCCACTACACCGGGTTGGCATTGCAACAACAGCGTGCCGAAGAATTGCTGGAACAGGATCGCATCGATCAGTTAGTCCAGTTGGTGGGCGATAAAGACGTGGTACGCCAAATGCTGCTTTCCCAGCTGGGACGCAGCTTCCGCCAGGGGAAACATATCCTGCGCGTGCTCTACTATCGTCAGCTTTACAACCTGTTGCCCGGCTCGGCACTACGCCGTTCAGAAACTCACCTGGCAAGACAGATTTTCAACGGCCTGACGAGGGTAAACGAGGAAAACGGGGAACTGGAACCCGATCTTTCGCATCATTGGCAAACAATCACCCCTTTGCACTGGCGCTTTTATCTACGTCCGGCGATCCATTTTCACCATGGCCGTGAGCTGGAAATGGAAGATGTGATCCAGTCGCTCAACCGCCTGATCCCACAACCGCTATTTTCACATATCGACAGGATCGACTCGCCCACGCCCTATGTCATCGATGTGCATCTGCACACGCCGGACTACTGGCTGCCCTGGCTGCTAAGCAGCGTACATGCCATGATCCTGCCGCGCGAATGGCAGAGCCTGCCGGATTTTGCCCGCCATCCGATCGGCACCGGCCCCTATCGCGTGATACACAACAATCAGAGCCAGATGAAAATCCATGCCTTTGACGACTACTTTGGCTATCGCGCCCTGATCGATGAGGTCAACATTTGGGTATTACCGGAAATCACCGAAGAGCTGGCCCACTCCGGCGTCCAACTGCAGGGAGATGATACCGGTAGGAACGAGCTGGAAAGCCGTCTCGAAGAAGGCTGTTATTTTCTGCTGTTCGACCAGCGTTCGGCACTGGCGGCCGACCCGGAGATCCGCAGTTGGCTAAGCGAACTGATCAATCCGATCGCGCTGCTGAGCCATGCCGGGCCGCTCTACCAGCGTTACTGGGCTCCGGCCTATGGCATTCTCCCGCGCTGGTTACATAACCGTGTGTTGGGGCAGCAACCCAAGCCTGCGGGCTTAACTGAATTGACCCTGACCTTCTACAGCGAACATTCCGAGTTCCACGCAATCAAGCAGGCTATCGCCTCTCTGCTGGCTGAGCAGGGCATCAAACTCAATGTACAGGTCGTGGATTATGAAGCCTGGCATAAGGGCAAAGCGCAAAGCGATCTGTGGTTAGGCAGCGCCAACTTCACCCTGCCGCTGGAGTTTTCGCTATTTGCCACGCTGTATGAACTGCCGTTGATCCAACACTGTTTGACGGAGGATATCGCGCAGGATGCCGCTCAGTGGCGAGAAAATCGCCTGTCCATGGCCGAATTTTGCCAGCGCCTGGTCAGCAACCATCAGTTGCATCCGTTATTCCACCACTGGCTGCAACTGCATGGTCAACGCAGTATGCGTGGGGTACGAATGAATACCCTCGGCTGGTTCGATTTTAAATCTGCCTGGTTTGCGCCGCCGGAAGCATAATCGCCTTTCACCCACGCCGCTAAGCCTCTACAATAGCGCCGACTCAACGGGGTGCGGATAACCCGCCAATTTTTGGCCAACGGTTTTCCGCTGAGAGCACACCCGTCGAACCTGATCCGGTCAATACCGGCGGAGGGATTTGAGCATGGCGCGTTAACCTTCGTTAACCCAGTCCTCAGATACCTTTGCCCCCTTTACTATTAGGAGTGCAAAGTGGTCAAAAAATACCTGCCCTGTTTATTACTGCTAGCGGCGATGCCCGTCCTGGCCAAGCCAACGCTGACGGTCTACACCTACGACTCTTTCGCTGCCGACTGGGGCCCTGGCCCGGCGGTAAAAAAAGCCTTTGAGGCCGAATGTGACTGCGAATTGAAATTCGTGGCGCTGGAAGACGGCGTGTCGTTACTCAATCGCCTGAGAATGGAAGGCAAAAACAGCGCCGCCGACGTGGTTTTGGGGCTGGACAACAACCTGCTGCAAGCCGCGCAGCAAACGGATCTGTTCTCCGCCAGCCAAGTCGATACTAGCAAGCTCACGGTTCCCGGTGGCTGGCACAACCAGACCTTCGTTCCCTACGACTATGGCTACTTTGCTTTCGTCTACAACAAAGACAAGCTGAAGAACCCGCCGACCAGCCTGAAAGAGTTGGTAAGCAGCGATCGCCCCCTGAAGATCATCTATCAGGATCCGCGCACCAGCACACCAGGTCTTGGCCTGCTGCTCTGGATGCAGAAAGTATATGGCGACGAGGCACCGCTTGCCTGGCAACGGTTGGCGAAGAAAACCGTCACCGTTACCAAAGGCTGGAGTGAAGCCTACGGCCTGTTCCTGAAAGGGGAAGGCGACATGGTACTGAGCTACACCACCTCCCCCGCCTACCATCTGATCGAAGAGAAAAAAGACCTCTATGCGGCGGCCAACTTCAGCGAAGGCCACTACCTGCAAATCGAAGTCGCTGGCAAGCTAAAGGCCAGCAAACAGCCGGAACTGGCCGAGCGCTTCATGCAGTTTATGGTCTCCCCGGCCTTCCAGAACACCATTCCCACCGGCAACTGGATGTACCCGGTGATCAAGACGGAACTGCCCGCCGGTTTCGAACAGATGAGCGTGCCGCAAACGGCATTGCAATTCAGTGCCGAGGAAGTGGCACAACAGCGTGGTAACTGGATCCGAGCATGGCAAACTGCCGTCAGCCACTGATCCCCCGCTGGTTATGGCCGGGGCTGATGGCCGCAGGTCTGATCCTGCTGATCGCGTTGGCGGCCATGGGCTCGCTGTGGCGTCATGCGCCAGAAAGTGATTGGCGCAGCCTGTGGCAAGACAGCTACCTGTGGCATGTAGTGCGCTTTACCTTTTGGCAGGCGCTACTCTCTGCCGTGATCTCGGTGGTGCCTGCCATCTGGCTGGCCCGAGCGTTATACCGGCGGCGCTTCCCTGGCCGTAATCTGCTGCTGCGGCTGTGCGCCATGACGCTGGTGCTGCCGGTGCTGGTGGCTGTATTTGGCATGCTGAGCGTCTACGGCAGGCAAGGCTGGCTGGCAACGCTGTGTGGTTGGCTGGGCGTGAACTACAGCTTTTCGCCTTATGGCCTGCAAGGCATCCTGCTGGCGCATCTGTTCTTTAATATGCCGCTGGCCACCCGCCTTCTGCTACAGGCGCTGGAGAACATCCCCACCGAGCAGCGCCAACTGGCCGCACAGCTGGGGATGAACGGCTGGCAGCAGTTCCGCTTTGTGGAATGGCCTGCGTTACGCCGCCAGATCCTCCCCAGCGGCGCACTGGTGTTTATGTTGTGTTTTGCCAGCTTTGCAACCGTGCTGTCGTTGGGCGGCGGGCCACAGGCCACCACCATAGAGCTAGCGATCTATCAGGCCTTGAGTTACGACTACGATCTCAGCCGCGCGGCACTGCTAGCGCTGATCCAACTGGCTTGCTGCCTGGGGCTGGTGGTGCTCAGCCAGCGTTTGAGCCAGGCTCTGCCGGTTGGCCATACCCACGCCCAGCGCTGGCGCGATCCGCAGGACAGTCTGGGGCGGCGCATTAGCGATACGCTATTTATTGTCGCTGCGCTACTGTTACTGCTACCTCCGTTGCTGGCGGTGATCATCGATGGTGCCAACCAGACGCTGGTCACCGTGCTGCAACAGCCCATTCTCTGGCAGGCCCTGTTCACCTCGCTACGTATCGCACTAGGCGCGGGCATTTTGTGCGTGGTATTGACCATGATGCTGCTATGGAGCAGCCGTGAGCTGAAGCTGCGGCAACGGGCCGCCTGGGGACAGACGCTGGAACTGAGTGGCATGGTGATCCTCGCAATGCCGGGCATTGTGCTGGCTACCGGTTTCTTCCTGTTGCTGAGCGATACCACTGGGCTACCGCAATCGCCTTATGCGCTGGTGATCCTCACCAATGCATTGATGGCGGTGCCCTACGCGCTGAAAGTGCTGGAAAACCCGATGCGCGATCTGGCCGAGCGTTATAATCCACTATGCTTGTCTCTGGATATCCACGGCTGGCAGCGGCTGCGCTGGATCGAGCTGAAAGCGTTGCAACGCCCGCTGGCGCAGGCTTTGGCCTTTGCCTGTGTGCTGTCGATTGGCGATTTCGGCGTGGTAGCGCTGTTCGGCAACGAGCAGTTCCGTACCCTGCCTTTTTATCTCTATCAGCAGATTGGCGCATATCGCAGCAACGACGGGGCCGTGACCGCTCTGCTGCTACTGCTGCTCTGTTTCCTGCTGTTTACCCTGATTGAACGTTTACCGGGCCGCCATGCTGACGCTTGAAAAACTGACCTATCTGTACGAACACCTGCCGATGCGTTTTGACCTGCGCATTCAGCCGGGAGAACACGTTGCGGTGCTGGGCCCTAGTGGCGCAGGCAAAAGTACCTTGCTCAGCCTGATCGCCGGTTTTCTGCCGGCGGCCAGCGGCAAACTGTGGCTCAACGGAAGCGATCATACCGCTTCGCCCCCCGCCAAACGCCCGGTGTCAATGCTGTTCCAGGAAAACAACCTGTTTGCCCACCTGACTGTCAGGCAAAACATCGGCCTAGGGCTGGATCCTGGCCTGCGCCTAACCGCCGCACAGCAGGAACAACTGGCACAGATTGCCCAACAGGTCGGATTGGAGGGGCATCTGCAGCGCCTACCGTCGCAACTTTCCGGCGGGCAGCGGCAGCGGGCAGCCTTGGCGCGTTGCCTGATCCGCCAGCAGCCGATCCTGCTGCTCGACGAGCCTTTCTCTGCACTCGATCCGGCACTGCGCAGTGAGATGCTGCAACTACTGCAAAACGTCTGCGACCAGCGCCAACTCACGTTGCTGATGGTTTCACATAATCTTGAGGATGCCGCCCGCATCGCGCCGCGTACGTTGCTGGTCGTGGATGGGCGGATTTATTACGACGGCCCAACGCAGGCATTGGTAAGCGGCAGCGCACCGGAAGCCAAGGTGCTGGGTATTCCGGTTAAACCGTGATCTACTACGCGTTTTTTATGCTGAACCAATAAACCTGTTGTGCGAATTTTGCACCTGTGGTTTTATAAAATTCTGTTTTTTACTACTGATGATAAGGCTCCCTGTGATCGCATCCTCGCTGACCTCGACCCTACTAACAACCGCGCTACCAGCCGCGGTGGTCGTCGTGCGTGTGGTGGTGGTCGTCGGCAACGCGCCGTAGGGTCCGAATCAACGCATCGATTCCCAAACCCCGCCGGCGCAAACCGGGCGGGGTTTCTTGTTTTAGTCCCCCTGCCCAGAAAAGCTAACCGGCCCAGAGAAAAGGATAGGCACATGGCAACTTCGGGCACGCCACACCAAGGCCAACGTATTACCGGCGCACAGCTGATCGTGCATCTGCTGGAGCGTCAGGGTATCACCACTATTGCAGGCATTCCCGGTGGCGCAGCGCTGCCGCTGTACGATGCTCTGAGCCAAAGCACCGTCATCCAGCACGTGCTGGCCCGCCACGAGCAAGGGGCCGGTTTTATGGCGCAGGGCATGGCACGTACCAACGGCAAGGCGGCGGTCTGTATCGCTTCCAGCGGCCCAGGAGCCACCAATCTGGTGACCGCCATTGCCGACGCCAAGCTCGATTCGATCCCGCTGGTGTGCATTACCGGCCAGGTATCTTCCTCGATGATCGGCACCGATGCCTTCCAGGAAGTGGATACCTACGGCATTTCCATTCCCATCACCAAATACAACCACCTGGTCCGTGATATCAGCGATCTGCCGCAGGTGATCTGCGACGCATTCCGCATTGCCGAATCCGGCCGTCCAGGTCCGGTGTGGATCGACATCCCGAAAGACGTGCAAACCGCCGAAATTGAGTGGGATTTGTTACCGCCAATGGCCGTTCCAGACGCCCCACCGGCCTTTGATAGCAAGCAGGTCGAACAGGCTGCTGCAATGATCAACCAGGCCAAGCGCCCTATTCTGTATCTGGGTGGTGGCATCATCTGCGCAGAAGCCCATAAACCGGCGCTGGAAATGGCCGAGCGCTCCAACCTGCCAACCACCATGACGCTGATGGCATTGGGCGCAATGCCGGTAGAACACCCGCTGTCATTAGGCATGTTGGGGATGCATGCCGCGCGCAGCACCAACTTTATCCTGCAAGAAGCCGACCTGCTGATCGTGCTGGGCGCCCGCTTCGACGACCGGGCAATCGGTAAAACCGAGCAATTCTGCCCGAACGCCAAAATTATCCACGTGGACATCGACCGTGCCGAACTGGGCAAGGTTAAACAGGCCAATATTGCCATCCATGCCGATGTCGGCCAGGTGCTGCAACAGCTGTTACCGATGATCGAAGCACAGCCGCGTACCGAATGGATGAACACCGTTAACGATCTGAAGCGTGAATTCCCGATCAACATGCCAAATGTGGCTGATCCATTGAGCCATTACGGGCTGGTTAAAGCCGCAGCACGCTGCGTGGACGAAAGTGCCATTATCACCACCGATGTAGGCCAGCATCAGATGTGGGTAGCCCAGGCGTATCCACTGAGCCGCCCGCGCCAGTGGCTGACCTCCGGCGGTTTGGGCACCATGGGCTTTGGTTTACCTGCTGCGATTGGTGCAGCCCTGGCAGAGCCTCAGCGCAAGGTGCTGTGTTTTTCCGGTGACGGCAGCCTGATGATGAATATTCAAGAGATGGCGACCGCCGTTGAACACAATCTGGACGTGAAAATCATCCTGATGAACAACCAGGCCTTGGGATTGGTACACCAGCAGCAGACGCTGTTCTATCAACAGCATATCTTTGCCGCCACCTATCCAAAGCGTACCGATTTCCTGAAGATTGCCGCCGGGTTTGGCCTGGACACCTGCGATTTGAATGCCGAGGCAGATCCACAGGCCGCGTTGCTGGCGGCGATCCAACGCCCTGGCCCTTGCCTGATCCACGCGCTGATCGATATCAACGAAAAAGTTTACCCAATGGTGCCACCGGGTGCCGCCAACATCGAAATGATTGGAGAATAAGCCATGCAATCACTACAAAAGAATCCACAGGTGATCCTGGAGTTGGCGGTACGGAACCATCCGGGCGTAATGACCCACGTTTGTGGCCTGTTTGCCCGCCGTGCCTTTAACGTGGAAGGTATTTTATGTATGCCGCTGAAAGATGGAACCCAGAGCCGTATTTGGCTATTGGTGGCCGACGATCAGCGCCTGGTGCAGATGATCAGCCAGGTTGAAAAGCTGGAGGATGTATTACAGGTGAAACGCCATAGCGAAGATATGCGGGTGTTTGAGCAGTTGGAGGCGTTCTTCCAGTAAGCTTTCGCGGCTGAATGTTAAAGGCCGGGAGTGGTTAGCCCCCGGCCTTAGCTACGTTTCCATTATCAGTTCAGTAACTGAAGCACATAACGGATCAGTTCCAGCAACGCGATCAGCGCCCCAAGAACGATGATTGCCTTATCGATATCAATCATCCGGTTACTCCATAACATGGAGTGAGCCACCGCCGCTTACCCTTACATTGCCTGTCACAGCGCAGCACTCAGTTGTTAGATGAATGCGGCTTCACTCCGGCCAGAGCATCGGATAACGGCACCACCCGTACACCCGACCAGGGCTTGAATATGTACATGCGCACACCGAAGTAAAGACAGCAACAGAGCTAACCCGCTGATTATATCTTAATCAGTCCAAGGCACGACATACTAGATATCCGATTTCTGAGCTTTTGACATCAGAGGGTATCAAAGATAAAATTGATCCTGTTAGATGAATGCGGCTTCAACCGGTCAGAGTTACCCACTCGACACCGGGAAATAAAAAAACCGACCTCACCAGTCGGTTTTTTTACGCCTGAAATCAGCCCGCCAGCACTTTCCACAGCAGATGTCGATATACCGGCATCAACGCCTGCTGATGCATATAATAGAAACACACCAGCGCCCCTACCCAGCTAGCAATACAGGCCAACCGCAGCCGCTTCGGCGTTAGCCAGCGTGTCAGCTTATCAGCACTGCGCTTTCCTTCACGCCACCAGCGCCAACTCAGCCAGGCCGCCAGCCAGAACAGCACCACCACGCCAAACAACAGCCATTTGAATAACGCGCTGTTGGCGCTGGCAGGAATATCGATCGCGACCCCCGCTAGAATGCCGGGGAAGAAATAGACCGGCGGCCAGGTCAGGCAGCCGATGATATTGGGCAGGGCAAATTTGTAGGGAGGCAGATCGAGCATGCCGGCCACCATTGGCACCAGCGGGCGCGTCGGGCCCACAAAGCGGCCAATCAAAATGGTAACGACACTGTGCTGATGCAGCGCATGCTCGGTTTTATCCAGCATCGCCTTGTTCTTTTTCAGAAACGACCAGCGGTGCAGCGGTCCTTTGAAAGCCCGGCCGATAAAGTAGGAAATCCAATCCCCCAATAGGCAACCGACAATGCCAGCTCCCCAGGCCATATAAAAGTCCACCTGTCCGCTGCCGATCAGTGCGCCAATGCTGGCCATCATCACCGTGCCCGGCAATAACAAACCGACCAACGCCAGCGACTCCAGGAACGCCACCAACATGACCACCACCAGGGTGAAAGCCAATGACTGGGTGATCAACTGCTGTAAATAGGCTTCCATTAAACCTCTGTTGGTAAGCTAAACGTATGGGCGAAGGATTGTCCGGCTCGGGCCAGGGGGAGTCAATCGTTGAATTGTATGTAGATTTAGCCAATCCGGCCAGTAATAGACAATGACTGTATAAAAACCCATACTATAAACATCTATAGATCACCGATGCTCAGAAACTAGTGACATCTCTACAACAGGGTTTCTTACTCACCCGCCATTGGCGTGATACGCCCGCCGGTACCGAAGTTGAGTTCTGGCTGGCAACCGATAGCGGGCCACAACGGCTACGGCTGGCCCCACAGACCTCCGTGGCATTCATTCCCGCCGAACAGCGTCAGCGGGCCGAGTTGCTGCTGCGTGAAGAGCGGCATGTCGAGCTGAAACCCTTGCCACTGCAGGATTTCCATTCCCGTCCGGTGATGGGCCTTTATTGCCGCCAGCATCGTCAGTTGATCAAGCTGGAAAAACTGCTCAAAGAGGGGGGTGTCAACGTGTTTGAGGCCGATATCCGCCCGCCGGAACGCTATCTGATGGAGCGCTTTATCACCGCCCCGGTGTGGTTCAACGGCCAACCCGACGGTAACGGCCTGTGGCTCAACGCCCAGATGAAGCCCGCCCCAGACTATCGCCCCTCTTTAAAGCTGGTATCACTGGATATCGAAACCACCGCCCATGGCGAGCTTTACTCCATCGCGCTGGAAGGCTGTGGCCAGCGCCAAGTGTATATGCTCGGCCCGGCCAACGGCGGCACTGAGGCGCTGGATTTCGAGCTGGAATACTGCAACAGCCGTCCACAAATGCTGGAACGCCTGAACCAATGGCTGGAGCAGCACGATCCCGACGCCATTATCGGCTGGAACCTGGTGCAGTTCGATCTGCGGGTGCTGCAGAAACACGCCGAACGTTATCAGATCCCCCTGCGCTTTGGCCGTGGTGGTAACCTGTTGGAATGGCGCGAGCACGGCTTTAAGCAAAACCACTTCTTCGCCTCGGCCTCCGGGCGATTAATTATCGACGGTATCGAGGCGCTGAAATCGGCCACCTGGAACTTCCCGTCCTTCAGCCTGGAATATGTGGCGCAAACGCTGCTTGGGGAAGGGAAATCGATCGACAACCCTTACCAGCGGATGGCGGAAATAGACCGCCGGTTTGCCGAAGATAAACCCGCTCTGGCCCGCTATAACCTAAAAGACTGCGAGTTGGTGACGCGTATTTTCGCCAAAACCGAGCTGTTGACCTTCCTCCTCGAACGCGCCACCGTGACCGGCTTGGCGGCCGATCGCAGCGGCGGTTCGGTAGCAGCCTTCAACCATCTTTATATCCCGCGCATGCATCGTCAGGGCTATGTGGCCCCTAACCTTGGGGAGTTGCCGGAAGAGCACAGCCCCGGCGGCTTTGTGATGGATTCACAGCCCGGCCTGTATGATTCGGTGCTGGTACTGGATTACAAAAGCCTGTATCCGTCGATCATCCGCACCTTCCTGATCGATCCCGTCGGGCTGGTAGAAGGCATGCAGCACCCGGATGATGAAAACTCGGTGCCGGGTTTTCGCCAGGCTCGCTTCTCCCGCACCAAACACTGTCTTCCCGAGATTGTTCGCCAGATCTGGCAGGGGCGCGAAGCGGCCAAGCGCCACAACAACAAACCGCTGTCGCAGGCGCTCAAGATCATCATGAATGCCTTCTACGGCGTGCTGGGATCGAGCGGCTGTCGCTTCTTCGATCCCCGGCTGGCCTCGTCGATCACCCTGCGCGGCCACGAGATCATGCGCCAGACGCGGGAGTTGATCGAAGCTAAAGGTTACCAGGTGATCTACGGCGATACGGACTCGACTTTTGTCTGGCTGAAAAAGGCCCACAGTGAACAGCAGGCCGCCGAGATTGGCCGCGAACTGCTCGATCACGTCAATCAATGGTGGCAGCAGTATCTGCAACAGCAATATGGGCTGGAAAATGCGCTGGAGCTGGAGTTTGAAACCCACTATTCCCGCTTTTTAATGCCCACCATCCGCGGTGCCGAGCAGGGCAGCAAAAAACGCTACGCCGGGTTGATCAGCAAACCGGACGGTAGTGAAGAGATGGTGTATAAAGGGTTGGAAACGGTACGCACCGACTGGACCCCGCTGGCGCAGCAGTTTCAGCAACAGCTCTATCAACGCATCTTCAAGCGCCAGCCCTATCAGGACTTTGTGCGCGATTACGTGGCCAAAACGCTGAACGGCGAATTTGACGACCGGCTGGTATACCGCAAACGCCTGCGGCGCAAACTGGACGACTATCAACGCAATGTCCCACCCCACGCCCGTGCAGCCAGGCTGGCCGATGACTATAATCGTCAACAGGGGCGGCCTCTGCAATATCAGAACGGTGGCTGGATCAGCTATGTAATGACGCTAGCCGGGCCAGAACCTCTGGAAACCCGGCAATCTGCGATCGATTACGATCATTATCTCGAACGTCAGTTGCAACCGGTGGCAGACGCTATACTTCCCTTCCTGTACGACGATTTTTCGGCGTTGGTCACCAGGCAGATAGGCCTGTTCTGAGCGGTCAAAACAGAGGGTAATGCCACCCCATGGGGAAACCCTTTCTTTTCACTGGTGTTAGTCGGCATTTGGGAAGAAAAAATCATCGGGTTTTACAGGTGACGAATGCGCCGCCTTCCATTACCATAGCGCCCTTCCCAAATTCTGAACCACTATTCACAACATCGTTGTCGCCATGCCGTCACCAGACGTCTGGCGTAACAGGCTATTACCCGCTAAATGAAAATAAAGCTCGCCAACCGGTAACAACGCGGTAGCAGGCAAGATGCCGGGAATAGCCAGCAGTTGAAACAGGTTACCCAGGGCTTATCTGCCGGGTAGCAAGACTTACTTAATAAGAATCGAGCCGACAAACTATGCCTTTTACACTTGGTCAACGCTGGATCAGCGATACGGAAAGCGAATTGGGACTGGGAACCGTGGTAGCACTTGACGTGCGCATGGTCACCCTGCTTTTCCCCGCAACCGGTGAAAACCGCCTCTATGCCAGAAACGACTCGCCAATCACCCGCGTGATGTTTAACCCGGGCGACACCATCAGCAACCACGAAGGCTGGCAGTTGCAGGTGGAGGAAGTCAAAGAGGATAACGGCCTGTTGACCTATATCGGCACGCGTCTGGACACCCAGGAAAGCGGCGTCGCTATGCGTGAAGTGCTGCTGGACAGCAAGCTGACCTTCAGTAAACCACAAGACCGCCTGTTTGCCGGTCAGATTGACCGCATGGATCGCTTTGCGCTGCGTTTCCGCGCCCGCAAATACCAGAGCGAGCAGTATCGCCTGCCGTTCGCTGGCCTGCGTGGTATGCGCGCCAGCCTGATCCCGCACCAATTGCATATCGCCTACGAGGTCGGCCAGCGCCATGCACCGCGCGTTCTATTGGCCGATGAAGTGGGCCTGGGTAAAACCATCGAAGCCGGGATGATTATTCATCAGCAACTGCTGGCTGGCCGCGCCGAACGTGTGCTGATCGTGGTACCGGAAACCCTGCAACATCAGTGGCTGGTTGAAATGATGCGTCGCTTCAACCTCTATTTCTCACTGTTTGACGATAGCCGTTACTCCGAAGCGATGCTAGACAGCAGCAACCCGTTCGAAACCGAACAGTTGGTGATCTGCTCGCTGGATTTCGTGCGTCGCAACAAACAGCGCCTTGAGCAGTTGGCCGATGCCCACTGGGATCTGCTGGTGGTAGACGAAGCTCATCATCTGGCCTGGAGCGAAGACGCGCCGAGCCGTGAATATCAGGTGATTGAACAGTTGGCGGAGCACATCCCGGGCGTACTGCTGCTGACGGCCACCCCGGAGCAGCTTGGCCAGCAAAGCCACTTTGCCCGCTTGCGCCTGCTGGATCCCAGCCGTTTCCATGACTACCAAGAGTTTGTCACCGATCAACAGAAATACCGTCCGGTAGCCGATGCGGTGACGCTGCTGCTGAGCGGCGAGCGCCTGGCGGATGACAAGCTGAACCTGCTGGGTGAGCTGATCGACGAGCAGGACATTGAGCCCCTGCTGAAAGCGGCCAACAGCGATACCGACAACAGCGAGCAGGCACGCCAGGAACTGGTCACCATGCTGATGGATCGCCACGGCACCAGCCGCGTGCTGTTCCGTAATACCCGTAACGGCGTAAAAGGTTTCCCACGCCGCCACCTGCACCAGATCAAACTGCCGTTGCCAACGCAATATCAGACGGCGATCAAGGTGTCAGGCATCATGAGCGCCAAGAAAACCGTCGAAGCCCGCGCCCGCGACATGCTCTACCCAGAACAGATTTATCAGGAGTTCGAAGGGGAGAATGCGACCTGGTGGAACTTCGATCCGCGCGTTGAGTGGCTGCTGGATTATCTGGTCGCCAACCGTCATGAGAAAGTGCTGGTGATTTGCGCCCAGGCCGCGACTGCTCTGCAACTGGAGCAGGTGCTGCGTGAACGCGAAGCGATCCGTGCCGCCGTATTCCACGAAGGGCTGAGCATTATCGAACGCGATCGCGCTGCCGCCTACTTCGCTTCACAGGAAGAAGGTGCGCAGGTGCTGCTGTGCTCCGAAATCGGTTCGGAAGGGCGTAACTTCCAGTTTGCCAGCCAGATGGTGATGTTCGACCTGCCGTTTAACCCGGATCTGCTGGAACAGCGTATTGGCCGTCTGGATCGTATTGGCCAGATGCACGACATCCAGATCATGGTGCCTTACCTGGAAAACACCGCTCAGGCCGTGCTGGGCCGCTGGTTCCATGAAGGGCTGGATGCCTTCGAGCACACCTGCCCAACCGGCCGGCCGATTTATGACAGCTGCTATGAGCAACTGATTGGCTATCTGGCCGCCCCTACCGAGCAGGAAGGTCTGGATGAGTTTATCCATGCCTGTAACCAGCAGCATAAGCAATTGAAAACGCAGCTGGAACAGGGCCGTGACCGTCTGCTGGAAATGCACTCCAACGGCGGTGACAAAGCGCAGGCGCTGGCGGAAGCCATTGCGGCGCAGGACAACGACGTTAACCTGGTGAGCTTTGCGCTCAACCTGTTCGATATCGTCGGCATCAACCAGGAAGACCGCAGCGACAACCTGATCGTCCTGACGCCATCCGACCATATGCTGGTACCGGACTTCCCAGGGCTGCCGCAAGATGGCTGCACCGTGACGTTTGATCGCGAACAGGCGCTGTCGCGTGAAGATGCCCAGTTTGTCAGTTGGGAACACCCGATTATCCGCAATGGGCTGGATCTGATCCTCTCCGGCGATACCGGGAGCTGCGCAGTTTCCCTGTTGAAAAACAAGGCACTGCCGGTGGGTACTCTGCTGGTCGAACTGGTGTATGTGGTTGAGGCGCAGGCCCCTAAACACCTGCAACTGACCCGCTTCCTGCCGCCAACGCCGATCCGCATGTTAATGGATCGCAAGGGGACCAACCTGGCAGCGCAGGTCGAGTTTGAAAGCTTTAACCGCCAGTTGAACGCGGTCAATCGCCACACCTCCAGCAAGCTGGTCAATGCGGTGCAGCAAGAAGTGCATGTGATGCTGCAACAGGCAGAAAGCCTGGTGGAAGAGCAGGCGCGCGCTCTGATCGAGCAGGCCAAGCAAGAGGCCGATGACAAGTTGAGCACCGAACTGGCGCGTCTGGAAGCCCTGAAGGCGGTTAACCCGAATATCCGTGATGACGAAGTCGAAGCGCTGGAGTTCAACCGCAAGCAGGTGCTGATTAATCTCAACGAAGCGGGATGGCGGCTGGATGCTATTCGCCTGGTAGTAGTGACACACCAGTGATCCACACAGCGGGGAGCCAAAGCTCCCCGGTTTGCCCTTCTCAGCGGAGCTAACATGGAACCTTACAATCCCCCGCAAGATCCGATGCACGTGCTGTATCAGGATGAGCACATCATCGTGGTCAACAAACCTAGCGGGCTGCTTTCCGTGCCTGGCCGAGCCCCGGAGAACAAGGACAGCCTGATGACGCGCATCCAGGCAGACTTCCCGGCGGCGGAGTCCGTGCATCGCCTGGATATGGCTACCAGCGGGGTGATCGTGGTGGCATTGAACAAGGCCGCCGAGCGGGAGCTTAAACGCCAGTTCCGCGAGCGCGAGCCGAAAAAATGCTACATCGCCCGCGTATGGGGGCATATGGCACAGGATGAAGGGTTGGTGGATTTACCGCTGATTTGCGACTGGCCGAACCGGCCCTTGCAGAAGGTCTGTTTCGAAACCGGCAAGGCCGCGCAGACCGAATATGTGGTGCTCTCCCGGGATGCGGATGGCAGCACGCGGGTCAAGCTGCTGCCCATCACTGGGCGCTCACACCAATTGCGCGTCCATATGCTGGCATTGGGTCACCCCATTCTCGGCGATGGCTTCTACGCCCCACCAGAGGCCAAGGCGATGGCACCGCGCCTGCAACTGCACGCACAAGAGTTGCGTATCACTCATCCCGCATTCCAGACCCCGATGCATTTTCGCGTAGAGCCGGATTTCTGAGTTTATAGGGGCGCCGCACGCTACGCCCCCTACGCTTATTTAAAACCCTTCTCGCGTTTGATCAGGTCGTAGGCCGCCTGGATCTCCTGCGCTTTCTGTTTCGCCATTTCCATCATTTCCGGCGGTAACCCCTTGGCGACCAGCTTATCCGGGTGATGCTCGCCCATCAGTTTACGGTAGGCACGCTTGATGGTGGTGGCATCGTCGCTGCTGTTAACACCCAGTACCTTGCAAGCATCTTCCAGCGTTGGACCACGTTGCGCCTGCTGGTAGCCACCTTGAGAGTAGCCTCCTTGCTGCCCCTGCCAACTGCCGCCGCCAAACTGACGCCCGCCTTCGATCATACTGAGGAACTGATCGAACTGAGCGCGGGAAATTCCCAACTCTTCGGCGATCACATACAGCACCTGGCGTTCATTCGGATGCAGCGAGCCGTCGGCAAACGCGGCCTGGATCTGAATTTCCAGAAACATCCGAATCAGGTCAAAGCGACCAAAACAGATGCTGCGTAGCTGCTGCAAGGTTTCACGCAGCGGGAACTGGCTGTGCTTGCCTTCGCGGAACGCCTGCTGCGCCGCGGTACGGGCCTCGCCATGCAGTTGCAGGCGGTCCATAAACAGGCTGGCTATCTGGATATCGGCTTCGGTTACCCGCCCTTTCGATTTGGTCAGATGCCCCATAACCTGAAAAGTGGTGCGGAAAAATAACGTCTGCCGCGTTTGCTGATCGGTAAAGAAGCCCCGACTGCGCTTGTTATTACGTGCGGTATCGATCATATGACCAACAATCAACCCCAGCACGACACCCCAGAATCCGCCGCCAGCCCAAACGGCGACAATCACTCCGAGCAGTTTTCCCCAATACTGCATATACTCCCCAACTATCAAACCGTAATAAGCCGTGTATCCCTATCGGTACGCGCAAGGGTTAAGGCGATTTTTTCCAAGAATTCGATTATCATACCTGTCATTTATCTCTGCGCCTAACGACGACGCAATCGAACGGCAGGATTTAACACTAGCGCAACGCTGATGAGTGATATAGTCTCTGACCGTTTGCCGGACATGACGCCTCTGATGACGGAACACCAAAACCGCGTATGAAAAAAAGTTTCCCAACACTGCTGGCCACGTTGATTTGGACGGCAATTTATAGTCAGCACGCGCTGGCAGATCTGGCCGAGCAATGTATGCTCGGCGTGCCTGTTTATGATAAGCCCGTGATCAGCGGCGATCCCAACAGCCTGCCGGTCACCATCATTTCCGATGATTCGCAGGCCAACTACCCGAACAGCGCGCTGTTCAGTGGCAACGTCAACGTCGAACAGGGTAACAGCACCCTGACGGCGAAGCAGGTTGAGCTGAACCAGACGCAAAAAGACGGGCAGCCTGATCCTATCCGTACCGTTACCGCCACCGGTGATGTGAACTACTCGGATAATCAGATCAAACTGAAAGGCCCTAAAGCCTGGTCAAACCTGAACACCAAAGATACCGACGTCTATCAGGGCGACTATCAGATGGTGGGCCGCCAGGGGCGTGGTGACGCCGACAAGATGAAGATGCGCGGTCAAAACCGCTACACCATCCTGGAAAACGGCACCTTCACCTCCTGTTTGCCTGGTGATGACAGCTGGAGCGTAGTGGGCTCCGAAGTGATCCATGACCGCGAAGAAGAAGTGGCCGAGGTGTGGAACGCCCGCTTCAAGATTGGCAAGGTGCCAGTGTTCTACAGCCCCTATTTGCAGCTGCCGGTGGGCAATAAGCGCCGCTCCGGCTTCCTGATCCCCAATGCCAAATATGGCAGTAATAACGGCTTCGAATTCATGTTGCCGTATTACTGGAACATTGCGCCAAACTTTGACGCCACCATCACGCCGCACTACATGACGAATCGTGGCCTGCAGTGGCAGAACGAATTCCGTTATCTGCTGCAACCAGGTCTGGGTACCATGGCCTTCGACTGGCTGCCAAGCGATAGGCAGTACGAAAAAGATCACGGGGATGTCGACAGCAGTAAGCGTTGGCTGTTCTACTGGGCGCATAACGGCGTCATGAATCAGGTGTGGCGTTTCAACATTGACTACACCAAGGTCAGCGACCCTTATTACTTCACCGACCTGGATTCCAAATACGGCTCCACCACCGATGGCTACGCCACGCAGAAATTCAGCGTCGGTTATGCCGATGAGAACTGGGATGCCACGTTGGCTTCCAAGCAGTTCCAGATCTTCAGCGGGGTGGGCAACCAAAACGCCTACCGTGCGCAGCCACAGTTGGATCTCAACTACTATAAATCGGATATCGGCCCGTTTGATTTCCACACCTACGGCCAGGTTGCCAACTTTACCAGCGTCAACCCGAATAACCCAAAAGCCACTCGTTGGCATGTGGAACCGGCGATCAATTTGCCGCTGGCCAACAGTTGGGGTAGCCTGAATACCGAAGCCAAACTGATGGCAACGCATTTCCAGCAGACCATTCCAAACGGTTTTGCCGCCGACTATGCCAGCCGTAACCCGGGTAGCCCGGTTCCCGATCTGGAAGACTCGGTCAACCGCGTTCTGCCGCAGTTCAAGACCGATGGCAAAGTAGTGTTCGATCGCCCAATGGATTGGTCAGAAGGTTATACCCAAACCATCGAGCCACGTATGCAGTATCTGTACGTGCCTTATCGCGATCAAAGCAATATCTATACTTATGACTCAACCCTGCTGCAAACCGACTACTCGGGCCTGTTCCGCGACCGCTCCTACAGTGGCCTGGATCGCGTAGCCTCGCAGAACCGTGTGGCAGCCGGTGTCACTTCGCGTATTTATGATGATGCGCTGGTTGAACGTTTTAACGTTTCCGTAGGTCAAATCTACTACCTGAGCCGCTCGCGGACCGGGGATCAAAGTAGCAACTTTGATAATAGCGATGATACCGGCAGCGTCGTCTGGGCTGGTGACACCTATTGGAAGATTGACGATCGCTGGGGCCTGCGTGGTGGTGTGCAATACGACACCCGTCTTGACAGCGTCGCGTTAGGTGACGCGGTAGTGGAATATCGTCAGGATCAGAATCGCATGGTGCAGTTGAACTACCGTTATGCCAGCCCGGAGTATATTTCGGCAACCTTGCCGGATATCAGCAACCCAGGCTATCAGGACGGTATTTCACAGGTTGGTCTGGTGGCCAGTTGGCCAATTGCCGATCGGTGGGCAGTCGTCGGGGCGTATTACTACGATACTCGTGCGAAACAAACCGCCAACCAGTTGGTCGGCCTGCGTTATAACACCTGCTGCTGGGCGGTCAACGTGGGTTATGAGCGCAAGATCACCGATTGGGACTACGGTAATCAGGTCAGCAAGTACGATAACAAAGTTTCATTCAACGTCGAACTGCGTGGCTTGAGTAGCGATCACAGCCTTGGCACCAATGAAATGCTGCGCTCGGGTATTCTGCCTTACCAACGCGCATTCTGATATTGATAAACGAATTGAAAAAAAACAACTTTCACCCGCATTTGCGGAAACAGATAACGGGAAATGTATGAAGAACTGGAGAACGCTTCTTCTCGGATTGGTGGTTTGTGCCAATACCGCGTTCGCAGCACCGCAACAAATGGATAAAGTCGCCGCCGTCGTCGATAACGGCGTAGTACTCGAGAGCGACGTGAACGGCCTGATGCAATCGGTGAAACTCAACGCACAGCAGGCTGGCCAGCAATTGCCAGACGACAATACGTTGCGTCACCAGATCCTTGAACGTCTGATTATGGATAACATCCTGCTGCAGATGGCGCAAAAAATGGGGATCACCGTCAGCGATGCCGATCTGGACAAGGCGATCGGCAATATCGCCGCCCAGAACAAGATGAGCCTGGATCAACTGCGCAGCCGCCTGGCGTATGAAGGTCTGAACTACAACACTTACCGTGCGCAGATCCGCAAGGAAATGCTGACCTCGGAAGTGCGTAACAACGAAGTGCGTCGCCGTGTCACCATCCTGCCGCAGGAAGTTGACGCGTTAGCCAAACAGGTCGGCGCGCAGAACGGCGGTGAAACCGACATCAACATCAGCCACATCCTGATCCCGCTGCCAGAAAATCCATCGCAGAAGCAGGTTGATGAAGCCGAAGCGCTGGCGAAACGCCTGGCCGGTGAAGCGACCAGCGGTGCCGACTTCGGCAAACTGGCGATCACTTACTCTGCCGACTCACAAGCGCTGAAAGGCGGCCAGATGGGTTGGGGTAAACTGCAGGAAATGCCAACGCTGTTCGCAGAACGTCTGTCCAGCGCCAAAAAAGGCGATGTGGTTGGTCCGATCCGTTCCGGTGTCGGCTTCCATATCCTGAAGGTTAACGATATCCGTGGCGGTACCCAGTCGATTTCCGTGACCGAAGTGCATGCCCGTCATATCCTGCTGAAACCGTCAGTGGTGATGACCGACGATCAGGCACGCGCCAAGCTGCAAGAAGTGGCTGCGGCCATCAAGAGCGGCAAAGCGAAGTTTGAAGACGAGGCTAAACAGCTGTCACAAGACCCAGGCTCTGCCCTGCAGGGCGGCGATCTGGGTTGGGCTTCGCCAGACATGTACGATCCTGCCTTCCGCGATGCGCTGCTGAAGCTGCAAAAAGGCCAGGTCAGCGAGCCGGTACACTCTTCCTTTGGTTGGCATCTGATCCAGTTACTGGATACTCGCCAGGTGGATAAAACCGATGCGGCGCAGAAAGATCGTGCCTACCGCATGCTGTTTAACCGCAAGTTTGCCGAAGAAGCGCAAACCTGGATGCAGGAACAGCGTGCCGCTGCTTACGTGAAGATCCTCGATGGAAGCAATGCACCGCAATAACCGTATCGTCATCACCCCCGGCGAGCCTGCCGGGGTTGGGCCGGATTTGGTCACCGTACTGGCGCAACAGGATTGGCCTGTTGAACTGGTGGTGTGCGCCGATCCGGCCTTGTTGCTTGAGCGCGCCCGCCAGTTGGCGTTACCGCTCGCGCTGCGCGACTACCAGCCAGGCCAACCTGCACAGCCACAGCGTGCCGGGACCTTAACGGTATTGCCCGTTACAGCCCCTGCGGCCGTGGTCGCTGGTGAACTTAACGTCGCCAACAGCGCCTATGTGGTAGAGACTCTGGCTCGTGCCTGTGACGGTTGCCTGAACGGTGAGTTTGCCGCGCTGGTCACTGGCCCGGTCAACAAAAGCATCATCAACGACGCTGGCGTCGCCTTTACCGGCCACACCGAGTTCTTTGCCGATCGCAGCCATTGTGAACGCGTGGTGATGATGCTGGCTACCGAGGAGCTACGCGTCGCTCTGGCAACGACCCATCTGCCGTTACTGGCAGTCCCGGGTGCCATCACCCAACAGAGCCTGTTCGAAGTGATCACCATTCTCGATCGGGATCTGAAAAACCAGTTTGGCATTCCGCACCCGCTGATTTACGTCTGTGGGCTAAACCCACATGCGGGGGAAGGCGGCCATATGGGCCGTGAAGAGTTGGATGTGATTATTCCGGCTTTGGAGGTGCTGCGTAGCCGCGGCATCCAGCTGATTGGCCCGCTCCCGGCGGATACCCTGTTCCAGCCCAAATATCTGCAACATGCAGATGCGGTGCTGGCGATGTATCACGATCAGGGCTTGCCTGTACTAAAATACCAGGGGTTTGGTCGGGCGGTGAATATCACCCTCGGTTTGCCTTTTATCCGTACCTCGGTCGACCATGGTACCGCGTTGGAACTGGCTGGCAGCGGCACTGCCGATGCAGGCAGCTTCAAAACGGCCTTGGCTCTCGCCATTAAAATGATAATTAACAGCAATGAATAATAGAGTCCACCAAGGGCACTTTGCCCGCAAACGTTTTGGACAGAACTTTTTAACCGATCAGTTTGTCATCGATAGCATTGTCTCAGCCATTCACCCACAGCCGGGCGAAGCGGTGGTTGAAATCGGCCCAGGCCTGGGAGCCTTGACCGAACCGGTTGGCGCGCGGATGGATCGCATGACGGTGATTGAACTTGACCGCGATCTGGCAGCCCGCCTGGCCAATCACCCACAGCTGAAAGACAAGCTGACCATTCATCAGCAAGATGCCATGACGGTGAACTTCGCCGAGCTGGCAGCCGTGGAAGGCCAATCGTTGCGCGTGTTTGGCAACCTGCCGTATAACATCTCGACGCCGCTGATGTTCCACCTTTTCAGCTATACTTCAGCTATCCGCGACATGCACTTTATGCTGCAAAAGGAGGTGGTCAACCGTCTGGTTGCCGGCCCAAACAGCAAGGCATACGGGCGCTTGACCGTGATGGCGCAGTATTACTGCAACGTTATTCCCGTGTTGGAAGTGCCGCCGACTGCATTCGCGCCGCCGCCTAAAGTCGATTCTGCCGTGGTTCGTCTGGTACCGCATCTGGTGATGCCTAATATTGTCGGCGATGTGCGTATGCTCAGCCGCGTGACCACCCAGGCGTTTAACCAACGCAGAAAAACCATCCGCAACAGCCTGGGCGATCTTTTCACCCCGGAACAGTTGACGGAACTCGGCGTCGATCCGACGCTCAGAGCAGAGAATATTTCTGTAGCGCAGTACTGTAAGCTGGCAAACTGGCTTTCACAACAGCAGGCGCAGCAGCAATAAAGGAGCAGTTGTCATGATTGATTCGCCCCGTGTATGTGTGCAGGTACAGAGTGTGTATGTGGAATCACAATCGATACCTGAGGAAGAACGTTACGTCTTCGCGTATACCGTTACCATCCGTAATCTGGGGCGCTTTGACGTGCAACTGCTGGGCCGTTACTGGCTGATAACCAACAGTAACGGTCGGCAAACTGAAGTTCAGGGCGAGGGAGTGATCGGTGAACAGCCTATTATCCAGCCCGGCAGCGAGTTCCAATATACCAGCGGTGCGATACTCGAAACGCCGCTGGGCACCATGGAAGGCCACTATGAAATGGTTGATCAACAGGGTCAGCCATTCCGTACCGCTATTCCGGTGTTCCGTTTAGCCATCCCTACGCTGATCCACTAATATGTCGACATATCTTATCGGCGACGTTCATGGCTGTTTCGATGAACTGCAGTCGCTATTAGCTCAGGTTAATTTCGATCCCCTGCAAGACCAACTGTGGCTGACAGGCGATCTGGTCGCCCGTGGCCCCGGCTCGCTCGAAGTGCTGCGCTACGTCCGCTCTCTCGGCCCGGCAGTGCGTATGGTTCTGGGTAACCACGACCTGCATCTGCTGGCGGTGTACGCCGGTATCAGCCGTAATAAACCCAAAGACCGCATGACCCCCCTGCTCGAAGCGCCTGATGCTGACGAGTTGATCAACTGGCTGCGTCGCCAGCCGGTGCTGCAGGTAGATGATGAACGCAAACTGATCATGGGCCACGCTGGCATTACCCCACAGTGGGATATCGAGACCGCACAGATGTGTGCCCGTGAAGTGGAAGCGGTACTCAGCAGCGACAGCTATCCCTTGTTCCTGGATGCGATGTACGGTGACATGCCCAACAACTGGAGCCCGGAACTGAGCGGGTTGGCACGCCTGCGCTTTAGCACCAATGCCTTGACCCGCATGCGCTATTGCTTCCCTAACGGCCAGTTGGACATGATCTGCAAAGATGCGCCGGGCACCGCTCCCGCTCCGCTGAAACCCTGGTTTGATCTGCCACGTCTGGTCGATCCCGAATACAGCATCATCTTCGGCCACTGGGCATCACTGGAAGGCAGAGGTACGCCGGAAGGGATCATCGGTCTGGATACCGGTTGCTGTTGGGGTGGGGATTTGACCCTACTGCGTTGGGAAGACAAGCGCTACTTTACCCAGCCAAGCAACCGTCGTGATGCGATAGACGGCGCGGATACGCTGGCAGCGTCTTAAAACGACAATGGGCACCCAAGGGTGCCCATTTGATAGCTAACCCGCCTTAGCGGCGTTCCAAAATCTCAAAACAGTAACCATGCGAGTTCAGTGCATCCGCATCGTGGAAGGCGCTGAACGACGTTTCCCATTCGTCCGGCTCGTAATCCGGGAAGTAGGTATCGCCACCCACTTCGGTATCGATATGCGTCAGATACATCCGGGAAGCCCGTGGCAGGAACTGGCTATAAATGCTGCCACCGCCCATCACCATCACTTCCTCCACCTCGCCAGCCGCAGCCAAGGCCTCCTCCAGCGAAGTCACCCAGGTCACGCCAGGTTCTTTACCCGGCTGGCTGCTTAACACGATATTATGGCGGCCCGGTAATGGGCGGCCAATCGACTCAAAGGTCTTACGGCCCATAATCACCGGTTTATTTAACGTGTTACGTTTAAACCACGCCAAATCCTCCGGCAGGTGCCACGGCATGGCATTTTCCATACCAATAACGCGATCCGCCGCCAAAGCAGCAATCAGGCTGATAATCATTGTTTAACCCTGTATAGGCAGCAAAATTGTTCACACTATACGTAAAGCCCCGGCCACCGTCGATAGACGAATCGAGCGATAGTCATATATCGGACGGCTCTGAACATAAACTCCAATAATCCCAGATCCTTAGAAAAAGCCCTAAACGCCGGGACGTTTACGATACAGCCACAGACCCGGTACCGACAGGCCAATCGACAAGGCTCCCACGATAAAACAGGCTTTGAGGAAGTTGGAGATCATCACCGACATCAGGGCTTCGCTGTAGCCCAAATGTGAAATCTCCACCACGCTGATCATCGCGGTATAGGCTGAAATACCGGGGAACATCGGGATCACCGCCGCAACGGTAAACACCTTGGGATGCGCCAGCAGCCAGCGTGACCAGTAAATGCCGATGATACCGATCAGGATGGCGGCCAGGAACGATCCCCATTCGATATTCATACCGAAATGCATCATCAGCATCCGCGAACCGTGCCCCAGCGCCCCAAGCAAGGCACAGTAGCGCAGCGCTCGTAGCGGCACGTTGAACACCATGGCAAAGCCGAGCGCGGGTACTGCCGCCAGCAGCATGTCCTGTAACAACGCCCACAGCAGGCTCATGACCACCCCCGTAAATCCCACAGCGACATCGCCATCACCACGCCGATGCAGGTTGCCAGCGTCAGTAAACTGGCCATCGCCCAGCGGGCCAGGCCGGTATTCACGTGGCCTTTAAACATATCGGCTACCGCGTTGATCAGCGGGAAACCGGGCACCAGCAACAGCACGCTGGCCGCCATCGCTACGCTGGAGGTTTGGTGGAAAAACGGCACACGTAACAGCAGGCCGGAGACCGACGTGGCGACAAAGGCCGTCAGGCAAAAGTTGATCAGCGGATTCATATGGCGAGCGGTCAGCATCTGGCGCACAAACATCGCCAGACCACTGGCCATAAAGGTGACCGCAAAAGCATCTGGCCCGCCGCCGTTGAGCATGCTGAAACAGCCACAGGACAACCCCACCATCAGCACCACCAGCCAACGCGGATAGCGCAGCGGACGGATTTTTTCAAAGCGCCGCGCCACGTCATGGACGTCAGCCAAATGGTGTTCCGCCAGGATCACAATGTGCTGCACCTCGGTCACCATTTGCATGTTGATCCCACGATCGACGTTCTTTCGCGTGGTGGTCAGGCAGGCATCATTGCTGATGGTGGTAAGCACCACGGCGTTGGCCGAGATGGAGCTTTCTACACTATCCATGCCAAGCGCCAGGCCCAAACGAGTCGAGAGTTGTTCCACCACCATGCTTTCCGCCCCGTGCTGTAGCAGCAGCAACGCACACTGAATACACAGACGGGTGATCTCACGCTGTTGCTGGTTTACACCGGGTATCTCTGCGGTTAATTCCTTTTTCATGTCGCTCAATCACATCCTCTTAATGAAGACCCATCATATAACCAGAGATTAGTGCAATAGGTTGATGCACGTCAGGAGGAGTGGCGTTATTATCAGCAGAATTAGGCCTTTTTCAGAGACTCGCTCATGCTTGAAACCTCATTGTTTGTCGCCGGTATTGCCACGCTCGGCATGCTTTCCCCCGGGCCAGACTTTTTTCTGGTGATTAAAAACGCGGCGCGCTATCCGCGCCTGGCAGCAATGATGACCGCGTTCGGCGTGATCTGCGGCGTGGCAACTCATATGTCTTACTGTGTCGCGGGCCTGGCGGTAGTGATCACCACCACGCCGTGGTTGTTCAACGTGCTGAAATACGCCGGTGCGGTGTACCTGATTTGGGTCGGTATTCAAGCCTTGTTGTCACGCGGTGGCAGCAAGATGAACGTCAGCAGCCTGCCTCAACAGCAGGTCAGCCTGAAAAGCGCCTTTGTACAAGGTTATCTGTGTAATCTGCTCAACCCGAAAGCCACGCTGTTCTTCCTCGCGGTGTTTACCCAGGTATTGCAAATCAACTCCGGCCTGGGTGAAAAACTGTGGTATGCCGGGATTATTTTCGGTCTTTCCGCCGTTTGGTGGCCGGTGCTGGTGTTTTTAATCCAAAGTGGGCCGGTGCGCCGTGGGCTGGAGAAAACCCAGAAGGTGGTCGATAAGCTGCTGGGTGGGATGTTAATCGCCTTGGGCATCAAGGTCGCGCTGAGCTGAGAAACCGGCGAGGGGCACCCCCTCGCCAGCCAATTACCCTTTCGCTTCCACTACCTCTTCCTCAGGCGCTTTGCCATCAATACTGCCGCGCCAGCCGTTTTGTTGCACGTGAGATAGGCGCATCTGATCTTGCTCGATGGCCGACGACAGCATTTCTTTAGCCCGTTGCAAGCTGGCGACACGGAACTCGGTATCTTCGTAGTTCTCCAGCGTATCCTCCAGCATCTTCAGGTTATAACGCCGGAAGGTATCCGCCTTTTCACGGGCTTCGTAGGCGTCCAACCCCAGCAGTTCGAGAGTTTCTCTGCCGATCAGTAACGAACTTTCAAAGGTTTCCCGCGCAGGTTTTTCCACTCCCAACTGCCGCAGTTGATACCAGTGGTCCACATCGCGGGCACGCGCCACCACTTTCAGGTGCGGGAAATGGCGTTTGACCAGTGCCGTCAGTTGCAGGTTCGCCTCCACGTCGTCGATGGCGTTAATCAGGATTTTGGCATGTTCCGCTCCTGCCGCTTCCAACAGATCGGCCCGCGTCGCATCACCATAGAACACCTTGGTGCCAAATTTGCGCAGCGTTTCGATATGGTCCGGATCGTGATCCAGCACCACGGTATGCACGCCGTTGGCCAGCAGCATACGGCCAGCGATCTGGCCAAAACGGCCAAAACCGGCGATGATCACGCTGGCATTCTCTTCGTCGATCACATCTGCCGGGCGTTCGTCCTGCGGGGCATTCTTGGCCAGGCGAGCGGCAACCACCAGCAGCAATGGCGTGGCAGCCATCGAAAGTGCAACGGCCAACGTCAGCGATTTAGCCCATTCGAGCGGCAACACACCGGCCATCTGCGCCGCAGCGAAGATCACAAAGGCAAACTCACTGCCCTGCCCCAGCAAAATGGCGAACAGCCCGCGCTGGCGCTTGGGGACCCCTAGCATTGGCGCAACCAGCCACAGTAGCACCGCCTTCAGCAGCATGAAACCCAGCAACAGCGAGGCAATCAGCAACGGGTGATGGAACAGCGTGCCAAAGTCGATCGACATCCCCACGCCGATAAAGAACAACCCAAGCAGCAGGCCTTTAAATGGCTGAATATCGCTTTCCAGCGCATGGCGATATTCGGAACTGGCCAGCAACACGCCAGCCAGGAAGGCCCCCATCGCCATCGATAGCCCAGCCATCTCCAGCAGAATGCCAAAACCAAACACCAGGAACAGCGCCACGGCGCTGAAGACTTCACGCATGCCGGAACGCGCCACAAAGTGCAGCAAAGGCCGGGTAACATAACGCCCCAGCAGCACCACGACCGCCAGCGCCCCCACCACCTTGGCGGCAGAAAACACAAAAGCACCCAGCGTGGTAGCCGCTCCGCTGCTGGCCAACAGTGGGATCATCGCCACCAGGGGAATAGCGGCAATATCCTGGAACAACAGCACCGCAAACGAGCTGCGGCCAATCGGCGAAGGCGTCAGGTTACGCTCACTCATCGCCTGCATGGCTATCGCCGTTGAGGAGAGTGCTAACGTCAAGCCAATCAGCAAGGCGACCTGCCAATTCAACCCGAGGAAATAGCAGAAGGCGCTCAACACCAGGCCGCATCCCACCATTTGGATGCTCCCACCACCAAATACCGCTGCCCGCAACGTCCACAGCCGCCGAGGATCCAACTCAAGCCCGATGATAAACAGCATCAGCACTACGCCAATTTCGGCAAAGGTCAGTATCGACTCCGGATCGGAAACCAGTTTCAGCCCCCAGGGGCCAATGACACAGCCCGCAATCAGGTAGCCGAGTACCGATCCCAACCCCAGGCGTACGGCAATCGGCACCAACAACCCGGCCGATCCCAGATAGATCAGCCCTTCAATCATCATCGAGTGATTATCCATTCACTGACTCCTGCTCTGCTGCTGGCTCGCTGTGTTCCATCAGATACTGCACCAGCCGCTGACGATAGGCTTCCCCTGCGGCGATCAAAGCCGGTTCGTTACAGGTAAAGGTGTTGTGCACGGCAAAATACGGTTGCCACTTCATACCGCAGTAAATCGCCGTGGCCTGTAGTGGCTGACCCAGAGCGGCAAAGTTGGGGTAATCGCCCAAAGCGAAATGCTGCTCATCTCCGCCGCTGGTGACAGCCCACAGGCAGTCTTTCCCCACCAGGGCGTTGCCCTCGTGGCCATAGGCCCAGCCATGCTCCAGCACTTTGTCGATCCACAGTTTCAACAATGGCGGCAAGCTGTACCACTGCATCGGATGCTGTAAAACCACCATATCGGCCCGTTCCAGCGCCCGCTGCTCGGCGTTGATATCGATATTAAAATCTGGATACAGTTCGTACAGCGTGCGAACCTCCACACCGGGAATGTCTTTTACCGCCTGTAGTAACCGTTGATTGGCATGAGAATGCCGGGGATAGGGATGAGCGTAAATAATCAGGATCATGCGCTTCTCGTTGTTGCGTTTCATACAACGAGTATATACCAGTCACCGTGCCGCCATTACTGGCATAAAAACTTGCTGCCCCAATGCCCCCATCCTCTAACCATCAGGATACGGGGGCAATATGGCATCACTGGCTTACGGTAATTATTGATTTAACGTGTTGATAATCTCAAACAAACGGTCAATTTCCTGGCGAGTGTTGTAATGCATCAATCCGATCCGCACGACACCGCCACGTTGCTCCAGACCCAGTTGGCGGATTAGCCCCAGCGCATAAAAATGCCCGTTGCCGACACAAATATTGTGCTCTCCCAGCGCTCTGGCAACCGATTCAGGCAGCCCGTGTTCAAACGTCACGGCGAAAGTCGGGGTTCGGCAGTTGGCATCAGGCCGATCGATACCGTACAAACGCGCCCCCCTGACTTGCCGTAGCTTATCCAGGAAATAAGTGCTAAGCGCTTCTTCATGTTGGCTGAGTTGGCTAAAGCTGTCTTGCAAGCGCTGCCGCAATGGCGCACCCGGTTCTCCCCACTGAGCCAGGTATTCGATCGCAGCAGTCACCCCCGCGAGCCCTTCAAAACTCTGAGTTCCCGTCTCGAAACGCCCAGGGCCAAGATCGGTGGCCGGCTCGACCTTGTAAGGACGTAACGTTTGCAACCACGGCGTAGCCAGATAGGCAATCCCGACGTGTGGGCCAAAAAATTTATACGCGGAACACAGGAGTATGTCGCAACCCAACGCCTGAACATCAATAAGGCGGTGCGGGGCATAGTGCACTGCATCTACATATACCAAAGCGCCAACCTGGTGTGCCGCCTCGACGATACGCTTTATATCCACGATCGAGCCTGTGGTATTTGACGCATAGGTGACTGCCACCAACCGGGTTTTGGCGTTCATGAGCGCACAAAGTTTATCGACGTCTAACGTACAATCCTGCGTATTAACAGGAACCTGATGGACAACGACCTGTTTATCGGCAGCGGCCTGTTGCCAGCTCGAAACGTTCGCATAGTGATCCAGAGCGGTGACGATCACCTCATCCCCGGCTTGCCAATCCCGGCTGATAGCGCGGCTCAGCTGAAAAGTCAGTGAGGTCATGTTGGCGCCAAAGACAATGTTGTCGGCCGAGTTGGCATTCAAGAACGCCCGCACGGACTCTCTGGCTTGTAACATCACTCGCTCAGTGGCTTTGCTGGAAAAATAATGTCCCCCCAGGTTGGCATTATGGTGGCCCAAATAATCGACCATCTTGTCTAACACTGTGCGCGGGACCTGTGAGCCACCGGGACCATCAAAGAACACCACGCTTTTTCCTTGATACAGCTGACCCAGAGCGCTGAATTGCGTCCGGCTTTGTTCAGGCGTAAATTTCATGCCACCCTCGCTGTCAGAACAAAAACATCCATATGCCCTTCTTTATCGGTCACGACGGCACGGATTGGGCAGGCGTTATGCCACAGCTTACTATCAGCAATCATCGCAACTTCGCCATTTTCCAACACCTTACGGAAAAATGGCTCTTCGCGATTGCTGTTATAGAGCAGGATATCCCCCCCGACAATGTTATGCCTGTCGATACCGACTATCGCGATATGATCAAAACCATCACGATGGATGCCTTCTGGTGCCACCTGAGTTTCATCATAGGTGGTGGTAATGCGGATTTGGTGGATCTCGATTTCCTGGTTGTTCGGTAGATCATTGCTGTCAACAAAGAGCCCACACATTTCGCGCATGCCCTCATTTTGCCAGGTCGTGGCCAGGAGCGGTTCGAACTGGCGGACAATATTGCCCTGAAAATGGTTGATATCCTCAGATTGTACAAACTCATGTTTGCCCGTCTCTACCACTTTTCCATCCTGAAAACGCATGACGGAATAACGCCGCAGGCGGTACTTGCCATCCGCATGCTGGGTGTGGGGAAGCGTGTTGAATGAAGGAGCCAGTTGAGCAATCCCCTCCTGGCTAAGATGGGTGATCTGCAGGATATTCTCGTGTTTGTTTAGCATGATGACACCTTATTGAACAGGCCCGTTTTACAACAGAAAATAACAGTAATCATCATTAAAAATAGATAAAGATAATGAGATATCAAATTTCTCATCACAAAAATATGACGTACGCCCACAAAATCAGCACAAGCCGTAAACCACCACCTTTGGGTTGCTGCGGCAATAAAAAAGGCGCTGCAAAAGCAGCGCCTCAGTGGTAGCCAAGTTATTAACTTACTTGGTGATACGTGCGTGCAGTTCCTGTACCGACGTGACCTGCTCGGTTGGATCGGCCTTCATCGCCATCGAGGTAGCAAAGCCGCCGTTCATCGTGGTGTCGTAGTGCACTTTATACTGCAGCGCACTGCGGCGGATCAGCTTGGAGTCTTCAATCGCCTGACGCCCCGCCGTGGTATTCACGATGTAGGTGTATTCGCCGTTCTTGATGCGGTCCTGAATGTGCGGACGCCCTTCATGCACCTTGTTGACCAGGCGTGGGTTAATCCCCGCTTCGCCCAGCACCACTGCGGTGCCGTGGGTAGCATCCAGTTCAAAGCCCTGCTTGAGCAGGCTGGCAGCCAAATCCACCACGCGAGCCTTGTCCCCACTGCGAACTGACAGCAGCGCACGGCCTTTCTTCATGCCGGAGTTACTGCCCAACATCGCCTTGGAGAAGGCTTCGGCGAAGGTACGGCCAACGCCCATCACTTCACCGGTCGAGCGCATTTCTGGCCCGAGGATCGGGTCAACGCCTGGGAACTTGTTGAACGGCAGCACCACTTCCTTGACCGAGTAGTACGGCGGGATGACCTCTTCAGTCACGCCCTGTTCGGCCAGTGATTTACCGGCCATCACGCGCGCCGCCACTTTTGCCAACGCTACGCCGGTAGCCTTGGAAACGAACGGCACGGTACGTGCGGCACGTGGGTTCACTTCGATCAGGTAGACTTCGTTGTTCTTCACCGCAAACTGCACGTTCATCAGACCACGAACCTGCAACTCAAACGCCAGTTTTTCTACCTGCTGGCGCATCACGTCCTGGATCTCTTTGCTCAGAGTGTAGGCTGGCAGTGAACAAGCGGAGTCGCCGGAGTGGACGCCAGCCTGTTCGATATGCTCCATGATGCCACCAATCAGCACGCGCTCGCCGTCACAGATAGCATCCACATCCACTTCTACCGCATCGTCCAGGAAGCGGTCCAGCAGCACTGGCGCGTCGTTGGATACGCTGACCGCGTTCTGGAAGTAACGACGCAGGTCGATGTCGTCGTAAACGATCTCCATCGCACGGCCACCCAGTACGTAGGATGGGCGCACCACCAGCGGATAACCGATGCCGGCCGCTTTCTCAACCGCCTGCTCGATGGTTGCCACAGTGGCGTTGGCTGGCTGCTTCAGGCCCAAGCGGTTAACCGCCTGCTGGAAGCGTTCACGGTCTTCGGCACGGTCAATCGCATCAGGGCTGGTGCCAATAATCGGCACGCCTGCCGCTTCCAACTCACGCGCCAGTTTCAACGGGGTTTGCCCGCCATACTGCACGATCACGCCTTTTGGCTTCTCGATACGGACGATTTCCAGCACGTCTTCCAGCGTCACTGGTTCGAAGTACAAGCGATCCGAGGTGTCGTAGTCGGTAGAGACGGTTTCCGGGTTACAGTTGACCATGATGGTCTCGTAGCCGTCTTCGCGCAGCGCCAGCGAGGCGTGTACGCAGCAATAGTCGAACTCGATGCCCTGGCCGATACGGTTCGGGCCACCGCCCAGGATCATGATTTTCGGACGATCGTTGGTCGGGTTGGATTCACACTCGTCTTCATAGGTGGAATACATGTAGGCGGTGTCGGTTGCAAACTCGGCCGCACAGGTGTCCACACGCTTGTAAACCGGGTGCATGTTGAAGCTGTGGCGCAGCTTGCGGATTTCGCTTTCAGCCACGCCAGCCAGCTTGGCCAGGCGCGCATCGGCAAAGCCTTTACGCTTGAGCGTGCGCAGGAAATCAGCGTTCAGACCGTTGATACCCGCTTCGGCAACCTGCTCTTCCAGACGCACCAGCTCTTCAATCTGCACCAGGAACCAGCGGTCGATGTTGGTCAGGTTGAACACACCATCAACGGACAGACCGGCACGGAAAGCATCGGCAATGTACCAGATACGATCGGAACCCGCATCCTTGAGCTCACGGCGGATCTTGGTCAAGGCTTCCGGATCGTCCAGGCTCACTTTCGGATCGAACCCGGTCGCGCCCACTTCCAGGCCGCGCAGCGCTTTCTGCAATGACTCTTGCTGAGTGCGGCCAATCGCCATCACTTCGCCGACCGACTTCATCTGGGTGGTCAGGCGATCGTTGGCACCGGCAAACTTCTCAAAGTTGAAGCGTGGGATTTTGGTGACGACGTAGTCGATGGAAGGCTCAAAGGAGGCTGGCGTACGGCCACCGGTGATGTCGTTCATCAGCTCATCAAGGGTGTAACCCACCGCCAGCTTGGCGGCGATCTTGGCAATCGGGAAGCCGGTCGCTTTCGAGGCCAGCGCCGATGAACGGGATACGCGTGGGTTCATTTCAATCACGATCAGGCGGCCGGTTTTCGGGTTCACCGAGAACTGCACGTTGGAGCCGCCGGTTTCCACCCCGATCTCACGCAGCACCGCCATCGAGGCGTTACGCATGATTTGGTATTCTTTGTCGGTCAGCGTTTGCGCTGGAGCCACCGTGATGGAGTCACCGGTATGGATACCCATCGCATCGATGTTTTCGATCGAGCAGACGATGATGCAGTTGTCATTCTTATCGCGCACCACCTCCATCTCGTACTCTTTCCAGCCGATCAGCGATTCGTCAATCAGCAGCTCTTTGGTCGGGGACAGATCCAGACCACGTTCGCAGATTTCTTCGAACTCTTCGCGGTTATAGGCGATGCCGCCACCGGTGCCGCCCATGGTGAATGACGGGCGGATAATGCATGGGAAGCCCACGTCGGCGGCCACCGCCAACGCTTCTTCCATATTATGGGCGATGCCGGAGCGCGCCGTGTCCAGGCCAATTTTCTTCATGGCGATATCGAAACGGCGGCGGTCTTCGGCTTTATCGATGGCATCGGCGGTAGCACCAATCATGGTGACGCCAAACTCGGCCAGTACACCCTGACGTTCCAACTCCAACGCACAGTTCAGCGCGGTTTGCCCACCCATGGTTGGCAGCACCGCATCCGGGCGCTCTTTCTCGATGATTTTACGCACCACTTCCCAGTGGATCGGCTCGATGTAGGTGGCATCGGCCATTTCCGGGTCGGTCATGATGGTGGCCGGGTTCGAGTTGACCAGTACGACGCGATAACCTTCTTCACGCAGCGCCTTACACGCCTGGGCACCAGAGTAGTCAAATTCACACGCCTGGCCGATAACGATCGGGCCAGCGCCGAGGATCAGGATGCTTTTTATATCTGTACGTTTTGGCATGGCTTTTCTGGCTCCTGATTATTTGGCGTTGGTACGGTAAGTCTCAATCAGTTCGATAAAGTGATCGAACAGCGGCGCGGCATCGTGCGGGCCTGGGCTGGCTTCTGGGTGGCCCTGGAAGCTGAACGCGGCTTTATCGGTACGATGGATGCCCTGCACCGTGTGGTCGAATAGGGATTTATGCGTGACCCGCAATGTGTTCGGCAGATTATTTTCATCGACGGCAAAGCCGTGGTTCTGCGCGGTGATCATCACGGTATTGTTATCCAGATCCTTCACCGGGTGGTTACCGCCGTGGTGGCCAAGCTTCATCTTCATGGTTTTGGCACCGCTGGCCAGCGCCAACAGTTGGTGGCCCAGGCAGATACCAAATACCGGGATATCGGTTTCCAGGAAACGTTTGATGGCGGTGATGGCGTAATCGCAAGGCTCCGGGTCACCAGGGCCGTTGGACAGAAAGATGCCGTCCGGATTCATTTTCAGTACGTCTTCCGCAGGGGTTTGCGCTGGCACCACAGTGAGGCGGCAGCCGCGATCCACCAGCATACGCAGGATATTACGCTTGGCGCCGTAATCGTAGGCCACTACATGGTAAGGCAGTTCGCCCGCAGGTTTAGCCTCCGGCAAATCGCCTTCCAGCGTCCAGCTCCCCTGTTGCCAGGCGTAAGCTTCTTTGGTGGTGACCTCTTTTGCCAGGTCCATGCCTTTCAGGCCAGGGAAAGCCTTGGCTTTTTGCAGCGCCAGATCGGCATCGGTGAGGTCGCCCGCGATGATGCAGCCGTTCTGTGCGCCTTTCTCACGCAGCAGACGAGTCAACTTGCGGGTATCGATATCGGCAATCGCCACAATATTGTGACGCTTGAGGTAATCGGCCAGGCCCATTTCGTTGCGGTAGTTGCTGGCAATCAGGGGCAGGTCGCGGATGACAAGGCCTTGAGCATGAACAGCGGAGGATTCTGCGTCGGAATCATTGGTGCCGACATTGCCGATATGAGGATAAGTAAGAGTAACGATCTGGCGGGAGTAGGAAGGATCAGTGAGGATTTCTTGATAACCGGTCATCGAGGTATTGAAGACCACTTCCCCCACTGCCGTACCTTCTGCCCCGATGGCCCGACCGTGGAATTGGGTTCCGTCTTCCAGAACCAATAGCGCTGACTTAATCAAAACACCCTCCGAGGAATAATCAATCACAATATTTGCATATTAATTCAGATTTCACGCCCTAAATCAATGCAAAAACCGCCCTCAAGGCCAATTTTTGGCAAATTGGGCGCATTTTAATGATGAGCGCCCCGCTTGTCTAGATAAAGCGCCATTTTTTTCATTATTTTTGCAGCCTTCAGGGTTTAAAGGGTGTCACAGGCACAAAAACACCAGCAAACTTGACCGGGTAAACGGTTGCGAGACACAGTGACAGAAAAAATGGCTTAAAACAGCTTAAATCTGCGTGGGGAGCAATAAAGATGACAGAAAAAACAGGAATAAGACTAGATAACATATAAAAAAAATAGCTACATCATTAAAAATGATCGTAACCATCATTTTCAATGTTAAAAAAAAGGACAATAAAATTATTGTCCGATTATCATATCATTATGATCAACACAACCACATCACGATGGTGTTCATTAAAATTATAACTGGTCTAAACCGAGCACATCACGCATATCAAACAGCCCATTATGCTGGTTTGATATCCATGACGCAGCACGCACCGCGCCATTGGCAAACGTCATCCGGCTTGAGGCTTTATGGGTGATTTCTACCCGCTCGCCAATATCGGCAAACATGGCGGTATGTTCACCCACAATATCCCCGGCACGAATGGTGGCAAAGCCGATGCTCTTTGGATCGCGCTCACCGGTATAGCCCACGCGTTCATAAACCGCGCACTCTTTCAGATCGCGTCCCAAGGCACCGGCAATCGCCTCGCCCATAGCTAACGCCGTTCCTGAAGGGGCATCGACCTTGTGGCGGTGGTGAGCTTCCACAATTTCGATATCGGTATAATCGCCCATTACCTTGGCCGCTTTTTCCAGCAGCTTGAGCACCACGTTGACGCCCACGCTAAAGTTGGCGGCAAACACGATGCCAATCTGCTGTGCCGCGGCCTGGATCGCCGCTTTACCTGCATCATCAAAACCGGTGGTGCCGATCACCATGGCTTTGCCGTGGGCCACGCAAAACGCCAGATGGGCCAGGGTGCCTTCCGGGCGGGTGAAGTCGATCAGGATATCGAAATCGTTGACAACCTTTTCCAGGTTATCGCTGACGGTGACACCCAATGCACCAACGCCAGCCAGCTCACCGGCATCTGTGCCAACCAGGCTAGAACCCGGGCGCTCCAGTGCCGCCCCCAATACCACGCCCTGTGCCTGCTGCACGGCCTGGATCAATTGGCGCCCCATGCGGCCACCGGAACCCGCAATCGCGATGCGGATTTGTGAATCAGTCATACTTCGCTCTCTTTTATGGTCAAAAGCCACTCCTCGGCTATGGGTTCAGGGTAACTTCCCTACCCTATCACTACCAGAGGATTTGCTTACGGATTAGAAAATTATGATATGCCCGGTATGTTATCAGTAACGCTGTCAATTGATTAACAATTACCCGATTAGCGTCAACCGTCTGGTGCTACATAATCATGCACTATTTATGCATTACGATGAATGGCGATAAAGTCGATTTTTGCTCATTCTGCTCGCTAAAGGACGAGCTTAATACTGCAACACATAAAGCCTAAGGCAGGTGGGAGACATACAGGTTAGCCGACCGTTTAGCGCATGGATGCGCGATTCTAGCCCCCAGAGACGGGTTTACGGCGTGTCGGCGTTCTGTATGGCTCCCACCTGTTACACGATTAATTACAGCGAGTTAAAACGCAAAACGGGAAGCCAAGGCTTCCCGTTACTTAATGATATTGGCAACGATCAGTCGATCTGCTTGATATCCATGCGCAGTTCTTTCGGCACTTCAAACACGATATTCTCTTCACGGCCGCTGAGCTCCTGCACGTCTTTGCCGCCCAATGCTTTCAAGCGGCTGATGACGTCCTGAACCAGCACGTCCGGCGCAGAGGCTCCGGCGGTGACGCCAATGTTGCTGGCGTCTTTCAACCAGGATTCCTGAATGTCCGCCGCCGAATCGATCAGATAGGCCGGTTTACCCACACGCTGGGCAAGTTCCGCCAGGCGGTTGGAGTTGGACGAGTTCTTCGACCCCACCACCAGCACCAGGTCGGCATCACCTGCCAAGCTGCGCACCGCTTCCTGACGGTTGGTGGTGGCATAGCAGATATCGTCCTTGCGCGGCCCGATAATATCCGGGAAGCGCTTACGCAACGCATCAATAACGTCGGAAGTATCATCCACCGATAAAGTGGTCTGGGTCATAAAGCACAGGTTATGCTCGTTCTTCACCTGCAATTGCCAGACATCTTCCGGCGACTCAACCAGGTACATGCCCCCCTCAGGGTTACTGTACTGGCCCATGGTGCCTTCCACTTCCGGATGCCCGGCATGGCCAATCAGGATCGCTTCGGTGCCCTTACGGCTGGCCCGAGCCACTTCCATATGCACCTTGGTCACCAATGGGCAGGTGGCATCAAACAGCATGGTCAGATCGCGGGCCTTAGCTTCGGCCCGAACAGCCTGCGACACGCCGTGGGCAGAGAAGATCAGGATTGAGCCGTCCGGCACTTCCGCGATCTCTTCGATAAATACCGCCCCGCGCTCGCGCAGGCTTTCGACCACATAGCGGTTATGCACCACTTCGTGACGTACGTAAATCGGCGCACCATAAATCTCCAGCGCACGTTCTACGATGCTGATCGCACGATCGACCCCGGCGCAGAAGCCACGCGGGTTAGCCAGCAATATTTGCATGCGCTTCCTCCTGCTGCGGGTCAATCTCCAGCACTTCGATATCGAAGGTCACCGGATGCCCCGCCAACGGATGGTTGAAATCAACGGTGATCGAATCTTCCGCCACTTCACGCACCACACCAGGCATTTCACTGCCGTCGATGGCGGTAAACAGCATGATGGTGCCAACATCTGGCACGCCGGTTTCGTTAAAATCGCGGCGTGAGAAGAACTGGATCAGATCCGGGTTCTCCGCACCGAACGCGGCTTCCGGTTGCAGGGTAAACGCACATTTGTCCCCTGCCCGCAGGCCGATCAGTTGCTGTTCCAGCGGAGCAGACAGGCTGCCATCGCCCAGGCGGAACAGCGCGGGTTTGCCGTTACCCTGGGTTGATTCCGCGGTCGTTCCATCTGCCAGTTTCAGCGTGAAATGCACCAGCACTGCGCTGTTGCCGTTAACCTGAGCCGTCATATCACTTACCTTCGCTGTTGACGCTTTTCTTCGCCGGCAAGAACCCTTCCAGCACGATCATGGCGGCACCGACGCAGATAAAGCTGTCCGCCAGATTGAAGGTCGGGTAATGCCAGTTGCCGATATAAAAGTCGATGAAATCGACCACAAAGCCATGCCACAGACGATCAAACAGGTTGCCGAGCGCACCGCCGATAATAAAGGCATAGGCGATATTGTTCAGCTTCTGCTGGGCACTGCTGCGATACATCATCACCAGCAGCACCACCACGATGGCGACCGCAATACCGGCAAAGAACCAGCGCTGCCAGCCACCGTGATCCGCCAGGAAACTGAACGCCGCACCGTAGTTACGGGCGTAGTACAGGTTGATTGACGGGAACAACGGCTGGGTCTGGCCCAGCACGAAGTTACTCAGGATCCACTGTTTGCTGAAAAAATCCAGCGCCAGCACCACCACTACCAGCCATAGCCAGCGCAAGCCGGTCGAACTTATCGGTCTACTCATCAGGCGCTTGATCTCAGGCAAAGTTACGTTTTTCGCCGTCACCGGCTACGTTGGTCACACAGCGGCCACAGAGTTCTGCATGCTCCGCCACCTGGCCGACATCGGTGGTATAATGCCAGCAGCGCGGGCACTTCTCACCATCCGCTTTGCTGAATGCAATTTTCAGCCCTTTCAACAGTTCGCTCTGCTGCGCATCGGCAGGAGCATCTGCAAACGGTGCTACGCTGGCCGATGAAGTCAGCAACACAAAGCGCAGTTCGTCCTGCAGGCTGTTCAGACGTGCTGCCAGATCGCTATCGGCGTACAGCGTAACCGCCGCCTCCAACGAACCGCCAATGTGCTTGTCAGCACGTGCCTGTTCCAGCACCTTGTTCACTTCACCACGCACTTTCAGCAGATCGGCCCAGAACGCATCGTTCATGCCTTCGCCTGCTGCCAACCCGAACAGACCGTCGTACCACTCTTCGGTAAACACGTACTGCGTGCGCTCACCCGGCAGGAAGGCCCAGATTTCATCGGCGGTAAACGACATGATCGGCGCCATCCAACGTACCAGCGCTTCCGCAATGTGGAACAAAGCGGTCTGGCAGCTGCGGCGGGCAACGCTGTCGCTTTTCGCGGTGTACTGACGGTCTTTAATGATGTCCAGATAGAAGGACCCCATTTCTACCGAGCAGAACTGCATCAGGCGCTGCACCACTTCGTGGAAATCGTAGTTGGCATAGGCCTGCTCGATATCCTGCTGCGCGGCCATTGCACGGCCTACGGCCCAGCGATCCAGTACCACCATCTCTTCCGGTGCCACGCAGTCAGTGCTTGGATCAAACCCGTTCAGGTTGGCCAGCAGGAAACGCGCGGTATTACGGATGCGGCGATAAGAATCGGCAGCACGCTTGAGGATTTCGTCGGAAACCGCAATCTCGCCGGTGTAATCGGTAGAGGCGACCCACAGACGCAGAATATCGCCACCCAGCTTGTTCATCACGTCCTGCGGGCTGACGGTGTTGCCGATTGATTTGGACATTTTGCGGCCCTGACCATCGACGGTAAAGCCGTGGGTCAGCACTTCTTTGTAAGGCGCTTTGCCCTTCATGGCGGTCGAAATCATCAGCGATGACATGAACCAGCCACGATGTTGGTCGGAACCTTCCAGATACATGTCGGCAGAGTGGCCGTTGAATTCTGGACGCACGTCAACCACGGAAGAATGGGTTGAACCTGAGTCGAACCAGACGTCCAGGGTATCTGGCACTTTCACATAATCGGCCGCTTCGGCACCGAGGATATCGGCAGCGTCCAGATCCCACCAGGCCTGGATCCCGTCTTGCTCAACACGCTTGGCCACTTCTTCCATCAGCTCTACGCTGCGTGGGTGAAGCTGCTCGGTGTCTTTGTGCACGAACAGGGACATTGGAACGCCCCAGGTACGCTGACGTGAGATACACCAGTCTGGACGGTTTGCGACCATGGTTTCGATACGCGCCTGGCCCCAATCCGGGATCCATTGCACGCCTTTGATCTCTTCCAGCGACTGCTTGCGCAGACCCTTTTGATCCATGCTGATAAACCATTGCGGCGTGGCGCGGAAGATGATCGGCGTTTTGTGGCGCCAGCAGCACGGGTAGCTGTGTTGCAGTTTTTCCACGTGCAGCAGAGCGCCCTTTTCACGCAGCAACTCAACGATCAGATCGTTGGCCTTGAACACGAACTTGCCGTCCAGCGTTGGATAGGTGCCGGTCAGGTAGCAGCCGTTCGGGCCAACCGGGTTAGCGACTTCCAGGCCGTATTTCTGGCCGATCACGAAGTCATCCGGGCCGTGGCCAGGAGCGGTATGTACGGCACCGGTACCGGCATCCAGCGTAACGTGATCGCCCAGGATCGCCGGCACGTCAAAGCCCATAAACGGGTGGGTGAAGCGCATCAGTTCCAGGTCGCTGCCCTTGCAGCTACCCAGCACTTCCCAATGGCTGATGCCTGCACGTTTCATCACGCTTTCTACCAGGTCCGCTGCCAGGATCAGGCATTGGCCTTCAACCTGTACCAGATGGTAGGTGAACTCTGCATTCAGCGAGATCGCACGGTTGGCAGGCAGCGTCCACGGTGTGGTCGTCCAGATCACCAGTGACACTGGGCCATTAACGCGGGTTACGCCAAATTTGCTGGCCACGGCCGCCGCATCAACCGCGTGGAACGCGACGTCGATGGATGGCGAGGTTTTGTCGTAATATTCAACTTCCGCTTCCGCCAGGGAAGAACCACAGTCCGTACACCAGTGCACCGGCTTGGCGCCTTTGAGCAGATGACCATTGCTGATGATCTTGCCCAACGCACGGATGATGTTGGCTTCGGTTTTAAAATTCATGGTCAGGTACGGATGATCCCAGTCACCCAGCACCCCCAGACGGATAAAGTCTTTCTTCTGGCCTTCTACCTGCTCGGCGGCATATTCACGACATTTCTGGCGGAACTCTGCCGGTGTCAGTTTCTCACCCGGTTTGCCATACAGTTGCTCAACCTTCAGTTCGATAGGCAGACCGTGACAGTCCCAGCCTGGAACATAAGGCGAATCAAAGCCAGCCATCCCTTTTGACTTGATAATAATGTCTTTGAGGATCTTGTTTACCGAGTGACCAATGTGAATGCTGCCATTCGCATACGGAGGGCCGTCATGCAGAATGAAGGATTTCTTGCCCTTTTTGGCGGCACGAATGATCCCGTACAGATCCTGTTCATACCAACGTGCGAGCATGCCAGGTTCACGCTTGGCGAGATCGCCACGCATCGGGAACCCTGTTTCCGGCAAGTTCAGGGTATTCTTGTAGTCACTCATTAGATTCTCGATCTCGTTTCGGTTCGTAGATTAAGCCGGTGTCTGTAGCCCGAAGAACGTCCGGGCCGTCACCACATCATTGGCGATTTGCTGCTTTAGCGCATCGAGCGAAGCAAAACGCTGTTCATCGCGCAATTTTGCGCGCAGCACCACATCCAGGTGGCGCCCGTAAAGATCCATGGTTACGTCCAGCAGATGCACTTCCAACTGCTGACGTACGCCTGCCACCGTAGGGCGGGTGCCGATATTGGCCACGCCAGGCAAAGGCTCGGGGCCCAGGCCATAAACATCGACGGCATACACCCCTTTCACCGGGGCAACCAGGCGTTTGAGCGGCAGGTTGGCGGTAGGGAAACCAATGGTTCGCCCCAGTTCATCGCCATGCACTACGCGCCCGGAAATACTGTAAGGATGCCCCAGCAGGGTTTCTGCCAGTGGCAAGTCATCATCACGCAGCGCATTGCGGATGGCGGTGCTGCTGATGCGCAGGTCGCCTTCACGGAAGCTTGGCGTGCTGACCACCTCAAAGCCGAACTCTTGCCCGGCAAGCTGTAGCAACGGGAAATCCCCCTGGCGACCAGCACCAAAGCGGAAATCATCCCCCACCATCAGGAATTTCACCCCCAGCTTCTCGACCAGCAGCTCGGCAACGAATGCCTGAGCGGTATGGGCGGCAAAGCGGGGATCAAACTTGACGCACAACAGGTAATCAACTCCGGCCTGCGCCAGGTATTTGGCTTTGTCACGCAAACGCGTGAGGCGGGCCGGAGCCTTATCCGCGGCAAACAGTTCCAGCGGCTGTGGCTCAAAGATCATGACGATTACCGGCAGCCCCAGGCGTAGCCCTTCCTGCTTCAACTGCCCCAACAGCGCCTTGTGACCGCGATGGACGCCGTCAAAGTTGCCGATGGTGAGCACACAGCCACGGTGGCGTGCCCGGATATTATGGATGCCGCGAATTAGCTGCATAGCTGGCCCAACACAGTGGAAATCGGCGGATTATACCTTGTACAGCGGTCAAGGTTAACCCGCGATTGGTTCCTTTGATGTAATAGTCATACCATACCGGAGGATAATCGCCTTAACCACCGTTTATCTGGCCCAATGCGTGCTATATTAGCGCGCTGATAGCGAGCGTGGCTTCTGGCCGACGCTTGAAAGACGGGGGATAACCCACCAGGACCAACAGCTTGCAGACTGTGATGCAAATCACATGGCGATTTTTCTCGTGAAACACTGTATTCCCATGGCTGAAGCTGGTAAAATCCTGCGCCATCACAACGTAGCAAGTGCCGCCCGTACAAACGGCGCTTATTTGCACAAATCCATTGACAAACGAAGGCTAAAAGGGCATATTCCTCGGCCTTTGAATTGTCCTCAATATATATATTTGGGAGTTGGACCTTGGCTAATATCAAATCAGCTAAGAAACGCGCCATACAGTCTGAGAAACGTCGCAAGCATAACGCTAGCCGTCGCTCAATGGTGCGTACCTTCATTAAGAAGGTTGACGCAGCTATCGCAGCTGGCGACAAAGACGCAGCACAAAAAGCATTCCTCGTAATGCAACCACTTGTGGATCGCCAGGCTGCTAAAGGCCTGATCCACAAAAACAAAGCAGCACGTCATAAGTCAAACCTGACGGCGCGTATCAACGCAATGCAATAAGCATTACGTTGTGTGCTTGTTAAAAAAACCGGCCTCGGCCGGTTTTTTTACGCCTGACGTTCAAGCCTACAGCGCGAACAGCGCCGAGAAATCCTTGTTGCACACCCGCTGTACCGCCGGATGCTGGATCATTCGCTCGGCAAAAATGATGTAATACTCTTCCTGCACGCTATCGACACGCCCTATCTCCACCACGTCATCATCGCTATAGGTATCCAGCGCATACAGCGTTGGCGCTACGAAGATCGCGTTGTGGTACAGGCCGAAAGCCTTCATCAGGGCCGCATCGTCAAACTCCCCCAGTATCTCAACCTTGATACCTTGCGTATTGAACCAGTTGAGCAACTTACGCCCCAGCATCGAACGCCTTCCCGGGATCAGCAAGCGGCGCTGTTCCAGACAGGCAGGGAACGGTAAATCGGGTATCGGCTGACGACAGAAGAAACTGACGCCACACTCGCCCAGCTTAAGCGAAAACAAACCTTCCTGCTGGCTAGAGTCAACCGGGCAATCCGACAGGATCATATCCAGCTTATGCTGGCTCAGTTGCTCCAACAGCATCTCATGGGTTGATTCAAAACAGCGCAGGTGGATTTGCTCGTTGTCCACCACCGCCGTTTCCAAGACCTGGCTGACCAGACGTTTGGATAGCGCATCCGCTACGCCCACGTCAAACAGCAGGTTAGACTCCTTGCGGTAGTTGACGATATCCAGCATTTCCTGGCTGAGCATAAACATCTTGTCGGCATAGCGGAACACCAGTTGGCCTAGCTCGGAGGGGACCAGCCCGCGCCCCTGGCGTTTGAACAGCTTACCGTTGAGCCGTTCTTCCAGTGCCTTGATTTGGCCGGTGATGGTCTGCGGCGTGAGGAACAGGGCTTCTGCCGCTCCCACGACCGACCCCTCCTTGCAGACCTGCCAGAAGTAATACAGGTGGTTAAAGTTGATATGAGACATTCTCAAAACGTTCTCTCCTTAGGTTTCTCATCGGCAAACGGTCTGCCGTGATGAGCGACAAACTCCCTATCGTTAATTTCGGACAACGCAAAGTTATCTTTAATCCCAATGCAGCGCGGCTGACGAAGCCACGCTGCAGCTACTATTGTAATAGCCCTTCAACAATTAGGGGTAAACACAAAGGTCATCGACTGCGAGGCAAACTCAAACGCAGCAGGCCGTAGCCCACTACCGCAGCGCTGGTCGATCCCAATAGTATGCCTAATTTGGCATAGGTACTGAGAGCCACATCCGCATCGGCGAAGGCCAATGAGGCAATAAAAATCGACATGGTGAAACCAATACCACAGAGCACGGCCACCGCAAACACTTGTTTAAAGCCGATATCCTGCGGCAAACGGGCAATCCCCAGCTTCACCGCCAGCCAGCAGAAGACGAAAATCCCCAACGGCTTGCCGATAAACAGCCCGGCAGCAATCCCCAGCGGCAGCAGTGAAGTCAACCCGCTCAAGGACACCCCTTGCAGCGATACCCCCGCGTTGGCAAAGGCGAACAGCGGCAGGATCAGGAAAGCGACCCAAGGGTGCAGCTCATGTTCCAAGGTTTCAGAAGGTGAAGGCTCACTCTTGGCATTCAGCGGGATCATAAAGCCGACAATCACCCCGGCCAGCGTAGCGTGAACGCCTGACTTGAGGATCGCTACCCACAGCACCAATCCGACCATCATATACAGCGAGGTCTTACCCACTCCCCGCCAGTTCATTAGCGCCAATACCACGATCGCCGCAGCCGCAACGCCCAGCGCCACCATCGAGACCTGATGGGTATAGAACAACGCGATAATGATAATGACCCCAAGGTCATCGATAATCGCCAAGGCCAGCAGGAATACCTTCAGGCTGGTCGGCACCCGGTTGCCCAGCAAGGCCATCACGCCCAAGGCAAAGGCAATATCCGTTGCCGCCGGGATCGCCCAGCCCTGGCGGGTCACTTCATCGGCACCGTTGAACAGCAGATAGATCAGCGCCGGAGCCAGCATGCCGCCTAACGCGGCAATCGCCGGGAAGATGGCCTTCTCACGCCCAGCCAGGGAACCTTGCAGCAGTTCACGTTTGACTTCAAGCCCCACCACCAGGAAGAAGATGGCCATTAAACCGTCGTTAATCCACAGCAGCAGCGGTTTGGCTATTTCCAACGAGGCGATGCTGACCGCCACGGGTAAATTGAGGAAGGCCTGATACAGCCCCTGTACGGGGGTATTGGCCATGATCAAAGCCACCACGGCAGCAGCGATAAGAATAATGCCGCCAGCGGCTTCTTGACGCAGAAATTGACGAATAATAGTAGTCACAGTACGTCGCTCCAAAATGCCCGTCGTGCTTCAAGCTGCAACTCGAAATCCATAGGGCATAGATAAAGAGGCAAAGCGCCCCGGTTTCCAGACAATGAAACGAGTATAGTCGAGTAATCACCTCGAAAAAATCAGTTTATAAATGCAAAATAACTCGATAAAACCGATCTATTTGAGCTGTATATCACACTTTTAATAAGGGTATTGATACAGCAAAGATAAAAAAACCCCGGTTTGCTTAAACCGGGGTTTGAGGAGTGATGCGCAGCGAAAGTTGATTAACGAGTCAGGTCGTCAAAAAACTTTTTCACGCCGTCGAAGAAGCTTTTCGAACGCGGGCTGTTTTTATCCCCAGAAGGGCCACCCAGACTCTCTTCCAACTCTTTGAGCAGCTGCTTCTGCTTCTCGTTCAGACTCACCGGCGTTTCTACCACCACGCGGCACAGCAGGTCACCCTGGCTGCCACCCCGGACCGATTTCACCCCTTTGCCACGCATGCGGAACAGTTTACCGGTCTGAGTTTCTGCCGGGACTTTCAGCTTGACGCGGCCATCCAGCGTTGGCACTTCAATCTCGCCACCCAAGGCAGCCATAGCAAAGTTGATCGGCACTTCACAATAGAGGTTATTGCCTTCACGCTCGAAGATCGGGTGAGCACTCACCTGAACCTGAACGTACAGATCCCCTGCTGGCGCACCGTGTTCACCAGCTTCACCTTCACCCGCCAGGCGGATGCGGTCGCCAGTATCTACGCCCGCCGGGATTTTCACCGACAGGGTTTTGGATTTCTCTACGCGACCGTGGCCGTGACATTTGTTGCACGGATCCTTGATGATCTGACCACGCCCGTGGCAGTGCGGACAAGCCTGCTGCACGGTGAAGAACCCTTGGCGCATCTGCACCTGGCCCTGACCATGACAGGTCGGACAGGTTGCCGGTGAACTGCCCGGCTTGGCACCGTTGCCATGGCAGACATCGCACTCTTCCAGCGTTGGAATACGGATCTCTTTGGTCACGCCACGCACGGCTTCTTCGAGCGTCAGATCCATGTTGTAACGCAAATCGGATCCACGGCTGGCACGTTGACGGCGTCCGCCGCCAAAGATATCGCCAAACACGTCGCCAAAGATATCGCTGAAGTCGGCACCGCCGCCACCAAAGCCACCACCACCGCCCATACCACCTTGCTCAAAGGCCGCATGGCCGTATTGATCGTAGGCAGCACGTTTTTGATCGTCGGTCAGGATCTCGTAGGCTTCCTTGACCTCTTTAAACTGGCTTTCGGCGTCTTTTTCCTGATTACGATCAGGGTGATACTTCATCGCCAGGCGCTTATACGCCTTTTTGATTTCGCGCTCGTCTGCCGTCTTGGCAACGCCGAGCACCTCGTAATAATCTCTCTTCGCCATTATTTCTCTTACCCTTAACATGCGTGCACGGGCGTAGAGTTGCCTCGACGCCCGTGCTGGTTTCCGGTTACGGCCTGTGGCCGCACCGTGCCCGCTTAAGGGCGATTATTTTTTGTCTTTCACTTCTTCAAACTCGGCGTCAACCACGTCGTCGTCTTTCTGCGCCGCGTTGTCTGCACCGGCATCAGCACCCTGAGCCTGCTGCGCTTGAGCCTGGGCCATTTCCATCAGCTTGCCGGAAACCTGCACCAGAGCCTGGGTTTTCGCTTCGATTTCGGCTTTATCTTCGCCTTTTACCGCCGCTTCCAGATCTTTCAGCGCGCTCTCGATAGCGGTTTTGTCTTCGGCTGGCAGTTTGTCGCCCGCTTCTTCCAACTGCTTACGAGTACCGTGGATCAGGTGATCCGCCTGGTTACGAGTTTGCACCAGTTCTTCGAACTTACGGTCAGCTTCAGCGTTCACTTCGGCATCGCGTACCATTTTCTGGATTTCTTCTTCGTTCAGACCAGAAGAAGCCTTGATGGTGATCTTCTGCTCACGGCCGGTGTTCTTGTCTTTCGCAGACACGTGCAGAATACCGTCGGCGTCGATATCGAAGGTGACTTCGATCTGCGCCATACCGCGTGGTGCCGGCTGAATGCCGTCCAGGTTGAACTGGCCCAGTGACTTGTTGTCATTGGCGCGTTTACGCTCACCCTGCAGCACATGGATGGTCACTGCTGCCTGATTGTCTTCGGCAGTAGAGAACACCTGGCTGTGCTTGGTCGGGATAGTGGTGTTTTTGGTGATCAGCGGCGTCATTACGCTGCCCATGGTTTCGATACCCAGTGACAGTGGGGTAACGTCCAGCAGCAATACGTCTTTCACATCACCGGCCAACACACCGCCCTGAACCGCAGCACCAACGGCAACCGCTTCGTCCGGGTTAACGTCTTTACGTGGTTCTTTACCGAAGAAGTCAGCAACTTTCTTCTGAACCATAGGCATACGGGTCTGGCCACCGACCAGGATCACGTCCTGAATGTCAGAAACCGACAGGCCTGCGTCTTTCAGTGCCACTTTCAGCGGCTCGATAGAGCGAGCAACCAGATCTTCTACCAGCGACTCGAGTTTTGCACGGGTCACTTTGATGTTCATGTGTTTTGGACCGCTGCCATCTGCAGTGATGTACGGCAGGTTGACGTCGGTCTGCTGAGCAGAAGACAGCTCGATCTTGGCTTTTTCAGCGGCTTCTTTCAGACGCTGCATCGCCAACGGATCGTTGCGCAGATCCATGCCCTGCTCTTTCTTGAACTCTTCCACCAGATAGTTGATCAGGCGGCTGTCGAAGTCTTCACCACCCAGGTGGGTATCACCGTTGGTTGCCAGAACTTCGAAGGTTTTTTCACCGTCAACGTCGTCGATCTCAATGATTGAGATATCGAAAGTACCGCCACCCAGGTCATAAACCGCGATGGTACGGTTGCCCACTTCTTTGTCCAGGCCATAAGCCAGGGCCGCAGCAGTCGGTTCGTTGATGATACGTTTCACTTCCAGACCTGCGATACGGCCAGCATCTTTGGTCGCCTGACGCTGAGCATCGTTGAAGTAGGCAGGAACGGTGATAACCGCTTCAGTTACCGGTTCACCCAGGTAATCTTCCGCCGTTTTCTTCATTTTCTTCAGGACTTCCGCAGAGATCTGCGGTGGTGCCATTCTCTGGCCCTTCACTTCCAGCCAGGCGTCACCGTTATCGGCAGCGACGATGCTGTAAGGCATAATAGCCTTGTCACGCTGTGCTTCTTCATCCTGGAAGCGACGGCCAATCAGGCGCTTGATCGCAAACAGGGTGTTTTGTGGGTTGGTAACAGCCTGACGCTTAGCAGGCTGGCCAACCAGAATTTCACCATCCTGGGTATATGCGATGATTGAAGGGGTGGTGCGATCGCCTTCGGCATTCTCCAGCACGCGCGCCTTGCCACCATCCATAATTGCTACACAAGAGTTGGTTGTACCCAGGTCGATACCAATAATTTTGCCCATCTAAACATCTCCACTAATAAATTCATAATCGGTCAGGTTGCTAACTATATGCGGGCGTTTTTTTGCTTTTCAACTGCCCGGCATCTCAGTGTTACCCGCGGTCAGCAACTGCGGTTGCCAATAAGATGGGGCCATCCACACCAGCATCAAGGGGCTGGGCAAAAAAAATTTCGTTTTTATCCGCAGCGAGATCATTGTTTCCTGACGTGGGGATCATTATGATGCCGCGCGCTCTGATGGAAGTTATGGGTTTTTCGGCCATTCAGACCAATTATTAAATTACCTATCCATTTTCGTTACAATTCTGTTATCGCAGAGGACATATGCACTCCAACAAGTTGGCAAATCCCGGCCCCCTGGGTCTGATGGGCTTCGGGATGACTACCGTCTTGCTGAACCTGCACAACGCGGGCTTTTTCCCACTGACTTCCGTCATCATCAGTATGGGGATTTTCTTCGGTGGCATGGCTCAGATTTTTGCCGGTATTCTTGAGTTCAAGAAAGGCAACACCTTCGGCTTGACCGCCTTCACCTCTTACGGCTGCTTCTGGCTGAGCCTGGTAGGCATCCTGCTGCTGCCACGCATGGGCCTGGCAGAACCGACCGACGCGAACGTCCTCGGCATCTACCTGGCACTGTGGGGCGTCTTCACCCTGTTCATGTTCTTCGGCACGCTGCGCACCAACCGCGGGTTGCAGTTCGTGTTTGCCAGCCTGACCGTGCTGTTCGCACTGCTGGCCGTCGGCAACATCACCGGTAACCACGCGATCCTGACGTTCGCCGGTTACGAAGGCATTATCTGTGGTGCCAGCGCGATCTATCTGGCAATGGCTGAGGTGATCAACGAACAGTTGGGTCGCACCGTACTGCCAATCGGCCCGGTGAAAGTTCAGCAGGCCACACCTGCTGCTGTTACTGCATAAATCCGTACTAACGTGATATGAAAAAACCCTGCGGTGTTCAATCGCAGGGTTTTTTATTGGGCTAAAATCGCTTAGCTCAAGAGCGGCTTTTCACTGTTCAGGTCGCGACGCAGGTAGATCCCCAGCAGCAGGCCGAGCGTCGACAATGCCAGCATATAGTAAGCGGGCGCTAACGGGGTTAACTTCATGATCAGCGTGACAAATACCGGGGTTAAACCACCAAAAATCGCGTATGCCACGTTGTAGGAGAACGAAATCCCGCTAAACCGCACTTCCGCCGGGAAAGCCCGCACCAGCACGTAAGGCACCGCGCCGACGATCCCCACGCTGAAGCCAACCAGCGCGTAGGTGGCAAACAGCATTTCCGGATGTGTTGCCACCGACTGATAGAACAACCAACTGCACCCCGCCAACAGCAAACTGCCGACGATAAAGGTTTTGCTGGCACCAAAGCGGTCCGCCGCAGAACCAGAGACGATACAGCCAGCAAACAGCATGATGATCGCGATGCTGTTGGCCTGCAGTGACAGCGCCGGGGCTATGCCAAACTGTTTTTGTAGGTAGGTGGGCGTCATCAGGATCACCACCACAATGCCTGCCGACAACAGCCAGGTCAGCAACATCGAGACCGCGATCTCTTTACGGTGATTCATCACCACCGATTTCAGCGGTAGCTCTTCTGCCAGCGCTTTGCGCGTCTGCATCTCGATAAAGATTGGCGTTTCCTGCAACCAGCGGCGCAGATACATGGCAAACAGGCCGAAGATGCCACCCAGGAAGAACGGGATACGCCAGCCTCCGTCATGAATAGCCTGTTGGCTGAGCGTGGTATTGATAATGGTGGCCACCAGCGAGCCGAGCAGGATACCGGCCGTCAGGCCAGCAGTGAGCGTGCCACAGGCGAAACCAATGCGTTTACGCGGCACATGCTCCGCCACAAACACCCAGGCACCAGGGACTTCACCACCGATCGCCGCGCCTTGCAGAACCCGCATCAACAGCAGCAGCAACGGTGCGGCGATGCCGATATTGGCATAGGTGGGCAGCATCCCCATCGCCAACGTCGGTAACGCCATCAGCAGAATGCTCAGGCTGAACATCTTTTTACGGCCCACCAGATCGCCGAAGTGCGCCATGATAATGCCGCCCAGTGGCCGAGCCAGATAGCCCGCCGCAAAGATACCGAAGGTCTGCACCTGGCGCAGCCACTCTGGCATATCCGCCGGGAAGAACAGATCGCCCATTACCGCAGCAAAGAAAACAAAAATGATGAAGTCATAAAACTCCAACGCACCGCCCAGAGCAGCCAACGTCAGAGTCTTATAATCTTGCCGGTTGAGCCGGCGATTATTATCGTGATGCATAAGATACCGTTAGAGGAAACAGGAAAGACACAGAAAGCATAACGGCTGACTGTAAAAAGTTTCTTACTATAACGGCAAAATACTTTCACACCAGATGCGCTGAAGGTTATCCCGCAGATTGCTGAAATTTAGAGATTTATCTCGCGCCGCGCATTCTTGGGACGAAATGCTGCTACCACAGCCTCGTGGGTCTCTACATAAGGGCCTTCGAGCAGTTGGATGCAATAAGGCACGCTGGCAAAAATACCGTGCACTACCACCTTGCCTGCCGCGTCCTTCACCCCTTCCAGCGTTTCTTTAATCGATTTGGGTTGCCCCGGCAGATTGATGATCAACGCCTGTTTACGGATCGCGCCAACCTGGCGTGAAAGAATTGCCGTTGGCACATAGTGTAGGCTGATTTGGCGCATTTGCTCGCCAAAACCCGGCATTACCCGATCGGCAATCGCCAGCGTAGCATCGGGAGTGACGTCACGCCGGGACGGCCCGGTGCCGCCGGTAGTCAACACCAGATGGCAGCCCATTTCATCAACCAGCTCACACAACGTATGCTCAATCAGCGTCTGCTCGTCAGGGATCAGTCGGGTTTCCAGGGTGAACGGCGTTGCCAAAGCGCTGCCCAGCCACTCTTCCAGCGCCGGGATCCCTTTATCCTGATAAACGCCCCCTGAAGCGCGGTCCGAAATAGAAACCAAACCAATGCGTAATGTATCCATGTTTTACCTCTGTCTTATGCCCCGATTACCGAAGGGAGATGAATGACGGGAGTATAGGGGGTTTGCCCGATGAGGTGGATATTCAGGTATAAAAAAAGGTGGCCGAGGCCACCTTCTGCACGACTTTTCGTAATTACAGCAAGTCGGCGATCATTTTTTCGAGCTTGCCCTGGTCTACGGCAAACTTGCGGATACCGTCGGTCAGTTTCTCAACCGCCATTGGATCCTGGTTGTGCTGCCAGTAGAACTCAGGCTCGGTCAGCGGTGCCGGACGCGCTTTCACTTCGCCGGTATAAGACAGTTTACGCTCCAGTGTACCTTCGCTCTCCGCCAGCTCTTTCAGCAGTGCAGGGGCGATGGTCAGACGATCGCAGCCCGCCAGTTCGATGATTTCACCGACGTTACGGAAGCTGGCACCCATCACCACGGTTTCATAGCCGTGCTGCTTGTAATACTGATAAATTTCAGACACTGAAACCACGCCCGGATCTTCGTGCGGGGCAAACTCTTTCTTGTCGCCATTGGCTTTGTACCAGTCAAGGATACGGCCAACGAACGGCGAGATCAGGTACACGCCAGCTTCGGCGCAGGCACGTGCCTGAGCGAAGGAGAACAGCAGCGTCAGGTTACAGTTGATGCCTTCTTTTTCCAGGCGCTCGGCCGCCCGGATGCCCTGCCAGGTGGAGGCCAGTTTGATCAGGATGCGATCGTTGCTGATGCCCGCTTCGTTATACAGTTTGATCAGGCGCTTGGCTTTGGCAACGCTGGCTTCGGTATCATAAGACAGACGCGCGTCTACTTCGGTGGAAATGCGGCCCGGGACCAGTTTCAGGATCTCCAGACCAATGTTGACGGCCAGCTTGTCTGCGGCATCGGCAACCTGCTGATCGCGATCGTTGCTCTGCTCGCGCGCCCAGGCAATGGCTTCATCAATCAGTTTGCGGTATTCAGGAATTTGCGCTGCATTGAGGATCAGCGAAGGGTTGGTGGTGGCATCTTGCGGTTGATATAGCTTCATTGCAGCGATATCACCCGTATCCGCAACTACCGTAGTCAGCTGGCGTAGGGACGTTAATTTATCGGTCATGTTGGCATTATCTCATCGTTTGTGCATGAACTTTTGGCATCGTTCAACCATGCCTTGTCCTGATAATAACATGCACGTAGCCCGGCGCAAGGCAGGAAAATCACGCGCTGGCGGCGGTTGTTTTATCCTTGTGCGAGCAACCGGTTACGCACCGATAATTCGCAATTACCGAAGCTATGCCACGGCATTATCGCGCTGTCCCCCCTGAAAATTATGTTAAATTCCCGCCAACTTTTTATTCACCGCAACAATCCAGAAGAAGGCTGTAATTCCCGTCAATGGGATGATTTTAGCCAAGTTCTTGTAGAGAACTGACTCAAGTTTTCCGAACCAAGGTCGAAGAACCAGAGGTGCAGTAATCTTAACAAGGAGAAACATGTGACGGATCTGATTAACTTTATCAATAACATCCTGTGGAGTTCAGTACTGATCTATTTGCTGTTGGGTGCCGGCATCTACTTCACCTTACGTACCCGCTTTATTCAAATTCGTCACTTCAACCATATGTTTTCCGTGCTGAAGAACAGCACCAAAAGCGACGGTGCGGGTATTTCATCCTTCCAGGCACTATGCACTTCATTAGCCGCTCGTGTCGGCACCAACAACCTTACCGGCGTGGCGATAGCGCTTACGGCTGGCGGCCCCGGCGCCATCTTCTGGATGTGGGCGATCGCGTTTATCGGCATGGCGACCTCTTTCATTGAGAGTACCTTGGCACAGCTCTACAAAACCAAAGACGATAACGGCCACTACCGTGGCGGCCCGGCCTACTATATGGAAAAAGGCTTGGGTATGCGCTGGATGGGCGTGATGTTCTCCATTTTCCTGCTGATCGCATTCGGCCTGGTGTTCAATGCGGTACAGGCCAACTCCATCGCCCTGGCCAGTTCCGTGGCCTTTAACATCGACCCCATGTACGTCGGCATAGTGTTGGTGGTGCTGAGCGCCATGGTGATCTTTGGCGGTATCCGCGCCATCGCCCGCGTCGCAGAAAAAATCGTACCGTTTATGGCCTTGGCTTACCTCCTGCTGGCGCTGTGGATCATCGGCCTGAATATTGAGCATATGCCCGCCATCCTGGCGTTGATCTTCAAAAGCGCTTTTGGCGTGCAGGAAGTCGCTGCCGGTACCCTGGGCTACGGGATCTCCCAGGCCATGACTCAGGGTATACAACGCGGGCTGTTTTCTAACGAAGGCGGGATGGGATCGGCCCCCAACGTGGCCGCTTCCGCTACCCCTTATCCGCCACACCCTGCCTCGCAGGGCTATGTGCAAATGCTTGGCGCATTTGTCGATACCATCGTCATCTGTAGCGCAACGGCGGCGATAATCTTGGCCTCTGGTGCACTGGATAGTCCCCCGTCCGACATCAGCGGCATCGATCTGACCCAGCGGGCCATGGCCAGCGCCGTCGGTTCCTGGGGCGCGCCCTTTGTCGCGATCGCCGTTTTCCTGTTTGCCTTTACCTCTATTATTGCCAATTATGCCTATGCCGAGAACAACCTGATCTTCCTTAAGCACCACCATCCGACCAAGCTGACGATTTTCCGCTGCTTTGCCTTGGGGATGGTGATGTTTGGCTCTATGGCAGAATTATCCACGGTGTGGAAAATGGCGGACATCTCGATGGCGCTGATGGCGATCACCAATCTGACCGCTATCTTGTTACTGTCCGACGTGGCCTTCAAATTGGCCAAGGATTACAACTACCAGCGTTCACTTGGCAAGCTGCCCACCTTTGACATCAACCACTACCCGGAGCTGGGATCCCAACTCGAACCGGGGATCTGGAAGCCGAGCAGGCAGAGTTAATCCTCCAGGGCGTGCGTAAAGTGCGCCCTATCACAGCCATACCTCCTGGTCTTGCGCGCTTTTTGCTACAGTAGCCACATGTTGATAAACAGGATGTGACCATGCTCATTATTATTTCACCTGCCAAAACCCTCGATTATGCAAGTCCGTTAGCCACCGAACGCTTTACTCAGCCCGAATTGTTGGATCAATCGCAAAAGCTGATCAAAATCTGCCGTAAGTTGACCCCGGCACAAATTTCCGGCCTGATGAGCATCAGCGATAAGCTCGCGGGCCTGAATGCCGCACGCTTTGGCGAATGGCAGCCTGATTTCACCCCGGACAATGCTCGTCAGGCGCTGTTGGCGTTTAAAGGTGACGTTTATACCGGCTTACAGGCGCAAGACTTCAGCGAAGAGGATTTCGACTTCGCACAGCAGCATCTGCGGATGCTCTCTGGCCTGTACGGGGTGCTGCGCCCGCTGGACCTGATGATGCCTTACCGGCTGGAGATGGGGATCAGGCTGGAGAACCCGCAGGGCAAAGATCTATACAGCTTCTGGGGCGAGCGGATCACCGAAAAGCTGAATCAGGCCCTGGAGCAGCAAGGCGATGATGTGGTGGTGAATCTGGCTTCGGATGAATACTTCAAATCGGTAAAACCGGCCAAGCTGCGCGGTACGCTGATCAAGCCGGTATTCCTGGACGAGAAAAACGGCAAGTACAAAGTCATCAGCTTCTACGCCAAGAAAGCGCGCGGGCTGATGAGCCGCTTTATCATCAAGAATCGCTTGGAGCGCAGAGAACAGCTGGTTGATTTCAATCTGGAAGGGTATGCCTTCGATGAGGCGGCTTCGGCAGGTAATGAGCTGGTGTTCAAACGCCCGGAGCAGTGAGAAATCCGTTCCCTCTCTCAACAAGGAGAGGGAACGGGTTTTATCAGACTGGCAACGTCATCATGAATTGGCGCAATGCGGCAAAATCCGCCGCCATGTTATGCGACAACAGCGGCAACTGTGCGCGCACCGCCAAGGCCTGGGGTAACGGTAACTCCTGGCCGAGGATCTCTTCAACGCTTTCCTTGAACTTGGCCGGATGTGCCGTGCCCAGGAACAGACCAAACTCCCCTGCCTGCAGTTGATCGCGCAGAACGCGGTAGGCGATCGCCGCATGAGGCTCTGAAAGGTAGCCCAAGGCAGCCAACTCCTTCATGGTTTCCTTGGTGGTTTCATCGCTCACCGCACCATGGGCCAACTCCTTCAACTGCCAGATTTTACGGCGGAACAGCTCTTCCACACGCGGCCAGTTGTTAGGCTGGCTGACGTCCATCGCATTGGATAACGTCGCCACGGTGGCGTTTGGCTGCCATTCACCGGTGGTCAGGAAGCGTGGCACGGTGTCGTTAGCATTGGTGGCGGCGATAAAGCGTTTCACCGGCAGCCCCAGGGATTTCGCCAGCAGCCCGGCGGTCAAGTCGCCAAAGTTGCCGCTTGGCACGGAAATCACCAACTGATTGCGGGCTTCCTGCGGCAGTTGCGCCACGGCTTCAAAGTAGTAGCAGATTTGCGCCAGCAGGCGGCTGATATTGATCGAGTTGGCCGAGTTCAGGTGAACGGCCTCTTTCAGTTCCTGATCGTCAAACGCCTGCTTCACCAACGCCTGGCAGGCGTCAAAGTCGCCATCGATAGCGATGGTGTGGATGTTGCCACCCAACGTGCAGAACAGCTTTTCCTGAAGCGAACTGATCTTGCCCTGTGGATAGAGGATCACCACGCGCACGTTTTTCAGGCCGTAGAAGGCATGAGCAACGGCTGCGCCGGTGTCACCGGAGGTTGCAGTCAAGATGGTCACTGGCTGATCGCCCGCGACTTCCGCCAGCATCTGCGCCATAAAGCGGCCGCCGAAGTCTTTGAACGCCAGCGTCGGACCGTGGAACAGCTCCAGGCAGGCGACATCGCTCTCCACCTGTGCCACCGGGGCCGGGAACTCAAACGCGGCCTTCACCCGCTTGTACAGCGCCTCTTCGCCGATCTCGTCGCCAATAAAAGCGGACAGGATCTTGCTGCTGCGAGTGACAAAGTCCATCTCCAGCAGCTTATCAATCTCGGTCAGTTCGAATTCTGGCAGTTCCAGCGGGAAAAACAGCCCTTGCTGCTTACCCAGGCCCTGTTTGATAGCCTGCGCGAAGCTGACCTGTTCGTTATGATCTTTCAGATTGTACAGTTTCATGCGTTATCCCAATAGTCGAGCGCCAGCGGTATCCAGGCGGCAAATATGAACAAAACCTTCGTCGTTTTGCAGGTAATGGTTGGTCAGCCAATCGGCCATGCGTTGCGCCGTTGCGCCGTCATCACAGACCGCAAACAACGTCGGGCCGGAGCCGGAAATGCCGCAGGCCAAGGCACCGATATCCTGTGAGGCTTTACGCGCTTCAGCAAAGCCTGGCAACAGGCGGGTGCGATAAGGCTCGGCAATCACATCCTGCATCAGCTTGGCCGCCAGACGCGGTTGCTGAGTGTGACAAGCGTGAATAAAGCCCGCCAGATAACGGCCATGGCTGATACAGTCCTGGCGGCGGTATTGCGCGGGCAGAATGGCACGCGCCTCTGCGGTGGATACCTTGATGCCCGGATAGGCCATCACCCACAGCCAGTCTTTAAAGCCAGGCACTTCCTGGCTGATGATCCCTTCTTCTTCCAGCATCAGCTGCAAGCCGCCCAGATAGCACGGCGCAACGTTATCGTAATGCACGCTGCCGGAAATACGCCCTTCCAGTTCGCCCATCAGGGCCAGCAGTTGTGTCTCGTTGAGCGGGCGATCGCAAAATTCGTTCATCGCCATCAGACCAGCCACCACCGAGCAAGCGCTGGAGCCCAGCCCGGAACCGATCGGCATGTTCTTCTCCAGCCGCATCGCTACCGGTACTTCACGGCCAATCGCCTGGCAGAAACGCTCCCAGCACTGGTAAACAATGTTCTCTTTAGGATCGCTCGGCAGCTTGCTGACAAAACGCCCGCCATTTTCCAGGCTGAAGCGGCTGGCCGCTTCTACACTGACGCAATCCCCCAGCAGCGTGCCGTCGATAGGGGAAACCGCAGCTCCCAGCACATCGAACCCGACGCTGACGTTACCAATTGAGGCCGGTGCATACACCTTAACCATATTAGACTCCCAACTTCCATGACAGTGTGCGCAACAGATCGGCAAATACCCCGGCCGCCGTCACATCATTACCGGCACCATAACCGCGCAGCACCAGCGGTAATGGCTGATAGTAACGGCTGTAGAAGGCCAGGGCGTTCTCACCGTTCTTCACTTTATACAACGGATCGTTGCCGTCTACCGCATCAATACGTACCAGGCAGCGGCCTTCTTCGATTGCACCCACATAACGCAGCACCTTACCTTCCGCGGCAGCAGCAGCCACACGGCGGTTAAATTCGGCATCCAATTCCGGCAGGCGGGCAATAAAGTTCTCCACATCACCGCTGGCATCAAACGACGGAGGTAACACCGATTCGACTTCAATATCGCTCAGTTCGAGCGTATAGCCTGCTTCACGCGCCAGGATCAGCAGCTTGCGAGCGACATCCATCCCCGAGAGGTCATCACGCGGATCTGGCTCGGTGTAACCGAGGGCCTTGGCCTGCAAGGTGGCCTCTGACAGCGACATCCCCTCATCCAGTTTACCGAAGATAAAGGACAGTGATCCCGACAAAATACCGGTGAAACGCACCAACTCATCGCCCGCATTGAGCAGGTTCTGCAGGTTTTCGATCACCGGCAGGCCCGCACCCACGTTGGTGTCATACAGGAACTTGCGGCGAGAACCGGCTGCGGCGGTGCGCAGTTGCTGGTAATAATTCATCGACGAGGTGTTGGCCTTCTTGTTTGGCGTTACCACGTGGAAACCATCGGCCAGGAAATCGGCATACTGATCGGCCACTGCCTGGCTGGAGGTACAGTCGACAATCACCGGATTGAGCAGGTGGCACTCTTTCACCAGGCGGATCAGGCGGCCCAGATTGAAAGGCTCTTTGGCTTCGGCCAGTTCGTCCCGCCAGCTTTCCAGCGAGATACCGTGTACGTTGGTCAACATCGCCCGTGAGTTGGCAATGCCACAGATGCGCAGATCGATGTGCTTTTGCTTCAGCCAAGGCTGCTGGCGATAAACCTGCTCGATCAGCGCCCCGCCGACGCCGCCCACGCCAATCACAAACACTTCGATCACCTGATCGGTGTTGAACAGCATCTGATGGCTGACGCGCACACCGGTGGTGGCAGAATCATTATCAACCACCACGGAGATTGAACGCTCGGAAGAGCCTTGAGCGATCGCCACGATATTGATGTTGGCGCGCGCCAAAGCAGAGAAGAAGCGCGCAGAGATGCCACGCAGAGTGCGCATACCGTCTCCGACGACCGAGATGATTGCCAGGCGCTCCATCACGTCCAGCGGCTCCAGCACGCCGTCTTTCAGCTCCAGGTAGAATTCGTCCTCCAGGGCACGACGAGCGCGTTGCAGCTCGCTCTGGGGCACACAGAAGCTGATGCTGTATTCGGAAGAGGACTGGGTGATCAACACCACCGAGATCCCGGCGCGTGACATCACGGCAAACACACGAGCCGCCATGCCGACCATGCCTTTCATACCAGGGCCGGACACGTTGATCATCGCCATATTGTTCAGATTGGTGATGCCCTTTACCGGCGTATCATCAGCCACGCTTTCGCCACCGATCAGGGTGCCGGGAGCTTGTGGGTTGGCGGTGTTTTTAATCAGGCAAGGGATTTGGAACTGGGCAATCGGGGTGATGGTACGCGGGTGGAGAACTTTGGCGCCGAAGTAGGAGAGCTCCATCGCCTCGCGGTAGGACATCGACTTCAATAATCGGGCATCCGGCACGGTACGCGGATCGCAGGTATAAACCCCGTCCACATCGGTCCAGATCTCGCAACAGTCGGCACGCAGGCAAGCGGCCAGCACGGCGGCGGAATAATCGGAGCCGTTGCGCCCCAGCACGACCAGTTCGCCTTTGTCGTTACCGGCAGTAAAGCCCGCCATCAGGACGATATGGTCAGAAGGAATGGCCGCTGCAGCGATACGCAGGGTGGACTCGGCAATATCAACGGTCGACTCCAGATAGTGGCCCTGAGCCAGCAGCTTCTCTACCGGGTTAATCACCGTCACCGGGTAGCCCTTGGCTTTGAAGACGCCTTCCATGATGGCAATAGAGAGTTTTTCACCCCGGCAGATGATGGCCGCATTGACGCTATCCGGGCACTGCCCCAACAACGCCACGCCATGCAGTACCTGTTTGAGCTGCGCGAACTCCTGCTCGACCAGTGCCTTGAGGCGATCGTACTCAAAGCCAGGCAGCGCCTTGGCCAAACCGCTGAGCAGGTCGGCAAAGATGCGCTCGGCGTCGCTCATGGTTGGCAGAATATCCTGGCCGGCTACCGTTTTTTCAATCATCGCCACCAGGTGATTGGTGATCTTGGCCGGTGCGGACAATACCGTGGCTACCTGTCCCTGGCGTGCATTGTTCTCCACGATATCGGCAACGCGCAGAAAACGTTCCGCATTCGCTACCGAGGTTCCACCAAATTTAAGCACTCGCATTTCTGTTATCTCCTGAATTTATGCCGAAAAAAAAGCCCGCACTGGTTAGGTGCGGGCTTTTTTCTTCTGTTTCCTGTACGCGTCAGCCCGCCCCGTTACCTGTGGTATCGGTGGTGGTAATAATTGTCGTATTCAGGCTGATGTTTCGCATTTTGTCTGTCTGTCTCATTAGAATCTCTGTCCCCTCTATTGGTTAAAGCAATCGCCTGGCCAAGTCAAATTATTTCTTTGTTTTGCCTATTTACTGGCCATAGTGGGATCTGCGCGATGAAGCCGATAAAAAAACGGAATTGCAGAACAAAAAATCACAACAAAGCCGATTAAATAGTGAATAACACCAGACAAGCAACAGAAAACGCCTACATCACTTCGTCAGTTTTTTTTCAATATCATGCAGCAACCGGTGCAGCATGACAGTGTCGCGCTGCTGCAATACCCCGAGCCGCTGGTGTAACCAATCGCGCAATTTTTGGTCATCTGCCACGTCCAGCGCCTGTAACAGGCGATCTGCCCGTTGCCGCAACGCATTGAGCTGCCCGGCATCGGCCAGGGGTTCCTGCTGCGCGCTGACTGACATTAACTGCGCCAGTTGATAGCAATACACCATCACCGCCTGGCCGAGGTTCAACGAAGGATAATCGGCCACCATTGGGACGCCGGTCAGCAGATCGGCCAACGCCAGCTCTTCATTGGTCAGGCCCGAGTCTTCACGGCCAAACACCAGTGCAGCCTGATGCACCCATTGCTGGCGTTCCGCCAACTGCTCCGTCAGTTGCTGAGGGGTACAGTAATAATGGAAGCGTGCGCGGCTGCGAGCGGTGGTCGCAACGGTAAAGTCCACGTCTGCCAATGCCTCTTGCAGGGTAGAAAACGTCTGCACCGCATCCAGAATATCGCCAGCACCGTGGGCGACCCAGCGGGCGGCGGGCTGAAGATGGGCCTCGCTGTCGACGATGCGCAACGAGGTGAAGCCCATGGTTTTCATCGCCCGCGCTGCTGCGCCAACATTTTCCGCCCGAGCGGGCGCGACTAACACGATATGAAGCTGCATCAAGACTCCAGAAAAATAAAGAGAATAGTTCTTTGACTGTTGGGATTTGTCTGATTATATTTACAAACGATTAACATCGTAAATGACCGCTTGCTATAATATTATTAAACAGGCACTTCATCCTATAAAGCAGACGAAACATTCATAACTACAGGTTAAGTTTTAATTTTCATTAAAAACAAAGCACTGTATTTTCATCCCAAACAGTTAGCTTTCAATTGTAACGCATCGGCTCCAACAAAGCTGAATCGTTCACAGAATTTGACGATCTGTGACTTAACTTGGCAGTTCTGTAAGTGTTTTTCACAAAACTGTTAACGTGCTACAATTGAATTTGATATATGTCAACAAAGCGTAGTTTTGTTAGGTGATGAATTCGGCACACACTGTTATATTGCTGTTAATAGGGTTAGGATATGCGCCGTTTTGGCATCATTCGGGGTGGTAAAAAATAGCCCCCCCACCCAGCTAGCGATCTTGTTGACATTGATGGAAAGCGCATCAAGAACGAGTTTACGTACTGTAGTCGTTTGGTAGTTGAGGGAACGTGAGCGGTATCTCTGCCCTCCATGGAAGAACACCAAGACTGCTGTACTTCCTATTTTCTATTTTGTTGGCAATTTTAGGTAGCAAATATGCAGACCCCGCACATTCTGATTGTCGAAGACGAGTTAGTCACTCGTAACACCCTGAAGAGCATTTTCGAGGCGGAAGGCTACATTGTTCATGAAGCCAATGACGGTGCAGAAATGCACAACATCCTGTCCGAAAATGATATCAACCTGGTTATCATGGATATCAACCTGCCAGGCAAGAACGGCCTTCTGCTGGCGCGTGAACTACGCGAACAGGCCAGCGTCGCGCTGATGTTCCTGACCGGTCGTGATAATGAAGTCGATAAAATCCTCGGCCTGGAAATCGGCGCCGATGACTATATCACCAAACCGTTCAACCCACGCGAACTGACCATCCGTGCGCGCAACCTGCTGTCACGCACCATGAATCTGGGTAGCGTCGGCGAAGAGCGCAAGCTGGTTGAGAGCTACAAGTTCAACGGTTGGGAGCTGGACATCAACAGCCGCTCTCTGATCGGCCCTGCTGGCGAACAGTACAAACTGCCACGCAGCGAATTCCGCGCCATGCTTCACTTCTGTGAAAACCCGGGCAAGATCCAGTCCCGTGGTGAGTTGCTGAAGAAAATGACTGGCCGTGAGTTGAAGCCGCATGACCGTACCGTAGACGTGACCATCCGTCGTATTCGTAAGCACTTCGAATCCACGCCGGACACGCCGGAAATCATTGCCACCATTCATGGTGAAGGTTACCGCTTCTGCGGCGATCTGGAAGAATAAGCCTGTCTTAACGTCACAGGTTAAAAAGGGTTCAGCTTGCTGAACCCTTTTTTATTGAGACCAGACGCGATGCCATCTGAATGGGCTCACAACGTAGGGGGCGCTGTATACTGCGCCCGTCTGGATTACTTGGCTTCACCCCAAGGGATGATTGGCACCGCGCTCAGGGCATTTTTCGGTGAACCATCTACCACCCGATCGGAATAGCTCAGGTAGATCAGCGCATTACGATTGGCATCATAAAAACGCACTACCTGCAGCTTTTTGAACACCAAAGAGGTGCGCTTCTGGAACACCACGGTTCCTTCAGCCTTGCCCTTCTTAATCTTGTCGCTCAGCTCAATCGGGCCAACCTGCTGGCAAGAAATGGCCGCATCCGAGGTATCCTCTGCCAGCCCTAACCCCCCCTTTATCCCACCGGTTTTAGCCCGGCTGATATAACAAGTTACATTTTTAACATCAGGATCGTCGAACGCTTCAACCACAATTTTATGATCTGGACCAAACAGTTTGAACACCGTATCGACCGATCCTACCTGTTCCGCCTGCGCGCTATTAACCGTTGCGCAAACCAGACCGAACAAAAATATCCATCCTTTTTTCATTCACTTAACTCCAATAGAACAGCGTGTTAAATCACAGGGCTGCTAATAAGAACGCCGATGCTTCAGGTCATAGAAATGGGTTTTCCTCGGCCCAGGCAGCTCTTTTTAGCACAGAGAGCGAAAAAAATCTTTGGGAGTCGTGGAGGAAAAAAGTTGCTATTATGCGGCATCGTCATCGCTTAATGCCTGTTAACACCAGTTTCCCCCGCTTCCCGCAACGCATATCGCAAAAGCGCCGTATGTAATGCAACTGATTGATCAATAAGTCAGTGAGCATCAGGTATCAGCATGACAAATCAAACAGTTCGGGTTCCGAACCTGAAGCTCTACGAGGAAGATCTATGGATCAAGCCGGTATCATTCGTGATCTGCTTAGCTGGCTGGAAAGCCATTTGGACCAACCTTTGTCACTGGATAACGTGGCGGCAAAAGCGGGTTACTCTAAATGGCATCTGCAACGGATGTTTAAGGATATCACTGGGAACGCCATCGGCGCCTATATTCGGGCAAGAAGGTTGTCCAAAGCCGCCGTCGCATTACGCCTCACCAGTCGGCCTATTCTGGATATTGCTTTGCAGTATCGTTTCGACTCACAGCAGACCTTCACTCGCGCATTCAAAAAACAGTTTGCGCAAACCCCGGCGCTGTATCGCCGTTCAGAAGACTGGAACGCCTTCGGCATGTGCCCGCCAATACGTCTGGGCGCCTTTACGCTGCCACATCCAGAGTTTGTCACACTACCAGAGCTGGACCTGATCGGCCTGACGCAGAGCTACTCCTGTACGTTAGAGCAAATCTCCAACTTCCGCTCCGAGCTGCGTACCCAATTCTGGCAACAGTACCTGGGGCAGATAGAAACCCTGCCACCGGTGCTTTACGGCCTGCACCACTCGCGGCCAAGCCAGGAAAAAGACGACGAGCAGGAAGTGCTGTATACCACTGCCCTGGAGGCGCAACACGTTCCGACCAAGGTGCAGGAAGGCCAGCCGATCACGCTGCAGGGTGGTGAATATGCCATGTTCAGCTATCAGGGGCCAGCATCCGGCCTGCAGGACTTTATCCTGATACTGTACGGCACTTGCCTGCCAGCATTGGAACTGACCCGTCGCAAAGGGCACGATATTGAGCGCTTCTATCCGCAAGGTGACCGGCGTCCGCCTCAGCCACCCAGCGAGATCCGTTGCGACTATCTGATCCCGATCCGCCGTTAGCGCTGTAGCTCATCCAACGCGGGCATGTCCAGATGCGAGATATCGCCCGCGCTTTCCACAATCCAGCCTGGAGCCAACCAAGGGCTTTGCTGATAGTCGACGCGTGACAACGAGCAGTTGCGCAAACGCAGACGGCGCTCGGCATAGGCCGGTAGCCCTAAAACTGTCCCGATCAGGCACCCCAGCGCGATGCCGTGGCTGACAATCAACGGCTTGCTGCCTTGCGGCAGTTCCAGGCACGCTGTCAGCGCCGCATGCATCCGCGTGGCCAACTCCGTCATAGATTCACCTTGAGGGATACGGCCGTCAGCAGTACCATCGACCATCTGTTTACGCCACAGCTCTTCCTGCGGTGTCAGGCTGTCGATCAAACGTTCTTCCAGAACGCCCATATGCAGTTCACGCAGCCGGGCATCTACCATAACGTCGCAACCGCAAGCGTCCGCAATGATTTGCGCGGTCTGACGGGTGCGGCCCAGATCGCTGGAAATCACGTGCGTCACGCCCTCACGGCTAACGCGTTTGCCAACCAGATGAGCCTGGTGAACGCCAGTGGCGGTTAATGGGCTGTCGGATTGGCCCTGAATGCGGCGTGCTGCGTTCCATTCCGTTTCGCCGTGGCGAACGAGGTATACCTGTAACATTATGCTTTTCCGTTATACTGCGTGAAACTTGAGTTTATCTGTGGCTCGTGCCTTGCACTACGCATAACTTGCCGCCATCAAAAATCATGGCAAGACACAGCCCCACTTTAAGGAAGCTAAAGCCGTTATGTATCATGTTATCGCTGCAACTACCAACCCGGCAAAGATCAGGGCTATTCAACTGGCTTTTGAAGATACCTTTGGCGCAGACCAATGCCGCATAGAATCGGTTGACGTCGCCAGCGGCGTTTCACTGCAACCCATTGGCAATACCGAAACCCGTACCGGCGCACGCCAACGCGTGATGGAAGCGCGGCAGGTGCGGCCAGAAGCCGACTTTTGGGTCGGAGTAGAAGCCGGGATCGAAGAAAATATGACGTTCGCCTGGATGACGGTAGAGAACCCAACGACCCGTGGCGAATCGCGTTCTGCCAGCCTGATGCTGCCAGAATCAATTTTACAGGGTATTCGAGCTGGTCGCGAGTTAGGCGATGAAATGGCCTTGATCACCGGCAATAGCGAAGTCAAACGTCAGGGGGGAGCCATCGGTATCTTTACCGACGGTCGGCTGAGCCGCACCAGCGTTTACCATCAGGCACTGCTGCTGGCGCTGGTGCCGTTTCACAATCCGATTTACCGCAGCCACAACAGCAATAATACGCCGCAGCAATAAGCCACCAGGGGTGATGGCTTCACCCCAGTAATTGCTGTTCCAACCACTGTTTCAGCGCTGGCGTCGCCATCTTCAGGCTGTTTGACCCTCTGGTGATGGTTGCGATACCGGCCCCGAGCTCATTCTTCAGCTCGCGCTGGCTCATTTCGCCGCGCATCAGTTCCTGAATAATCCGCACCCGTGTCCCCAGCGCAGTACGCTCATCCGGCGTCAGCAGCAGTTGCATCAACGGTTGGTGTAATTCCTGATCGAACGAGCTCTGCAGCAGTGCGACAAAGCGCAGCCAATCTTCATTGCCTTGTTCTGAAAGAGCGGGGTCGTTTAGCGATAATTGCGTCATGCCAGCCACCATACTATTTAACTAGTACAGCAGCATAGCATAGACCAGGTAGCCGTCAAAATGCCGCTGACGTTAAGCTAAATAGCTGCATGTATTGGTGCGACAGGTGGGGGCCATGCAGAACGCCGACACGCCGTAAACTCATCCCTGAGGGCTCGAATCGCGCATCCTTGCGCTCAACGGTCGGCTAATCTGCATGGCCCCCACCTGCCTCTGACTTTCGTGGTGCGGTATTAAACACCGTTATTTAGGTAACTATCTTATCGAGAATTAGTAGCGTCTTTGCCACTCGGCATCCGTCAATACCTTCGCTGGTCGATGCATGAAGTAACGATAAAATGCGTCATAGGCCAACACGTTCTTCACGTAAGAACGGGTTTCCGAGAACGGAATGCTTTCCACAAACGCCACGGCATCCACCCGGCCATCGGTATTACCTAACCAGGTATTCACCCGTGATGGACCAGCGTTATAGGCCGCAGACGCAAGAATACGGTTACGACCAAATTGCTGATACACCGACTCCAGATAGCTGGTGCCAATGGTGATATTGGTTTGCGGATCAAAAAGTTGGCTCGGGCTGCTGTAGCCTGGGATGCCGAACAGATCCACCGTATGTTTCGCGGTGCGCGGCATGACCTGCATCAAACCTGCGGCCCCGACCGGCGACTGCGCTTTCGGGTTCCAGGCGCTCTCCTGGCGGGCTATCGCCATGGCATAGCTCGGCGTAATGCCTTTATCTTCGGTAGCACGGCGGAACTCCTGCGGCCAAGCCATCGGGAAACGTTCTTCGAGATGATCCCACAGTTTGCCAACAATGGTCGCCTGTACGCTCAGATCGGCCCATTTCTGCTCAAAGGCATAGCGGGCCAGCGCTTCCTGCTCCGGGCGGCTACGGCTGGCGACGAATGAGCTCCACTCACTGCGCGCCAGGTTATCCATATTCCAGTACATCAGTTCACGCACCCGGGCAATCTCCGGGCCACTCACCAGATCGGCGCGCGGTTTTGCCGCCACGGCGACCATTACCGGATAAGGCACCTGCAGTTTTTGTGCAGCCACCATCGGGTAGAAGCCGCGTTCGTTCATCAGGCTACGCAGTATCGCTTCACCTTCGCTGCGTTTACCTTCATCGATCATTACACTGCCACGCCAGTAGCGCCATTCATCCTTGTTACGCGATTCTTCAGGCAAGCGTGCCAGCCAGGTTTTCAGCCCCTGACGATCGCCAACGCCCAGCGCCATACGCACGCGACGCTCCAGCAAGGCTGGCTGTTGGCTGCGCAGGATCACCTGATCGCGCCATTGGGTCTGCTCAAAAGTGGCATCATTGCCCATCAACCGCCAGGCCACCTCTTCCTCCATTGCCAACTTCTCGCTCTCGCTCATTTTCTGCAGGCGGGCCAGCGTTGGGATCATGGCTCGAGCATTTTCTACATCCTGACGGGCAAGACGAGCGAATACGATGGTGGTAGCCGAACGGGTAAAGTCTGTCGGGCCAACGCTACGGGCAAAGGCTTCCAGCGTGGCAGGATCGTTTTGCAACCGTACCAGCGCATCTCCCATGGTCTGATAATCGCTGGGCAGTTGGCGGTACAGGTAATTCACCAGGCTGCTGTTGCCCTCTTTCAGCGCCAGCTTCATCCGCGCCAGCGTGTTCAACGGCGTTTGCTTACCGGCAGCCTGCCAGACGCTGAACAGCTTATCGCAGGAACCCGGCAAGGTTTTACCGCTCATCCAGATATCATCGGCACCGGCCCAGGCCGCCTGCTGATCGCCAGTGGCCCACTTGGCGTAATAAAAATTACAGCGCGCCGCAACAGGTTTAGGCTCTTGCGGGCTGAAGGACAGCAGGGTAGTCCAGTCTTGACGGCTCGCCAGTTCGTTCACGAAACGGGCAGAAAGCGATTTTGCAGGTGGCAACGTAGGATGCAACCGCAAAAACTGCTGGACCTGAGCCGCGCTGGCCGTACTGAGATCCTGCGTCAACTGGCGATATTCCAGATAAGGGTACAGGGGGTAATCCTGCAGCGTTGGCATCAGTTGCGCCACCACGTCCATCTGTTTACTGTCCCAGGCCTGCTTGATTTGCAGATAACGCTGGCGTTCACCGTCCAGGGAGTCTGCCAATGTTGCACCAGAAAATGCCGTCAGGCACAGCCCTACAGCCCACAACCGCCATTTGTCCACCTTGACCATACTTACTCTTTCCTCGCTGGGTTAGCTTGCCAGAACCGATCCACCCCGCTGCCGCGCCGCGTCAGCAGCCAACGGGCCAGTGGATCCTGCTCTGCGAGTGTCTCACGCCCCACCGTGGGAAGCCACGCCGGGAACAAAACCGTGCCACCACCATGGGTTGGCATCAGGTACTAATCATAGACAGCAAAAACGTGTATCCATTCATTACTTTATAACAAGTTTATCAGCGTAGATGAAAACCACGCTGTCAGACTATCGCGTCAGGCAGCACAGCAAGACGACGTTTTGAAAAATCATGGGATTATGGGAAATTTTTTCATCACGCAATAACGCCAGTGTTCTATAGTTTTCTATGCAGACACGAGTTTTCCTATACAAAAAATGACGTTACAGAGACATTAATAGAGAAACATTTGCTCACCGATTAAAACAATTCCTATTACTTTGTTTTTATTATCTCAGATCAAAAACTCAAGTTTGCGATTATTTACTATCACGCGGCAGATAATTGGCCATCCACTAACTGAAATTATTACCATTCACGTCTGTGTGACAGAAAACAATGGAATATCAACCCGGCAAAAGGGCTGCCGACACAGATGGGGACTTAGATTCGAACGACTTTAAGGAGAGGCACTCCATGCCAAAACATTCCCCCACTGCATACCAAGAGCCGCCCAAACCGGAAAAAGCCTGGTATCAATATGATATTGAACAAACGCTTCAGCATTTGAACGGCCAGCAACAAGGCCTGAGCGAGCAGGAAGCCGCCGAGCGGCTGAAGAAGTTTGGTCCCAACGCCCTGCCGGAGCAGGCAGGCAAAAGCGCCTTTATGCGCTTTATTGCCCACTTTAACGATGTGCTGATTTATATTTTGCTGGCCGCCGCCTTCCTCAAAGGCATTATGGGACATTGGGTCGATACGGTGGTTATTCTTTGCGTTGCCGTGATCAATGCCCTTATCGGATTTGTGCAGGAAAACAGCGCAGAGAAATCGCTGAAAGGCATTAAGAATATGCTTTCCAGCCAAGCTATTGTGGTGCGTGACGGAATTAACCACACCGTGAATGCGGAAGATTTGGTCCCGGGAGATATCGTATTATTGCGCCCTGGCGATAAAATTCCCGCCGACCTGCGGTTACTGGAATCTCACAACCTTCAGGTTGAAGAGGCCATCTTGACCGGAGAATCCACCGTGGTCTCGAAACAAACCGACGCTATCCCTGATGAAGTGATGATTGGCGATCGCACCAACCTGTTGTTCTCCGGCACCACCATCAGCGCCGGGAATGCCAAGGGCGTGGTTATCGCGACTGGCGGCTATACCGAACTCGGCCACATCAGCGAGATGATCTCGACCGTTAAAACCCAGCGTACCCCGTTACTGCAACAGATGGATCGCCTAGGCAAAAACATCTTCATCCTGATCCTGGTGATGATGGTGCTGCTGTTCGTGTTTGCCTTCACGATGCGTGATATGCCACTCGGTGAGCTGCTGGTGGCGCTGATCAGCCTGGCGGTGGCCTCGGTACCCGAAGGTCTGCCTGCCATTATTTCCATTATCCTGTCTCTGGGCGTGCAGTCGATGGCACGTAACCGCGCGATTATCCGCAAACTGCCTACGGTAGAAACCTTGGGCTCGATGACGGTGATCTGCTCGGACAAGACCGGCACGCTGACCATGAACGAAATGACGGCAAAAAACGTCATCATGGCCGACCATGCCTACCGCGTGGAAGGGGAAAGCTATGAACCGGTTGGCGGCATTTTCTTTGCCGACAGTAACAAACCGGCGCAAGTTCAAGATATCCCACCGTTAGCGCAGTTCATTACCGCGATCACCCTGTGTAACGACAGCCAGGTAAAGCAGGATGGCAGCGGCCGCTGGGCGATCACAGGTAGCCCGACGGAAGGCGCACTGAAAGTGCTGGCGATGAAAGCCGGATTGGAGATAGGTGAGGCTCGCCAACTGGCTAAAATCCCGTTCGACTCCAGTTACAAATATATGGCCGTGCGTAGCCAGGTAGCAGGCAAGAATCAGGTGTTCCTTACCGGCGCACCAGACGTACTGTTCGCACTGTGCGAATTCGAACTGACCGATTCTGGTATCAAGCCCTTCCGCCGCGGCTACTGGGAAGCGGAGATGTCGCGCTTTGCCGAGCAAGGTTTACGTATGGTGGCCGCCGCCAGTAAAACCACGCCAGATGGCGAAGTGGCGCTGGATCACGGTGATATTCGCCAGCAGATGGTGTTTATCGGCATCGCTGGCGTGATGGACCCACCGCGCCCTGAAGCGGTCGCCGCCATCGCCGAATGCCAGCAAGCGGGGATCCGCGTGAAGATGATCACCGGCGATCACCAAAAAACGGCCATGGCCATCGGGGCTATGCTGGGTATTGGTAACAGCCAGGATTCTATCACCGGTTCCCAACTGGAACATATGGATGACCAGGCGTTGGCAGAAGCCGCCGTGCGTTACGATATCTTTGCCCGTACCAGCCCGGAACATAAGCTGCGTCTGGTAAAAGCGCTGCAGGATAAAGGTGGCGTGGTGGGGATGACCGGCGACGGCGTCAACGATGCGCCAGCGTTGAAACAGGCTGACGTGGGTATCGCTATGGGGATCAAAGGTACCGAGGTCACTAAAGAAGCCGCTGATATGGTGCTGACCGACGATAACTTCGCCACCATCGCCAGTGCGGTAAAAGAAGGCCGCCGCGTTTACGACAACCTGAAGAAAACCATCCTGTTCGTACTACCGACCAACCTGGCACAGGGCCTGCTGATCATCATCGCCATTCTGGCCGGTGCCATGCTGCCGCTAACGCCCATCCAGATCCTGTGGATGAACATGGCCACCTCCACCACCCTGTCCTTCGGCCTGGCCTATGAGCCCGCCGAAAAAGGGCTGATGCACCGTAAACCGAGGGTGCCGGGCAGCAACGTGTTGGATCTGCACGCTATCTGGCGCATCGGCTTCGTTGGTGTGCTGATCGCCATCAGCGCCTTCGCACTGGAAGCCTGGATGGCACCACGTGGCTACAGCAGCGAGCTGATCCGCACCGTGTTATTGCAAACTCTGGTCACCGCACAATGGGTTTACATGTTCAACTGCCGCACCGCAGACCGCTTCCCGCTCAACCGCCAGTTGTTCCTCAATAAGGGCCTGTGGTTGGTGAGTGGCGTACTGTTACTGCTACAGATGGCCATCATTTACCTGCCGTTTATGAACGCGCTGTTTGGTACCGCGCCGCTGCCGCTGTTCTATTGGGGAGTGACGTTGATGATAGCCATTGGGCTATTCCTGATCGTAGAAGTAGAAAAATGGGTGATTAACCGCATCAAAGCGAGCCGAAAAACGCTATTATAAGCGCGTAAGGACACGCAACTTTCACTAAAACGCCCGGCAAACCCTGCCGGGCGTTTTATAACGTTAAAAATACCTAGGAAAAATCTCATAAAACCGAGCATAAAGCGCACAACAAACGGCTCTTATAATACAATCCGCCCCCAAGACGGTCAGGTTATGCTTTTTGGGTAGTGCGATTGATTGTACGTGGCAAAGTTTTACCCTTTTCGACTAGGCTCAATTATTTAGTATCAGACTGCCGTGCCATCAAGCCGGCCGTAGGCAGGAATGGCAAATGAAGATGTCGATAAAGGCCAGAAGGTTGGCTGCCAGGACACAGGGTTTATATAGCAACCCGATCCGATCGCGTCGCATGCTACCGATCCTGCTGCTGGCTATGTTGATGTTTCCCAGCTTGGCCGGGGCTGATACACAAGATCCCTACCAAAAACGTATTCATACCGTCACCACCGTGGTGGTGGGGATTATCAGCTATGCTCGCTGGCCCGCTAAACCTGATCCGATCCGCTTGTGCGTGACTGCGCCTGTCCAGTATGCAGAAGGTCTGTTCGACCCGGTATTGCTGACGGCACCGCAGCCAATCAAAACCCTGCGGATCGAGATAGATAATCCGCAGTTGGCAACTAGCTGCGATGTAGTGTATTTGGGCGACGTCAATGCCGCTCAGAAACAAGATTTTTTCCACCGCATTTCGGGTCATTCGATCCTCAGCATTAGCGAAAAGGATATGGAATGTGCTGTTGGCAGTGCCTTTTGTTTGCAAATCAGCAACGATCAGGCGGGTTTTAAAGTGAATCTGGACTCACTGGCGCGCAGTGGCGTGCGTGTTCACCCTAACGTGCTGCAATTGGCGCGTAAAAAGGGGCCGCCGCAATGAAACTGTTAGGTCACAAAGGTTCGGCTACATCTCGCCCCACGCTGGGACAAGTGCTGCAACGGATGAACCTGGGGCTGGCGCTGATCGCCGTCAGCGCCGCGGGGATTTTCCTGACGTTGCTAGCGCTGTTTGCCCTGCGAGCCTACGCCAACCATAACCTGCATCTGATTGCCCGCTCGATCAGTTATACCGCTGAAGCCGCCGTGGTGTTTGAAGACCGCCCCGCCGCTCGCGAAGCATTGATGCTGATCGCTTCCAACGAAGAAGTGTCGGAGGCCAAGATCCTGGATATGCAGGGGATCGCCTTGGCCAGTTGGAGCCATCCAGCGGATAGCCCATTGCATGGGTTGGAACAGATGGTGGCCCGCTGGATCTTGCCGGAAGCGGTGGTTCTGCCCATCGCCCGTGAAGGCAAACAGATCGGCCTGGTCTGGCTGACCGGCAACGGCAGCAGCCTGCTGAAATTCTTGCTGCGCGGTATGGTGGGCATGATTGCCTGCCTGATGCTCAGTACGTTGTGCGCCCTGGTACTTTCCCGCAGAATGCTCAGAGGGATCGTGACCTCCTTGGACGATATCACCAACGTTGCCCATACGGTGCGTCGCGATCGGACTTTCGAACTGCGGGTGCCTTCAGCACCGATTGCCGAGCTGCACGAACTGAGCTGTGATTTCAACGGCCTGCTGGATGAAATCGAAGCCTGGCAACAGCACCTGCAACAAGAGAATGACGCTTTAACCCACCAAGCCACTCACGACAGCCTGACCGGGTTGCCAAACCGGGCCTTCTTTGAAGCTCAGTTGGGCCGCGCGCTGTCAGAGCTCGAACCTGATGAAAAGCTGGCGGTACTGTTTATCGACGGCAATCGTTTCAAGGAGGTGAACGATAACCATGGCCATGCTGCCGGTGATACCGTCTTGATCACCATCGCAGAGCGCCTGCGTAGCAGGTTGCGCAAGCACGATCTGGTCGCCCGGATGGGGGGCGATGAATTCGCCATCCTGCTGGCGCCACTCAAAGACACCAACGATGTGTTGCCGATTGCCGACATCATCATCGAGTGTATGCAACAGCCCATTGTGTTGCCCAACAAGGAAAGAGTGATCGCCGCACTGAGTATCGGCATCGCGTTTTACCCTGAACATGCCTCTACCACTCAGGAACTGCTCAACGAAGCGGATGACGCAATGTACCGGGCAAAACACCTGTCCCACGGAGGCTGGCGGTTAGCGATGCGCAAATAGCGCCAGCACCGGGCCTCAAACAACCAAAAAGAGAAAAATCAATGTTACAGCAAAATTTTAAACGGACTTATTCCCTACTGGCGTTAGTATTTATCACCTTGCTCACGCTGGCAGGCTGCCAGAGCAAACCACAGGGGCTGACGGCGGAACAGATCGCCTTACTGCAGGCGCAAGGGTTCAAACTGACGGATAACGGCTGGGAGTTTGGCTTTTCCGACAAGGTGCTGTTCGGTAACAACGTCGGTAAATTGAGCCCTCAAAGCACCGAGATCGTCGAGAAGATGGGCAAGGCGCTGAAGAGCGTTAACATCGTACAATTCCGCCTGGACGGGCATACCGATAACTACGGTGAAGACAGCTACAACGACCAGCTTTCACTACGCCGCGCCAACGCCGTGGCCGATGTCCTGGCCGGTGTCGGCATCCCGCGTGCCAATATAGAAACTCGCGGAATGGGCAAACGCCAACCGGTAGCCAGTAACGCCACTTCCAGCGGGCGCGCTGAAAACCGTCGCGTGGCGATCGTCGTCACCCCTTAAGAAACAGCAAAGTTCACCTAATGGTGAGCATTAGCGGTTATACTTGGCGATCGTCATAGGGGATCTGGGAACCGGTGCTGAAACGGGCTACACTCAGGCCGCCAGACATCCTATAAAAACTGATAGAGAGGCTCGGAGCAACGTGGCTCAATACGTCTATACCATGCACCGCGTCGGCAAAGTGGTTCCGCCGAAGCGTCATATTCTGAAAAACATTTCCCTGAGTTTCTTCCCTGGGGCCAAAATTGGCGTACTGGGCCTGAACGGTTCCGGTAAGTCTACCCTGCTGCGCATTATGGCCGGCATCGATACCGATATCGAAGGGGAAGCTCGCCCGCAGCCGGGCATCAAGATCGGCTACCTGCCGCAGGAACCGCAGCTCAATATGGAGCACAGCGTTCGCGAATCGGTTGAAGAAGCGATGGCAGAAGTGGTCGGTGCCCTCAAGCGCCTCGATGAAGTGTACGCACTGTACGCTGAAGAAGGGGCCGACTTCGACAAGCTGGCCGCTGAACAAGGCCGCCTGGAAGAGATCATTCAGGCTCACGATGGTCACAACCTCAACACCCAGCTTGAGCGCGCCGCCGATGCACTGCGCCTGCCGGAGTGGGACGCAAAAATCGCCAACCTGTCCGGTGGTGAGCGCCGCCGCGTAGCGCTGTGTCGCCTGCTGCTGGAAAAGCCAGACATGCTGCTGCTGGACGAACCGACCAACCACCTGGATGCCGAATCCGTGGCCTGGCTGGAACGCTTCCTGCACGACTTCGAAGGCACCGTGGTGGCGATCACCCACGACCGTTACTTCCTCGATAACGTGGCTGGCTGGATCCTGGAGCTGGACCGTGGCGAAGGCATTCCGTGGGAAGGTAACTACTCTTCCTGGCTGGAGCAGAAAGACGCTCGTCTGGCGCAAGAAGCCTCAACCGAAGCCGCTCGCCGCAAGTCGATCGAGAAAGAGCTGGAGTGGGTACGTCAGGGGGCCAAAGGCCGCCAGTCTAAGGGCAAAGCCCGTCTGGCACGCTTTGAAGAGCTTAACAGCACTGAATACCAGAAACGTAACGAAACCAACGAACTGTTTATCCCACCTGGCGCACGCCTGGGCGATAAAGTGGTTGAAGTTAACAATCTGCGTAAATCCTACGGCGACCGCCTGCTGATCGAAGATCTCACCTTCGCGGTACCTAAGGGTGCCATCGTCGGCATCATCGGCCCGAACGGCGCGGGTAAATCCACGCTGTTCCGCATGATGTCCGGCCAGGAACAGCCTGACTCCGGCAGCATCGTGCTGGGTGATACCGTCAAGCTGGCTTCGGTCGATCAGTTCCGCGACAGCATGGATAACTCCAAAACCGTGTGGGAAGAAGTTTCCGGCGGCCAGGACATTATGCGCGTGGGCAACACCGAAATGCCAAGCCGTGCCTACGTTGGCCGCTTTAACTTCAAAGGCGTCGATCAGGGCAAACGCGTGGGCGAACTGTCCGGCGGTGAGCGTGGTCGTCTGCATCTGGCCAAGCTGCTGCAGGTTGGCGGCAACGTACTGCTGCTCGACGAACCAACCAACGACCTGGATATCGAAACCCTGCGCGCGTTAGAAAACGCCCTGCTGGAGTTCCCGGGCTGTGCGATGGTGATCTCGCACGACCGTTGGTTCCTTGACCGTATTGCCACCCACATTCTGGACTATCAGGATGAAGGCAAGGTGGAGTTCTTCGAAGGTAACTTTACCGAATACGAAGAGTACAAAAAGCGTACTCTGGGTGCCGATGCGCTGGAACCTCGCCGTATCAAGTACAAGAAAGTCACCAAGTAACATCCGGTTGGCTATCTATGCTCTCAAGCCCGCATTTTGCGGGCTTTTTGTTATCCCCAATCCAGTGCCTGCGCATAATCCACAAAGACCGGATGCTGGATCACCACATCGATAAAACAGGCCAGAGCCGGGGAATTAAGCTTACGGCTCGGATAAACCAGATACAGTTCATTGCCTTCGGCTTGCCACTGTGGCAACACTTCCACCAATTGCTTTTGCGCGACCACCTCACGGCTGAGAAAAGCGGGCAACAGCGTAATACCCGCCCCCAAAATGGCACATTCGCGCGCATATAACAGATTATCGGTGGTATGCCGCAGCGGCAATTGCCAACGGTAGTACTCTTCACCCCGGCGCAATATCCAGGCAGGCCAGGCGCGGTGAGCGATGCAAAGATGCTGCTGCAACTGCTGCGGATGCAGCAATGGCGGGTGTTGGGCCAGATAGTCCGGTGCAGCCAACAAATAACGGGGAGCATGCCCCAGACGGCGGCCAATCAACGAGGAATCCTGCGGTCTGCCGGTACGCAATGCCGCATCAAACCCCTCCTGCACCATATCCACCATGGCATCTGACACTGACACTTCCAACGAGACATCCGGATATTGGCGCTGGAAATCTGCCGCCAGACGCGGAAGCAACGTCGCCCCCAGCCCGGCAGGCGTGGAGATGCGTAGACGGCCACTGGGGTTATCGCGTAAGCGCTGCAAGGCCAGATCGGCCCGTTCGGCAGCAGAGAGCATCTCCTGGCAATGTTCAAGATAGCGCTCACCGGCAAAGGTCAAATTTAACTGCCGGGTGGTGCGGTTGAGCAAGCGCAGACCGAGCTTTTGTTCCAACTGGCTGACACGCTGGCTGACGCTGGATTTAGGCAGCCCGGCCCGTTTGGCTGCCGCAGTAAAACTGCCGCACTCTGCCACCAGCGCAAACAACGCCATATCCTGCAACTGCTTGAACATAATTGTTCACCTCAGACGAACACTTAGTTAGTTATTGTCCATCTTATCACTCTACTCCTCAGGGTCTACACTGGGACTATTCATGCGAAGGAGCACAATTATGTTAATCAAAGCCATTGCCGTCGATCCGAAAAATCCAGCCGTTTTTATCGAGATCGCTCCAGAAAAACCCGCACCGGGTCAATACGATCTGCTGGTGGAAGTGAAAGCCGTTTCCGTTAACCCGGTCGATACCAAGGTTCATGCTGGCCTGCAAAAGAATGGTTTGCAGCAGCCACGTATTCTCGGCTGGGATGCCAGCGGCGTGGTGCTCGAAGTGGGCAGCAGCGTCAGCGGGTTCAAACCCGGCGATGAGGTATGGTATGCCGGGGATATTACCCGTCCAGGCAGCAACAGCACCCATCAGCTGATTGACTCACGTATCGTGGCACATAAACCGGCCAGCCTGGACTGGGCACAAGCCGCCGCGATGCCGCTGACCGCGCTCACCGCGTGGGAAGCCCTGTTTGAACACCTGAATATTCAGCATGCGGCTGCCGGTAAAACGCTGTTGATCATCGGCGGTGCCGGTGGCGTGGGCTCGCTGGCGATCCCCCTGGCGGCACAGCGTAGCAAGGTGAAAGTCATCGCTACGGCCTCTCGCCCGGAATCAGCTGCATGGTGCCGCGAACGGGGTGCTGAACTGGTGGTGGATTACCGCGACCTGAAAGGCAACCTGGCTAAAGAAGGGATTGAGAGCGTGGATTATATCCTGTGCTTGAACGATACCGACGGCCACTGGCAAGCCATCAGCGATCTGATCGCCCCGCTCGGCCATATCTGCACTATCGTCGAAAACAGCCAACCGCTGGATCAAAACGCGTTGAAGCTGAAAAGCGCAGCGCTGCATTGGGAATTCATGTTCACCCGCAGCATGTTCACCACGCCGGATATTGCCCAGCAAGGGGAGATCCTCAAACAGGTGGCGCAATTGCTCGATGAGGGTAAATTGACCACCACGCTGAGCGAAACGCTACAGGGGCTGACGGTGGATACATTGACCGCCGCGCATGCCAAGCTGTTGGATGGGCATATGCAAGGTAAGTTGGTGATAACTTACTAAGTTAGTGGGGTTATCGATGTGTCAGGTATCAATAACTTGCTATGGCCCCCTCACCCCAACCCTCTCCCACAGGGAGAGGGAGCTGATAGCCTCTGCTCGTTTGGAAGTGAAGAGAACATCTTGGCAAACTCGATCGCCTCCCCATCAAAGGTGAGTCACGACAATTTCAGATACACTCGATCGGTCCCCTAATCCAAGGTGAGTCACGACAATTTCAAACACACTCGATCGGTCCACTAATCCAAGGTGAGCCACGACAATTTCAAACACACTCGATCGGTGCCCTCATCCAAGGTGAGTCACGACAATTTCAAACACACTCGATCGGTCCACTAATCCAAGGTGAGCCACGACAATTTCAAACACACTCGATCGGTTCCCTCTCCCTGTGGGAGAGGGTTAGGGTGAGGGGCACTACATCGCCACTACACCGACATTTACCCGCCTAAAACGTCCCTAAAACTTCACCAAGCGGCTGGCATCCGCCGCCAGCAGTTGCTGCACCAGCTCGACACAGCGCAAGAAGCGTTCCTCGTAATCGCTCGACTCTACGTGCGCATATTCGATGTTATTGGCGTGCAGCATCTCTTCCAATAAATACTGAAACGCCTTGCGATCGACCGGGCTACCCAAGCTGCGCAATCCGTCGGCCACCCAAGGGGTATTATTCTCCAGCAGGATCACCAGATCGAAACGGTATTCGTCGATCAACGCTTGAACGAACGGATGCTCCCGCCCTTCATACTTTTTACAGAACGCCTGCGTGGTGACAAAGTCGGTGTCGATAAACGCCACTTTATTGGCGTATTTCACCGCAAAATCCACGTACTGGGCCTGTCCAAGCGCGATCTTGTCATAATCGGAATACTGCAACGCCATCTCGTCACCCCCAAGGTGGGAGAAGACGTAGTCACGGCCATATTCCCAGGCGCTGGTGGTGTTGAAGATGTTCGCCAGCTTGTTGACCAGCGTTGACTTACCGCTGGATTCACCGCCCAGGATCGCCACCGTACGAACAAAGAACGGCTTCACTTCAGTGGGGATGTAGTCCCAATAGCGGAACGGATCCTGACGGATCTGGCTGCCGCTGATATTCATAAAGGAACGCTCAGGATCAACCAGGATGGTTTCAATCCCCAAATGTTCGCGGTAACGGGGAGCATCAAGTTCTTCGCTGGAATAGATATAGCTCGGGACGATGCCCTTTTGCTCCATAAAACTCTTCACGCCGTTGCTCCACACGTCCCAGCCGTGCGGGTAAGGTTCAATGCCCTTTTCGTCGAAAGAGTGAATATGGATATTTTTCTGGTATTTAAAGGTCTGTAACAGCCAGCGCAGACGATCGCTGACCGTCGGCTGCTGTGACATAGAGCTGTTCTCGAACAGCAACAGATCGCGCGGCTCATCGTGGCACAGGATCACATGCAGCTCGTCAACCTGGCTACAGGCACGCTGGATCAGATAGATATGGCCGGTATGCAGCGGGTAAAATTTACCAAACACCACGCCGACTTTCTTCTCACGGCGTGGGAATTCCAGCCCCAGGAAACGGTGCAGGGCTTCCAGCTTCTGCGCGCTCGGGCTTTTGATTTTGTCGTTCAACAGCTGGCTGAGGTAGCCCTTGGTCATGCTACTGGCATCAGCTACCTGCTGTAAGGTACATCCCTGTTGCTTAATCGCTGCCTTGAGGTAATCGAACTGCCGCATAAACCCTCCCGTTTATTATGCTAAACAAAATAGCATATTCCGCGCAGCGGGCGGCAATTAATAAAACTGTTCCAGTACGTCCAGCGCATCCGCCAGCTTCTTGACGCCGAACACCTGCATATTGGCCGGTGGTTTCTTCGGCACGTTGGCATGTGGCACGATCGCCCGCTTGAAACCGTGTTTGGCCGCTTCAGAAATACGCTCCTGGCCGCTAGGCACCGGGCGGATCTCCCCTGCAAGGCCCACTTCGCCAAACACCACCAGATCGTTAGGCAATGGCCGGTCGCGCAGGCTGGAGACCAACGCCAGCAGCAACGCCAGATCGGCACTGGTTTCGCTAACCTTGACGCCGCCTACCACGTTGACAAAAACGTCTTGGTCGGACATCTGCAAACCACCGTGACGATGCAGCACCGCCAGCAGGATCGCCAAACGATTCTGTTCCAGGCCTACGGCAACGCGGCGTGGGTTAGACATCATCGAATGATCGACCAGCGCCTGGATCTCAACCAGTAGCGGTCGGGTGCCTTCCCAAACTACCATCACCGAACTGCCGGAAGTCACTTCATCACCCCGGCTGAGGAAGATCGCGGAAGGGTTGCTCACCTCACGCAACCCCTGCTCGGTCATGGCGAACACTCCCAGCTCGTTGACCGCACCAAAACGGTTTTTATGGCTGCGCAGCGTACGGAACCGGGAATCGGCATCGCCATCCAGCAACACGGAACAGTCGATACAGTGTTCGAGGACTTTCGGCCCGGCCAGTGAGCCATCTTTGGTGACGTGGCCAACCATTACGATCGCCACGCCGCGAGTTTTGGCAAAGCGGGTGAGATAGGCCGCCGTTTCGCGCACCTGTGCCACGCTGCCTGGCGATGACTGGATATCCGCCATATGCATGACCTGGATCGAGTCGATCACCATCAGCCGCGGCTGCTCCTGCTCGGCGATCAGGCAGATCTGCTCGATGCTGGTTTCCGACAGCATGTTCAGGCCGCCGGTGGGCAATCCAAGCCGATGGGCACGCATCGCGACCTGTTGCAGCGACTCTTCACCTGTGACGTACAGGGTTTTCATCTGCTCGGCGAGTTTGCACAGCACCTGCAACAGCAGCGTACTTTTCCCCGCGCCGGGGTTACCGCCGATCAGGATCGCACTGCCCGGCACCACACCGCCGCCCAGTACGCGGTCAAATTCCAGAAAGCCGGTAGAGAAACGCGGCAGCTCTTGCAAACTGATGTCCGAAAGCTTCTGCACCTTGCTGATACCGGCATCGCCCGCATAGCCGCTTAAACGCTCGCTACGGGCAGCGGAAGAGGAGACTGAAGCCAGACGCACTTCTGTAATGGTGTTCCAGGCCTGACAGGCACTGCATTGCCCCTGCCAGCGCGGATAATCAGCGCCGCATTCATTACAGACAAATGCCCGTTTTACTGCTTTTGCCACAGCTTACCTCACATCGTGTTTCAAACTGCCGCAGAGCACACAGAGCACTCCCAGCAGATCGGCATGGCGGATCGAGACCTGCGCCTTCTCATAGACCTTAGGCTTCGCGTGATAGGCAATACCCAGCCCGGCCACCTGCATCATTTTCAAATCGTTGGCACCGTCGCCGATCGCTACGGTTTGCTGCGGTGGGATCCCCAGCTTCTCTGCCAGCGCCACCAGAGTATCGGCCTTGAATTGCGCATCCACGATCGGCCCCAGCACCTCGCCGGTCAGCTTACCGTCGCGGATCTCCAGCTCATTGGCTGCCACGGCCACCAGCTTGAGCTTGTCACGCAGGTACTCGGCATAATAGGTAAAGCCGCCGGAAGCAATAGCGACATGCCAGTCCAGCGCCTGCAGCTTGCGCACAAGACTGGTCAACCCAGGCATCAACGGCAAGTCGTCACGCACCTGTTTGAGGATATTGGCATCGGCCCCTTTCAGCGTCCCCACGCGTTGGCGCAGGCTGGCGGTGAAATCGAGTTCGCCGCGCATCGCGCGTTCGGTCACTTCACTGACCTGCTCGCCCACTCCGGCCAACTTGGCGATTTCGTCGATGCACTCAATCTGGATCGCCGTTGAGTCCATATCCATCACCAACAGGCCCGGCTTGCGCAGGTTAGGAATTTTGCCCAGTGGGGCAACGTCTAGCCCGCTTTCGTTCGCCAACAGTTTGGCGCGCGCAGTTAGCGTGCCCGCCAGGCGTACCACCTGATAATCTTCCACCGCCCAGGCCGTCACGATCACCATCGCGGCCCCCAGCTTACGCTGGAACTGAGTAATACGCTCTTTATCCAGTTCTCTGCCATATAGTAGCCAACCGGTGTGGCCCGCCCGATAATCCAGCGGCATGACTTCGTCACCGCTCAACGAAAGGGGCAACCCCGGCCATTGAGAGATCTCGGCGGGGAGATCGCAATAGGTCAGACTATTTGGCATCCTTAACTCCTGAATAACACTGCATGATAAAACGACGCATCAAGCTATCCTATCGCCATTGCTTCTGGCAACATATTACCCTATGAATCTCTAGTTGGCCGCTCTAGCGCATCCATGCGCTCGCGGTATTGGTACATCTCGGTTCCGCACAGCCAGGTGGTCAATCGTGACTCCCGGATGACCGCCCTAAAGGAAGCCTAATGGCTAAAGCTAAACTGAAATTCCGCCTGCATCGCACCGCTATTATCCTGATTTGCCTGGCGTTGCTGGTGCTGTTGATGCAAGGTGCCTCCTATTTTAGCCTGAGCCACCAAATGGCGCGATCGGAACAGGTCGAAGAATTGGCACAAACCTTGACCAAGCAGGTGGCTTTTAGCCTGACTCCGCTGATGGATGGCGATAGCGACATAGACAACCAGCAGGTTGAGCGCATTCTCACGCAGTTGACCGATCACAGCCGTATTCTGGACGCCAGCGTCTACCAGTTGGACGGCACCCTGATCGCCCACTCCGGCGAGCAGATTAGCGTGCGCGATCGCCTCGCACTGGATGGCAAACGCGCGGGCAGCTACTTTAACCACCAGCTCGTCGAGTCAATCCAGGGCAAAGATGGCCCACTGGGCTTTATCCGCGTGACGCTGGATACCCACGTGCTGGCCACCGAATCCAAACAGGTGGATAACACCACCAACCTGCTGCGCCTGATGATCCTGCTGGCGCTGGCCATCGGCATTATTCTGGCCCGTACCCTGCTGCAAGGCCGCCGCAGCCGCTGGCAGCAGTCGCCGTACCTGCTAACCGCCAACACGCCGCTGGCAGAAGGTAATACGGTAGACGATGGTGATGACGAGAAACCAGCAGAGCAGGAAGAAACGAAGAAAAGCTGATGGTATTCTGAGATTGATGCCAAAGTGGCAATGTTGCTGAATCTCATGCTCGAGCGTAGAGGCGTTGCATGCTGCGCCCGTTCAGATGCCCCATGAATTGGCAACGTAGCGAGTCGGCTGGTGAATAGAATACAAAAGCAGTAACAATCTGAAAAATAACAAATATTTGTATTATTTTACGGCAAAATGAATAGATAAAATGGGGCGCAGCGTGCTGCGCCCGCGAGGTCATTACGCTTTGTCGCCCAGCAGGACAGATTCCAGCGCGATAACGATCATCTCGTTAAAGGTGGTCTGACGCTCGGCAGCGGTGGTCTGCTCATGACGCAGGATATGGTCGGAAACGGTGCAGATGGTCAACGCCGTGCTACCGAACTCTTCATACAGCTCTGCGGCCACGCCGTAGATGCCTGCCGCTTCCATCTCTACGCCCAGGATGCCGTACTTCTTCATCACCTGGAACATATCCGGATCTGGCGTGTAGAACAGATCGGCGGAGAAAATGTTACCCACGCGTGCAGGGATGCCCTGAGCAGCCGCAGCGTCTACCGCATTACGCACCATGTCAAAATCCGCAATGGCCGCATAGTCGTGGCCTTTGAAGCGCATACGGTTAACCTGGGAATCGGTGCAAGCCCCCATGCCGATCACCACATCACGCAGTTTGACGTCATCACGCACCGCGCCACAAGAGCCGACACGGATGATTTTCTTCACGCCAAACTCGGCAATCAGTTCACGCGCATAGATAGAGCAGGATGGGATGCCCATGCCGTGGCCCATTACCGAGATTTTACGACCTTTATAAGTGCCGGTGAAACCCAACATGCCACGCACGTTGTTCACTTCCACCGCGCCTTCCAGGAAGGTTTCTGCGATGTATTTTGCCCGCAGCGGATCCCCCGGCATCAGCACTACGTCAGCGAAATCACCCATCTCAGCGTTAATATGTGGCGTTGCCATAATCACTTCCCTCAATTCATTGAAATAAAGACGCTGGCGTGAAGGCCAGCGTCATTAAAAGCGGTATTAAAGCATGGATTTGCCGTAATCCATCGGTGACACGCCAAAATAGCTGGCGACGGTCTGGCCGATGTCGGCGAAGGTTTCGCGATGCCCCAGCGAGCCTGGTTTGACTTTCGGGCCATAGACCAGAACCGGGATATGCTCACGGGTGTGGTCGGTGCCTGGCCAGGTCGGGTCGCAGCCGTGGTCAGCGGTGAAGATGATGATGTCATCCCCTTTCACCAGCTTCAGCAGCTCTGGCAGGCGACGGTCGAACAGCTCCAGCGCGGCTGCATAACCTGCTACGTCACGGCGGTGGCCGTAGGAGGAGTCGAAATCAACAAAGTTGGTGAACACTATGGTGTTGTCACCGGCTTTTTCCATCTCGACCAAAGTGGCGTCGAACAGGGCGTCGATCCCGGTAGCTTTCACCTTCTTGGTGATCCCCACGTTGGCATAGATATCGGCAATCTTCCCGATGGAAACCACTTCGCCGCCCTTCTCATCAACCAGCTTTTTCAGCACGGTCGGAGCTGGGGGTTCCACGGCCAGATCGTGACGGTTACCGGTACGCTGGAACTCACTCGGCTTATTCCCCAGGAACGGACGGGCAATCACACGGCCGATGTTGTAGCCACCTTCGGTCAACTCTTCACGAGCGATCTCACACAGCTCGTACAGGCGATCCAGGCCGAAAGTTTCTTCATGGCAGGCAATCTGGAACACCGAGTCCGCTGAGGTGTAGAAAATCGGCTTGCCGGTTTTCATATGCTCTTCGCCCAGTTGATCCAGGATCACGGTACCGGATGAATGGCAGTTCCCGAGGTAACCCGGCAGGTTGGCACGCGCCACCAGCTTGTCCAGCAGTTCCTGCGGGAAGCTGTTGTGCTCGTCAGAGAAGTAGCCCCAGTCGAACAAGACTGGCACACCGGCAATTTCCCAGTGGCCTGATGGCGTATCTTTACCGGAGGAAAGCTCGCTGGCATGGCCGTAAGCACCGATGATTTCAGCGTCTTTATCCAACCCTTCCGGGAACTTGCCGGTCGATTCTTCCGCCGCTTTGCCCAAGCCCAGACGGCTCAGGTTTGGCAGGGTCAGCGGGCCGCTACGGCCCACGTTGGCTTCGCCACGTGCACAGGCAGCAGCAATATGGCCAAGGGTATCGGAGCCTTCATCGCCAAAGCTTTTGGCATCTTCACTCGCGCCAATGCCGAATGAGTCTAATACCATAATAAATGTACGTTTCATCATACTCTCCTGCGTATTCACGCTGAGGGCGACAGCGAAAAGGCCGCTGCCACTCCTGATTCTTTAGACAGAGGTTATTCGGTGATGCGTTTGTAGACCACCGGCGTGACTTCTGGCGCTTTGTCGCCCAGAACCATCGCGCTGCGTACCGCATCTGCCGCCTGCTGCCAGCTCTCTTCGTCGTTGGCATGGATCACCGCCAATGGACGCTGGGTATCGACAGTGTCGCCCAAGCGAGCCACATCGGTCAGGCCCACGCTGTAGTCGATGCTGTCGGTCGCGCGACGGCGGCCACCGCCCAGTGACACCACCGCCATACCCAGTGCACGGGTATCCATCGCGGTAATGATACCTGGTTTCTCGGCATAAACCGGCTTGGTTAACGTCGCGGCTGGCAGATAACTGTCGTAACGCTCGATAAAATCGCTTGGGCCTTTCTGTGCCGCCACCATGCGGCCAAAGATTTCCGCCGCTTTGCCGTTATCCAGCACCGCCTGCAGTTTGGCGCGCGCGTCAGCATCGTCGGTGGCCAGGCCGCCAGACAGCAGCATTTCCACGCTCAACGCCATGGTCACTTCCAGCAGACGCGGATTGCGATATTCCCCGGTCAGGAAGCGTACCGCTTCACGCACTTCAACCGCATTACCGGCGCTGGAAGCCAGCACCTGATTCATATCGGTCAGCAGCGCGGTCGTCTTGCAACCGGCTCCGTTGGCAACGCCCACAATCGCCTGCGCCAGATCGTCAGAAAGCTGATAGGTCGGCATGAAAGCACCGCTGCCAACTTTCACGTCCATAACCAGCGCATCCAGCCCTTCGGCCAGTTTTTTCGCCAGAATAGAACCGGTGATCAGCGGAATGGAGTCGACGGTAGCAGTGATATCACGCGTCGCGTAGAAACGCTTGTCTGCCGGAGCCAGTGAGCTGGTCTGGCCGATAATCGCCACGCCAACGTCTTTGATGATCTTACGGAACGCGTTGTCGTCCGGGAAAATATCAAAGCCAGGGATCGCTTCCAGCTTGTCCAGCGTACCGCCGGTATGACCCAGACCACGGCCTGAAATCATTGGCACGTAGCCGCCACAGGCTGCCACCATCGGGCCAAGCATCAGCGAAGTCACATCGCCCACACCGCCGGTGGAGTGTTTATCCACAATCGGGCCGTTCAGCGACAGGCTTTTCCAGTCCAACACCGTGCCGGAATCACGCATTGCCATGGTCAGCGCCACGCGCTCTGGCATGGTCATGTCGTGGAAATAGATGGTCATCGCCAGCGCGGCAATCTGTCCTTCTGACACCACGTTATCGCGAATGCCGTTAATGAAGAAGCGGATCTCGGCTTCGCTCAACGGTTGCCCGTCACGTTTTTTACGGATTATTTCTTGTGCCAAGAACAAAGTAGCCCCCTGTTTTAGCTAAATAGAGTCATTCGATACGCCTGCGCGCTGCGTTAACGGGGCCGCTTGGCAGCCCCAACGCAACAAGACGTGAGAGAAAATCAGTAACCGTTGCCAGCGGCTTGGGTGCTATGCCCCAGCGTGGTCAGCAGGCTGGCTAACAGGCTCGACGCACCAAAGCGGAAGTGGCGCGCATCGGCCCAGTCTTCTCCCAGCAGACGCCCGGCAAGTTGCAGATACTGTTGAGCATCTTCTGCGGTACGCACGCCACCGGCTGGCTTGAAGCCAACGGTTTTGCCTACGCCCATATCACGGATCACGGTCATCATCAGCTCAGCGCTTTCCAGCGTGGCGTTGACCGGCACTTTACCGGTAGAGGTCTTGATAAAATCAGCCCCGGCCTTGATGGAGATCTCGGAGGCTTTGCGGATCAGTTCCGCCTGCTTCAGCTCACCGGTTTCGACGATCACTTTCAGCAGCACGTTGGCAGCAGCGCAGGCTTGCTTGCACTGTTTGACCAGCTCAAACCCGACTTCCTCGTTACCGGCCATCAGGGCACGATAAGGGAATACCACGTCAACCTCATCGGCACCGTAGGCGATAGCCGCACGGGTTTCCGCCAGGGCGATGTCGATATCATCATTGCCATGCGGGAAGTTGGTGACGGTGGCGATACGGATATCTGGAGTACCCTGCTCACGCAGCGTTTTGCGGGCAATCGGGATAAAACGCGGATAGATACAGATGGCGGCAGTATGGCCTGCCGGGCTGTTCGCCTGACGACACAACGCGATCACTTTCTCGTCGGTGTCATCTTCGTTCAGCGTGGTTAAATCCATCAGGTTCAGCGCGCGTTGCGCTGCTGCGGTTAATTCGGTCATAAAACTCTCCAACTGAGCATTCTGATGTTGGCGAGCGGACTTGGTTCCTTGAAGATAGCGCGTGGGATAGTCTTCCCACGCCAGCAACTGAGATCCTTCTCACCGCACATAGCCCTTCGATTTTCGCATAGCCAGCAATCGCCATTTGAACACGATCACTCTGGCATATTTGTGTTCTGATTCACACTACACAGGATAGCACTGTAACAGGACTGAATTATATGTGAAGATCATCACAAAATAACGCGATATTGTTCACAAATTCACTAAAGAGACGGCGGTCATCAGGCGAATGCCCTTTTGGCAGGCAACCAGGCCCCTTCAGGAGCCTGATTGTTGATACCAAGTATAGCTTACAACGCCAGGAAGAATCCGGCGATGGTGGCACTCATCAGGTTGGATAAGGTACCGGCTGCCACCGCTTTCAACCCGAAGCGGGCAATGTCGTGACGACGACCGGGTGCCATGCTGCCTAAACCCCCCAGCAGGATCGCTACGGAAGACAGGTTGGCAAACCCGCACAGCGCAAAGGAGATGATCGCCTTGGTGTGCTGTGACAGTACCTGTAGCCCCTCAGCGGCCACCACGTCATCCGGGCGCAGGTAAGCACCAAAGTTCATGTAGGCCACGAATTCGTTAACGATCACCTTCTGGCCGATAAACGACCCCGCGACCATCGCTTCACTCCAAGGCACACCAATCAGGAAGGCGATCGGCGAGAACACCCAGCCCAGGATCAGTTCCAGTGACAGCTGTGGGAAATCGAACCAGCCACCAATACCGCCAAGAATACCGTTAAGCAGCGCGATCAGAGCGATAAATGCCAACAACATCGCCCCCACGTTCAGCGCCAACTGCATACCAGATGCCGCACCCGAGGCAGCGGCATCGATGACGTTTGCCGGGCGCTCGTCTTCGGCGATCAGCTTCATCGCATCGGCTCGGTCTTGGGTATTTTCGGTTTCCGGCACCATCAGTTTGGCAAACAGCAACCCACCCGGTGCGGCCATAAAGGAAGCGGCAATCAGGTATTCCAACGGTACGCCCATCTGGGCATAGCCCGCCAGCACGGAACCGGCTACCGAAGCCAGGCCGCCGCACATTACGGCAAACAACTCCGACTGGGTCATGGTGGCGATATAAGGGCGCACCACCAGCGGCGCTTCGGTCTGCCCCACAAAAATATTGGCCGTGGCTGACAGCGATTCGGTCCGCGAGGTACCCAACAGCTTATGCAAACCACCGCCTAAGAGCTTGATCACCACCTGCATGATGCCCAGGTAATAGAGCACCGCAATCAGCGAGGAGAAGAACACAATCACCGGTAACACACGCAGGGCGAACACGAAGCCGCCACCGCCGAACACTTCAAACATTTTGTCGGAAACCAGGCCACCAAAGATGAAAGAGATGCCCTCGTTACCGTAAGCGATGACGTTTGCCACCCCTTCCGACATGCCACCAAGAATACGGCGTCCGATCGGGACATAGAGCACCAGCGCGCCAATGCCAATCTGGATGATAAACGCGCCGAGTACGGTACGCAGTTTAATAGCGCGCCGGTTGCTGGAAAGCAGCACCGCAATGGCGATCAAGACCACCATACCGACCAGGCTCATGAAGAGTTGCATACGAGTATGTCCCTGTTGCGAAGAAGAAATGCCCCCGGCCCGCTGGATGAAACGGGTTGCCCAAGGGCGATAATGGGACGCAATTATACTGAGCGCGGCGGGATGAGACTCGTTTTATGTCACAAATATATACAAGTGGAAGCAACTGAAAATCACACAATGTGATTCAAGTCACATTTAAAGTGAGAGGTGCGGCCCTAATGCAAACAGGGATTGGCTATTTTGTTGTAGCTGTTCGGCAATCTCGTCGGCAGATTCAGGCCGTAGTTGGCAAAGCACCTGAAACACCTCCGCAGCCCGTTCAGGCCGGTTCGGCTGCCCTTGATAACCCGCCAACGGCATGTCCGGTGCATCGGTTTCCAGCAACAGCGAGGTCAACGGCAACTGCGCCATCACCTGACGGGTTTTCTGCGCCCGCTCGTAGCTGATCGTGCCGCCAACGCCAATGTAATATCCCAGGCGAATAAAGGCCTGCGCCTGAGCCAGACTGCCAGCAAAGCCATGCACTACGCCACGGCGCGGTACCTCGGTACGACGCAATGCGGCAGCTAACTGATCGTGGCTACGGCGAGAGTGCAGGATCACCGGCAAATCATACTGCTTTGCCAGCTTTAGCTGTGCTTTGAGCAGCCCCTGTTGGCGTTCGAACTGCGGTTCGGCCATATACAGATCCAACCCAATCTCCCCTACAGCCACCAGCTTATGCGGCTTGCTTGCCAGGAAACTTGCCAACTGTTGAAGCTGCTCATCATGGTGCTGGGCGATATACAGCGGGTGTAACCCCAGCGCGGCAAACAGCGGAGTATGTTCACGCGCCAGTTTGAGAATACGCACAAAGCGATCGGCCGTGACCGCTGGCACAATAATTTGCTGCACCCCGGCTTGCGCGGCCAATGCCAGGCTCGTCTGCTCATCCTCGCAAAAAGGTGGGAAATCAAAGTGGCAATGGGTATCAGTAAAGGCGTAACTCACAGCACATCTCCGTCACCCGGCAGGATGATTTTTGGTGTCGCTTCAGGCTGCACGGCATGGCCCTGCGGGTTGAGCACATCGGTAATAATCGGCGAAGGCATCCGCACGGTTTCCGGCTGGATCAGTCGACGCGAGAGCGACTTTTTCACCTTCATACCATCCATCTTTTCCTGCTCCAGCAGCCAGTGGCCTACCGTCGCCAGGAAATAACGCCCACAACGGCGGCCCAGATGATAGTCGCGATTCAGCGCAGGCAAACGGCTGCCGAGCGCATTGCTCGCCAGCGGCTTAGGCGGGTATATTTCGAAGATACGCAGTTTGCCGGGCGGCTTTTCAATAAATTGCTGGATACGCAAATAGCTCTGCTCATGATGCTGCAACACCCGCACCATTTGCTGCAGGCTGCTTTCACCCAGCCATTGCTCCATGCGTTTCATCCACTTCGGCGTATAAACCATCTGTGAAGGTACGGTGCGGATCACCACGATGGTATCCGCCCCACGGCGATAGGCCTCTTCCACCGGGATGGCATCGCTGATGCCACCATCCTGATAGCTGACGCCGTCCAGCTCTACGCCCATGCGGTAAAAACCGGGGATAGCGCTGGAAGCCTTGATAGCCGGTAACCAGTTATCCCGCACCGCAGGCAAATAAACCGGCGCAAAGTCATCGCTGCGGCAGGCACACATCAAAAATTCACGGCCATTGACCAGCTGTTGTTCCGCCACGTCAAACGCCAGCGGCAGCTGTTGCGAAGTGATATCCAGCAACCAGTCGAGATCGATAAGATGCCCACCACGCACAAAGCGTAGCGGGTTAAAGAAATTGGCGGAAGTGGTGTAACGGGTGATCACCCGCCGTGCGTAGCCCATCTGGCCACAAATAAATGCCGAGAGGTTCTGCGCACCGGCAGAGGTGCCGATCATCAGATCAAATGGGTTAAAGCGTGCGCGTTGGAATTCATCCAGTACGCCAGCGGTAAAGATACCGCGCTGTCCGCCGCCCTCACACACCAGCGCCATTTTACCGGGCCGGTATGGTTTATACGCCAGGGGTTCTATATTACCGAGCGTGATGGGTATTCTGTATCCCAACCCCGTATCCTCAATGTGGCCGTTTTCCCGAGGATACCTCTTCTTGCTCTCTTCCGTAATCTTCTTGTAATACGCCAGAGAGGCAGTCATTGCTCCCTGTCAGCCACAGGCCGTCATTGCCGGAAAACTCCGCCCATGCCTGCCAAACCTGGCCTTTCAGCTGTTTCCAACGGCCAACAATGATGTCGCTATTCATGACCTGCCTCCTGGCGCCGAGAAAAAGAATCAAGCTTTGTTACAGTTTAGAGAGACGCTAAGGGCGCCGACGGCCGGTAAACAGGCTGACCAGGAACAAGATGATCCCTACCACGAACACCACTTTGGCGGCCCAGGCAGCAGTACCTGCCAACGAACCAAAACCCAGTGCTGCGGCGATCAATGCAATCACTAAAAATATAATGCCCCATCGAAACATAAGCCTCTCCTTACCATGGTGATAAAAATTTCGCGTTTGGCTCGCCCCTGTAAGGTGCGGCTTAAAACTGCGGATTATTCTATTTCTGGTAGTGCATCCCAGGCGTTAGCCTGGGAGTTATCGCTTACTGTTACTGACGATTAAGGTTTTACCGCCAGATCGTTCTTGACGCTTTTCACGCCATCAATGGCTTTGGCAATACTTTCTGCACGGTCAGACTGTGCCTGGGTTTTCACCTCACCGGAAAGCTGCACCACACCATCGGTGGTTTCTACTTTCACGTTGCGTGAAGGCACGATGTCATCGGCCAGCAGTTTAGCTTTCAGCTCGCTGGTAGTTGCGGTGTCACCGGCATAGGATTTCACCGACTGGGTCGCTTGATCTTTCACGTGCAGCTTATCGCTGACGGATTTGACCCCTTCCACCCGGCCTGCAACGCTAACCGCTTGCTCAGCCTGAGCCTGAGTGGCGACAAAGCCGCTCAACGTCACCACACCTTTTTCGGTTTTCACCGAGATGTCGGTGCTTTTAATGGCTTTCTCGTCAACCAACGCACTTTTAACTTTAGCCGTTATGCCGCTGTCATCCATATAGTTGTCGACTTTTTTCATGGAGCTATCGATTTTGGCACCAGTACTATCAACTACGCCTGATGCTTTGTTCATCATGGTCTCTTCAGCCAAGGCCGAACCACTAACCAGTACCGAACCCAAAACGACTGCCATCAGCGAATGTGCAAACTTGGTATTTTTCATCGATCTCTTCCTTCTTGTTGTAGAACCCCAAACTGCTGTGGGCTCTGGTGCCGCCAGAGTGCGGCTAACTCAAATGAATACTTCACGATCTCTATACAATCAAACGTTCACGACCGGACTATTGCTCTACGGTAAACATACCTGCAATGCCCGTGCCAAGTTAAAAACGCCGTTAAAAATCAACAACAACAAAACAAATGAGCAACAATTAAGCGTAAAACTGTCGTCTATTGGAGACATATAGCGGTTGATTTGGGATCCACATCACTATCTTATTGATATTGCTAAGATAGGACTGTCTCCTATCGGCAACACTACCGAATAACTCTCTAAAATATGTGGGTACAATAGTATTTTACGCTCAGATGTCGCTATGCACCCTGATAAATATAGACCATCAGCGAAAATTTGCCGCCAGATCGCGGAAAATCTTGTTCAGTTTAGACAAAATGATTAGTGAGAAGGGTTTAATAATTAGCAGGATGGGGGCTGAAGAAGGAAAACACAGGGCGCTTAGAAGCGCCCTGTTGACGAGATTAATGCTCGCGAGTTTTGCGGAACACCACTTCTGGGTAACGTTCCTGAGTCAGATTGAGGTTAACCATGGTTGGTGCGATATACGACAGGTTGTTGCCGCCGTCCAGCGCCAGGTTCAGCTCGTTCTTACGCTTGAACTCTTCGAATTTCTTCACGTCGTCGCACTCGACCCAACGGGCTGTGGAGACGTTAACCGATTCATACAGCGCTTCCACGTTGTATTCGCTTTTCAGACGGGCAACCACCACGTCAAACTGCAGTACACCCACCGCACCCACGATCAGATCGTTGTTGGCGATTGGGCGGAATACCTGCACCGCGCCCTCTTCCGACAGCTGGACCAGCCCCTTCAGCAGTTGTTTCTGCTTGAGCGGATCGCGCAGGCGGATACGGCGGAACAGTTCAGGCGCAAAGTTCGGAATACCGGTGAACTTCATATCCTCACCCTGGGTGAAGGTGTCGCCGATCTGAATGGTGCCGTGGTTATGCAAGCCAATGATGTCGCCTGGGTAGGCTTCTTCAACGTGCGAGCGGTCACCGGCCATAAAGGTCAGCGCATCGGAGATCACCACGTCTTTGCCGGTACGAACCTGGCGCAGTTTCATGCCTTTCTCATAGCGGCCAGACACCACGCGCATAAACGCCACACGGTCGCGGTGTTTAGGATCCATGTTAGCCTGGATCTTGAACACGAAGCCGGTGAATTTCTCTTCGGCGGCGACCACTTCACGGGTATCGGTTTTACGTGGCATTGGCGCAGGCGCCCAGGCCACCAGCCCATCAAGCATATGATCGACACCGAAGTTACCCAAAGCGGTACCGAAGAACACCGGGGTCAATTCGCCTGCCAGGAAGGCTTCCTGCTCAAACTCATGGGAAGCCCCTTGCACCAGTTCCAGCTCATCACGCAGCTGGGCGGCCAGATCTTCGCCTACGGCAGCATCGAGATCCGGGTTGTTCAACCCTTTAACGATGCGCACTTCCTGAATGGTGTGGCCTTTACCGGTCTGGTACAGATAGGTTTCATCTTTATAGAGATGGTAAACCCCTTTGAACAGCTTGCCGCAGCCGATCGGCCAGGTGATCGGCGAGCAGGCGATTTTCAGTTCGCGCTCAACTTCGTCCATCACTTCCATCGGATCGCGGATGTCACGGTCAAGTTTGTTCATGAAGGTCAGGATCGGCGTATCACGCAGGCGGGTAACTTCCATCAGCTTGCGGGTACGATCTTCAACGCCTTTTGCGGCATCGATCACCATCAGGCAGCAGTCCACCGCCGTCAGGGTACGGTAGGTATCTTCGGAGAAGTCTTCGTGCCCCGGGGTATCGAGCAGGTTAACCAGGCAGTCGCGGTACGGGAACTGCATCACCGAGGTGGTGATCGAGATACCACGTTGTTTCTCCATCTCCATCCAGTCGGATTTGGCGTGCTGGCTGGAGCCACGGCCCTTTACCGTACCGGCGGTCTGGATAGCGTGTCCGAATAACAGCACCTTCTCGGTGATGGTGGTTTTACCCGCATCGGGGTGCGAGATAATGGCGAAAGTTCTTCTTTTCGCAACTTCGCGGGCGAATTCACTAGGAGACATGTTTTTCACGTTTCTATGGTTAGTCCGCCCTGCTCATCATCACAACGCGCCGATCGCGGCGCCAGGCAAAGCGGTAATAAAAAGATAGTAGCCGAGTATTTTCGCTGATTTACCAACCGGTGACAATCAATGGTTTCTTCGGCATAAGATAATGGCAGGCCAAACCGGCTGCACAAAGGGAGGACTGTAAGTCGCTATCCCAGCGGCAGTGCCATAACGATCGCGTCTTCGCGGCCACTGGCTGCAGGGTAATAGTTGCGGCGTACCGTTACTTCATTGAAGCCAAGGTCTTCGTAGAGCGCTATCGCACCACTGTTGGAAGCTCGTACTTCCAGCCATAGAGTGACCACTCCACGCGCTTCCAATTGCTCGATCACGGCAGTCAGCAGCATGCGGCCAAAGCCCCGGCGCTGCCAGCTTGGATGAATAGCAATATTAAACAGCGTGGCTTCGTCCAGCACGATTTGGGTAATGGCAAAACCCGCCATTTGCCCTTCGGTTGCCAATTTCAGGTTAAGGTAACGTTCGCCCTGATTGCTGGTTAGCGTCGCCTCCGTCCAGGGAAACGCATGGCTGGCTTGTTCAATCTTGAAGGCTGTGGCCAGATCGGCCGCTGTCAGGGTAGAAATGCTGTTCATGATGACAAATCTGCTGCCAGAGTGCGCGTTTCGCACCCGCATCTTGAGAAAGCTCGGCCAGCGCCGGGCTATGTAGCTGCGCGCCGGCCACCGCTAGCGGCTCCGTGACGCCCAACCGCCAACTGTTACACTCGGTATCTTGCGGCAGCATCGCTACCTGATCCGGTGTCAGGCCATAGGTTTGTGACGCTGTCAGCCCCAGGCTGCGCAGCACGTCACAAAACAACGGGTCGTGCTGGTCTGGCAATGCCTGCGCCACCACCAGCAGGCGCACGTTCGGGGGCACGCTTACCGCCACCTCTCCCTGCAACACTCCAGGGCGGCGTAATGTCCACTGCGTAATCCCCAGCTGTTGTAACAACCAGTCGCGTTTTGATGCCATGCCGATCCCCGTGTGTGACGCACCCTACCTGCCCTATTGCCGCGCTATGCTAACAAACCCAGGCAGCCTGCGCCAACAAACCCGTCGAACATCTCGCCACAAAGCTCTATAATCTCCGGCTAAATCTTGAGGAGCCGAAAACTGATGTCTGCATTAACCCCCGCCAGTGAAGTCATGCTGCGCCACAGTGATGAATTTATGGAACGCCGCGTGCTGTTTGCCGGCGATCTGCAGGATACCCTGCCGGCCCAATTCGAGGCCGCGGATGTGCGTGTCCATACCCAGCAATACCATCACTGGCAGTTACTGAACCGGACGATGGGAGAGCATGCACAGTTCGGCCTGACGGTCGATCCTGCCTTCGTCGCCGAGTGTGATACGCTGGTGTATTACTGGCCAAAGAGCAAGCAGGAAGCGCAGTTCCAACTGTGCAACATCCTGGCCCTGCTGCCGGTTGGCGCAGAAATTTTTGTCGTCGGTGAAAACCGCAGTGGCGTACGCAGCGCGGAACAAACGCTGGAAGGCCATGCCACGCTTGCCAAGATCGACAGCGCTCGCCGCTGTGGGTTGTATCATGGCCGCATCGATGTGCAGACCCAGTTTGATCTGGCCGACTGGTGGGAAAGCTATCAGTTGCACGATCTGGAAGTGAAGACGCTACCTGGCGTGTTCAGCCGTGACGGCCTGGACGTCGGCAGTTCACTGCTGCTCTCCACGCTGGAAAAACACATGAAAGGCAAAGTGCTGGACGTGGGTTGTGGCGCTGGCGTAATGGCTTCGGTGCTGTCTAAACTGTCGCCGAAAATGAAGCTGACCCTCAGCGACGTCAACGCCGCAGCGGTGGAATCCAGCCGAGCAACTCTGGCTGCCAACGGCATTGAAGGGGAAGTGATCGTCAGTAACGTCTACTCCGACATTACCGGCCGCTTTGACCTGATCATCTCCAACCCACCGTTCCATGACGGCCTGGCCACCAGCCTGACCGCCGCAGAAACGCTGATCCGCGGGGCGTTAAAACACCTGCCAATCGGTGGTCAACTGCGCATCGTCGCCAACGCCTTCCTGCCTTACCCGGACATTCTGGATGCCACCTTCGGCAGCCATGAAGTGTTGGCACAAAATGGCCGCTTCAAGGTGTATAAAGCCACCGTAGCCCGCCAGCCACGCGATGCGAAGAAGAAAAGGTAACAGGCCCCTCACCCTAACCCTCTCCCACAGGGAGAGGGGATCGATCGTGCCACCATTTGACTACAGCACCCTACCTATAAATTCAGCCACGCGACTGAATAACTTGTGTACCTGACCATGGCTCCGTACCCGCCCCCTCTCCCTCGCACAAGTGTTCCTGACGCCTCCGATTTGTTCATCGGGAGAGGGTTGGGGTGAGGGGAGATTGCTCGCCTGACGAACATTTATCCCCAAGGTAGGCCATCAGCCGTTAATCAACTCCATACCCACCGTTGTATAGCGTGCCCCCGCCACGCCTGCCAGAGGGAATACCGCCTCGATCGCCGCCAATTCCTGCTCGCTCAGCGTGATCTCCGCTGCTGCCACGTTTTCTTCCAGATAGCGCCGACGTTTGGTACCAGGAATTGGAACAATATGTTCCCCCTGCGCCATCACCCAGGCCAACGCCAGTTGCGACGGAGTTACGCCTTTCTGCCTGGCCAGTTCACTGACCTTGGTGACTAGTTCCAGATTGCGAGCAAAGTTTTCCCCCTGAAAACGTGGATTATCGCGGCGGAAATCATCTGCCGCCAAGTCCTCGAGACTCTGGATCGCCCCGGTCAGAAAGCCACGTCCAAGCGGGCTATAGGCGACAAAACCAATGCCCAAACGTTGGCAAGCGGCCAGTTGCCCCTGCTCAGCGTCCCTGCTCCACAAGGAATATTCAGTCTGCAACGCGGTGATCGGATGCACCTGGTGGGCGCGTTCCAACGTTACAACGGAGGTTTCACTCAGGCCAATATGACGGATCTTGCCCTCTTTGATCAGATCAGCCAGGGTGCCAACCACCTCTTCGATCGGTACCGTCGGATCGACCCTGTGCTGGTAGTAAAGATCGATGGTTTCTACCCCTAGCCGCTGCAAGCTGCCTTCGACCGAGCGACGGATATAGTCCGGTTTGCTGCTCACGCCCCGCGCAGTGGGATCGGCCGGATCGCGCACAATACCGAATTTGGTGGCCAGAAATACCTGGTCACGTTTGCCTTTGATCGCCTTGCCTATCAGTTGTTCATTGGTGTGCGGGCCGTACATATCTGCAGTGTCCAGTAGAGTCACCCCCAGTTCCAGAGCCCGATGCAGCGTGGCGATAGCTTCCTGCTCATCATAACCCGTGGAGTAGAAATCGCTCATCCCCATGCAACCTAAACCCAGGGCAGAAACGAGGGGGCCATTAGTACCTAATTTGCGCTGTTGCATTGTGTGGTCCTTATTGAACATGGATGTCGAAACAAAGTCTGGTTGTTTATGCCACAAAGATAAATAATGCAGATTGCACATCACTGTTCATAAATCACCAACAATGCGGGCGGCAAAATGGATCAGGTTCAGGCTATGCGCATCTTTACCCGGATCGTGGAACTAGGCAGCTTCAGCCGTGCGGCCGAACGATTGCAACTGCCGCGAGCCACGGTAAGCAACGTGCTCAAACGCCTTGAGCAACGGCTTGGCGTCAGATTATTGGTGCGCACCACGCGTCAGGTACAGGTCACCGCCGAGGGAACGCTGTACTACCAACGTTGTCTGCATCTACTGGACGCCCTGGAAGAAGCAGATACCCTGTTCAGCCACCACAAGCTGCAACCCACCGGTAAGGTGCGGATCGATATGCCCCATTCGCTGGCGCGAGAAGTCGTCATCCCAGCGCTGGATGAGTTCTATCAGCGCTATCCAGAAATAGAAATTGCGCTGGGGGCCAACGACACCCATGTCGATCTGCTGCGCGAGGGGGTAGATTGCGTGCTGCGGGCCTGGGAGACCGAAGACGATACGCTGGTAGCCCGACGAATTGCCCAACTACCACAGCTCACCTGCGCCTCTCCTGGCTATTTACAGGCGTTTGGTACCCCGCAGTCGATCGACGAGCTGCAACACCATCGAGCGGTGGGCTATTTCTCCTTGGTGAATAACCGCAACTACCCGCTGGAATTTTGCCGTGATGGCCGCCTTGAGCTGCGCGAATTGCCAAGCAGATTGAGCGTTAGCGGGGCCGATGCCTATACCAGTGCCTGCCGTGCCAATTTGGGGCTGATCCAGGCGGCGCGTTATATCATCTCCCCTTGGTTGCAAAGCGGCGAACTGGTGGAAGTGTTGGTAGATACGCCACCACCGCCGATGCCGATCTACATCATGTATCCGCCTGGTCGTTTCCTCGCGCCGCGTGTCAGGGTATTGATTGATTGGCTGATTACGTTGTTCGAAGGCCATAAAAAGCGCTGATATGCCGTTTTTTACAGCAAACGCCTCCAATCCAGGAAATAACTATTGACGTACCCGCCAAAATCTCTAGAATTCGCCTCCGTGGTAGCGTTACTCCGGTAGCGTATCTGGTAAGCGAAGGTGGCGGAATTGGTAGACGCGCTAGCTTCAGGTGTTAGTGTCCTTACGGACGTGAGGGTTCAAGTCCCTCTCTTCGCACCAAATAACCACATGATTTATATTGCACAGCATCGAATGCGAAGGTGGCGGAATTGGTAGACGCGCTAGCTTCAGGTGTTAGTGTTCTTACGGACGTGAGGGTTCAAGTCCCTCTCTTCGCACCAAGCTGGTGATATAAATCGACATCAAAGCAACACATCAAACTGTGCGAAGGTGGCGGAATTGGTAGACGCGCTAGCTTCAGGTGTTAGTGTTCTTACGGACGTGAGGGTTCAAGTCCCTCTCTTCGCACCACTTGATGGGTTCTCTTCCAGCTGTTCCTGCGTTAAAACTCACTGAAAAAACCAACACGCTCAGGCGTGGTTTTGTCGTTTCAGTTAAAGCTGAAATGCAGGCTGATTGCGGCCAGTCCACCTGCTAGAGCCATGCAGGAAGGGAGCAGCAGGTAATGACGCCAGCGGCTGTTAAACAGCATCACCAGCGTAGCCAGCATGGCAACCACTATCAGAGTACGCAGTTGCATCATATCCAGGTCGATCAGCGCCAGAAACGGCATCAGGGCGCAAGGCAGCAACACGCCCCATGCGCTGGCAAGCCGATTCCCCAGGCACCAGCTGATGCCCCACAATCCACAAGCGGTAACCATGGCAGCTAACATGATAACCCTACCTTTCAAGTGATAATGATAACCAATATCATATAACACTTTTTTTAGGCCCGCACTCTTTTCAAGATCCGGCTGAACGCGGATGACAGCCTGCGCGAAAAATGTTAGTTTCACATAAGAAAATTCTTAACATTTATAGTCTGTTAATAATAACCAAATGGAATTATTCAACAGGCGTTGTCTAACATTTTTCCTTCGACCGGCCCCATTGGTAAAGAGTGATCCCCGTATGAACTCGCGTTCTTATCAGCAACTGCAAACCAGCAAACAGCGTTTATCCCTGTTTCTTTTCTTGTTGATGAATGCCGCCTCTGCCATTTTTACTTTATTCGTGCCCTTTAAAGAAATGCCGGCATTCACGCTGCCGCTAATCTGCATTCCGGCGATTTGCCTGGCGGCCATGCTATTTACGCTGTATTCGCCCCGCCACTACGTCCAAAGGCTCAACCTGCTCGCCATCATCCTTGGGCTACTGTGGGCGGCGCACATCTATTGCAAGAGCCAGCTTATCGCCAGTGACAACCACGGTTTTTTGCTGATCAGCCTGTTCAGTATTTTCTTTATCAGCGCGATCTCACTAACGGATAACCTGCTCGCCTTCTGCCTGCACGCCATACCTTCGGCACTGATTATCCTGTGGCTGGACGGTATGCATAACACCATGCGTATTCTGTTCACCACTCTGCTGCCGATTGTTGCTTTCTCGGTCCATCATTTGCTGTTGAAGCGCAGTGAAATGTTTACCCAACATCTGGTGGCCAACCTGTATCACGAGCGGGATAAGTTCAGCGATCTGAGTATGCTCGATCCGCTAACCGGCCTGTATAACCGCCGTGGGCTGGAGAGCAAACTCGATCAGTTGCTCTCACCGACCTCAGGCAACCACTTTGTGCTGCTACTCGATATCGACCATTTCAAGGTTTACAACGATCGCTACGGCCACACTCTGGGCGACCAAGCACTAGTCCAAGTGGCAGCGACCATCCGGGATGCGGTACGCTCACGGGATATCGTGGTGCGTTACGGCGGCGAAGAGTTTTTGGTACTGTTGACCAACGTCGGTGAAGACTACGCGGCCTATCTGGCGGAAAAGGTGCGCCAATGCGTGCAGGAATTGACCATTTCCCATCGTTTCCAAACGCAGGAGACAACCAAGGTGACGTTAAGCGCCGGGATTTCTGCGCTGGATAAGCTGGATATCGACTCAGCGATCTGTGCCGCCGACGCCGCGCTGTACCGGGCCAAAAACTGTGGCCGCAACAATATTCAGCTAGCCTCCAGCCAACTCGCCATGTAGTGGTGCCCGTTTAGCAGCATACGGCGCCCCTATCATTGAGCAACATTGCCACTTTTACCACATGCCAATCGCGCCGTAGCGCATTACACTAGCGGACAACTTACGCCTTCCCTGTCACATTTTTAAATGGAACACGACCGTTGAAGACCTCACTCTCCACGTTATTGCTGGCGCTTGGCCTGTGTGCCGTGCCGTTAGCCAGCCAAGCGACCGACGCGCAGCTAACCTCACAGATTGTCGATCAATATGCTGAACATATCTTCTTTAACAGCGGCGCAACCGGTATGGCGCTGGTGGTTATCGATAATAATCAGGTAGTTAACCGCAGCTTTGGCGATACCAAACCGGGTAACGATCTGCGCCCACGGCCAGACTCGCTGATCCGCATCGCCTCCATCACCAAGCTGATGACCAGCGAAGTGATGGTCAAAATGGCAGCGGAAGGTAAGGTCAAACTCACCGATCCACTGCGCAAATATGCTCCCAAAGGCGCTATCGTCCCTGCCTACAATTCACGCCAGCCGATTACCTTGCTGAACCTGGCAACGCACACCAGCGCCCTACCGCGTGAGCAACCCGGTAAGAAGCCACCGAAAACGCCGGTGTTTACCTGGCCCACCAAGGCACAGCGCTGGCAATGGTTGTCTCATGCCACCATTACCGTGCCACCGGGCGTGCGGGCGGCCTACTCCAACCTGGCCTACGACCTATTGGCCGATGCGTTGTCACGTGCCGCTGGCAAGCCTTATAACGCCTTGCTGCGTGAGAAAGTCACGGGTCCACTGGGGATGGTTGATACCACACTGACGCCAAGCGCAGAACAATGCTCACGTCTGATGGTGGCCGCTTCTGGGCCAAGTGCCTGCCGCGACACCACGGCCGCCGGAGGCAGCGGTGGCGTTTACTCAACGCCGCGCGATATGCAACGCTGGATGCAACAGTTCCTCTCCTCCAACGTATCTGGCGCACGCAAGCCAACGGCCTTGACCGAACAAACCATGTATTTCCAGCGCAAAGATCTGGCATCACTAAAAGGCATGGATGTACCGGGTGAAGCCTCTGCTTTAGGATTGGGCTGGGTATATATGGCACCGAAAGACGGCCTGCCGGGGATCATCCAGAAAACCGGCGGTGGCGGCGGCTTCATCACCTATATGGCGATGGTGCCGCAGCAAAATATCGGCGTGTTCGTGGTCGTTACCCGCTCGGAATTGACCAAATTCACCAATATGAGCGATCCGGTCAACCGGCTGGTCGCGGATTTGGTGGCGAATAAAGGCTAAGCCGATCCCACTTACGACAGGACATGTTGCGTAGCGCGATAGGCGGAAGGTGAGCAGCCTTCCAGCCGATTGAAGAAGCGAGCGAAATAGGCGGGATCTTTAAACCCCAGGCTGTAGGCCGTTTCATGCACCGTGCAGGCGCTGAACAGCAGCAGCCGTTTGGCTTCACGCAACAGGCGATCGAAGATCAGCCTTTTGGGTGGCCGGTTGGCAAAGCGGCGGCACAGGTCGTTGAGGCGTGATTCCGTCACCCCCAGCGACTGGGCATATTCCGGCACCGACAGGTGATCGCGAAAACGCTCGTCCACCATCTTGTTAAAACGCTGGAACAGCTTCAGTTCACCGCGCACGCCGCTGGCGGCCTTATCATCCAATGAGGTATTGCGCAGCATCAGCGTGAAGACCGCCTGGGCCAGCAATGCCAACGTCTGCTCGCGCCCGGCCATCTTTTGGCTAAACTCGCGGGCGATCAGTTCCCAATAATGCCCAAGCGCCGCCAACTCCTGTGGCACTGCGGCCAGCGAAAGGCAAATCCCCGGCATATCCAGCGCCAGATTGCTGCCCGGGTACAGGCGCTCCAGCAACGGCCAGATCAGTTCCTGGCGCACCGTTAACACGTGGCCGTCGCTGTCTGGTTCGGTGAAAAAGGCGTGTGGCACCGAAGGCGGGGTGAGGATAAACAGCGGAGCCTGCACCGAATAGTGTTGATCGTCCAGCTGCAGCTCTATCCTGCCGGTGGCCAGATAATGCAGTTGGAAGAAACGGTCGTGCCAGTGCACCTGCATATCCCGGCCAAAAAACGCCGCCAGTCCGGCAAAGGTTTCGTAGTGCACCTCATCAGCGGCGTAACGCGCGTCATACTCTTTGCCAATATCGATATTGGCGATAAAGCCGGTACTTTTCTGCACGCTGTCCTCCGGTGAAAATAAGACAAGGAAATCCCCCGCTCCCAAAAGGAGAGGGGGCATCGCCTGAAGCAATATCCAAAGTTTATGGCGTGGCCCGTGGGCGTGAATCCTTCATCGGGATACGCCATACCAGCACGGCCCCGATAATCAACAACACCGAGACAAAATAGAGCCCGGAGTTAAAGCTGCCGGTCACATCCTTGAACCAGCCGATCAACAGTGGGCTGACCGCCGAGCCGATGTTACCGGTGGCGTTGATCACTGCGATCCCCACCGCTCGAGCTTCAAAGCTGATTGACTGATCCGGCGTGGTCCAGAAGATCGCCATCGCGGTAAACGAGCCGACCGACGCCATCACGATCCCTAACAGTTGGACCATACTGTGATTGGTCGCCGAAGCCAGCAGCCAACCCGCCGCGGCAAACAGATAAGGCAGTGCGGTGTGGAACTTACGCTCCTGCAGGCGATCCGAACGTTTACTCCACCAGATCATACCGGCGATGGTACAGATTTGCGGGATCGCCGCCAGAAAACCGATCATGATGTTACTGCTGCTCTGGTTGAAGCTCTGCAAGATCTGCGGCGTCCAGATATTGATGGCGCTCAGGGTATTGGTGAGGCAGAAATAGGCCAGCGTATACATCAGCACCACCGGTGTCAGTACCTCACGCCACAGGCTGCGCTGTTGCAACGCCCGGTGGCTGCTTGGCCCTTCCGGCTGCACCAGTTGCAGTTTGTCGGCTTCCATCATCGCCTTCAGGCTGGCCTTCTCTTCGCTGGTCAGCCACTTGGCCTTGGCCGGCGTGTCGTCCAGATAGAACCACACCACCACGCCGAGGATCACCGAAGGAATGCCTTCCAGCAGGAACAGCCATTGCCAACCTTTCAGGTTCATCATGCCGTCCAGCGCCAGAATATAGCCGGACACCAACGAACCCACCGCCATCGTGACGGGCATGGCAATCATAAACAAAGCGTTGGCCCGGGCGCGGTAGAACGCCGGGAACCAGTAGGTGAGATACACCAGGATCCCCGGCAGGAAGCCCGCCTCGGTAATACCGACGATCATCCGCAGCACGTACAGACTGGTTGGCCCAGTGGCAAACATGGTGCAGGTAGAAGCAATGCCCCACAGCACCATGATGGTGGCGATCCAACGCCGTGCCCCCACCCTGCTCAGCATCATGTTGCTGGGGATGCCGAAGATCACGTAGGTGACGTAAAACAGCGTTGCGGCCAGGCCGAACATGGTGGAGCTAAGACCGAGGTCCTGCTTCATGGTCAAACCGGCAAACCCGATGTTGATACGGTCAAGGAACGAGAAAACAAACAACACAAATAAGAAAATAATCAGGCGCCGAAATAACTTTTTAATCACCGACTGCTCGGTGGCGGTTAACGCTTTATGTTGCTCTGCCGGGTTCAGTGGCTTGAGCGAATCGACGTTGCTCATGATGACTCCGATTAGTAAACGCTCTGGGATGGAGGTGGCTCCGCCGCTTTATCCTGTTTGAAACTGCTGAGCAGGGAGTCTGCCGCCCGTACCAGCAGAGTGGTATCCACGCCAACGGCAACAAACAACGCGCCGGATGCCAGATAGTGCTGCGCCAGTTCCTGCTGTGCCATCAGGATGCCCGGTGCCTTGCCTGCGGCACGGATGCGGGCAATGGCATCATCAATAGTGCGCTGCACTTCGGGATGCTGCGGATTACCGGCAAAGCCCATGTCGGCACTCAGATCCGCCGGGCCGATAAAGACGCCGTCGACCCCTTCCACCTCCAGGATGGCATCCAGATTTTTCACCGCCTCTCGGGTTTCGATCTGTACCAACACACACATCTGGCTGTCGGCAAGATGCAGGTAATTCGGCACCCGGTTCCAGCGCGAGGCGCGAGCCAACGCACTGCCAACCCCGCGAATGCCGTTTGGAGGATAGCGGGTCGCCCGCACCGCCTCCTGCGCCTGTTCGGCGTTTTGGATCATCGGGATCAACAGGGTTTGCGCACCAACGTCCAGCAGTTGTTTGATCAGCACCGGATCGTTCCAGGCCGGACGCACCACCGGATGGCTGGGATAAGGCGCCACCGCCTGCAACTGCCCCAATACCGTTTGCACATTGTTAGGCGCATGTTCGCCATCGATCAGCAGCCAGTCGAACCCGGCGCCGGCCAGCAGTTCTGCGCTGTAGCTGCTGCACAGCCCCAGCCACAGGCCGATCTGCGGGCGTTTTTCCTGCAAGGCCTGTTTGAAATGGTTAGTTATCATCGTGTTGCTCCTTAGACAAACCGGCAGCTGATGCAGCCCATCGGACCATAGTCGGCATGGAAGGTATCGCCGCGCCGTGCCGCCACCGGGCGGGTGAAGGAACCGCCAAGGATGATTTGCCCGGCCTCCAGCTCCACGTCATACGGGGACAGCTTATTAGCCAGCCAGGCCACGCCGTTGGCCGGGTGATTGAGCACCGCCGCCGCCACGCCAGATTCTTCAATCACGCCATTGCGATACAGCAAGGCACTGATCCAGCGAAGATCCAGCGCATCAGGCTTGATCGGCCTGCCGCCCATCACCACACCGGCGTTGGCAGCATTGTCAGAAATGGTGTCGAACACCTTGCGTGGTCGCTGGGTTTGCGGATCGACGTTATGGCTGCGGGCGTCGATGATCTCCAGCGCCGGGATCACATAGTCGGTAGCGTTATAGACATCAAATAGCGTGCAGTTCGGCCCACGCAGCGGCTTCGCCAGCACAAACGCCAGTTCGACTTCGACGCGTGGCACGATAAAGCGATCGATCGGAATGTCGCTGCCATCGTTAAAGAACATGTCGTCCAGCAGCGCGCCGTAGTCCGGCTCGGTGATCTGCGAGCTGACCTGCATGGCTCGCGAGGTCAGCCCGATCTTATGCCCCTTCAGCGTGCGCCCTTCGGCGATCTTCAGCTCAACCCATTGGCGCTGGATAGCATAGGCATCTTCTATAGTGATCTCCGGGTGATCCAGCGATAACGCGCGGATCTGTTCCCGGCTCTGCTCGGCCTGATGCAGGCGCTGCACGGCTCGGCTCAGTACGTCTTTATCCAGCATTTACCACCCCTTGTTCAGTCCTTGCTAAACAGCGCATGAACGTTGTTTTGCTTGTAATTCAGCACCGGATCCAGCTCTTCCATGGTGAAAGAGAGGGCCAGATAGCGCTTGGCCATCAGCGCTGCAAAGTGATCCTTGATCAGGATGAACAGCATTTCGCCCACCTGTTGGCGGCTCTCCAGACTGCGGCCGTGGCCAATCTTCAGCGTCATATGTACAAAGGCATAGTTCTGCTTGCCGTCGGCCATCTGCCAGGTATCCAGCCAGATGGCGCGGCTCCGGATGCCAGCCAGCGGGAAGATGCCGGTTTCCGCCAGCGCGTGATTAACCTTGTCGAACAGCGCTGGCAAATCCGCCTCCCGGCGGATGTTGTCGGTACATTCAGCGTAAAAATGGGGCATTGGGTATCCTCAGGCTTGAGCGGGAAGCGGGAATATGCCGTTGACCTGGCCGGTTCCGGAACTGGCAAACAGCGGGGTAACGAACTCCACCTTGCCCTGGTACTTGTCCCAACCCAGCAGGCCCAGCAACATCACGGTGTCGTGCATATTGCCTTCGCCATAGCAATAATCGGCGTACTCCGGCAGCATTTCGCAAAACTCGCGGAAGCGCCCTTCTTCCCACAGTTTCACTACCCGTTCGTCCATCTGCTGGTCGAACTGGCGGGTGTAGCTGTTCATGCCCTGCTCGGCACGTTGATCGTCGATAAAGCGGTGTGACAGCGAGCCGCTAGCCAATACCGCCACGGTACCGTCGTATTTCTCAATCGCAGTTTTGATCGCTTCGCCCAGGCGGCGGCTATCGGCAAAGTCATGCACGGTGCAGAAGGCAGAAATGGAGATCACCTTGAAGTGGCGGTCGCTGTTCATGTAGCGCATTGGCACCAGCGTGCCGTATTCCAACTCCAGGCTTGGGATCTCATGGGCCTTGGCACGTACGCCAAGCTTGCGGGCTTCATCGGCAATCATCTGCCCCAGCTCCGGGTTGCCGTCATATTCATAGGTCATGTCACGAATGAAGTGCGGCAGCTCGTTGCTGGTGTAAAGCCCTTTAAAATGCGAGTTACAGTTGATGTGGTAGGCGCTGTTCACCAACCAGTGGGTGTCGAATACGATAATGGTGTCGACGCCCATTTCACGACAGCGGGCGCTGATCTCTTTGTGACCATCAATGGCGGCTTGACGGCAGCCATGGTGTTCTCCTGGCAATTCAGACAGGTACATCGAAGGAACGTGTGTAATCTTTGCGGCTAATGCTAATTTACCCATATGTCCTCCTATCCCCTTTATCTTTCAGCCTGCAGCACGGCAGGCCGCAGGCTGATATCTATCGGGTCTAGTCCTTGGTTGTTGTTTTAAAGGGCACGGAGCTATCTCACACTCCCCAACGTGGGATCGGGTGATCCCCCATGGAGATACAAACGTTTTTCATCTCGGCAAACACTTCGAAGCTGTACTCACCGCCTTCACGGCCGGTGCCAGAGGATTTCACCCCGCCAAACGGCTGGCGCAGATCGCGTACGTTCTGGGTGTTGACGAAAACCATACCCGCTTCAATATTGCGGGCCAGACGCAAGACTTTGCTCACATCCTGCGTCCAGATGTACGACGCCAGGCCGTACTCCACATCGTTGGCCATGCGCAGGCCATCTTCTTCTGATTTGAACGGCAGGAGGCAGGCCACCGGCCCGAAGATCTCTTCCTGCGCGACACGCATACTGTTGTTAACATCGGCCAGCACCGTTGGGCGCAGGAAGTTGCCATGGCTCAATCCGGCCGGTTTGTCCGGGCCACCAGCCAACAAAGTGGCTCCTTCTTCGATACCCAAGCGAATATAGCCGGAGACTTTTTCCCAGTGCTGCGGGCTGATCAACGCACCGACCTGGGTATTGGGATCCATCGGATCGCCCACGCGCAGGCGGTTGGCACGCTCGGCAAAGCGTTTGACGAATTCCGGGTAAATACTTTCCTGAATAAAGATGCGTGAACCTGCGGTGCAGCGTTCACCGTTAATCGAGAAGATGGTGAACAGCGCAGCATCCAGCGCCCGTTCGATATCGGCATCCTCAAAGATCAGCACCGGTGATTTGCCGCCCAGCTCCATCGAGAATTTCTTCAGCCCAGCGCTTTCAATAATGCGGCGGCCGGTTGAGGTCCCCCCGGTGAAGGACACCGCACGCACGTCTTTATGGCGTACCAGAGCATCCCCCGCCGTTGCGCCATAGCCTTGCACCACGTTCAGCACCCCGGCAGGAATACCGGCTTCCAGCGCCAGTTCACCCAGGCGATCCGCCGTCAGTGGCGACAGTTCGGACATTTTCAGCACTGCGGTATTGCCCAGCGCCAGGCAAGGCGCGGTTTTCCAGGTGGCGGTCATAAACGGCACGTTCCACGGCGACACCAGCGCACACACGCCCACCGGTTGGATCAGCGTGTAGTTGAGCATCTTGTCGTCTACCGGGTAGGTGCGGCCATTCATCTGCTGGCAGATCTCGGCAAAGAACTCAAAGTTGTGCGAGGCGCGTGGGATCAGCACGTTTTTGGTCTGGTGGATCGGCAACCCTGTATCTGCGGTTTCCATCTCGGCAATCTGCGGTACGTTCTGGTCGATCAGTTCACCCAGGCGACGCATCAGACGTGCCCGCTCTTTCATCGGCGTATTGGCCCATTTCGGGAAGGCTTCTTTTGCCGCAGCGACTGCCTGGTCGATTTCGAGCTGGCCACCGGACGCCACTTCCGCCAGCACTTCGCCGTTAGCCGGGTTGGTGGTGGTGAAATACTCTTTGCTGGCGACGTTTTTGCCGTTGATCCAATGGTTGATGGTTTTCATCCCTTGCTCTCCTCGTAATCTTTTTCACTGATGATGTGGTTAACCAAGCGGCCAATGCCTTCGATCTCAACCACAATTTCATCCCCAGGCTGCACGTCGGCCAGCCCTTTCGGCGTGCCGGTGGCGATCATGTCGCCAGGCTGCAACGTCATAAATTCACTCAGGTATTCGATCAGGAACGGGATGTCGAAAATCATGTCAGCGGTGGTGCCGCGCTGGCGCAGTTCACCGTTAACGTAGGTGCTGAGCGTCAGGTTATGCGGATCTGCGACATCGTCACGATCGACAATGTAGGGGCCGATAGGCGTCAGAGTGTCGCGGCTTTTCACCCGCAGGTTGGGGCGGTAGTAGTTTTCCAGGTAGTCGCGGATGGCGTAGTCGTTGCACAGGGTGTAACCGGCCACGTAATCCATCGCCTGTTCACGGCTGACGTTACGCGCAGTTTTACCGATCACCGCCACCAGCTCGGCTTCGTAGTGCATGTATTCCACCTGCGCCGGTCGCACGGAAACCTGGCGGTGACCGGTCAGGCTGTTTGGCCCTTTGAGGAACACCAAAGGCTCTTCCGGCGCTTTAAACTCCAGCTCACTGGCGTGATCGGCATAGTTAAGGCCGAGGGCAAATATCGTGCCCTGCGCCGGTGGCAGCCATTCCACATCGTGCTCATCGAGCTTGCTGCCATCGGGCAGGATAACGCTTAACTGGTCGTCTACGGTGACGTTAACAATCTGGCCATGATGGCGGATACGAGCATGTCTCATGGTTATTCTCCTGCCTGCGTCACTTGGTTGGTAAGGGTTGGCAAACCTGCGGCCCGCACCGTCACTTGATCACCCGGCTTGATCTCAACCCGCTGGTGTGGCGTGCCAATCAGCACCGCATCCCCCGGTTGCAGGGTAATAAAATCGCTGATGGCGGCGATCAGTTCCGGCACCGAACGCACCAGATCGGCCGTTGACCAGCGATCCTGCTCCACGCCGTTGATTTCGGTGATAATTTCCAGATTGCGGGTGCTAGCCAATGAAGCCACCTCTCCCAGCGGGCAGAAACCGTCACGGCATTTGGCCTTGATCGCCGGGCGATAGAAGCTGGTTTCCGGCAGGCTGACGTCGTTAGCCAAGGCATAACCGGCCACATAATCGGCCACCTTATCCGCCGCCACCTTGCGTGCGGTGCTACCAATCACGACTGCCAGCGTTGCGCCACTTTGCACGGTTTCACCGGCCGGGAACGGAATGCTGCCGCCGTTGGCAAGATAGGTATTACGCGGTTTGATAAACCACACCGGCGTCTTGGGCGGCGTTTGGTAAGGGGCGGCGCGAAACGCCTGATCCCAGGCATCAAGCTGGCTGCGGTGGTTAAGTGCTACGGAAAATACGGTGCCTTTCATGCAGACTCCTTCTACGGATCGCCAATCATTAATATGTTAATGAATACTTTTATACGCTGTTCAGCATTTACGCAACGTTGTTAATTTAATTTGTGATCGTGATAACGAAATATTCACAAATTATGCACATTAGCGTTAATAATCAGCAAATTAACCTTTTTTGCAGGATTTTTACGTAACGGATCGCGTTTTGCCGTTCTCCGCTGGTCAAAAATTGGCTACTATTAAGTTGTTAATAAAATTAAGCCAAGGCCATCGACATGCATGAATCGTTAACCATCGCCCTGTTGCAGGCGCGTGAAACCGCCATGGGGTTCTTCCGCCCGATCCTGAAAAGCCACAATCTGACAGAGCAGCAATGGCGCATCATTCGCGTATTGGCCGATAACCGTTCCATTGAGTTTCACGAGTTGGCCGCAGAAACCTGCATCCTGCGCCCCAGCCTGACCGGCATCCTGTCGCGCATGGAGCGGGATAAGCTGATCTTTCGCCTCAAGCCGGTTAACGATCAGCGCAAGCTATACGTGTCCTTGACCCAGCAGGGTCAGGAGTTGTATGAACTGGCACGCCACCAGGTGGAACAGGGATATGGGGAGATAGAAGCGGCATTCTCGAAGCAGAAGATGGAGCAGTTGATGGTGTTGCTCGACGAGCTGATCCGCTTGGGGGATCAACATGCCAACAACGTAGTTGCTCACAAATAGCCCAGTCCCCCAACCCAGGGAACTGACAGTCCCTGCTCTGTTGGGAGAAAGAGGGTAATCTCAGCAAACTCGATCGCCCCCTAATACAAGGTGCGTCACCGAATTTTCAAACCCACTCGATCGGTCCCCTCGCCCTGTGGGAGAGAGTTAGGGTGAGGGGGCATCCTCAGAGACTAGCAGGTTGAGCTTCCGGCAACAGCGCACCACCATCCACCACCAGCGTCTGGCCGGTGATATAGCTCGCAGCCGGTGAGGCTAAAAAGACCATTGCGGCAGCGATATCCTCCGGCTCCCCCAGCCTGCCTAACGGCACCGCAGAGGCAATCGCCTGGTTCACCGCGTCCCCGCCCAGATTTGCCATCGCGGGCGTGCGGATCATCCCCGGCTCCACGCCGTTCACCGTGATATTGTCAGATGCCAGTTCCAACGCAGCAGCACGAATAAAGCCGTTAACTCCCGCCTTGGAAGCCGCATAGTGCGCCAACCCTGGGTAGGCCACCCTTGGCCCTGTGACCGACGAGGTCACCAGAATGCGTCCGCCCCCCTGGCGCTTCATCCACGGCAATGCCGCCTGCGCCAGAAAGAACGGGGCCATCAAATTGACGCTTAACGTACGTTGCAGCAGTTCAGCATCTATCTGGCTAAACGGCCTTAGCGGAAAATAAGCGGCGTTGTGGATCACCACGTCCAGCCGTTGATGCTGCTGCGCTGTCAGTTCTACCAGCTCGGCAATCTGCCCTGCATCAGCCATATCACAACCTGCGGCTTGCACTTGCCAACCCAGCTGGCACAGGCTTTCAGCCACCTCCTGCGCCTTTTGCCGTTGTAGATCGGCCATCACCACCTTGGCCCCCAAACGAGCAAAGGCGCTGACGATCGCCAGCCCAATGCCCTGCGCACCGCCGGTCACCAGCACCACCTGCCCGGTAAACGCATCACTGGCATAAATCGCCGTCATCGGCTCAGGCCTTTGGGTAATGCGTGGTGTTAAGGATCTGCGCGTGAGCGCCCACGGCAAAGTTGCTCAGGCTGCTGAAATCACTGCCCTGATAGCCGAGGATCTTGCCATCGGTGCGCATCTCTTGCAGATCGATCATCACCACGCCCAGCGTTGGGATGATTTTTTCGCGCCAGACGAACAGATAAAGCTTCTCCGCCACTTTGACGTAATGGCAGCGATCAACATCCGCCAGCCCTTTCTCGACCCCATCCAAACACTGCCAGGCGTAGAAATTATTGTTCAGATAAATATGCTCATAGCGCTCCGTCGGGCTGTAGGTATACATATTACGCATCCCGATCAGTTCGTCGGTAAACTGTGGCAACGCTGCATCGCTGTTGTCCAGGCGGCCAAAGCGGAATTCAGCATTCACCGCAGTCAGCGGCAAGCCCTGCTCCACCCGGCTAAAGGCATCCAGCCGCGCCTGTGACTCATCCGGCAGTTGGCCATAGACGGCGGTAAAGTTACCCTGCTGACGATCGCACACCAGCGTAACGCTGCCGTTGGGCCGCTGCGGATCGAGGAAATCGATAAACAGGATCCCTGGACGAATGCCGGTGGCTCGGTAATCAACCCGTTGATCTCCCCACTGCAGGGTTTGATCGTCGTTAAAGCTGCAGTGCACCGTTTCCCCTTCGGCAAAATGGAACGCCAGCGTAGTACCGGCTAAATCCTGCTGTGCCAGCGTATGACTGTGAGGAGCGAAACCTTCCGCCAATGCGCCAACCTGAATAAATACCGCTTCTGAACTCATGACAATCTCCTTACAGGGAAGTGAAAGCTAAGGTCGGCACATCGACAATGGTGGAGCCGCCATCGGCCACCAGCGTCGCACCGGTAATAATTGACGCCTGCGTTGAGCAGAGAAAACGACACACTTGGGCAATCTCTTGCGCACTGGCCGGGCGGCGCAGCGGCACATCGCGACAGACATGTTGATAGGCCTGCTCGAGCGTTAAGTTATGTGCCGCCATCAACGGCTGCATTTCTTCATCGGCCATCGGCGTGGTCACCCAGCCGGGGCAAACGGCGTTGGCACGTACGCCCTGTGGGCCATAATCGCGGGCGATGGAACGCATCAGACCGATCAGCGCATGTTTGGCAGTGACATAGCCACATACCTCCGGCCCGGCGGCCAACGAGGCAATCGAAGCCACAAACAGCAGATTGCCACCGTGCTTCACCAGCTCCGGCAAACAGGCCCGGGCGCTGGCAAACGCGCTGTTGAGGTTGCTGTCCAGCGCTTGCTGCCATTGGGCATCGGTGACTTCGGTGATACGGCCCAACCCCATCCCGCCAGCGCTGGCGATCAGGCAGTCGATACGTCCGGCCTGCTGTAAAATCGCTGGCAGAATGTCGGTGTGCCAACTGGCTCCGCTGGCGGCGTCCCCAACTACGGCATGTGCTCCAATCTCCGCAGCCAAGACGTTCAAGGGGTCGCGGCGGCGGCCAACGATAAACACCTGGTCCCCCTCCTGCACCAGCAAACGCGCACAAGCAGCGCCAATGCCGGTTCCGCCGCCGGTAATGACCACCACTCTACTCATTACATTTCTCCATCAACTGGCCGATCATCAGGAAACTACTCAGCAGCAAGCGCTGCTGCTCGGCCTCCAAGCGCAGATAGCGACGGCTGGCGGGTAGGCGGCTGACCACTTCGGAAGCGGCAAAATGCTCAATATCCAACTGCCAGCGGCCCTCTGTTATCGTGAGCGTGGCGCGGCGAAAATCGAGCTTGGCTAGCGTGTCGCCGATTTGTGGGTATTGCTGCAACGCGGCGATCAACTGCCGAGCACCATCATGTTTGGCCTTGGTGCGATAAATCACGCCATTACGGCGCAGCCAGCCACCGGTGATGATGTTGAGCACCTGCGGCTCGGTAAAGCGTACGCTGCCCTGCAAACGAAAACGGTGGGTGACGATATGCGCCAAAAACAGTGATTGCACCTGTTCGGCCACCTCGATCACCGGCCCTTGTGGCAAGGTGAGGCGTAACTGAGTCGCAGCCACCCGTTCACAGGCGTAAGGCCGCAGGTTATTGGCCAGGCGATCCATCGTCGTTCCCGGCCGATAGCCCGAAGGATCGCGGTGCCAATAACGATTAAGTGAGGGAAGTAAGCCGATCAAATTCCACCTCCGCAGCTTCTGCCTTGTTGAAGGCACTCTCCAGCACCTCTTCCACCGGCACCGGTTTAAACGGATTCACCTTCTGTACGCACAGGGTCCAGAACAGTGCATAGGCGGAAGTCAGGCCGATCATGATGCCAAACGGGATATACACATCGCGCGGGTTCATGCCCGGTGGTGTGATGTAGAAAATCGCCAGCACGATACCGACGCTGGAGACAATCTGTGGCAACGGGAACCAAGGGGATTTATAGGCGCGTGGCAGATCCGGACGGCGGATACGCAGGATCACCACCGAGCAGGTCACCAGCAGGTAAGCCACGCCCCAGGCACATACGGCGGCCAGCACCATCGGCATAATGCGGTCCAGATTGCCCTGAATGGCAAAAGCATGAACGCAGGGGATCAGCACCGCAGCGGCAATCGCGACTACCGGAGTTTTAAAGCGCGGGTGCAGATAGGCGAAGATGCGTGGCATAGCGCCATCCAACACCATGCCGTAGATAATACGTGGTACCGCCGCCATCAGGGTGTTAATGGTGGCCGCCCCGGCCAGCAGCAGCCCGACGCCCAGCCAGTATTTGCCAAAGTTACCCATGATCTGGCCAGCAAATGCCGGGATGGCCATTGGCGTATCCAACAGGTGCACGTTATTGGCCGCATCAACCACCACGTTTTCCACCTGGTGGCTCAGTGCCGCACCGTATAACGCCATACACAGCGCTACACCGCACAGCCCCAGGGACATGGCCCGTGGGATCACACGGTGAGAACGCTTAATCTCCGGTGCCATCGGCGTCACCAACTCGCAGCCGACGAACATAAACATCGCCATGCCGACCAGGCTGAATACCGCAAAGGGATCGCCGACATCCAGTGTGGTGCCAAACCAGCCTTCCAGCGGTACGGCATGCGGCAGCAACAGCCCGGCGATCGAAAAGATCATCAAGGTGCTCCACATGCAGAACGTCAGCACGACCTCAGCCTTGCCAAAGGCTTCGATGCCAAACGCATTCAGAATACCGAAAATGATCACCAGCCCCACGCCGATCATCCATGAGCTGTTATTGCTCTCCATCAAGGTGTTGAGATGCTCAAAGTTCACCAACGCCATGATGCCGGAAAGAATGGTTTCGGCGGTCCCGGCAAAGATATGGACGATCAGATAAGCAGACAGGGTGCCGGTAATGGCAAAAAAGCGCCCCATACCGCAGGAGATATAATCATATACCGAGCCGGTGGTGGGCAGGATTGCCGCCGCTTCGGAGAAGGTGGTGAGCTGGGCTTGCATCATGATAAAGGCGATCAGCATCGCCAGCGCGAAGGTGTCACCGCCGATACCAAAACCGCTGGTAACGGTGAGGATCACCGGGCTGGCCATGATCACCCCAACCGAACTGGCTAACGTGGTGGGGAACCCGACCTTGCCCCGTTCTAGCTGGGCATTGAGCCGCGACGACAGGTTCATGGTATTTCCTCTTATAGTGGTTTTGACCCGGTGTTGTAGCCGCCAAGGGCGGTAATCTCACTATAGGAAGGAAAGCAAAAGGCTGGCTATCGTCCTTAAGGACGAGGTTGATTAACTTGTGGCAGAAATCACGCTGGAGCGCCACATCATCGCCCCTTGCGACGTTCTGGCAAAACTACGTAACGGTGCCAGCACCTCAGAGAAGAAAGCGTAGTAACCGGCACACAGTCGGTTGTAGCGATCCTTACCGATATGCGCCGGGCAACCACCCTGACACACCATCTTCACGCTACAGCTCTGGCATTCGCGCCGCAGGCTCTTGGTTTTACCAAACTCCATCTCGATGGCAGTATCCACATACTCGGCAAACTGACTGGCAAGATCAAAACGGCCCAACCTATGCTTGGCGTCGATCAGATGATCGCAGGCATACACACTGCCGTCCGGCTCCATCACCAGATTGCCACCACAGCGGGCAGAGTGGACACAGTTGGGGCTGACGTGGGTGAAATACTGCGCGTAAACGTGCTCAATATTCATGATAAAAACCTGGCCGAGATGGCCCTGGCTACGCCAGCGGCGGTAGATCGTCACCATAAAGCGTCCCCAGTTGGCGGCACTCAAGCCATAACCTGCCGCCGGGGCATCGCCTTCCAGCATCAGTGGCTGAAACTGTAGGTAACGCACACCCAACGCGACAAAATGGTCGTACATCTCCTGTGCCCGCTCAGCTACACCATCATGTACCACCACCAGCAAATTGAATTCAATCTGATGCCGCTGCAATAACGCAATACCACGCAGCGCCGCGTCATAGCTGCTGTTGCCACGTTTATCCGGTCGATGGGTATCCTGGATCTGGCGGTCGCCGTCCAGACTGACGCCGATAATAAACTGGTGCTGTTTAAACAGGCGGCACCAGGCCGCGTTCAATAGAGTGGCATTGGTTTGCAGACTGTTGCTGATCGATACGCCCGGCGGCGCATACTTTTGCTGTAACGCCAGTGCCCGTTTGTAGAAACCGATCCCCGCCAACAACGGCTCACCGCCCTGCCAGACAAAGTTGATCTCCCGGCTGTAGCGCGGCTGGCTGGCGATATACTGGCGGATAAAACTCTCCAGCAGCGCCTCATCCATCTTCTGCGCTTGGTCCCGCTGCGGGTAATAACAGTAGTTGCAGGCCAGATTACAGCCTGCACCGATCGGCTTGACCAACATATGAAAAGGCACGCTGGCGCGCGGCACAGCATTCACCGGGATCTGCTGCGCGCGCAGCAAGGCAATATTCACTCTGCCGCCTGCAATACTGGTTTCTGGGTCACAGGATCTAAACCGATGTAGCGATGGGTTTGTGGATCAACGCCAAGATAATCAATCTCTTTACCTGCCGCCTCAACCACCATGCCCTTATCGGCATACTGCTGATATTCGCCACTCAAGCGTTTAACGCGATCGGGCTGGCTAGCTGCCAGATCGTGGGTTTCTAACGGATCGTCCTGCAGATTGAACAGCCCCCACGCCGCCATATTCGCCTGCGGCCCACCGGCGACTAACCGCCGCAGCTTCCAGATGCCATCGACATAAGCCGCCTGGTTATGCAGCTCTACGCCATAGGTAGAACGCGGTGCGGCGGCGATATCACCGCTGAAATAGCGTTTAAAGCTCACGCCAATCATCGGGATGGCTGGCTTGGCCTTCAGGGGTTTGCTGGCATCAATATTGGCAAACTCATACAGCGTTGGCGCAATATCGTAGACCGCCATCGGCGTTTTATCGATGCCACCTCGCTGCTTCAACTGCGGGGCAGAAATGATGAAATCGGTATTGATCCCGCCCTGCGCACTGGTGGTTTTATGGTAATTGGCATAAGGCGCGTTGCTGACGTTGGCCCAGTGCGGCCCGTAAGAGATAAACGATCCCTTGCGGCCCAGGTTGGCGTAACTGTTGTCGAACTGATGCCAGAATTCAGGTTTGGAGCCGTAGTAAAAACCGCTGGCCGGGTTGGCACCGTTGTCGGTGGCAAAGATGATAATGGTGTTCTTATCACGCCCGGTCTGTTGCAGTGTTTTCATTACCCCGCCGATCTGATCGTCCATATAGGCGATCATCGCCGCATACACCTGCATGGTTTTGGCCGCATATTTCCGCTGTTCCGGCGTCATGGCCTGCCACTCTTTTTCCAGTGCCAAATGCGGCATTGGCGTGCTGTCGGAAATAATCCCCAGCGCCTTCAAGCGGTTGATACGTTGCTGGTATACCTGCTGATAACCCGCATCATATTTGCCGTCAAATTTGGCGATCCAGTCGTCAGGAGCCTGTAGCGGATCGTGTGGCGCGGTAAACGCCAGATAGGCAAATACCGGCTGGTCTTTTGGCGTGTCGGTGATCCATTGCTCCAACTGTGTGGCGTAAGCTTTGCTGGAGTAAAAATCCTGTGGTAGGGAAACGCGCTTGCCGTTCAGGGTATAGAAAGTATGGAAGGCTTCAACCGTTCCCAGGGGTACGGCGTCGTCAAAATGGCTGGTACCACCGCCCATAAAGGCAAAGGCGCGTTCAAAACCGCGATCGGTTGGCCCGGATCCGTCGGTATAGCCCAGGTGCCATTTGCCCGCCATCATGGTGGCATAACCAGCATCTTTAAACCGTTCCGGCATGGTGGTAACCCGATCGGTCAGCCGCATCTCATAACCGGGGCGGGCGACGGTGCTTTCGTACCACCACATGCCACCCATGCCAGCCTGCTGGTTGGTGTTGCCGGTCATCAGCATCGAGCGCGCTGGTGCAGACATTGGCGAAGTATAATATTGGCTCATACGTACACCCTGTTCCGCCAGAGCTTGCAGGTTGGGCGTGGGGATCTCACCGCCAAATGGGCTGATGTCGGAGTAACCCATATCATCCGCAATAATGATCAACACGTTAGGCCGCTCACCGTCTGCCGCATGAACCATGCCCGATAATGCGCTGCTCAATGCCACCGCCAAGGTCTTTTTCTTCATCACTGTCAGGCCTCATCTTTTTATCTGGTGTAGAACGCCAAGTTTTGCAGTGTAGTAAGTCATCGAAAAGTTTGGCTATCGTCCTTAAGGACTAGCCCGGAGGAGAGCGAAAATGGCAAGGGCGTGGCGCGGAGCAGAAGAGGGAGAAACGAGAAATCACTTTAAATTCAGCAGCAACCGTCAATATCATTCATTAATGTATTAATGAAACCACTACTCATCGGCTGTTGGATACTCCACCACTCAGCATGGGGATGTTGTTATTAATGTATTTTATTGCAATCCGGCTCACGTTGTTAATATGTTTTCGTTGTGTTGCATAATTGCTACACCTATGCTTGTATCGTTCACATATTGTCCAGATACCTTTGCAGGTGTCCTTCAGGGTACTGAGCGATCAACGGAGGAAAATGCATTATGACCACCACATCATCCTTCATGCGTAACGACGCTTTTATCTCAAGCTGTCTGAATACCATTGCGCATCTGATCCCAGTTTCAGCCGGGGTTTTTTATCTGGTGGACCCGGACCTGCGGCCAGATCACTACATTCTTCATGGTATTAGCGATGATACCCATCAGCAATATCTGGACCATTTTCAACAACTGGACCCGTTAAAACCGGCCAACTTCCACCAGCAAGACATCCAGATGGTGAACATGACGCCAGCGGCGATCGCCAATAACCGCCACTATTATCACGACTTTATGCTGCCCAATCGCATGCGAGACATGACGGAGATTTTTATCCGCCAGCGTAAGCGGATTATTGCCGGGGTTTCTCTGATCCGCGATACGCCGTTCACCGAACTGGAGCGCAGCCGCTTACGTGCGGTGCTGCCGTTGATCGAGTTGGCCACCCGCGATCTGCTGCCAGACAGTGAAGCCCAGTTGCTCACCGCCAAAGAGCAGGAGATCGTCAATATGGTGCGTGAAGGGGCCAGTAATAAGCGTATCGCCTTGAAGCTCGGCATTTCTCTATCGACGGTGAAAACCCATATGCGCAACATCTTTGCCAAAACCGCCGTGGTCAACCGCACCGAACTGGTCTCCAGCGGTTTTATTGCCTACGGCTGATCCTGACTAAAGCAGCAACAATCAACCATCCGCCAATGCTGGCGCGGCTTCCCCATGCTTAAAAAGCGTGGAGGGTAACGATTGACGAAACGCAAGGATAACGACGATGTCCAGTGATGCAGTTTCTGTGCCTTCTACCGGGGCCTTGCTCCCCTGCCCACTCAGGCTGTTAACGGCGATTATCGTGTTTGCCGCCATCGCGCCGGGGATCCTGATGACCGCTCCCGCCGTCGCTGCCCAGTTAGCCAGCCAGTGGCACCTCACACCTGGCCAGATCGGCCATCTGTTTTCCACCGAACTGGGAGCCATGAGCATTGCCACGCTGCCTGCCTGGTGGTGGATCAGCCGGATCAACTGGCGCAAGATAGCCGCGCTGGCGGCTGTGGTGTTCCTGATCGGCAATCTGACCTCGGCCATGGTCACTGATTTCAGTCTGCTGTTGGTCTTGCGATTTATCGCTTCACTGGCCGGTGGTACGTTGATGATCCTCTGCATTTCTTGTGCGGCAGGTACCGCCAACCCCAGTCGAGTCTATGCCTTTTGGGTGCTGGGCCAACTGCTGCTAGGCGTGTTCGGCTTGCTGGCATTGCCCCCGCTGTTTGCTCATTTCGGCCTGATGGCGGTTTACCTTATCCTGGCGGCGATCATGCTGTGTTGCCTGCCGTTACTAAGTGCATTCCCCAGCGGCTTCCGCCATAGCCACAGCGCGGCCAGTCAGATGCCTCCAAGCCCCCCCATCTACAAACTGTTTGCCGTGCTGGCGGTATTGGCCTTTTACATCAGCCTGAGTGCGGTCTGGACCTTTATCGGCACTATCGCCGAAGCCGCGGGCCTTTCACCGGTGCACAGCGGGCAGGTGCTGGCAGCCGCCACCCTGTTTGGCATCATTGGGGCTGGCGGGGCGGCACTGGTTGGCGCAAGACGCAGCCACAAGCCGTTGTTGTGGGTCGGCTACGGCCTGTTGATTGCCAGCGTCCTGCTGCTGAGCCGCAACCCGCTACTCATTCGTTTCACCCTCGCCGCCGTGATGTTCAAGTTTACCTGGACCTTTGTGCTGCCCTTTATTCTGGCGCGCGTTTCGGTGCTGGATAACAACGGCAAGCTGATGAACAGCATCAATCTGGTGATTGGCGGCGGCATGGCCATTGGCCCTACGTTGGCGGGTTATCTGATCGAATCTTCCGGCGGGATCAACGCATTGCTGATCGGCGCATTGAGCTGTGCGCTGCTGTCACTGCTGCTGATCTCGCTGGCTTCACCGCGCGCGCCGCGCCGTTTAACAGGAGTCATAAGGTGAAAAGAACAACCGGCTTTTTCTTCGATGAACGCTGTTTCTGGCATAGCACCGGCTTACATGCCACCACGCTGCCGGTGGGCGGCTGGGTGCAACCGCCATCTGGAGCCGGGCATGCCGAGTCGCCGGAAACCAAGCGGCGGATGAAAAACCTGATGGACGTTTCCGGCCTGTCGCGTCAGCTCAAGCTGCTGAGCGCCGAGCTGGCCGATGAGGAAGATTTACTGCGCATCCATCCGGCACATTACCTGCAGCGTTTCAAACAGCTGAGCGATAACGGCGGCGGCATGTTGGGGGAAGAGGCTCCGCTGGGGCCTGGCAGCTATGAGATCGCCAAACTTTCCGCTGGGCTGGCCTGTGCTGCGGTAGAGGCGGTGCTGAAGGGCGAACTGGACAACGCCTATTCCCTCTCACGCCCGCCGGGCCATCACTGCCTGCCGGATCAATCGATGGGGTTCTGCTTCCTGGCTAATATTCCCATTGCCATCGAACGCGCCAAAGACCGCTTCGGGCTGGGCAAGGTGGCAGTGATCGACTGGGACGTGCACCACGGCAACGGCACCCAGCACATTTACTGGCAGCGCGACGACGTGCTGACCATCTCGTTGCATCAAGACGGCTGTTTCCCGGCGGGCTACGCCGGTGAACAAGATCGCGGTGAGGGAGCCGGAATGGGTTACAACATCAATATTCCGCTGCTGGCCGGGGCCGGTGACGACGGCTATCAATACGCCATGCAGCAAATCGTCATTCCAGCGCTAGAGCAGTTTAAGCCAGAGATGATCATCATCGCCTGCGGTTACGATGCTAACGCCATCGATCCTCTGGCGCGGATGCAGTTACACAGCGACAGCTTCCGAGCCATGACCGCCCAGGTGCAAAGCGCTGCGGATCGGCTCTGCGGTGGCAAGCTGGTGATGGTGCACGAAGGGGGCTATGCCGAAGCTTATGTGCCGTTCTGCGGCCTGGCGGTAATGGAAGAATTGAGCGGCATACGCACCGAGGTGCAGGACCCAATGCTGGAATTCATTCAGCAACAGCAACCCCGCGAGGCCTTCAACCAGTTCCAGCGCGCTGCTATCGACCAGCTAGCACGCCAATTCAATTTATAGTTACATTCAGAGGCGTGGCAATCCACGCCTCTGGCCAGTACTTATCGGATAAAACGGAAGGTTTTCGACTGGCAAGGCGCCAAGGTAGTGAAATCCCCTTTTGCTATGCCTTGCTGTGGCAACGGTTGCTCGTCCATACCGGTTTCCAGCCATTCCTGCGCTGGAGCCGCCAACGTTAACGCTCCGCCGATCGACACCTGCTCCGAAGGGTTATACACGCGAATAATCAAAGCATCGGCATCCTCAGCCTTCTTCAACACGCTCAATACTGGGCCTGATTCTGGCATCGAAAGCAGGCTAAAGTGCAGCGGCGTGCGGAAGGCCGCCAGATTGAGCTTCATCGCATCAAACGGGATTTTGTTGTAACAGCGCACCGGAGTGACGTAGGCCCGGGCCTGCTGCATCACGCCCGCCTGGTGCGGATCTCCTGCAAAACCGAACAGGCTGAACCGACAATGCAATTTGCCACGCATCTGGGAGTCTGGCGTTGGCAGTTTGATGCCGGAAGGGCGACCCGGCCGCAACAGCAATTCCTCTTTACCCAGCACGCCTACCGAGCGGAACAGCGTCAGGGCAAAGGTATCGCGGCGCTCACCCACAATCTCGAACTCACGCAACCCCTCGGTAAACAATGCCATGCCATGCAGATCGTCATACAAGGCGGCAAAGTTCATCAGTTGCCACACCGGGATCGGCGCCTCTTTCCAGCCCTCTTGCTGCCAAACGGCCATGGCCGGATCGTCCACCGGGCGAGTAATGCAGCCAAACTGGTTATCCGCCAGCACGTTTTCACTGGCGAACGGCGTTGGGATCAATACCCGCACGCGGTGATCGTCGGCCTGGTTATCCAGCCACATCTCAATGTCGATGCGGCGGCTGTTGTGCGCCAACGTCACCTGGCACTGTACATCCAGGTAACCGTCGCTAAGCCGCTCCGCCCGCTGTTGCAGATTGGCTGGCAATGCCATGCGCAGTTCCAGTGTGGCGATACTCTGCCAAGCCTCATGTTTGATGGCGGTAGCCACTGCGCTTTGCGTGGAATAGATCAACCACTCTTCACGGGAAGGCGAATAGTCATACTCATCGCCATCGTCGGAGCCATCTTCCAGTTGCAACACCTGCTGATAGAGATAGCCGCTCTGTTTATCGGTAATATCCAACGTACCGTTGGCATTCAGGGCAATGCGGTAATACTCGTTTTCCAACAGTTCTGCCGGTTGCGCCGCAGCTTGGCGTTGCTGACCTGCGTGATTGGCATGAATATGCAGGGTGCAATATCCCATCGCGGGCAATGGGCGACAGAGCTGAATGTCGTACTCCATAAAGGGATCGTAGTTGCCGTAATGCACAATCTGGCGATCCACCAGCCCAGGATCGATCTCCCGCGCGGCGCGGATAAAATACTCCACCGGCTGGCCCTGTTCATCCATCAGCGAGAACTGCTGGGCACGAATACGAATGGTGGTGTTGATCACCTCTTCACGCGGGTAAGGCAGCAGGTTGAAGAACGTCAGTTTGTCGGCATCTGCGTGCTGTACCGGCATATTGTCGACAATCTTGCGCATGTAAAAGCGCACCAGGTTTTCCGCCATGTCGTCCGCCAGAATAAAGCGCGTCATGATCTCCTGATGTACCTTGTCGCTACAGCAACAGCCGATACTGTCGTGGGCGTGGTTTTTCAGGATCTCTTTCCACATTTTCTCCAGCAGGCCGTGATGGTATTCAAAGCCCAGTGACCAGGCGATCGCCGCCAACGGCTCGAGGATATTAACGATCTTGTTCTCGATCTCGGTGTGGGCGATCTTGATATCCATGCGGGTTGACGAGATGGTGCGGTGCACGCGCATGTATTTACCGTCGTTAAATTCGCCCTTCAGCGTCGCCAAACGTTCACGACTGGCTTCGATCCGCTCAAAGACCTCTTCAAAACGGCTCATGACAAACTCACGCTGTGGGTAAATCTCGCGCAGTTTGGCCATCACCTGGAAGATATTCTGTTGCAGCGGCATCTGATCGTGGCCGTTCGGCAACAGGATATCTTTGGTAACCGAGGCGTTTTCCAGCACGGTGAAATAACTGTCCAGCCGTTTGCGCAGCCCGGCTTCATCTTCGGGCAGGTATTTACCAATCGCGTAACCCAGCGGCAGCACCTGTGCCGCAACTTCGCTGCCGTCGTTGCTTTGCCACAGGAACTCAGTCTTGTCGGTACCGTGGCGCTCGGAGCAGCCGCGCCAGAACATGGCGCGCGTGATACCGAACCCGTTGAAAATATGCGGTAACTGCGAAGACATGCTGAAAGAGTCCGGCAGATAGCCGATCTTCATCGGTTCGCCAAAGGACAGGCAGTCGCGCATGCCATACATCAGGTTGCGCACGATCGATTCCCCTGACACCACCATGGTATCGGTTTGGGTATACCACGGCCCAACGATCAGCTTGCCAGCCTGCACCAACGCTTTCACCCGCTCGTGATTTTCTGGCTTGATGGCGAAGTAGTCTTCCAGCACCGCCGTTTGCCCATCCAGCACATAGAAACGGTACTCGGCATCGGTTTCCAACCGGGTCAGGATCTCTTCCATGTTGTTTATCAGCAGGATGCGTGACTCCTCGGTGGTGAAATACCACTCACGATCCCAGTGCATATGCGGCGTAATGTGAACACGTGATACAGCTTTCATAATCAATTCCTAAGATGACGTAACCAAGCCCCTCACCCCAACCCTCTCCCCAGAGAGAGGGAGCTGATGACTCCTGCCCTTTTGGCAGCAAAGCGGTAATCTCAGCAAACTCGATCGCCCCCTTATCCAGGGTGCATCACCGAATTTTCAGATCCACTCGATCAGTCCCCCCTCACTAAAGGAGAGGGTTAAGGTGAGGGGAAATCAACTTACTGCGGCTGAATGAGGGTGTATTTGCCCTGCTTCATCGCCTGACGCCGCCAAAGGATCAGCACCAATGTGGAGATCGCCGTACCAAGCAGCGCCGCCCCCAGCCAAATGGCTGCCGACAGCAGGCCACCGAGGCCATTATCGTGCAGCAGGAACAGCGAGAAGATCCCCGCGCCCGGCGTCGAAAGGCCAATCCCCATCCCACCGACGATCGCGCCGGTCACCAGCGATCCCACCAGGAAGGAGCCGATCACCCGCACGGGATCTTCGATCGCCATCGGGATCGCCCCTTCGGTAATGCCTGCCAGGCCAAGCAACCAAGTGGATTTACCGGTTTCAATCTCGAACTGTTGGAACAGCCGTGGAGCCAGCAAGGTGGAGGCGGTGACCGTAAAGGCCGAAACCATTTTGACCGCGCCAAAGATCGCATAGGGGCCGAACACGCCGTTGGCCATCGCCCCCAGGCAGAACGCATAAGCCGCCTTGTTCACCGGGCCGCCGAGGTCGAACGAGCACATAAAACCGAGGATCGCTCCCAGCACCAACGCGTTGGTACCAGACAGGCTGTTAAGCCAGGCGGTCAGGCTGTTGTTCAACCAGGCCACCGGCTCCCCGATCACAAACAGCATCAGGCTGCCCGCTACCAGCGTGCCAATCACCGGGTAAAGATAAAACGTCAGGAAGCCGTTGAAGTTGGGGCTGAGGCGCACATGGTTCTTCACCCAGCGCATCAGATATCCGGCGATCAGGCCGCCCACAATACCGCCAAGGAAACCGGAGCCAATCATGTTTGCCGCCAACCCGGCCGCAAAGCCTGGGCCAAGAGCCGGTTTATCCGCCAGCGAATACGCCGTGTAGGCCGCCAGCACCGGTACCATCAAGATACCCAGCATGCCGCCGCCCAGCTTGCGGTACATCCACAACCAGGAGTTCTCTTGATCAAACAGATGCTGCAGGCCAAAGATCTGTGCCAGTAAAACCGAAACAGCCAAGACCGTGCCCCCCGCCACAATCAGCGGTACCGCAAAAGAGATGCCGCTGAGTAACGCCTGTTTGAGTTCGGTCTTCACGCTATTTTTCTGCACCGGCACTTCGCTCTGCTGCACCCGTGCAGCACCGTTAGCGGATTGGCCCACAGCCAATGCCTGCTGCAAAATGCGTTCTGCGTGCTTGATGGGCTCGGCGACCGGCGTTTCGATACGGGGAATACCGTTGAAGCGCTCCACTTCTTTAATCGCGACTTCGGCAGCGAACACGCAGGCCGTCGCGCTATTTAGCTGTTCCGCCGTCAGGCGGCCTTCGATCCCGTTAGCCCCTTGTTTCTCAACATACACGTTGATGCCGAGCTTGCGCCCCGCCTTTTCAAGATATTCCGCAGCCATATAGGTATGGGCGATACCGGCCGGGCACGCGGTGACGCACACCACCGTAGGCCGCGTATCATCCTGCGGTTTTGGTGCAGATTCCGGCGTCCCTCCAGCCAGCAGGGCCAACAACTGTTCCGGCGTACGAGCATTTAGAACTGCCGCGCGGATGTCGTCATCCACCAGCGCCGTCGTCAGGCTGGTCAGTAATTGCATATGCGTGGTACCAGCCTGTGCCTGCGGGATCGCCAGCAGGAAGATCAGGTTGACGCTTTCCGGCCCATCGATCCCTTCCCACTCCAACGGCGTGTTCAGCGTGGCAACGGCAAATGCCGCTTCCTTTACCGCATCGCTTTTACCATGGGGCACCGCCAGCCCTTCCCCCAACGCGGTAGGGCCTTGCGCTTCCCGGGCAAAGACCTCGCGGAGAAACGCAGCTTTGTCATGCAATTTGCCTTGCACGTCTAGTTGGTCGGCAAGCTGATGAATGGCCTGATCGCGCCCCGCAAAGGCCACTTGCAGGTTTATCAGGCTGGGGTGGGTCAGGCTGCTCAGGTCCATCTTTATCCTCACGCTGAAGCCAGGGCGGCTCCGTCAATAAACAGGCGGCGATCATACCAAGACAATCCACACCAATTTGTGATCAATTTCAAATCAACGCTATTTTTGTATTAAATTTGTATTAATTCAATTTAAGGACAACTTAACGAGGTATGGCGTTATTGGTTTGTTTATCCCTGGCCTGGGGCTAGAATGCGCACAGCAGATCCAACAACCAGCCGGGGACACCAAAGCGTGAGCAAAAAGCCTATTTATCGCCAGATTGCGGATACCCTGCGCCAACAGGTTGCCGATGGTGAACTCAAGCCCGGCGATGCGTTACCGACCGAGGCTTTACTGCGCGAACAGTACAACGTCAGCCGGGTAACGGTGCGTCAGGCGTTGAAATTACTGACCGAAGAACAGGTGATTGAGAGCATTCAGGGCAGCGGCTGGTACGTCAAAGAAGAGAAGGTGAATTACGATATCTATCAGCTCACCAGCTTTTATGAAAAGTTGGCGGATCGCAACGTGGAAACCCACAGCGACGTGCTGATCTTTGAAGTCGCCAAGGCCAGCCCAACCATCGCCGAAGCATTGCACCTGACCACTGAAGACAAGGTGTATTACGTCAAACGGGTGCGCTATATCAAGCAAAAACCAGTGACGCTGGAAGAGACCTGGATGCCGCTGGCACTGTTCCCCGACCTCAGCTATGAGGTGATGCAGAAATCCAAATATCACTACATCGAACAGGTCAAAAAGCGGGTCATTGACCGTAGCGAGCAGGAGATCATCCCGGTAATGCCAAGCGAAGATGTGGTGAAGGCGTTAGGGATTGATCCACAGAAACCGATCCTGGAGAAGGTCTCCACCGGTTTTCTCAACGACGGCACGGTGTTTGAGTTCAGCCGCAACTTCTTTAAAAGCGAAGATTACAAGTTCACCCTGGTGGCCAAGCGGATACGCTGAGCTTTTCCCATAAAAAAAGACGCCCGAGAGCGTCTTTTTTATCACAATAGCAAAAATCAGTTCACTTTAACCGGCATACCGGAACGCGCCTTGATGGCCGCGTCCACGACGCTCTGGTCAACGGCTGGATCCATCAGCACTTTGCCAACCGGCGCGGTGATGGTGATTGGCACTGGCTCTTTCGACTTCAGCTCATCTTCGTTGGCAGACAGCGGGTTGTGCACTTCCAGGTAACGTGAACCGTCTGGCTCTACGGAGGCCTTCACCGGCTCGTTGATGAACTGCACGCGAGTACCTACCGGTACGCTGTCGAACAGGTATTTGATGTCGTCAGCACGCAGACGCACACAGCCGTGGCTCACGCGCAGGCCGATACCGAAGTTGGCATTGGTTCCATGGACCGCATACAGACGGCCAACATAAAGGGCGTACAGACCCATCGGGTTATCCGGGCCTGCCGGGAATACCGCTGGCAGGATTTCACCATCGGCAGCGTACTCTTCACGCATTTTAGCGGTTGGCGTCCAGGTTGGGCCTGCTTTCTTGCGTTGTACGGTGGTGACCCAGTTCAGCGGCGTATCTTTACCCAACTGGCCGATACCAATCGGCAGTACCACGACGGTCTTGGTGCCTTTCGGGTAGTAGTACAGACGCATTTCTGCGCTGTTGATGATGATGCCTTCACGCGGGGCGTCAGGCAGGATCAACTGCTGTGGGATGGTCAGCGTGCTGCCTGGCAGCGGCAGGAACGGGTCAACGCCAGGGTTAGCTTCCAGCATGTTGCTCAAGCCCATCTGGTATTGAGCCGCAAAGCTCTCCAGCGGCAGTTTGCTGTCTGCAGGCACGGTGATCTGAATATTTTCCCCAACCAGACGGCTGTCTTTGGCGGGCAAAGGGTATACAACGGCGAAGGCAGCCTGGCTGAATGCAACCAGAGCGGTAAACAGGGTTAATAACGCGCGAATGCTCATTTTCATCTTCGTAGTAAAGTGGTGGCCGCACTGGCTAAAAATGGTATGTGTTCTGCCCGGCCTGGTTTGACCGGATGCGCATTATATGTGCACTTGCCGCCAAGATGGAAACATTACTCGCGCCGATACCTCACTTTTTTGTAGCCGGATATGGGGAAAAGTGTTCTTTTGGTAAATTCCTGCCTTAGCGTAGCCCACTGACCTCTTCGCTACGGCGGATCGGGATAAGATATTCACAGCTGATCGCCGCCTGTTCGTCACCGTAGCAAACGCCTAATGCCGGGTAAAAACGCTCAATATCCTGCCCTGGCCGCCGTACCGCATTCATCTGCGGAATGGCCGTGTCATACAGCCGGGCGATAAAGTTCTGGAGCCCTGCAACCTGCCCCTGATAGGCAAAGCGGGCATACTCCCCGGGTTCGATCGTCACCGTTTCACCTGCCGCCTCTTCCTCTGGCAGTGCCGCCGTATACACCATCTGTTGACGATCCCGCTGCTGGGTGTCTGCCTTCAGGCTCATCAGGCCATACGCGACGGTGGGTAATTCCTGTTCCGGATGCAGCAAATGCCGCCAGGCGTGTTGGCGTAGCCGCTTTTTCGAGGGCCCCAATTGCCCCAACGTGCAGCTACCCTGCTGAGTATGGCCGACTAGTTTCATCGAAGGCAGCACAATAATCTGCGCCTCTTGCATTGGCTCATGGGTCATATTCAACGGCGGTTGCAAACCATAACTAGGCCAGTCCACGCTGCGACGATAAGCCGCCGGTGGCAAACCAAACTGTTTTTTAAATCCACGGGTGAAAGTCTGCTGCGAATCGAACTGGTATTTATCTGCGATACAGGCCACCGTGGCGCTGGTCAGGCGCAACTCACGTGCCGCCGCCGTCAACCTTCTGCGCCGGGCATAGGTCCCCAACACTTCGCCGGTGTGCTGCTTGAACATCCGTTGCAGGTGCCATTTGGAATAGCCGGATTTGGCCGCGATGCTGTCCAGCGTCAAGGGCTGATCCAGGCTTTGCTCAATCCAGGCCAGAAGCTGACTGATAACATTTTCCTGATGCATGGCCTCTCCTCTGCGTTGTCGGTCATGAGCGTGTTACCACAAAACACGCCAGTGGCGCTTACTCTATCGACGTTGGCGCTAGACCACATTGCACAATCAAGACATAATATTGCTCAAATACGCCAATATGATAATTGTTCTCATGAAAGCCACTTGCCAGGATCCCAGACCCGATATCGATAACGTGCCCCGCGCCATCTTCGCGGTTCAGGCATCAAGCGTGCAGAAAGACTGGGAATGCACCCATCATCGCCACCGCAAGGCGCAATTGATTTACACGGTGCGCGGCATGATCCGCTGCGAGGTTGAAAATGGCCTGTGGCTGGTGCCACCACAATGTGCCTTGTGGATGCCCAGTAACGTCAGCCACAACGCGCGAGCTACCAGCCAAAGCGAGTGCTATTGCCTCTTCGTTGAGCAGGATGCCATCCCTGGTTTGCCACAAAACTGCTGCACCTTGACGGTATCTCCATTACTGCGAGAACTGCTGTTGCAGGCCAGCCAGTTCGATATTCTCTATCCGGAAGAGGGTCCGGAAGGCCGCATTGCGAAGGTTTTGTTGGATCAACTGGCCGCCGCGCCGCTGGAGAACCTGCACCTGCCGGTGTCCAATGATGCCCGCATCCGCCAATTGACCGAGCAACTGCTGGCCAACCCGGCCGATAAATCCACGCTGGGTCAGTGGGCGCAACGCATTGGCATGAGCGAACGTTCGCTCAGCCGAACGCTGCAACAGCAGATGGGCATGAGCTTTGGCCACTGGCGGCGGCAATTACATGTGATGCTGGCTCTGCAACGCTTAACGCAGGGGGAAAGCGTCCAGACCGTAGCGTTAGATCTCGGCTACGAGAGCGCCAGCGGTTTTGTCACCATGTTCCGTAAAGCGGTAGGTAAGCCTCCGGCCCGTTATCTGGCGGAAAAAGCCGCCGCAGACCAGGCGCTTGCTGGTGCGATAAGACTGTAAGCCCACACCTCGACCGATCATGTTGCTGCATCTGTTCTGGTTAATTCTTACACAACCTGCTATAACTGAGGATAGTTTGGTTAGAATAGTTAAAACGGTTAGCTTTAGCTAACAGGAGAAGAGAATGCTGGCCCGAGAAATCGACATCAACAGAGATGGCCTCAGGATCAGGGAAGATGGGCTGCAGATGGTCATCAGTAAAAGGAAAATGAAGGCGCAGAAGCCTTTCTTTCAGCTGAAAGTTGATATAGACAACTCAACGTCTCTCGGTGTGGTTGAAGAACACCTGAAAATCATGTTGCAAACTCTCCGCCAGGTTAGGGAAGCTGAAAATGATCATGGCGACGTTTGCCACATCGACGAGACACGTTTTGAAGCCATGTTTCATAGCCTGGAGCAACAGATCAATCCAGATGACACTGCCAGGATAATTCTTCCGCGGGATACGCAAGAGCCCGTCAACCACAGCGGGCTGGTTGATATTTCCAAGGTGGAACGCGGGCGTGAGCACATCCTGGCGGCCAGCGAATGGCTCACGGCAGAGCAGATTTCCCATCTGGCAGGCTTTGCTACCGAGAATCCCTCGGCCCAGCCAAGCAAATGGAAGAGTCATAACCGCATATTTTCATTGAAGAAAGGGGCAACACAACTCTTTCCCCGTTATGCGCTGGATGATAACTATCGTCCTCTCCCCGTGATGGCAGTGTTACTCGCCAGCTTTAAAAACCTGAAACGCGGCTGGGGGCTTGCCCAGTGGTTCGCGACGTCAAACAACCTGTTGGCTGGCCGCCGCCCCATGGAGATGTTGCAGTCATATCCGGCCAATGTGATTGCGGCGGCGGAATATGAAGCGAAAAGGATCGTCGATGGAGCAGAGCAAAGTTAAACAGAAGGGTGAGCCCAAAAAGGAAGATTTTGGTTCACCCGTTTTTCTTGGCCGCAAGATAGCCGCCCCTGGCAAGACCCTGCGGGTAAGAATCGAAGCCATCCCCAAAGGCACGGTGTTACATCGCTGCCATGATGCGCAGTACCCCGGAGACAGTTTTAATCCCGGCAGAATATTGCTTCCCCATGAGTACGGAGCCCGTTTCAGCCCTATCAGGGATGCAGCTTTGGATCTGATCCCCACCATGTACCTGGCCAGCAGTTGCGAAGCCGCTATCGCGGAATCGGTTTTTCACGATGTGGTCGCCACAGGCAAAACAGAATTTTTCGATTTACGCCCATTTACCCATATGCATTACATCCAGCTGAAACTGGAGCGGGATCTGAACGTCGTCAGTTGCCGAGCACAGGATTGTCTCTATATGGGCATCGATCGCGATGAATTGATCGGCAGTACCCAGCTCGAATACTCGCAAACCCGAGCCTGGTCACAGGCTATTTATCAACAGCATCATAACGTTGACGGAATGAAGTGGTACTCAAAAAGAAATGACGATCATTTTGCCATGATCCTGTTTGGCGGCCAACGGGTCATGGATAGTGAACTCTCGATAGCCGAACCCTCAAGCCGTCTCCTCAGCCATAAAGCCATTGGCCAAATTATCCAAAAGACCGCCGAGCGTCTGGGCCTGATCCTGACCGAAGAGTAGACACTGGCCGGATATTCTCTTCTCTCTGATTGCCCTAAACGTGACTCTTATCGCCCCAAGCAACAAAAGTGCTCCCCTTCCGTAAGAATAATGATTATCATTCACAAATATAGTGAGCCGCATGCAATGACATGACCGGCCAGATTTTGCTTTCGATTCAATGTTGAGCCCGATTTAGCCACCGAGCAGCAGCCCGGTGGCGGCCTGTATTTTGATCAAATGGAGCTTTTATGAACGCTATGATGACCACCAGCCGTAAGTTTGGCGGACGTGCGGTTTACCCTCTGTTGCTTCTCAGCAGCCTGATGTTTTCCACCTCTGTACTGGCACAGACAGAAACGGAACTGCTGCGTAAGCCGGTAGGTAAAGGCGCTTACGAGATGGTGTACAGCCAGGGCGAGAATGCGCTGTATCTGGCAACGTCACAGAGCCGCAAGCTGGATAAGGGCGGCATCGTCTATCGCCTTGACCCACAAACGCTGGATATCACGCAGATCATTCATAACGATATCAAACCGTTCGGTGCCGCCATCAACACCAAGACCGATACTCTCTATTTTGGTAACACCACCAGTAACTCGCTGACCGCGATCGACGGCAAATCCGGCGAAGTGAAAGGCCGCCTGGTGCTGGATGCGCGTAAACGCTCTGATACCGTGAAACCATTGGCCCCACGTGAGCTGGTGGCAGACGCGACCACAGACACCGTCTACATCACCGGCTTGGGCGAGTCCAGCGTGGTTTGGGTTGTGGATGGCAAGGATCTGACTCTGCGCACCACCATCACCGAAACCGGTAAATACGGTACCGGCCTGGCGCTGGATGCAGCGGCAAGCCGCCTGTATGTGACCAATGCCGATGGCGAGTTGGTGACTATCGATACCAAAACCAACAAGGTGCTGTCACGTAAGAAGCTGGATGAGTCGAAGGAGCACTTCTTCCTGAATATCAGCCTGGATCCGGCAACCCACCGTGCGTTCATCACCGATTCCAAGCAGCCGCAGGTACTGGTTGTTGATACCAACAACGGCAACATTCTGCAGAAGATCGACGTGCCGGAATCCCTGGCCGTGTTGTTTAACCCAGCACGCAATGAAGTGTACGTTACTCATCGCCAAGCGGGCACCGTGAGCGTGATCGACGCCAAGAGCTACAAGCTGTTGGAAACCATCAAGACACCAACGCATCCGAACAGCCTGGCACTGTCACCAGATGGTAAGACGCTGTACGTGAGCGTGAAGCAGGCTTCAAGCCGTGAAAAAGAAGCCACCGATCCAGATGACGTGATCCGCATTGCGTTGAAATAATAGCGTTATTCTCCCTCACCCTAACCCTCTCCCCAAGGAGAGGGAATCGAACGTGCTACGGTTTACGCCTGCGTTTGACCGCCACACCGCTGGGGTGAGGGAAGAATAGTGTCATGTTGTCTGCAGGCAACCTGGCTTTTTTATCCTTTGGCTCCCGCTAATGTCAATCCACGTCAAGCTCCTTGACGAAGCTTATCACTTAATTTACCTGAGCTTATCTTGAGCTCGCGATCGCGATGTCCTACGGTATCGGTAGTTTGAATGGATAGCTAACTGACCGTAAAAAGGATCAATGATCATGGTTAAGTCTTTGAGAAATCCGCTGATTGGTTTGCTGTGTTTGTCGACGGTGGGTTGTGCCAATATGACCAACGATGAGGTCGCGATCACCGGTGTGGTGATCGGGCTAGGTGCACTGGTCGCATTGGCACTGCTAAGTGATGGTGACGACGATAAGGGTCATAAAGTGCCGCCCCGCAAGGAGCATGGTAACAGAGGTGATCACAAAGGCGGTGATAAACATGGGTATGGGAAGGATCATGGAAAAGGTCATCCCGGACGTCGTTAATCCCTGGCAAAATCCGCAGACTCCCGAGACTACAGACATTTATTCATCGGCTCGCCAGCATATTGTTAAACGGACATATCATGCAGCGCCCCTTCGGTCGAACATGAGCGGTCCCTACTAACCTTGGCATTACCGGGGAGCCTTCCTTCTCCCCGGTTGATTACACCATCACCGTGCGATAAAGCAGTTCATCCAGCGATTTGTCGCTGCGGGCCGGGCTGTCGGGCAAGGCTTCCTGCCGGGCATCCGCCGTCAGCTCCTGCGTGATAAACGCGTGGATCCTTTCCCTACGCGGGCCGTACTCCGCCTCGCCTGCGCGCCGTTTCGCCGCCAGTAATTCATGGATTTCCGCCAACAGCAGCGGATCTTCCACCGTGTCAGCCAACAGTTGGTCAAAACGCATCGGCGGCACGCCCTTGCCCGCTTCTATCCAGCGCACCACCAGCAACGGGCGCAGCACGTAGAAGTATTTCTTCAGCCGTACCTGCTCCCCCTGCAAATAGCCACGGAAGTTTTTCCTGGCCATCGACAGGTAGTGCCAACGCGCCCGCTGCGCGGAGAACCATTCAGGCACTACACCTCGCAACGCCGCAACGCTCTCAGGGGCTTCCTGATATACCACCGGTGAATCCAACCACTCGATCAACGTTGGGTTGGCCCGCTTCAGCAGACCAAGCGCCTTGCGCCATTCCCAGCCACAGATATCCAATTCATGATCGATTGGTAGTTCGATCACATCCCGGTGTGGCTCCACCCGTAAATACCATTCCGGCGGGTGGACATACAAAAAGCGCACGTCGTAATCGCTGTCCGGCGAGGCAAAGCCCCAGCCGCGGCTACCGGATTCGCAGGCATAAAGCACCCGCACGTCGTAACGCTTTTCCACCTCACCCAGCACCTGCCGGACTCTTTCCCGCATGGCGCTATCCACGCCGTTTACTCGCTGTTCCATCACGTTATCCTTTTACGCATACCACCTGACGCAGGGTATGGACGATTTCCACCAGTGAGGACTGTGCCGCCATCACCGCATCGATATCTTTATAAGCCATTGGGATCTCATCGATCACCTCGCTGTCCTTACGGCATTCCACATGTTCGGTTGCCCGGATCTGATCGGCCACGGTGAAGCGTTTTTTTGCCGCCGTACGGCTCATGGTGCGGCCTGCGCCATGGCTGCAAGAGCAGAAACTCTCTTCGTTACCCAATCCGCGCACGATGAAGCTTTTCGCCCCCATAGAGCCAGGGATGATCCCCATCTGGCCTTTCTGCGCAGACACGGCCCCTTTACGCGTCACCAACACCGGCTCACCAAAGTGCGTCTCACGCTGCACATAGTTATGGTGGCAGTTCACGGCCTCTTGCTGGGTAGTGAACGGTTTGGTCACGATACGCGACAGCGCCGCCAGCACGTGCTCCATCATCACTTCCCGGTTATGGCGGGCGAAATCCTGTGCCCAATCCACGGCTTCCATGTAATCGTCAAAATGCTGGCTACCTTCCTCGAAATAGGCCAGGTTACGATCCGGCAAGTTAGCGATATGCTGTTGCATATCCTGCTGTGCCAAGGCAATAAACAGTGAACCGATGGCATTCCCCACGCCACGGGAACCGCTATGCAGCATCACCCACACCTGCTGCGTTTCATCCAGGCAGACTTCGATAAAGTGGTTACCCGTTCCCAACGTTCCCAGATGCTGATAATTGTTGGTTTTCAGCAACTGCGGATATTTGTCGGTCAAGCGCTTAAAGCGTGGCAGCAAAGTGGCCCAATGCTGATCGACCGTTTGCGGTGGCGTTTCCCAGGCCCCTTTATCTCTTCTTGAACGGGTCGAGGTACGGCCATGCGGCACCGCCTGTTCGATGGCGCTACGCAGCCCAGCCAGGCTATCCGGCAGATCGGCGGCCACCAGCGAAGTACGCACCGCAATCATGCCGCAACCAATATCCACGCCAACGGCCGCCGGAATAATCGCGCCACGGGTAGGGATCACACTACCAATGGTGGACCCCTTACCCAAATGCACATCCGGCATAACCGCCAAGTGTTTAAAAATAAACGGCATTTTCGCCGTATTCAGCAACTGCTCACGCGCTTCTGGCTCTACGGGCACGCCCTGTGTCCACATTTTGATCGGTGCGCTATTAACCGGTGCCATCAACTCATAATTATTCTTCATTCTTTAGTCATCCTTTTTCTTTTGACGTAGTGGATATAGCGAAAGGCGTGCCAACTCGGTCAAAAATACCCATTAAAAATACAATTAATTGATATTTAACCAATAAATAATTAATCACAGATGACTGGCGATGTTGCCAACAAGCCGGTATTTTATCTTTCAGGATAGTATTTTATCGCAAGGGATAATATGAAACGCAGGGTTGTGATTGGAGTGCTGGGCACCACGCTGGATAAACGTGGCAAACGGGAAAACCGCTGGAGCAAATGGCGGCCAACGGTGGGTCTGTGCCAGCAGCCCGATCTGCCGATCGATCGCCTGGAGCTGCTGCATCAGCCGCGCGATAAAGGCATGGCGCAGCAGGTGGCGGAAGATATCGTAGCGGTTTCGCCAGCCACTCAGGTGGTGTTACAGGAAGTGGCACTTAAAGATCCCTGGGATTTGGAAGAGGTGTACAGCGCCTTTCTGGATTTCGCCAGCCGCTATCCGTTTGATACCGAGAACGAAGACTATCTGGTGCATATCACCACTGGCACCCATGTGGTACAGATCTGCTGGTTCCTGCTAACAGAGGCACGATACCTGCCTGCTCAACTACTGCAAACCGCCCCCGGTGACAAAGCCGATCGCCCGTCTCCCCAAGGGATTTACTCGGTGATCGATCTTGATCTCAGCCGCTATACCGCCCTCACCAGCCGATTCCTGCATGAGCAACAGCGCTCGGTGTCGTTCCTCAAAGCCGGTATTGAAACGCGCAACGCTACCTTTAACACGCTGATCGACCAGATTGAGCGCGTCGCCCTGCGTTCAAATGCGCCCATGCTGCTCACCGGCCCCACCGGAGCCGGGAAATCCTTTTTGGCCGAGCGTATCTATCAACTCCGGCATTCTCGCCATCTGGTAAAAGGCCGTTTTGTCGCGGTGAACTGTGCCACCCTTCGCGGCGATAACGCCATGTCGACCCTGTTCGGCCATGTGAAAGGGGCGTTCACCGGTGCGTTGCAGGCACGAGCAGGCCTACTGCGTGAAGCCGACGGCGGCGTACTGTTCCTTGATGAGATCGCCGAGCTGGGGTTAGACGAACAGGCGATGCTGCTGAAAGCCATCGAGGAAAAAACCTTCTTCCCCTTTGGGGCCGATAAAGAAGCCAGTAGCGACTTCCAGCTGATTGCCGGCACCCATCGTGATATGCGCGACTGGATAGCTCAAGGCCGTTTCCGTGAGGATTTATACGCCCGTATCAATATGTGGACCTTCCCACTGCCCGGCCTGGCTGAGCGCCGCGAAGATATCGAGCCGAACATCGATTACGAATTACAACGCTTTGCTCGCAGCAACCAGACGCAGGTCCGTTTCGACAAAGACGCCAGACAGCGTTACCTGGCTTTTGCCCGTTCCCCACAGGCGGTCTGGCGCGGCAACTTCCGTGAGCTGGGATCTTCCATCGCACGCATGGCAACGTTGGCAGAGCAAGGGCGCATCAACCAGCCTTTGGTCGATGAAGAAATCGCCCGGCTGAAATCCCATTGGCAGGGGAACACCAGCGTGCAATTACCTGTCGAGCTTGCCGATATCGATCTGTTCGAGCAAAGCCAGTTGGAGACGGTGCTTAACGTGTGCCGAGCTTCCACATCACTTTCCGAAGCGGGTAGACAGCTGTTTGCCGTCTCGCGCCAGCAGAAAAAGCAGCCCAACGATGCAGACCGGCTGCGTAAATACCTGGCGCGCTTCGGTCTGAGTTGGGATGAGGTGCGAAATAGAGGCTGAATGGGCGCAGCATGAAGTGCCCCCTACATTAAGACACGGGTGTTATAGTAATAGTCGTACATCGCGATTAAATTGGAATTTTCATGACCCAGCAGCATGTCGTTTTACTTGATGAACAAGGTCAACCCACCGGCGTGATGGAAAAATATGCGGCCCACCAGCGACAAACGCCCCTGCATCTGGCTTTCTCCTCCTGGATCTTCAACCCGCAAGGCGAGTTGCTGATCACCCGCCGAGCGCTGAGCAAAAAAGCCTGGCCAGGCGTTTGGACTAACTCGGTCTGTGGCCATCCGCAGTGGCAGGAGAGCACCGAACACGCTATCGAGCAACGCTGTTTGTATGAAGTGGGCCTGAGCGTGGAACAGATCACCGCCATCGACCCCGATTTCCGCTACTGCGAGACAGACGCCTCCGGCATTATGGAAAACGAAATCTGCCCGGTTTACGCGGCATTGGCTACGGGTGCCGTTGCAGCCAGAGCAGATGAAGTGATGGACTTCCACTGGGTTGATTTACGCGCGTTGATCGCTGCGGTAACGGCAGCCCCCTGGGCCTTCAGCCCTTGGATGGGGCAGCAGTTGACGAATGCCAAAACGGAGCAAAACCTGATCGCCTTCGCCACTCACACTTCTGCCTAAACCACTCACCCCGCCATTCCAACCGTTCGCCAGCGTATAAAACCGCTGGCTGAAATTCAGATGTCTTTCCCTATCCAGCCTGGCAATGATGAGCTGTTCCTAAACCTGACCCTAACCAGGGGAAGACGCTACAGCTAAATGTCCGACATCTAAGAATCGGATTTATCACTCAATTTTTGCAGATAGGATAAGGATACCTCATGAAACGCGAGGGGATTTTAAAACACCTCCCATGGATGCTGCTGGGGATACTCGGGGCTTCCTGCCTGGGTGTCATCGCATTGCGCCGTGGCGAAAGTATTAGTGCACTGTGGATCATCGTTGCTTCGGTAGCGGTCTACCTGGTGGCTTATCGCTACTACAGCCTCTACATCGCCACCAAGGTGATGCAGTTGGACGCCACCCGCGCTACACCGGCGGTGGTAAACAACGACGGCCTGAACTACGTCCCCACCAATAAAAACGTGCTGTTCGGCCACCACTTTGCGGCAATCGCCGGTGCGGGTCCGTTGGTTGGCCCAGTGCTGGCAGCACAGGTCGGCTATCTGCCCGGTACGCTGTGGCTGCTAGGCGGCGTGGTGTTGGCGGGGGCGGTACAGGACTTTATGGTGCTGTTTATCTCCTCACGCCGTAACGGTGCCTCGTTGGGCGAGATCATCAAAAAGGAAATGGGCCCAATCCCTGGCACCATCGCGCTGTTTGGCTGCTTCCTGATCATGATCATCATCCTCGCGGTGCTGGCGCTGATCGTAGTGAAAGCCTTGGCCGAAAGCCCATGGGGCGTGTTCACCGTCTGTTCTACCGTGCCAATCGCGCTGTTTATGGGCGTGTACATGCGCTTCCTGCGCCCTGGCAAGGTGGGTGAAGTGTCGGTCATCGGTATCGTGCTGTTGATCGCCTCCATCTGGTTCGGCGGCGTGATTGCCCACGACCCATACTGGGGCCCGGCGCTGACCTTTAAAGACACCACTATCACCTATACGCTGATTGGTTATGCCTTCGTTTCTGCCCTGCTGCCGGTATGGCTGATCCTGGCTCCGCGTGACTATCTGGCCACCTTCCTGAAAATCGGCGTGATCGTCGGGCTGGCGATCGGTATCGTGATCCTCAACCCTGAGCTGAAAATGCCTGCGGTAACGCAGTTCATTGACGGCACCGGCCCGGTCTGGAAAGGCACCCTGTTCCCGTTCCTGTTTATTACCATTGCCTGTGGTGCCGTTTCCGGCTTCCACGCGCTGATCGCTTCAGGTACCACACCGAAACTGCTGGCCAACGAAATGGACTCCCGCTTTATCGGTTATGGCGCCATGCTGATGGAATCCTTCGTTGCCATCATGGCACTGGTCGCGGCTTCTATCATCGAGCCTGGCCTGTACTTCGCCATGAACACCCCACCGGCGGCACTGGGCATCACCATGCCAGACCTGCACCGTCTGGGCACCGAAGATGCACCGATGATCATGGCCTCTCTGCGTGATGTCTCCGCGCATGCTGCCGCAACCGTCAGTTCCTGGGGCTTTGTGATTACCCCTGAGCAGATCCTGCAAACGGCCAAAGACATCGGCGAACCTTCGGTACTGAACCGTGCCGGTGGCGCGCCAACTCTGGCAGTCGGTATCGCTCACGTGTTCCATCAGGTCATCCCTGGCGCGAACATGGGCTTCTGGTATCACTTCGGTATTCTGTTCGAAGCGCTGTTCATCCTGACCGCTCTGGATGCAGGTACCCGTTCCGGTCGCTTTATGCTGCAAGATTTGCTGGGTAACTTCGTGCCATTCCTGAAGAAAACCGATTCGCTGGTGGCCGGTATTGCCGGTACTGCAGGCTGCGTTGGCCTGTGGGGTTACCTGCTGTATCAAGGCGTGGTCGATCCATTGGGCGGCGTCAAGAGCCTGTGGCCGCTGTTCGGCATCTCCAACCAGATGTTGGCTGCCGTAGCACTGGTACTGAGCACCGTAGTATTGATTAAGATGAAGCGCACCAAGTACATCTGGGTGACCGTGATCCCAGCAGTTTGGCTGTTGATCTGTACCACCTACGCGATTTGCCTCAAGCTGTTCAGCGACAATCCGCAGCTGGAAGGCTTCTTCTACCAGGCTAGCCTGTACAGAAACAAAATCACCGAGGGCGGTGCTGAACTGACCGTACAGCAGGTTGCCAACATGAACCATATCGTGGTGAACAACTACACCAACGCCGGTTTGAGCATCCTGTTCCTGCTGGTGGTGTACAGCATCATCTTCTTCGGTATTAAAACCGCCATGGCGGCGCACAAAAACCCGAAACGCACCGATCAGGAGACACCATACGTGCCGGTTCCTGAGGGTGGCGTCAAAGTTTCGTCGCACCACTGATGGTGATTTGATGGATACCCTGCATAATGATAATACGTTATGTAGGGTATTTTTCTTTGGAGTGAACCCATGTTCGGAAACCTCGGCCAGGCGGGTAAATATCTCGGGCAGGCTGCACGCATGTTAGTGGGCGTGCCTGACTACGATACCTACGTCCAGCATATGAAAGACAACCATCCGGACAAGCCGGTGATGACCTATAAAGAATTTTTCCGCGAACGCCAGGATGCCCGCTACGGTGGCGATGGCAAAGGCGGTATGCGCTGTTGCTAGTTAAGTAAGTACAAGGACCAGGCATGAAACCCATTGCAGTCACCATCCTGACGGGCTTTTTGGGCGCGGGCAAAACCACCCTGCTGCGCCACATTCTGAATGAAAACCACGGTTACAAGATTGCCGTCATCGAGAACGAATTCGGTGAGGTGCCGATCGATAACGCGCTGATTGGCGACCGCGCCAGCCGCATCACTACCCTCAGCAACGGTTGTATCTGTTGCAGCAAATCCAACGAACTGGCAGACGCGCTGCTGGATCTGTTGGACGGCGTCGATCAGGGGCAACTGGAGTTTGACCGGCTGATTATTGAATGCACCGGCATGGCCGATCCCGGCCCGATCACTCAGACCTTCTTCTCGCACGAAGTCATCGGCCAACGCTTCCTGCTGGACGGGATTATCACGCTGGTGGATGCGGTACATGCCGATCAGCAGTTGAACCAGTTCACTATCTCGCAGGCCCAGGTGGGTTATGCCGATCGTATCCTGCTGACCAAGACCGATGTGGCAACGGATAACGAAGCGCTGATCCAGCGTTTGCAACTGATGAACGCCCGCGCACCGGTATATAAGGTGACACACGGTGATATCGATCTCGGCGTGCTATTTGATATCGAAGGCTTTGTGCTTAACGATAAGCTCAACCTGGCAACCCCCGTTTTCCGCCGCATTCCGCAAGCGCAAAATAATATCCAGTCAATCGTGGTGTATCACGACCAGCCGCTGGAGCTGATGCAGATTTCCGAAGTGATGGAAGGCTTATTATTGAAGTTCGCCGATAACCTGCTGCGCTACAAAGGGATTTTGTCGATTAAGGACGAACCGCGCCGCCTGCTGTTCCAGGGAGTGCAACGCCTGTATAACGCCGACTGGGACCGTGAATGGCTGCCGGAAGAAGAGTGCAAAAGCACGATGGTGTTTATCGGCATCGATTTGCCGGAAGATGAAATCCGCTCTGGGTTTGCTGCGCTGGGTTGATGAGTTGGGGGGCGGTGTTGGGTGTTAGAACTGCCAACGCTGTCTTTCTTACCATGGAGTTATTGCATAAACATAATAAAAGCACACCTAATATATTGTATAGATGCAATAAAGTAATATGGAGCAAAGTTAAAGACCCAACCAAAAGGAACTCAGCATGATCGCCAGGCTTCAACGCGCTAACTCTCTCCGTGATACAACATTCGCCGGCCATCCTTTATCGCGCTTGTTGCTCTGCCTGAGCCTGGCGTTCGGGGCCAATACGGCGGTGCAAGCCGCTTCTTTCGATTGTGAGAAAGCCACCAGCGATATCGAGCATAGCATCTGCAATAGCCCAGACCTGAGCAGCCTCGACAGCCAACTGACCGAAAATTACCGGTTAGCAATGGCAAGCCTGCCAAGTGATCAGGCCGACGCATTACGCGCCGAGCAGCGTAGCTGGTTGAAGCAGCGGGATGCCTGCAACGGTCAGGAAAGTTGCCTGAGCGATTTATTTAGCCAACGCGCCGCCCTGTTGCAGAATACCGCCAAGCAGGCCGCCTCGGCACTAGATAACATCATTGCCAGCATTCCGGCAGACCCGGTTACAGCGGCACAGCAGTTGCAGCAGTATCGCGGCCCGCTGGCCTCCGCCTGGTTGATTTACCTGCATCAGTTTGCCCCCACCAGCAAGGTCACGGATGCCGAGGTAGAAACCAGGCATCAAAGCGTGATCAAGGCGATGAACGACGACACATTCTCCCAATCAGTGTTACGTGATATCGAAAACGATCCCAAAACCGGCCATGATGTTGCAGTTTTAACGCTATTGCGCATGACCATTGAGCGAGCCGGGTATGAAAATGCCGATGGCCGCCCCTATGTGCATTGCTTCATCTTCAAACAGCAGGGCGCAGCGGCTTATGAAGCCTTTGGGGCATTATATGGATCGTCTCGTGATTCACAGGCCCCCATTTGTTCACCGCAGGGCGATCTGTTTGAACGACCAGCCTGGCAGCAACTGACCAAGTCAATAGAACCGATGATTGGCAAGGCCAGTGAGAATTCCGGTACCATCCGCTTTGCCAGCTATGCCGATTGGGCCATGTTCCGCCTGCGCGCCACCGTCTCCCCCGAGGATTTCCTTAAGCCAAGCCAGCGCACGCCAGCCACGGACGATCCTGCACAGCTAATCCGCAGTTGGTCTGACGATAAAGTTTGGCCGAAAGAACAACGCGAGCAGTTGCTTGTCGCCATTGAACCAACACGTCTGGCGACCATGGGCTGGTTGCAAACCGAGAAGCATTTCTCTGCCAGCGATGCGGCTAAAGCCGCAGATGCGATAGTGAACACCTGGCTCAGTGACAGAATGGACTTTATCGGCGAGATGAGCGGACCGGAGGACTGATAAGTTCCGTGATGCCCCTCACCCTAACCCTCTCCCGAAGGGAGAGGGGACCGAATGTGCCACGGAATAACTCCCACATCTGATCTCAATACCGAGAATGCTAAACAGCGAAGCATGCGGTGACACAGGTTAGTTTCTGTACCTGACTACAGCGCCGTACTGGCTCCCTCTCCCTGTGGAGGAGGGGACCGAATGTGCCACGGATTAACTCCCACATCTGATCTCAATACCGAGAATGCTAAACAGCGAAGCATGCGGTGCCATAGGCTAGCTTCTGTACCTGACTACAGCGCCGTACTGGCTCCCTCTCCCTGTGGAGGAGGGGACCAAATGTGCCACGGAATAACTCCCACATCTGATCTCAATACCGAGAATGCTAAACAGCGAAGCATGCGGTGACACAGGTTAGTTTCTGTACCTGAGTACAGCGCCGTACTGGCTCCCTCTCCCTGTGGAGGAGGGGACCGAATGTGCCACGAATTAACTCCCACATCTGATCTCAATACCGAGAATGCTAAACAGCGAAGCATGCGGTTCCATAGGCTAGCTTCTGTACCTGACTACAGCGCCATACTGGCTCCCTCTCCCTGTGGAGGAGGGGACCAAATGTGCCACGGAATAACTCCCACATCTGATCTCAATACCGAGAATGCTAAACAGCGAAGCATGCGGTGCCATAGGCTAGCTTCTGTACCTGACTACAGCGCCATACTGGCTCCCTCTCCCTATGGGAGAGGGTTGGGGTGAGGGGCAATCACCGCACTCAATGTTGCCCAATAAAGCGAAGGGGCTTAAAACGCATCCTGCTGCAAGTAACTCCAGGCATACTGCGCATACAGCTCCGCGCCGGTCGCCATCACGTCTTCATCGATATTGAAGCAGCCGTGATGGTGCGCCCAATCGGTGCCTTTCTCCGGGTTGCCGCAGCCCAACAGGGCAAAGCAGCCAGGGATATTTTCAATAAAGAAGCTGAAGTCCTCGCCGCCGGTCGTCGGTTTTTCGGCAAACAGCACCTCGTCGCCGAAGGCCGAACGCACCACCGATTGTGCCAGCAACGCGCTGCGCTCCTCGTTGATCACCGGCAAAGTGCCGTAGGTGTATTCCACCTGTGCGGTCGCGCCATAAATGGCCGCGGTATGCTCGGCGTAACGCTCAATCGCCGCCTTGATACGCTCACGTGCCTCGACGTTAAAGCAGCGCACCGTGCCGTCCAGCACCGCATTTTCAGCAATCACGTTAAACCGGGTGCCGACTTCCATTTTGCCAATGGTCACTACCGCTGACTCTAACGGAGAGGTTTCACGGGAAACGATCGCCTGCACGTTCATCACGAAGGCAGAAGCGACAACCGCAGCATCCACACAGGCCTCTGGCATTGAGCCGTGGCCGCCGCGCCCTTTGAACTTCACCTTCAGCAAATCCGCAGACGCAAAAGTGGAGCCGACATTACAAGACACCTTGCCCGATGGGCTGGTGGTCCAGATATGCATGCCAAACGCGTTATCCACGCCCTCGATTGCCCCCTGCTTCACCATTTCACGCGCGCCTTGAGCAATCTCTTCGGCAGGTTGGAAAATCAACCGCACGTTGCCACGCAGGCTCTCACGGTTTTCATACAGGGCTTTCGCCGCCGTCAGCAGCATGGCGGTGTGGGCATCGTGGCCACAGGCGTGCATCTTGCCGTCGGTCTGCGATTTATAACTTAATGAGTCGTTGAGTTCCTGCACCGGCAACGCATCCATATCGGCGCGTAAGGCCACAGTCTTGCCTGGCTGCCCACCCGTAATCTCGGCAATCACGCCCGTTGGCGTCGTCAGGCGATAAGGAATACCGATCTCCTCCAGCGCTTGCGCCACCTTCTGAGTGGTGCGCACCTCCTCCCAAGGCAGTTCAGGGTGAGCATGCAGATCGCGACGGAACGCAATCATCGCCTCCACGTGGGCTTTTATGGATTGCGCGATAGCTTGATTAGTCATAACTGCTGGCCTCTGTGATCTCTTTTACTGTCTGAAAAATAACGTCGATACCTTTCTGAATTTGCTCATAGTCGGTCCACTCATCGGGGTGATGGCTCAGGCCGTCCTTGCTGGGCACGAACACCAGCCCCACGTCGGTGATCCCGGCAAAAATCATTGCATCATGCCCGGCTCCGCTGACCATGGTCCGGTGGCTCAGGCCCAGCGCTTCGCTGTGTTTTTGTAGCTGGCTGTGGATACCGCTGTGCAGACGCGTTGGCTCTACCAGCAACGGTTGTTCAATCTGGCAGGCGATCCCTGCCCCGGCCTGCTGCTGGATACAGGCCTTGGTCTGCTCGACCACCTGTTGCAGCTTATCCAGCCGCTTGGAACGGATGTCGACGGTGAAAATCACCTTGCTCGGTATCACGTTCGCTCCATTAGGGAACACCTGAATTTTCCCCGTAGTGGCGACCGTTTCATCACCGGCCTCACGGGCAAAATCGCCAACGCGGGCGATCACCTGGCTGGCGGCCACCAGCGCATCGTGGCGGCGATCCATCGGCGTGGTGCCCGCATGCCCGGCCTTACCGGTGATGGTGACAACCAACTGAGTGATACCGACGATCACGTCTACCAGGCCAACGTCTAACCCTTCCTGTTCCAGCACCGGCCCTTGCTCAATATGCAGCTCGATAAACGCCTTGAGGGTTTGCGGCTCCCGCACCACGCTGGCCACCCGATCGGCATCAAAACCCACCTTGGCCATGCATTGTGCTGCCGATTGCCCCTGACTATCCCGCAGGCGATGCAACTCTGCAGCATCCACCTTACCTGCAATCGCACAGGAAGCCAGCAGGCCACGACCAAAGCTGGCCCCTTCCTCTTCCACCAGCGCCACCACTTCTAGCGGGTAACGCGGCAATAATCGATGTTCTTGGAACAGCTTGGCCACTTCCAACCCCATCACCACTCCGGCAGGGCCATCGAAAGCACCACCGTTGGGCACCGAGTCAAAGTGGGAGCCGATCATCACGCTCGGCAATGCCGGGTCCTGCGCCTGACTCTTGCCGAAGATATTGCCGATGGCATCCTCACGTACGCTGAGGCCCGCCGCCTCCATCTGCGCCTTGATATAAGCCCGCGCCTGTTGGCCTTGTGGGCTGTAACTCATACGCGTCGTGCCTTCGCCCGGCGTAGCGGTGAACTCGGCCAGTTGTTCCAGGTGCTGCTGAATACGCAGCTGATTTGCATAGCTCATGACTTATCCTGCGATTGGGGTGATGTAACCGACCATAACGCCCGCCAGCACCACGGAAACCATCGTCACGGAAATAAATCCGCCGACCAGCATCGGTGCCAACATATGGTGCGTCAGGATCTCACGCTCTTTTTCGTCTTTGGTCAGCGCTGTTATCGCTTCGTTAGTGATGATGTAATCCGCCGGGAAGCCATACATCGCCGTCAGGGAGATCGCGAAGGCCATCTCCATGCTGACGCCAAGGAATTTACCCACGATCCACGAGACGATAAACATGCCCACCACCGCCACGGCGATCAGCACCAGCATCGGGAATACCAGCCGCAGCAGCATTTCCGGGGTTGCTCTGTTCAGGGTGTCAAAGATAAACAGCATCAGCCCCATCACCGCAAATCCGAAGCCGTTGGCCTTCTGCAGCGGCTGTTTTTCCAGGAAGCCGATCGTGGCGGCCACTACGCCAAACAGCAAACACAGCACGAACGGACTGATGGTGACCACCGGGGCCAGCAGGTCCGATACCAGATAAGCCAGATAGCCTACCAGCGCCAGGCGCAGAAACTTGAAGTAGCTGGTGTTGTAATGGGCCGGGATCAGGCCAAACATACGCGGCATTTTTTCTTCCGCGCTGACCGTGGTTGGCATTTTATCGGCTGGCAATTGCGTGGCAGACTCGTGCCATTCGCCATTGCGATATTTTTGCAGCACGCGTTTACCTTCCCGTTGCAGCATGATGGCAGTTAACGGATAACCGGCAAACCCTTGCATTACGTAGATCAGGATAGCGAATACCGAGAGATCGACCAGGCCCGCACTGGCTGCCCCCTTCGACATGATCAACGCCGAAACGATGCCGCCAACCAATGGTGGAATGGTCACGATGGCGGTATTCATATCAAACATCAGCATACAGGCCGCAAACACGGCGGCGATAATGCCAGCGATCCCCGATAGCGAGATCACAATGGTTTTCCATTGCCGCATCAGCTCAGGCACCGAGAGCAGCGTCCCCATGTTGGTGATCAGCAGATACATCAGCATCACCGCTACCGCCGGTGTGATACCGGCCAGGCTGACGATATCCTTCGGGAAAAACGTCCAGTAGCCGAACAGGAACAACACCGCACAGACAAATACAGAAGGGATCCAGGCTTTAGTACGCACGGATACCGCATCTCCCAGGTATAAAATCACCATTACAATCAAAAGCGCTAACATCTGTGACATAGAATATTTCCGTTCTTATATTTTTTAGAAATCCGTTTAGGATAGTTAAATCCACTAAGTTACAATGATAATGTAGTTAACAACTCTGTCATTTCGGGAAGGGATAGCCGATTTTCAGAACAAAACCTCAGAAAATGGGTCATTCTCACCAATTCCGATACTAAACAGCTATGGCTGGGGAATAAAGGAAAAAATCAGAAATAAATCTGCTGAGTGACCTTAATTTCTGCCATAGAGGCTCGCCCAGATTGTACTCCCCGGCCAATTGGCAAACTGCGGCAATCCAATGAGGCGCCTCAATGCTTAACGGTTGCTTATAAATAACTTACCGTCAATAAAAGGGGGTAAATGACCAACGGCTGAATCTGCTGGTTCAGGCTAGCGAAATGTTTTATAACCCTATTTAGTGACCTTGAGTGGCAAACATTTTGAAAAGGACCTTGAGTTTGAAATATGCATCGGTACCGTTAAATCAAAACCAAAATGGTTGGTTAAAACCCGATCTGCGCCCCACCGTTTACCCAACGCTGATCGGCGATACCGAGGCCGACTGGGTCGTGGTAGGCTGCGGTTTCGCCGGGATTTCCTTCGCCAGAAGGCTGGCTAACCACGATCCCAAACTGAAAATCATCATCGTTGATGCGGCCTGTGCGGCGGAAAGTTCTTCGGCCAGAAATTCAGGGTTTATTATCGGCTTACCTCATAATATTGGCAGCTCGACGGCGGAGTTGAAAAAAGCCCAGTCGTATCGATCTTTATTACAAGAAGGGATCAATCAATTAACCCAGCAAATTGAGCAACAGGGGATCGAATGTGAATGGGAGAATGCCGGGAAATATCACTGCCAGGTTGATGCCGCTAATCAGCGGGTGCTCAAAGAGTACACCGATAATCTCGATGCCATGAACGAGCCTTATCAAATAATGGATAAGGAAGCGCTGTATAGAAAATTGGGTACGCGCTTTTATAATAAGGGCATCTATACCCCAAGCTCGATCCTGGTTAATCCTGCCAGCCTGATCGTTGGCCTGGCAAATAATCTGCCGGACAACGTAACGATGTATAACCATACCCCGGTGATGGCGATCCGCCACGGTAGCGTGAAACACGTAGTCACCTCCTTTGGCACGATTAGAACGGCCAACGTGATGTTAGCCACCAACGCCCTCTCCAGAGAGCTGGCCCCGGTCACCAGTCAGCAGGCGGCAATGGCCACCTTCGCCAGCATCACCGCGCCATTAACCGCAGAGCAACGCCAAAAGCTGCCAACCATGAGCAGTTGGGGGCTAACGCCGGTCAACGCAATCGCCGGGGCAACGGTGCGCTATACCCAGGATCACCGTTTCCTGATCCGCCAACATGTGACGCCAGCCTTGAATGGTCGGATCACCGCTGCGCAGACCTATCAGGCAACCCTGTTACATCAGCAGATTTTCAACAAGATTTACCCGCAGCTGAGGGATGTGCCGCTGACAAGTACCTGGTCTGGCACCATCAGCGTCACCCGCAATGGCGCGCCGGTTTGGGGCGAGTTGAAGAAAGGTATTTATACCGCCGGAGGTTGTAACGGCGCAGGCGTGTCCAAGCAAACCATTGCCGGGACGTTATTGGCGGACTATGCGCTGGGGATCGACCATCCGCTGATTGGCGCGATGCAGGAACTCGGTAAGGCAAATTACCTGCCGCCTTCCCCGGTGCTGGATATTGCGATTGGCGTTTCTTTGATGAAAGAGCGCTATTTGGGGCGCAAGGAAGTTTAGCTTTGGTGGTGAACTGGGGTGGGGGTACTATCCCTGCCCCTGTTCGAAGCACTGCTCCCCCAGCCGTAGGTACTTGTTAAAGCCAACAATAAACTTGCGATTCTGCCCACGCAGATCGGCACCTCTGTAGCTTTCCCCCGGCAACAGATTGAACACCTTGGCGGTGTCATCCTGCCCGTCGCAGCCTTGATGGATCATCACGCGGAAATAGGTATTGCCGGTGTTTTTCAACACCCCGGCCTGCGGATCATAGTGATAAGTGAAACGCATCTTGCGCGGGCGAACTACCATGATGGTATCTAGCGCCATGGTCGGGGATACCAGCGGTGTCTTGTCTTCCCCCTGCATCTCCATTAAGTTGGCCGGGATCTCTTGGATCACTATGCGATAATAGCGCTCGCGCTCGTCCGCCGGGCCGCGATAGAAGATCTTGAAATATTCCCACGCCCCCGGCTCCAGTATTTTGCGCAGTGGGGTATAGAGCAGTTCGCCCTGTTCTAGCGGCTGAGGCTGTTCGTCAACCCCCGGTTTGGCTATCCGATAGGCGCCGATCACATACAGATTGGTCTCTTTGGTGTTGTTAACAAACTGGCGCGAGAAGAAGGGACGATCGCTCTCCAGAGTAAATACGCCGGAAGAGAGATAAACCGCCTGCGCCGGGAACGCCAGCATCAGCCCCGCTAGCCACCCCCCTAGTCTTATCGTCATTTTCAATCCTAATGGATATCAGGGCCGGTCCAGACCGCCCTGACCCTTACCTCACCGGTGGCGCTGACAATCCCCATCCAATCCCGCCCATCCAGGGTCCACATCGAATTGCCCTCATTCATCGGGAAGCTGAGAGACAACTCGGTTCGATAAAAGCTGCCGTCGTTTTGTGAGGGAACCGGCCAGGCGGTTCTTACCCAACGCGCCGCATCCAGGCTGATAGGAACATCATCACAGCTGGCACGCGTGCGGACAACTTGCCCAACGTTATCGGTATAAGCCAGATAGGCCGAGAACGGCACCCTAAGCTTACCGTCGGTGGAGGAAAAGACGCAGTACGGGCGCCCATTGACCTGCCCTGCCGGACCGTAAACCTGCGCGGTAATGCTATCGGCCTGCCTTGGGCCAGAGGTAGTCAAAATATAGTCGAACACGATCGGCGGTTCTGTGCTGCCGACTTTGCCTTCACGCTTGGGATTAAGTACCAAGTCCTTGGAGATAATGCTAATCCCATAATCGCGCGGAACCAGCAAGATAGTGTTCGAAGGTGAAAATTCGTAATATCCGGACTGCGGCGCCACCGTACTGGTGAACAGGAAAGTGAAGAAGTCCTTGCTGTGGCTCAGATCCACTCCCCGATCGATCAGGTTCTTCAGGAAGGTCTGCGATAAAAAGACATAAATACCGCCGTTACCGGCTTTGATCAAATTCGCCGCGTTAGTCGTGGCGCTGTAGTTTACCCAACCACTGGCACCATCGGCACTCAGGCGAATGGTATTTGCCGCAGGCGTAAACCCAAGCGCAGCAGTGTTGAGCTTCATGTTCATGCGCATCGGCGAAAGGGTACTCCCCTGCATCTGATAAGACACCAGCTTACAGATCGCGCCGCTCAGTGAGCCAATGTAGCCCACAGAGCAGAACTGAGAACCCGTTCCCATCACCGGATTGCCATTGCTGTCGATAAAAATTTCCTGCAGTGCGTTGGTAGATTCCAACCGCAAATTACCCGCTTTGGTGATGGTGAACTCATGGCTGGTCTGCGAGCCGCCAACGCTGACGCAGCTTTGCCCTGCGGCAGGGTTGTAGTCCGTGCGGGTAGAGCAAAAACGGTATTTATACGTCTCAGTCAAGCCTACCGACACATTTTTAAAATACTCATAAGCCGAATCAGAGAAAATACCACGCCCATAACGCGCTTCGCCGTTGCTGGTGTTAACCGCCACGTGATAAACACCATTATCTCCAATATAGCCCGGCAGATAACCGTTCGAGGGGCAAGCACTACCATTATTCATACAGCGGTTACCGATAAATGGCCGAGCGATGGGAGAATCCTCCAGCCAGATATCGGCGAACGAATTGGTCTGGATCAGCCCGGTATAGCCCATATAGCCCAAACTGCGTTGATCGCCTGACGCATATTTGGTAAATGCGTTGGCACCGCTGAAACGGGGATCGGTGCTCTGAGGCGTGATGAAATACTCTCCATCCACCTGATTTTCGATAAAGAAATAACTGTTGCTCACGTTGGCCGCCTGGCTAGAGAAGGAAACCAACATCAGCACCCCAGCCAACTGGCAAATATTACGCCGTTTCATGTCAAACCCTTTCCTCATCGTTGTGCCAGAATGGTCTGCACGTTGCACACCACATCGCCGACCCACTTCACGCCCTTGGCCTTGGCCAAATCCAGATCAACCTCGCAAATGCCATGATCTGGCATGGTCAATGACACGCTCGGGTAGCGTTTATCAACGTCCATCTGGAAGGCGCCCGTCGCATCCGTAATGGTTTTACCGATGTGGTTACGCACAGCGGCATTGGCGATCGCCCGGCCATTCTCCATGGTCATCCGGCCGAACACCGTCACTAACTGTTTCACTTCCGGCTCATAAACGGCGACGTTGCCCGGATACAGCGTGACGTTGCGGGTGCGCCCCTTGACGATGTCAAAGCTGTCCATCGAGTTTTTGTCGTTCATCAGTTCAACCTTGTAGCTTGAGTACGGCGGCAACGGGATAAAGTTATTAGCACCGCTCAGCGGATAGCTGCGGCCATCGATCTGAGCCGACAGCACCGCATCGTCGATGAAGCCGGTTTTTACCAACACCCCGGACTTCTCCTGAATACCGCTGGCGGCGAAGTTCTTATCACTGTAGGCCACCGCACCGCGCGCAGTCAGGTTGCCATTGAGGCGATTGTTGTCCGGCCGTGAGAGCGACAACGTGCCCACACTGTATTTGGTATCGAAGGCGGCATAGCCAGAGGCCGAATAAGCGCTGTCACCGTTGTGCTTATCCTTGACCAGCTTGGCCAGGTTGAAACCGGCAGAGGTAAACGCCGAGTCATCGAAGCTCTTGTTGGCGGCCAGATTGGCCCGCACGTTGCCATTGTTGGAAGACACACCGGTGCTTAACCAGGCGGCCAGCGGCAACGAGAAGTCCAGCGAGATATAGCGCTGGTTGGTGCTGTTGGACTGGTAATCATAGCGATAACGCTGGATACCGGCGCGTAGGTTGACCGTGCCATAACGCCCGGAGAACAGCGCCGTGGAGTATTCCAGGTTGTTAGAGGTGCTGCGATCGCGCTTATCTACCGTGCGGCTCAGCGTAAGCTGACCACCACGTTCAAAGAACCGGCTCAGGCTAAGGGTGCCGCCATAGGAATAGCTGTCCGACTCATAGACCGGCAACCCCTTACCGATATGGCTCTTTTCCCGGTTGGCCCACACACTGCCGAAGCCTTTCGGTAGCATCAGGCTGGCGCTTAAAATATTGCGGTAACGCCCGCCCTGTGACAGCAACCCCTGCCAGCCCAAGCTCGCGAACTGGTTCACGTTGAGGTTGACCGAGGTTTCATTCACCACCTTCTTGTCGAAGGTATAGGTCGAGGTTTGCACTGCCAGGCCAAATATCGCCGGGACCGAGGCGATCTTGAGAATTTCCGGGATCGACATCGCCGCCGACGCCCCAGCCAGATAGGTTTCGTTGGTGGTGCTGTCGTTGGTGCGGTTATTGCGGTTGTCGTAATTAACATATCCGCCATATAGCTGCCAGTTCAGTTCTTGCGCCACGCCATTATTGCCAGAAAAGGCTTTGTTGATTGTCTGGCGCATACGCGACTGGGTTTTGCCGTCGATCACCACTTCGACATCAACGTCATAAATCCCATACGGCAGGCGGCTGGTATCGACCTCAAAGCTGCCCATCGGGAAGTTCTGAATGTTCAACAGACGCCCCTGCCGGTAGATATGGACTTCACCCGCGCTAGGTAAGAATACGGTAATTGGCGTCAGCGAATATTGGGTATTCTGGATCTTGGTAGCGGACTTATTGCCATAGGTGACGCCATACACCTTGCTGGAGTTAAGTGCCGACAGGCTCCCCAACGATTGCAGGTTCCAGGTGTCAACCAAGCCAAATGCCAGACGGCGCCCGCTCATATCCCGTTCATACATGGCACGGTAAAGCTGAGAATCCTGTTGAGACTCCCCAATACCGTAAAACGAGCCGTTCACATTGAAATGATGCTCCGCGAAGCCAAAGGTATTATCCAGGGTCAAATAGTTATTCGAGGTGTTCTCACCCTTTTTTAACTGCGAGCGGTAAACACCGAGATCGTAATTCAGCACCGAACTGAAATGCGGCACCGAAGAGATCCCCAGCAAACTCGTTCTTGGGATAATGGAAGTCCCCAAGCTTTTTTCACTCACGTCCAGCGTCAGTACAAATGAACGGATATTCAGGTTCAGATCGGCATCGGACGAAACGGCAATATGGGTATTTTGATCAAAGAAACGATCTTTCAGACCGCGGATCAATGTCTGGGTCGTCTCCGCCAAGGTTGCCCCTTCAGACTCTTCCGCCAGCGTAATATCTCTTATCATCAGGCGGCCTTTTTCCAGCACCACCAGCGCATCCGCTACCTTTTGTTTTTCTTGTTGATCGCCGCCTTTGTAACGTAGCAGTACAGGAATGGTCATACCTTCGGTCAGCGCCTGACCAAATACCCCCGGGATAAGATAATTTCCTAAACGAACATCCTGTAGGTTTCTGGCGTTAGCCTGCATAGACATCAGAGCCGCAGCGATACATAGCGCTACGGCCTTGGTTCTTGTCCTTAAGATGAAATTATTACCCATTTGCTTCCCCAAATAGCTTCCCTACTCCACACCTGGAAAACACGTACGATGCAGGCAATGGGTAAAGAGGCTATTTCACGTTGATATAATCTTCGTTGTGCCAAATGCCAACGCTGAGTTTTTGATTATTGATATCAACAAATTTCAAATGCACGCCGAGTCCTGGCATGACGTAATAACGCTCACGGCATCCTTTCGTTTTCTCTTCACTGGTTTTTGCCTGCTTACAGGGGCCAAATGCCACCACGCGGAAAGAGCTGTTACCGGTGTTATACGCAACACCATCTCGGTACTGATAATCGAACTTGTCCCTCCGTGGTGTGACGACCATAATGGTACTTATGGTTGCCGAGGTGGTTGCCGAAGCGGCTTTTTTGGTCTTTGACAGCCCCTCTTCGGTAACCGGATTATCATTCCAGATTAAACGGTAATAACGCTCCTTATCGTCCTTCGGCCCGGAATAGAAAACGCGGAAAACATCTTTACCTTTGCCTGGCAAAATCAGGTTGGATGGCGTGGCCATTATTTCCTGCTTGCTCTCCATTGGGATCACTTTGCCACCTTCCATCGGGGAGGAAATACGCTCGACCCTCAGGCTGACCAGACGGGCATCATCCACAGTATTAATCACCTCCTTGGCGATAACGCTCTGGCCAGGGGAAATGATTGATGTAATCTCGCCAACGTTAATTGCACCGGCGTGAGTACAATAAAATAGTGCTGAGCACATCAGCGTAGGAAACCATCTGTTCATCATGCGTTCCATAAGGACCGGGGCTATTCACCCCGATCCTGATTACGTTAAGACAACAAAATCGCTTACAGGGTGGAGAAAGTACCGTCCCAGGTTGCTGTGAATTCAACGTTTACGTTGCCATCCCAGTAACCGTCGGTCAGGTCTTTGAACGCAGTGTCAGTGCCGGCAACGGTTGCTTTAGCGATCTCAAAGGCGAACACGCCCTGAGTGCTGGTACGGTTAGCACCAGCATAAGCGCCTGGTACGGCCAGTGCAGACAGACCTGCGCTGATACCTGCAGAAGTATCGATCATCACCATCTCGCTGCTTTCAGACAGTGCTTTGCCATTCCACTTAACGCCAACGGTCAGTGCAGAGTCATCGCTTGCGCGGCTCAGGGTGTTGGAGATGATTTTAGAGGTCAGTTTGAAATCACTCGCGCCAGACTGGCCAGCGATGGTGATATCGAACGCGCCGTCTTGAGAGTTAAAACGCTCCAGACCTTCTGCATAATTAAAGGTCAGTGACTTTATCGGGGTAACAACCAGCATACTGCTGGTATCTTTAATAGCTTTTGCATCCCAAGACGCTGTCGCGTTCGCAGTACGAGTGTCCGCATTAGCCAGATTAATTGTTCCCAACGCTGAAGCTGCAATCAAAGCCAGAGCTAACTTCTTCATAAAATTTCTTCCTTTATTTATATCAATTAATTTCCCGCCAATATTTACTGGCGTGGCACAATAAATGCGACACAAGGGCGCATTCGAAAACTAACATTTTCGAAAAGGTCCTACGGCAATTAAATAATGAAAACCCTGCGATATACAATTACCGCATATTTTATTTCGTTTAGATAACCCTATGACAATAGGTAGTTATAGTTTATCTAACAGAGTGATAGGCACGAGTGAAAATATCATTCATTTTAGTCAACCCCATCTTGCCCAAAATATTATGGCGCAGGGCATAAACTGTTTTAGGACTAAGACGCAACCTGTTGGCGAGATCGCCCACGGTGACACCATGGATCAGAGTGCGTAATAAACATATCTCACGCGAAGACAGCCTGACTTGCGATGTTGAAGAAACCCGCTCCCCGGCAATAACATGATCGATTTTAGCAAAAATGTCACTGGATGCCCCCGTTCTCTGGATCACAGAATCAACCTGCCGAAACATGCTCTTATAGTAATTTGCCAAGGGTAACAGGTAACTATCGGTGACCAGCACAATGCGATTACAAGCAGAATACATTAGCCAGTCCTGCTCCAGAAAAAGGCGCAGGTTAGCCAATTGAAAGTCAATAAATACGACTTTTAGCTGCTCTGGGGAAGTATTAACTGAGTCACAGTAGCCTACGATACCTTCACGGAAATACTTATTGGTATCTGGCCAGGTTAAAGGTCTTTTTGAGCGAGCACCGCCCTGTGGGGGATACCCACAATCTACTATCTTTAGCATAAGACTCCCTTCCTTTCTTCATCATTTACCAACTCCATTACGCCGTTGGATGAGCAGAATACTATTTACTGAAACTAAGTTATTTCTTAATTTCCAAAACAATATTAATGGCTAAAAACAATTATTCAAAATCGGTTAAAACGATCGCGAATGACCATATTCATCGATAATACCTATCAAGTTGTTATTATTCATCCTGAAGATTCCTAGGATTAACAGTATATATTTTAGTTTAAAACGTTAATTAGGAAGCTCACAATGGACTAAGAATATTCTTCAATAATCCACACATCACAAATAAGCTTTTTCTTAAAAAATGCTGGCACAGCAGTAGATAAAGGGTATTAACGGACAGATAATACACAAGGATGATCAAGAACATTTCCATAAAAGGAGCGCTATAACGTGTTGCTTAGCTCGTGAATCAGAATAGTCTCACCCTCTCCCGCTCACCAGACACGACAATGCAACATAATGGCAACAAAATGACCATTTAATGAGCGATTTAAGGGTGTTTATTTGTGATTATCATCACTTTTTCATTGAAAAAAATCCGTTTTATCTCATAAGAACCCGTCTGAGAGCGGTTTCAAGGCCTCCAGCCCACTGCTGAGACCTCAATTTTTAGCTATCGGTGAAGATCAAGCTTCGGATTACCGTGACAACAATCTATTGAGCAACACAATGATCTCACCCGATAAGAGGTGCCAGACGCCTCCTCCACTCGGGAACAAGGCAAAATCAACGGCTGGCCGCATAGCACAACTCCCCTTCGGCACGAGCCAGCCCCACCCGCTTTTGTAGATACAGAATGTATCCAGAGAAGTCCTGCATGGCGAACCTGTTCCACCCAATGATATCAACAGCTCGATTAGCGTCTTATAGCAGGCTGTAAACGGCAATAATGCGGACTCAATATGGTTATATTGAGGTCTTACAAGCGTTTTTCGTTATAAAAGCAGGCCCAGGACTGATCAAATAATGATCAAATAGTGGTAAGTGACCAACGCAACTCTGAGTAACCCCCTCAGATAATGCCAAGAGTTAGCAGCAAGAATATCAATGCAGATACCATGCCGCTGCAATGATCAACGTAAGGCAATACTAATCCTAGACCGGATAATGGTGATAGATAGCCAAAATCCAGCATTGAGCGCTTGCCTCAACCAAGAAAATGGCTTTAAGATAATGGCAGTAAAAATTTCCCTGGTGTTGGCCAATGTGGCAACCTGACCCAACGAGGTCAGGTTTTTTTTTACTATTTTGTCGAAAATCGCCAGCAAGCCAGTATATTATCTGGTGTTCAATAACGGTTAGGCTAGACTATTGTCCCACAAGTTATGTTAGTAGCATTATGATTTCAGGCTGAGGTAATTTGATGTCTACATTGTTTTCTGCTAGCCACGATGAAAAAAAAACATTTAAAAACCATCTGGATAAAGAAATAGCGGAATTTGGCGATTTCAAATACGCCTATATGATACTTAACAAGAAAGACCTTATGGAGACAGTGATAACCTCCAGCTACCCAAGCCAATGGATTGATATCTATAAAGAAAGGAACTACCAATGCATCGATCCCGTGGTGCTCTGCGCCCTGCAAAGAGTCTCGCCATTTCCCTGGGATGAAAGCACGCCAATAAATCCAAGTCTAAAGCCCTCAGATATATTCAGCCATGCAAAGAACTATAATATTACCACTGGCTATACCTTTGTATTGCATGACCACGATCATAATTTGGCGATGCTGACGCTAACGATTAATGATAACAAATCCATCGATATAGAGGACCAAATACACCCTAACAAAGCCCGTTTGCAGATGCTGCTGGCTAACGTCCACGAAAGGATCACCACCCGGCACCGGGAAACCGCGCGAAATAATCGCGATAACTCCAGCGTAGAAAAAGATCCCCTGACAACGCGGGAGAACGAAGTGCTCTATTGGGCCAGCATGGGTAAAACCTACCAGGAAATTGCCATTATTTTAGACGTGAAGATCCGTACGATAAAATTCCATATCGGCAATATTGTGAAAAAGATGGGTGTGGCCAATGCCAGACATGCCATCAGGCTGAGGGCCGAATGGCAGCTTGTCAAACCGATCACGCGTTGAAATAAAGACTCCCACTGCCCCTGTAAGAAGGTCAGTAAGGTAGAGGCTGAACGGCTGATGCTTGCCTAGAAGCTGTTGAATCCCTTTCGTTTTGCGAGCATGAAACTACTGGTTTCAGCAGACGTGAACGGCAGCCAGATGGTCAAGCGGCTGTTCTGGGATTTTGCCGGCAAGGCGATTTGGCTTCCCAAGAGTGCCGAACATTATCCTTTGGATAGGTTTGTGGAGTGGCACCGGGGGCAGGTATTTAAGGGATGAGAGAATACCCACGCAGCTTTCACCCCAAATACCGATACCCCATCCCATGCACGGTGCGGATCAACACCGGACTATTCGCATCAAGCTCAATGGTCTTGCGTAGCTTGGAGATATGCTGGTCCAACGTGCGGCTGTTAGGCAGAAAGTCATAACCCCAGGCGGCATCGAACAGCATCTCACGCGTGACGACCTTGTTCTTGTGCTGATAGAGGCACTCCAGGATTTTCACCTCGCGCAGTGAAAGCTCCAGCCGCGCCGCTTGGCGCAGAGCGCACAGCTCATTGGGGTACACGGTTAAATCACCAAAGCAAAAGCTGGCATCTGGCTGCGCGGTTTTGCTGCGCAGGCAACGCCGGGCGATGGTCTTTATCCTGGCACGGATCTCGTGAATGCCAAACGGCTTGCTGATGTAATCATCTGCTCCCAGTTCCAACCCGACCACCCGGTCGATCTCTTCATCCTTGGCAGATAAAAAGATAATCGGGATCTGCTCATCCTGTTTGCGGATCTCTCGGCATACCGCGTAACCATCCAACTCCGGCATCATGATATCGAGGATGATAAAATCCGGTTTTTCCTGCTGATACATCTCCAGCGCCACTTTGCCATTCTCTGCGGCGATCAGGCTGTAACCCTCGCGGGAAAGCGCTTCTACCAATCCCTGGCGAATGTTCGTATCGTCTTCAACGACCAGTATTTTCATCATGACTCCCTGTGGTTGATGCTATTAGCGGTGATGTTCGATTATCGCCTGCGGTGCTGTGTTTTCCCCTCACCCCGCTCCCTCTCCCACAGGGAGAGGGAGCGGGTACGGTGCCGGAATCAGGTGCAGTAGCCCATTTGATGTCGTCAGTTATTTGATGGTATTGCGCGCGCCAGCCGCAAGGTGAAGCGCACCCCAGGCGACTGCGGTGCAACCAGGATCTCCCCGCCCAGGCTATGCGCCAGCTGCTGGGCAATCGTCAGGCCAATGCCGGTGCCCGAAACGCCCTCGGTAATGCCTGACTTCACCCGGTAAAAGGGCAGGAAGATCATCCTGAGCTCTTTCTCGGCGATACCGGCACCATAATCCCGCACGTGAATATCGACATGATCTGCACTGCACTGCACTGCACTGCACTCCACCAGCATATCGACCTGTTTACCGGCAGTGGCGTACTTCTCTGCGTTGCTCAGCAGGTTATTGATAATCTGCGTCAGGCGATCGATATCACTCTGCACCACCACGCTTTCGCCTAACGAGAGTGAGATCGCCATCCCCTTGGCCTGATATGACGGCATGAAAGTCTGCGCAATCTTCGTCAGCAGCGGGTTGAGATCGATGGGCTGAAAATGCAGCTTCGGTTCACGGGTAAAACTCAAAATGTTCTGGATCAGGCGCGATAAGCGCTGGCTCTCGCCGATAATCACGTCCAGATAGCGCTGTCCTTCGTCGTGCTGTTCGTCCAGCTCCTCTTTCAGCAACTCGGCATACAGCGTGATATTGGTCAGCGGCGTTTTCAGCTCGTGGGACACCTGGCTGACAAAACCCACCTGCTGGCGCGCCAACCGTGCCGTCTGGGTGTATTCCCGGTAGAGACGGAAAATGATCAAACCCATGATGGCCAACATTAGCAGGATAAACGCCCCGCCCCACAGGTAGACCGCCGTAGTGCTGACCGCTTTGCCGTAATAACTCACCTGCCAGCCGGTAAGTGGATAAGGCAGGCTTTGCTCGGCTAGTGGTTGCAGGTTTCCCAGGATGACGTATGGGTTGCTTTGGTACAGCAGGCGTCCGTTCTCTACCAGCACCAGCGTGTCGCTGCCAAAATCGACGTTGACCGCATTGATCACGTCCGACAGCAGTTTGATATAAGGAACACGAAATCCGATGGTATCGCTGCCGATAGTGCGCCAGTAGATCAACAGCGGCTCCTGCACCTCGCCAGTGATATACCAGCCGGATTGTGGGATAGCCATTTCGCTTTTTACGCTGTGGCCGTAAAGCAAAGAAGGATCGTTCACCAGCGGCGTGATGGCCTGAACCCAGGCGAGTTCTTTTTGGCTCAGCGGGCCGTTTTCGTTGGGATATAACAACCGATTCTTCTGCAGGACAAACACGCCATCAATGTCGTGATCTTTCTCGACCAGCTCCTTGAGCGCCTGTTCGTTGGGTTGAATGTAGTCGGTGATCGCGTCCAGCCGCGTCGCTTTCTGCCGCAGAATATCCATGACGCTGTCGCTGGCCTGAACGGCGCGCGTCTGCGCCATGGTCTGGGATTGGTAATGGCGTAACAACACTTCGTGCTCGAGGGTGCGCACTCCCAGATAGGCGATCAGGCTGAAGATCGCCACGGTGATGATGATAAAAACCGTTAAACTTCTGGAAGTACGCTGGCTCATTAGGCTCCCTGCTACTGGTTCTTCTGGGTTTTGATGTTGTAGTTCTGCTCTTTCACCGCTTTGCGGGTCGATTCCTTGCTGTCGCTCTCCATTTTACCCATCAGCTCTTTGTTCTTCTGCGCGCTGGCTTCGGCTTTTTGTCTGGCTGGGGCGGCACTGACGGGTAGGCTTTCCAAGGCTGCCGCATTAGCGCTAAATACCTGCTTGGCCTCTTCCATTTTGCCTGCATCCATCAGCTCTACCGCGCGCTCATTTTCAATCGCTGCCTTCTGAATGGCCGAATCCACCAACACCTCATCCACCTGCGCGGCGCTCACGTCCTTAGCGGACTGGCTATAACGTACCACCACCTTTTCATTGAAGGTATCGACCTGCTTGGTACTCAGGTTGGCGTAACGCACGTTAACATCGGCTAGCGGTTTGCTCTGGGCGTTGCTGCCCTTGGCCGGGATCACTTCCAGCAGAACATATTTTTCCTGATTGGAATACAGCTGGTTCAGTTTTACGGTGACCGTATTGCCGCTGATGCTGCCATCACGCCCCAGCAGGCGAACCGGCGTAACCTTATCGGCGGTTTTGATCACCACCACCACATCCTGTGCCACCACGGACATGGCGTCGTTAAACTCGTGGGCGAAGGTCTTTTCCAAATCGCTGGATTGCTCAACAAAGGCATGGTTGCCATCGCTATAGCCAGCAATGGTGGTCATCAGATCTTCGTTGTAACCATCACCAATGCCGATGGTAGTAATGGCGATACCTTTCTTGGCCGCCAGTTTAGCCAGCTCGGCTAGCTCACTGTTGGAGGTTGGCCCAACGTTGGCCTGCCCGTCGGAAAGTAGAACAATGCGATTAACCTGCTCTTTATCCAGATGCTTGCTCACCTGATCGATGCCCTTGCTCACCCCGGCAAACAGCGCCGTCATCCCACGCGGTTCAATACTTTTGTTAATTTTATTAATCAGTTCTTTGGTATCTTTGACCTTGGTCGCCGGGATCACCACCTCAACCCCGGAGTCATAGGCAACGACCGAAAGCGTGTCATTACCGTTAAGCATGTTAACAGCGGCGATCGCCGCCTTTCTGGCGTTTTCGATGCGATCGCCACTCATTGAGGTGGAGCGGTCGATGACCAACGCCAGATTGATCGGGCTACGTTTTTCCTGCGGCAGCGGATAGCCCACCAACGAGATTTTCAGGTAGTTTTTATCCTGGGTATTTTCCAACACCACGGGCGAGGCAACTTCAGACTTGACGACGACCTTGGGGGCCGCCGGGGCTGCGCTAGCACTCCAGGGCAGCACAGACAGGGTGAATAACGCAAAAATACATTTCAGATCCATGGGGAAGCTCCTTGTCAAAAGAATCGCATCCATTCTTGCCCGTCTCGGCCAGCGAGTTGTCTGTTATCTGTATAAAGATGTAAAAAATGGGTAAAAGTTGCCGCAGCTTGCAGCTCCCTCCGTTTCGCATACGCTAAGAAACATATCACTTTTAAGCCCGAAGTGCCGCCTAAAACGCCTTTCCCAGCACCGGCTAAAAACCAGTTAATTCCTATAATAAGGTTACGTAAATCTATTAAAAAGCATTATCATTCCTCTGTACCGGCATGCTCTTAATGAAACTTCACTGATGTTACCGGATGAACTTATCTCTATATATTCATTCACAGGTGACATTATGTTTAATATTTACAGCGTTAACTATGCTTCAATGAGCAATGAGAAATCTGAAGATCTCTTTATGTTAAGAAAAAATACCTTTAAAGACAGACTGCAATGGGCAGTCGACTGTTCGGATGGCAAGGAGGTCGATCAGTTTGATAATGACAAGACCAACTATATTTTTGGCGTGGAGAACGGCATGATTATATGCGGAACCAGGATGATAGATATGAAATACAATAATATGTTGAACAGTACATTTTCCTCATTTTTTAACAATGTCAACATTCCAGAAGGCAACTACATTGAATCCACGCGTTTCTTCGTGGATAAAGAAAGAACCCATTCGCTGTTAGGCCGTAAGTTTCCCGTCACTATGGCTTTGTTTCTCTCACTGATTAACTATGCGCAACAACATCATTATGATGGCATTCTTGCCGTTGCCAGCCATGCGATGATGCACATCATCAGAACCTCAGGTTGGAATGTCACCGTGTTGGAAACCGGTGTTTCCGAGAAAGATGAGCCGGTCTATCTGTTGCTCGGCCATGTCGACTCTGAGAGCCAGAGGAAGCTAAAAGCCAAGATATTCAGCAAGCACAGCGCAGCGGACGAAACCAGGTTGAACGACTGGCCGCTGGCGGCTGAGCCTTCTTTGTAATCAACTAACCGGTTTAATCAGTTGAAGTTCCACACCTAGACGTATTGCATGCCGGGCATTTGCGACTCCCAGCTTTTTGACGATGTTGGACATATGAAACTTGACCGTACGCGTCGTGATCCCGAGGATCATCCCCGTCTCCTGATAGGTTTTGCCCACGCTGGCCCAGTAGAGGATTTCGTTTTCCCGTTCGGTAAATTGGGCGCTTTTTTCCGAGCGAGAGGCGTTTTTTTCCGACAGCGAATTCAGGGTTAGGTAGATCTCATGCACTGACGCCAGTAAAACAGAAATATCACCTTTATTCTTGATCAGCGTTTGGGTTAATTCCGCTCTGGTTTCAGGAGCAAGAATAAAAGATAAGGTGACCAGGTTATTATTATAATCATGCAATACAAACGTATAGCCGTTATTCAGCCCAAATTTCCTGGCCCGCTCGAAGAGTTCGGAAAAATGAAAACCTCCGCCCGTCATCAGATTTTCATCCCAGGAAAAAGGCGTTAGCCGGTTTAGCGCGGTGATCACCACCGGATCGGTATACTGTAAACCATTGGCTTTATAATGCTCTACCCATTCCCCCGGATAGTTGGTTACCCCAAAGATACAGGACATATCTTTTTTCGATAACACCACATACGCCCAGATGAATTCCCCGAGATCGTTTAATGTCGCTTCGAGGTGCGTTTTGATAATGTTACTAATATGTTCTTCGTTTTCCATTAACGACCTGCCCCCGATTGCTTAAATAATTTCTACCTTGCCGAATATAGCAGATAAGGACGCCAGGCAGAAGGCTCCGAGTTTTCTGTCCCCTATCCCTTTCAGGAGCTGTGCTAGTCATAGCCAGGCAGCCCGTCCAGAGAGTCGCTCATAACAGCTGGCATGCTCAGCACGCCATCCAACACTGTGATAACACTGCAGATAACATCGGCTATACGATAGGCAGGAAGGCGAACGAAACGTAGGATCAAAGCCTTAACGAGGTGTATGAATAGATCTGCCCATAAAAAAATCCACGTCAAAACGTGGATTCAGTATCATGGCCAAGAGCAAGCATCTTTTACTCGAAGTAGACCTCGGGGTTATCCGCCAGCGAAACGAAATTCTTGGTATTTTTATCCAGCGTGCGGATCTCGCCACTTTCGATGTCGTACACCCAGCCGTGCAGGCGCAGGGCGTTGTCGCGCAGACCAACGGCAACGGACGGATGAGTCTTGATATTGTTGAGCTGGGCTATCACGTTCTCTTCAACCATAGCGTTAACTTTGTCGATTTCGCTATCCCAGGTTTTCTTCTCTACCACCGCTTTTGCCGCGTCCGCATAGTGCAGCCAGTGGGCAACAGCAGGCATCGGGTCAAGGCACTGGCAAGAAGCTATAGCCTTCATGGCACCACAGTTCGAGTGGCCGCAGATCACTATGTCAGTAACGCCTAGCGCCACAACCGCGTATTCGATGGTCGCCGACACCCCACCCGGCTCCGGGCCAAAGGAAGGGACGATGTTGCCAGCGTTACGGATAACGAAAAGCTGCCCCGGCTCTTGCTGGGTCACCAGCTCGGGTACCAGGCGGCTGTCAGAACACGAAATAAAAAGCGCTTTAGGGTTCTGGCTGGAGGCCAGGCTGCGGAAGAGTTCCTTACGCTGCGGGAAAATCTCTTTCTGGAAACTGAGAAAACCTTCAATAATATGTTGCATAGCACACTCTCTAGATCTGTAGTCTCGATAGTATGATAATCCTTGCAGGCTAAGCTGGAAAGCGGGCAAAACCTTAAGCTAGACGCCCCAGAGGTTCAGCGGGGTGCTTTTAGTATGAGTAGGCTATCTGCAAGGAACATAAGAGCCCAGGTAACACAGACGTTGCATAAATGGACGATGCAGATACGGGGCTAGTGAATACGTACAAATCCCCTTCCCTCCTTCGAAGCCATTTAAAAAGTGCTAATATTCTGGCGTTTTAAACCATTTTTAGTAAAAATATTAGTATCACACGTCATCCCCTTGCTGCTTCGTGTCAAAATTATGCTAATATTATGGTGTAATCTGTACTAAAAAGATAAAATATTGATTTTATGGCTAAAAAAACAGCACCACTACTTCCTACAACTAACCAGTTGCTGACTGATTTTGGTGAGCGGCTGAAGCTTGCGCGTCTTCGGCGCAAGCTGACGGCTAAACAGGTAGCAGAACGAGCTGGTATGTCGCCAATGACGCTACGTTCGCTTGAAGCCGGGGGAACAGGCGTAACGATAGGTGCATATCTATCTGTCATGCAGGTGTTAGGGCTTGAAAACGATCTGAATCAGTTGGCAGCCGAAGATCAACTAGGCCGCCAACTTCAGGATTCCCGGCTGATAAAGAAGGACATCGTTTTCACTTCCAAGGCAAAACCCAATAAAGCACCGGTAGACAAAAAGCCGCGCTCTGAGGCTGCCTACAGGTATGAAGGATCAGATAAGCAGGCAGCTACAACAACAAAAGCTGGCTCCGTAGCAAACAATACAGCCCACAAAGCGACAGGCACAACGTCGGCCGATCTGGCTGCCCTGCTGAAACCATTGAAGAAGTCAATCAAAGGGAGTTAACGATGGCGATGATTGGGGTATATGCAGACTGGGATGGAATGCGCGGGCCAAAGCGAGTTGGCTTGCTGCATAGCCGACAAACTCGTACGCGAGAGTTGTTTGAATTTCAGTATGACCCTCTAGCACTGACTGATCCCGACCTCAATCGTTTGCAACTTGATCCAGAAATTCTTTTATTCGAGGGTGCCCAGTACCCCACTCACCCACGGGATAAATTCGGTATATTTGGTGACTCCAGTCCCGATCGCTGGGGCCGAATACTGATGAAGCGTCGCCTTGAACGGGATATTCGTGCCGGTATCCAAGCTGAAGGAACCAGGCTATACGAATCAAATTATCTCTTGGGTGTACATGATCTTTATCGAGTAGGAGCTCTACGCTACAAGCTTAATGATGAAGGTGAATTTCTTGATAACCGAGCTGACGAAGCGGCACCTCCCTTTACCGAAATTCACGCTTTAGAAAGGGCAAGCCGCGCACTGGAAGATGATCCAGACAATACATCCCTACAGGGTCAGGAATGGTTGCGGATGCTTATTGCGCCAGGTGGCTCTCTAGGTGGGGCAAGGCCCAAAGCAAGTGTCGTGGACAAGCATGGCCATCTCTATATCGCAAAATTTCCCAGCACCAAAGATGATTACGATGTTGGCGGCTGGGAGATGGTAGCCAATGCTCTCGCTGTTGGCTGCGGGCTGAACGTCGCAACAGCTGAAGCGCATAAATATGCCAGCGATTACCACTGCTTTATGGTCCGTCGGTTCGACCGTACAGGATCCGGCCAGCGCCTTCATTTTGCTTCTGCCATGACAATGACCAGACATCAAGATGGTGATGATGCCTCTAGCGGCGCCAGTTATCTTGAACTTGCAGACGTTCTGATAAGACATGGCGCACAAACAAAAACCGACCTGCAAGAGCTCTGGTCAAGGATTGTTTTCAATATTCTTGTCTCTAACACCGATGATCACTTACGCAATCATGGTTTCATTTTGGTCCCTGGCAAAGGCTGGCGGCTTTCTGCAGCCTACGATATGAATCCCGTTCCCTGGTCTGACGGCCTAAAGCTTAATATCACCGAAGCAGATAATGCACTAGATCTCGAACTGGCACGCGAAGTCGCTGAATATTTCCGTTTGAACTTGGCACAGGCCGATGAAATTATTGAAAACTTTATGGGGATCGTGGCTCAATGGAGGACAATTGCTGATGGTTTGGGACTACCTCTTCGGGAGCAGGAACGAATGTCTGAAGCGTTTAGGCTTGCTAACGGTTAACCTTAAGCTCTGTACAGAGATCTGGAGGTAAAAGGGCATTGGTTAACTCTGAGAAATGAACCGGTTTGTATACTCACACTAATCTATAATGAAAAGATGTGGTGATGCCGCACAGCCCAAGAAAACTCTTGAGCTGTTTAAAATCTAGCCACACAAAATAGCCGTTCAGGATTGTTACTCTACTTTTTCGATGACAAGATCGTCGCTCCGAAAGAAGTCTCATTAACTTTTATTTTTCTCTGATATGTGATGAACCATACCCAGATCAAGCATCGATTATTCTATCTCAGGGAGACAATACGCCAAGCAGAGTTTAGCCCATTTTGTCGTATTCTGGCGATTTACAGATTTTTTGGTAAGATTATGCACCTCTGATTCCCTATAAAAGATACTTTTATCTATCTGTTATGAAGTATCCCCCCCTGTAGAACGCTCCATGGACTCATCCTGCAGAACGTGACTGAAATCATTTATGTTTAGAATATTTTTGATATAATCGTCACAAATTTTTGGAGGGTTCACCTTCCCTCCCTCTCTGACATGGTGTCGATGAAACACTAACGCCACCCGTAGGGTCATTATCACAGGAACAACAATGTTAGCTCAGTTATTTGAACATATTTTCCAATCTATCGATTCCACACTCGTCACCAATATATTCATTTGGGCCGTTATTTTCGTGTTTTTCAGTGCTTGGTGGTGCGATCATAAAAATATTCACAGTAAATTTCGAGAGTATGCCCCAACACTTATGGGAGCATTAGGTATATTGGGTACCTTTACCGGCATCATTATTGGGTTGCTTAATTTTAATACAGAGAGCATTGATACCAGTATTCCTGTATTACTTGGAGGTCTGAAAACAGCATTTATCACTAGTATTATTGGTATGTTCTTCGCTATTTTATTTAATGGGTTAGATGCATTTTTCTTTGCTAATAAACGAAATAAGCTTGAGAGGGCAGAACCTGAGTTGGTTACCCCAGAACATATTTATATGGAATTAAAAGAACAAAATCAACATTTTGAAAAACTGATATCAGGTATTAGTGGTGGCGAAGAAGGATCTCTTGTTGCCCAGATTAAATTACTGCGTAATGAAATTAATGATAACTCTCGATCACAAATTATAAACCACACTGAATTTAGTCATAAGTTATGGGAACAATTACAACAATTTGCTGATTTAATGGCCAAGGGAGCAACAGAACAAATCATCGATGCTCTTAAACAGGTAATTATTGATTTTAATAATAACTTAACGGAACAGTTTGGCGAAAATTTTAAAGCGTTAGATGCTTCGGTTAAAAAACTTGTTGACTGGCAAGAGAACTATAAAATTCAGGTTGATCAGATGAGTGAGCAATATCAACAGAGTGTAGAATCTTTAGTTGAAACCCGTAGTGCTGTCGCAGGGATTTGGGAAGAGTGTAAAGAGATCCCACTGGCGATGTCAGAACTGCGCGATGTCCTGCAGGTAAACCAGCATCAGATCGGTGAACTATCACGACATCTGGATACTTTCGTAGCTATACGCGATAAAGCGACTGATGTTTTACCGGAAATTCAGACCAGAATGGCCGAAGTAGGCGAACTGCTAAAACTGGGTGCTGCCAATATGAGCGCCTCTCTTACACAAACTAGTCAGCAATTACTTACTAATGCCGATTCGATGCGTGTTGCTCTAGATGAAGGCACTGAAGGGTTCAGACACTCAGTAACTCAAACTCAGCAAGCTTTTGCTTCAATGGCCCACGATGTGAGTAATTCTTCTGAAGCTCTGACCAACACTCTCGGAGATACCATTATCGAAATGAAACAAAGCGGTGATGAGTTCCTGAAATCTATAGAGTCTCATTCCAGAGAACTACATCTAAATATGGAAAAGAACACCACAAACGTTATTGATTTGTTTAGTAAAACTGGTGATAAATTTAATCAACAACTATCTAACAACGCCGATAATATGTTAGGTTCCATACAAACTTCATTTGATAAAGCAAGTACAGGTCTTACATCTCAGGTAAAAGAATCCATCGAGAAGTTTGGTAGTTCAATTAACGAACAATTACATGCTTTCGAACAGGCAACCGAACGCGAGATGAATCGTGAAATGCAGTCTCTGGGGAATGCACTTCTATCTATCAGTAAAGGCTTTGTTGGTAACTACGAAAAGCTCCTAAAAGATTACCAAGTAGTCATGAGTCAATTGCAATCATTACTATCTGCTAAACAAAACCGCGGGTAATCGCTGATGGATAAAATCATTGGAAAACAGATAGTAAAAAAAGATCAGGATAATGAACACTGGGTTTCCATGTCAGATCTGATGGCTGGCCTGATGATGGTCTTTATGTTTATTTCTATTGCATATATGCATTATGTCCGCATTGAGAAAGAGAAAATAAAAGAGGTCGCCGTTGCCTACGAAAATGCTCAGCTTCAACTTTACAATGCGCTGGAGATTGAGTTTGCGGAAGATCTTCCTGCTTGGGATGCAGAAATTGATAAGCAAACACTTGAGGTCCGCTTCAAGTCACCCGATGTTTTATTTGGTTTGGGGAGTACAGATCTTAAGCCAAAGTTTAAAAAAATACTTATTGATTTTTTCCCTCGTTATCTTAAAGTTATAGAAAAATATCGGGAACACATTACAGAGGTACGCATAGAAGGCCATACCAGCACTGATTGGACTGGAACTTCAAATCCTGATGTTGCCTATTTTAATAACATGGAATTATCTCAAGGCCGTACGCGAGCTGTATTGCAATATGTTTATACATTAAAAGAAAGTGCAACACACCAAAGATGGGTAAAAAGCAAATTTGCTGCCGTCGGGTACTCTTCAGCGCATCCTATCCTTGATAACGATGACAAGGAAGACCCTAACCGTTCTCGCCGTGTTACTTTCAAAGTCGTCACTAATGCTGAACTACAGATACGTAAAATTATTCAGGAGTAATTGATGAAATTATCTATCGATATTTCCGAATTAATTCAACTAGGCAAAAAAATGCTGCCTGAAGGGATTGACTTTTTACTGGATGAAACGCCAGTTATTTTTGCCCCTATAGACATTGAACTGTCAGCGGGTAAAGAAGTCAGTATTGCCGATTTAGATCCTGGAAGTGGTTTGATTTCTTATCAGGGTCGCCAGGTCCTGTTATATATTCGCGATCATACACGAAGCTATGACATGGCTATTGAGAATGGTGAAAAAGGGAAAAGATTCCATATATCCTGGTGTAGAACTTTAGATGATATGCGCCAGAGAAATAGATTTGAGAGATATCATGCTACAAACCGTTCTGATGGCTTTTTTGAGATTGATGACGGACTAGGCCGAAGCCAAGATGTTGACTTAAGGGTTTGTATGAACTGCCTTGAACGGCTTAATTACAAAGGTAGCATTGATAAAAAACAAAAAAGAGCGGTATTTAATTCGTTCTCTTTAAATGATTTTTTCTCACATTATAGTACTTGTTTCCGTTATATGCCTAAAGGAATTCATGATAAAGCAAATAGTGGTTATGTAGATAACTGGAAAGAAATCTCTCGTTCTGTTCGTGAGCAAGAAAATTACACATGTAGTAACTGTCGCCTTAACTTAAACTCCTCGCGCCATCTTTGTGATGTTCATCATAAGAATGGAGTAAAATACGATAATTCAGCAGAAAACCTACGTGTCTTGTGCAAAGACTGTCATAGAAAACAACCGTTCCATCAAGGAATATTTGTCAATAAAACTGAAATGGAAACTATTCAACAGTTACGTTCTCAACAAGGATTATTAAAAACAGACTCTTGGAAAAATATCTATGAACTCACCGATCCATCTATTCATGGCGATATTAACATTATGCAGCATAAAGGGTATCAGCTGCCGGTGCTTGGACTAAGCTTACAAAGTACTGATCATAAAACGGTTGCAACCGTAGAAGTCGCGTGGCCTACATTAAAAATTGCAGTGAGCTTAACTGAAGTGCAGGTAGAAGATTGGGAAATATTCACCGTAGGTGAGCTCGTAAAAAAAATACAATCTGGAATTATCTTTTAATTTTTATAATATGAACTCAACTCTAGTCTGACAGAATCTTAATAAAAATTTTTCTGTCAGATCGGAGGGTTAAAATCATATAATATACCGAACTAATTCTATTAGCTAAACTCATATTGAGTTAAATAATCCATTTAATTTTCTATTCCCTACTGGCAAGACTCGCTTAAAGCACGGTGAGGTTTTGATTTCTAATACAGCAGCAGAGCCATCGGGAGCTGCGGGCATTAACTTACCAGTAATCGCATTCTGCCGCGCTTTGGTGTAGATACACTAACCTACTTTTCAGCAGTAGCCCTTCTTTAATCAATTCACGCAGCACTCTGCCAATCTGATCGTAGCCAGCGGGATCTTTGAAATCGTCACGAGTGAAAACATAACTCTTCGAACGTTTCAGCCGCGACTGAACACGGGCTGTTGTAGTCACGCCATCCTCCTCTGATCATTTTTAATCATAGTAAGCATATGACACATTACCTACTACTCCACTAGCGTCTTTGGACACTGGTTAGCAATGAAATCATTAAGTTTTTTCGTCCAATCAATCCGGTAGCAAAGCAAATGGCCAACGTTCGTACTTAAACCGTAAGTTGATGCCGATTGAATCAGGTTGACTAAAAAAGCGCAGAAGTCTTGCGGGGGCCAAACTCCAGGCACAAAAAAAGCCGCTCGAAGGCGACTTGATTTGCGTACTGACTAATGGTGCGAAGGCCGGACTCGCACATGCCAATCAACTAACTGATTTCAATATGATTTATTATTAACACTTAGAGTTTGTACCCGCACTTGTACCCACAAACGAAAATCCGTACAAAAATCAGACAGCGCAAGCGGGTACAGAGCTATATCAGTACAACACCGTTGTGGCTAATTGTACGAAAGAGAATAACACGGATTTTAAATCAAGCTTTTCCCATCAGGGAAACGCAGGCCAGAACTTTGCAAACTGGCACCAATGAAAAATGGCACAATCCATAAACGCAACGGGTTTTCCGTTTGATGGCTGAATTCATATGGATAAGGTAACGGCTGACTAAAACCCTCATGCGAAGGATAAATCAGCAGCATATCCCCTATCCCCTCCTGATAGTTCACACCGTAAGCCAGCATCTGGTAGAGGTCAGCCTGCGATTGTTCGAGTGTCGCCTTTCCGCTCTCCACCATTTTCCATTTAACATCACAAATCATCGCCTGATCCCCATTCTCCCCACGAGGTCGTAGATGGATATCGGGTCTAAGCTTAAATACTCCTTTGCCATTGAGACGAACCAAGGTGTGTGAATCCACCTGTGCCTTCACATGCCAGTTATCGTTATAACGATGACGCATCCATGCAGTCACAAAAGATTCAAACACAGCTTCCATTGGGAAAAGCAGTGAAATTGCGTTGGCGTCGCCCTGCATGCAGTGGGGCGACTGCCCCATCAAAATCAGCCGCGCCCACGCCAAGGCAAGTTCATAGTGACGCATATGTCGGTCAAAACGTACCTGGTCGAATGCGATGCGAACATCACCGACAGGCGTGATGTCGTCAAAGTGCACCTGCAAAGAGTTAACTTGTAGTAGTAGCTGTGGGTTGCTGATCTGACGGCGAATTTTATCGATGGCGGTTTTCAGTATCCGGTTCTCCGGACGTTCAGAGCTATAATCGTCAAACTCCACCTGAAAGCGATCCCGACGCACACAGTTTTTGCTTATTTGAGCTGAGACCCGTAACTTCCCTTTCATCCAAGGAAGATTGTCCTGCTGGCGTAAATAGTCACGCTTTAGACCCTGGCGCACAATCTGCTGTACGCTATCGATAAACTGCTGAATAAAAACATCCATCAGCGGCATCTTCGAGGTTCGAACTCTGGATGCTGAAGTGGCTATATGGCGAAATGATTTTAGCGTGCGTAGCATCATCAAAAGCTGCTGACGTGCAATATCAATGTTCTCATCACGCCGCCCCGTTTTTGGCAACACTTCAATAAACGCATTACCCGGAAGAGAGATAACACCAGCATAGTTTTTTACCTGCAGCGTTTTTACGCCTCCCCGACTTCCAAGGGTGAGCAGACGGTGAGTGTTATCCGCGTCATCTTTCAGGCAACGTTGCTCAAGCCACTCAAACAGGTGCGGAGGCAGCGAGACCGCATTATTTATGCGGCCACTGTCTTTGTCGCTAATCAGGTGCCCATATTCGAAGACGGTAAAGTCCTTACGAGACTTCATTCCCCACTCACCGGGTTACCTTTATGTGGCGCATAAATTTGTTGCCAGGCGAGCGGGTTATCCCAAACCTTGTCGTCCTCAGGGGCTAGATGGAAACTGGCACCTATATCATGCAGATCTTCAGTTCCGTTATTGCCAAAAAGATCGGCAAACTGTTTCTGGTCTTTCACCTCGCACACGAACTGTAGCTGCGGGTTTCCGCTTTTCTGATTGTCGCCCAACACCATACGAATTTTTTGCCAGTCGTTGTAGAAGTACTCCTCCAACAGAGGCAGCACCTTGTTTCGCATGATCCGCTTGAGCCTTTCAAATGCCAGGCCTTCGTCCTCTTTTACCTGAACTACTGGGATGAAAAAGGCATGGCCTAGTGTATGTTCTCTGTCGTATAGCACCTCAATCCGGTCATTCAAGGTCTGCAGTAGACGTGGCAGATCAATACCTTTGACAACAGTTTCTTTTAGAACGGTGATATCCGGCAGCATCGCTTCAAACTCGAATCGGCGACGCAGGGCGGTATCCAGTGCGGTGAGCGAACGGTCAGCAGTGTTCATGGTGCCGATTAAATAGAGATTATTCGGTACGCTGAACGAACTGGAAGAGTAAGGCAGCATCACGCTAAGCGCCTCCGGTTCCCCGGCACGTTTAGAGGTTTCTATCAGGGTGATCAGTTCGCCGAAGATTTTGGAGATGTTGCCCCGGTTAATCTCGTCAATAATCAGAACGTAGTTTTGCCGTTTTTCAGATACAGATTCCTGTGGGTTGGAAGGCAAACCTTCCTGTTTAATGAGGTAATTAAGGATACTACGTACATATGAAGGATTGTGTACCTTTGCCTGAGGGTTTTGGTAAACCAGACTGATATTCTTGAGGTAAGCATTGTAACCCTGCCCTAAATCCTCTTTTTTCGATTGCGACGGGAAGATACCAAAGGTGGTCTGGCTCTTGTAAGCCAGTTGGAAGGTTTTGCCCTGCAGCGTTTCAAGGGTAATGCTTCCACTTTCAGATAAACGTTCTTGTAGGCGGGCAAGCGCCTCGTCAAGCTTCTGCTGAACACCGGCGTGACCAAAAGCAGCATCTTCACAAATTTGCTTAAAAATGCCCGCTTTGATTTCGTAGCGTACATTGCCATCATCGGTGGTTTCTGCTCTTAGCCCTTCGATAAACTCTTCATAGCCAAAACTCTGATGGAAGGTGATAAAGCGCACCCGCTTTTCAGCAATCAGGCGGTCATAAACCTTTTTCAGCTCACGGCGTTTTTCGTTCTCTTCTTTGCCTTCCTGCAGCGAGTAGGCTGCTGGTTCGCAGGCGCGTACGGCTAGCTCGATGGTACAGTAAGTTTTACCGGTACCTGGAGGTCCGTAGAGGATAGTATTTTTTGGCAGTTGCGGAGTGGTAAGCTCCTCGTCTTGCTCGTCCTCCGGCAAGGCAGTCTCACTACCGATTAACCCAATATCATTCTTCTTCTGAATCACCTGCGTGTAGAGATGCCAGAGCGACATATTCAGTTCGATAGGATCGACATCATCGCCCAATGCTCGGTGCAACGCTTTCTTGAGATCAAGGTTGCGAGCGAACCACTCCTGCCCCTCAGAAAGGCCAAGTTGAAAATGGTTATTGCAATAGTTGTAACTGCTGAAAAAATTGCTGACATTCACGACGTTAGTAATTTTCGACGGGTAGAGCGCAGCAAAGGCTCGATGGCAGAGTGCCATGTACACCTTGTTCAATATCCCGTCTGTTTTCAGTTTAACAAGGCCCTTAATCACCCGGTCGTAGTTGTCCTGCGTACACTTCTCTGCCATCTGGCGGGTAAGATCGAGTAGCTGTTTTTGCGCCATTTCGAATTCAAACTGGGACATGCCACCTCGCTTGAGGCTAGAGATGCCATTTTTGCGTTCATACCAAATCTGCCGAATCGTATCCTCAGAGAAGTTAGGTTTTTCGGCTTGGATCTGTTCTACGAGCTGGCGATAGTCCTTGCCCCAGTTTGAGTCGTACTGGTTGTTTTTTGAGATATGAGAACGAAAGAAAGGGGCTAATGCAGAGGAATCCTGAACCATCACATACTCCGTGTGTAGGGTGATTTAAAATTGGGATACTCGCATCTTATCGAATTAATCTAAAGTTCTCACTGCCTGTTAAGGGAAGGCAGCGAGAAATTCAGTTAAGTGCGATTAATAACATATTCAGTGAGTTACTTACTAGGTAGCTCACTTCACTATCCGAAGGCACAAAACTCACAGTAACTATTTCCCCAACATTCCTGGATAGTGCTTTGCGATGATGTCGTTCATCTTTTCTATGAGCTCTGGACGCTTGAACGTCAGATGCGCGGTTCCCTTCTGAAAGTAACGAATGCTGAAGAAATCATCTACGTACGACTGCACACTCGGATGATCGCGAATATGTTCCATTAGCCGGGTCGTGACATCACCGCGATTGTCAGGGATCGGTTTACCATCCAGCAGGTACAGCATTCTCTCCAGGTCAGCCAGTTGGTCTCGCCGCCAGCCCCAGTTAAGACTGAATCCCCAGCGGTTATGCTTCACCAAGTTGTTAATGATGATCTTCTTACCGAACCTGCAGGGACTATTAGTTTTATAATCCCATGACAATCCTCTGAAAACATTGATGATCCCACGCTCAAATACATCTATTTTATTCAGATGCAACTGCTCAAAGGTACTGAGGATATTCGCCTCGCTGATTGCAGGAAGCTCCCCCTCCTCTAGGTTCTTATGCCACTGATCGCGAGCCTGAGCATCCATCAAGGCCATCATGCCAGACTTCAACATTAAATCGCGCCAGATACTGCGATCGATATTGCGAGTGATCGCAGGCATCGCTTTATCAGCCTTTTCTGTCAGCCAACTGTCGTAGCGGTGTTCAGCCTTCATCGCCCAGTCTTGCGCTGTACCACCGCCGATTTCTGAGGTTAACCGGGAAATAGCATCAAGCTGCTCGATGATTTGTGTAATCTGCATCAGTGCAGAATCGCGACCAGTGACAATGCGTTCGATACTGGTCGAAAGGATGAGTTCATTGTGTTCCGTCAACACGTCGGGTTCTGTTTGCATCGCTAATCGTCCATAAAAGCAAACACGCCTGCCGGGAGTGGCAGGCGCATTATGCGATGAATAAAAAGAGTGGAAAGTGCAGAGATAAAAATCAGGAATGAGGATCGAAAAATTTACGTATTCATCAGCCCGGTAGCACGTCTTGCTCTGAGAATATCGGTAGCAGTCAGGAATGGTGTCTGCTCCTGCCATGTGAAACCCTTACGATCAGTGCGCACCAGTTCATAGCGTTCCACCAGGAAATTCACTGCATCAGCAAGTGTTATTCCCGCTTCAATATGTTCCTGAATGGCCGCGTCGTTGTGGAATGGCGTGTCGTTAAGCGTCAGTCCGTAATGGTGATCCAGCAGATACGTTAACAGTTGCTGCCAGACCTGCACGGGCGACAGGCGTGACGAAACCGGCACCGTGGCCGGTACAGATGAAATGTGCATGAGTTGAATCCTGATAATAGAAGAAGAGAGAAGGTGTTATTGGGTTGGATAAATAGAAATGTAAACGTAGCCGCAACTACCACGGGTATCAGCTATGCAGGTTAAACTCGCAAGCTGAATGGTCACCTGATGTTGCTGGTGTGGGTTTAGCTCACCGGAATGCAGCATTGCTTCCAGCAGATCTATAAACAGCGGGAAAGCCTGATCCAGTTTATGTAATTGCTCCGGGCTAAAGCTCCCCGTCAACCCAGCCCTGTCAGCTAGGTAATGCAGCCGGTTACCTTCCTGAACCAATCTTGCGCCAAATCGTGGGGTGATATCGCTTTGTAAACCCCATTCATGAGGTGGTGTTAATGGCATGAAAACCTCCGTTTAAAGCAACCCCTGCTCAGCAAAAGAAACCACTTCATTCCCAACCACAAGATGATCCAGCACTCGCACTTCGACCAGTGCCAACGCTTTTACGATCTGCTGAGTAACATGTTTGTCCTGCTGGCTGATTTCTGTCGTACCTGACGGATGGTTGTGCGCCAGAATTACTGCAGCGGCGTTGTGGCGCAGAGCCGCTTTCACCAGCTCACGGGGATGTACTTCGGTATGGCTGATGGAGCCTGTAAACAACGCTTCGTGCCCCAGCAGGCAATGTTGGTTATCAAGGTACATCACGAGAAATACCTCCCGCTCCTCGCTAGCCAGTTGTAACTGTACCCAGCTTTTAGCAACACTGGTGGCGGTAAACTGTTCACCCGGCTGGCGTTGATATTTCTCCAGCAAGCGCAGGGCTCGCCGGATAATGCGCTGCTCGTTTGCCGGGAATACCGGGGATAGATGAAGTACAGACATATCAGTTCCTTAAAACACTAAGCCCCGCCGGTTTATCGACAGGTCCTGAAGGGAGTGAGGGCAAAAAGATTCATGAAGCAAGCTGCAGCATATTCTCGGCCATCACCCACAGAGCGCGGTTAAGCTTCACATCACCGTCGATACCTTTTACAGCACGAGTGTGGGCACGTTTGCCTTTGGTCGTTCGCCCTGACAGCCCGCCTTTAATCAGGTTTTCCTGAATACGCTGGTAAGTGGTCCACAGGTCATTGTTTTCGTCCTGCCAGCGGCGGGGGGAAAGGATCTGCGATTCCGTTACCGGCTGATGCTCTTCACCAAAGCGATAGGTTAATGCTGCTTTTGCCATCGCCTGTTGAGCGGGTGGTGGTAACAGCAGCGACTGCATGGCATCGCGCTTCTCTTCCACTCGGTCAAATATCCCCAGTATTTCGTAAGCCCCTTCAATGACTTTCTCCACCACATTGCCTTTATGCGGCACGCACACCTCACCAAAACTCTCACCGCAAATCAGTCCATTTTGGCAAACAGATCTAAATAGCCCCGGCAACATCTGGTATGAACTGGAACCGTCATGGCTGTTAAGCAGAATGATTTCTGGCACCTGCTTGCCAGTGATTTGGCCTTCGCGGCGCAGACGCAGCATGTGTTTGGTATGCTCTCGCTTGCTCTGATCGCGTACACGGGTCTGGCAGGCAAAGAACGGCTGGAAGCCTTCACGTTTTAGGTTATCAAGCAGGGTAATCGTCGGAATGTAGGTATAGCGTTCACTGCGGGATGCATGCTTTTCTTCGCTGAATATGCTCGGCACATAGTGCGCCAGTTCATCACGGGTTAGCGGGCGGTCGCGGCGTACAAGATTGACCGCACCAAAGCGGCTGGCTAATCGAGTCATGGTTAGTTCCTTATTCTGAGATTAAAAACGAAAAGGCCATGTTTCCCGAAGGGAGCATGGCCTGATGTGTAGTGAGGAGATTGTGTTAAGTTAAGGTTTGGCAGATGCATAGCTAAGCCAGTTATGATGACTTATTCCCGGCAACCGATACTGACAGTGGCTGGTAATACTGTGGGTCGAAAACGGACAGTGGCAGCCTAACCTGATGGCCGTTGCGCTCTTCGGTCGCCTTCATGATTTCAACGGCACTGACGTTTTCAACACATTCATGCTCCAGAAAAGCCTCCTGAGAACGGGTAGCGTCGCTATCGCCAAAGGGGGCAACGTCCATGGTTCCCGTCGCCAGCGTGTTGCCCGCCTTGTCTTTCAGCCTCAGCGAAACAGACAGTGGGCCAAAACCCACACCGCTACCACCATCATCCAGACGGAACTGATACGCGCAGATATTACCGGGAGTCCACACGGTATCGGTGTTGCGGATGCTGATATAGCGTTGTTCGTCAGCATAAGCGGATGACAGGTGGCACAGCATTAAACCGGCGATGACAGGTAAGGCTTTAACAAATTGGCTCATGGGTGGCGCGATTTTGCGGTAAATAGGCTTTGCCCATACCCTTGCCGTCGTGAGAGCCGGTATCGCAATAACCTTCTGATAATCCTTTTCCATCGATCTTTGCCTTTAGTGGTATTGAGAAGAAGTCAGCAGTTTCTTGTGCGGCGACATAATTCAGCGAGACTTTGCTGTGCCACCCATTGCTGGAGCTTTCGGTCTTCTTCCGAACGTTTAGCAGCCAAAACGGCCTGCTGTTGTTTATTCACACAGTTATCCGGCATGACCATAACTACCTGTGGGCTGAATTGCTGCCTGATTTTAGCCAGCTCGTTTTCCACATTATCGACGCGAGGATAGCCATAGAGAACATTCTGCTCGGCCTCGTCTCTTGCCCAGAATTTGTTATCAATAATGGCGAAATAACATCCATTTCCGTTATTCTCTCCCTGGTAGACCGTTTCAATATCGTTGTAATTACCGCTAAGTGGATTCAATTTCAGCTGACGGATGGTGTGAGCTTTCTTGTCAGCCAGGAAAATTGCACCGCCGCCACGGACACGTAGCAGAAACTGTTTCGTCCACGGGTAGTTATCAATCACGCTGGCTTGATAGAGCATGTTGTGCAGCTTATTGTCATCCATGCCATCGGCGGATTTCCAACCGTCAGCCTGCATGTATTGCCAGGCTTTGACTGTGCCGACGGTGTTTCCAGCGTTAGCCGGAAAAACAGCACCAAGGCAAAAACTGGCGGCCAGCACTGTAGTGGTAAGCAATTTCATCGTGATTATTCCTTCTGAGGTATAAGCCCGCCGTCAGTTGCGACAAGCAATGAATGGAAAAAGCGAAAGTGGGGTAAAGCCTGAAGAAAATCCGGGTGAGAGAGGATGTCGCGCATCACTATATCCGGGGCGAAGCTGCCGTTGTGGAGCGTGACCGCCCGAATATCGGTCAGGGGAAAAACGGCAATCCGGGCCTGATGCTCACCCGTCAGATACCACTCGCCCTCACGCAGAACCAAGCGATAGGGAGCAAGGTCTGTGCAGCGACAACCGCTTCCCAGTAGCGTCACCTTCCGGTGTTCCGATACTGCGCTCACCAGTCGTGTGAACACGCCCAAGTCTGGGGATGACGCTTGGGCCACTCCCTGCCAGATAAGGCAGGGAGACTCACCAGGACCGCTCAACAGTGAAGCGACCAGATGGTTATCCATACCAGGAAACAGTGCTTCAACGCCCGACTGGCGGGCAAATGTCATCACAGCCAGCTCTCTCTGGCGGCCGCCGGACAGCAAGCGACACTGACCCTTGCGATACTCTAGATCCAGATACATCAGCCGTTCCCGAAAGTCCCGGCGCAGGGTACGAACCGACACGCCAAATTCAGTTGCCAACGTTCGCAAATCCAGCGTTTCACCCGCAACCAGACGGCTGATAATTAACGACAGCCTGACGGCAAGCCGGTCATGACGGCGTTCAGCCTGAGTCATGAGACAGGTTCTCCAGTGAGATAATTAGCTGAAAATAAAACAGTTATTTTAACGAGGGGCAGGGACAGGGAATGGACACAAGAAGACGTATTTTTTACTGTTGCCGAACTCAACTGTGACGGGGCTTAGAGAGAAAACATACCAAATTCGATAGCTTATAAAACGTCATAACGGACAGGGTATGTCCCTAAGATTACGGCAGGTGCGCCAGCTCAGAAGAAAATCCAGTCCCAAACGGCACGGGCAACGGATACCACGGCCTCGCGGACGGTACGAATGATCGCTTTTAGTGGTGCGGGAATAAATGATGCCACTTCCGCAGAATCAAACACTTCTCCAACCGCATGACCAAAACCCTCACGCGCCTGCTTTTTTACCGGTTCACTGCATAACCTCCCGTGCAGTTGCGTCGCCAGAGGGCTGGTGGCACGGTCAGGCAGGCAACGCATCATGGTTTCGACCATTGACGGTAGATTCCATTCTGTCCTTGCTGAAACAGCGCTCACTGGATGGCTCGGTGAAAACAGCTGGCGAATGGAGTCCAGCTTGGACTCGATATTAGCCAACTGGTGCGGTGATGGCGTATTGCTGGTGGCGTTCCATTCATGGCAAGGTTCGATTTTGTCGACCTGGTTAATGACAAACAGTATTCGCTGTTGGTAGCCCGTCATCCCCCGTCGGTAGAAACGTTCATCGACGGAGAAAGCACGATCATCGGCTTTGATAACCCACAGGATTAAATCCAGCTCAGGGAGGATACGGCGATACAGAGATTCATATTCGCTATCCCGTTGCTCACTCTCGCCTACACCGGGTAGGTCTACCAGTATCAGGCTATGCTCACCACTGCTCAGCCGCAATCGCAGTACGTCACGGGTGCAGGCTTGGACATCACTGACGGGCGTGACCTCACCCTGGAAAAGCGCATTGCAGAGCGACGATTTTCCTGCACCTGTTTTTCCCATGATACCTATGACAGGTTCGTAGTGAGTGAGCTTTTGAATATGGTCAAAAATATGCTTGCTGATGGCATGGGGGAGTGAAGCCAGCGGCTTTTCGATAGCCTGCAAACTTTCTGATTTTTTCATGAAACAACCTCAGACAGAAAAACAAAACCCTCGAGCCTGAATGGTTTCGGGGGGGATTCACAGAGATAATATCTGTCTGAAATTTTTTTGAATATTATTATTTCTTTGCGATTTTATTTTTGTATGCAACTTTAATTGCATGTTCAACTACCTTGTCGTTCGATATGCATCCGTCCAAAGCCAAAGTCCTTAACATTCGATGACTATCTTCAGAAATGTAGATATTAAGTGGCTTTAGTTTTTTAGTTACTTTGTTTTTCAATCTATTTTTTTGTGTCGCCCATGCACTTTTGAACTTAATTTTAAATAAACTTACAGTATCAGGTGACTCTGAGTTTTTCTTTTTCCATTCGAAGTATAGGGCGTAGCACCATGCAAGAGTTTCGTCTCTAGCATTACCACAAACACGCACACCTGAAGATGGAATATGCTTCTCTAGATAACCTTTTAACCAACCATAAACATCATTTTCTTGAGAGTGAAAATCACTAAAAATATTTTCATGCTCAATTAATTTAGCCCATTCTATTGCTTTAGATTTCATAAACTCCTTAGGTGTTATACTAAGTGGCCAGCTGTGAATTACCTTTCTGATATTCTGTATCCTGACAAGATGATCGGGCGGTAAAGAATCTGGAGACAAAATATCAAGAATCCCCGTTCCCAACGTCATTCCTTGCGTTTTAGAATATAATTCACATGCCAACCACAGGCTCGCACGAGCATCACTTTTAAACCATCCAAGATCAACTTCCGTAGGGAAGGAAAATGATTGATAGCTTTCCACCTCAGCAAATAAATTGTCTAAATCCTGCTCATTATGACCAAGAGACTGGCAGTGTTTTCTGACACGTTCGAGATAGGTGCGATAATTTTTATCACCTGCATGTGATGGGCAATTAATATTGTATCGCTGTAGTGCATTTTCCAGGATTTTTATCATCTCACCATCATTACGAACTATCCGAACCATTTTCAATCTCCCACACCAATAAAATCACTTAGTGATTTACAGTAATTTAAAGTTACATATCATTTTGTTTTACAGGCATTTCACATTTATTTCAAGTGAAAAAATTTGACGTGATCATGGTCTAATGTTACGCAATTACTGGATGCATTGGTATCTGAGTGGTGATTCTATTACAAAAATTTAGCGACAGGAACGTCTATCAGGGCGTGGAACAGTTCAAGGATAAGACAGTCATATCCACAAATTCAGGGTGACTCAAAAGTTAGTAAGAACAAAACTGCGGTACTATTACTTTTTTGATGGCATATTCGGTCTATGATCTTGTTGCCAGTTCGTATCCTCCGTCGAGCGTGATTTTCCATCATCCTCGATTATCGCCTCAGAAAAGGGGGTTATGCTGTAAGCAGTCATGATAGGGAATTAAGGTTAATTAATATTATTAAAAGAAGTACATATACCTATCACCTCCCGTATACGTTAAAGATGATAAGCATGTACTGGATAAACCTATCGACTTATCCAAGTAAAAATTACAGGACTACATCTTCCTTTGAATCACTACTGAGGAAGAAAAATGAAAAGACCATTTAACGCCAACCCAAAGTATGAAATGGATAGTCTATTGCTAACTGATATCAATATGCATATGGAGGCGATGTTCCAGCGCTTTGCAAAATTACTACCTTTCAGGATCGACTTTGCCTATAAAAAGAACTCAGCAAGCTTTGGGCATGCCTGCAAACATTCAATGTATAACGAAGTCCAAATATTGATTAAAGAGTTCGAAAAATCCTTTCCAATTGTGGGCTATTACTGGGTGATAGAGTACACGAAGAGAAAAGGACTGCATGCCCATTTTGTTTGCTATCTGAATGGGCAATTTCAGAACTGTCATTATCCTGTGTCCCGAGCTATGGGGGATATTTGGAAACAAATAACAGATAATGATGGATATCATTACCTTTGTGTCTACAAAGATATTTACAAAATCAAAATTGGCAAGATTATCCGACATTTTGATACAGACGAGATCGATAATCTGCGTTATGTCATTAGCTATCTGGCTAAATGTGAGCAAAAGGAAAATGGCATCATCGCGGGTAAAAGCGTGATACCGGTAAAAAGCAAGCGAGGTAGACCACGCATACGCTGAACAACCTTCACTGACTTTTTACAGATTCACCGGTTGGTATGTCGGAGCTGGCATGAGTAATCATCAACCACGACTCCGGCTAACCCAAATGCTACCGGAGAACTCAATCATGACCATCAAACCTTCCTTACTTGAAGACCAATTTGTCGATATGGCATTTATCACCAGTCTTACCGGCTTAACCGATAAGTGGTTCTATAAGCTCATTAAAGATGGTGTCTTTCCGAAACCCATCAAGTTGGGGCGCAGTTCCCGCTGGCTACAAAGCGAAATAGAGTCCTGGTTGCAGGAGCGTATCAGCCAGTCTCGTCAGTAATCACCTTTCTGAAAACCATCAGCGTCATCTCCCCAAAGCGCAGTATGACGCTAGTTTGAACACTGCACATACGGATAATTCCCCCATGCAAGATACAATCGCTCGCTATGATTTTTTACTCAAAACTTACCAAAGCTGGCTTACTGACTTGACCAAACTGACTGTCAGGCATGGAATATGCCATC
>NZ_CAMFLB010000017.1:0-210075 GCF_945957435.1 Serratia sp. PL7 | reverse complement strand
TATGCTGAGTTCCAGCCTGCTGGCCTTCGCAGGGAACCTGCGGCGATTCACCAGCAGCAAGGCCCTGGTAGCCTATGCAGGACTGAATCCACAGCGATGTGAGTCGGGGATGTTTAAAGGGAAAAGCCGGTTATCGAAAGTGGGACACGGTGAGCTGCGAAGCGCGTTATACATGCCCGCGGTGGTGGCAAGCCAATACAATGTAGTGGTTAAGGACTTGATAGAAAGGCTGAAGTTACGCGGAAAAACGGGCAAAGAGAGAGTCTGTGCAGCGATGCGCAAATTACTGCAACTGGCTTATGGCGTGGTGAAATCAGGAAAGACATTTAATGCGGAAATACCGCTTGCCGGATAACCGACAAGACGGTATCTCTCCCACTGGGAGAGGGTACCGATCGAGTCCGCTGATATTTCTGCTTAATTTCCCCACTTTCGTTTTCTTTACTCCCCACTAAGCGCTCCAGGTAGCTCCCTCTCCCTATGGGGACAGATAGAGTAGGTGACGCACCTCGGGTGAGTGAGCGTCGAGTTTACTGGGATGACTGCTTTACTTCCAAAAGAGCAGGGCCTAACAGCTCCCTCTCCCTTTGGGAGAGGGTTGGGGTGAGGGCTCAAACAAACGGTGCTAACGGATCGGCGGCGGCAAAGGCCACTTCACGTTCCGCCTGCGGGGGATAGATCAACTCGTTGGTAATGGAGACTTTGATTTTCTTTCCCTCTTCTTTGGTGAATTTCACCACCTGATCCCAACCCTCGCTATAGACCGCGCCCCAGGCCCCCAGATCCAGACAGGTAACGTAATTCACCTGGCGGTAGGGCAAGGGTTCAATACCGATCAGATCGGCAGCGACGTTATGGCCGACAAAGCGCCCTAACATAATGGCGTGCTGACAGGTCATCAGGGCGTGATTGCCTTGATCGTCAGTACGGGCAAAGGCGACATCGCCGGTCGCATAAACCGCGTTTTGCCCAATCACTCTTAACTGCTGGTCGACATGCAGCCTGCCTTGCGGATCGCGCTCACCTGGGATTTGCCGGGTTAACGGGCTGGCCTGTACGCCCACGGTTAGAATCACCGTGCTGGAGGCGATATGTTCGCCGTTTTTCAGCGTCAGCCCGCTCTCGTCAATGGCCTTAATCTCGCTATTCAGCCGCCACTCGACACCCAACTCTACCGAGGCTTGGCTAATCACGTCGCGCAGTTGCTCGCTGTAACGGCCTCCCGCCACTGGGCTGCGATCGACGACAATCACACGAATTGCAGCTGAGTCACCGAGGATCGCCCGTAAGCGTGCAGGCATTTCGGTGGCCACCTCAATACCGGTAAAGCCGCCGCCACAAACGATGACGGTATTACGTGCGGCGCTCTCAGGTTGCTCGGCCAACGCAGCAAGATGCCGCTCCAGGCGGGCTGCGCTCTCCATTTTATCGACGTTGAAGGCGTACAGCTGTGCTCCTGGTAGGGCATGAGCGATGTGGCTACCGGTCGCCATGATCAGGCGATCGTAACGTACGGCAGTCAGTTGGTCCTGCTCGTTGTGGTACCAAACCTGCTGGCTGGTGCTATCAATCTCACTGGCAACCCCGGCGAGGAATTTTACCCCGGTTACTGCGAATAATGGCAGCAGCGGAGCGGCGTAATTTTCCACCTCGGACTCATAGAAACGTGGGCGGATACGCAGCTCTGGCTGGGGGGCAAGCACGGTAATCTCGATATCGTGACGACCGTGGAGATCGGCTAATCGTGCCGCGCTCAATGCTGCCCACATCCCTGCAAAACCGGCACCCAGGATAAGAATTTGTTGTTTCATACTGTCACTCCGCTGTTGTTTCATCTGCACATTGGCTTAATTATTAACTACGACTATATTGATCGTAGTTAAGATCATCAAGCCTTTTACACGTCATTCTGGATGTGGTTTGTTTAATTGATTGAATTTTATTATCTTTTTATTATTTATGGCATGGAGGTATGCTGGCATTGCTTCGTTGAAGGGAAGAAATTACTATTTAACTCAGAATTAATCGTGCGGAGAACACATGGCGTTCTACAGTTCCGGGGTGGAGTATGGCATCCATAGCCTGATGTGTATGGTCGATAGCAAAGGCGAAGGGCGCGAGATGAGCGTGCGTGAAATCGCCGAATTGCAGGGTGTGCCTTATGACTACCTGGCCAAGATATTCACCAAGTTTTCCAAGGCTAAACTGGTTGAAAGCACCGAGGGTAAAGGCGGTGGCTTCCGGCTGGCCAAACCGGCCGATCAGATCACCGTGCTGGATATCGTGGCGGCTATCGACGGTGAAAAGGCAATCTTCGACTGCAAAGAGATACGCCAACGCTTGGCCGTATTTGATGCAGCTGCGCCCGACTGGGCCTGTGAAGGCATTTGTGGCGTACGCCAGGTGATGAATATTGCCCAGCAACGTATGGAAGAGGCGCTATCACAACATACCGTGCTGGATCTGGTGCGGCGGATGCTGAGAAAGGCGCCAGATGTCTTCCCGATTCAGATTGAAGAGTGGATCGATCATCGCCGTAACGATTGAGCATTAGCATTACTGATGCCTGATTAGAAATATCCATTTCCCCTAATAATTTTCTCTTCGTATGATGCGCGTGTTGAACAGCACACGCCGCTTTCCCGGCGCTGATATTGCCAGAAGGAACACCATGTTAGCCATCTATCTGCAAGGCTTTGCCTTGAGCGCCGCGATGATCCTGCCGCTTGGCCCACAAAACGTGTTTGTGATGAACCAGGGGATCCGCCGCCATTATCATCTGATGACCGCCTCGCTGTGCGCGTTGAGCGATATCATTCTGATTTGCGCCGGTATTTTTGGCGGTAGCGCCTTGCTCAGCAGTTCACCTATGCTATTGGCGTTGGTGACTTGGGGTGGCGTTGCTTTCCTGCTGTGGTACGGCTGGGGGGCTTTCCGCACCGCGTTTAGCCAACATCTGGAGCTGACAGCGGCGCAAGAGATGAAGCAAAACCGCTGGCGCATTGTGGTGACCATGTTGGCTGTCACCTGGCTGAACCCGCATGTGTACCTCGATACCTTTGTGGTGCTCGGCAGCCTGGGAGGGCAACTGACGCCAGACATTCGATCCTGGTTTGCCCTTGGCGCGGTCAGTGCTTCGGTCGTCTGGTTTTTTGCCTTGGCATTGCTGGCCTCATGGCTGGCTCCGTGGCTGAAAACCTTGACGGCACAACGGATTATCAACGTTCTGGTCGGGCTGGTGATGTGGGTTATTGCACTGCAATTGGCCTGGCATGGGCTAACCGCTAATTGGTAATAATCGGCCGTAGGGGCGAGCCGGGCGCAGCATGCGGCGCCCCCACAGCCCGATTAGCCCTTATATTTGTCACTAATCCGAATTCCAAGGGCGGCAGGATGTGTTAGCTTTGAAGGTAAGCATTTAGTCATTCAAGGAGACACTGTGAAGCTTAAAGCATTGGCCATGGCCGCAATGATTGGATTAGGCACGTTACCTCTGGCGCTGCAGGCAGCAGAAGTACCTGAAGGGCCGCATGTGGTCACTTCCGGTACGGCCAGCGTGGACGCCACCCCGGATATTGCTACGCTGGCGATCGAAGTCAGCGTCTCTGCCAAAGATGCCGCCCAGGCGAAAAAACAGGTTGATGAACGCGTAGCGCAGTATTTTGACTTCCTGCAAAAAAACGGCATTGAAAAGAAAGATATCAATGCGGCCAACCTGCGTACCCAGCCAGAATATGACTATCTGAAAACCGGTGAATCGCAGCTGAAAGGCTACCAGGCCGTGCGCCAGGTGCAGGTAACCTTGCGCCAGTTGGATAAACTCAACGAGCTGTTGGACGGTGCGCTGAAATCGGGTTTGAACGAAATTCGTGCGGTTGAGCTTGGGGTAGCCAAGCCAGAGGTTTATCGCGAGCAGGCACGTCAGAAAGCGATTGAAAATGCCACTCAGCAAGCCGCTTCGTTGGCGCAGGGCTTTAAGGCCAAGCTGGGGCCGGTGTACAGCATTCGCTATCACGTTGCCAACTACCAGCCGATGCCGGTAGCTCGCATGTTTAAAGCCGCTTCTGCGGCACCGGAAAGCGATGCCGCTCAGACTTACGAGCAGCAAAGCATTCACTTCGACGATCAGGTGGACGTGGTGTTCGAGCTGAAAACCAACGCCGCGCAGTAAGTAATCTCTTGCCTGGGCGCGGCGTCACGCTGCGCCTTTAATCCTGCCTTAACACCTGATGCCCATGCGACAGCAGCGCATCGGTGACCTTACGCATCATGCGGCTTTCCGGGGCAAAGCGGTGCCAGAACAGCATACGGCGCTGTAACAGGCCCGGTGTCAGGTCGATCAGTTCTCCGCTGGCCAGCTCTCTCTCAATCTGCAAATGCGGGATCATACAGCAGGTGGTGCCTTGCCGTGCCAACTGAACAAACGCCTCTGACGAGTTAACGATATGGCAGGGAACGCTGCCCGGCGAGAGATCGAAGTTCTGCTGTAAAAACGCCTGATGCATATCATCAAGATGATCGAATGCCACCGCTGGTGCCTTCAGCAGGGCGGAACGGGTCACCCCGTTGGGGAAATAGCGATCGGCAAAGGCCTTCGAGGCGACGAACAGATAGTCCAGCGCGCCTAACCGATCGACCAGGCAGCTTGGCAGCGGCTGCGGCTGGATACTGACCGCGCCCACCACTTCCCCCCGGCGCAGACGTTCCTGCGTGCGGGTTTCGTCTTCCACCTGTAAATTCAGGCGCACCGGGGAATCGGCCAGCACCGGTTTTAGCGCCGGTAACAGCCAGGTTGCCAGGCTGTCGGCGTTGACCGCCAGTGACAGCAACAGCGGCGTATCGACCCCATTGTCATTCCCTAACCACTCCTCTTCCAGCAGCTCGACCTGATGCAGCAAGGCCAGCAGTTTTTGACCCTGCTCGGTTGGGCGCGGTGGCACAGTGCGTACCAGTAGCGGTTGGCCGAACAGGTTTTCCAACTGTTTGATGCGCTGGGATACCGCCGATTGGGTGATGCAAAGTTTTTGTGCCGCGCGCTCAAAGCCACGCTCACGGATCACCGCGTCCAGCGCTTGCAGCGTTCTATAGTCTGGGCGTTTCATCGGAGAGAAGATCCCTTTTAGTAAGTTGATTCAGGCACTATGCCACATTTTTGCACTTTCTCAGGTGAAAAAATCCCGCCGCTCTTTTCAGAGCGGGCGTCGTAGGGTGGGGCAGAAATGTGCGTCAGGTTAAATAAGTGTGTTTTAGCCTAAGTTGCCATCAGTGATTTACCCTATAATACGCACACGTTTTCGTACATAGGCAATGAACACATCATGACTCAGGATGAACTGAAAAAAGCGGTAGGCTGGGCAGCATTGGAATACGTGAAGCCTGGCACTATCGTGGGCGTGGGCACCGGCTCGACTGCGGCTCACTTTATCGATGCGCTGGGTTCGATCAAACACCAGATCGAAGGTGCGGTATCCAGCTCAGACGCGTCGACCGCCAAGCTGAAAAGCCTCGGGATCCACGTTTTCGATAGCAATGAAGTGGATTCGTTGGATATCTACGTTGACGGTGCCGATGAAATCAACGGCCACATGCAGATGATTAAAGGCGGTGGCGCAGCGCTGACCCGCGAAAAGATCATTGCTGCCATTGCCCGTCAGTTTATCTGCATTGTCGATTCCACCAAGCAGGTTGATGTGCTGGGTAAATTCCCGCTGCCGGTAGAAGTGATCCCGATGGCCCGCTCCTACGTGGCGCGTGAGCTGGTCAAGCTGGGCGGCCTGCCGGAATACCGCCAGAACGTCGTAACCGATAACGGCAACGTGATCCTGGATGTGTACAACCTGGAAATCCTCGATGCCATCGCGTTGGAAAACAAAATCAACGGCATTGCTGGCGTGGTTACCGTTGGCCTATTTGCCAACCGTGGCGCGGACGTCGCGTTGGTTGGCACGCCGGATGGCGTAAAAAAAGTGGTCAGATAATCTGGCCGTAAAAGCGGTGAGCCTGCTGACAAAGTCTCAGCCGGTTCGCCGCTTTTTACTGGCTTACGGTCCGCCACGCATAATTCTTGTCTTAAAATATCTTTTCTTAAAACGGGCGAATTTGGTGACATATGTCACATTCCGTTAATAACCTCCGTTAAGCTTCTGCCTAAATCTTTCCCAATGGTATTTTCCACCAGAAACCACCGACATCGCTGAGCCTTGTGCTAACGGGCAGGCAATCGTTTGTATTGCCGGGCGCGTTATTTTTGTTATGTTGGAGGGACGTGCTGTTGATTTTGGGTTGCCGCCAGTGTGGTGGCAATTTGAAAGCTATCCCCGTCGTGTGGTTTAAAGGATGACGGGTATAAAGGGGAAAACAGCCGCTTCTGAAGTCTGAACATAGGGTCGGGTAAATGGCAAAAGTATCATTGGAGAAAGACAGGATTAAGTTCCTGTTGGTAGAAGGGGTTCATCAGAGCACCGTGGATAACCTGCGTGCTGCCGGATATAGCAACATTGAATATCACAAAGGTGCGTTAGACACCGAAGCGCTGAAGGCATCGATCCGTGATGCACACTTCGTGGGTATCCGATCGCGCACGCATCTGTCCGAGGAAGTCTTCGCGGCCGCAGAGAAGCTGGTTGCGGTGGGCTGTTTCTGTATCGGCACCAACCAGGTTGATTTGAAAGCGGCGACCAAACGCGGCATTCCGGTGTTTAACGCGCCTTTCTCCAATACTCGATCCGTGGCCGAAATGGTGCTGGGTGAGCTGCTGTTGATGCTGCGCGGGATCCCAACGGCCAACGCCAAGGCACACCGTGGCCAGTGGCAGAAACTGGCCGTGGGCTCGTATGAAGCGCGGGGCAAGAAGCTGGGGATCATCGGCTATGGCCATATCGGTACTCAGCTCGGCATCCTGGCGGAAGGGCTGGGGATGAAAGTGTTCTTCTACGACATCGAAAACAAGCTGCCGCTGGGTAATGCCCAACAGGTGCGCCATCTGTCCGATCTGCTCAATATGAGCGACGTGGTCACGCTGCACGTGCCGGAAACGCTGTCGACCAAGAACATGATCGGCACCGAAGAGCTGGCGCTGATGAAGCCAGGTGCGATCCTGATCAACGCCTCACGCGGCACCGTGGTGGATATCCCGGCACTGTGTAACGCCTTGGCGAGCGACCATCTGGCCGGTGCGGCAATCGACGTGTTCCCGGAAGAGCCTGCAACCAACAGCGATCCGTTCATTTCTCCACTGTGCGAGTTCGATAACGTGTTGTTGACGCCGCATATCGGCGGTTCAACCCAGGAAGCGCAGGAGAACATCGGTGATGAAGTGGCTGGCAAGCTGGCGAAGTATTCTGATAACGGCTCAACGCTGTCTGCGGTCAACTTCCCAGAGGTGTCGCTGCCAGCACATGGCCCGAATGCCAGTCGTTTGCTGCATATTCATGAAAACCGCCCAGGCATCCTGACGCAGATTAACCAGATCTTCGCCGAAGAAGGGGTGAACATCGCGGCCCAGTATCTGCAGACCAGCTCGGAAATTGGCTACGTGGTTATCGATATCGAAGCGGAAACTGAACGTGCTGATGCAGCGTTGCAACGTATGAAAGCGATCGAAGGGACCATCCGTGCCCGCTTACTGCTGTAATCGGTAACCGACGGAACACCAAGGCCGGAGCAATCCGGCCTTTTGCTATGTGGAGATTGGCCAGGCCCAGCTTTGTGACGGGGTGATAATCTCTGGCAGAGGGATATCCCATTGCTCCACCGGCAGGGCGCTAACCTGTTGGCAATCGTGCGCAATCCCCAGCGGATAGGGGCCTGCGTGCTGCCAGTTTTGTAAGGTGCGATCGTAAAACCCGCCGCCCATCCCCAGACGTTGCCCTGCCGAATCGAAGGCGACCAGCGGCGTCAATACCACATCCAACAGTGACACTGGTAAGACGTGGCGGACATCGAGCGCTGGCTCAAGGATTTTGAAGCGGTTACTCACCAGCGGCGTTTGTGCAGTGTAATGCAGGAACAACAGGTTACCAGGGCTGAATGGATGTAACACCGGCAGATAAACCTGTTTATCTAGCTGCCACAGCCGCTCGATCAGCGGGCCTGTATCTAGTTCGCCATCAAAAGAGAGAAACGCCGCAATGTGTCTGGCCGCCTGAATGCGCGGATGTTGTGCAATATTACTGGCTATTTGCTGGGCGAAATCATGCTGTTGAGCGGGCGTTAAGGCACGACGTCGTTGGCGTATTTCGTTACGGATGAGTTGGCGTTGCTGAGCGAACTGAGGTTGCAATGACATAGTGTTAGATTCGCCAGTAGTGGTGAGTTAACACACTGAAAACGCAGGTGAAGGGATCTCCGAGATGCCGTCGCAGGCTGTAACCCTTGAACCCATGGTTCAAGGTGAACGTGCTGTCACAATCTTAAGGCTTCTCGGACGGGCCGAGCATGCACACCGATCGTGGATCATCACATTCTGTTGGTACTAAATATCGGCTCAGGGGACTGGCCCGCTGGCAAACATCTCAGAGAAATTTTTCACTCATTGCCGGAGCCTTCAACTCCAGCAACTTAAGTTATTCGAATTGTGCATCCTGACGTTCAGAGATGCGACCCTGTTCAAGCAGCGCTTGTTCAATGGTCTGTTGCAGCATACGAATTCGTTGTTCCATATTGGCCGCATAGTCACGCGTTTTCAAGCGTTCTTGAGCAAGTTCGTGACAGACGTTCAATGCTGCGATAAATACGAGTTGCTCTGTATTTGTGACTCTAGTGCGAACTTTAAGATCTTGCAACCGTTGGTTAAGATCTTCTGCTGCCATGTTCAACGCATCTTGTTGTTCTGGCGGGCAATTGACTCTTAACGAGCGGCCAAAAATTTGAATATCTACCGGTTGTGCAGACATGCCACCTTCCTGCCTAAATTTCGCGCCAGCACCGGTCAGCCATTGCCGGGCCACCGAAGCGGGCGCCACTATATATACCTGGGTACCAAGATTCAACACTTTTTCAGTACCTGGTTGTAATCTACCGCGCCTAACATTACCAAACAAAAAACGGTTGCAAAATGCGTATTTACCGTACGTTTGCCCGGACTGCGCTGATTATAACTAGCCACTGAGGTGTTGCCTCAACTGGTATACCAACGGACCTTGGTGGTAGCATAACACGAACTTATCCTGCCAACGATGACGAATGCGCATGTCTATACAGAATACATTTCCAAGTTACCAATCTTTGACCGTGGCTCTTAACCAGCAGGCGGTTGCTTTGACCGCAGCCGAGATGCACGGTTTGATCAGTGGCCTGCTGTGCGGTGGCAACCGCGATGCCAGTTGGCAGACGCTGGTGTTTGATCTGACCAACGAAGGCATTGCCTTCCCGCAGGCGTTGAGCCAACCGTTACAGCAACTGCATGAAATCACCCGTGATACGCTGGAAGATGATGAATTCATGTTCCAACTGATGATGCCGGAAGGCGAAACCGTCAGCGTGTTTGACCGTGCGGATGCCTTGGCGGGGTGGGTAAACCACTTCCTGTTGGGGCTGGGCATGATGCAGCCGAAGCTGGCGCAGGTGAAAGATGAAGTGGGCGAGGCGATCGACGATTTGCGTAATATCGCTCAACTGGGTTATGACGAAGGCGAAGACCAGGAAGAACTGGAACAGTCGCTGGAAGAAGTGGTGGAGTACGTGCGCGTTGCTGCGCTGCTTTGCCATACTGAATTTACCCGCCAGAAACCGACGGCCCCGGAAAACAAAAGGCCAACGTTGCACTGACCGGCGGATCCCACGTCCGTTGGCCGAGAGCGCTGATAACCCCTACTGGCTGTGTTCAGCAGGTGGCATAAACCGATTTCAGGAGATGTGATGACCCAGCAGGAATTCCATAAACGCCGTCAGGCTTTGTTGGCACAGATGGCTCCGGCCAGCGCAGCAGTGATTTTCGCCGCACCGGAAGCGACGCGTAGTGCAGACTCTGAATATCCTTACCGTCAGAACAGTGATTTCTGGTATCTGACCGGTTTCAACGAGCCGGAAGCGGTGTTGATCCTGGTGAAGAGTGATGAAACTCATAACCACAGCGTGCTGTTCAACCGCGTACGCGATCTGACGGCAGAAATCTGGTTTGGCCGCCGTTTGGGGCAAGACGCGGCTCCGGCCAAGCTGGGGGTAGACCGCGCGCTGGCCTTCGACGAAATCAACGATCAACTGCACCTGCTGCTCAACGGCCTGGACGTGGTGTATCACGCGCAGGGGCAATATGCCTATGCCGATGAAATCCTGTTCGGTGCGCTGGATAAACTGCGTAAAGGCTTCCGTCAGAATCTGGAAGCCCCTGCAACCCTGACGGATTACCGTCCGTGGCTACATGACATGCGCCTGTTCAAATCGGCAGAAGAAGTTGCTGTTATGCGCCGCGCCGGTGAGATCAGCGCCATGGCGCATACCCGTGCGATGGAAAAGTGCCGCCCGGGCATGTTCGAATATCAGCTCGAAGGGGAGATCCTGCACGAGTTTAACCGCCTGGGCGCCCGCTTCCCGTCTTATAACACCATCGTCGGCAGCGGAGAAAATGGCTGCATCCTGCATTACACCGAAAACGAATGTGAAATGCGTGACGGTGATTTGGTGCTGATTGATGCCGGTTGTGAATATCGTGGTTATGCTGGCGATATCACCCGTACCTTCCCGGTTAACGGTAAGTTCAGCAAGCCGCAGCGTGAGGTATATGACATCGTGCTGGCGTCGATCAACAAGGCGCTGGAAATGTTTAAACCGGGTATCAGCATTCGCGAAGTGAACGATCAGGTCGTTCGCATCATGATCGCCGGGTTGGTTGAGCTGGGTGTGATGAAGGGCGACGTGGAACAGCTGTTTGCCGAGCAGGCACACCGCCAGTTCTTTATGCACGGCCTGAGCCATTGGTTGGGGCTGGATGTGCATGACGTGGGCCACTATGGCTCAGCGAGCCGCGATCGCGTGCTGGAGCCAGGCATGGTGTTGACGGTAGAACCTGGCCTGTATATCGCACCGGATGCTGATGTGCCGCAGGAGTATCGCGGTATCGGTATCCGCATCGAAGATGACATCCTGATCACCCAGGACGGTAATGAGAATTTGACCGCCAGCGTGGTGAAGGATGCCGATGCGATTGAAGCCCTGATGGCGGCGGCCAGATAACATGAGCGTAATCATTGTGGGCGGTGGGATGGCGGGCGCTACGTTGGCGCTGGCGATTTCATCTTTGACTCAGGGCAAGGTGGCCGTCGATCTGGTGGAGGCAACCCTGCCAGACGATCGTGCGCATCCGGGCTTTGATGCACGGGCTATTGCTCTGGCGCAGGGAACCTGCCAACAGCTGGCGCGAATCGGCGTTTGGGCTGCATTGCGGGACTGTGCCACGGAGATCACTCACGTCCACGTCAGCGATCGCGGGCATGCCGGTTTTGTGAACCTGCATGCGCAGGACTATCAGGTGGAGGCGCTGGGGCAGGTGATTGAACTGCACGACGCTGGGCAGCGGTTGTTTGCCCTGCTGGCAAAGGCCCCTGGGATCACCCTGCATTGCCCGGCTAAAGTGGTCGATGTGCTGCGCACCGCCGATCGCGCTGAAGTGCAGTTGGATAACGGGCCGCGCCTGACGGGCCAGTTGCTGGTGGCGGCGGACGGTTCACGTTCGGCGCTGGCGCAGGCCTGTAATATCCAGTGGCAGCAGAGTGATTACCCGCAGTTTGCCACCATTGCCAACGTTTCGACGGCCGAGGCTCCGCAAGGGCGGGCGTTTGAACGTTTCACCCGTTACGGGCCGTTGGCACTGTTGCCAATGTCTGGCGGGCGTAGCTCGCTGGTGTGGTGCCACGCTCGGGAAGCTCGTCAGCAGGTCGATAGCTGGAGTGATGAGCGTTTTCTCAGTGAGCTGCAACAGGCCTTCGGCTGGCGGCTGGGCAAGATGCTGAAGGCGGGTAAGCGCCACAGTTACCCTCTTAGCCTGCTGAGGGCCAATCAGCACGTTAGCCATCGTCTGGCGCTGGTTGGCAACGCGGCGCAAACGCTGCATCCGATCGCCGGGCAAGGATTCAATCTGGGTTTGCGAGACGTGATGTCGCTGGCGGAAACCCTGGCAGAAGCCGCGCAGGCTGGCACCGATCTGGGTGCCTATGCGCTATTGAGCCAATATCAGCAACGTCGGCAACAGGATCAGCAGGCGACCATCGGCGTCACCGACGGTTTGATCCGCCTGTTTGCCAATAGCTACGCGCCGCTGGTCGCTGGGCGTAATCTGGGGCTGATGGCAATGGAGCAGCTACCGGCCATGCGCGATGCCTTTGCCAAACGCACGTTAGGCTGGGTTGAACGCTGATTTTTCCCTTAGCTATGTTGCTGAAGTCGGCCAGAATGTTGACGGTTGTCACCGTACCAACTCTCTATCCCTGTGGGAGAGGGTTGGGTCGAAGTTGGGATGAACACTAATTTTTGCCCTACCTGCCTTGCCGACGTGGGGCAATATTTTGATAAAAGTCACCGAATCAGCTCCCTCTCCCTGTGGGAGAGGGTTGGGGTGAGGGGCAAATTTAAGGAACTCAAGCAGCATGCAATCATTTGATGTGATTATCGCCGGTGGCGGTATGGTGGGATTGGCACTGGCCTGCGGTTTGCAGGGCAGTGGCCTGCGCATAGCGGTGCTGGAACATCGGCAGCCAGATTTATCACCGCTGCCAGAACAGCCAGCGTTGCGCGTATCTGCCATTAACGCCGCCAGCGAGCGCTTGCTGCAAAGCATTGGCGTGTGGGATGAGATCCGCAACCTGCGCGCCAGCCCGTATAACGCGATGGAAGTCTGGGATCGTGACAGCTTCGGCAAGATCGCGTTTCGCGGCGACGAATGTGGTTTCAGCCATCTCGGCCATATCATAGAAAACGAGGTGATCCAGCAGGCGCTGTGGCACAAGGCGGCCACCTTGGCCGATGTGACGCTGCTCGCCCCGGCTGCGCTGAAACAGGTGGCATGGGGGGAAAACGACGCCTTTGTCACGCTGGAAGATGGCCGTATGTTAACCGCCCGGCTGGTGATCGGTGCCGATGGAGCCAATTCCTGGCTGCGTCAGCACGCCGATATTCCGTTGACCTTCTGGGACTACCGCCACAGCGCGCTGGTGGCCACTATTCGCACCGAAGAGCCCCATTTGGCTACGGCCCGCCAGGTGTTTCATGGCGAAGGGATCCTGGCCTTCCTGCCGTTTAGCGATCCGCATTTGAGTTCTATCGTCTGGTCGGTTGCGCCAGAAGAAGCTGAAAGGCTGCAACAACTGGAACCGGAAGCCTTTAACCGCGAGCTGGCAATGACCTTCGATATGCGTCTGGGCAACTGCAAGCTTGAAAGCGAGCGGCTGACCTTCCCGCTTACCGGGCGATACGCTCGCAGCTTTGCCGCCCATCGTCTGGCACTGGTGGGGGATGCGGCACATACCGTGCATCCACTGGCCGGACAGGGGGTAAACCTGGGCTTTATGGACGCCGCCGAGCTGATATCCGAGCTGAAACGCCTGCAACGTCAGGGCAAGGATATCGGCCAGCATCTGTATCTGCGCCGTTATGAACGCCGCCGCAAGCACGGTGCCGCAGTGATGCTGGCGAGTATGCAAGGGTTCCGCGAACTGTTTGCAGGCCATAACCCGGCGAAGAAGCTGCTGCGCGACGTGGGCTTAAGGCTGGCCGACAGTCTGCCGGGCGTGAAGCCGAAACTGGTGCGGCAGGCCATGGGGCTTAACGATCTGCCGGACTGGCTCGCCTAGTCAGCTTGGAGCTGACAAACCTCACTATGGGGCGCCACATACCGCGCCCGCTATTCTGCATGTTTACCCGTCATCGATTTCCCTTATAGCTCCCTTCGTTTGAGAAATTCTAATTTCAGGCAGAATTTCTCATTACTTTTTCTAATTCCATGGTCGGTTATCAAAAACCGAAATTCTCTATCCCAGCTCCTGTTTGTTATATAACTTCGGATTTTTGCCGCTTTAATTGTTAATTTTGTGCCTCAAAGCGCATTTTTCCAGTGAAAAACTCTGCAAACTAACGCGGCATTTTACCGACCCTGAACCCGGTCGAACCTATTTTAACTTATGGTTAATAGGGGCGTTCGGTGTTAACGTCAGGGCAAAGGTATCGTTTGCGTCGTTAACCATTGGCGAGGCAATTTGTGTTGAGCAGCCAGCGTGTTTCGCGCAATCAGGTCCGCGAGCTACACCCGCCTTATTGCGTAATAACACCCTGTCTTCGGCTACTTGAGTGGAAAGAGGGAAAAGATGGCAAAGCAAACCCCACTGTACGACCAGCACGTGGCGTGCGGTGCGCGCATGGTTGATTTTCATGGCTGGATGATGCCGCTGCACTATGGCTCCCAGATTGATGAACACCACGCCGTGCGTCAGGATGCCGGCATGTTCGATGTCTCCCATATGACCATCGTGGATCTGCGCGGTGCTCGTACCCGTGAATTCCTGCGTTACCTGCTGGCGAACGATGTCGCCAAACTCACTCAATCGGGTAAAGCGCTGTATACCGGCATGCTGAATGCGTCCGGCGGCGTGATCGACGATCTGATCGTCTATTTCTTTACCGAAGACTATTTCCGCCTGGTGGTGAACTCCGCCACCCGTGAAAAGGATCTGGCCTGGATCGAACAGCATGCGGCTCCGTTCAACGTTGAGCTGACGGTGCGTGACGATCTGGCGCTGGTTGCGGTGCAAGGCCCACAGGCCAAAGAGCGCGCCGCCACCTTATTTACCCCAGAACAGAAGCAGGCTGTAGAAGGCATGAAGCCTTTCTTCGGCGTGCAGGCGGGGGATCTGTTTATTGCTACCACCGGCTATACCGGAGAAGCGGGCTATGAAATTGCCCTGCCGAAAGAGCAGGTGGTGGATTTCTGGCAGAAACTGCTGGCTGCTGGGGTAAAACCTGCCGGGCTGGGCGCTCGCGACACCCTGCGCCTGGAAGCCGGTATGAACCTCTACGGCCAGGAAATGGACGAAGGCGTTTCACCACTGGCTGCCAATATGGGCTGGACCGTTGCCTGGGAACCGCAGGATCGTCAGTTTATCGGCCGTGAAGCGTTGGAACAGCAGCGCGAAAAAGGCACTGAACAACTGGTCGGCTTGATCATGACGGAAAAAGGCGTATTACGTAATGAGCTGCCGGTACATTTCACCGATGCTAACGGTCAACCTCAGGTTGGGGTGATCACCAGCGGTTCTTTCTCACCGACCTTGGGCTTCAGCATTGCGCTGGCAAGGGTTCCGGCCGGTATCGGTGAGCAGGCCATCGTACAGATCCGTAACCGTGAAATGCCGGTGAAAGTCTGTAAGCCAGGTTTTGTTCGTGCCGGTAAGTCACTGATCAATTAGTTTTTATTCTTCGAAGGAGTAGCAGGCCAATGAGCAATGTGCCAACAGAATTGAAATACGCCACCTCCCATGAGTGGGTGCGTGACGAAGGCAACGGCGAATACGTTGTCGGTATCACCGAACACGCGCAGGAACTGCTGGGCGATATGGTCTTTGTCGATCTGCCGGAAGTCGGCACCACGGTTTCCGCGGGTGATGACTGTGCCGTTGCGGAGTCGGTCAAGGCCGCTTCCGATATTTATGCGCCAATCAGCGGTGAGATCATCGCGGTTAACGGCGAACTGGAAAGCTCCCCGGAGCTGGTCAACAGCGAGCCATACGGCGAAGGTTGGCTGTTCCGCATCAAGGCATCCGATGCGGCAGAGCTAGACAAGCTGCTAGATGCGGGTGCTTACCAGGCCTCCATCGACGAATAATCACTATCGCGCCCCACTACCCTGTGGGGCGTTTTGCAGTTCAGGCTATATCCCGTACCCCCGCAAGCATTCAGGAATTTGTAGCAATGACTCAGACACTCAGCCAACTTGAACATAGCGAAGCGTTCATCGAGCGCCACATCGGCTCTTCCGCAGAGCAACAGCAGCAGATGCTGGAAGCCGTGGGCGCTCGCTCGCTCAGCGCGCTGATCCAACAGATTGTGCCAGCCGATATCCAACTGCCAGGGCCTCCGCCGGTAGGCGATGCGGCCACGGAACATCAGGCGCTGGCCGAACTGAAGGCGATTGCCTCACAGAATCAGCGCTACAAATCCTATATCGGTATGGGTTACAGCGCGGTGCTGACGCCGCCGGTGATCCTGCGCAACATGCTGGAAAACCCAGGCTGGTATACCGCTTATACCCCTTATCAGCCGGAAGTGTCACAAGGCCGTCTTGAGGCGTTGCTCAACTTCCAGACGCTGACTCTCGATCTGACCGGGTTGGATCTGGCTTCTGCTTCCTTGCTGGATGAAGCTACCGCAGCCGCAGAAGCGATGGCGTTGGCCAAACGAGCCAGCAAACTGAAAGACGCCAACCGCTTCTTTGTGGCTGATGATGTGCACCCACAAACGCTGGACGTGGTGCGTACCCGTGCCGAAACCTTTGGCTTTGACGTGATCGTCGACAAACCGGCGAAGGTGTTGGAGCTACAAGGCGTGTTTGGCGTACTGCTGCAACAGGTTGGCACCACCGGTGAGCTGCACGATTACAGCGCCCTGTTGGCAGAACTGAAAACGCGCAAAATCATCACCAGCATGGCAGCCGATATTATGGCGCTGGTGCTGCTGACGGCACCGGGCAAGCAAGGGGCCGACGTGGTATTCGGTTCTGCACAACGCTTTGGCGTACCAATGGGCTACGGTGGCCCACACGCGGCGTTCTTCGCCTGCCGTGACGAATTCAAACGCTCGATGCCTGGCCGTATTATCGGGGTGTCTCGCGATGCTGCCGGCAATACTGCGCTGCGTATGGCGATGCAAACCCGTGAGCAACATATCCGCCGTGAAAAGGCCAACTCGAATATCTGTACCTCGCAGGTGCTGCTGGCCAATATCGCCAGTCTGTATGCGGTGTACCATGGTCCACAAGGCCTGCAACGTATCGCCGGGCGTATCCATCGCCTGACCGATATTCTGGCCGCGGGCCTGCAACAAGCGGGTCTGACATTGCGCCATCAAACCTGGTTCGACACGCTGACCGTGGAAGTGAAAGACAAGGCGGCGGTGCTGGAACGCGCGCTGGGCTTTGGCATCAACCTGCGTACCGATATCCACGGGGCAGTCGGCATCACGCTGGATGAAGCCACTTCCCGTGAAGATGTGCAGACGCTGTTTGCCTTGTTGGCAGGCGATAACCACGGTTTGGATATTGATGCGCTGGATGCAGCCGTGAGCAAAAACAGCCAGTCGATCCCGGCGGCCATGCTGCGTAAAGATCCGATCCTCACGCATCCGGTGTTTAACCGCTATCACAGCGAAACCGAGATGATGCGCTATATGCATCGTTTGGAGCGTAAAGATCTGGCGCTGAATCAGGCGATGATCCCGCTGGGTTCCTGCACTATGAAGCTGAACGCCGCTGCGGAAATGATCCCGATCACCTGGCCTGAATTCTCTGAACTGCACCCGTTCTGCCCACCAGAACAGGCCGCAGGTTATCAAGTGATGATTGGGCAGCTTTCTCAATGGTTGGTGCAACTGACCGGTTACGATGCGGTGTGCATGCAGCCTAACTCGGGCGCTCAAGGTGAATATGCCGGATTGCTGGCGATCCGCCGCTATCATGAAAGCCGCAATGAGGCAGGGCGTAATATCTGCCTGATCCCAAGCTCGGCGCATGGTACCAACCCGGCTTCTGCCCAGATGGCGGGCATGGGCGTGGTGGTCGTGGCCTGTGACAAGAACGGCAACATCGATCTGCACGATCTGCGGGTGAAAGCCGAGCAGGCCGGGGAAGCCCTGTCCTGCATCATGGTGACCTACCCGTCAACCCATGGCGTGTATGAAGAAACCATCCGAGAAGTGTGCCAGATCGTGCATCAGTTTGGCGGCCAGGTTTACCTGGACGGCGCCAACATGAACGCGCAGGTGGGGATCACCACACCGGGCTATATCGGCGCGGACGTATCGCACCTCAACCTGCATAAAACCTTCTGTATTCCTCACGGCGGTGGCGGCCCAGGCATGGGACCTATCGGCGTGAAGTCTCACCTGGCACCGTTCGTTCCAGGCCACAGCGTAGTACAGATTGATGGCGTCACCACCCAGCAGGGCGCGGTTTCTGCCGCACCGTTCGGCAGCGCCTCTATCTTGCCGATCAGCTGGATGTATATCCGCATGATGGGCGCGGAAGGGCTGAAGCAGGCCAGCCAGGTGGCGATCCTTAATGCCAACTACATCGCAACCCGCCTGAAAGACGCTTATCCGGTGCTGTATACCGGCCGCGATCACCGCGTGGCGCACGAATGTATTCTGGATATCCGCCCGCTGAAAGAAGAGACAGGCATTAGCGAAATGGATATCGCCAAGCGCCTGATCGACTACGGTTTCCATGCGCCGACCATGTCGTTCCCGGTGGCAGGCACGCTGATGGTTGAACCGACTGAGTCGGAAAACAAGGTGGAGCTGGATCGCTTTATTGATGCGATGCTGGCGATCCGCAGCGAGATTGACCGCGTGCAGCAAGGCGAATGGCCACTGGAAGACAACCCATTGGTCAACGCACCGCACGTGCAGGCAGAATTGGTCAGCGACTGGCAGCATGCTTACAGCCGCGAGCTGGCGGTGTTCCCGATAGCGGGTGTGCGTGAGAACAAATACTGGCCGAGCGTGAAACGCCTGGATGATGTCTACGGCGATCGTAATCTGTTCTGCTCTTGCGTACCGATGAGCGACTACGAATAACACCATTTGCCAAAATGATGATCGAGGGACACTGCATGATGCCGTGTCCCTTTTTTATTGCAGCACCGCAGCGATTGCTGTTCACTGATTAACCTATCTTTGAGCAGCAAGTTGTCTGGCTTGCCCTCGTGAGTACCCGCTATTCTTCTGATCTCAACAGCAAGGAACCGTAATGACAAAAGTAGTGTTAGTGACCGGTGCCAGCCGGGGTATAGGCCGAGCGACGGCGTTATTGCTAGCTCAGCAGGGCTATGCGGTGGGGGTCAATTATCTGCGTGATAGTGCTGCTGCTGAGTTAGTGGTGGCGCAGATCCGCCAACAGGGTGGCAAGGCACTGGCTCTGCAGGCAGATATCGCCGAGGAAGCAGAGGTAGTGGCGATGTTTGCCGAACTGGAAGCCACGTTGGGGCCAATCAGTGCTCTGGTCAATAACGCAGGCATTTTGTTCCAACAGGCGAGCATTGAGCAACTCACCGCCGAGCGGATCAATAAGGTGCTGACGACTAACGTCACCGGGTATTTTCTCTGCTGCCGCGAAGCGGTAAAGCGTATGGCGCTACGGCATGGTGGGCAGGGCGGATCGATCGTCAACGTTTCTTCCGCTGCGTCGCGACTTGGGGCTCCGTGGGAATATATTGACTATGCGGCGTCAAAAGGGGCGGTGGATACGTTGACTACCGGTCTGGCGTTGGAAGTGGCGGCACAGGGGATACGCGTCAACTGTGTTAGGCCGGGTTGTATTTACACCGAGATGCATGCCAGCGGAGGAGAGCCGGGGCGGGTAGATCGTGTGAAGTCTGCGTTGCCAATGCAGCGGGGTGGTCAGCCAGAGGAAGTGGCGCAAGCTGTTGCCTGGCTGCTTTCCGATGCGGCGTCCTACGTCACCGGCAGTTTTATCGAAGCCGCTGGAGGGCGTTAAGTACGGCAATCGCGGAGTCCCCTCACCCCGACCCTCTCCCACAGGGAGAGGGAGTTGGTCGGAGCGCTTGGTTGGCCCTTACTGCTGCGGGAAGTGAGCAGTAAGAAGATTGGGTATTACGCAGAGAAATCAGCGAACTCGATAGGTCCCCTCTCCCTGTGGGAGAGGGTTAGGGTGAGGGGCATTACTTCAGCCAGCCTTTACGCTGTGCATCCCGCAAATGCTGTTCCAAATATTGCCACAGCTCGGGATGGATATCGGCAATCATCGTATTACGGTCCAGTACCTGTTGCAGGCTGATATCATTCTCTACCCAGCTCTGACCGCCGTTGTGCAGGTTCATCAGCATTGGCATGCAGCGATCCAGCACCAGTGCAAAGCGGGCATCGGCGCTTTCGCCTGCTTCATACTCCTGCCACAGATCGGTGAAAACGCCACGTTGAGGTTCCGGTAACATCCCGAACAGCCGTTTTGCTGCCGCCACTTCCTGATCGTGGATCGCCGCTCGCGCCGCCAGATCGTAAACCATAACGTCACCGGCATCGATCTCGACGATATCGTGCAGCAGAGCCATCTGGATCACGCGCTGAATATCCACCTCATCGCTGGCATAAGGGGCCAGGCTCAAGGCTGCAATGGCAAAGTGCCAACTGTGCTCGGCCGAGTTTTCCTGACGCTGGGTGCCCATCACCTTGGTACGGCGTTGCACGCTTTTAAGTTTGTCGATTTCCATCAGAAACTGGATGGTTTGAGTCATGGAGCCAAAGTCTAACGCGGGTACAGCGGATGACATGGTACGAACCTCGAGGTGAATGATGGGATACCCGCCGTATTCAGCCGTAACTGAAATCCATAGGGTGCAAAGCATATCGATTGTAGCCCAGCAGGCTGAGGATTTCGATGTTCGCTTGGTGTTACAAGCGTACACAGTTTTATTTTAGCGTACACGTGTACACTGGAATCGTTCTCAGTTAATCTCATTTGCAGTTAATTCGCACAATATGCGTTGTTTTGAGGGGTTGCGCGTTATGGGGAAAAAGGACGAAGTGAAAGTCGGGGCAGACCAGTTGCCTGCCACGGCTTATCCATGGGCAGAGGAAATTGCCAACAGCATCAGCCACGGTATTGGCTTGGTGTTTGGGATTGTCGGCCTGGTGCTGCTGTTGGTTCAGGCGGTAAACGACGGCGCTGGGGTAACGGCCATCACCAGTTATAGCCTGTATGGCGGCAGTATGATCCTGCTGTACCTGGCTTCTACGCTGTATCATGCTATTCCACATCAGGGAGCCAAGCACTGGCTGAAAAAATTTGACCACTGCGCTATCTACCTGCTGATCGCCGGAACCTATACGCCGTTCCTGCTGGTGGGGCTGGACTCACCGTTGGCGCGAGGGTTGATGGTGGTGATCTGGGGGCTGGCGCTGTTCGGCGTGATTTTCAAACTGGCATTTGCGCACCGCTTTGAGGTGCTGTCGTTGGTGACCTATCTAACCATGGGCTGGTTGTCACTGATCGTGATTTACCAGTTGGCAATGCGCCTGGACGTCGGTGGAGTCACTTTACTGGCGGTGGGGGGCGTGGTGTATACGCTAGGGGTGATTTTCTACGCCTCGAAACGCTTCCGTTTTGGCCATGCGATCTGGCACGGTTTTGTGCTCGGCGGCAGTGTGTGCCACTTCATGGCGATCTACCTTTACGTATAACCTGCCCATCTGTTGTCGATATATTGCCAAAGCGTTTCTTTTGGGTTAAAAAGAGGCGCTTGTTTCTTTCGGGTATCCAGCAAGCCTTAGCGTTATTTCTGAGCCCGCCAAACCCCTCGCTTTCAAGTCGCAGGGGGTTGGCTGCGCTTGCTGCTGGCTGACCTGCATCTTGAGATCTATGGGGTATTTGCACCTTCCGGTGCCTTTAATCATTACCCAGGACTCTTCACTATGATCGTTCGTTTATCCAAAGCCCTGCTGGTTTGCGCTATCGCGCTATTTGCCTCACTGGTGGCCTTTGGCAATATCACCGATTACGACACCAACTTCGCTTTCGTACGCCATGTTTTTATGATGGATACGATCTTCCCTGATGCCACTATCACCTATCGTTCCATTCAGTCGCCATGGCTGCATCAGGTGGGATATATCGGCATTATTGCGTTGGAAACCCTTACCGCTATTTTGTGTTGGATTGGGGGGATCCGCCTGCTGTGCGGCCTGAAATTGCCTGCGGCCAGCTTTAACCGGGCCAAGACTTTTGCCATCGCAGGGTTGACGTTAGGCTTCCTCACCTGGCAGGTGGCCTTTATGTCAGTTGGGGGTGAGTGGTTTGGCATGTGGATGTCAAAACAGTGGAACGGGGTGCCCGATGCCTTCCGCTTCTTTGTCACTATTTTGCTGGTGCTGATTTATCTGGTGCCGCGTGATGGGGAATTGGACGAATAACTCGTCTGGCCGCAGGCGCGATGCCTGCGGCCAAACCACTTACTTTTCTTCCGCCAGTGAGTAAGGCAGAGGCTTGATGGCGAGCTGACTGCTGGCATCATCGCGTACGCGCAGCACACTGTCCGCTTCCAAATCGTTATTCATCACCACCTGCACCCACAGTGTTCCGTCAGCCAGCAAGCTTGCCGCCAGCACGGTGCCGGTACGGCGCCAGTTTTCACCCAGCTTCAACTCCAGATCGTCACCCGCCTGAGGTACCTGGCTGCCTTTACCTTCCAGCCAGTACAGGGCACGCTTGTTGGCTCCCCGGAACTTGGCGCGGGCCACCATTTCCTGCCCGGTATAGCAGCCTTTACTGAAGCTGATCCCGTCCAGCGCCTGTAGATTGGTCGCCTGAGGGATCAACTGCGCACTGTTTGCTGCATCAATCACCGGGTAACCGGCCTCGATATCCAGTGCCAGCCATTGGCGGCTGTCGTTCAGCTCAGCCTGTCCTTCCAGCTTGGAAGCTAGCAGAGCGGCGGTTTCTGCCGTGGTAATCAGCACAAAACGTTCTGCTGGCAGCGCAAAGTGCAGCAAAGTGGTATCACCGTCTTGCACCACTTGATGTTCTGCATCTGGCAGGGTGCTAAACACTTTCGCTAATGCGGCCCGCGCCTCAAGGCCAGCGAGGCCCAGCAGCACCGCATTGCTGTCTGCCGCGATGGTGATTTTGGAGAACACCGCGTATTTCTTTATTTCCGCCAGTTGGCTTTCCAGCACGCTGCGGCGCTCAAGATAGGCAAAGCCTTCACCACGGTGGAATAAACGCAGGTTGCTCCACATTTTGCCTTTGGCATCGCAATGGCCGCACAGCACGTGTTGATCGGCCGCCAGTTTGTCGATATCAGCCGTTACCTGGCCCTGAAGATATTTTACCGTGTCTGGCCCGCTCAACTGCACCATGGCCCAATCTTCCAGTGAGATCAGCGTCAGTGGCAGATGGGAGGAGGCGGAAGGTTGACGGGGTGGAAAAGGAATATTGAACGCCATAATCGGTTCCTGCTGCATGTTTAGCATACCTGTTGGGGTTGCTACCATGGTAAAAGAGGTGGCTGGCTTTGCAAGCAGTTATTACCAGGCAGCGCTTTTTTTGACATTTTACGTTTTGTTGGGTAAACGCCCTTCCCGGCGAGTATGTCAAATTGTTACTCTAGGCGCTTACGGCCAACGAGACCCAATTGCACCCAAATCGTTGGCTGACGGAATTAAATTGCGCGCGCGTTGCCATACCAAGTGTCGGTTGCCCAAGAGCATGGCAAGCCATGCCGAAAAGAGGTTAGTCATAACAACATGGATATTAATAATAAAGCACGTATTCACTGGGCCTGCCGCCGTGGCATGCGCGAGTTGGATATCTCGATCATGCCGTTTTTCGAACATGAATACGATACGCTGAGTGATGCAGACAAGGTCGTATTCATCCGCTTGCTCGAATGTGACGACCCCGATTTGTTCAACTGGCTGATGAATCATGGCGCTCCGCAGGATCAAGATCTGCAGAGAATGGTGTCCCTGATCCAAACGCGAAATAAAGCCCGTGGCCCAGTGGCGATGTGATGTCCGCGTTTCCTGGCGTACCCAGTTAGTCTCGTTGCTGACTCACGGCCTGCTGATTTTGCTGATCCTGATCGCCCCTTGGCCGGAAGGCTATGGCCCGATCTGGTTAGTGCTGTTGACGTTGGTGGTGTTTGAATGCATTCGCAGCCAAAAGCGCATTGCATCCAGGCAGGGAGAACTGCGTTTGCTGGCTGAACGCCGGATTGAGTGGCATGGCCAGGAATGGCTGATGGTGAACAAGCCCTGGATGCCAGGGTTCGGTATTTTACTGTCGCTTCAGCAGGCCAACGGCAAAAAACGCCATCGGCTGTGGTTGGCTTCGGATTCCATGAGCAAAGCGGATTGGCGCCAACTGCGTCAGCGGTTGTTGTTTGAACAATCCGCTACCGACGAGGACGTATAATGAAACCGCTGCTTTGGCTGGTAGAAGACGAGCCCAGCATTGCGGATACGCTGATTTATACCCTGGAGAGCGAAGGCTTTCAGGTGCGTTGGTTTGATCGTGGCGAGCCTGCTTTGCAGGCTTTGCCACAGGGCTTACCGGCATTGGTGATCCTCGACGTCGGCCTGCCTGATATCAACGGTTTTGAGCTTTGCCGTCGGCTGCTGGCGCAGGCGGTGGATTTACCGATCCTGTTTCTTACCGCGCGCAGCGGTGAACTCGATCGCCTGATCGGGCTGGAAATCGGTGCCGATGACTATGTCGCCAAACCCTTTTCCCCGCGTGAGGTCAGCGCTCGTGTGCGCACGATCCTACGGCGTTTACACAAGCAGCAGCGCTTGCAACAGCCTGCCCTTTATCATTTTGGTGCCTTCAGCCTGGATGAAGAGGGGGCCACGATCTGCTACCACCAGCAGCCGTTGCCGCTGACCCGCTATGAATTCTTGTTGCTGAAAACCCTGTTGCAAGCGCCTGGCAGGGTGTTTTCCCGCCAGCAGTTGATGGACATCGTTTGGGCCCAGGCGGAAGAGAGCCTGGATCGTACCGTTGATACCCATATCAAAACGCTGCGTGCCAAATTGCGGGCGATCGATGCCGCAGAACCCCCAATCCATACCCATCGTGGCTTAGGCTATAGCGTGAGCCGCCTGCCATGAGGATTGGCCTGCGCCTGCTGTTGGGCTATTTCCTGATTGTGGCGGTGGCGGGCTATTTCGTACTGAGCATTTTCGTGCAGGAGGTCAAACCTGGCGTACGGCGTGCCACTGAAGGCACGCTGGTGGATACCGCCAACTTGCTGGCACAGGTGGCGCGGCTGGATATGAGACATGGGGATGCGGCAAAAGGTCAGTTGGCACAGGCTATCGCCCAGCTAAATCAGCGGCCGATCGGGGCCAATATTGCCGGGATCCGTAAAGATCGTAACGAATATCGCGTCTATCTTACCGATGGGCGCGGCAAGGTGATTTTCGATTCATCAGGCCAGGCGCTGGGGCAGGATTACTCCCGCTGGAACGATGTTTATCTGACATTACGTGGCCAATACGGTGCGCGTAGTACCCGGACGATTGCTGATGACGAGAGCAGTTCGGTGATGTACGTGGCCGCACCGGTGGTGGAGCAAGGGCAGATTATCGGCGTGTTGAGCGTCGGCAAGCCCAACAGCACCATGGCACCGGTGATCCGCCGCAGCGAGAGGCGTATTTTGCTGGCGGGCGCGGTGCTGCTGGGGATTGCGCTGGCGATCGGCCTGGGCTTCGTCTGGTGGATTAACCGCTCGATCAACCGCCTGGTGAGTTATGCCGACGGAGTGGCGCACGGCGAGGCGGTGCCGTTACCACGCATGGGCAGCGTTGAACTTACCCAACTGGCACAAGCGTTGGAAAGCATGCGCATGAAGCTGGAAGGCAAGGCTTACATTGAACAGTATGTGCATACCCTGACTCATGAACTGAAAAGCCCGCTGGCGGCGATCCGTGGCGCGGCGGAACTATTGCAGGAATCACCGCCTCCGGCGACGGCAAAACGCTTTTTGACCAACATCGAACAGCAAAGCGCCCGCATTCAACAATTGGTCGATAAGCTGTTGGTGCAGGCGCAGTTAGAAAGCCGGCCCGGTTTGGAACTGGCTACGGTAGCGATGGTGCCGTTAGTCCGGCAGATTGTCGCGGGCAAAGAAGCACAGGCGGCGCAGCGTGGTGTCACGATTGAATTGGGGGCATTAGCGGAAGCATCGCTGACCGGGGATGCTTTTTTACTGGGGCAGGCGCTGAGCAACCTGTTGGATAATGCCCTGGATTTCACCCCGGAGGGTGGCTCGGTTAGCATTGATGGCGAGCGGTTGGAGCATCATTACCAGCTCACCCTTTGCGATACTGGCAGCGGCATACCCGACTATGCGCTGGATAAGGTGTTTGAACGCTTCTATTCCCTAGCGCGGGAAGATAAACCCAAGAGCAGCGGCCTGGGCCTGAACTTCGTGCAGGAAGTGGCGCGCCTGCATCGTGGCACCATCCGCTTGCAAAACCTGCAACCCACCGGCGCGAAGGCCATCCTCACTTTACCCCTCTGATTACAACATATTGTCCGCACTTCACCTTCTCTTCACATAACCACATTCTGATTTCACTTGCCGACTTTATCGTAGCGACATTACCTACAAGGAGTCTGCCACGATGTTTAAATCGGTACTGTTTTGGAAAATAACCACCCTGCTGGGATTGATGATCCTGATGATGATCCCGGTGGGCATGCTCATGGATGTGGTACAGGAACGCAGCGGCTATCGCCAGAGCGTGGTGGGGCAAGTGAGTGAAAGCACCAGCCGGGCGCAGCGTATTCTTGGGCCAGTGATCGTGATCCCGTACACCTTGCGCGAAGAGAAGAAAAATGAAAAAGGTGAAATCAAGATAGAGACCAGCCGCTATCAACGCTTTGTCTTGCCCGAATCCTTGGTGGTGAATGGCAGGCCCAACGTTGAGATCCGCAAGCTGGGTATCTACCAGACTCAGGTGTATCAGGGGCCACTGGATTTCCAGGTGAAATTCGGCCAACCCGATCTGGAGGATTTGCAGCATAGCAACATTACGGTCGGCCAACCCTTCCTGATGCTGTCATTAAGCGATTCTCGTGGTATCAAAAGCATCTCTGCCCTCAACGGCATTCAACAGCAGGCCAAGTTTGAACCGGGTACTTTGGTCAGCGGGCTTTCTCAGGGGATCCATGCACCGCTGGCCCTGGCCTCGTTGCAGAAAGAAGGGCTGACGGCGGATTTCACACTGAACCTGGCAGGGACCAGCAGCTTGTCTTTGGTACCGGTAGGGCGCAGTTCCGAGCTGCTATTACAAAGCAACTGGCCGCACCCGAACTTCCTCGGCAACTTCCTGCCGGATGAGCGCAAGGTGACCGATAAAGGCTTCTCTGCCCGCTGGCGCAGCACCTGGTTTGCCAACAATATCAATAGTGCTTTCATGTATGACAACGGCATTATGGAAGAGGAAAAGCTGCCGACCTTCACGACCAGCCTGATCGAACCGGTCGATCACTATCAATTGACCGAGCGAGCGGTGAAGTATGCGGTGCTGTTCCTGGGGCTGACGTTTATGGCGTTCTTCCTGTTCGAAACCCTGACCGGGCTGCGGGTACACCCGATCCAGTATCTGTTGGTGGGGGCGGCGCTGGTGCTGTTCTACCTGATCCTGCTGGCTTTCTCGGAACATCTGGGATTCGACGTAGCCTACCTGCTGGCAAGCGTGGCCTGTAGTGGACTGATTGCCTTCTACCTCAGCGCCGTGCTGCGTGGGATGCGCCGTGGCATGCTGTTCGCCGCCAGTCTGCTCCTGCTGTATGGCATTCTGTATATGCTGTTGCAGTCGGAAGATAACGCGCTGGTATTAGGTTCGGTGCTGCTGTTCGGGGTGCTGGCAGGCATTATGCTGCTGACGCGTAAACTGGACTGGTATCAGGTGGCCGACCCGGCTCGCTTGAAGGGCAACGCTGCTGAGCCAGAAACCGCTGACACGCCAGCCAGTAATGGCGAGAGCCGTTTCAGGTTGTGGAAATAAGGACTTTGTTGGGCGCGATATCGCGCCCAATTTCGTTACAGCAGCGGTTCCATTTCCAGCAGGATCTGTTCACACCACTGTTGCAGGCGTTCTTCGCTCAGATCGTACTGGTTCACCTCATCCAGCGCCAGGCCAACAAAGTGTTTGCCGTCGGCGCTGAGCGGTTTGGGGCTGGTGAATTCAAACCCGTCAATCGGCCAGAAACCGATAAACTGCACGCCCTGCGGGGCAAGCTGGTCGTGCAACATCCCCAGCGCATCCAGGAACCATTCGCCATAACCCAACTGATCGCCCATCCCGTACATGGCGACGATCTTGCCTTTCAGGTCTAGTTCAGTCAGTTGCGGCCAGATCGCTTCCCAATCCTCTTGCAGCTCACCAAAATCCCAGGTTGGAATACCCAGGATCAGGATGGAATAGTCTTCCATCAGCTTGGGAGAAACGTCTTTCAGGTTGTGCAGGTCGACCAGGTCTTCACCCAGAATCTCACGGATTTTTTCTGCCGCCATCTCGGTGTAGCAGGTGCTGGAGCCGTAAAACAGACCAATCTTCATATTTAAACCGTTTATAATGCCGTGTGTAGAATTGCAACGAGTATACCTTAAGGCATAATGCCTGTGGCATATACCCGTCGTCTTTCAAGCTGCAGCTTGAAATCCATTGGGTATGAAGATAATGAGGAGGGGACCGCGTGCAACAGCAAGACAGTGCGCTGATTGAGCAATTCCTGGATGCGTTGTGGATCGAACGCAATCTGGCAGAGAATACGCTGGCCTCTTATCGGCTCGATTTACAGGCGCTGGCCGGTTGGCTGGCTCTCAACAACCGCAGCCTTTTACAGGCCGAAGCTCTGGACTTACAGGCCTTTCTCGCCGAACGGGTAGAGGGAGGATACAAAGCGACCAGCTCAGCCAGGTTGTTAAGCGCGATGCGCCGCCTGTTCCAATATCTCAACCGTGAAAAAATGCGGGCGGATGACCCCACCGCGTTGCTGGCCTCGCCCAAATTACCGCAGCGGTTACCCAAGGATCTGAGCGAAGCGCAGGTTGAGGCCTTGCTACAGGCGCCTTGCGTCGATCAACCGTTGGAGCTGCGTGACAAGGCTATGCTCGAGGTGTTGTATGCCACCGGCTTGCGCGTGTCGGAGCTGGTGGGGTTGACCATCAGCGATGTCAGCCTGCGCCAGGGCGTGGTGCGGGTGATCGGTAAAGGCAACAAAGAGCGCCTGGTGCCGTTGGGCGAAGAAGCGGTGTACTGGATCGAAAATTATCTGGAACACGGCAGGCCCTGGATGCTGAACGGCCAGACGCTGGATGTGCTGTTTCCCAGCAACCGCAGCCAGCAAATGACCCGCCAGACGTTCTGGCATCGGATTAAACACTATGCGATCCTAGCGGGTATCGACAGCGAACGGCTGTCTCCGCATGTGCTGCGCCATGCTTTCGCCACCCATTTACTGAACCATGGGGCCGATCTTCGTGTCGTACAGATGTTATTGGGGCATAGCGACCTCTCAACCACACAAATTTATACTCATGTAGCCACTGAAAGATTGAAACAGCTACATCAACAGCATCACCCGCGCGCCTGACGCGCAGGGATCGAAAGGATTGGAAGAATGAAAAAAGGTTTAATGCTGCTCTCCCTGCTGGTGGCCTCGGTTACCGGCGCGGCCCATGCTGACGATGCAGCTATTCAGAAAGCACTAGGTAGCCTGGGCATTAAGCAGGCAGACGTGCAACCCTCGCCGGTCGCTGGTTTGAAAACCGTATTGACCGAAGGCGGCACGCTGTATGTGACGGAAGATGGCAAACACGTGCTGCAAGGGCCGCTGTTTGACGTCAGCGGCGGTGAGCCGGTCAACGTGACTAATCAACTGTTGATGACCCGTCTGGAAGCGCTGAAAGATCAGATGATCGTCTACAAAGCGGCGAAAGAGAAACACGTGATCACCGTGTTTACCGATATCACCTGTGGCTATTGCCACAAGCTGCACGAGCAGATGAAAGAGTACAACGATCTGGGGATCACCGTGCGCTATCTGGCGTTCCCGCGTCAGGGCCTGGAATCTCAGGCAGAGAAAGATATGCGTTCCATCTGGTGTACCGCAGACCGTGCTAAAGCCTTTGATGCCGCCATGAAGGGCGACGCAGTGTCTCCGGCGACCTGCAAAACCGATATCAGCCAGCATTATGCACTGGGCGTACAGTTTGGTATCAACGGTACTCCGGCTATCGTGTTGAAAAACGGCATGGTTGTCCCTGGCTACCAAGGGCCGAAAGAGATGGCCGCGATGTTGGATGCGCATGCAGCCTCCGCAGCCACGAAATAAGTTACGGTGAGTATTAAAACCCAATTACGCCGCCGCGAGGCGGCAGATGCCAGCCATTTACCCGCCAGCCTGCCCCCCCTGTTGCGTCGCTTATACGCGTTGCGCGGAGTTAAGGGTGAACAGGAACTGGAGCGTAGCGTCAAGGGCATGTTGCCTTGGCAACAGTTGAGCGGTATCGATGCTGCGGTAGCGATATTGCAGCAGGCACTGGCCGATGGCCGTCGCATCATGGTGGTGGGCGACTTTGATGCAGATGGTGCCACCAGTACCGCCCTGACGGTGCTGGCCTTGCGTAGCATGGGCTGTAGCTCCATCGAATATCTGGTGCCCAACCGTTTTGAGGATGGCTATGGCCTGAGCCCCGAAGTGGTGGAACAGGCGGCGGCTCGGGGGGCCGAGCTGATCGTTACGGTCGATAACGGCATCTCTTCTCATGCGGGTGTAGACGTTGCGCACGGCTTGGGAATACAGGTGCTGGTCACCGATCACCATCTGCCGGGCGATACGCTGCCTGCGGCAGAGGCGATCGTTAACCCGAACCTGCGTGACTGCGATTTTCCCTCCAAATCCCTGGCTGGTGTTGGCGTTGCCTTCTATCTGATGTTGGCGTTGCGGGCCAAGCTGCGTGACAGCGGCTGGTTCGAACAGCGTGCGCTGGCTATGCCTAATTTGGCCGAATTACTGGATCTGGTGGCATTGGGCACGGTGGCAGACGTGGTGCCGCTGGATGCCAACAACCGTATTCTGGTGTATCAGGGGCTGAACCGCATCCGGGCTGGCAAGTGTCGGCCAGGTATCCGCGCTTTGCTGGAGGTGGCCAACCGCGATGCGCGGCAATTGGCCGCCAGCGATCTCGGCTTTGCCCTTGGGCCACGGCTGAACGCGGCAGGGCGGCTGGACGATATGTCGATCGGCGTAGCCATGCTGTTGAGCGACGATATTGCCCAGGCGCGTATGCTGGCCAACGATCTCGATGCGCTCAACCAGACCCGGCGTGAGATTGAGCAGGGGATGCAGGTGGAAGCGCTGGAGCTGTGCGATCAACTGGAACGCACGACCACTGAACTGCCTTACGGGTTGGCGATGTATCACCCGGAGTGGCATCAGGGCGTGGTGGGCATTCTGGCGTCGCGTATCAAAGAGCGTTTCCATCGCCCGGTGATCGCCTTTGCCCCTGCGGGCGACGGCATTCTGAAAGGCTCTGGCCGCTCGGTGGCCGGGTTGCATATGCGTGATGCGCTGGAGCGGCTCGATACCCTGAATCCTGGGCTGATGATGAAGTTCGGCGGCCATGCGATGGCGGCGGGCTTGTCGTTGGAGGAGGCCAAGTTTGACGAGTTTCGCCAGCGTTTTGGCGAACTGGTCGGCGAATGGCTAGATCCCGCCATGCTGGAAGGCGTGATCTGGTCGGACGGCGAACTGATGATGCAAGAACTGACCCTGACCACCGCAGAACTTCTGCGTGAGGGCGGGCCGTGGGGGCAGGCGTTTCCTGAGCCAACCTTTGACGGCAAGTTCCGTATCCTGCAGCAGCGGCTGGTGGGCGAAAAACACCTGAAGCTGATGATCGAACCGCTCGGTGGTGGCCCATTGCTGGACGGCATCGCCTTCAACATCGATACCACGCAGTGGCCAGATAGCAGCATCAAAGAAGTGGAACTGGCGTATAAGCTGGACGTGAATGAGTTCCGTGGCAACCGTAATGTGCAGTTGCTAATTCAACACCTCTGGCCGCGTTAACCGGTTTATCAGGGCACCTGCGGGTGCCCTAATCTCAATCCCCCACAAAAACTGACCAACTCGCTATAAACTGGCGACTGGATCCGCTAGAATTACCGGTTCCAATGGCATTTCGCCATCGACGACATCAACGTAAGAACGCAAAAAATCATGTTTGAAATTAATCCGGTAAAAAACCGCATTCAGGATGTGTCCGAGCGGACAGCCGTTCTCAGGGGGTATCTTTGACTATGATGCCAAGAAAGAACGCTTAGAAGAAGTTAACGCCGAGCTGGAACAGCCGGACGTTTGGAACGAACCTGAACGCGCACAGGCATTAGGCAAAGAGCGCTCGTCGCTGGAAGCCATTGTTGAAACCATCGATCAGCTGGAACAAGGCTGTGAAGACGTCACGGGCCTGCTGGAACTGGCGGTCGAGGCGGAAGACGAAGACACCTTTAACGAGACCGTGGTTGAGCTCGATCAACTGAGCGCCAAGCTGGAACAACTAGAATTCCGTCGTATGTTCTCTGGTGAATATGATAGCGCGGACTGCTACCTGGATATCCAGGCAGGTTCCGGCGGCACCGAAGCACAGGACTGGGCCAGCATGCTGCTGCGCATGTACCTGCGTTGGGCGGAATCCAAAGGTTTTAAAACGGAAGTGATTGAAGAGTCCGACGGCGACGTCGCGGGCCTGAAATCGGCAACCATCAAGATTATCGGCGACTACGCGTTTGGCTGGTTACGTACTGAAACCGGCGTGCATCGCCTGGTACGCAAGAGCCCATTCGACTCCGGTGGCCGTCGCCATACCTCCTTCAGTTCCGTATTTATCTATCCGGAAGTGGATGACGATATCGATATCGAAATCAACCCGGCCGATCTGCGCATTGACGTTTACCGCGCCTCCGGTGCCGGTGGTCAGCACGTTAACAAAACCGAGTCGGCGGTGCGTATTACCCACTTGCCAACCAACATTGTGGTGCAGTGCCAGAACGATCGCTCTCAGCATAAGAACAAGGATCAGGCATTCAAACAGCTGCGCGCCAAGCTGTATGAATACGAGATGCAAAAGAAAAATGCTGACAAGCAAATGCTGGAAGACAACAAGTCCGATATCGGCTGGGGCAGCCAAATCCGATCTTACGTGCTGGATGATTCCCGCATCAAGGATTTGCGCACCAACGTCGAAACACGTAATACGCAGGCCGTACTGGATGGCGACCTGGATAAATTCATTGAGGCAAGTTTGAAAGCCGGGTTATGAGGAACAGAAATGTCTGAGCAACAAGCACAAGGCGCCGAACAGGCGTTGGATCTCAACAATGAGCTGCAGTCACGCCGTGAAAAACTGGCCGCGCTGCGCGAGAACGGCATTGCGTTCCCGAACGACTTCCGTCGTGATTCCACCTCCGACAAGCTGCATGCCGAATACGGCAGCAAAGAAAACGAAGAGCTGGAGTCACTGGGTATCGAAGTGACCGTGGCTGGCCGTATGATGACCCGCCGTATTATGGGTAAAGCCTCCTTCGTGACGCTGCAGGACGTGGGTGGCCGCATTCAGCTTTACGTGGCACGTGACGATCTGCCTGAAGGCGTTTACAACGAGCAGTTCAAGAAATGGGACCTGGGCGATATCCTTGGCGCACGCGGTAAGCTGTTCAAGACCAAAACTGGCGAACTGTCTATCCACTGTACCGAGCTGCGTCTGCTGACCAAAGCACTGCGTCCACTGCCAGACAAGTTCCACGGCCTGGCCGATCAGGAAACCCGTTATCGCCAGCGTTATCTGGATCTGATCGCCAACGAAGAATCCCGTAACACCTTCAAGATCCGTTCTCAGGTGATGGCGGCGATCCGTAACTTCATGGTGGGTCGAGGCTTTATGGAAGTCGAAACCCCGATGATGCAGGTGATCCCTGGCGGCGCGTCTGCTCGTCCGTTCGTTACTCACCACAACGCGCTGGACATCGACATGTACCTGCGTATCGCGCCAGAGCTGTATCTGAAGCGCCTGGTGGTAGGTGGCTTCGAGCGCGTGTTCGAGATCAACCGTAACTTCCGTAACGAAGGCGTTTCCCCGCGTCATAACCCAGAGTTCACCATGATGGAACTCTATATGGCGTATGCGGATTACAAAGACCTGATCGAACTGACTGAGTCGCTGTTCCGTACGCTGGCGCAGGACGTGCTGGGTGACACCAAAGTGCCTTATGGCGATGAGGTGTTCGACTTCGGCAAGCCGTTTGACAAGCTGACCATGCGCGAAGCGATCAAGAAATATCGTCCGGAAACCAATCTGGACGATCTGAACGATATGGCTAAATCCGTAGCGATTGCCGAGTCGATCGGCATCAAGGTTGAGAAGAGCTGGGGCCTGGGCCGCGTGGTTACCGAGATCTTCGAAGAGACCGCGGAAAGCCATCTGATCCAGCCAACCTTCATCACCGAGTATCCGGCAGAGGTTTCTCCGCTGGCACGCCGTAATGATGAGAACCCGGAAATCACCGACCGTTTCGAATTCTTCATCGGTGGGCGTGAGATCGGTAACGGCTTCTCGGAACTGAACGACGCAGAAGATCAGGCGCAGCGTTTTGCCGATCAGGTTAGCGCGAAGGATGCTGGTGATGACGAAGCGATGTTCTACGACGAAGACTACGTCACCGCGCTGGAACACGGCCTGCCGCCAACTGCAGGCTTGGGCATCGGTATCGACCGTATGGTGATGCTGTTGACCAACAGCCACACCATCCGCGACGTGATCCTGTTCCCGGCCATGCGCCCGAGCAAGTAATCTTCGCCAAGTGATTAAACCGGTGCAGGTGACTGTGCCGGTTTTTTTTTCGCCTGAAGAGAGCTGGGTGTTGCTAACCGCTTAAAACATCGGCAGTTATGCACTTTCTTCTCTTGCCCGGCGCGCATAACCGGTTATAATGCCAGTCGCACACCTAAGCGGGTGTAGTTCAATGGTAGAACGGCAGCTTCCCAAGCTGCATACGAGGGTTCGATTCCCTTCACCCGCTCCAAACAAACCTTTCTCAAGCTCTCCTAACCCCTACTCAAGCCTTACCCCACAAGCATTTCACGGTTTTTGTACTATCTCAAGCTCTACATGGCTATGGCAAAATCTACACACAGATGTGTATAGTAATGGGTATAGGACGTTAGATATCCCTCGGAGCTATACACAATGCCTCTCACAGACCTTGAGCTACGGCGCTCTAAGCCGCAAGACAAGCCCTATACACTCAGTGATGGCGGTGGGCTTTCTATACTCATTGAGCCTAACGGTTCCAAAGGCTGGCGTTTTCGCTATCGCTTCGACGGCAAACCAAAAATGCTTTCCCTTGGGACATACCCCACCGTTTCACTAACCGATGCAAGGCAAAAGCGCGATGAGGCCAAAAAGCTGGTGGTATCGGGCATTAATCCCAGCGACGCCAGGAAGCAGCAGAAACGAGATCGGCAAGATGTGACCGGCAACACCTTTGAAGGGATAGCGCGGGAATGGTACGAGAAACGGCGCGATCGCTGGTCAGAATCGTACGCAGAAGAAATGATGAAAACGTTTGAGAGTGATGTTTTCCCATTCCTCGGCCATCGGTCAATTGCCGAGATAAAACCAATGGAGCTTCTAGGGACGCTTTCAAAACTGGATGAGCGCGGTGCAACAGAGAAATTGCGCAAGGTACGCCAGCGGTGCGGGGAGGTATGGAAATATGCCATCGTCACCGGTAGGGCTGAATATAACCCCGCCCCGGATCTCGCCAGCGCGTTTTCACCGCATAAAAAAGAGCACTATGCGTTCTTGTCAGTTGCCGAGCTGCCCGACTTTTTCCGCACTTTTAACACATACACCGGCAGCCTGATCGTCAAGTTGGCTATGCGCTTACTTATTATCACAGGGACTAGGCCGGGAGAACTGCGCCAGGCTGAATGGTCAGAGTTTGATTTTGATAACCAGCTCTGGGAGGTGCCACCGGAAAGGATGAAGAAACGCCGCCCTCATTGCGTACCGCTATCCAGCCAGGCAATTAGCATTCTGGAACAGCTAAAACCGCTTACCGGTCATTACAAATATGTGTTTCCGGGCAGGATCCACCACAGCAAGCCAATAAGCGAAATGGCTATGAATGTGTTGGTTCGCCGCATTGGTTACGCCGGGCGTGTCACAGGCCACGGCTTCCGCCACACCATGAGCACCATCCTGCATGAGCAGGGCTATAACACTGCATGGATTGAAACCCAGTTGGCCCACGTCGATAAGAACAGCATCCGGGGGACGTACAACCATGCGCAATATCTGGATGGCCGCCGGGAAATGCTCCAATGGTATGCAGACTATATGGATAAGCTGGTGGGGCTGTAGATATGGCTACAACTATGTATAATCATGTAGAACTTGAGACTACCTGAAACGCCGAGGGGATACCAGTTTATGCAACAGCCAGAAAGATTGTATTACCCACTTAGCAAAGCGGCAGAAATATTAGACTGTGATGTAGACTATCTAATTCATTTGGCGACAATAGATTTTGCTGAGCTTTGTATAAAGTATAATGGTCAAAATGACGATTCAACAACTTTCTATTGGAGTGCTTACTTGTTTGAGGATGAGGTGGAAAAACAATTCGAGAAAGAGCAGCCGACTGATAGTGGTTATACTTTAATTGACGTTGATTATTCAACTAAGCTCACTAAAGTTAAATTGCAAATTAATTGTAAACGCCTCGAAGACGGAAAGCTGGAGATTTTCACCACTGATTTTTCTTCATTGAATGGTGTTGTTAAAATTCCATCTGAAAAAATACGTGATTCGGAAGATAAGTTTATTCGTGGTGAGTCATGTAATTTAAGAGTAGTATCGATTCCCAAGACAAGCCTTAAAGTGAATAGTAAATTCCTTGATTTTAGTGAGGATTATACTTTGAATTCCTTCCTTGAATTTACATGGCTGAATGACTTTAGTATTAGAATTGAAGATTTAATAATGACACATGAAGAACTTAGGCGATTAAAGAATGGTGGGTTTCCCTCTTATGAGAAAATGACAGGTTCACCTTTGTCCGGTAACAATCAGAAGGATCCATTCGATAACCCAAAAACATTATCGAAGCTTCCAGAGCTCACGCGAGGCCTTTTGTCGCTTATACCTAATTTAAATAAAGTAGATGTTGATGCGACTTCTGCGGAAAAAATTTTGGAGCTTATTTCTATTGAAGCGGCGAGGCAAGGTACTGCAATACCGGATTACCACATTCAAACAATAGCAAAATATTTTGGTAAAAAACCCGCGATAAGAAAAGCTTAGCGTCTGTTGTAACGTGATATCACGAACTAGTTTTGTGATATCACAACCACCCAATCAAACCTCTGCTTTTCTATAGCCATGTACAACTAGCAACCATTCAGGAGTGCTAACACATGGCAAGTAATCTTATTCGTTTACCAAAAGTGATGGAGAAAACCGGCTTTAGCGAGCCGTGGATTTATCGCCTCATGTCTCAGGGCCGTTTTCCGCGTCCCACTAAGTTAGGCCTTCGTGCCGTTGCGTGGGTAGAAAGTGAAGTTGATGCGTGGATTGATGCACGCATTGCCGAACGCGACCAAACAACAGCATGATGGGGCCTGAAAACATGAAACTGAAAAACACGGCCATCACTGGCCAGGGGCGAACTCACCCTAAAGAAAGCTACGGCGATATTTCAGAAATAATTCCTTTCACGCTGGGCATTATCGGCGGTAAAGAAATACCGACCATTAACGCCAGAAATCTACACGCATTCCTGGGCAACAAAGAGCTATTTGCTACCTGGATAAAAAAACGTATCGCTCAGTATGGTTTTATTAAGGGTAATGACTACGAGACTTTTTTGGAAAGCACCAAAAAAGGCCGCCCTCGCGAGGAATACCTGATCAGCTCTGATATGGCTAAAGAGCTTTCAATGGTCGAACGTAACGATCAAGGAAAACTTGCACGGCAATACTTCATTGACTGCGAAGAACGTCTATACCGCGTAGCTCCACAAGAGCTAGTGGCCGCACGGGATAACTGGCGCAAGAAGCGCGTTACAGCATGCGAAGAGCACAAGGTAATGGCCGATGCTATGAAAAGCTATATCCAGCGCACTGGTGATACGCAGCGCGGGCACGCCTATAGCAATGAGTGCACCTTCCTCGCACGCTTGGTGCTGGGCATGCACCCGCCTGTATGGGCGAAGAAAAACGGCATTACTGGAAAGGTACGCGACCACATGAGCACCCACCAACTCGCATTACTGGCCTATCTGGAAAGCCGTGATTGCGCCCTGCTGGATATGGACATGAGTACAGCCGAACGCAAAGAGCGCCTTACTACATTGGCCGCACGTTGGTTGGATGAGCACCCGGGGGCTGACCATGCATAACCATGCTTCCGGCCAGAAAAAAGCCCTTCCACTGGCTGGCATCCGTTGCCGTGCAGCTGGAGGATCGGCCCCAATAAAAAAAGGCGAGGATTGCGCCCCCGCCCTTTGGTATCACCTGAACAAAACTCAACTTTCTGGCGTTTCCTGCTTTGCTTTGCGGCGCTGTAGTTCTTCACGCGCCACGCTGACCAGTCGGTTTATTTCCTCGCTGGCAGTAACGCCGATCGCTTCGACTTGTTCCAGCGCATCGAGCGACGAAAGCAGAGGGTTATCTCCACTCCCTTCCGTCTGGCGGCGGGCTATTTCCCCGCGCATGGCTGCGACGATAAAGTTTGCTGTTGATTCAGCCTCAAGTTTTACAGCTTCCATTTCTTCAATAACTTCATGGGGTACTCGGGCCGCAATAGCCTGTGACTTAGCGTTTTTTGCACCTGTTGCCATCATAACTCTCCGAAAAAATTGGTGTACAACAGTATACATGAAAGGTGTAAACATAAAAGCCTTGACGTGTTCACCACCTTTGGTTATTTTTGTTTACACTACATCTTTTGGAAGTGTAAAAACGGCGAAGCCCGCAGGTGCTACCAACACCAACGGGCCTCTAACCACAACGATAGAATCAGTATCGAGGTAGCTATGTCGAATATTACCACAGCGCCGCAGCGCTTCACCTTCCTGTTTTTGGCCGTAGTTCGAGCCAATCCACAGGCCCTTCCTCACCGCGAGCAGGTAACGGCCACCAGCGAGCGCGAAGCCCGTTCTTTTCTGGCTGGTCGCTTTGTCCTTGTGTTCGCCGGAAGATTGCCGGTGCGGGAGGTGCGCCATGCGTGACCATTTTGATAGTTCAGCCGCCGCAGCCATTATGACGTTAATGAATGCACTTATTGAAGTCGGCACGATCGCTAAAGAGGCAGATAAACACGCCACCTGCGAAACGGAATACTCTGGAGCAATTACCCCGCAGGCATTCGCATTTATTGAGTTGCGAGCCATTGAGGCAATCAAGCAGGCCAGCGCCATGCTGGAGGCTGACATTCGGTCAATTGAGGTGGCAGAAATGCTTACCTCAACGCCGATGCTGAACGCTGGCCCTCCCGTCATTCCTAAATTATCCGATATCCCGGTGGAGTCTCTACTGGCCTTGAGTATTTTCCCCACCACTACCGGCAAGTTCAAACTCACTGTTGAGAATGGTGTTATACGGGGGAGCGTCCCTATTCCGGAAGATCACTTGGATTGCTCCCTTGATACGTTTATTGAGTTAGCCAAACGTTGCGGTGACGGATTTCAGAAAATAACGGTTCCTACGAAATTTTCCGGGGAAATTCTTGTGACTGCCGAGAACGGCGAAGTGGTCCACCAGCAAGAATTATCGTCAAACCACGTTGTGACGACGCTTGGCGATATTGCCGAAGTGGCGCAACAAGTCGGTATTATCACGAAAAAACCAGACACCAGGCAGTAAGGGAAAATCATGAATAAAAAATTAACCGGCCACCTGCCGGGGGCCAGACTCAGCCCAAAAATAGAGAGCGCGGATATTCCTTATTCCGGCCAACGCTGGAAAGACAATCGCGGCAATGGGGTAACGGTGACCGGGGCCAGTATTTACCGAGTGAAGTTTATTCGTGATGGGTATGAGTTTCCTTGCGAAATGCCTACATCACGTTTCCTGAACGATTTCACGTTAACGGGGGGATCTCACCATGAAAATTAACTCGTCCAATCTGAGCACATCCACTATTGCCGTTACCGTGGATCTGAATATCAAAGCCGGTTTTACCGGCATGATGATTGTGCAAATGGAAAACGGTGTAGAGAAGGCGCAATTCCCGTTAAGACGTGGTGAGTTTTTCGGCTCACTTGAAGATTTTCTGAATACTGCCCGCATGGTGGGCTATCAGATTATTCCACCAGCGGCACAGGTGAAAGCATGAAATCCGCACCGAACGTTAAGGTACTCCCGAAGGATAAAAACACCGAGGCGATTATTTTCGCCGGGTCCGATGCCTACGCCCACGCCCAGCACTGGAGTGAAAGCGAGGGCCACAGGCATGGTGACGATGTACCGCCGATCTATCTGGGTAAAAGGCAACTGGCGGAGCTGCATAACCTACGCCTTATCGACAAAGGGCGGCAGTCTGCCCGCGTGTATCTGGCCGGTGATATTGAACCCATTCAGATTAATACCATTGCTGAAAAATTGGCGCTGGCGGGTGTACAAGAGGCGAAACTTTACAAGGGTATTCCCGACCGGGAGCCGGAGAACTGGCGGGAGTATCTGGCCCGGCTGCGTGATGATGCCAAGCGCGGGGAAAGCCTGGTTGAAGATATGCGCAAGGCAAGCGGGAAACGTGCGCCGGCGGATGAACTGGCTCCGGGGGTAGAGTCTCGTTCTGGTGGCCTGTATTGGGTCACGCCAAAAATAGATAGACAGTCTGGTGAAGTGATCCGTCCCGGTGAATGGCTCAGCGACCAGATGCAGACTGTCGGGATCGGTAACGATGGTGGGGAAGCCTACCTGATTATTGAAATGGTGCCCGAGGGGGCCGATAAAATCATCCATGAGGCCATGCCACGTAATGAGATTGGGATGCCTGCTGGCTGGTCACGTCTGCGCGGTCGTGGCGTTGCCATCACAACCAGCGCCCACTTGCTCAATAAGCTGGCCGAGTACCTCCAGCGGCAGGGTGAGCGCACTGTATGGGAAGTTACGTCTACCGCTGGGTGGCACTGCGGGGCGTATGTTATGCCTGATGGTGAAGTTATCGGCAATCCAGAACGCCCAGTAGCATTTTGCGGAGGTTCGGCAGCAATCCGAGGTTATGTTGTGCGCGGAACGGCGGAAGAATGGCGGGACAATGTAGCCTCTCTGATGCGCGGCAATCACTCGATGATGCTGGGTGCGCTCGTTGGGCTGGCGGCACCGTTAAATTCCCTGGCTGGTGGTAGCTGCTTTGGCATTCACCTTTTTGCTCAGTCGTCAGCAGGTAAAACCACAACCGTAGAGGCGGCTACCAGCCTCTACGGCGATCCGGAAATGCTCAAACTGTCATGGGATGCAACCCGTCATGGATTGACGGTCGAAGCGGCAGCGCGAAATGATGGTTTTATCCCCATTGATGAGATTGGGCAAGGTGGAAAGGTCAATGATATTGCTCTGTCTGCTTACAGCCTGTTTAACGGGGTGGGACGCATTCAGGGGCGCAAGGAGGGTGGCAACCGTGCGGTAATGCGCTGGAAAATTGCCGCACTGAGCACCGGAGAAGAGGATTTTGAAACCTTCCTGCTCAAAGGGGGCATAACCCCGAAGGCGGGCCAACTGGTGCGCCTGCTAAGTGTGCCATTTATCGATACCATCGATTTCAATGGTTATGACGATGGTAACGAACATGCGCGGGCAATGAAGCGTCTTTCGTCCGGTTACTGCGGCGCTGCCGGGCGGAAATGGATCCGCTGGCTGGCCGAAAACAAAGATACTGCCATTAACACCGTTGCCGAAAAAGAAAGCACCTGGTTAACACACCTGCCGGAAGGCGCTTCCTCTCAGGTGCAGCGTGTGGCGTCTCGTTTTGCCATGCTGGACGCTGCCGGGGCGCTGTCCGGCATAGTCACGGGCTGGACGGCGGAAGAATGCCAGTCTGCCACACAACAGGCGTTTGACGATTGGCTACAGGATTTCGGCCTGGAGAATCGCGAAAAATACCAGGTGGTCAGCCGTGCGCGAGATTTTATTCAGCGTCACGCCCTGAGCCGCTTCCAGCCGTATAGCTTTGGCAAAAGCAATGGCGATATGGATGGGCATTATGCCGCCCGTATCAATAATCTTGCTGGTTATCTGGTAAGTGGTCGCCGTGATGATGGTCAGCCGGAATATCACATCATCCCTACGGTGTTCGATGAAGAAATCCTATGTGGCATTAGTCGTAACTTTGGCTGTAAAGCGCTGGAAGATGCCGGGATGCTGGTTTGTACGGAGTCCGGGCGGTGGATGTCAAAAACGGTCAAGGTCAACGGTACACAGCAGCGCTTTATCGTACTGACTGACCAGCCAGAGGAATAAAAAAAACTTACGCGTAGCAGAGGGTCAAAAACTGCGGGATTTGCGGGATATCGGGATATGTAAAATATATTTGTTAATAATCAATATATTAAATCCCTATTGCATATCCCGGCATATCCCGCCGTATCCCGGTATTGCGGTTAACAATTGGTGGTAAATTGCTCGCCATTGCTGGCGGTGGGAGATATCCCGCGAACGTACCCCGGATTACTTTATTGATTTATATGATAAAAATATACTCACCGGGATACGGCGGGATTTCAGATTTCATTTAATGCATTGAAATTATTGTATATTTTTACAGATATCCCGATATCCCGGTAAAAATCGATTTTTTACGCCTATATAGAGAGTTGAAAAAATGATGAAAACAAAGAAGCAAAGGTGTGTTTTGAAACGGATGGTGATAGCACTTAACCGAATAGCTGACAGAGAGAGGTAACAGAAATGCACATACCTGCAAATGCGGACCACGGTGCACAGCCCGGCTGGTGGCTTGAAACCAAAGGCGATGATGGGGTGAGTACCTATGAGGCTGTTGTTGCCTGGCAGCGTGTTGATAATGGTTCAAATTTGGCCGGGGGTGCCCTATTCCCAGTAACGGCCTGTGGGACGGTGTGCTTTGCGCGATTCATGGACGGAATGGAGATTGTTTGCATCCCTGTGGAAAGAATGGAATGGGTGAGAGGAACCGACTACCGATTGAAGAAGGTCAAAAAATGACAGCACAAATAGCAGCCTACGGGCGATTGGTGGCCGATGTGCAGACCAAAACCACCAGCAACGGTAACACGATGGCATTTGCACGGCTGGTGGTATCGCTGCCGTGCCAGAAAGCGGAGAACGGCGAGGCTCCTTTCTGGCTGGCTGTAGTGGCATTCGGTAAGCAGGCTGACGCGCTTGCCCGTCACGCCAAGGGCGATATGGTGAGCGTATCCGGCAACATGCAGATCACACAGTGGACGACGCAGGAAGGCCGCACCGCAACCGGCTATCAGGTGGTGGCTGATTCTGTGGTCAGCGCCAGAACGGCGCGACCAAGCAGCGGGCCAGCCAGTCAGAAAAACGCCTCAAATCGGGGCGGAAAAACGGAAGTGCAGCAGGCCGGGCAACAGTCAGCACCTTACCAACAGCCGGAAGATTTTGACCAAACCCCGCCATATGATGCGCCATTCTGACCGAGGACAGGCCAGTGAACACGACCCAAGAGCAGTTGCAGCAGGTTAAACAGCAGATGCGCCAGCAAACGGAGCCAGCGCCAGCGGCGACGAAGCCCGCCCAACGCCCGGCCAACACGGCAAAAATTGCACCACGCCCCACAGGCGCAGAGAAACCGGCGAAAAAATCCCAGCCTGGTGCGGGTGGTTGGAAATCCCCGTATATTCAGCGTGCACAGAGTCATTACCCGCAGGTATTCAACCGCCGAAAGACCAGGCCTATGAAGGTCGGGATCCGTGCCGATATGTTGGCCGATGCCGCCGCACGCTGCTTGCCTTTGACACCAAAACAAATAAGTCGGGCTGTGGCCGGGCTGACCAAAACCCCGATTTATCTGCGTGCGATAGTGGCCGGTGGTCCTCGGTATGACCTGAACGGCCAGCCTTGCGGCGAAGTGACGACAGAACAGCAGGAAAACGCACGGAGGCTATTGGTTACTCTGAAAGCAAGCGGCAAGAAAAAGCGTTCTACCGGCCAGTAAGGGATTTTCATCACACCTCGTAATTCCATTTATTGCAATGTTGTTGTTGATCGTTGCTATTTATGAAATACAATAAACCTGTATAAACATACAGAGAGGTGTCAAATGGCCTATAACCCCAACTTCAAACCCGTGTTGCTGACCAAAGAACAAATGCAGGCAGTAAAACGTATCCAGGACAGCGAACGGGCGAAATCCCCGTATCAGATAGCTCCTACCCTTAACGCGATCGCTCGCGGACTCATGGATAAAGCACTTAAGCAGGAAGGGTGCTTTTGAAACCTAATATTCAGGCTGTTGACATCATCTTTCCCTTTTGGGCTGAGATGATGTCAACGCATGGAGTACAGCATGACTGATATTGCATCGATCTCCCTGCGCGTCGATACCGGCGATTTGCAGCGGGGCAACCAAGAGCTGGATAAATTCCAGCAAAAAGCCGCCGGTGCGGCCGGTGCCGCTGATGGTTTCAATGCATCCGGCAAAAATACGGCCAAGGTATCGAAGGAAATCGCGCAAGAGATTGCCGACACCCATCAACGCGTTGCTGAATATGCTGCATCGTTGAATAAGTCGCAGACAGAAGCGAAAAACCATTCGCAGGCGACGGCGCAGCAACGGCAAGAATTGCGCGATTTACTGACGCAAATTAACCCGGTTACAGCGGCGTTCGAACGACTCGATAACATGGAAAGCCAGTTATCGAAATTCAACGCAAAAGGGATAATTGATCCGGAATCCTTTGCCGAGGCTTCTCGTACCATCCAGCAGACCCGCATTCAGTTGGAACGGGCAGCAACAGCCAGAACGGAGGAAGGAAAAGCCGCCGCAACTGCTGCGCAACAGGAACGGGGTGCCACCGCCGCCAAAGAGGCATTTCTTTCAAAACTCCAAGCACAGAACGAGCTTTATAAGGCGTCATCCTCAGATGCTGCTGCATACCGAGCAGCCCAGTTAGGTATAAGCCAGGAGGCAGCACCGCTGATTGCTGCAATGCGCCAGCAGGAGGAGGCGGTAAGGCGCGAAGCCGATCAGAAACGGGCCGCAGCGATCGCTTCCAGGGGATTGAAAGAGGCGCTCAAAGAACAGGAGGCCGCAGAACGATCAGCCGCAGCGGAAACCAAGCGTGCTGAGTCCACGCGCAAATCATTCGTCGATTCGCTACAGGATCAGGTAAACGGTATTGGTAAAACGCGCATTCAACTACTGGAGCTAAAAGCGGCCAGTCTGGGGGTGTCGACCGAGTCCGCACCACTGATTGCCAAGTTACGGGAGCAAGACCAGGAATGGCGGAAAGGAACGATTTCAGCAGGGCAGTACAGACAAGCCATGCGCCAGTTACCCGCTCAATTCACCGATATTTTCACCTCTATTGCGGGCGGAATGCCGCTGTGGCTCATATTTACTCAGCAGGGCGGACAGATTGCCGATTCATTCGGTGGGTGGAGTGCCCTGCTTGATGTGATTAAGCGTGAGGTATTGGGCTTCTCTGATGCGACGGATGATTCGAGTGATTCCCTGTCTGACAATGCCAACGGGTTGGCAGAGAACGCCGATCACTTAAAACAATTCGCTACCCTTTTGACCCCAACCAGGCTGGCGATCGGCGGTGTTACTGCCGTGGTTGGGTTGCTTGGTTACGCATACTACCAAGGGGCAAAAGAGCAGGATGCTTTTAATCAGTCACTGGTTTTAACGGGTAATATCGTTGGTAAGACGTCGGGTCAGTTGGCCGATATGGCACAGTGGCTGGCCGAGAGCGCTGGCTCTACTGTTCAGATGTCGTCTGATGTGCTGAACCAATTAGTCGCTGGTGGCAAAGTGGCCACTGCGTCGCTATCGTCAGCCTCAAAGGCGATTATCAAGCTTAACGATGCAGCCGGTATTTCTACGGCGCAGCTAGTGTCTGATTTTAACGCGATCGCTGAAAACCCAGTCGAAGCCATCAAGAAGTTGACCGATCAGTATCACTTCCTCGATTTGGCGACGTACAACCAGATCAGAGCGCTACAAGAGCAGGGTAATCAGCAGGAGGCGGCCAGGATTGCATCAGATGCATACAGCGCTGCAATCAGTCAAAAAGCCGATGAAATAAAATCAAGGCTAGGCCTGTTGCAGACAGCATGGAATAACTTGGGCGATGCGGCAAAGGGCGCATGGGACAGGATGCTGGATATCGGACGGGAAACGTCGCTTGAGGAAAAGATAGCCCAAAAGCAGGCCGATCTAGGCAAGTGGACAAAGGACACAAACACCAGAAGGCAAATTCAGAGCGAATTAAACGCCCTCATACTGCAAAAGCAGATGCAGGATGATCTGAATGGTGCTCGAGCTATTGGGCAAAAAAACAACGAAAAAGCTATTCATGCGCAGGAGTATGTAAATTCGCTTACTCAGCGAACCTGGTCCAATGCCCAGAAAAGAACAAGAGAACAAGAAAAGCTCACGAAGGCCATCAAGGATGGCGCGAAGATCAGCAAGGAGGAGGAAGAAAGGCTCCGCAAAAATATCAATGATCAGTTAAAAGATCCAAAAACCCCAAAACAAAAAGCCTATCACGATGATCAGTCAATCAGCATGCTTAAGCAGGAGCAACAGCGCCTTGCTGCGTTGTTGGCTGAAAATAGCGCTCTTACCATTCAAGACGGGAAAATTATTGGACTGACGGAAGGGGGTAAGCGTCTGGCCGCACTGGATGAGCGCATTAACATTCTTCGCGGGCAAAGCCGACTCTCTTTACAGGACCAGTCCGTTCTCAGGGATAACGAGGCACTGAGATCGGCGATCCGTAATACCGAGCAGCAGGAGAAATTAAACCAGGAGAAACGCCGAGGCCTCGATCTTCAAATCCAGATGGAACAATACACTAAGTCCATTGAGAGCCGCTCGGCACAGGAACTTGGCAAGTATGGTTTAAGCAGCCGGGAGCAATCCCGCCGTGATGAACGTATTCAACTGGAAAATACCTACACCAAAAAAGGCGGAAAGGTTGATGCAGAGGGTAAGGCTATCGGGGGTGATGCCGCTGCTGCCGCATACAACAAGGCCATTGCCGCTCAAGACAAATTCTATGCCGATGATGACAAGATGCGCGGTAACTGGCAGCTCGGCATTCAAGCGGGGTTGAGTGAATACCTGGATTCGGCGACCAATGTTTACGCCTCTATGTCCAACGTCGCAAACGCTGCGCTTTCCGGCATGTCTGACATGATGACCAGCATGGTGACCACCGGCAAAGCATCATTCCGCGACTTCACGACGTCAATCCTCAAGATGATTATTGATATCATCAACAAGCTCTTGGTGGCATACGCGGTCAAGATCATGTTAGGGGAAGGCGAAGGTGGTAGCTCGATTTCTTCGGCTTTAGGTAAAATTTTTAGCTTTGATACGGGTGGCTATACCGGCGATGGTGGGAAGTACGAACCTGCTGGCGTTGTGCATCGCGGTGAGTTTGTGATGACCAAAGAGGCCACGGATCGCATTGGTGTTGATAATCTGTATGCCATGATGCGCGGTTATGCCACTGGCGGGCTAGTTGGCAATACGGTCACAGGAACGGCTCCTATGCACGGTTTGCGCGGCGGAGGAATAAACGTTGATGTTGGCGGTATAAATATCATCAACCAAAACCAGCAGCAACCAGAAGGAAAATCCTCTGGCGTTGATGTTGATGGGGCGAATAGGCAGCTAAAAGCGGCAATAGTTACTACGGTAATGGAACAGTCACAAAGATCCGGATCACCGCTGTGGGGTCTATTTAACAACCGGAAATAAAAAAGAGATTTGCGGTTGAAGATTTTATCCGCACCAGGGCGCCGGCCATTAAGGCGGTTGCTATGTCCACCACAAGCCAACAGTGATGGCGGCAGTAATCCACCAGCCATCGCTGTGAAGCGTTCGCCCTCCGAACAGGCCATTTTCTGGGGGTGAGCCAAACACCAGGAAAAAACCATGCTGATGAGCAAAGCCGCCTACGCCAAACATCGCGGCGTCAGTCGCCAGACCGTCTACGACTGGATAGCCAGGGGCGACGTTGTGATGTCCGGTACCAAGATTGACGTTGAGGCCACCGAACGGCAACGGCAAGGCGGTTATGATCCAGGGCCGGAAGTCACCACTACTGAACAACGGGAAAGCAGAACGCTCGAAATGACATGGGGGGAATTCTGGATCGCGATACAGACTGGCGACAATAAGACACCGCCACCAGCCACCAATGAAGAAATACAGCAACGCGTGAGGCTTGCCGCCGGGGAGCTTAATTGGTCGGTAGAGTTTCTGGAGGATGATGGTATTTATCTGGATGATGGCGACTCGGAACACTACGTTGTTCGGTATGACTTAAAAACCAACGCAGGAGTTGCCATAGGACTAATCAGGCAGGAATTATGCCACAGTGCCGGCTTATGCCCTGATGATATGGCCGAATGGAGCCAAGAGGGATTGACGGCGTTGTCCAAGTGGGCTGAAGGGTGATCGTCAGCAACCTGGCAGGAAAAGTGTCAAGTGGGCACCAAAAACGAAACGGATAGGTTTACACTTTTGCGACGGTTGCGGAAAAAGTGTAAACCCGATGTACAGAAAAGCTAAGGTTAAATCGCAAGTTTTCCCGGAAAGTGTCAAGTTGCCCCGCGAATTCAGTGTTCGGTATACAGTTTTATATATGCCAGCTACCGGGATCCCCCGTTTTTTTGCGCAAAAGCGTCAAGTTCACGGCCATGCTTGACACTTTTCATGGTCGGACTTTACACATTGCTTCAAACCCGCGCCAGTAATAGGCTTAGCCAGTATTGAAGGGCGTTTTTTTCACGTTAGATGTATAGAAATGTTAAGGTTTTTCATGCCTGGTGCGTAAAAGTGTAAAGCAGCCATGTACCGTAATGTACCGTCTTTCGTGGTTTTTCATGAAAAGTGTCAACCTAACCTCACGGTCTATAACGGTTGGGCGGGAATTACCGATTTTTACGGTGGTAGGGCGATGGGCGCATTGTGGCAACGCTGCCGGGCGATCATTACGTTACCGTGGAGCTGGCAACCACCAGCCCGAAATATGGCGGTGTTCGCTGGTGGTATGTATGCCCGGTATGCAAAACCCGCAAGGCTGCGCTGTATCTTTCCGGACCGTCTTTGCAGTGCCGCCAGTGTGGCGGTATTCATTACGCCAGTCAGGGTAAAAAACCATCGCGCAATCCTTGAGGTAACAACCATGAAACCAAAGCACCTGGCAGAAATAGCTGCGGCGAGTATTCGGGTTAACGGCGGTTCGGTATCGTCGTTTGAGTGCCGGGAGCTGGCGCGGCTGATTATCCGCAGCGCGGAAAACCGTGAGCGGTTTATTCAAAAAATCAGAGCGCCGGCGTATGAGTGGAAAAAGCCTGCACCGCGCAGAAGGGCTGCAAAATGAAAAAATCGAACCAACAATCAAGATCAGGCTGGGGTGGAAAACGTGCAGGTGCGGGAGCCCCATTGGGCAACACGAACGCGGTGAAGCATGGGGAGCGAAGCAGGCGGGCATTCTTTCCACTGCGCGGCGTTGGGCAATTACCGCCGCTGGTATCACTGCGAGCCCGTAACCTGATGGTCGCCGAGCGGGTGGGGGAGCTGTCGCGCCTGATGCCGGATGCTGCCCTTGGCTCAGAAGCCTACCGCGAACGGATGTTGCTTGATGGTATCATGTGGCAACACACCAAACGCATAGCACGCACTGAGCTGGATAACGCCAAGGCGGCGCTTGCTCTGGCAAGCCTAGGGCAGGCTCAGGCAAAGGCAGCGTTACGCCTTGCTAAAGAAGTGTCTGCAGCTTTATCGAAACCTAATAAATCCTAACATTCAGCCACTTTTCAAAGCGCACCAAGTAGCGACAAATATAGACACTTGAGCGGGCCGGATGGTAACAAATGGTAACGTTGCGAGAGGTTCACGGTAGCCCGCTATGATACCCCGCCACCAACGAGACCTTAACAAATCATAACGTTTGGTCATTCCCCAGTGCGGCCGGATGATAAGTTTTGATAAGGTTCGGAGAGTTCCCGCCATTGCGACAAATAGCGACGTTCGAACCACTACCACAGCACAACCCGCCAGCCAAGAAAAGGCTTCTACCCTGGCTGGCATCAATACAGGATCAGCAGCAATGACCAGAGCGGAACGGCGTCACCATTCACAGCGATTGAAGTTAAAGCGGGGCAGTTATCACACCGCTGGCGACGGAGAGCACAGGTACGCAGGGAAGGCGTATCGCACCCCTTGCCTTTGCTCATGCTGGATGTGCGGCCACCAGCGATACCACCACGGCCATAACATGCAGGAGCAACGCGCCCGCAGTCTTTACACCGGTGAGCCGGGGATCTAGTGGTGGCGCATCACGCCAAGCTGAACAGCAGCACAATATAGAATTTTATCCTGTAAAATGCCGATCCTTACAGCGAGCGGATAACGTGAAATTCTACAGGTGGGCAACGATGCGAAAGAATCGACGGAAAAAGACCACGCAGCACACGGCAACGATCAGCGGCACAATCACCAAGGCACCCAGGCGCATACAGACCAGAACCGGCCGAGTTATGGCAGCGGCCACAGTGCTGGTGGAGTCAGATAAGCGTAGCCCGTACCCCGATGCAGGTAATCGGCTTTGACCTGCTGGCATTGGAATTGATGATCCACCAGCGGGGAGAGCGGTTAACGGTGACTGGCGCGGCCGGTTATCACAATGGCTACCAGATAACAGCGCGTGAGGTGGTTTCCGAGTTTGGCAGCCTTATGAAGCGTCACAGCGGCACCGTTGAGGCTTTGAGTAATAGGTGAACTAGATTGCACCAGTGGAGTGGCAATATTCAACGGCAGAGCTGTACGGCTTTACTCTGGATGGCGGGTTATTGCCACCGGTAACACTCCACCGGCACCGATCTCCATATGGCTAAAAATCACACTAAATCGTGGCAAGCAAAAACAAATGTGTATAGGAATGTGTGTAGTTTCATTTTTATAAAGTCAGTAAATGCCTATTTAACTGGCTTTAGGTTCTGGCGTTCTACTCCCTTCACCCGCTCCAATCTCAAGTCTCCCCCGAACTCCAGCAAAATCAACAACTCTCTGATTTAACAGCGTTTTTATCATTTTTCATATCAACTTGGTTTAACCCGCATTTCCCCAATCAACCCAGTATCTTGTACAGAAATGCCTGTAGTTGCACCTATGCAGTTTGAAACGACACAAATTGCGTGATTTCAGAGGTGGAAACTATACTCATGCCATCTTGGAAGAGCACCTCTGCGTAGATCTGACAAGCCGCCTTACAATTAGAGGGGATAAGGCATGGTTCGGTTGGTAATGATTTTACTTGGGGTTGATTATTTGCGTAACCGCTGGCGAGGATTGATGATTGCCGGTTGGTTAGGCGTGTTAGCGGGTTTAATCGTTTTCATCGATGCGTTGGATGACGCGATTTATTTCCCTTTGCATCCCTTCGCTTTCCTGTTGTTGGTAGAGGGACTGGCAACGTTGATGGTCGCACATACCGGCATCGGCGGGCAACGTACCTTGCGTTACGTAAAAGGAGGTGCATTTTCACTGGCCGCAATATTGATATTGAGTGGGCAACACCATGGCCATTTTATTTTATCGATGATTTTTGGCACTTTGTTTTTGGCCGATGGGCTACTGCAAATCGTCTCCGCTGGGGTCGTGCGCTATAAAAACTGGAAGTTGGTGGTGGCTGGCGGTGTATTGGAAGTTATGTTAGCTATTTTCTTCTTTCAACCCTATCCGACCCATTATGTCGGCACCGTACCTTATTGTTTAGGACTGGGGTTGATGTTTGGTGGGTGGAATATGGTTATGCTGGCGATGCGCGTCAAAAAGCTGGAGGTCAACCCCGCAGTTTTGGGTAATAAGGCCGCAGAGGAAGCCAGTAGCGCAATAACCACGCCTTTGGTAACTGAATGGGAAGGTCCTCCGGATGATGATGAACCTGCATTGACCATACATGTCTGGACTCCTGTGGGATCCTCGAAGAGTGCAACGGTACCTCATCCTGTTATTGATCGTTATATTGCTGCGGTGGATAAAGATGGGGTGATTTCTACTGGTCATGCTGCACTAGAATCTCCGGAAGGCATTTATATCAGTCTGTATCCCGCAGTCGATATTGACCGGTCGCCAGATCAATTTACCCGCTTGCTGCGGGCAACCGCAGACAATAATGTTAAAGGGAAATTCCAACCGGATTATGTGACTGAGTCAGGTGCATGGTGTCCTTCAACCCAGCGTGTGCGGATCAGGAACTACGATGCTGAACGTCTGAAACGGTTCTGGGAAGTTTATCGTGAAGACAATACTTATAATCTCACCTATCGTAACTGCTCAAGCAGTGTGGCACGGGGTCTTGAAGCGGCGCTGGAAGGCGTAGTGAGTAAAATATGGGGGCAACGTGGCCACTGGTGGGTGTTGAGTAAAATTCTCACGACGCCGGAATTATGGGTGGCGGTACAAATACGTAAACGTGCAAAAACGATGGCCTGGACACCAGGGCTGGTGCTTGACTATGCACGTGCATTAAGCATGTTGGCGGATCCCCGGCCGGCCGGTTGGATAACTACCATACGACGTGCCCTAGAGAAAATGTTTTCTTTGCGCAAGCAATGGCGCGATGAAAAAGCACAGGGCACGATAGCGTCAGGCGTTCGCAGTGAGCCCTCAAATGACAAAGGCAACTAGCGATTATGGCAATGTTTCCCCCTTTATACGCAGGGCTTTATTATTGGCATCAATAGCATGACGAACACTCTGCTGATTGGTATCAAAAATATCGTCAATAAACCACTGCCCATTCTCAGCCACTAAATCAAACTCGGTGGTTGTCGTGAGGTTGCTATCTCTAAAAGCGCGAAAGGTGACTGTGGCATGCGATTTTTTATTATCGTTAGAGAGAATATTGATATCCGTCACCACCAGGTTCTGATAATCCTGACACTGGCAGATCGGGTCGGCGTCAAGATAGCCCATATCGCCAGGTAAGGTTAGCGCCTGATCCTCTGCCAACACAGCGATGAATTTCTTTGAGGCAATCCGCTTCGGGCCTGTTTCGCCGATGAATGCGGCTGTAACCTCATCATGGCTATAGGTGGCATAAATCCGTGCTAAAAAGGCACTGGGATTTTCAATGGCCGAGGCGGGCTGTGGGAGTGCAGCAAACGAAAGGAGAGAAAAACAAAGCAAAGCCAAAAAACGCATGGTTACCACCCCTTAAAAGTTCTCTATCCTTTAAATCAGCTGGTCCATACTACGGAGCGCTCACGTTGATGGCAACGCCTGATGGCTCTTAATCAGCTCTGTACGCAACTAAAGTATACGCTGGAAAGCTATTCCTAAAGAAAGGGATGCGATCAAAGATCACCACGGTGAACGCGATGATTAATATCATAACCAAAAACAAAATCACCAGAGACATCGCAAACCAGAAGCCACTTATTTCAATCGTTGTAAGCCCTATAGATGCACCATACAAGGCCCCGCATATAAGGATAAGTGACGTAGTGATCCCAACGAAGTTTGCCAGCCTTCTTCGAAGGCTTTTCTTCTGAAACTGAAACGTCGAGGGGTTAACACTGAAGTCATAGAAAACCTCCTCAGAAATCACCAGCTCAGGCCGTTGCAGCGAGGCAATCTGCATCAGTATTGCACGTGTAATGTCCCAGTGATGCTTGAATTTCTTTATTTCATGCACCGGGACTAAATTTTCTTTCGTTTCACCGGATTGGTTTACGGTGTAGATAACCAGGTTTTTAGTGTTGTTTTTATAGCCCGTATTACGAAAGCCAATCGTGGCCTTGGTGCCGTCCTCTAACGAGCCAGTGACTTCTGGCCATAGTAGCTGATAATGACTTACACCGCCTGACAGATCGTTGTATCGCGTATAAAAAACACCTTGAGAGGTGACGTTAAAGTATACCTCTCCATGCTTTAATTTTAAGTTGTCGCTAATTCTTTTAAAGAATAAATAATTCAGGGGGAGAAGGATTAATAAAAATAAAACACCAAGTAGAAAGGTGTCACCCTCGATAAAAAATAGGGTTGGCGTAGCCAGAGATGCAATGAAAACAAGTGTGAAAACGGGAGAAAGCAATAAGTAGAGCGTCTTTGTCGCTATTCTACGCTCGATGGCTGACACATCATCACATCGCTTGGAGGGGCTGGCGAAAAACGCGGTATGTTCGGCAATCATACTTTTATATCCCTATAATCAATCACATAATCCTGAATTAGTGTCTTGCTGTACCCTAGCTAGTTAGCCGGAAGGCTTAAAACCAAGGAACTCAAGCCTGGTAGATTACCAGACTCAGGGACTATTTTCTGCTTATGATACACGGCTCACTGCAAGGGAAATCTCCGCTTCTGGGGGCATGTGCCCGATATTCAGTAGCTTTGGTCAGTTTGCTTTCCTGTTTATGACAATCAAGCTTTGCATCGCAGGTGTAAGCATAGAAAGAATAAATATATATCCATTAATAACCCCGGCGGTTCGCCAGGGTTATTGCCATAATAGGTTATTTAAAGGCTGACTTTCCTGCAAACTGTGCTGACGAACCCAACTCATCCTCAATTCGCATGAGCTGGTTGTATTTTTCGATACGCTCACCCCGGCACGGGGCTCCTGTTTTGAGATGACCTGCACGCATAGCCACTGTCATATCGGCGATAAAGCTGTCGATCGTCTCTCCGCTGCGGTGTGAGATAAAGGCACCCCAGTTGTTGTCATGGCAGAGCTGAACCGCATCAAAGGTTTCACTCAGGGAGCCAATCTGATTGAGTTTAATCAATGCAGCATTCGCAAGATTTTCATCAATCCCGCGCTGTATATACTTCACATTGGTCACAAACAGATCGTCACCAACCAGTTCAATCTGATCTCCCAATCGATCATGCAGAATTTTCCATCCTGCCCAGTCATCTTCCGCGAGGCCATCTTCAATAAGGACAATCGGGAAGGTTTTAACCAGCATCTGGTAGTAGTCCGCCATCTCCTGCGAGGTCAGCTCGGCATTCTCCGTACGCAGATGATATTTTCCGTTTCGATAAAACTCACTGGAGGCTGGGTCCATACAGATAACGATATCTTCATTAGGGCGGAACCCAGCTCTCTCTATGGCAAGGACAATCAGTTCCAGCGGTTCACGATTTGAAGAAACTGCCGGAGCAAAACCTCCTTCATCGCCCACACCGGTTGACAGGCCCATTTCAAGAAGAACCTGACGAAGCGACTGGTATACTTCACTACCCCAACGCATGGCCTCCCTGAACGTTGGTGCGCCGTAAGGCGCAATCATATATTCCTGAAAGTCAGCCCCCTGACCGCGGGCATGAACGCCCCCATTGATGATATTCATGCAAGGCACCGGCAGCAGATTTGCCCCAATCCCACCAAGATAGCGGTACAAAGGCGTATGAGATAGTTGAGCGGCGAGCCGTGATACGGCCAATGAAACGCCCAAAATAGCATTTGCCCCCAGGCGCGCTTTATTATCCGTCCCATCCAGGGCAATCATAATGTTATCGATGCCGCGCTGATCGCGTACATCATGCCCTTTAAGGCTGTTATGAATCTCAGTGTTAACGCTTTTGATCGCATTGAGGACACCTTTCCCGCCGAAGCGCGTTTTATCACCATCGCGGCGCTCTATAGCCTCTCGCGAACCGGTACTTGCTCCGGAGGGGACGGAGGCTCTTGCAACAGTACCGCATTGGGTTGAAACATCGACTTCCAGGGTTGGGTTACCCCGAGAGTCCAGGATTTCACGGGCATGGATTGTTTCAATAATAAAGCTCATATAAACCTCTAATATCAGTTGGTTGCAATATGCTTAATCAACACGTCAACGGTCAGATGGTTGACGAATTCAATTGAATGGGAAGAGAGCATCCCGAAAAGTCTGTTTTTATGTCCCATAATGACCAGATCTACACCCGCATCGGCGACGTAGGCCTCTAGGTCTTTAAAGCGGCTGATCGTCACTATCTCTTTCACATCCACGGGAAAATTGACTGTCTTCACTAACCGACTAAGCATTGCTTTTGCCGCAATAATTTCAGCAGACTGCCGGTCTTTCGTTAAAGAGTCTGAGGTAATGTCTAACTCTTGAAGATTTGAAGTGAGGTGTCCAAGGGTGATCGCCGTCCCTTGTTCATGAAAACTCCTGGCGACACTTTGAAGCAGAAACTGGCCGTCGGTTTCATCGCTGAGCATTAACAGAGCATGTTTATACATTTGCATTGACTACCTCGAGGAGGTTGAGAAAGTATCCGTCAGCCACGGCAGTATCTCTTTTTTCCTGCTTATAATGCCTGGAAGAGACAGACACGTTAGATTGAGCGCATTATTTTCTGAGAAATATATCGTTGTGTTTTTCTTAAAGATGTCCGTGACAGCCAACATCGCAATGTCAAAATCGCCGGACTGACACTCTTTTGTTAATGCGATAAGTAGGTCAGCGAGCATTGCATCTACTGCTGACATGCTGGCGACTTCGATTTGAGAAAGCAGCACCGACTGGGCGTTAATCCGGTAGCGCTTGGCGTCTTTCTTAAGAAGTGAGTCTGGTGTTTGCCCCCCAATATCTGTTTTCGCGATCAGCAACTCTTTCACGAAAGAGTCATAATTGAGTTGGCTTATGGAGAATAATGACTGCACGGCAGCGATGTCATGAGCTGTAGTGGTAGGTGATGTGAGCGCAACAGTATCACTCAGTATCGCTCCTAACATCAGGATGGCTTGAGATGAAGAGATCGGCTGAGGATTTTCAAGGGTAAGGATTTGCCAGATCACCGTGGCACAGCAGCCGTAGGAACGTATCCAAACATCCGGAGGATCCTGTGTCATAACCGTGCCCAGCCGGTGATGGTCTATGATGCCAACAATGTTGCCGTCGGCAAGTGAGGAAGGGCCCTGTTCCAGATCGGTAAAGTCGACCAGCCATACCTGTTTGCCACTGAGGTCTCCGTCGAGCAAGGGGGGAGGGGCTACTCCGGCCTGCTGCAGAATAAACGCCGTTTCAGGTGTAATGTCACCGAGCCTAAAAGGAGTCGCGCGCTTGCCGAGATTTGTCAGCCAGTCTGCTGTAATGAGCGCGCTGCAGATGCTGTCGCTGTCGGGATTCTGATGGCCAAAGACATAGATCATTTCAGCGTCTCCTCTGAGGTATCAGACGCAAGAAAGATCAAAGGTAAAAGATGATTTTTTTTCATAAGTGTACCTGACATACGTGCCTAAGGATAAAAGCAAAAATGTATATCAGGCGTCATCATCCGAACTGGACAGTCCGGCGGTTGGGAAAGGTGGAACACCATCACCTTGAAAAAAAGCATAGGGCAAAATTATAATCTGTGCAACAAAAATGCCGCCTACTTTGATCGTGATCATTTTTTCCTGACATTCAGAAAATCGTTTAAAGCTTCACTACTTTGAATTCTAGGTGAATTTTATTATTCTGAATTACGTTTCACGACTACATTGAAGTACTCTACAACCGGACCCGGCGCCACCGTTATCACAGCGGCATCTGTCAAGAGGCCTTCGAAAAGGCCTCATCGTGAGGACAGAAGCAGTCTGTAGAATTGGGAGTGCTCCAGTGATGGAATAATATCCGATTAATCACTAAAAGCCATATCCTATATCAAACGTCCCTATGTTTGCATTGTAATTGTGCATTTTCATCCGTTGATAAGATAAGCCGATATTCCAATTTTGCTCATCACCAAAATAATATTTCCACCCAACGGCGCCATAAAGGCCAAGTCCGTTTTTACTCTCAATAGTATTATCTTCATGATAAAGGTTAGTGCCTGCTCGAATATAGAGTGAATGATGCCCCAAAGGCAGCGTGGCTTGCAAGGCGAGCGGAATTGTATGATAGGTTATATTTTCAGGATGAGCGTAACCATCTGAAATAATTAGGGCTGTATCGCCAGCTAGGCTAGCATGTCCATAGGCATAGCCAGTATAAATGCCCAGGTTTTTTGTAAAACCATATTGATACCCTATTTGTATATGACCACCTGCATCATTACCTTCTATATAAGTAACTCCAGAATTTAAAGATAACTCTTGCCCTGCAAGTGCAGATAGTGGAGCAATGAGGAAAAGCAAAGCATAGCATGTTTTTTTAATTTTCAAAATACACTCCTTAGATATAACTAAACGTTCTATGGTGGGAAATGTTTTTTGTTGATATCACCATGATGTAATGCCTAATGGTAATATTAACAAACTAAACAATGGTTTCGTCTATTTGTTGATACTCTAAAAGATAATCTACCTAGTCTTTTAATTGCGGTTTTTGTATGGGTGGGATGATGGTTTGACACTCCTCTCATAGAAGCGCTCACCATATTGTTAACTAAAAGAATGGTACCTATTAAAAATAGGGTTTTTAAAAATTTATTCATGATGGCAATGTCCAAAATATGCGTATTTTTATAACTCACTGTTTTAAAAAACATTTTATGATGTTTTTTATTGCTAATTACAGATCGTGAGGAATAGGAGAGGTAATAAATACAGGGTAAAACAAAGGCAAGGATGGATTTAGAGGGTTTATTCTCTACGTGTACCAAGTAATAATAGGTTTTTGTTGATTTTTTCATGACGATACCTGACAAGTTAGCCTATTTGAATAAGCGAAAATATATCAGGCGCCATTATCCACTTTATAGGTTAATTATAAGTGGCGGTTCGGAGAAGGTAGAGCACCATTACCTTTGCGTCAATTATCATTCAACAAAACAGGGAAATCAAGAAAAAAATAAAAATGGAAGCCAAGATGTTCAATATACCTAAGTAATGATAAATGGCGCCCCACTAACATATTGTATTATATTTATTTTATTTTTAGAGGTTACACACTGGTATCATTATCATGCACATCTCACTTACTAATTAGCTACATTACTTACTATAGTTTAACTTAGAATCAATGCGGCAACGCCACAAATGCAGTTTAAAATCCATGATGATTGTTTACTTTAAATTAAAAGTGATTTTAATAATTCTTTCTATGTAAATAATTTTGATGAGGGTTTAGTGATTTTCTAGGCATGGTCTAATGTTGGGTCATGTTTAATGGCATATGATTTTATGCTATGATTGAGGTTGATTAACTATCAGTGAGAGATTGATTCAATGAAGTTAGATGCAATACTTTGGGATTATGATGGAACACTGGTTAATACCGTTCCCAAAAATATTTCCATCACTAAGGAGATTCTATCCATTGTCGCGCCGCATTTGACAAAAGAAAATTTACCCAAATGCTTACAGAGTGAAGAGTTATACCATATTGCTAATCATAGAGCTAAAAATTGGCAAGAGCTATATATTGATTACTATGGGTTGTCACATGAAGAAATGTTAATTGCCGGAAGCCTGTGGGCAGAGTTTCAAGATAAAAATAAAACCAAAGTTGTGCTTTTTGATGGTGTTAAAGATGTTTTAATTAAATCAAAAAATATCCCTCATGGTATTTGCTCACAAAACTCAAAGGGAAATATCCGTAGAGTGTTTGAAATAAATGGGGTGTCTGAATTTTTTAAAGCTATTGTTGGTTATGATGATGTTCCAAATCATTACCAAAAACCACATCCATTTGGTGGTGTTAAATGTTTAAAGTCAATTTTTGGCCGTGCTAAAAATCATTCAATTATGTATATAGGTGACCATGAGTCTGATACGCAATTTGCTCGTAACATACAATCCGAACTCGGAATTAATGTTATCTCAGTCGCTGCGGCATATAGTCTTTCTGAACCTAAACACTGGAAAGTTAAGCCAGATTATATTGCATATACTACAAAGGAGCTTTTATCTATTATTGATATTCACATGTAAATATATTAAACAGGGTTTTAACTCAGGCGTTCTTGCAGGCGAAACGTTGCAATGCCCTGGTCATATCACACATCAACACTACGTTTAGTTTGTCATTCTTTCAGTCCAGAGCTACTTATAGCGCCTTCTTAACTAATATGACATGTACGAGCAGCCTCTTCGGGCTGCGCATTCTCGTCTTCAAGTTACTTCAACCGTTCAACGTCGGGCTGTACTGGCCCACGGATGGCAGACCATACGTTGTAATATTACCAGTAATGATAATGACTTTATTCAGATAATATATCCCATTATCACTTCAATAATGATAATTATTATTGAACTCTATTTTTGTGTTTTGGCCTGATTTCCCATTAAAATTATCTTTCATTTTTTGAATGATGATAATTATTTTGTATAACGGAATTGGTAAGGGGATATATCAAAGTGTAAATCAAAAAAATATATTTATGTAAGGCTATTTTTATTTATGAAACTAAAGATTTCAACAGATTTTTTTACTCACTATAAATGGCAATTAAAACAAGGGATTGTTGTGTTTTATATCCAATCTGTAACATAGATAAAAACGATCGATTGAGGTTTTTTCATTGGTAATAACGTGTTTTACTGTAGGTGTTATTGATTTAGTCTTTTGCGAAAATTCTTAATTAATATTTAAGAGGTTGTAATGAAATGTCATTTTTTTAAAGCAAGAAGCTTGTGCTTTTTACTTGGTGCGGCCATTTCCGTCGTGGCTAATGCTAGTGTAAATAGCAGCTCTATTTCTGGTGAAATTTCAGTTTCCTTGAATGTATTACCCGGCTGCGTTGTTAAATCTGCCCAACAACCCAATGACTTATCGACTGTCGCTGATGGTCAGCAATGGATGACGTTAGCTTTTCCTGATACTGGCGCAACCGCAGGCTCTCAACTAAACGCACAAGATAAAATGAATGTTCAATGTACGGCGGGAGCACAGCCTTCATTGACATTAGACGCAGGGAAACAGGGTGATAAAGACATGTACAATATGTTGAATGAAGATAGTACAACGAAAATGCCCTATACCCTTTCCAGCGATCAGGAAGGTACCAGTATTATCAAGCCGAATGAGCCAGTAAAAATCACCAGTTCTGGCGATGTCGTGCTCTATGCTAAGGCCACGGTTCCACAAAATGCTCAGGCTGGGAAGTATACTGACACCATTAAAGCCACCATAAGCTGGTAATTGAAGGTCATGGGCATCAAATTGTCTTCAACATCCTTGATACTGGTGCTGGGGTTATCCACCATGAATTCCCCTGTACAGGCTAAGGCTGGCCAGCAAGTCAGCGCGAAGTTTGATGTCACGGCCACTATTAATAACGGTTGCAGATTCATAGGGAGCAATAAACTTTCTGTGGATCTGCCTGATCTATTGATTGGTCAGTCCTCAGTTTCCAGCCAAACCTATTTTAACCTGCAGTGTACACCTGGTGCTAACGCAACCATTAGCATTGATGGTGGGCAGCATTCCTTAAGCGGGGGAAACCGGGCGCTAGCATTAGATGGAGGAAATGATCAACTGATCCCCTATCAGATTTTTGCAGTGAAAGAGGGAAAGAAGATTGAATGGGAAACGCCCATTATATTCACCCCCGATGAGTTAAATAACAAAATTGAAATTGACGTGGAAATAAATCACCCTCCATCTCCACTTATACCAGGTCATTATACAGATACAGCAACTATAACTGTCTCTTACTAAATGCAAAATAAATTGTTTGGTGGAATACCGCATGAATAAATTCCTTTTTTCTTTTGCCATGCTGGCATTTTCTACTCATTGCTTTTCCGCAGCAAATATGGAAATCTGGCCGGTCACGATTTCTTTTACTGGTAGTGCTAAGAACAGCGTTTTTTGGTTAAAAAACGTAGGTAGTGAAAGTGTCAGTCTGCAAGTCAGGGTATTGAACTGGCAACAGGCAGACTCTAAGAACTTGTATTCGGAACAAAATGAGGTTTATACGGTACCTGCTTTTACCATTATCCCGCCGCAAAAAAAGATCCCGATAAGGATATATGGTATCAAGAATCAAGGCGAAAAAGAGCATGACTTAAAGGTTATTATCGACGAGTTACCGACGCCTGATGTAAATCAAAAGAGCACACAGAACAATATAAAAATCCGCATGCAATATATTCTCCCCCTGTTTGTCTATGGGCAAGAGTTGCAACCCGCTATTCTTCCTGGTGCAGACGGTGTACCAAAAGAAGAACATCATTTAATCTGGTCTGTTAAAAAAAATACGCTATGGATAGAGAATCATGATAAGACGCACGTAAAAATCACCTCCATTGATTTTAAATGTGGAAAAAAAGCATGCTATCACCAGGATATTCCCGTCAGCTATGTTTTGCCAAATGCCAAAATGGCGTTCGTACTCCCTCATGATCATTTAATTCCAGCTGCTGCAAGCGCTTTGGAAATTCATCCATCCAGATAAGTAGCAGCAATTTTCCCTGCGCCTGGCTGAGAGCGAGAGCGAAATGATAATGAATAAGATTACGTTATCTCTGCTAATCATAATACCGACGGCGATGGTTCATGCAGCAACCTACGTTGACACTATTCCCGCCCAGAACAACGCAAGGCAGGACCATATTTTCATGGTCAATATTAGCGAAAACGGGAAACATTTGCCCTATCCTGAGCGGGTCATCATGAATGGCAGTATGATTGCTCTGTCTACAGAGACTCTGGACAGCCTACACATTCGTTATGCAGGCTATCAGGTAAAAGATCACTATGTGGACATCAGCAAAATCAGCGGTGTCACCGCCATTTATAATGCCAAAACGCTGGAGTTGGCGATTGATATCCCTCCAGATTGGATACCATTACAGCTCGTTAAAATCCCTGATCGCTGGAATTCCCCCTATTACGCTGAGAATGTAACACCAGGCTTTGTTTTTGATTACGATATTTATGATGAGCACCCTCGTAACAGTAGTTATTTCTCTTCCTGGATGAACGGGCGCTACTTTAATCACTTTGGCTACGTGAATCTTTCCGGGCAGTATATCGATCTCCATCAAGGAGGGCACGGCTATTCCCGATTCAAGCGGCTGAATACCAGTTGGGTTTTCAATAATCGCAACAGTGCACAAAAACTGATACTTGGTGATATTCAAACCGATTCTGGCAATGGTTTTGGTGGTGTCTACATGGGGGGAATTCAGCTCCGTCGGGACTACACGCTACGCCCCGATATTGTCACTTATCCCTCTCTGCGTCTGAGAGGCACTGCTTCGACGCCCTCTTCGCTAGACTTTTTTGTGAATGGCTATCGTTCGGCCAGTTCTCATGTCGATCCTGGCGCTTATGTTATCAACAATATCCCTTTTATTAATGGTGATGGAACTATGACGGTAGTGACCACCGATGCGAATGGTCGGCAGGTCTCTAGCCGTATTCCTTACAGTATCCAGACTGACATGCTGCGTCCTGGATTAAGCGACTTCAATTTTTCAGTTGGAGCGCTGCGCTACAATTATGGTTGGCAGGATGATCAATACAAGAATATCGCCCTCAGTGGTACTTATCGCTATGGTATGACCGACCGCCTCACCGCACTTTCCCATATTGAGGGCGCGGACGGGTTGAAGATGATGGGGGGCGGAGTCCAGTTCAATATGAATAGCTGGGGCCGTCTTGATGCCACGGTTACCATGAGTGATGCGCAATACTCGCGGCGAGGTGCCAGAGAATACCTTGGTTACAGCAAACAATTCCAGCGCGCCAATATTAACATCAGTCACATCCGCTCAAGCGGCGGCTACCGGGATTTGGACAGTTTTGATTCTGATTACGGTAGTGCATTAGCCTCGGATCAGATCTTTGCTTCTTATGCACTTGGCGCTTCGGCTGGCGTCCTGGGGGCTGGGCTTATATATCAGCGCGATGATATTGGCATTACGCATAAAATAGCCAATCTGTCTTACAGTACCCTTGTCGCCAACCTTTTCAGTCTGTCGATTTCCTACAGTAAAGCCTTCTCTGAGGACCGGGCGGATAACTTTATGCTAGGGATATCACTTCCTTTCGGCAGTAATACCCGAATCGGTGTACAAAATATGCAGAGCAACAGTAACGCCAGTACGAATGTCGTTTCACTGACGCATAACTCCGGTTCAGAGCTAGGGGTTGATTGGGATCTGAATTATAGCCGCGAGAGAAATGCCGACATGGGCTATCGCGATATGTCTGCCACTTGGAAAACGCCAGCGTTCAGCGCCAGTGGTGGGGCATATGGTTACAGGGATCTGACGCCATGGGCTGGGCTGCAGGGGAGTGTGGTGTTTATGGATAAAAGCGTCTTTTTCACCAAAACGGTGGGAAATGCGTTTGTCAAAGTGGACACCTATGGCGTAGAGGGGGTCCCGTATTACCTGGATGGAGCCTTGAAAGGCAAAACGAATAATCAGGGGATTGGTTTTATCAGTGACGTCGTCCCCTATGAAAAAAATCTGGTCACGATCGATCCTTCCTATTTGCCTGAAGATGTCAATGTCACTGACGTGAGAAAGAGTTTCTTTGTGCCGGAAAACTCGGGTTACAGCGCGAAGTTTTCCCTACAAAACTTGAATGACCAAGTATTGCTGCGCCTTGTTCCGCCACGTGGAGTGACTTTCACATCAGGAAGCGAGATCCAGGATCAACATCACCATACCGTCGCGCTGTTGGGTAATGGTGACTTGGTTTCAATGAAAAGGCCGCGGGTGACCGAGACTTACACGCTGGTTTCGGACGGACAAAAACGGTGTTCCTTCCAGCTTTTCCCCCAAAATAAACACGGCATTGAGGTAGCGACATGCGCACGATAACCCTGCATTTTCTTTTGCTGGTGCTTAGCCTGACTTTTGTGCCTTCGACTTGGGCTGCTACCCTAAACTGGTCTAGGATCTGTGATATTAGCTGGACGGATGAGGTAGTCGATTTCACTGCGGGTGGGGCAGTTTCTCCGTTGGATCTGGCCGATACCCCGCAGGATTACAGCCAAGCGGTTCATGTCTGGTGCTATGAAGCGCCCGATATAACCAGCGGAGATGCTCAGCATATGGGGTTAGTGGTAGAGCAGCAGCATAATAGCGCGACTTCTTTTCTGGCCATGTCGGCAAATCAGGCGAACCAAAGTTTATTGCCCTTTGTCTTTTGCCTTGGTAATCATGGGTCCAATCTGCTTTGCGTCGATACGGTGAATAAAAAATTAACCTACAATTGGGGAACGGATGCATCTGTTCCTTCTCTGATGCCGCAGATTTTTCAGAAAGTCACCGATGGAGAAATGCCTGATGATTGTGCAATAAAGGGAACGTGCGGTAACGGTCGTGTATTCCCTATCCCCAAAGGGCCATATGTTTACGTTGCGCATGTGCATATCACCACCGATCCGAAAAAGATTTCCTTATCGCCTCCTATACCAGGAGCTTACTCTGATAAAATTACTCTTCGTCTCGACGGGCAGGTGGCCTCTGGCCGCTGGTGGAGTCCTGATATTAACATTGGTGGTAATAACAACCCGACGGTTACCTTGGCGGCAACGCTGAAAGACGACTGCCGCATTATCAATACCCCAGATGTGCATTTTGATGGTGCCTTTTCATCGGAGCTGACGCAAACGCAAGATATTACCCTGCGTTGTACTAACACGACCCCCTATACCATTAGCTTTCAGGGGGAGAACGACAGCATTGGTTGGCACCAGATGAAATCACAGACCTCGGATACTTTTTTACGTTACCAGATGTATAAAGATGAATTACATACTCAGGTATGGGATGCAAATCAAGCCGCGGGGGAGGGTAATGGCAAAGAGCAAAAATTGAGAGTCTTCTATGCTACCGATCCATCACAACAGAATGTGCCGGCGGGGAGCTATAAAGATACCGTTACGATGACGTTATCCTATTGATTATTAGTACGTTGAACCTGGAATTCAGGAAAGGTTAATCTGGATGAGCAGAGAGCGTTTACTGGCATCCACCACTTACGGGGACATGTACCCTAGAAGATTATTTCAGGATGAAAGGCAACAGGAATGGCTCAGTAGATTGCTCTAGTAGAGTGATAAGTTCGGGGTCCATATATTGGTAGTCATCAGGTATATCGAGAACATGCAGCGGTTTATGTTCCAACAGGCGGCGATACTCGGCCACCAGCCGGTTTTTGTGTTTTTGCTCCATGACAAAAATCATATCTGCCCAGTGCAATAACTCCGGTGTCACCGTTTTTATGGCATGACGGCTGGTCCCGGCCGACCTTGCGGTCAGGCCGGGAGTCCGCTGCCAGATGCGTTCTGCGGTAGGGCTGCGCCATTGATTACGGCTACAGACAAACAGCACATTCATGGTTATTCGATCTCATCGAGTGCGTTACGCCGGGCTACGGCGCGGGATATCTGCGGATACTCTATGCCTAATTGACTCGCTCGCGTTATTTTATGTGAGCGGGTGTAGAGCATTTTCCACCGCTTCTCTTTGGTGAACTTGGGTTGAAAATCCCCCATCTCACGGTGTTTGTTGCGTTTGTTATTAACCAGGCGCCAGGCCCGGCCACGTATGTCAGTCATGTTAATGCCTCATCGGTGTTATCGGGGTTCAGCAGCCGCGATAATACGAGAGGTAGTGCAGCAGCATCATATGCCGCCCGGTAATGCTAACATTTCGGCTATAAACAATAAATCGTCTTGATCCCCCAGATTGAAGTCGAGCGTACTGATTTTGCTTGGCTCCCTCGGCCATTGTGCTGATAGAGTGAGGAGCTGGAAAAGCGACAAGGAGGTTTCCCAATGAATAGGCCAACCTGGGAAGAGTTCAGTTCGCTCTTTGAGGATCCTAAGCAAACCAAAGTGAGCCAGGTGCAAGCATCGCTTATTGCGCGTCACCCGGACATTCTCAGTGGTTGTGGTCCTGAGGATGATTATCTTGATGTTTTCAGCAGCGTGTTTGACATCGCGCTGGATTGGACGGAGGGTATGGGCGTATTTCTCGAATACTTGGCGGAGTATTTGGGGCCTGACGTTTTGACCGTCGAGATTGACGATGATTATGAAGTTGCAACCGTTTGCTTTGCGGGGCGAGAGCACCTGTTTAACTGTTCCGAAGTGGGCAGTGAAATGTTTGACGCCGATTTGGAAAGATTGCAAAGGCTGATGAGAAGCCGCTATGTGTTCCGGTTATTCTTTCAAGGTGCGATCGACGATACGCTGAGATTCCTGGTGATCCCGGCTAATCTGTGGGAGCGGGCAGAAAAAGATTACGGCATGCAACGAACCTCGGCTTGCCTCATACCTTATGGCAGCTTGGTATCCCTTGAGGGCTATGATGCAACGCGTCGGTGGAAGGTGCCCTACAGCAAACTTAAGCTGTTCCAGTTTGCCATTCCTGTGTTGATGGTGCTCGGTGCCGGGATTGTGAGCTTCTATAATCCCCCCTCTGCGAATACATCAAGTGAGTTACCCACCTGTGAGAGTATGCAGAAAGTATTCGGTAAGCTGTCAAAATCGCAAGCAGAAGCGTTGATCGATGACATGCGGCGAAAAAATACCTGCAAGCCTTAACTTAAGCGATTTCAGCCAATCCAGATGATCAAGCAGAAACAGCGATCCTGGCGGTCTTAATTGTTTCACCCTCACACATTTTGCGACTATTCCGGATCCATCGCTATAGGTATCGGTGGTACAGTGGCGCGATTTTCATTCATTTGATGTTTTTTTGGCTGTTGAACGCCGAGGTGTGAGTATGAGTAAGTTTATTGCAGCGGGCCTGCTGGCCGTTTTACTGTCCGGGTGTGCTACCGAGTCGCCTTGCGTACCGGTCTATGATGACCAAGGCCGTCTGGTTCATACCAATACCTGTATGAAAGGCACCACCCAGGATAACTGGGAAACCGCAGGGGCGATTGCAGGCGGGGCGGCAGCGGTGGCTGGCCTGACATTGGGCATTATCGCGTTAACCAAATAGTGATTTTTTAGTCGGGGCGCAGCGTCGGCGCCCCGATCCTATTACTGCTGTTGAGCCAGTTTTTTGCTGTCACAGCCGGTACTCTTGCATTCCCGCTCTACGCTTTTCAGAAAATCGATACGGCTTTGCATGGTCTTGTTTGAGCAAGCGACATTGATCATGGAGTCGTCGCTACATTGACTGTCCCGATTTTTCAGCCATTCGATCTGCGACTGCTTCAGCGTCTGCTTTTGCGGCTGAGTCAGTAGCCCCATCACCTTTTTGTATTGCACATTGATCTCTTGATCCAACTGCACCATCTCCAATGCCGCGCAGTAGGTCACGTCATAAGGGGTACGCGGGCTGTCACAACCCCCGGCCAACGCTGTGGCAGAGACCAACAGCAGCGAACATCCCAAGATTGTTTCTTTAATCACTTTGCACTTCTCCGTGTTTGGTTTTGAACTGGCTACACAGTAAACCAATGCCCGCGTTTGCAATAGCCCGATCGAATACAAATATTCAACCGGGCTTATGCAGTGCCCTTACTTAAGTCTTAGCTCTCGGTTTGCGGTGTGACCTTTTGCTTATCGGAGTTCATACAGCTGTAGATCACCGGCAGCACCAACAACGTCAGCACGGTAGCGAAGCCCAGGCCGAACATGATCACCACCGCCATGCTCTGGAAGAAAGCATCGCTAAGCAGTGGGGCCAGGCCGAGTACGGTGGTAAAGGCCGTCAGCAGGATAGGGCGCAAACGCGAGGTAGAAGCGTCAATGATGGCCTCCAGGATCGGTTTTTCCTGTCGCTGTAACCCGATCTCCTCTACCAATACAATGCCGTTACGGATCAACATGCCGCTTAAACTCAACAGGCCAATCAGCGCCATAAAGCCAAACGGAATACCGGTTAGCAGGAAGCCTACGGTTACCCCAATCAAGGCCAGTGGAATGGTCAACCAGATGGCGACGGCATTTTTTAGTGAGCTGAACATCAGCACGGTGATGATGAACATGATCACAAAGGCCACCGGCAGGCTGGTGAACAACCCTGCCTGGGCTTCCTTGGTACTTTCATAGTCGCCGCCCCAATTCAGTTCATAGCCGCGCGGTAATGGGATGGCATCAATATCCGGTTTGATGCGTTGCAACAGTTCGGCAGAGGTTTCACCGCTCTGGGAGCTCGGATCGGCCTGAACCGTCAGGGTGCGTTTGCGATCCCGGCGCATGATCAGCGGATCTTCCCACTCGGTTGTAAAGCCGTTAACCACGTTGTCGATAGGAATAAACGCCTGCCGTGCCTGGCTCCAGATCATCACGTCGTTCAACCGTTCGGCATTCAACCGCTCCGAGTCCGGCGTTCTTAACACAATCGGCATTAACCGTGTGCCATCACGATATAGGCCAACGGCGATCCCGCCAAAACTCATGCGCAGTGCACTGTCGATTTCGCGTTTATCCACCCCTAATTCACGGCCAAGATAATCCGAGAACTGCGGACGAATGACCTTGCTGCGCTGTTGCCAGTCGTGCATAACGCCGTCGGCATTGGGGTCCGCGCTGGCGATGGTTTCTGCCTTGGCCGCCAGAGTTCGCAGGACGTTGGGATCCGGGCCGATAAAGCGCGCCTCAATGGAACTGTTATTCGATGGCCCGAACATGATGCGTTTGGCCTGGGCGTTCACCTGGGGGAAATTGTTGCGTACGTAGCCCTCTATTTGGCCGATCATACCCGGGATCTGGTTGAGCTGTTTGGCTCGTACCATTATCTGTGCATAGTTGGAATATTGCCGCTGCGCGTTGTAGGTGAGCATAAAGCGCATTGCCCCCTGGCCGATGGTGACCATGGTATCGCTGACGCCGTCTTGCGCCTGGATATGCTGCTCGATCTGGGCTGCAATCTTTTCGGTGTAGGCGATATCGGTGCCGTAGGGCAGCCAGAGATCGACGAAGAAGATCGGCGTATTGGACGGCGGGAAGAAGCTTTGGCGCACGTTGCCAAAGCCGATCACCGAGACGACCATCAACGCAGCCAGCACCCCCAACGTAATGGTGCGCTGGCGCAGCAGTTTGCCCAACAGATTGCGATAGACACGGAACAGCCAACCATCATAAGGGGATTTGACCGGCTCATCGGGTTTTGGCTCGGCCATTTTCTGTTTTTCAAACGCCCATTTGGTGAATACCGGCGTCAGGGTCAAGGCGGTGAACCAGCTCAGCATCAGGGAAATCAGCAGTACCTGGAACAGTGACTTACAGTATTCCCCGGTGGCATCGTTGGATAAGCCGATCGGTGCAAACGCCAGAATGGCAATCACCGTCGCCCCCAGTAGCGGGAACATGGTGCGTTTGACCACGTTATTAATGGCCTGCAGGGTCTTCTCACCCTGTTGCCGCCCAACCAGCACGCCCTCGACGATCACAATGGCGTTATCCACCAACATACTTAAGGCGATCACCAGCGCCCCGAGCGAAACGCGCTGCAGCTCAATGTTGAACAGCTTCATGATCAGCAGGGTGCCAAGCACGTTCAGCGCCAGCGAAGCGGCGATCACCAGCCCGCTACGCACCCCCATAAAGATCAGCAGGGTGCCGACCACGATCAGCAGCGCCAGCAAGAAGTTCATGATAAAGCCGTTCACCGCGCCTTCTACTTCATGGGACTGATCGTAGAAAACGCTGATATCCATCCCGGCGGGGCGTTCTGCTTGCAGTTGGGCCAACCGGGCCTTGACCGCCTCGCCCACCACAATCACGTTCACATTCGGGGCAAAGGATACGCCGATGGAGAGCGCAGGCCGCCCGTTGGCACGGTAGATATTATTGGGGGAGTGGGTTACGCCCTGGCTGATAGTGGCGATATCGCGCAGGTAAACGCTGCGCGGGCTGCCTGGCTCGCTAATCAGCAGGTTCCCCAATTCTTGCACGCTGGCAAATTCCCCGGTGGGATGCAGCCTGATCGACTCGCTGCCCACCAACAGATCCCCGGCGTTGGATACCACGTTCTGTCGGCTCAACAGATCGTAAAGCCGCTGTGGGATAATATTGGCGGCAGTCATCTGGGCGCGGGAAATCTCAATCTGCACCTCTTCCGGGATCACCCCGACAATCCCTACCTTACCTACGCCCGGCACCACCACTAACTCACGGCGTAGCAGCTCGGCAAAGTTGCGCAGCTCCTGATTGCTAAAGCCATCGCCATAGAGCGAGAAGAAGAAGCCGTACACATCGCCAAAATCATCGTTCACTATCGGAGGGCTGGCACCGGGCGGTAACCGTATCGCGGCATCGCCAATGCGCCGGCGCAACACATCCCAGATTTGCGGCAGTTCAGCGGCACCGTATTCGGCACGGATATTAATGGTGATCTGCGACAGCCCCACGCTGGAGATGGAGGTAATGTTGTCGATATAAGGCAGTTGCTGAATGGCATTTTCCAGTGGCAGGGTGACTTCTTCCTCCACCTGCTGGGCCGAAGCGCCGTCATAGCGGGTGACCACCACCGCAGTCTTGATGGTAAAGGCCGGATCCTCCAGCCTGCCGATGTTGAGAAATGCCAGCACGCCGCCAATACCTAGCAGCAGGATCGCCAGCCAGATTCGGGTGCCGTTGTTGATAAAGTTCTCTGTCAGTTTCATTACAGACCTCGCTCACGGACCCAGGCGCGCACTTCCTGATTTGGGCGCAGTTCGCGAGTACCGGCGGCGACAATCCGTTCACCATCGGCCAGACCGGAGACGATCTGTATTCCGTTCGCGGTCAGTTGTCCGGTTTCAACCTGACGAGATTCCACAAACAGTTTGCCATCACGTTCCTTGATCACCCACACATGGGGCTGATTGCGTGGGCTGTTATCTGGGTTAAATATCGCTTCTACGGGCACAATGACATTGGCCTTCTGCGAAGCCCCGGCCAGATTACCGAGATTGATTTTCACGCTGCCGCTCATTCCCGAGAGTAGTGGCAGATCTTGTGGGCGCGGCATGGTCAGGGTCATTTGATAGGTCAATGAGCCCGCTGTGGTATTGGTGGTGTGTTCTTTATAGCGGGCGGTAAACTCGCGGCCTGGCAAGTTGTTCAACAGAACAATAGGTTGGTACTGTGCATTGTTTTCATCAATCACAATGAACAGATTTTCGGGGATGCTGAAGACTACATCCAGCGAATCCAGCGAGTTCAGGGTCGCTATCGGTTGGCCTGCCGGGATCACTTGATAGTTACGGGCAGTGAGCGTGGCAATCACACCGGTAAAGGGGGCACGGATTTGCATATCGCTCACTTCTTCCCTGGCCAACTTCAAGGCGGCCTGTGCCGAGTCACGCGCTGCGCGATGAACATCCAGTTCGGCACGGGGAATAACATTGCGGGCACTCAGGGTGGCGAAACGATTGAACTGAGCCTGCGCCAGATCGAATGTGGCCTGCCGATCACGTAGCCGCAGGCGTGCGTCATTGCTGTTTAGTTCGGCAATCACTTGCCCCTGGTTGACTCGTTCGCCTTCGCGCACCAGCAATTGCTGCAGTTGCCCTGGGCGCTTGAAGGCCAGGTCGGTACGGTCACCTGCGATAATCCTGGCAGGGAAGATGCGTACTCCTTGCTGGGCACTGTTGCTAACCTCAAAAATGTTCACCGGACGGACGCTTGCGGGTTCTTTCGGCGTCTCTCTGTCACAGGCAGTAAGAAAAAGTGTGCAAAGCACAACGGCAACCAGTTTTATATTCATGATGCAATCTCTTAGGATCGGATTTTAGGGGGAGCGATGAGTTAACTCGTTGACCATATGCATCACGTCTTACCGCTCGTCTAGGCCAGCTCCGGCCTTTGTTCACGCTGCTGCGAGAACTTAATCTTGCTACTGTGACCGTAGGACACAACCACTTCGGATTTCACGCACTCCCGGCGCTATTCCCCTTACCCACTAGCGGACGTGCGCAACCCATATTGTTTCCTTCAGTTTCAACCACTCGTAGACTCTTCAAGCTTAGTATGCCGTTTGCCAATGTGAGTAAATTATCTTCAGTTGATGCCGTCGGCCCGGTTTTTGGCTATGGCTAATCTATCAACGCTAATGATTTCCCGACTAAGATAATGAGTACCCGCGGTGGCAGGATGCCGATGATGGTACGGATTAAGAAGATTCCTGGTTATGATCTGAATCATTTTCCGCATTATTGTGTTGGCTATGATAAAAAGCCCATTGCCGTACACCTCGCGTTATCAACATTGCAAGTTGCTCCGCTTTCTCCTTCCGATTATTACCTCGTAATACCGTTTAGATTTTCTTTAATATCTTTCGTTCTTGATGCGGGGCTGATTTTACGCTCAGGGAATTATCCTTTATTAATTATTGTTATTTTTTACGGTATATCTAGTAGCGTATTTTTTATTGTATTCAATCTTATTGTTTAACGAGAAACATCCTGTATTAGCGGTGTTATGATTTTTTTGTAATGTGGCAATTGCCACAAAAATTATTATTGATCTGCTTTAAACGTCGGGCTATCCTTGGGTCATAACTCTTTTGAAAGAACGAAATAATTCAGTTTGACCTAATTTCTTGCGCTTTAATAAAGGTATGGTTAATCGTGCCTTTATATCAAGCGTAGGATTACTCTATCACTGATGATAGATGTTACTCGGGCTGTTTTTGTTTCACTTTTATAAAAAGGACGATACTGTGAAAAAAGTTAATACCTTAGATGCAGGTGCAATTGTTGGTGGTAAATGTAAAAGAGTCTGTGCTGTTGAGTATGTGGGTGGCGCTGGTGGTGCTTGCTATGTCGTTAGAACTTGCCTGGATAAGAATGGCCGAATTGTGAGTCAGACTAGCTCCTCTGTTGATCCTGCCAACTGCCCGGCTGGTCGACCGTAAGCTCTTCCTGAGTTTCAGGATATAAGTTTGGGCTGGTGCGATAGGATTTTTGCATCGGCCTGTTTGAAAATGGTGCTTATTGATGGACAGGGATGTAATGGCTGTTGGCTTGCCAACGGCGCTACGTGCTAAATAAAAATGGCTATCCCTCCGTTATAAGATCTCATTGGTGTGCCTTTTTTAGGATGTACGGTTTATGTTCAAAAGACCCCTGCTGCTTCTCATTTACACCTTGGCGATTATCGTTATTTCCTCGTTGATCACGACGGCCTATTTCCACTATTTTGTATTGAATCAGGGCATCGAACAGCAAGCTCTGGTTGCCGTCAGCGATGACGAGATCAAAAATAGCCCGATCAACGAGAGTAATACCATCGTCGAGATATTCTCTTACGGCTGCCACTACTGTGCCATAAACGAAGAGAATATTGCCAAGCTGGAAGCGCGTATGCCAGTAGGTACAAAACTGGTCCGCCTGCATCTCAATAATGCACAGAGCAATGGCCTAGCAAGTTTCGCCCCATTATTTGCCACCCTGACGGTGATGGGCATTGAACCGCAGCACCGTGAAAGTGCCTATAACGCCGTCATCAAACAAAAAAGCGATCTGAGTCATCCTCAACACCGTGATAGCTGGTTGGCGGAGAACGGTATCGACCTCGCGGCTTATCACGCAGCCAGTCAAACTCCGCAGGTCGCAGAGTTGCTGCGCTATATGACCACCGTGTCCGATCACTACAAAATCAACGCGACCCCAACCTTTATCGTCAGCAAGAAGTGGCTGGCCCTGCAGGATCGCGATTTCCCTGAGTTTGCCGATCACCTGCTGTCGCTGCTGCAGCATGATAAACCGCTGGAGCAATAATGCGTTTCTTTGCCGTGTGGGTTTACCTGGCATGGAGAGATGCCTTGGCAAAAGTCGCGCGGAGTTTTTTGCCGTTGCGCAGAGCACAGAACAAGACCGTTTGCTGGTTGCTGCGGCATGGTGATTATCGTTGGTTTCTTGGGCTGGCGGCGCTTAGCCGCTGGCTGCGGTTGAGTAACCGGGGGGAACGCAGGCGTGCTTTTGTGGCCGCAGCCAATAAGCAATGCCTGATTAACGATGGCCGCAAGGTGGATTTTGCCAAGATCAGTCAGCGGCGTCGCTTGCTGGATCTGGCCGCTGCCTATGCCGGTAATGCCCAGCTCCTGGCCCAGTTGGAGCACTGTCAGGTGCAGCTCAACGCGGTAGTTGAGCCCTTGCACCGAGCAGGGCAACCGGTGGTGCTTGCACCGCTGCATATGGTCTCTGACGTGCTGGCTGGCATGGTAGGGGCCGGGGTTTTTCCGGGGCAGGCAACGGTAGTGGTTTCTGCCAGTGCAGAGGTCTATCAGGAAAGAACGCGACAGCAAGCGGGAATTAACCTGTCTTACTGCTCTATCCATGACGATAACCGGGCGATTGCTGGTAATTTGACGAGCGCGATTATGGCGGCGGCCGATCATCAATGCAATATCATGATTTTCCCCGATATCTCGCCGGATTACACCGTCAATACCAATGAGGCAAAAACGGCGAAGCTCCGTTGTCGCCTGTTTGATCGCCCGGCCAACCTGCACAGCGGCGTTATTCGAATCGCCAGAGCCTTGTCTGCGCAGGTGGTCTCTTATTACCTGTATTACGACCAGGGAATAAAGATCTACATTGATCCGCCGATAGCGGCCTGCAACCTGAAAGCCAAACTGCCGGAACTGATTGAAACGTCGATAGTCAGGCACCCTGAAGATTGGCTGTTATGGCACTCACATTCGTTATTTTTTATCAATGAATAACCTGGAAATTGAAGAAGTCAGATCATGGAAAAGATAATCCCGGCGCTGGTGTTTCAAGGCGAAACGAATGAATGTGGACTGGCCTGCATCGCCATGATGGCGGAAACGCAGGGCATCAGTGCGCCATTGGAAAGCCTGCGTGAGCGCTATCCTGCCTCGCAGCATGGCACCTCGTTGGCCACACTGTGCGACATCATGGCCGAGCTGGCGATGCCCGCCTATCCCGTTGCCTTCGAGCACGGTGAACTGGCGGAAATACCGCTGCCCGCCATTTTGCATTATGGGGCGAGCCATTATGTGGTGTTGGCCTACCGTAAAGGTAATCACGTTTGCGTGATGAACCCAGGCATTGGCCAGCAACTGTTGCCTATTGATGCGCTAAAAATGGAAATCAGCGGTTATGCGTTGGTACTGGACAGTGAAGCCCAGCCTGACCCTCAGGCGTTGGCCAATGTTAAGCCCAGTAAACGCTTCAGTGCGTCCGATACCATGAGCCTGAAAGAAACCGCGCGTATCCCCGGTATTTACCGGCTGATGATACTGGCGTTTCTGATCTCTTTAACGCTGTTTATCATGCCGACGATGGTCAGCAGCGCCATCAATCAGGTTTTTTCCAGCGTAGGTGAAACCGACTTCCCTTACTTCTACTTCCTGTTGGCATTTGTCGTTTCGACCACGCTGGCCTTCGGCGTGCGTTGGATCACCGAGCGCTTTATCAAACGCTTTGTGGTGATCAACAGCGTGGCTGGATTCTCGCGCTTGCTCAGCAATTCGCTGAACTTCTTTGATAAACGCGCACCGGGCGAAGTCTTCAGCCGTTTTTCCAACTGGCAGATGGCGTCGGGGACTAAAATCGAACTGGATAACGGCCTGCGTACCGATTGGATCATCGGCGCTATCGCACTGGCGGTGATGTGCTACATGAGCCCGCTGCTGGCCATGGTGTCTGGTGTGGGGGTCACCCTGATGGGGTTGGTCAGCGTTTGGGCCATCTATCGTGACCGTTTCTACACCCAGCAGTTGCAGGTAAAAACCGCCGAGCAGAGCGACTTTATCCTGGAGAGTATTCAAGGATTCTCCACCATCAAGTCCGCCGGGTTGGACAGCCAGCGTAAAGGGATGTTCGCCAAGTTTGCTCTGGCGCTGTTTACCTGTCGCCAACAGCAGAAGATGTACGAGCAGGTCAAAAGCAGTCTGTATCAGTTGATCGGTAGCCTGGAGATGGTGTTCTTTATGTTGCTGGCGCTGCCGTTGCTGAAAAACGGCACTATCACGCTGGGTGAGTTCTTTGCCTACAGTTTTGTGCGTGAAATCTTCACCTCTTATATCACCAAGATTTTCTACTCCGTCCTGCAAAAGAACCAACTGCACGTGATCGATACCCGCGCCAGAGACTTGTTCCCGTCGCGGTCTGAACAGGATAGGGCGGAGGATGCGCTACCTGCCCCCATCCCTAAATTCACTTCGCAGTTACGTTATAAAAATATCGCCTTTGCCTATGACGCCCAGCAACCGGTATTGCACGACCTTTCCCTGTCGCTCAAACCGGGGAAAAGCATTGCCATTGTGGGTGAGTCGGGTGCGGGAAAAAGCACCTTGCTGAAGGTGATGACCGGCCTGATGACACCCCAGCAGGGGCAGGTGATTGTTGATGGCCAGCCGCTCGATTATCAGCAGGTGCACGCGTTGTTCTTCCTGCAAAGCCAGGAGGACATCTTGTTCAATGCCTCGGTGCTGCAAAATATCACCCTGTTTGATGAGAGGTTTGATGAGCGCAAACATCGGCAGGTCGAGCGCTCCCTTGCAGGGCTGAATCTGAGCTTGGTGATAGAAAAACTGCCGGGGGGGTTGAATGCCCTGATCCGCGAAAGCCATGCAGGGCTATCTCTTGGGCAACGCCAGCGTCTGCTGCTGGCGCGAGCTATGTACAGCGATCGTCCGGTGTTGGTGCTCGATGAGCCTACGGCCAACCTGGATGAGGAAACGGCGCACCAGGTGATGACCACCTTGCTGGCACATTGCCGCGAGCAGCATAAAACGTTGATCACCGTGACGCACAGCGAAAGCGTATTACCGATGTTCGATCGGGTATACCGCGTGAGTAACGGCCATGTGGTGAGCGTTGCCACGGAGCTTGAAGCGCCAGCGGCGTTAACCACGGCGATGAGTTAATGAAGTTGCAAATATTTGGCATGGATAAACGCAGGCTAGTGCCGATTGCCTTGCTGTGTCAGGTGGTGTTGATCGGCACGATCGCCTGGTTCATCGTTGGGCCTACGCAGAATAATACCGATGACATCGAAGAGATCGCCCGTGGCGATATCGAGAAAACCGTGTTGGCCACCGGTATCCTCAAACCAGCGCTGCAGGTCAGCGTCGGTGCGCAGGTTAACGGACAATTGCAAAAGCTGTATGTGAAGCAGGGCGAGCGCGTCACCCGAGGGCAACTGCTGGCGGAAATCGATCCGACCTTGCAACAGAATGAGTTGCGTAAATCGGAGGCTGCCTTGCAAAGCGCTCAGGCGCAGAAGCAGGTCACCCAGGCAACGCTCAAGCAGTATCAGCAGGAGTTGAAGCGTCAGATGAAGCTGGATCGCGATGGTTCAGGCGTGAAAAGCGATCTGGAGAAGGCGCAGGCGCAGTACCAAACCCAGCTTGCCCAGTTGAAGGTCAACGATGCGCAGATCGTTCAGGCGCAGATGGAGCAGCAAACCGCGAAAGCCAATCTGGGCTTCACCCGCATCGTCGCGCCGATCGACGGTGAAGTGCTGGGGATCGTCACTAAAGAAGGGCAGACCATCGTGTCGTCACAAACCGTCCCGACCATTCTGGTGTTGGCGGATGTGGACACCATGACGGTGCACACCCGTATTTCGGAGACCGATATCCTGAAGGTGCGCGTGGGGCAACCGCTGTGGTTCTACGTTGTTGCCGATCCAAAACAGCGCTACGACAGCGTGATGGGTTCGATCCAGGAAGCCCCGAACGAAGCCTTGCAGGAAGGCAACTCGTCAGGTTCTGCCAATCAGCAAGCCTCGGCGGTGTATTACAGCGGCGTGTTTGCCATTGCCAACAGCAAACGTCTGTTGCGCACCTCGATGACCGCCCAGGTCTTTATTATCACCGAACAGGTGAAAAATGCCCTGCGCGTGCCGGTGGCCGCCTTTGGTGAACAGCAGGGTAAAGATCGTTATCAGGTACAGGTGATGAACGGTAAACAGCTTGAATCACGCTGGATCCGCATCGGTCTGAACGACCGCCAGTTTGCCGAAGTGAAAGAGGGGCTGAAAGAGGGCGATCGCGTAGTGTTGGTGCAGCATTCAGCCGGGAGTGCTAGCAATGGTTAAGTCATCCGCTCCCTTGATCGCACTGCGCGGCATCTCCCGGCATTTTGTCTCCGGGTTGCAGACCGTGGCGGTACTGAAAAATATCACCCTCTCCATTCAGCGTGGCGAAATGGTGGCGATTATCGGCGCGTCTGGCTCGGGGAAATCCACGCTGATGAATATCATCGGCTGCCTGGACAAGCCCACACAGGGCGAGATGCAAATCAAAGGTATCTCCACCCAACTCGCCAGCAGTGAGCAGTTGGCCCAGTTACGCAGCCAGTACATCGGGTTTATTTTCCAGCGTTATCACTTGATGCCTTATCTGAGTGCTGCCGAAAACGTCGCCATTCCCGCCCTGTATACCGCGATGCCTGCGGCAGAACGCCAGACGCGGGCCGAATACCTGCTTACCCGGCTTGGGTTGCAGCACCGGATGGATTACAAACCGGCACAACTCTCCGGTGGGCAACAGCAGCGCGTCAGTATTGCGCGGGCGTTGATGAACGGGGCGGAAATTATTCTGGCCGATGAGCCGACCGGTGCGCTCGACCGTGCCAGTGGCCAGGAACTGATGGGGATCCTGCACTCGCTGCACCGTTCGGGGCATACCATCATTATCGTCACCCACGATCGGGACGTGGCCAATCAGGCGCAGCGCATCATCGAAATCAGCGACGGCGAGATCGTGGCCGACCAGCGTAATGAGGTGCTAGCCCTACAGGAAACCAAACCTGCGCTGCCGGTTGCCGCGGCTACCGGGCGCAACCCGTTTTGGCCGAGCGTGCAAGAGGCGGTCAAGATGGCCTGGCGTGCGTTGCTGGGGCACCGAGCAAGGGCCTTTTTGTCGATGTTGGGCATCATTATCGGTGTCTCTTCAGTGGTGTCGTCAATGGCGGTGGGTGAGGGCGCTCGGCAAAATATACTCAATGAAATTAGCCAATTGGGCACCAGCACGTTAGATGTTCGCCCCGGCCTGGGGTGGGATAAACCGCGTCCGGACCTCGCCCGCTCGCTGACGGTGGCTGATGTTGAGCTGTTGGAGCACCAGTCTTTTGTCGACAGCGTGTCGCCGGTGGTCAGCAATACCGTGGCCGCAGTGCGCGGTGGCAAAGAGGCGATGGCTTCGATTTCCGGTATCAGCAACGCCTATTTTCGTGTGCAGGGCCTGAATTTCCTTTCCGGCAACGGCTTTACCCGGCGCGATCTGGATGAGCGTGAGCCGGTGGTGATCATCGATCCGGAATTACGCGACACACTGTTTGAGCCGGATGAAGTGGCTGAGGGCGGGATCGTTCAGCTTGCGGGTACGCCTTACCGGGTGATCGGCGTTGCCGAACGTAAAGGCGGTAAATACAGCGGCATGATGTTGGGTGCCTGGATGCCTTATACCGCGGTGCTGGAGCGCATGTCCGGCGATATGCCGATCGAGTCGATTATGCTGCGTGTGCACGAAGGGACTTCGCTTATCGAAGCACAGGGGCGCGTCGAACGGCTGTTGGAACAGATGCACGGCCGGCGCGACTTTTTCACCCAGACCAATGACCAGATGACCAAGGCCATCCGTAAAGCCTCGGATTCCATGACGCTGCTGATCACCGCCATTGCCGGGATTTCTCTGCTGGTGGGTGGGGTTGGCGTGATGAACATCATGCTGGTGTCGGTCACCGAACGCACCCATGAGATCGGCATACGCCTTTCGGTCGGTGCGCGGCCCGCAGACATCATGCGTCAGTTCCTGATTGAGGCGATGGTGATCTGCTCGTTGGGCGGGTTGATCGGCATTATTGGCTCCGGGCTGGCCGGGGTGATTTTCTCCCTGGTGACGCAGGAGTTCACCATGATTTTTACCTGGCCGCCGCTGGTGCTGGCCTGTGGGTTCTCGGCGTTGATCGGCCTGGGTTTTGGTTTTTTCCCGGCGCGCAACGCGGCGCGTCTGCATCCCACGGAGGCGTTGGCGCGCGAATGATGAAGAGCAAACTCCCTCTACTACTGTTGCCCCTGCTGCTGAGCGGTTGTGGCTCGTTGACGAAAAGCGACTATCAGCGGCCAATGCTGTCAGTACCTGCCGAGTGGCGGATGCAGCAGACCGGGAGCGATTTTCTGCAACACACCGAGCATTGGTGGGATAACTTCGACGATCCGCAGCTCTCCGTGCTGATTGGGCGGGTGCTGACCAGCAACAACGATCTGGCCATTGCCGGGCTGCAACTCCAGCAGGCGAGGTTGGCGGCTGGGCTGAAGAATACCAACCTGACGCCAACCGCGACGGCAAACGGCGGGGTCAGTAATAGCAAGAATCTACGCCAGAATACGAACTCCACAGAGTCTTACAGCAGTGGGCTGGAGCTAAGCTATGAATTGGATTTGTGGGGCAAACTGGCGCGAACCAGGGAGCAGGCGCAGTGGCAGGCTGAGGCCAAGGAACAGGATCGGCAAAACACCGCGCTGACGCTCATCGGCAATACGGCGCAGTATTATTGGCAGATCGCCAACCTTAATCAGCAAATCAAGCAACAGCAGGCGGGGCTGGAAATTGGCCAGCAGACGCTGGCGATGGTGCAATCCCGTTATGACGCTGGTGCCGCCGGGCAACTCGACCTGCAACAGGCGCAGCAATCGCTGATTAATCGTGAGAACACTCACCGCACGCTGCAACAACAGCGGGAAGAGAACCGTAATGCGCTGGCGATCCTGTTCAACCGTTCGCCCACCGATCGTCAGGCCGAACGCCCTTCCCTGGATATCAATCAGGAAGTGCCGGTAGCGAGCGCTTTGCCGGTAGTCGTCATTGCTCGTCGGCCTGATGTGCAGGCGGCAGAAAAGAACTTGCGTGCTGCGCTGGCAGGGTCGGATGTGGAGCGCTTGAACTTCTATCCTACGCTTTCGCTGAGTGCTTCACTCAATGCGGGCAGCACGATTTTCCAGCAGTGGTTCAGTAACCCGAGCAGAAGCTTGGGGAGCAGTGTTGCTTTACCCTTCCTGAACTGGAATACCGTGCAACTGACCATCGAAATAGCCGATTTGGACGTCAAGCAGGCGGCGATCACTTTCCGCAGCCAGGTCTACAACGCGTTGGCCGACGTGGATAACGCCATGTCGCAACGGCTTAGCTATCAACAGCAAAAAATCAATCAACAACGCAACCTGCGGCTTGGTCAGCAGCGTTTGGCGCTGGCCAGCAGCCAGTATCAGGCCGGTGCGGTCTCTTTCCAGACCTTGCTGGAGGCCGAGGATGCGTTATTGACCATTGAAAGCAATTTGTCAGATCTGCAGTACAACTACCTCAATGCCACCATGAAGCTGTGGCTGGCGTTGGGCGGCGGTGTGGCAAAAGACGGTGATATAACAGGATGAGATCATGAATAAAGATGCTTTGCCACGTCGCGTGGTGGTTACAGGCTATGGTGCGGTCACGCCATTAGGGATGAATACAGAGCAAAGCTGGGCGGCGATGATGGATTACCGCTTGGGTTATCGCTATTACGATAAATCTGCCGTGGGGATCCAGTCGCATTTTTTGGGGGTGATAGACGACGAACCTGACTTGAAAGGGGTGCCTGCCGCGATCCGCCGCCGTTTGCCACGCTTTGCCCGGTTAGCCTTGGGGGCGGCCCGCGAAGCAATGGAGATGGCTTTCCATGGGGAAAGCCCGGCGGCCTATTACGATCTGCTGGAGTGCGGCACCATCATCGGCAGCGGCTGGGCGGGCCAGGATGAAATACAAAACAATCATGAGGATTTTTTGCGTGCAGGACTGGGTTCACCCTTTGGCTGTTTCCTGTCCATGCCGAATGTCGCGACGGCCGCCTGTAGCCTGTTCTGGGGCCTGCGCGGCTATCAGAATAGCCCGATTGCGGCCTGCGCCACCGGAACGATCGCCATTGGCGATGCGTTTGAGGTGATCCGCAGTGGCCGTGCCTCGATGATGCTGGCCGGGGCAGGGGAATCGTTAAGCAGCGACACTGCCGTCTGGAATATCGATGTGCTGCGTGCTTTGACGAGTGAGCAGGACGATATCAGCAAGGCCTGTTGCCCATTCAGCCTCGATCGCAACGGCTTTGTCCTTTCCGAAGGTGCTGCCGTGTTGTGCCTGGAAGAGCGCGAAGCCGCACTGGCACGTGGGGCAACCATCCTGGGGGAAATCAAGGGCTACGGCAATTACTCTGATGCCTTCGACTTTACCGCCCCGGCGGAAGACAAGATTGCCCGGGTGACAACCATCCAGCACGCCTTGCGGCAGGCCGGGGTGACGGCGGAGGAGATTGACTATATCAATGCGCACGGCACCTCTACGCCCCTCAACGATCTGAATGAAACCCAGGCGATCAAGCTGGCCTTCGGCGAGGCGGCTTATAGCACGCCGCTTTCCAGCACCAAGTCTTACTCCGGGCATCTGATTGCGGCGGCCGGCAGCTTTGAATCCATCATCTGCCTGCAAGCGTTGCAGCATCAACTGATGCCCGCCACCTGTCACCTGAAAAATGCCGATCCGGAGTGCGATCTGGACTACGTCAGCGAAGGGCACCGCCCGGCCCGGTTACAGAACATCTTGAATCTGAGCTTCGGCTTCGGCGGCGCTAACGCGGCGTTGGTTATCGGGCGGGCATGAGCATGATCTTCAACTACACCTTGGGCGATGCCGAGGAGTGGGCCGCCTTTTCCGGCGACTACAACCCGATCCACTTTGATCTGCAACACGTACGTAAAATGGGAGCCGATCAACTGAGCGTCCATGGGATGCGTGCGATGCTGGATATGAAACGTCATCTGAGTGCGGTGTTGCTTGCGACTCCGTTGGAGCATGACTTTTATGTTTTCAGCACCCGCATGCGCCGACCGGTGCTGTGCCAGACGCCGTATCACTTGCAGATAGCGGGTAACGGCAAGCAGATCACCGGTGAATTGCGGGATTGCGCCACGCAGGAAAGCTGCTTCAGCAGCAAGCTGGCCCCGGCCAGGTCACTAGACTTGGTGGCTTGCGATCACGAGCATGCGCTGACCGTTAACGAGGTGATGGCACTCTGCCAGCCGTTCCCGGGGCAGGCATCGGAGATCACCCAGGCGTGGAGTTTCTTTGACGCCCTGCTGTTCCAACTGCTGGTGAAATCCCCGGAAACCTTGGCGGCGCTGACGACGGCGCTGCCGGAGCTGCAGGCCACCACGCTGATTGAGGTGTTTGCCCTGAGCCCAGTGGTACAGACACATCATGAGACTCACTTCAGCGCCCGATTATTCAACCCAGAAACGCTTTTTGCACCCGAAGATCGGCTGTACTACTGCATTCAGCCGATGCTGATCATCGGAAACAAAAGCAGTGGATTGGTGTTACGCACGGTGATCGAGGCCAGAACGCAGTGGCATCCGCTGCTCGCGACTTCCATCACCTTGAAAACATGGCCAATGGCCGATCATTAACATAGGGATATAACCATGGAAAACTACCAACAGGTTTACGATACCGTCACGGAAATGATTTGTGATGCCAAAGATCTCGAGAGGGCCGATCTGGCACCAGAGATGCCCCTGCATCAGTTGAAGCTGGACAGCCTGGACTATGTGGAGCTGATGGTATTGGCCAAACGCGAGTTCGGGGCAACGCTCACCGCAGAAATGTTCATCAATCAGCCGACTATGACGCTGGGTGAACTCTGTCAAAACCTGGCCGATGCGCAAAAGTAATCCCATGACTAAACAATGGGTGTTGGTGACCGGTGGGAGCCGGGGGATTGGCCGCGCATTGGTGGAAGAACTGGCCAAGCAATGGAACGTGGTGTTCACCTGCCGTCACGCTCAGTCAGCCAGCACGGCGGTGATTGAAGCCTGCTCGGGTTTGCCGGGTTGGGTGGAAAGCTGCGTCTGTGACGGCAGTGACGAGCAGGCGGTGAACGTTGTGGCTCCGCCGTTGCTGGCACGCCTCGGTGCACCTTTTGCGGTGATCCATAACGCCGGGATCACGCTGGATGATTTGCATATCCAGCAAACCGGTGAGCGCTGGCGGCAGGTGATCGACACCAACCTGAACGCCATCTTCTACTGGAACCACCACCTGCTGCCCGCCATGATGGCGCAGGGGGAGGGGGCGATGGTGCTGATGTCTTCGGTGACGGGCATCAAGGGCAACACCGGGCAAACGGCCTATGGGGCCAGTAAGGCGGCGATGATCGGCATGGGGAAATCTCTGGCGCTGGAAGTGGCCCTTTTTGGTATCCGGGTAAACTGCCTGCTGCCCGGGATTATCGAAAGCGAGATGACGCAGGCCATTCCGCCGGAGGCGCTGAAGGCGCTGCGCAAGCAGATTCCTCTGCGCCGCCTGGGCAAAGCCAGCGAGGTGGCGCGTACCACCGCGTTTCTTATCGGTGATGACAGCCGTTATATGACGGGCCAGAGCCTGATCCTTGACGGAGGTTTTACCGTCTGAACGCGTTAATACCTCCTGTATTATGTTGGGGCACTGTCTATCGGTGCCCTTTTTTATTGCCGTACATTCCCGCGAATATATTCAGGTCCGTTTGATTTTCAACCCACTCATATACGTATTTTCCGATAGATATGCCTCTTTGTATAGCTTTGGCTTATGTTTATCATTTATTTTATGTGTTTTTATTTTGGGATTATTCTCTAATGGAACCGCTGTAGGAAGCCTCTCTACTCAACGTCCCATTTGGCTGTTGGAGATGGGTGTTATTCAATTTTTCATCAGGGTGTTTATATTTTGTATTTATTGCATTCATCCTGTTGTTATTATGTTGCATAATTTAACCTTGATTTTTTATTAACCTACAGCTGAACTGAACTACTGATTTTAATCTCATTGTTGGCTAAGTTGCGTTAGATCATAAGCAATTAGCATTGTTCCATGACCAGGCTGTTTCGTGATTACTTATCGGCTATACTCCACTTAGGATCCAGGATGTTATCCGAAGGTAGGGGGCTAATGCTCCTGAGCGTTGTTGTGGAAATAAAAGGGAGGAAAAATCCACATACTTTTGGTGAAAAGTCAAAGAGGTATTATGACCAGTCGTAAACATTTAACGCCTTCCGAAGTGGAAAAACTGCTAGAGGCAACGCTGAAAGGCAAGAATCCAGAACGTGACTACTGTTTGATTTATATGTGTTTTATCCATGGTTGCCGCGTGAGTGAAATCAATAGCTGGCGGCTATCAGATATCGATCTTGAAGGTGGCAATATTTATATTCATCGATTGAAAAACGGCTTCTCAACGGTTCATCCTTTGTATGTGCGCGAGCGGAAGTGTTTACAGCGTTGGATGGCCAAGAGAAAACATTATCGTGGTGCGGATAGCGAGTGGTTGTTTCTTTCTAACCGGGGATCTCGTTTATCACGTCAACGTATTTATTGGCTAATTCGTAATTACAGTGAGGCGGCCAATCTGGAGGTCAATGCACATCCCCATATGCTGCGTCATGGCTGCGGTTTTGCCTTGGCGGACCGGGGAATTGATACGCGTTTGATTCAGGATTTTCTTGGCCATAGGAATATTCAGAATACGGTGTTATATACGGCAAGTAATGCCAGAAGGTTTAAGGAAGTATGGTGATTGAAGTATGAGGAAATATGTCTAATGAGTCACTTTGAACTAAATTGCAACATACTCTAAGGATACTCAAAAATAATGTCAACACTAACTATTCAATAATCCACCTTGATTGACAAATGCATTAAATAACAACGATTTAAATAATTCCTGCCCTAAAAAAATCCCATCCAGCCTTAAGTGTTTTCTTACTTAAACACCTATAAAAAGCCAAGTGCAAAACCTGCCTGTTTTATATCCAGTTAATAATTCTTTTATTATTCAATTTGTCAGAATATTAAGCTGAGCATTATTTGTTATAAGGCCATCCTTGGCACGTTAAACCAAAGGAGTCACTTTAGTTCAAAATGAATCGTTTGGCTGGAAAGGTATTACTGCCCTATCGCTATTTGCGGAGGCGGCTTTCAGTCGATGAACTAAATAAAAAGGAATGACATAGGGTTATGTCAAAAATAAACAAATGCGCGCATTCGAAGTGCATTATTTAAAAGGAAAAGTAGTATATGAACAAGAATCTGCTCGCCGTGGCTGTACTGGCTGCCTCCGCGTTCTCTACCGCTGCGTTCGCTGCAGACGGCAAAGTAAACTTCTCTGGTGAGATCATCGATCAAGCTTGTACCGTGCATTCTGACTCAGAAAACCAGACCGTTACTTTGGGTAAAGTGTATGTCGGCGCATTCAAAGGTGGCGCTGGCGTAACTGCTGCCTCTAAGGATTTCTCCCTGATCCTGCAAAACTGCCCAGATACGGTTACAGCGGCGACAGTGCGTTTTGATGGTATCCAGGTCGCAGGTAACGATGCCGTTCTGGCGCTGACCGAAGAGCCGGGTGTGGCCACGGGTGTTGGTGTTCAGATTGCTGACAACAACAACAAAGTGATTAACCTGCACACGGATTCAAGCGTTTACCCGTTGAGCAGCACCGATGATAACGTGCTCGGGTTTGTTGCACGTTACTACGCGACTTCAGCCACCGTAACTGCTGGCAAGGCTAATGCAGTGAGCAACTTTACCATTATCTATCAGTAAGTTTTATCCGCTCGGCTGATACGGGCGGTATAAGGCTGGTCAGGGGAGCGAAAGTCACCCCCTGGCCTTTCTCTCAATGGGCGAAGTGGTGAATAAGAAATGAAAGTCTGGCGGAGCACAATAGTCGCAGCGCTGTTACTAACCTTTGGTGCGCAGGTACAGGCGGGCATTATTGTCGGCGGAACGCGCCTGGTTTATGACGGTGGTAAAAAAGAAGCCTCCCTGGGGATCAATAACCCGGATAAGGTGCCCTATCTCATCCAATCCTGGGTTGATACAAACGAAGGGGACACCTCCAAGGCGCCATTTATCATTACCCCCCCTTTATTCCGTTTGGATGGTGAGCAGAATAATATCCTACGCGTAGTGCGTGCCGGGGGGAATTTGCCGACCGATAAAGAATCTCTCTATTGGCTGAACATCAAATCTATTCCTTCAGCCAAGAAGCAGGAAAACAGTTTACAAATTGCGGTCAAGACGCGTATCAAGCTGATTTATCGCCCTCAGGGGTTACCCGGTACGTTAGAGGATGCTGCCAAGACACTGACCTGGCAGCGTAGCGGTAACGCGGTTCAGGTGACCAATGCATCGCCCTACTTTATCACTCTGTTCTCAGTCAAGGTTAATGGTAGTCCGCTGAAAAATGTCAGCATGGTTGCGCCGAAATCCAGTGCACGCTTCGAGTTACCCGACGGTAGCTCTGGTGGGGCATTGAGCTGGGAAGTTATTAACGATTACGGCGGTATTACTAAACCGTTCATCGGGAATATATAAGGCATTCACCAGATTAAATACAGCTAATCCCTGCACAGGTAGTTCAGGGAAGGGACGCGGCTTGCCGGAATTTACTGGCGCGGCTGATAAATGGAGTTAAATGGATGAAAAACCCGAAGCGTATAGGCTCGCGCGGATTTAACCGTACCCCGTTGGCGTGGTTGATCTCATGTCAGGTTGCCATGTTAATGGGAATGTCCGGTAGCGCACAGGCCCGCGATTACTTTAACCCGGCACTGCTGGAGCTTGATAATCCGTCTCAGAGAGGGGCCGATCTGACGGTTTTTGAAGATGGTCGGACTCAGGCCCCAGGTACGTACCGGGTTGATATCTATCTGAATGGGGGGATGATCGATACCCAAGATCTTGATTTCTCCCTGCAGCGGAGCCCGGCAGGTGAGGACAGCCTGCAGCCTTGCTTAAGCAGCGATATGCTGGAGGCAATGGGCGTGAAGATCGCTTCCTTCCCCGCTATTCCGGCCTCTGGGCAGTGCGTTAATCTGGCGCAGATCATTCCTCAGGCATCGGCCTCGTTCCGTTTTAATCAACAGCGGCTGGATATCAGTATTCCCCAGGCGGCATTGAACTCGACCGTGCGTGGCTATGTTTCGCCAGACCAATGGGATCAGGGAATACCGGCGCTGTTGGTTAACTATAACTTTAGCGGTGCCAACAGCTGGGCACGAAGCAGTAACAGCTCGGACAGCAATAGCTATTATCTCAACCTGCGTTCAGGGGTCAACCTCGGCGCCTGGCGTCTGCGTAACTACTCAACCTGGAATCGTGACTCTGATGGCGAAAGCCACTGGGATTCCATCAATACCTATTTACAACGCGACATCGTGGCGCTGAAGAGCCAGTTGATACTGGGTGACAGCTCCTCTCAAAGTGAGGTGTTTGACAGCGTGCCTTTTCGTGGTGGTCAGTTAGCCTCGGATGATGACATGCTGCCAGAGAGTTTGAGGGGTTATGCGCCGACGGTACGCGGTATTGCCCGCAGTAACGCTCAGGTCACCGTTCGCCAGAACGGCTATGTCATTTATCAGAGCTATGTGCCGCCAGGGGCCTTTGAAATCAGCGATCTCTACCCGACGGCGGGCAGCGGCGATCTGCAAGTGAGCATTAAAGAGAGCGATGGCAGCGAGCAAAGGCTAGTGGTGCCGTTTGCTTCCGTCCCGGTGTTACAGCGGCAAGGGCGTTTCAAATATAGCCTGACCAGCGGCCAATATCGTTCATCCAACAGTAACGTGGATGATACGCTGTTTACTCAAGGCACGGCGATCTACGGCTTGCCGAGGGGCGCCACCCTCTACGGCGGCGTGCAGGCCGCCAGCAAATATCAGGCACTGGCTTTCGGCTGGGGGCAAAACATGGGGGTTATCGGCGCGTTTTCTACCGATGTTACCCAGGCTTGGTCTAAACCTGAATTTGCTGCCAAAGAGCGTGGCCAATCGTGGCGTATGCGTTACGGCAAGAACTTTGTCGAAACGGGTACCAGCTTCACCTTGGCCAGCTATCGTTACTCGACGGCGGGGTTCTATACCCTGCAGGAAACGTTAAATACCTATACCGGCGGCAAAACTTCACAAAGTCAGAATCACAAGAAGAGTCGTGCTGAACTGTCGATGAGCCAGGCGCTATGGGAAGGTGCAGGTTCACTGTCGCTCAGTCTGTACAACGAGGATTACTGGAACGATCGGCGCCGTAACCAGTCGGTAAGCGTTGGCTATAACAATAGCTGGAACAGCATCAGCTATGGCCTGAACTATACCTTCAGCAGAGATGGTTATGACAGCAGCGGCGAACGCGTCAACTACGACGACCATATTCTCGCCTTCAATATCAGCATGCCATTGGGCGGAAGGCTGTCTGACAGCTATGCAAGTTACAACCTGAATACCAGCCGCAAAGGTAACACCAGTAACTCAGTCGGCCTTAATGGTACCGCATTACCCAGTAATAACCTGAGCTATAACGTCAGCCAGGGCTACACCAGCCAGGGAGTCGGGGCTTACGGCAATAGCAGCCTTGGCTATCGTGGCGGCTTGGGCAGAGTCAATGTGGGGTATGGCTATAACCGTTCCGATCAACGCCTCAACTACGGGGTACAGGGCGGGATCCTCTTGCACGAAGACGGCTTGACACTCTCGCAACAGATGAATGAGACGGCGGTGCTGGTGAAAGCACCGGGAGCCAAGGGTGTCAATATAGCCAACCAATCAGGGGTGACTACCGACTGGCGTGGCTATGCCGTAGTGCCTTATGCCACGGTATATCGCAAAAACAATATTGCGATAAACACCACTACTCTGCCGGATGATGTCGATATGACGATAACCAGTCAGACGGTGATCCCAACCCGTGGTGCCATAGTGCGTGCCGAGTTCAAACCTAATATCGGTCAACGGGTATTGATGACCCTGTTGAGGCAGGGCGGTGCGCCAGTACCGTTCGGTGCCACCGTAACCGATAGCAATGGGGGAGATAACGGCAGCATCGTCGGTGACGGTGGTCAGGTGTTCCTCTCAGGGATGGCTGGTAGTGGCAAGTTGCTGGTCAAATGGGGCAACGCCGCGTCGCAACAATGCCAAGTGTCTTACAGTGTGCCGGAGCAAAAAGATAGCGCCGGGATCCGTCTGATGAATGGCCAATGTTTATAAAGGCTTTAATGATGAATAAATGGAAATCGTTAGTGCATTATTCAGCAATCGGGGGAGTTATCGCCTTAGGGTTGGGGATCCTGCCGTCGGCGCAGGCAGCCATCGGGCAGTGCGAACCTGCAGGTTCGACTATGGGTTATCACTTTACCTTTAATCAGCTGTTCGACCATCCGGATAAGAACACGGCTGGCAAGACTTTTTATGAGGTGAATAAGGCCGAAAATGTGTGGCAGAACGAGGGGGACGGGTATCTGGTCAACTGCGACTGCGGTAGTGAAACTCGGATGAAAGAGTCGTTTATTATGGCTGTCCCTAGGGGGGCGCCTCTGCCGGATGGGGATGGTAGCAGGCAGTTCTATTCATTGAGCGGTAGCGATGATTTTTCTGCAGCTATGGACGTGTATATTGCCGGTGCCGTCAATAAATATTTCCCTGTGCCTTTCCCCGGCAACGGATGGAGGGGGAACGGTTTTTTTAACCGGCCTCAGGATTGTAAGGGCGTACTCTATGATAGTGGTGCACAAGGCTTGGTTCATCTCTATTTCAGACAGGCGGTCATTGGCACCTCGACAATAACCCATTCTCCCTTGTTGGATGTCTATATTAATTCGGATCCCAATGTAGGCCGGGGGAACAGGCCAACGGCGTCAGTGAGCATGAGCGGTAAGATCACCGTGCCGCAAAAATGCGAACTTAAAAACCCAATGATTACCGTGCCCTTTGGCAGCATTATGTCCACCGATTTTAAAGATAAAGGCCAAAAGCCAAGTACCGTCCAGATACATGAAGAAACCCTGTATCTGGAGTGCACCAACCTATCGACACGCGCAAAAATCAGCTTGCTGTTTGAGGGGGAGGTGAATCCTCATGATCCTACTGCCCTGAAGACCACCACCACTAATGGTTCGGTGACGTCGGATAATGATGATATTGCGATCAGAATTGAAGAAAAACGTGGCGGAAATACCCAGGTTATTTCGCCTGGGGACAAACTGTCTATGGAAATGAATGGCTTGGGTAATATCGATAGTGATAGTCAGACGACATTGAACATCTACCCTATCAGCACGACCGGCAAAGCACCGAAAGTTGGAGACTTTGAGGCAACCGCGACTATTACGGTAAAAATGGAATAATCCCGTTTGCATCGGAAAGCTCGGACTTTCTGCGAAAGTAAGTTTAATTAAAATGGAGAAGGATATTTATTATGGATATGAAAGCAATTTTTAAAACGACTGCATTGTGCCTGGCTCTCGGTGGTATGGGGATCAGTTGCTCGGCTTCGGCGGTCGATGCACGCATAAAGATTACCGGTACGGTTAAAGCTTCGCCGTGTACGGTCGATGCCGTGGGGGGCGATGTCAATGTCGATCTGGGGGAAGTTAAGGCACATACTCTGACCGCGGGGGCGGGGAGCGATTGGGAGAGTTTCAGCCTGGATCTGAGTGATTGCCCCGTTTCAACCACTGACGTTACTGCGACATTCACCGGTACGGCAGCGGATGAAAGCGCGGATTTGTATAAGAACGCCGCGGCCAATCCTGCCGGTGCTGTGCAGATTGAAATGGTTGATGGGAGTACATCAGGAGCTAATCGCCGGTTGGGCAGCGGCAGTGATATGACCGTGCTTGTCGATCACTCCACCAACAAGGCGAGCTTCCCGCTGAAGGCGCGCGCTTTTAGCACTAACGGTGGGGCAACCCCAGGCAGTATTGAGGGGGTTGTGCAGGTGGCTCTTACCTATCAGTAATCACCAGTAATACCCTCTAGCCATAAGAAAACCTGGCCCCATTTTTTTATGGCCGCTTTAGCTTTACCTGTGTCTGTTGAGTTAATTGCCTGGGGCTTATTAATTTTTGATAGCTGGCTATATTTTCAATGTGTTGTTTGATCAATAAAAATAAGAAGAGATAACCCTCATATATATGAGAGGGAATGACATTTTTGCACACCAATTTATCAAGGAAGTAAAAAAGGGTATTTAGCAGAAATGGGAGGTTCAATATGACAATGGTTCATACTTATCAGAGAGGGAGTGCGCATTCCCCCAGCCCTAATGGGTTAAAAGGGGACGGTGTGATTGTAATGGAATCTTGCCCCATCACTGCACTTGGAATGCGTAATATTTTGGCCCAGTCCTGTGGCCTGACGGACGAGGTACAACGGGTCAGTAATCTGGAGCAAATCCCTGGATTGATGCGCCACCGCCCGGCCCGGCTGTTGATTATGGAACTGTGTGGTGAAGAAGAGTCGGTTCTGGATGGTTTAAGGCTGATTGCACAGTGCCTGGAGCATTGGCCAGCCACGGCGATGATTGTGTGTACCGCTCTTGACGATCCTCGGGTGCTGCAATTGCTGACCGCGTCAGGCATCAAAGGGCTGGTGCTCAAACAGGAGCCTGGAGTTGCGCTGGCGCAATGCGTAAAGCAGGTCTTGTCGGGGTGTCGCAGCTATAGCCATAAGGTGCGGCAATTGTTGAGCAGTCAGTCTGCTATTGGCAAAGCCTTGACGTCCCGTGAACTGGATGTGCTGACACACCTGTTTTCAGGCAAAAGCGTGACCACCGCGGCGTTGATGATGCACCGTGATGTCCGCACCGTTAGCACCCACAAGCGTAATGCGATGCACAAGCTGGGCTTTCAGAATGATGGTGAACTTTATTTGCAAGGCAAGTGGATGGCAAAGACCGGCCCGGTGTTTGCCCGCTAACCTTTGATATCGCTATGCACTTATTCTCTGGATGGAATCAACGAGATATTTATACAGGAGTCGTCTATGCAACCGTTGTCACAAAAGCCGCTTGGCTTGGCATTAATGGATCGCAGCCCACTCACACTTACTGGGCTGTCTTGCTTTATTGGCACGCTTAACGTCGCCAATGAGATTATCGTGCAGGAAACCAGCATGGCTGCGGTTGCCGAAAGGTTGCTGTACCAACCTGTCGATATTCTCATCACCGAACTCAATGGCCTGAATGAAACCATCGCGCAGTGCCGTGAAGTTCTACTGAATTTGTGTGCGCAGCAGCCTGAGTTACGGGTCATTGTTTACACCCGCAGCCAGACAGGCGAGGATCTGTGCAAGCTGCTTGATGTGGCCAATATCAGCGTGGTGTCCCGTGGGGATGAATTGCCACTGGTCGGAGAGTTCTTTCACCGGGTATTTAACGGTGAGCGCGTATTGAGTCCATTGATCGGCTCTTACCTGGCGCGTAGCGATCCTGAAGATGTTTCAAGCCTGCATCATCTGACCCGCTGCGAAAATGATGTTCTGTCGTTCTTGTTCAACGGGATGAGCCTGCGGGAAATTGCTGAACTGCAACAACGCAGCATCAAGACCATCAGCGCGCACAAATGTAATGCCATGCGCAAACTACAGGTTAAAAACGACAGCGAACTGTTCTCGTTGAGAAAAAACATTAGCCAGCAGTTTGCCTGTGATTGATGGCTGGAAATCGCTTGATGCCCCGCCGTGCTGTCATCAAGTATGGCGGGGCATACCGCAGAGCTGACGGAACGGTACCTCGATCATCCAGTTACTGAGCCGCTATCCATGGATATTCTGACCGGCGATCTCCAAGCGGCCAAATCACGGCAGTATCAAGATGATCGTGCCGCCAAGCTTGGCTTATGGCAATAAAGGTCAGCCCCTGATATCCCATCGTGATCGACTATGATATATAACGTTAGAATATTGGCTGTTACACAGCTAGCTACACCCGCGAAGTAAAAAATGCGGTGCCAGTGTTAATCGGTGGCCTGCGTTGGGTTAAATATGTATTACCCGAAAGCGTTCAACATTGCTGGCAGTATAAATAACGGTGTTTTGAATGTTGCGATGGCCCAGGTAATCTTGAATGAGTCTGGTGTCTATCCCTCTATCTGCCAGGGCATAGCCGCAGGAATGGCGTAGCATATGGGGATGGACCTGGACGTCGATACCGGCTAATTCACCGTAGGACTTTATTAATCGGTAAAGCTGTTGGCGTGAAATTTGCCCACCGTGGCGAGAAAGAAACAACCAGGGGCTATCAGGTTCCAGGTAGCCCGGGCGCTTTGCCAGCCAGCGGCTCAGCGCGATACGCTCACGGATTTGAATAGGATGCTGGACCGAAAAACCGTTCTTTAGGCGGGATACGTGTAAGCGGTTGGTAGCCAGGTCAATATCCTCCAGCCGCAGTCCCCGTAGTTCGCTGACGCGTAATCCATGAATAAAGCACATCAACAGCATACAACGATCGCGGCAACCGTTGACGCCGTCCGGGACGGCGGAGATCATTCTCTCAATTTCAATATGGCTGAGATATTTGCGTTTTGTCATTCTCTTATCCCTAAGTTAAATAAAGCAAATATGACGGATGGTATATTCATTTAAACATTGAATACCCTTATCAGCAAACAAAATAGCAGTGTTACTGCGGGGTTAATCCTACAGCATTATCTTATTACTAGGGTTGAAGGGGGGTTAACGGTTATTTATTAAGAAAAAATCAACTCACTTGATCATCAGGAAGCCCTGTTGGATAGGTTTGGAAACCGTATATTTAGAAATGATTTATCTAATCTAACCGGTTAGCTGTTTATCTAAAGCGACTTGAACATCTTTGGGTTTATGCCTATTTTTGAGATTTTTATTATTGCGTTAATAATGTTTTTTAGCCCGATAAGCAGCTGCTAGCCCTCTATTTTCTTTAGTCATCGCCCCGCGTTTGGCCTGCACGGCCAGGCCAGGGGCATCATCTGCTCACCCAACAAAATGAGAATTGTTATTGATATCACGCTTTCGCCAACTACAATGCCCGCCAGTGCATGATTTTTGAATAGGGTTTCTGATGGAGTTGTTACGGGTGGTGTTCCAGCAGTATCGCTGGCCGTTTCTGGCGGTAATGGCGTTAACCATGGCCAGTGCGGCGTTGGGGATTGGCATCATTGCATTTATTAACGTGCAACTGATGGGCGCGGCGGGTAACCCGCTAGTGGTGTTGCCGCAGTTTCTCGGCCTGTTGGCCCTATTGATGGCGGTGACGCTCGGCTCTCAGTTGGCGTTGACCTCGTTGGGGCACTATTTTGTTTACCGGCTGCGTGGCCAACTGGTGAAGCGAATATTGGATACCCATATTGAACGGTTGGAGCAGTTGGGTAGTGCCTCACTGCTGGCTAGCCTGTCGAGCGATATTCGCAATATCACCATTGCTTTTGTCCGCCTACCGGAGTTGGTTCAGGGGGTGATCCTGACCTTGGGATCGGCTGCCTATCTGGGCTGGTTGTCGCCTGCCATGCTGGGCGTGACAGCGATATGGGTGACGGTCACCATTTTGGGGAGTTGGTATCTGGTCTCGCGGGTTTATAGCCACCTGAGCAGCGTGCGCGAAGCGGAAGAGCGGCTCTATCTGCATTATCAAGCGGCGATCGATGGGCGTAAAGAGTTGGCGCTGAACCGCGATCGGGCAAAAATGCTATTCCAGCAGGCTTACCAGCCCGATGCCGGTGACTACCGTTACCATATTATCCGCGCAGATACTTTCCACCTTAGCGCCGTGAACTGGTCGAATATCATGATGCTGGGCGCCATCGGCCTGGTGTTCTATATGGCAAACAGCCTGGGCTGGGCGAATACCACGGTGGCGGCGACCTATTCCCTGACCTTATTGTTCCTGCGTACCCCCTTATTACAGGCGGTTGGGGCATTCCCGACGCTGATTGCGGCCGAAGTGGCCTTCAATAAAGTGAAGACGCTCAAACTGGCGGACTATGAGCCGGCATTTCCGGCTCCAAAGGCTCGCGCGTGGCAAACGCTGGAACTGCGCGACGTTGCATTCCACTATGCGGCGGGTGAACAGCAATCAGGGTTTGCGGTTGGGCCGATCAATTTGACGTTACGGCGTGGCGAACTGGTGTTCCTGATTGGCGGCAACGGTAGCGGTAAATCGACGCTGGCCATGCTGCTCACTGGGCTGTATGTGCCCGTTAGTGGGCAGATCCTGCTGGATGGTCAACCGATTACGGTTGCCGATCGTGAAGATTATCGCCGCCTGTTCTCTGCCATCTTTACGGATTTCCACCAGTTTCACCATCTGTTGGGGCCGCAAGGAGAACAACCGGACGCCGAACTGGTGGAAACCTGGTTGCAGCGCCTGAAGATGAAAAGCAAATTGGAGTTCGACGGTACGCGCGTCACTAATCCACAACTGTCGCAAGGGCAGCGCAAGCGCCTGGCCCTGTTGTTAGCGGTGGCTGAAAAGCGGGATATTTTACTGCTGGATGAGTGGGCGGCGGATCAGGATCCTCAGTTCCGCCGTACTTTCTACCGCGAGTTACTGCCGCAACTGCGCGAAATGGGAAAAACCGTGTTTGCTATCAGCCATGACGACCATTACTTTGAACATGCTGATCGCCTGCTGCAAATGCGAGATGGGCATCTGAGCGAACTGATTGGGGATGAGCGCCACCAGGCGAGCCGGGACTCCGTTAGCCAGCTTGATTGAATTGCTGAATTTGTCGGGGCGCTAATATTCGCCCCGACATGACGAGTCGGTTGAGGAATATCTGTCGTCCCATAGGCCTAGGCTTGTGGAGTGATTGTTTATACCGATAATCAAAATCGCCGCCAATGATTTACTCTGTGTCTAGGGGAAAACGGTACATGGCATTGCGCTCGTGGTACCGATTTCAATTGGCAACAGGGTAGCCAGGGGAGCAGGAACGCGCCGATGGACAATCAATCACTCATTCCCACCACAGAGGTTCTACTAGCGGAAACGCTAAGATTTCCGCCATCCTGGCAACTCAATGAGCGGCAACAGCGCTTTATCGAGGATCTTTGGCTGGGAGAAGATCATGCCATGCCTGGTTCAGCCGATAATCTTGCGACGCCCGGCCAAGATGCCGAACAGCATCTGTAGCAGCGTTAACCCTAGCAAAATCGTCAACGGCACCGTCCAGCCTTGGGTCAAATCATGCACCAGGCCAAACAAGGTCGGCCCCAGCGCGGCCAGCAGATAGCCGATGGATTGTGCCATCCCTGACAGCACCGTTGCCTGATGATGGTGCTGGCTGCGCAAGCCAAAGAAGGACAGCGCCAGCACCAGTGAACTCCCCGCCCCCAGCCCGGCAAATATCAGCCAGATAAGCGAGTGGGCAGGCAGCAACAGCAATCCGCCGACGCCAATAAAGATCAACAGCGAACTGACCAGTGCGATCCCCCGCTGGTCGCGTGCGCGTGGCAGTGCGAACACCATCACAAAGTTGGCGGCGATCGCCACGATCTGATAAACAAACAGCTCGAACCCCGCCTGCTGCGGTGAGGTGCCGTGGCTGGCGGCAAAGGCGCTGAACCAACCGATAATGGTGTAGAAGGTGATGGATTGCAGCCCCATGAACAGGGCCACCTGCCAACCCAGGGCGCTGCTCCAGGGGGAGCGAAAGGTTTCTGCGGCCACCGGCGTGCCGGTTCGGGGAACCGGGATGGGTTTGCGCTTCAGTTGGGGTAGCCAGATCGCCAGCGCGATAAACGCCGGCAGGCTCCAGCACAGCAGTGAAAAACGCCAGCCGTTATCGTTGAATGCCGCTAACGGCACCGCCATGCCGGAGGCGATAGCGGCCACCAGTGACATCACGGCCGCATAGGTACTGATCATCACCGCAGCCCGATGAGGAAAATCGCGTTTTACCAGTGTTGGTAGCACCACGTTGGCAAAGGCGATGGCAGCGCCGATCAACACCGTTCCCAACCACAGCATGCCATCCCACGGTTGTGAACGTAGCACGATCCCGGCGACCAGCAGCATTAGCGCCAGCCCGAGTGTGCGTTCAATCCCAATGTGTTTGGCCAGCGACGGCGTTAATGGCGATAACACCGCAAACAGGATCAGCGGCAGGGAATTGAGTAACCCGGCGGCGGTGGCAGAAAGCATCAGTTGGTGCTGGATCTGTTCCAGTAACGGGCCTACGCTGGTTAAAGGGGCGCGCAGGTTAGCTGCCACCAGCATGATGCCGGCCAGCAATAAGAAACGCGTCAAACGGCTGCGTTTAACAACACAATGTGCGGATGGTTCGGGTTGGGGCATGGGATCCTCGCATCAGGCATGCAGCCAATCATTACTGCATGACGAGATGCGTTGATTGACGTTAACGCTTACGTACTGGCAGGGCTGCCAGTATCTACGCGCCAGTTTAGGAAAGATCGCCTCGCCTGACAAGAGGTTAAGGAAACCGCACTTGGCACCCTCCAGGTGGCTTTGATCAACGCGAGGGAAATTATTGCTGGCAGCATTGCCCGCCATAACGGATAGTAACGGCAGTAAACTTATTGTGAGGAATCGCTATGTCTTCTTTCTACAGCCCCCGCCGTATCGTGCTTTACACCATCGCCGTGATCGTGATTTTGGTGATTGTCGGTCTGGTGACTCACCTGGGTGTCGGTTGGCTAAACTGAACCAATTAACAGTTTTGTGAAGTTGATCACCTAAGGAAAGAAAAGCCTTTTCGCTGCTGCCCGCCAAAGCCGCTTTCACTGTGCTATTTTTCACATACTCTTAACCTGCCGCCCTATCGGCCTGCGGCAGATTTCACTTTTCTCGCGCCCGCCGAGAAAATAGTTTCATTTCATTTCGATCCGAAAGCTTTTTACCCCCATTTGCTGCTAAAACTGCCCTGTAACCCCGATCACAATTTCATTGCTTTCGCTTTGTTGTAATACCGCCGCAGTAGAGCGAAAGCCATCATCTCCCGGCCATAACCGGAAACCTGAGGACCTATTGCTCATGCCAGTGAACACCGCTAAACGACGTGAACACATTATCGATCTGCTCTGCGAGCACGGAAGCGTGCGGGTGGAACAGCTCAGCAAACAGTTTGCCGTTTCCACGGTGACGATCCGCAACGATCTGCGCTTTCTGGAACGCAAAGGCTGTGCGCTGCGTGCCTATGGTGGGGCGATGCTCAACCAGCAGTTTGCCTTCGATCGCCCATTACACGACAAGGGGCGCTTGAACCGAGATGTGAAATCACAGATTGCCTGCCGAGCGGCAAGCTACGTGCGGGACGGTGATGCGCTGATCCTGGACTCCGGTTCCACCACGGCCCAGATCGTGCCCTGGTTGAAACCGCGCCGCGATCTGGTGGTGATGACCAATGCGCTGAACATTGCCTATGAGCTTTCAGGCTACGACGGGGTGGAAGTGATGGTGTTGGGGGGAAGCGTCCGGCAGAACTCCTATTCGCTCTATGGCCCGGCTGCCGAGCAGCAATTGCGCCAGTACCGCTTCGACAAACTGTTTCTGGGCGTCGACGGTTTCGATCTGGTTGCGGGGATCACTACGCCTCATCCCGGTGAGGCACACCTCAATCGTGTGATGTGCGAGGTGGCGCGCGAAATTATCGCGGTAGCGGATGCCAGCAAGTTTGGTCGCAAGAGCTTTTGCATGATCCGCGAAGTCGGGCAAATTCATCGGCTGATCACAGATAGCCGTCTTCCACAAGATTATCAGCAGGCGCTCAGCGATTTAGGCGTAGATGTGGTGATAGCCGATCGCGAATAGGGTGCCATCATGGGGGATTCATGCAGCAGTGGTTACAACTGGTAGCGCAGCACAAGGCCGGCCAGCCGGTGGGGATATTTTCCGTTTGTTCCGCGCATCCTTGGGTATTGCAGGCCGCCTTGCGGCAAGCAAAGGCACGTGGCACGCCGGTATTGATCGAGGCGACGTCAAACCAGGTTAACCAGTTTGGCGGCTACACCGGCCAGACCGCCGCACAGTTTCGTGATGCGCTGTGGCAGATGGCGGATGACATCGGGTTGCCAAGGAGCGCTATTTGGCTGGGGGGCGATCATCTTGGCCCTAACGCCTGGCAAGAGCGCCCGGCACAAGAGGCGATGGCGCTATCCGAAACCTTGATTGACGACTATGTGCGCGCCGGATTTCGCAAAATCCATCTCGACTGCTCCATGTCCTGCTCTGACGATCCCACCCCGTTGGGAGATGAAGTGGTGGCGCAGCGTGCGGCTCGCCTGTGCGCAGTGGCGGAACGAGCCTGGCAGCAAGCGGGTGGTGAAGCTCCGGTGTATGTGATCGGAACCGAAGTGCCAGTGCCGGGCGGTGCGCAGGAAACGCTGCAAGGCATCCAGGTGACTACGCCACAGGCAGTCTCCGTCACGTTAGAGGCGCACCGTCATGCCTGGCAGCAGGCAGAACTGAGCAGCGTATGGTCACGAGTGATCGCCTTGGTGGTGCAACCCGGCGTCGAGTTCGACCATCACAGCGTCGAACATTACCAACCGCAGGCGGCGCAGGCGTTGAGCCGCTTTATCGAACGCCAACCGGGGTTGCTGTATGAGGCCCACTCGACCGACTACCAGGCACCGAAGGCTTATTCGCAGCTGGTGCGTGACCATTTCGCCATTCTCAAAGTTGGCCCTGCGCTCACTTTTGCGCTGCGTGAGGCGCTGTTTGCCCTCGATCGTATCGAACGTGAATGGTTAGGGGAGCATCGTTCGGCCCAGCTGTGCGCCACGCTTGAACAGGTGATGCGCGAACAGCCGCAGCAGTGGAGCCGCTATTATCACGGCAGCCCGCATCAACAGTATCTGGATCGGCACTACAGCCTGAGCGATCGTGTGCGCTATTACTGGCCGCAGCCACAGGTCCAGCAGGCCGTGGATGCGCTGATGGACAATCTACGGAGCAATCCAATCCCGCTGGCCTTACTCAGCCAGTATTTACCCGATCAGGCACGGGCCTTGAATGCCGGCGAGCTGAGCCAGGATCCGCAAGATTGGGTGATCCACAAAATTACCCAGGTGCTCGACGACTACCACTCAGCCTGTTACCCGGAGGTGCGCTGATATGCCCAATATTCTGATGACCCGTATCGATAATCGCCTGGTGCATGGCCAGGTAGGGGTGACCTGGACCAACACGCTGGGAGCCAATCTGGTGGTAGTGGCCAACGATGACGCCGCCGCCGATCCGGTACAGCAAAACCTGATGGACATGGTGGTGGCGGAAGGCGTGCAGACTCGGTACTTCACCCTGCAAAAAACCATCGACGTGATCCATAAGGCGGCGGATCGGCAAAAGATTTTTCTGGTGTGCAAAACGCCGCAGGACGCATTGAAACTGGTGCAGGGCGGAGTGCCCATCACTTTTGTCAACGTTGGCAATATGCACTTCGCCGCAGGGAAACGGCAAATCCACAAAACGGTCTCGGTGGATGACGATGATATTGCCGCCTTTCGTGAGCTGGCGGCGTTGGGCGTAGCCTGCGAGGTGCGCCGAGTGCCGGATGAAGCCGGTGAAGCGATAGGCAAACTGCTCGCTTGAGCGCAGGGGGAAGCATGTTAACTGACGCGTTATTGATTGCATTACTCGCGGGGCTGGCCGGGGTCGACCTGTTTGACGGCCTGACCCACTTCCACCGCCCGGTAGTGATGGGGCCGCTGGTTGGCCTGATCCTGGGGGATGTCACTACCGGCTTGCTGGTAGGCGGGACGCTGGAACTAGTGTGGATGGGCATGGTGCCACTGGCCGGTGCGCAGCCGCCTAACGTGGTTATCGGCGGGGTGGTCGGCACGGCGTTTGCCATCCTCACCAAGGCCGATCCCAAGGTGGCCATTGGCGTGGCGGTGCCGTTCGCCATTGCGGTACAGGGCTGCATCACGCTGCTGTTCACCGCATTTTCACCCATGATGCACCGCTGCGATCGCATGGTGCAGGAACTGAACTGGCGTGGCGTTGAGCGAGTGAACTACCTCGGCATCAGTATCCTGTTTGTTTTCTATTTTGTGGTGGCGTTTTTGCCGATTTACTTCGGTGCCGATGCGGCCAGCGCCATGGTGCAGAAAGCGCCGACCTGGCTGCTGGATGGGCTGGCGGTGGCGGGCGGTATGATGCCGGCGATCGGCTTCTCACTGCTGATGAAAGTGATGATGAAGAAAACCTACGTGGCGTATTTCATCCTCGGCTTTATTTCGGTGACTTTCCTTAAGCTGCCGATCTTGGCGGTGGCACTGGGGGCATTGGCGATCGCGCTGATCGATTTCTTTAACAGTCAACGGGCAGATGCGGATGTGACCAGGAAGCCTGTTCAACCGGAGGACGCTGAAGATGGCATTTAATGACTCTGACGATCTGCTGGCGCAAAAAGCAGCAAAACGCCTGGAACAGGCATTGGCCACCAGCCAGGTAGAGCAGGACGACTACGTTGATAGCCGCCCGGCAGAGGCGCTGACGCGCAGTGATATCAACCGCATGGCCTGGCGTTCGCTGTTACTGCAGGCATCATTCAACTATGAACGTATGCAGGCCGGTGGCTGGTTGTACACCTTGATCCCGGGCTTGCGCAAGATCCACCGCAATCCTCAGGATCTGGCGAATTCGATGAAGATGCATATGGAGTTTATCAACGTGCATCCCTTCGACGTTACCTTCCTATCGGGGTTGGTACTGGCGATGGAGCAAAATAAGGAGAAAGTCTCCACCATTCGAGCGGTGAAAGTGGCGCTGATGGGGCCGTTGGGAGGCATTGGTGATGCGCTGTTCTGGCTGACGCTGTTGCCGATTTGTGCGGGCATCGGGGCATCTCTGGCGCTGGAAGGCAGCCTGTTTGGGCCGATAGTGTTCCTGCTGTTGTTCAACGTGTTCCACTTCGGGTTGCGCTTTGGGCTGGCGCACTATGGCTATCAGGCGGGTACCAGTGCGCTGACGCTGTTGAAAACCCATACCAAACGAATATCCCATGCGGCGTCGATCGTGGGCATGACGGTCATCGGTGCGCTGGTGGCCTCTTATGTACATCTTTCTACGCCGCTGATCATGCATGCCGGTAAGGCCACCGTGGCGTTGCAAACGGACGTGCTCGATAAGTTGATGCCCAACCTGTTGCCGCTGTGTTTCACGTTGCTGGTGTTCTTCCTGATGAAGCGCGGTTTCTCACCGGTGAAACTGATCGGTGTGACGGTGGTGATCGGCGTAGTGGGTAAATTTATCGGTTTGCTGTGAGGAAGAGAACATGCCAGGAATTGTCATTACCGGCCACGGCGGCTTCGCCAGTGGCCTGCTGCAGGCGGTAGAACAGGTGGTAGGAGAACAGCCTGCCTGTATCGCGGTGGACTTCCCTGTCCATATGGGGACGGCGGAGCTGAAAGTGGAGTTGAGTGCCGCGCTGCAAGCGGTAGAGCAAGCGGACGGCGTGGTGTTCCTTACCGATATGTTGGGGGGATCGCCTTTCCGTAGTGCCTGCGAGTTGGCCGATGCGCATGGCAACTGTGAGGTGCTGACCGGGGTTAATATGCAGTTGGCTGCCGAAATGATGCTGGAGCGTGAAGGGCTGAGCCTGACCGAGTTCCGTGACATGGCGCTGGCCTGCGGCAAACGTGGCTTGACCAGCCTGTGGCATGAACGGCGTAAGGTGAAATGCGCCAACGCCGAGGCTGATGGGATTTAATCAGGTGCCCTCTCACTCCAACCCTTCCAAAGGGGGGAGTGAGAGGAGCTATTGAGGCTAACTCGGCATCGGCAACGGGCTAAGCGCCATCTGGGCCGGGCCATTTTCATTACGGCTGAAACGCCAGCAGGTCTGATGATATTTCGCCACGCTGTTGCGGTGTGCCACGCTGACCAGCGTGACCTCCGGCAGTTCGTCAACCAGCAGGCAATACATCAATTGCTCGGTTTCATCATCCAACGCGCTGGTGGCCTCATCCAGGAACAGTACATCCGGGCGGGTAAGGATCGCACGGGCAAACGCCAATCGCTGCTGCTCGCCCGGTGAAAGGCGATGGCTCCAGTTGGCGCTGGTATCCAGCCAGCGTTGCAGGTGTTTCAGCCGGCAGTTTTCCAGGACTTTCAACAGCTGCTCATCGCTGTAGTCTTTATCCTGATGCGGATAGCTCAGCGCTTCACGCAGCGTACCGATCGGGATATAGCTGCGCTGCGGTAGGAACAGCGTCGTGAGGTGATTATCCAGGCCGATTTCACCGGAGCCGTAAGGCCAGATCCCGGCAATGGCACGCAGCAGCGTTGATTTACCACAGCCAGAAGGGCCAACGACCAGCACGCGCTCGCCGCGTTTCAGCGTCATGGTTGCTGCACTTAACAGAGGCTGTCCATCGGGCAGCGTAAGGCCAACATCGCGCAGCATCAGCGGTGAGTGGTCTTCCTGTTGCAGGCTGATACCGCGGCTCTGGTTATGCACCTCGTCCACCGCCGCGTTAAAGCCAGCCAGACGGTTAACGCAGGCTTTCCAGGTGGCCAGATCGGTAAACGCGTCGATAAACCACGACAGCGACCCTTGCACCTGGCCGAATGCGGAGGAGATTTGCATCAGTCCGCCCATTTGGATCGCACCTGAGAAATAGCGTGGCGCCGCCACCAGCAGCGGAAAGACAATGGCAAACTGGCTGTAGAAATTACTGGCGATATTCAGCCGCCGGGTAATACGCATGATCGACCACCAGTTACTGCGGATGGCCTCAAAGCGGTTACTTAGCTGCTGTTTCTCTCGTGGTTCACCGTGATACAGCGCGATGGCATCGTTATTTTCACGAATACGGATCAGCCCGAAACGGAAGTTCGCCTCATAACGTTCCTGATTAAAGCCGAGCATAACCAGAGGCTTGCCGACCCACCAGATCAGTAAGGATCCCAGTACCGCGTACAACAGGGCAAACCACACCATATAGCCTGGGAGGGTAATGGCATGCTGGGCGATCACGAAGGTCATCGGCCCGCTGATATGCCAGAGAATGGTAATAAACGAACAGAGTGTCACCAGGCTGGAGAGCAGGCCGAGCGACAAAGATAAGGTGTACTGGGTCAGGACGTTGAGATCGTCAGAGATACGCTGATCGGGGTTATCGATAATCTGCTGTTGTTCGGTATGGTAATAGGCCTGGTGCGCCAGCCACTTGCCCATAAATTTTTCCGTCATCCAGCGCCGCCAGCGCATCTGTAGGCCCTGGGTCAGGTAGATTTTGTAGACCGCCAGCACGATGAAAGATAATGCCAGATAGGTAAAGCGCCACAGCTGGGCTTTGAACACCGGGTAGTTTTTATTCTGCAGGGCATCGTAGAACACCTGGTTCCACTGGTTGATCAGCACGCTGATATAAACCAGCCCCAGGGATAGGCCCACGATGGCGATCAGCATCGCCCAGGCGCGCCATTTTTCTTCCGAAACCCAAAAGGGTTTGATCAACTGCCAGACGGCTTGTTTTTGTGTGGTGCTCGTGTTCATAAAAATCCAGAAGGTATCGTTTTCTTCTAGCATGGGCACGAGGTTGGTAACAAACAAACCGCCACATGTAAGCAGTTTTGACGTGGCTCATTATTTGCAATACAGCAGAGATAAAACGAGCGCTAGTAACGTTGAGTAGCGTAAGGCGAAGGCGTCTTTGGCGCGGCGGCAAATCACAACACAAAATGAAATTGTTACAACTATGTTCGGGGCGAACATGTGCTCGCCCCGGCAGATTTATTTTACGGCATCTTTCAGTAATGCTTTCCAGCCTTCAACATTTCCCAAATACTCCTGCACGGGGATCTGGGATAGCCGCCCTTGATTATCCTCCAGGGCAAAGGTTGGGAAGCCATGCCCACGGACTTTGGCGAGCAGTGCGCGGCTGTCGGCGATATGCTGTGCCGTTGGCGCGCCGCTGTTCAAACGCATCTCGGCAATAAAGGCAGCAGGATCCAGGCCCAACTCTTTCGCCAGCGCTTCCAACACTGGCGCATCGGCAATACGTCGCCCTTCCCGGTAGTGGGCTTCCTGAATACGGTGCAGCATATCCAGGCCCCGTCCGGCGAGCTGTTCAGCGGCCAGGATCGCAACGATCGGTGGTTCAGAGTCCATCACCGCCGTGGTGTCTCGCAGCAGTCCGTTGAAGTAACCGTCGCCGAAAGGCTGGCCGGTTAGCCCGGCAATCCGCTTATCATGCGGCATCACGTAATTGCGCCATTCCTCGTTGATGGTTCGGCGGGCATTGCCGGTCATCATGCCACCGGCGTGCAGGGCAACGGTCAGGCCCTGAATAGCCTGCGCGGCCTTGGCCAGCGGTGCTGCACCGTAACACCAGCCACACAGCGGATCGAAAATGTAATGCAGGGTCGTCATGTTTTTGCTCCTACCGCTTTACTGCGGCCACTTCATTTCGCCTTTCAGTACCTTGGCGCTCAGTTCCAGGCTAGAACCATCTTGCAGTTTTGGATAGTGCTGCTGCATGGCCGCGATCAGTTCAGCGGAGTTCTTGGTTTTTGGCAACTCACTTTCCAGCGTGGTCAGGTAATTGTGGGTAAAGGTCACCGACTCCAGCGTTTGTGCCGCTCCTGGCAGGAAGTGCCCTGGAACTACTACCAGCGGTTTCAGCGCCTTGATGCTTTCCAGCGTTTGCTGCCAATGAGCGCGTGACTCGACGGTCTGATTATCCGCAATCCACGGATGAATATTGTCACCGGCCACCGGTACGCCACCCACCACAGCTTTCAACGACGGGATCCACACAAAGGTGCGATCCGGCGTTGGGCCATTGAGGCCTTTCACTTCGACCTGCTGGCCATCGATGCTAAAGCTGCTGCCTTGCAACGGCTGCGGCACGATCACGGTTTTCGGCGCATTCTCCTTCAGGATCGGCCCCCAATAGGCGAGTTTACCTGCCTGGGTTGCATTGATCGCTTTGATCGTTTCCGGTGAAGCAATGATATTTGCCTCCGGGAAGGCGGCTTTGATCACATCCAGGCCGAAATAGAAATCCGGATCCGAATGGCTGATATAGACCGTGGTCAGCTTTTTACCGGTAGCCTTAATCTTTTTCACCAGCTCCTGCGCGTCGTTACGCTGGAATTGGGCATCGATCAGCGCCACTTCATGTGGGCCGCTGACAATCTCGGAAGAGACCGGGAAAACGCTCTTTTCGCCTGGGTTGTACACTTCCAGGGTCAGAGTATTAGCCGCAGTGGCGAAGGTGCTGAGTGAAACGAAGCCGGTTGCGGCCAGAGTCAGTAATGATTTCTTAAACATGTGCAGGTGCCTTTTGGGTGTTTGTTATCGTTGGTCAGATGATAGGTTGCATAGAACGGGAGAAAAACCGGATAATAAGCAATTATTCATTGCGTAAATCGAGCGAATCATGGATCGCATTACCGCCGCAGAGGTTTTTGTCACTATCGTCGAACGCGGCAGCATGATTGCGGCAGCGGATACCCTGGCAATGTCGCGAGCTATGGTGACGCGCTATCTGGCGCAGATGGAACAATGGGCCGGGGCGCGGCTGCTGCACCGTACTACGCGTAGGCTCAGCCTGACCGATGCCGGAGAGCGCACCTTGGAACGTTGCCGCCAAATGCTGGCGGTAGCGAAAGATATCGATCTGGTGGAAAACGAGCAGAGTGACGATTTACGTGGCCTGCTACGAATCACCTGTTCGCAATCGCTTGGCCAAACGGCGCTGGTGGGGGCGGTGGCGCAGTACCTGAAGCGTCATCCTCAGGTGGCGGTGGATCTGCAAATGAATAACCGAGCGGTCAATCTGGTGGAAGAGCGGATCGATCTGGCACTACGCATCACCAATGAACTGGATCCCAATCTGATTGCCCGGCCACTTTCCAACTGCGCTTCGGTGATCTGTGCGTCTCCAGCCTATCTGGCCGCTCATGGTACCCCGCGTCACCCGCAAGATTTAGCCCTGCACAACTGCCTCACCTATTCCTACTTTGGTAAAAGCCTGTGGCACTTTGATGAGCAAGGCGTGAAGTCGGCGGTGGCGGTCAGTGGCAACCTCAGTGCCAACGAATCGGTGGTGCTGTTGGCAGGAACGCTGCAAGGTGCGGGGATCTCCATGCAACCTTATTATTCTGCTGCGCCACTGTTGGCAAAGGGGGAGTTGGTGGAACTGTTACCGGGGTATTTGTCACAGACGATGGGGATCTACGGCATCTACACCTCGCGCCGCCAAATGCCCGCCACGTTGCGTACCATGCTGGATTTCCTGGTGGAATGGTTTGCCACCGATCCTGGCTGGCGTGCCACGCTGCGCTAGCGTTGGATAACCGAAGCCAGGCGGGCGGGCAACTGTTGCGCCTGCTGCTGCAAGTGCTGCACAAAGGCGGTGACCAGTGCGGAAGAGGGGCGGTGCAGCGGGCGGATCAGGCTCACGGTAAACGGTACCTCGACGCTGAAGGGCCGCACATGAACACCATTATTGGCGTAATCCAACGCGGTCAGTGGGTTGACGATCGAGATGCCGACTCCAGCCTTGACCATCGCACAGACCGAAGCGGCGCTGTGGGTCTCCATCACCATCCGGCGCTCGATGCCTTGTTCATGGAACAGCGCATCCAGCAGTTGTCGATAGCTGTCGGTGTTCGACAGGCTGATAAAGTTTTCTGCGTTGAAGTCCTGCGGCGTCAGCGTGCTTTTCGCAAGCAATGGGTGCCCGGCAGGCAGCACACACACCTCATTCATCGTCATCAGCGTCATGCGCTCGGTGCCAGCGGGCGTCAGGGTATTCTCCGTCAGGCCCAGATCGTGGCGCTGTGCCGAAAGCCACTCTTCCAGCAACGGTGACTCCTGCGGGATCACGCTGAAGCTCACTTCCGGATAACGATCAACAAAAGGTTTGCACACGGCAGGCAGCAGCGATTGGGAAAACACCGGCAGACAGGCAATGGAAAGCTGCGCCTGCTGGAATTGCCGGATACCGGCGGCTGCATTCTTGATGCGATCCAGGCCGTAATAGGAGCGCTGCACTTCTTCAAACAGCCGCAAGCCTTGCACCGTCGGGTAAAGGCGGCCACGTACGCGGTCGAACAGTTGCAATTGGATTAGCTTCTCGAAGCGGGCAAGCTCGCGGCTGACGGTCGGTTGTGAGGTTTGCAGCAGCGCCGCCGCTTCGGTCAGATTGCCGGTGGTCATCACCGCGTGGAAAATCTCAATCTGGCGCAGGGTAATGGCATACATGGCGAAACTCCACGGAGAGGAAAAACCATATCATAAATGAATAGACTATGGCGAAATAGATATTTTTCACACCGTGGCCGCTGCGGCATGATGGTGGAAAATTTGATTATGGGAACCGAACCATGCCACGCTCCTTGAACGACACCTCTACCGCCCTGAACGCCGCCAATCTGCTGGCGCTGCCCCAACGCTTTGGTTGCCCGGTCTGGGCCTATGATGCGGCTATCATCAGCCAGCGTATCAGCCAGTTGCAGCACTTTGACGTGATCCGTTTTGCTCAGAAAGCCTGCTCGAATATTCATATTCTGCGCCTGATGCGCGAGCAGGGCGTCAAGGTGGATTCGGTGTCGCTGGGGGAAATCGAGCGTGCGTTAAAAGCCGGTTTTGAGCCGGGTGGCGAAGATATCGTGTTTACCGCCGATGTGCTGGATCACGCCACTCTGGCACGCGTCAGTGAATTGAAAATCCCGGTCAACGCCGGTTCTATCGATATGCTGGAGCAGCTTGGCCAGGTGTCTGCCGGGCATCCGGTATGGCTGCGGATCAATCCTGGTTTTGGCCACGGCCACAGCCAGAAAACCAATACCGGCGGTGAAAACAGCAAGCACGGTATCTGGTATGCCGATCTGCCGCAGGCGGTCGCCAAGGTGCAGCAATATGGCCTGAAACTGATCGGGCTGCATATGCACATCGGTTCCGGGGTGGATTACCAGCACCTGGAGCGCGTGTGTGATGCGATGGTGCAGCAGGTGATTGCCCTGGGGCAGGACATTACGGCTATTTCCGCCGGTGGCGGCCTTTCTATCCCTTATCAGCAAGGGGAAGAGGCGATCAATACCGAACACTATTACGGCCTGTGGAACCGGGCACGTGAGCGAGTTGCCGCACATCTGGGCCATCCGGTGAAGTTGGAAATCGAGCCGGGGCGTTTCCTGATGGCCGAAGCAGGCGTGCTGGTGGCCGAAGTGCGTTCGGTAAAACAGATGGGCAGCCGCCACTTTGTCCTGGTGGACGCTGGGTTTAACGATTTGATGCGTCCGGCGATGTATGGCAGCTATCACCATATTTCCCTACTGCCCGCCGACGGCCGCAATACTGATAACCAACCATTGCAAGACACCGTGATCGCCGGGCCACTGTGTGAGTCGGGTGATGTGTTTACCCAGCAAGCGGGGGGCGGTATTGAAACCCGTCCGTTGCCGCAGGTGCGGGTCGGTGATTATCTGGTATTCCATGACACCGGAGCCTATGGCTCGTCGATGTCCTCCAACTACAACAGCCGCCCGTTGCTGCCGGAAGTGCTGTTTGAAAACGGTGAGCCTCGGCTGATCCGTCGCCGCCAGACGATTGAAGAATTGATCGGGCTGGAGTTAATTTAAGCGTAGGGGCCAGGTACCACGGACTCACGCAGTTTTAACTCACCGACAAACGGCGTTAGCGGTTGCAGCGCTTCGCCGTTGATCAGACGCAGGGCCTGGGCGATCGCCGCTTCGATCATCGCGTCGATCGGCAGGTAGACGGTGGATAACGCCGGTTGCAGATAGGCGGCGCTTGGCTCATCGTCGAAACCAAACAGCGAAACGTCCTCAGGCAGGCGTTTGCCAGCCTGGTGCAGGGCCTTCATCGCGCCGATGGCCATATCATCGTTGCTGGCAAACAGCGCGCTGAATGCGTTGCCGCTAGCCAGCAGGGCCTTACAGCTAAGGTATCCGCCAGGTACGCTACTATCACCGTTGGTGATCAGGGCATCATTGAACGCTATCTGATGGTGTTCCAACGCCTGACGGTAACCCGCCAAGCGGGATTGGGCAGTGGGTGTATCAATTGGCCCGGTGATGCAGGCGATCTCACGGTGCCCTTGACCGATCAGATAATCCACCACGTTGAAGGCGGCCTGTTGCTGTTCGAAGAACACGCAGCGTTCACGAGCCTGCGGCAGATCGCGGTTAATGACCATCACCGGAACCGGCAGGTCTTCCAGCAACTTCATCAGGGCACTTTCGCCCATAAAGCGGGTGTACAGGATAATCGCGTCGCAACGGCGATCCGCCAGCAGCCGTACCGCCTGTAATTCATCTTCTGGCGTGTCGTGGCCGTCGGTGACGATCAGGTGCTTGCCGCTGGCTTCGATCAGTTTGGCGGCCTGGCGCAGCAAACGGCCAAAGTAGGGGCCGTCAAAATTGGATACCACCAGCCCAATGCTGTTGGAGCTTTTATTGGCCAGCGATTGGGCGAGAAAGTTTGGCCGGTAGCCCAACTCATCCATTGCCTTGAACACCGCATCACGCGTGCTCTTCTTCACCTGGCCGGTGCCATTTAAAACGCGGGAAACCGTGGCTTTGGATACCCCCGCGCGCATGGAAACATCCAACATGGTGATCATCAATGGCTACCCTCTTTCAACGTCCGCTGCGGTAAATATTGCTGAGTCTAGCATAGGGTTAGATCGCGTCGAACATGTTCGACTCCTACAAATTCAGCAACATATGTTGTTGGGGCACCCATGCATTGATTCGCGTACACTGACGGTGCTGGCGTTTAAGGCATTTTTCAGAGGGGATTAGCGTGTTTCGTATCGTGCATCTGGCGGACTATCCGCAGCATCAGCAACAGGTTATCGACTGGCAGTGGCAGGCGTTTGGCTGCGAAAACAGCCGGGAATTTTTTGCCAGCGTGGTGGCCAGCAGCCTGCGGCATGAAGGTTTGCCCATCACCTTTATTGCCCTGTTGGATGACAAGCCGGTAGGCACCGTGGGGCTGTGGCGCTGTGATTTGATCAGCCGCCAGGATTTAACGCCGTGGCTGGCCGCGCTTTACGTTGAGGAGAGCCAGCGCGGCAGCGGGCTGGGGCTGCAGCTCCAGCAATATGTGCAGGAATACAGCCGCCGGGCCGGGTTCAAGGAGCTGTATCTGTATGCTGAGTTTAGCGGTTATTACGAACGCCATGGCTGGCAGCACATCGGCGAGGCGCTGGAGTACCCGGATCGCCCCGTGCGCCTCTACCACCGCCTGCTAGATTAGTTTTGCTCGAAAGCGTTATTGATGCTGGCGACCGAATGGCGGCGTACCAGCGTCGGGCTGAACATATTGGTGATCTCCGGTAGCGGCTGGTTGTTGGCCAGCGCTAATGCCAGCTCTGCTGCTTGCGTCGCCATCGCCACCACCGGGTAGCGGATAGTGGTCAGGCGTGGGCGCAGATAGCGCGAAATCAGTACGTCATCAAAACCAATCAGCGAAATCTGGCCTGGAACGTCCACGCTGTTATCACTGAGTACCGAAAGCGCCCCGGCGGCCATCGGATCGTTATAGCAGGTGATGGCGGTAAACTGCTTACCACGGCCCAGTAACTCGGTCATGGCCTGCTCGCCGCCAATCTCATCCGGCTTGCCGTAGGCAACCAGCTTCTCATCCACCGCAATACCGTGCTCTTCCAATGCGTCCAGGTAGCCCTGCAATCGATCGGTAGCATCTGAAATCTGGTGGTTGGAGCAGATGAAGGCGATCCGCTGGTGGCCCTGCTGGATCAGATGACGGGTGGCCAGCCAGGCACCATAGCGATCGTCAAGCGCTACGCAGCGGGGCTCAAAGCCAGGCAGCGTACGGTTGATCAGCACCATGCCTGGGATCTGGCGCATCCAGACGGTTAGCTCATCGTCGGTCAGCTTCTTGGCATGCACCACCAAGGCCGCACAGCGATGACGCACCAGTTGCTCAATGGCCTGGCGCTCTTTTTCGGCATTGTGGTAACCGTTACCAATCAGCAGAAAATTATGCGTGGCGTAGGCCACCTGCTCCACGGCTTTTACCATGGCACCAAAGAAGGGATCGGAAACGTCAGAGACAATCAGGCCCAGGGTTTCGGTGGATTGCTGTGCCAGCGCACGGGCATTGGCGTTGGGGTGATACTGCAATCCTTCCATGGCGGCCAGCACGGCGGTCCGTGAACTTTCGCTGGCTTTCGGGGAATTATTTATTACGCGGGACACCGTGGCGACGGAAACACCCGCCAGCCTGGCAACATCCTTAATCGTGGCCATATCTGCAACACTTCCTGGGTAATCGCTTACATTCCTCAGTTTTGCGGAAAAAATCGCGCGCCGCAAGGGCTGGTATCGTTAACTTGTGGTGAGTGTTGCATTTATGGTTTTTAAATCCACCTTTTCGCCCAAGCGGATCCAGGGTTAACGGGCACAGCATGCAGGCTCCTGCGATCCGGAGCGGCTGAGGTTTTGCAATAGTTTCAAAACCATGTCTATCAAAGGAAAAACTACATCGCTGGTTACACTTTGCGCCTGACTGTTGCGATTGGCCGCTGGTGAGAGTTTGGCGTGGCGGGGTAAATTGAATGTCCCAGAGGTATTGATTGGTGAGCAATCGGCATACTCTGTATGTTGAAGCCATTTTCAATTGCACCAACCTACGCGGATGCGTAGGTTTTTTTTTGCCTGCCGTATAGTATTCTTCCCTCAGACAATTTTTAAGGCCATCAACCCCGAGGGAGAGTGGGATGATATATACCGTGTTACGTGCACTGTTTCGCCTGATGTTTCGTGTTCGTGTCGAAGGCGATGCCAGGCATTTTGAGCAGCAGAAACTGCTGATCACCCCGAATCACGTTTCTTTCATGGATGGCGCGCTGCTGGCGTTGTTCTTACCGATCAAACCGGTGTTTGCCGTTTACTCCAGCATTTCGGAACGTTGGTTTATGCGCTGGCTGAAGCCTTATATCGACTTTGTGCCACTGGATCCCACCAAACCGATGGCCATCAAGCATCTGGTGCGTATGGTTGAGCAGGGCAGGCCGATCGTGGTGTTCCCGGAAGGGCGCATTACGGTGACCGGCTCATTGATGAAGATCTACGACGGGGCGGCCTTTATCGCCGCCAAATCTGGTGCCACCATCGTGCCGGTACGTATCGATGGCCCGGAGTTCAGCGTGTTTGGCCGTATGGCCGGGGTGTATAAACTCCGCGCCTTCCCACAGACCACCATCAGCATTCTGCCGCCAACCACTTTACCTATGCCAGATGCGCCAAAAGCCAGTCAACGCCGGCAATTGGCCGGTGACAGGCTGCATCAGATCATGATGCAGGCGCGCATGGATACCCTCAAACCGCAAACCTTGTTCGGCGCGCTGTTGGCCGCGCAGCATCGTTATGGCCGCTTCAAGCCCTGCATCGAAGACGTGGGCTTCAAGGAAGACAGCTATCATACGCTGCTCAAAAAATCGCTGGGCGTCAGCCGCATCCTGGAACGTTTTACCGCGCCGAAAGAGCATGTTGGCCTACTGTTGCCCAATGCCACTATTACCGCTGCCGCCATCTTTGGCGCTTCATTGCGGGGCCGTATTCCGGCCATGCTCAATTACACCGCCGGCGTGAACGGGCTGAAAAGCGCGATGACCGCGGCCACCATTAAAACCATCGTCACCTCGCGCCAGTTCCTGGAAAAGGGCAAACTGACACACCTGCCAGAGCAGGTGCCGGAAGCCAACTGGGTCTATCTGGAAGATTTGAAAGATACCGTCACCCGCGACGATAAGCTGTGGGTCCTGCGTCACCTGTTCCAGCCACAAAAGGCAATGGTGCCACAGCAGCCAGAAGATGCAGCGCTGATCTTGTTTACCTCCGGCTCGGAAGGCCATCCGAAGGGCGTGGTGCATTCCCATGCCAGCCTGCTGGCCAACGTAGAGCAGATCCGAACCATTGCGGATTTCACCCCGCGCGATCGCTTTATGTCCTCGCTGCCGCTGTTCCACTCTTTCGGCCTGACTGTCGGGTTGATCACCCCGTTGATGACCGGTAGCCGGGTATTCCTTTACCCAAGCCCGCTGCATTATCGCGTGGTGCCGGAACTGGTCTATGACCGCAACTGCACCGTGCTGTTTGGTACGGCGACCTTCCTCAACAACTACGCCCGCTTCGCCCATCCTTACGATTTTGCCCGCCTGCGCTATGTGGTGGCCGGTGCCGAGAAGCTGGCCGAAAGCACCAAACAGATTTATCAGGACAAATACGGCATCCGTATTTTAGAAGGCTACGGTGTGACGGAGTGTGCTCCGGTAGTGTCGATCAACGTGCCTCTGGCGGCCAAAGTTGGCACCGTAGGCCGCATTATGCCGCAGATGGAAGCACGTTTGATCAAGATGGCCGGGATCGATAACGGTGGCCGTCTGCAATTGAAAGGCCCGAACATCATGAAGGGCTACCTGCGGGTTGAGCGCCCAGGAGAACTGGAAGCTCCGGCAGCCGAGGACGAAAACGGCGTGCTGCAAGCCGGCTGGTACGATACCGGTGATATTGTCAGCTTCGACGAACAGGGTTATTGCACTATTCGTGGCCGCGTGAAGCGCTTTGCCAAACTGGCGGGGGAAATGATCTCGCTGGAGAGCGTGGAACAGTTGGCAGTGCGCCTGTCACCGGAAGGGCTGCATGCGGCCACGGTGAAAAGCGACAGCAGCAAAGGTGAAGCGCTGGTGTTGTTCACCAACGACGCAAGCATTACCCGTGACAGCTTGCTGCGGGTGGCTCGTGAGCAGGGCACCCCGGAGCTGGCGGTGCCACGTGATATTCGCCTGGTGAAGGCGTTGCCGTTACTGGGCAGCGGCAAACCGGATTTCGTTACTTTGCGCCAAATGGCTGAACAGCCGGAGAAGGCATAATGAATGCAACTGATTCCCCATTGCTGTCACGTTCAATGATCGCGGTGATCTGTGCCCAGTTTCTCTCGGCCTTCGGCGATAACGCCTTGCTGTTTGCGACCCTGGCGCTGATCAAACAGCAAATGTACCCCGATTGGAGCCAACCGATACTGCAAATGGCCTTCGTGGCCACCTATATCATCCTGGCTCCGTTTGTGGGCCAAATCGCCGACAGCTTCTCCAAAGGCCAGGTGATGATGGTCGCCAACGGCTTGAAGCTGGCCGGTGCGCTGGTGATCTGCTTTGGGCTGAACCCGTTCCTGGGCTATACCCTGGTCGGCATCGGGGCGGCGGCTTATTCACCAGCGAAGTACGGCATCCTGGGTGAGATCACCAGCGGCGATAAGCTGGTGAAGGCCAACGGTCTGATGGAGGCTTCCACCATTGCTGCCATCCTGGTGGGGTCGGTAGCCGGTGGCCTGCTGGCAGACTGGCATATCGTGGCCGCACTGGCGGTGTGTGCCGTGGTTTACGGCGCGGCAGTCGTCGCTAACCTCTATATTCCGCGCTTGCCTGCTGCCCACAAGGTGGCCTCCTGGCACCCACGCGTCATGGGGAGCACTTTCTTCAACGCTTGCGTGGTGCTGTGGCGCGATGGCCAAACCCGTTTCTCACTGATTGGTACCAGCCTGTTCTGGGGCGCTGGTGTCACCCTGCGTTTCCTGCTGGTGTTGTGGGTACCGGTAGCGCTGGGCATTAGCGATAACGCCACGCCAACCATGCTCAACGCGATGGTGGCAATAGGTATTGTAGTCGGAGCCGGGGCGGCAGCCCGCTTTGTGACGCTGGAAACGGTTAAGCGCTGTATGCCTGCCGGGATCCTGATCGGCATCGCCGTGGCCTTCTTCGCCGTGCAAACCAGCATGCTGAATGCTTATGGCGTACTGCTGGTGATTGGTGTGCTGGGGGGCTTCTTTGTGGTGCCGCTGAATGCGCTGCTGCAAGAGCGGGGCAAACGCTCAGTTGGGGCGGGGAATGCCATCGCGGTACAGAACCTGGGTGAAAACACCGCCATGCTGCTGATGCTTGGCCTCTACTCTTTGGTGGTCAAATTAGGCGTGCCGGTGATCGGCGTCGGGATCGGTTTTGGCGTCGTGTTCGGCCTTGCCATCACCGTACTGTGGATATCTCAATTCCGCTTGAAAGCCTAACAATAGTCCCCTCACCCCAACCCTCTCCCATAGGGAGAGGGAGCTGATTCGGCGTTATGGTTGGGTATGGAGTAGGGTTGTGGCTGTTTCAACGCTCATTGCCAAAAGTGATGAGGTTGGTGCGGTGCTGAGTTTAGAGACAGAACTTGAATAGTGGCACTCTCGGTCCCCAGTGGGAGCGGGAGCTGATTCGGCGTTATGGTTGGGTATGGGGTAGGGTTGTGGCTGTTTCAACGCTCATTGCCAAAAGTGATGAGGTTGGTGCGGTGCTGAGGTTAGAGACAGAACTTGAATAGTAGTACTCTCGGTCCCCTGTGGAAGCGAGAATGGTGTCGTAATCAGGTACCGTGATCAATAAAAGAGAGCTGATTCGGTGCGGTGGTCAGGTAGATTTCTGCAACCGAAATCGAACTCGATCGGTTCCCTCTCCCTGTGGGAGAGGGTCAGGGTGAGGGGCATTTATGGCGCCGGAATGGTGAAGCGGCTGTGGATCTCCTCCAGGGCCTGCAACACCTCCTCGTTCAGCACCACGTCAAAACTGTCGATATTCATCTTCAACTGTTCCAGTGTGGTGGCACCCAGCAAGGTGCTGGCAACGAACGGCTGCTGGCGCACGAATGCCAGCGCCATCTGTGAAGGATCCAGCCCGTGCTTTTTCGCCAGCGCCACGTATTCGGCGATCGCCGCCTGGCTCTGGGCTGAAGAGTAGCGGGTAAAGCGGCTGAACAGGGTGTTGCGTGCCCCGGCTGGTTTGGCACCGTTGAGGTATTTACCCGACAGCGTACCGAAGGCCAGGCTGGAATAGGCTAACAGTTCGATGCCTTCATGTTGGCTAATCTCTGCCAAACCAATCTCAAAGCTGCGGTTTAACAGGCTGTAGGGGTTCTGGATCGACACGATACGCGGTAGTTCGTGTTTTTCTGCCAGTTGCAGATAGCGCATCACGCCCCAAGGGGTTTCGTTAGAGACGCCGATATAGCGAATTTTGCCGGCACGGACCTGCTCGGTTAGCGCTTCCAGGGTTTCCAGCAGCGGGATGGTGGCCTTCTCATCGGTGTACTGATAATTGAGCTTGCCGAAACAGTTGGTGGTGCGCTGTGGCCAGTGTAGCTGGTACAGATCCAGATAATCGGTATTTAACCGTTTCAGGCTGGCGTCCAGGGCGGCGCGGATATTTTTGCGATCCAACGCCTGCTGTGGGCGAATGCCCGCGTCATTACCCCGAATCGGCCCGGAGACCTTGCTTGCCAACACGATTTTATCGCGGTTACCGCGCGCCTTGATCCAACTGCCAATGTACTGCTCTGTCAGCCCTTGGGTTTCCGGGCGCGGCGGCACAGGATACATCTCTGCGGTATCAATCAGATTGATGCCAGCGGCTAATGCATAATCCAGCTGTGCGTGGGCATCGGCTTCGCTGTTTTGTTCGCCAAAGGTCATGGTGCCCAGTCCCAGCACGCTCACTTCTAAAGAACTGTGGGGAATACGGTGGTATTGCATTAACGGCCTTCCTTCAATGTTAGCGCTTACGGGCGTGATGCCCGGTAAAACAGAAGCCAGAGATCCAACGGCGTAACACGCCTTACTTGACTATAACCAAGCGTGGCAGATGGTGGAAGAGGATTATACCCGCCGTCTTTCAAGCTGCAGTTTGAAATCCATAGGGTATTTAACTGACGGGCTAAACCCCTGATTGATAATCCGTCAGAGGTCAGGATGATACGGGGGCTGGGATTAACGTTCGATAACCTGCGAGACCTGATCGCCGTTAATCTGGCGCTGGTTGCCTTGCTCGTCCTGATAGCTGATCAGGCCGGTATCCTTATCGATTTTAGGCTTACCCTGCGTGAGGATCATATTGCCGTCTTTGGTGGCCATCACATAGTCGCTGGAACAGCCTGCTAATCCGGCGACCATCATCAGGGCGGAAATAGCCATTACCCACTTTTTCATGCCGAATACCTTATATACAGAGAATAATAGTCTTAATAGGGTAGCAAACTCTGCCAAAGATGGCTTTCGGACGTATCCCATCTGTGTAAGGAAAAATGACAGTGAAATCAGAGGGCGGAGGGCTAATCAAAGCGTAAAGTGCCTGGCGAGCAGCGCCCGGGTGAAGTTTTTCTTCAGATAAAAGCCGCGCGGCAAGGTCAGGATTGGTTGGCCCTGTTCGCCGGTGGCTTCGGTCAGTGCCTTGTTGTTGGGCGCTTTTGGCCGCAGCTGTAGCACTTCGCCATGGCGGGCAGTGATCCGTTCAACCTGGCCGAGTACGATAAGATCCATCAGTTCCTCCCAATCCCGGCGCAGCATCTCGGTTTCTTCCTGATTGGGCTGCCACAGCAGCGGGCAACCTACGCGGCGCTGTGCCAACGGGATTTGTCGTTCGCCCTCCACTGGGATCCATAGTACGCGTGCCAGTTTGTGGCGTACGTGGCTACTTTCCCAAGTGACGCCGCTATTGCCTGTCAGTGGGGCTACGCAGACGAAAGTGGTTTCCAGTGGGTTACCGGCGGCGTCGACCGGGATGGTTTTCAACTCAATGCCCAGCTCTGGGAAATCCTGTTCAGGTTTACTGCCCGCCATGGCCCCCAGATATAGCTCCAGCAGCATGCCGACCCAACCTTTATCCCGTTTGAGATCCTTGGGGATGCTGACCTGCGCACGGGCTGCCAGTTCGCCAAGGTTAAAGCCAGCCAGCGCCTGAGCACGGGCTAATAATTGCTGTTCGTTTTCTGGTGGCAGAGGGGATAAACACGCCATAAATCAGACCTATGCATTGTGGTTAAAAAACGTACCGAATTTACTCACAGCCTTAAAAGGGAAAAGCTGGCTGGGGAAAACAACAATAGTAGCATGATTTTGCATGACTTTTTGGCTACCCAATCGCGGTAGAAAATTTTCAGTGCGGGGTTGTGCACCTGTAGCCACCGACAATAAACAGGATCTTACACCTATTTATCCACAGATTTCTGGGATAACCCAACTTTTTACCGATCACTGGTTTGATTTACAGCCTTGACGCGGGGCATTTTTTACGAATTTGGCGGTTTTATAGGTCACCGGGTATAATAATCTGTGGATAAAATCCGCATTGGTGGATCTTTCACCAGAGAAAGATCCAAAGCGTGCATAGATCACATTTTTACCCTGTTCATAACTGCTTTTTAGCTATTACTGTATTGTATTTAAAGGAATAATTAAAAATTGAAAATACGGCATATTTTAAGTTCAATCGAGTTTTCCCGGCTTATCCCTAGAGTTCTTCACACACCTATCCACAGAAAAAGTGAATAAAACCGCCCTCGAACCTCGTTACATGTTTATAACTTTGCCATTATCTGTGAGTTATCCCAATGTTATTCGAGCGACGGCGTTGCAAAGCAGTGGTTTACCGCCTGTGGCTTGTGTGAAACAATCAGGTTATCAATACGAATTTATGCTTATCGAGGTAGTCCGGTGATCGATGATGATGGCTACCGCCCGAATGTTGGTATCGTAATCTGTAATCGTCAGGGGCAGGTCCTATGGGCCCGCCGTTACGGTCAGCACTCCTGGCAGTTTCCCCAAGGGGGAATAAACCCTGGCGAAACGCCTGAGCAGGCGATGTACCGTGAGCTGTTCGAAGAAGTGGGGCTGAGTAAAAAGGATGTGCGTATCCTGGCCTCTACCCGCAACTGGTTGCGCTATAAATTGCCAAAACGTTTGGTGCGTTGGGACACAAAGCCGGTTTGTATCGGCCAAAAGCAGAAATGGTTTCTGCTGCAGTTAATGTGCAATGACGCGGATATCAACATGCAGCGCAGCAGTACGCCTGAGTTTGACGGCTGGCGCTGGGTGAGTTTCTGGTATCCGGTGCGCCAGGTGGTGTCGTTTAAACGCGACGTGTACCGCCGGGTTATGAAAGAGTTTGCCGCAACCGTCATGCCAATGCAGGAACTGGCAGCACAGCGGCAGCCTCCTGCTTATCGCCGAAAGAGAGGTTAAGTCAAACCGACTATGCTCACGCGCTTGCGAGAAATTGTTGAGAAAGTGGCCGCGGCGGCCAGTCTGACAGATGCGCTGGATCTTTTGGTCAATGAAACCTGTCTGGCGATGGACACCGAAGTCTGCTCCATCTATCTGGCAGACAACGACCGCCGCTGTTATTACCTGATGGCGACGCGCGGGTTGAAAAAGCCCCGTGGACGCACTATTGCCCTGGCCTTTGACGAAGGCATCGTCGGCCTGGTCGGGCGGCGGGCGGAGCCGATCAACCTGGCGGATGCCCAAAGCCATCCCAGCTTCAAATATATTCCGCAGGTCAAAGAGGATCGTTTCCGATCCTTCCTTGGCGTGCCGATCATTCATCGCCGCCAGCTGCTTGGCGTGTTGGTGGTGCAGCAACGTGAACTGCGCCAGTTTGATGAAAGCGAAGAATCCTTCATGGTTACCTTGGCTACCCAAATGGCCGGGATCCTCTCGTTATCACAGCTAAACGCCATTTTTGGCCAGTATCGCCAGACCCGCATTCGGGCGCTGGCTGCGGCTCCTGGCGTGGCGGTGGCGGAGGGCTGGTTAGATAGTAGCCAGCCTTCACTCGATCAGGTGTATAAAGCCTCCACGCTGGATACCGTCAGCGAGCGCGAACGCCTGACACAGGCGTTGGAAGAGGCTGGAGCAGAGTTCCGCCGCTTCAGTAAGCGTTTTAGCGCCAGCTCGCAAAAAGAGAGCGCGGCGATCTTCGATCTCTATTCCCACCTGCTCAACGATGCTCGCCTCAAACGTGAACTGTACGCGGAGATCGATGCCGGTTCGGTGGCCGAATGGGCGGTAAAACAGGTGATTGAAGCCTTCGCAGCCCAGTTTGCGACCTTGCAAGATACCTATATGCGCGAGCGTGCCAGCGATCTGCGCGCGCTTGGCCAACGCCTGCTATTCCACCTCGACGATACCACCCAAGGGGCCAGCCAATGGCCAGCCCGTTTTGTGCTGGTCGCCGATGAGCTGACGGCGACCCTATTGGCCGAAGTACCGCAGGATCGCCTGGCTGGCGTGGTAGTGCGGGACGGTGCTGCCAACTCCCATGCCGCGATCCTGGTGCGGGCCATGGGTGTGCCAACGGTGATGGGGGCAGACATCCAGCCTGCGCTGTTGGCCCAGCGAATGCTGATTGTTGATGGCTATCGCGGCGAGCTGCTGGTCGATCCGGAACCGGTGCTGGTGAAGGAATATCAACGTCTGATCAGCGAAGAGCAGGAGCTCAGCAAGCTGGCAGAAGACGACGTTGAACAGCCCGCAGAGCTGAAAAGCGGTGAGCGGATCCAGGTGATGCTGAACGCTGGCCTTAGCCCGGAACATGAACAACTGCTGGGTGCGCGCGTGGATGGCGTTGGCCTGTACCGTACCGAGATCCCGTTCATGCTGCAAAGCGGCTTCCCGTCGGAAGAGGAGCAGGTGGCGCAATATCAGGGCATGCTGCAACTCTTCTATCCGCATAAGCCGGTAACGCTGCGTACGCTGGATATCGGTGCTGATAAACAACTGCCCTACATGCCGATCAGCGAGGAAAACCCGTGCCTTGGTTGGCGGGGGATCCGCATTACGCTGGATCAGCCAGAAATCTTCCTGATCCAGGTGCGTGCCATGCTGCGTGCCAATGCGGGAACCGGCAATCTGGGGATCCTGTTGCCAATGATCACCAGCCTGGAAGAGATCGACGAGGCCAAACGCCTGATCGATCGCGCCGGGCGAGAAGTGGAAGAGATGCTGGGATACGATATTCCCAAACCGCGGATCGGCGTAATGCTGGAAGTGCCGTCGATGATCTTCCTGATCCCTTATCTGGCCGCTCGCGTCGATTTTATCTCGGTGGGAACCAACGATTTAACTCAGTACCTGCTGGCGGTGGATCGTAATAACACCCGCGTTGCCTCGCTGTATGACAGCCTGCATCCAGCCATGCTGCAGGTACTGAAATTGATCATCGAGCAGGGGACGGCGGCCGGTCTGCAGGTCAGCCTGTGCGGTGAACTGGCGGGCGACCCGATGGGCGCTCTGCTGCTGGTGGGAATGGGTTACCGCAATCTGAGCATGAACGGGCGCAGCGTCGCACGAATCAAATATCTGTTGCGCCATATCGAACTGGAAGACGCTCAAGGGCTGGCCCAGCGGGTATTGAGCGCCCAGATGACCACCGAGGTTCGTCACCAGGTAGCGGCGTTTATGGAACGGCGCGGCATGGGGGGGTTGATCCGCGGCGGCCGTTGATTGGGCGTTGCCCAGCCCGTTAAGCGTAGACCTATTTTTTTACAGAACTTTTCCCGGCCGGTGAGCCCGGACGTGGTTAAGCCTATGTTATGATGCGCCATCTCAATGCGGTGCTCCCGTTGCACGGGTTTTGCACCGCGTTTGGCACCTGCCGCCCCCGTTTGGGGATGAATAACAGACATATTGTGGTGATAGATGAGCACTAGCTATCTGGCGTTTCCAAAATTTGATCCGGTGATTTTCTCTATCGGCCCGGTCTCTTTGCACTGGTATGGTTTGATGTACCTGGTTGGCTTTGTTTTTGCCATGTGGTTGGCGGTACGCCGCGCGAACAAGCCCGGTAGCGGTTGGACCAAAGACGAAGTGGAAAACATGCTGTATGCCGGTTTCCTTGGGGTCTTTATCGGTGGCCGTGTCGGTTATGTATTGTTCTACAACCTGCCGCTGTTCCTGGATAACCCGCTCTACCTGTTCAAAGTCTGGGATGGCGGTATGTCATTCCACGGCGGCCTGATTGGCGTGATCGCGGTGATGCTGTGGTTTGCCCGTCGTACCAAGCGCAACTTCTTCCAGGTCTCTGATTTTATTGCCCCACTGATCCCGTTTGGTCTTGGCGCTGGCCGCCTGGGCAACTTTATCAACGGTGAGCTGTGGGGGCGTGTCACTACCGATACACCTTGGGCGATGCTGTTCCCAAGCTCGCGTACGGAAGATATCGCCATCGCTGCCGCCAATCCTCAACTGCTGCCGCTGCTCAATGAATATGGCGTGTTGCCACGTCATCCGTCGCAGCTGTATGAAATGGTGCTGGAAGGCATCGTGCTGTTTATCATTCTGAACCTGTTCATCCGCAAACCACGTCCGATGGGGGCCGTTTCGGGCCTGTTCCTGATTGGCTATGGCACATTCCGCATTATCGTCGAAGCGTTCCGCCAGCCGGATGCCCAGCTTGGCCTGTTTGACGGGGTGATCAGCATGGGGCAAATCCTGTCCGTGCCGATGGTGCTCGCCGGTATTATTATGATGATCTGGGCGTATCGTCGTCGTCCACAGCAACAACAGTCGTGAGGAAAAATGAAACAGTATCTGGATTTGATGAACAAAGTGCTCGCCGAGGGCACCCCTAAAGCCGACCGTACCGGCACTGGCACGTTGTCGATTTTCGGCCACCAGATGCGTTTCAACCTGCAGGAAGGCTTCCCGTTGGTGACCACCAAGAAATGCCACCTGCGGTCGATCATTCATGAGCTGCTGTGGTTCCTGAACGGCGATACCAACGTGGCGTATCTGCGCGAAAACAACGTCAGTATCTGGGACGAATGGGCCGATGAAAACGGCGACCTTGGCCCGGTCTATGGCAAGCAATGGCGTGCCTGGGGGGCGGCGGATGGTCGCCAGATTGACCAGCTAAGCACCGTGTTGCAACAGCTGAAACAGGACCCGGACTCGCGCCGTATTATCGTTTCTGCCTGGAACGTGGGTGAGCTGGATAAGATGGCTCTGGCACCGTGCCATGCCTTCTTCCAGTTCTATGTGGCGGACGGCAAACTCTCTTGCCAGCTGTATCAGCGCTCGTGCGACGTGTTCCTGGGCCTGCCGTTCAACATTGCCAGCTATGCGTTGCTAGTCCATATGATGGCGCAACAGTGCGATCTGGAAGTGGGCGATTTCGTCTGGACCGGTGGTGACACCCATCTGTATAGCAACCACATGGAGCAGACGCAGCTGCAATTAACCCGCGAACCGCGTGCGTTGCCTAAGCTGGTGATCAAACGCAAGCCAGCTTCGCTGTTTGATTACCGCTTTGAAGATTTTGAGATTGAAGGCTACGATCCGCACCCGCCGATCAAGGCTCCTGTCGCTATCTGATTTGCTGAGGGTCGTATCCGGCCCTCTTTCTTAATCCCGCTGAAAGTTGGCGCGCCACATGCTGCGCCCGTGCTGCATTGCCAAAAATGCGAAGCCGTACTCAATTTCCCCCAGCTTGTTACCTGCTAACTAAAAATTCTGCGCATCATTTGCCAGCCTGAGAAAAGGTGCCTTTCATCGTGCCTCTGGCCGATTACACTCGCCGTATGAACCGATATAAAAATAGCCCCGAACACCAGCAAGGCCTGACGCTGATCGAACTGATGATCGTGATGGTTCTGGCGGGGATGCTGACCTCTTGGGGGGTTAGCCAGTGGTATCACTATCAACAGGCGCTGCGGTTGGAGCAGACTGCCCAGCAACTGCTGGCATTTTTAACGCGCTTACAGGCCGATGCCAACTGGCATAACCGCAACGCTTTATTGTGGTTTCGGCCAGGCAAAATCTGGTGCATAGGCAGCGGCCCGCAGGTGGCATCCTGTACTGCACTGGCGGACCGGGCCTTTACCCCAGAACACCTGGATGTGGAGCTACAAGGTTATACCCAAAAGGAGATGGGATTTTATGGGGTGCGCAACAATGCCCAGGCCGGGCATATTCTGCTAGGCAATCATGCTGGCCGCATACGTCTGGTGCTCTCCGCCAAAGGGCGACTGCGTCTGTGCAGCGAAGAAACCGCCATCCGGAGCCTGCCCTTATGCGAACCTTAGAACCAGGCTTTACCCTGCCGGAGGTGCTGCTGGCGATGACTTTCGGCAGCCTGATAGCATTGGCGGCAGCGAAAACCTTACCGATACTGCGTCAGCAGACGGTTGATATGGGCCGTCATTATCGGTTGGATCTGGTGTTACGCCAGCTGGCTTTCGGGATTGAAAAGGATCTGCGCCGTAGCGGGTTTTGTGCAGGGCAGTGTCAGGGGCGTTCGCTGCGGATTAGCCAAGCGGCAGGGGAAGCGCCGGGCAGCTGTGTGATCGTGGCCTACGATCTTGACCGCAATGGCAACTGGGACAGCGGTGGCGATGCCGAGTATTTTGGTTACCGCCTGCGGGCCGGTGGGCTGGAGGGGCAAAGCGGCGTGATCCAGTGCCAAGGCAGTGGCTGGGAACGTTTGCTCGATCAGGAAGAGGTCCGGATTGAGTCTTTTTCTGTCAGCCAGATTGCAGGGCGCGATGGCAAATCCTTGATGTTGTTTGCCCTAAGTGGCCGCTCAACGGTGCGGGCAAATATAGAACGCCGCCTGGAGTGGGCGGTTAGCATGGAGGCACCCTAGAGATGGATAGGCAGCAGGGGGGCAGCACATTGGCTGCGGTGATGCTGTTGCTGGTAATGGGGCTGATGCTGCTCACCGCCCAGCAGCGGCAATTGGACAGCGCGCTATTGCTGGCTGTCGATCAGCAACGTTACCTGCGGGCCTATAACCAGGCGGCTTCGGCACTAAGCTGGGGGCTGGCGCAGTCGTGGCCACGGGAGTCTCTACAGGCGAACCATTGGTCCTGTCAGCAGATAAGCGGCGAGGCGCTGCAAGCCTGCGCTCGGCTCTCTGCCCGTACCGGTTTGGTGATGGTTCGTGGGGCTGGGGATATTGCGGGATCTGAGCCCTTGTGGCTATACCAACTGGCTACACAACAAGGCGGGGCTGGCGGCCACCTGCTGAAAGCGCAAAAAGGCGGCTGGCTGGATTTTTGCCCGGAAAAGCGGGAAAGCGATTGTGCTGAATAAACGAGCTGGCTGGCGAACTCAACGGGGGTTCAGCCTGCCTGAAGTGTTGATCGCGGCATTGTTGTTCGCCGTCTCGCTGCTAGGGCTGTTACAATATCAGCAGGTGCTGTTGCAGGCTTTTCAACGGCAGTGGCAATATCGACAGGCCTGGTCGCTGGCGCACCAACAGCTGGAAATATTCAGTGCTGGAGCTGAAATAACCCATGCCATATCGCTACCGCCTAATTGGCATTACCAAGTCGAAACCCTCCAGGCGCAAGGCTCATGCCTGAAGCGCACGGTGAAAATACAAACGCCGCTGCAGCAACAGGTTGAACTCAGCCGTTGGTATTGCGGGCTGTAGCGCGGGCCTTACATGTAGTGCCCCTATGTAGTGGGCCGGTGAGGTTTGTCAGTCGTCTTGATCGATATCCCTCTCTATATTGGTCGAGGTGTTCTCGATCGGTTCCCTCTCCCTTTGGGTTAGGGTGAGGGGACGTTGAGTCAGTAGTTGGTAATGCCCTTTTACGCTTCCAAGGAGCCTCATGTTTACGGTTTATCATTCCAATCAGTTGGACTTGCTGAAAACGCTGACCAGCGCGCTGATAGCCAGAGAACCTTTGGCCGATCCGTTTCAACAGGAAGTGGTGCTGGTGCAAAGCCCCGGTATGGCGCAGTGGTTGCAGATGCAGCTGGCCGAGCAGTTTGGCATTGCCGCGAATATCGTTTTCCCGCTCCCGGCGACCTTTATCTGGGACATGTTTACCAAGGTATTGCCCGGTATTCCCAAAGAGAGCGCCTTTAGCAAAGATGCCATGACTTGGAAGCTGATGTGGCTGCTACCAGGCATGCTGACCCGGCCCGAGTTTGCTCCCCTACAGCATTACCTGACCGATGACGCCGACAAGCGCAAGATCCACCAGCTCGCCGGGCGCGTTGCCGATCTGTTTGACCAATATCTGGTTTATCGCCCGCAGTGGCTGGAGAGTTGGCAGCGTGGGGAGGTGGTCGAAGGGCTGGCAGAGGCGCAAAGCTGGCAAGCTCCTCTGTGGCATCGGTTGGTGGAATATACCCACGAGCTGGGCCAGCCCGAATGGCACCGCGCCAACTTGTATCGCCGGTTTATCAGCGCGCTGGAGAATGCCACTCAATGCCCTGCGGGGTTGCCGCCACGGGTATTTATCTGCGGGATTTCTGCCTTGCCGCCAATCTATCTGGAAGCGCTGCAGGCTTTGGGTAAACATATTGATATCCATCTGATGTTTACCAACCCTTGCCGCTATTACTGGGGTGACATTCAGGACTACGCCTTCCTGGCCCGTTTGCAGAGCCGTAAACGCCGTCACTATCACCAGGCACGCGAGCAAGGCTTGTTCCGTCAGCCAGAACAGGCCGCCCAACTATTTGATGCCGAGGGTGAGCAACAGCTGAGTAACCCGCTGTTGGCTTCCTGGGGGAAGCTGGGGCGCGATCATCTGTATTTACTGTCGCAGATGGAGGCGGTGCAGGAAGTGGATGCCTTTGTCGAGATCCCGGCAGATAGCTTGCTGCACGCTATTCAGCACGACATGCTGGAGCTGGAAGATCACGCACTGATCGGCACCACGCCAGAAACCCTGGAGCGCAGTGACAATAAGCGCCAGCTCGATCCGCAGGATCGCTCCATCAGTCTTCATGCCTGCCATAGCCCGCAGCGCGAAGTCGAGGTGCTGCACGATCGGTTGCTGGCAATGCTGGCAGAAGATCCCCACCTTACCGCGCGCGACATCATCGTGATGGTGGCGGATATCGACAGCTACACCCCGTATATTCAGGCGGTGTTTGGCAATGCGCCCGCCGGGCGCTATCTGCCGTTTGCCATTTCCGATCGTAAGGCCAGGCAGGCGCATCCCGCGCTACAAGCCTTTATTTCCTTGCTTGATCTGCCGCAAAGCCGTTTTACCTCAGAGCAGGTATTGGCGCTGTTGGACGTGCCCGCGTTAGCGGCGCGTTTCTCGATTCAGGAAGAGGGGTTAAGCCTGTTACGCCACTGGACTGGCGAATCCGGGGTACGTTGGGGGTTGGATGATGACAACGTGCGTGAGCTGGATCTGCCCGCAACCGGGCAGCATACCTGGCGGTTTGGCCTGACGCGGATGCTGCTGGGCTACGCCATGGACAGTAATGCCGGAGATTGGCAGGGCGTATTACCTTACGATGAATCGAGTGGATTAGTGGCCGAACTGGCCGGGCAACTGGCCGATCTGCTGGCACAACTCAGCCGTTGGCGGCAAATCCTCAGCGAAGAGCGGCCGTTAGCCGAATGGCTGCCGCTGTGCCGCCAACTGCTCAATAGCTTCTTTGAGACGGACAGCGAAACGGAAGAGGCGTTGGCGCTGATCGAAGAGCAGTGGCAGAAAGTGGCCAGCTTTGGCCTGGCGGCACGCTATCCCGACGCCGTGCCGTTGACGCTGCTGCGCGATGAACTGGCCGCACGGCTCGATCAGCAACGCATCAGCCAGCGTTTCCTGGCCGGCCAGATCAACTTTTGTACCCTGATGCCCATGCGTTCCATTCCGTTCAAGGTGGTCTGCCTGCTGGGCATGAACGACGGTGTCTACCCTCGCACCTTGCCGCCGCTGGGGTTTGACCTGATGGCGCAGCAGATTAAGCGGGGCGATCGCAGCCGCCGTGACGATGACCGCTACCTGTTCCTGGAGGCGATCCTCTCTGCCCAGCAGCAGCTATATATCAGCTTTATTGGCCGTTCCATTCAGGACAACAGCGAGCGCTATCCTTCCGTATTGGTCACTGAACTGTTGGAATATCTGCAGCAAAGCTATTGCTTGCCCGGCGATGAAGGGCTGGATGCGGACGGCAGCGCACGCAGGGTCGGTGAGCACTTGCTTAAACGCCATGCCCGCATGCCCTTTGCTGCGGAAAACTTCCTGCCGGGGAGTGAAGATCAAAGCTATGCGGCGGAATGGTTGGCCGCTGCCGATGGTCGTGGTGCTGCACATCCGGAATTTAATCAACCGCTGGCGGTGGAAGAGAAAACCCAGGTTTCTCTTGATGAACTACTCCGTTTTTACCGCCATCCAATCCGTGCCTTCTTCCAGCTACGTCTTGGCGTTAACTTTATTCTGGAAGAGACCGAACTGCCGGAAGACGAGCCTTTTACGCTGGATAACCTCAGCCGCTATCAGTTCAACAGCCAATTGCTGAACACGCTGATCGAGGGGGAGGACGCCGGCAAGTTATACCAACGGGTACGGGCATCGGGAGGATTACCTTACGGAGCTTTCGGTGAGATTTACTGGCAAAAGCAGCAGGAAGAAATGGCGGAGCTGGCCGAACGGGTGCGTGAACAGCGCCAGGAGAATGGCAGCCTGGAGCTGGATATCGACGTGGCGGGCATGCGTATCACCGGTTGGCTGCATCAGGTACAGCAGGATGGCTTGCTACGCTGGCGGCCAGCAACGCTTTCGGCCGTAGACGGTATCTTACTTTGGCTGGAGCACCTGGTGTATTGCTGCGTTGGTGGTAGCGGCGAAAGCCGCATGTTTGGCAGCAAGAATTCCGCCTGGCGCTTCGCTGCGCTTACGAGCGAGGAGGCCCATCAGCAGTTGGCAGAGCTAGTGGCGGGCTACCGCCGTGGCCTGTCGCAGCCGCTGATGCTGCTCAATAAAAGCGGCTGGGCCTGGTTGAGCCAATGTTATCAGGCGCAAACGCAGCAGATAGACTGGGATGAAGAAGTCCAGGTCAAGGCGCGTGCCAAGCTGCTGCAAGCCTGGCAGGGCGATCAGCGGATCCCGGGCGAGGGGGCAGATCCCTATACCCAGCGCGTTTTCCGCCAAATGGATAATGTTCGCCTTGAACAAATCCTGAAAGAAACAGAGCGTTACCTGCTGCCCGTGGCCCGCAATAACCTGGGGTAACACCCCCTCGGTGATACAGGTCGCAGTGAGATGATAAAAATTTTACGCTTTTATACTCAACCATTGAGGTTAAGTCTGGTCTTACATAACGTATAGGCATATACGTTGTAGACGTGGCGTACGTTACGCCCCCAACGATGTGGGCTATAGTGAGTTGAGTGTTTAAAACCGTAATGCTTTGAGTTAGAAATTGAATTTCATTGGGCATCGCTTCCGGTTGTGTCATTTTGCACCATGCTGTCACCGTCAGGGAGTTGGCGTGACAGCCAGAGAACAGGGGTTTATTTTGGATATGCGCAGACTGTTGACCCGCATTACCGGGTTGATGTTATTGGTTATGTTTTGGGCGCCGTTAAGTTGGGCCGCACAAGGCTGGCAACCGCTGGCGGAAAAGATCAACAAAAGCGATCACGATCCGCGTGAATATCAGGCTATCAAGCTGGATAACGGCATGACCGTACTGCTGGTGTCTGACGCGCTGGCACCAAAGTCACTGGCTGCCCTGGCGCTGCCGGTAGGCTCGCTGGAAGATCCCAACAGCCAACTTGGCCTGGCTCACTACCTGGAACATATGGTACTGATGGGCTCCAAGCGCTATCCAGAACCCGAGAACCTCTCCGAGTTTTTGAAAAAGCACGGTGGTAGCCACAATGCCAGCACCGCGTCTTATCGCACCGCATACTATCTGGAAGTGGAAAACGACGCTTTAGAACCCGCTGTCGACCGCATGGCCGATGCCATTGCCGAACCTATTCTCGATCCCGGCAACGCGGACCGTGAACGCAACGCGGTGAATGCCGAGTTAACGATGGCGCGCTCCCGTGACGGTATGCGCATGGCGCAGGTTGGGGCAGAAACCCTCAATCCGGCTCACCCTAGCGCACGTTTTTCTGGCGGCAACCTCGAGACTTTGCAGGACAAGCCAGGCAGCAAGCTGCATGAAGAACTCGTTGGTTTTTATCAGCGTTACTATTCTGCCAACCTGATGAAGGGCGTGCTGTATAGCAACCAATCCCTGCCTGAACTGAGAGCGCTGGCGGTTAAAACCTTCGGCCGCATTCCTAATCATGATGCGAAAGTGCCACCGATCACCGTTCCGGCGGTTACCTCGGAGCAGCAGGGCATCATTATTCATTATGTACCGGCGCAGCCGCGCAAGCAGCTGAAGGTCGAATTCCGTATCGATAACAACAGCGCCGAGTTCCGCAGCAAAACCGATACCTATATCAGCTACCTGATTGGCAATCGCAGCACCAATACGCTTTCCGACTGGCTACAGAAGCAGGGGCTGGCAGATGCCATCAATGCGGGTGCCGACCCGATGGTCGATCGCAACGGCGGCGTATTCTCAATCAGCGTTTCCTTGACCGACAAGGGGCTGGCAGAGCGTGACAAGGTGGTGGCAGCGATCTTCAGCTATCTGAAAATGCTGCAGGGCGAAGGGATCAAACAAAGTTATTTTGACGAGATCGCCCATGTGCTGAATCTGGATTTCCGCTACCCGTCGATTACCCGCGACATGAATTATATCGAATGGCTGGTGGACACCATGCTGCGCGTACCGGTAGAGAATACGCTGGATGCGCCGTACCTGGCCGATCGCTACGATCCTAAAGCCATTGCTGAACGCCTGAGCCAGATGACGCCACAAAATGCGCGTATCTGGTTTGTCAGCCCGAATGAGCCGCACAACAAAACGGCATACTTTGTTGATGCACCTTATCAGGTTGAGAAAATCAGCGCGGAACGCTTCGCGAAATGGCAGCAGTTGGGTAAAGATATCGCGCTTTCTCTGCCGGGGTTGAACCCTTATATTCCGGATGAGTTTACCCTGAACAAGCCCTCACATGAGTTTACCAAACCGGAAATGGTGGTGAACCAGCCAGGGCTGCGGGTGCTGTATATGCCAAGCCGCTATTTTGCCGATGAACCCAAGGCCGATGTGACGGTAGCTTTGCGTAACGCCAAAACCATGGATTCGGCGCGTAATCAGGTGCTGTTCTCGTTGATGGATTATCTGGCGGGGATCTCGCTCGATGAGTTGAGCTATCAGGCTTCGGTGGGCGGGATTAGCTTCTCTACCGCGCCCAATAATGGCCTGATGTTTAGCGCCAATGGTTTCACCCAACGCTTGCCACAGCTGTTGACCTCATTGATTGAAGGCTACTCCAGCTTTACCCCAACGCAAGAGCAGTTGGAACAGGCGAAATCCTGGTATCTGGAACAGTTGGATTCCGCCGAGAAGGGCAAAGCCTTTGAGCTGGCGATCCAGCCAGTACAGATGCTGTCCCGCGTGCCTTACTCCGAGCGCAGTGAACGCCGTGAAGTGCTGAAAACCATAACGTTGCAAGACGTGCTGGCTTACCGCGACAGCCTGATGGCCGGGGCCACGCCGGAGTTGCTGGTAGTGGGTAATATGAGCAAGCAACAGGTGGACACGCTGGCCTCTTCACTGAAGCACAGCCTGGGTTGTACCGGTGTGGAATGGTGGCACGGCGAAAACGTCGTGATTGATAAAAACCAGTTTGCCAATCTGCAACGTCCTGGCAGCAGCACCGATTCTGCGCTGGCGGCAGTGTATGTCCCAACGGGGTATGACGAAGTGACCAGCATGGCGTATAGCTCATTGCTGGGGCAGATCATCCAACCTTGGTTCTACAGCCAATTGCGTACCCAAGAGCAGCTCGGCTATGCGGTGTTTTCCTTTGCGATGCCGGTTGGCCGCCAGTGGGGCATCGGTTTCCTGCTGCAAAGCAACAGTAAGCAGCCAGCCTATCTCTATCAGCGCTACCAAGACTTCTATCCGAAGACGGAAAAGCGCCTGCGTGAGTTGAGCGATGCCGATTTTGCCCAATACAAACAGGCCATGATCAATGAGCTGCAACAGCGTCCACAGACCTTGGGTGAAGAAGCGGGCCGTTTCAGTAGCGATTTCGATCGCGGTAATTTCGCCTTCGATACCCGTGAAAAGCTGATCGCCCAGGTGCAGACTTTAACGCCTGCCAAACTGGCAGATTACTTCCATCAGGCGGTGATTAAGCCACAGGGTCTGGCACTGTTGTCTCAGGTGAGTGGCAGCAGCCAGCAGAAAGCCGACTTTGCTGCGCCGGGTGAGGCTTGGGTAACCTATCCTAACGCCTCGTCACTGCAAAAAACGCTGCCTCGTAAAGTGGCGACACCATGACGAAAGGCGTTCCTCAGCGGCTTGATCCACTGACGTTGCCGCTGTTTGGTGAACGGCTGATCGAAGCCTCGGCAGGGACAGGGAAGACCTTCACTATCGGCGCTTTGTATCTGCGCTTGCTGCTTGGCTTAGGCCAGGCAGCGGCGTTTCCACGGCCGCTCACGGTAGAAGAGATCCTGGTGGTTACCTTTACCGAAGCGGCGACAGAGGAACTCCGGGGCCGCATTCGCAGCAATATCCACGCATTACGCATTGCCTGCGTACGTGGGCATAGCTCCGACCCGCTGTTTGCCGCGCTGATGGCGGAGATTGGCGATCTGCCAGAGGCCGCAGCGCAATTGCTGGCTGCCGAGCGCCAGATGGACGAAGCGGCGATCTACACTATCCACGGTTTTTGTCAGCGAATGCTCACTCACAACGCATTCGAGTCGGGCATTCTGTTTGAACAAACGCTGGTGCAGGACGAACTGCCGTTGCGCCGTCAGGCCTGCGCCGATTTTTGGCGGCGTCACTGCTACCCATTGCCACTGGGCGTTGCCCGGGCGGTTAGTCAGGAGTGGAGCGGCCCAGAGGCCTTGTTGAGCGATCTCTCAGGCTATCTGCATGGCGAAGCTCCCACTCTGCGTCAGCCCCCTAAAGATGAAGAAACGGTGCTGATGCGCCATGAACAGATAGTTGCGCGGATCGATGCCCTCAAGGCGCAATGGCAGGCATCGGCGGCCGATCTGGAAGCGCTTATCAGTCAGTCTGGCGTCGACAAACGCAGCTACAGCAGCAAACATTTACCCAACTGGCTGAATAAGGTCGGGGAATGGGCGGGCCAGGAAACCGAAGATTACCAGTTACCTAAAGAGTTGGAGAAGTTCCGCCAATCGGTGCTGCTGGAGAAAACCAAAAAAGGTGAAGCCCCGAGGCATCCGCTGTTTGTGGCGGTTGATGAGCTATTTGCCGAACCCTTGACCCTGCGTGACCTGATCATGGCACGGGCGCTGAGTGAAATACGCCTTTCTATTCAACAGGAAAAACGCCAGCGTGCCGAACTGGGTTTTGACGATCTGCTCAGTAGGCTGGATGCGGCACTGCAAAGCGCCGGTGGTGAACAATTGGCGTTGGCGATCCGTCAGCGTTATCCGGTGGCGATGATCGATGAGTTTCAGGATACCGACCCACAGCAGTACCGGATCTTCCAGAAACTGTATGTTGGCCGGGAAGAGTGTGGTCTGCTGCTGATTGGGGATCCAAAACAAGCGATTTACGCCTTCCGTGGGGCAGACATTTTTACCTATATGAAGGCTCGCTCGGAGGTAAGTGCCCACTACACCTTAGAGACCAACTGGCGCTCATTACCGGCTATGGTTGGCAGCGTTAACCGCCTGTTTGCTCAGGTGGAAAAGCCGTTCCTGTTTGGCCAAATCCCGTTTATCGAGGTGGCTGCCGCAGCGAAGAATCAGGAACTGGTCTTCGAGTGGCAGAATAAACCGCAACCGGCCATGCAATTCTGGTTGCAACCCGGGGATGGGGCCGGAGTAAGTGATTACCAACAATTAATGGCGCGCTTGTGCGCAGCCCAGATCCGCGATTGGCTGAGTGCCGGGCAGGCCGGAGAAGCCTGGCTGGTCAAAGGAGAGCAACGCCGTCACGTTCAGGCATCGGATATAACCATTCTGGTGCGTAGCCGCGCCGAAGCGGCGTTGGTGCGTGACGCACTCAGCGCGCTGGCCATCCCCTCGGTTTATCTTTCCAACCGTGACAGCGTGTTTGATACGCCGGAAGCCAAAGATTTACTGTGGCTGCTACAGGCGGTGCTGGCTCCCGAACAGGAGCGAACCCTGCGTTGCGCTTTGGCCACCGGGCTATTGGGGTTGGATGCCTTGACGCTGGATGGGCTAAACCATAACGAGTCCGCTTGGGATGATTTGGTCAACGAGTTTGATGAATACCGTAGCCACTGGCTTCGCCGTGGCGTGTTACCGATGCTGCGTGAGGTGATGGCCAAGCGGCATCTGGCTGAAAACCTGCTGGCCAGCCCAGGTGGCGAGCGCCGTTTGACCGATGTCATGCACCTGGGGGAGCTGTTGCAGGAAGCCACGGCGCAGTTGGATGGTGAACATGCGCTGGTACGTTGGTTGGCGCAGCAGATCGCTCAGCCGAATCGCCAGTCGGATAATCAGCAACTGCGGCTGGAAAGCGACCGTCATCTGGTGCAGGTGATCACTATCCACAAGTCGAAAGGGTTAGAGTTCGATCTGGTGTGGCTGCCTTTTGTGGGGAATTTCCGTCAACAGCAGCAGGTGCTATACCACGATCGCCAGACCTTTAAAGCCCTGCTGGATCTTAATGCCAACGAAGAAAGCGTGGCCTGGGCGGAAGAGGAGCGTTTGGCGGAGGATTTGCGCCTGCTGTATGTGGCGCTGACACGTTCGGTGTATCACTGCAGCATCGGTATTGCGCCGTTGTTCCTCGGTACGCGCAAGAAACAGGGCGATACGGATTTGCACCGCAGCGCGCTGGGATATCTGGTGCAGGCTGGGCAGGCGGGCGATGCGGCCTATCTGCAAACCTGCCTGCAGCAGTTGGCAACCCAAGGCATTGCGCTGTCGCTGGTGGATGCGCCAGGTGAACAGGGCTGGCAGCCGCAGACGGCAACCGCCGCAGAACTGGCGGCCAGGCAGTTCCCACGCAGGATGCAGGACTTCTGGCGGGTAACCAGCTATACCGGCTTGCAACAGCATGGCTCAAGCCGGATGCAGGAGCTGTTGCCGCGCCTGGACGTTGATGCCGTTGGTGAGGGCGATACGGTTACACCCCCCGCATTTACTCCCCATACTTTCCCGCGCGGTGCGGCCCCTGGAACTTTCCTCCACAGCCTGTTTGAGGAGCTGGATTTTACCCAACCGCTAGATGAGCAGTGGCTGCTGGAGCAGTTGCAACACCAAGGGCTGGAGGAGCATTGGTTGCCGGTATTATCCGGCTGGATGCACGTGCTGCTGAATGCGCCACTTAATAGCAGCGGCGTCGCGCTATCCGCCTTACCGTCGGGAGCCAGGCAGGCAGAATTACAGTTCTATCTGCCGATCGCTGGCCTGCTGCAAGCGCAGCAACTGGATGAGTTGGTAAAACGCTACGATCCCCTTTCTGCTGGCTGCCCGGCGCTGGATTTCCAACAGGTTCAGGGCATGCTGAAAGGCTTTATCGATCTGGTATTCTGCTGGCAGGGTAAATACTACCTGCTGGATTACAAATCCAACTGGCTGGGCGAAGACAGCAGCGCCTATACCCAAGAGGCGATGGCGCGGGCGATGGCGGAACACCGTTACGATTTGCAATACCAACTCTATACCTTGGCGCTGCACCGCTATCTGGGGCATCGCCTGGCGGATTACGATTACCAGCGCCATTTTGGCGGGGTGATTTATCTGTTTTTACGCGGGGTAGATGCCGAGCATGAGGGCAACGGTATTTTTGCCTGTCGTCCGGAGTATGCTCTGGTTGAAGGAATGGATCGCCTGTTTAGCGGTGAAACGGCCAACGTTGAGGATGGGCAATGATTGAGATTTTGCATCAGGCGTTGGCTCTGGGCGCCTTGCGACCGCTGGACGTGCAATTTGCCCAGGTGGTTGCCAACGATGATGAACCGGATATCCTGCTGGCCGCCGCCTGCCTGAGCTCGGAGGCCGGTGCGGGCCACGTTTGTCTGTTGCTCGAACAGCTATTGCCGGAAAATCTGTTTGATGGCCGCCAGCCTGAGTTGGCCCTGGCTGCCTGGCAGGCCTGCGGGCAACCGGACGTGGCGAGTTGGCAACAGCGTCTGGCGAGATCGCCTGCGGTTAGCGATGGCAGTACGGCAACGCCGATGGTCCAGCAACAGCAGCGGCTGTATCTGCAGCGCATGTGGCAGAGCGAAGGTGACGTCGCCACTTTTATCAGTAGCGACAGTGTGCCAGAGGAACTTGAAGAGGCGCAGCTACGCACCATTCTCGATCGGTTATTTGGCGTGGCTACGGACGAACCCGACTGGCAAAAAATTGCCGCAGCGGTAGCCGCCACGCGCCGCATCGCGATTATTTCCGGCGGCCCCGGCACCGGCAAAACGACCACCGTTGCCAAGCTGCTGGCGGCACTGGTGCAGTTGGCGGACGGGGAGCGTCTGCGCATTCAACTTGCTGCGCCTACCGGTAAAGCAGCGGCTCGTCTAACCGAATCCCTGGGAAGCGCTAGCCGTCAGTTGGATCTAACCCCGGAGCAACGAGCTCTGTTCCCTACGGAAGCGGCGACGTTACACCGCTTGCTGGGGGCCCAGCCAAACAGTCAGCGCATGCGTTATCACCGGGGGAACCCGCTGCATCTGGATGTGCTGGTAGTGGATGAAGCTTCGATGGTGGATTTGCCCATGATGGCAAGGTTGATTGCTGCCTTGCCCCCCAAGGCGCGAGTCATCTTCCTGGGCGATCGCGATCAACTGGCCTCGGTGGAGGCTGGAGCCGTGCTGGGAGATATCTGCCGGTTTGCCGAGCAGGGATATAGCGAAGCCCGTGCGGCACAGTTGGCGCGTCTGACCGGTTGCCCCGTGCAAGGGCAGCCAGCGGAGGCCGAGGCAGCGGTGCGCGATAGCCTGTGCCTACTGCGCAAGAGTTACCGGTTTGATGCCAAATCCGGCATTGGCCAGTTGGCTTTGGCGGTGAATGCTGGCGATAGCAAGCGTGCCCTGGCAGCGTTGAACGGCAGCTATGCCGACGTAGCGGGTTACCCGCTGGCAGAAACCGAAGATTATCAACGGCTACTGGATAGCTGCGTTGCCGGTTATCGCGACTATTTGCGGCTGGTGGCAGAAGGGGCGGGGGCCGTGACGATCCTGGATGCCTTTGGCCGCTTCCAGTTGCTTTGCGCACTGCGCGAAGGGCCATTTGGCGTTGCCGGGCTGAATGAGCGTATCGAAAGCGGGCTGCAGCGTGCCGGTTTGATTCGACGTAATCCTGGCCCCGCCGGGCGTTGGTATTTAGGGCGGCCGGTGATGATTGGCCGCAATGATAGCGCGCTGGGGTTGTTTAACGGCGATATTGGCATTGCCTTACCCGGTGAGGGCGGCGATCTGCGCGTGCATTTCCAATTACCGGACGGCAGCATTAAATCGGTACAGCCTAGCCGCTTACCGGCGCATGAAACCGCCTATGCGATGACGGTACATAAATCACAGGGGTCGGAGTTCGACCATACGGCACTAGTGTTGCCGAATCATTTTCTGCCGGTGCTGACCCGCGAACTGGTTTATACCGCCATTACACGTGCACGCCAGCGGCTTTCGCTGTATGCGGTAGACAAGGTGTTGGTAAGCGCTATCCGCACCCCCACGCAGCGCCGCAGTGGGTTGGCCGAACGCTTGCAGATCGGGAAGTAACAACGAGGGGGCGCAGCACGCTGCGCCCGTCATGATAACAATGGGTTAGCCAGGGTAAGTCAAAGATCGGCCAACAGGATCTTCGAGCGGCGCTGGTAGTTATATAAAGCCTGTTTCTGCATCGGCAGCACGTCGACTTCGGCCGGAGTGAAGCCGCGTTCCTGGAACCAGTGGATACTGCGCGTGGTTAACACAAACAGCTTCTGTAGCCCCATCTGGCGCGCCTGGCTTTCTACCCGCTGCAGCAGCATCTCGCCCCGCGACGAGCTGCGGTAATCCGGATGTACCGCCACGCAGGCCATCTCACCAATCTTCTCTTCCGGGAACGGGTAGAGCGCCGCGCAGGCGATGGTCAGGTTATCGCGTTCGATAATCGTGAACTTGTCGATTTCCATTTCCAACTGCTCGCGCGAACGGCGGACTAAAATCCCTTGCTGCTCCAATGGGCGGATCAGCTCAAGTATCCCACCGATATCATTGATGGTCGCCCGGCGTACCTGTTCGGCACTCTCCATGACGATTTGGGTACCAATACCGTCGCGTGAAAACAGCTCCTGTACCAGTGCACCATCCTCCTGGTAGCTGATCAGGTGGCTGCGGCGTACTCCGCTGCGGCAGGCCTTTACCGCGCCGCGCAGGAAGCGCACGGTGCCGGAATGGTAGTCACCTGCCTCTTCCAACTGCTCGATACGCTTTTGTGCATCGTTGGGGAACAGTTCGGAAAGGATATTGCCTTCCGCATCGGTCACCCCTTGTGATGAACAGAAACCGATCATTTTCTCGGCCTTCAGCTTGATTGCCAACTGGGTGGCGACTTCTTCCGAGGTCAGGTTAAAGCTTTCACCGGTCACCGATACCGCCACCGGGCCAATCAGCACGATAGCCTTACTGTCTAGTTGGCGATGAATGGCTTCTTCATCAATACGGCGGATACGGCCGCTGTGGCAATAATCGACGCCGTCATCCACGCCCAGCGGTTGAGCGATAATAAAGTTGCCGCTCACTACGTTGATGTGCGCCCCTTGCAATGGGGTGTTATTCAGGCTCATGGAAAGCCGTGCGGTAATATCCAGCTGTAACAAGCCAGCGGCCTGTTTGACCAACTCTAGCGTATGGGCGTCGGTCACCCGGGTATGCTTATGGTAAATCGGCTCGTAGTTATGCTGCGCCAGATTGTTGTCAATCTGCGGCCGCGCACCGTAGACCACCACCAGACGAATGCCCAGGCTATGTAACAGCCCGATATCGTTGACGATACTGGAAAAGTTTTCATGTTCAATAGCTTCGCCACCCAGCATGACGACAAAGGTCTTGCCACGGTGAGTATTGATATAGGGAACTGAGTGACGGAATCCTTGCACCAGCTCTGTACTACGTTCCTTCACGGCAAGACCTCATTTGCATATTTATACGGTATTTTTGTATTTTTATTCTTTTATTGCGCCAAAGGCAAGTAGGAAATGAGCACGATTTTTCTGACAAATGCGCTAACTGATTAATAAATTGAAAGATCATAAAAAGATTTTCTGATGACAGCAGTGAATGGATTGGGTAAAGTTTTTGCCATTGTTTTTTTTTGCTGTTTTTTTAATCGTTATTTTTACCGGAGCCGCATGCCTAACTCTAATCACAATCCGGGCCGCCGTCGTTTGTTGCAGGGGGTTGCCGCAACCTGGTTGCTGAGTGTGAGTCGCGTTGGTTTCGCCGCTGCTTCTCATGTGATTGCCGTCCGTGTCTGGCCTTCCTCGACCTATACCCGAGTCACGCTGGAATCTAATGTTCCACTGAAATACAAACAGTTTGCCCTGACCAATCCAGAGCGCATCGTGGTGGATGTGGAAGGGGTACAGCTAAATAGCGTGCTCAAAGGTATCGCCGGGCAGGTGCGCAAAGAAGATCCTTATCTGAAACAGGCGCGGGTCGGCCAGTTTGACAAGAATACCGTCAGGCTGGTGCTGGAACTCAAGCAAAGCGTCAGCCCAAATATGTTTACCCTGACACCCGTCTCCGAATACCGCAACCGCCTGGTGATGGATCTTTATCCTACCAAGGGGGGCAGCGGTGAAGAGTATGATCCGCTGTTGGCGTTACTGGAAGATTACAACAAGGGCGATCTGGAGCGGACGTTACCGGCAGAAGCACCTCAGGCCGGTAAGGCTGGGCGCGATCGGCCGATTGTGATTATGCTGGATCCTGGACACGGTGGTGAAGATCCGGGGGCTATTGGCAAAAACAAAACCCGTGAAAAAGACATCGTGCTGCAGATTGCCCGTCGCCTCAGTGCGTTGATCAAACGCGAACCCAACATGAAAGTGTTTATGACGCGCAATGAAGACGTGTTTATCCCATTAAAGGTGCGCGTAGCCAAAGCTCGTAAGCAGCGGGCCGATCTGTTTGTTTCGATCCATGCCGATGCCTTCAGCAACCGTGCGGCCCGCGGTTCCTCGGTGTTTGCGCTTTCGACCAAAGGGGCAACCAGCAATGCCGCCAAGTTTCTGGCGCAAACCCAGAACGCCGCAGACGACATTGGTGGAGTCAGCAAGAGTGGCGATCGCTACCTGGATCACACCATGTTCGATCTATTGCAGACCGCTACCGTCAATGACAGTTTGAAGTTCGGTAAGGAAGTGCTGCACCGGATGGGTAAAATTAACCGTCTGCACAAGAATCGTGTCGATCAGGCTGGCTTTGCCGTATTGAAGGCCCCGGATATTCCGTCGATCCTGGTGGAAACGGCATTTATCAGCAATCTGGAAGAAGAACGCAAGCTGCGCACCAGCCATTTTCAGCAGCAGGTGGCGCAATCTATTCTGGCTGGGATCAAAGCCTATTTCGCCAACGGTGGCGCATTGGCACGGCGTTAAACCAGGCGTAGCCCAAGGAGGGGCAGCGTGGTTGATTAGCAAGGCAGGGGAAATTCAGATACAAAAAAACACCCGTTAAGGTGCTTGTCTGATGTTATCAAGATTGGTTGCGGGGGCCAGATTTGAACTGACGACCTTCGGGTTATGAGCCCGACGAGCTACCGGGCTGCTCCACCCCGCGTCCGTCTTGATACTGATATTATCGAACCAACCCTTCATAGGATACTGCTATTGCCGTATCGGTTGGTTGCGGGGGCCGGATTTGAACCGACGACCTTCGGGTTATGAGCCCGACGAGCTACCAGGCTGCTCCACCCCGCGTCCGTATAATACCTTTTCTTTCATCGAATCCAACCTGTTTTTGATACCGTTATCACAGTATCGGTTGGTTGCGGAGGCCGGATTTGAACCGACGACCTTCGGGTTATGAGCCCGACGAGCTACCAGGCTGCTCCACCCCGCGTCCGATGGAAGCGCACTATACTCTCCAGGCATTTTGTTGCAAACCCTTTTTGCATATAATTCATCGAAAGCCATTTTTATGCTGAATTAGTCCACAATTTGCGTTTTTTTTCATCATAATCATCTGGCTGGGAATTTTTAGCGGTAGCGATTCCTTTATCTATAGCCGTTTGTTATCGTTCAGCCAGTTTACCCGTATCCATTGGGTATGGAACATATCAGTCTGAGAGAGTGTGCAATGAAAGGACGTTGGGGCAAATACCTGCTCGGTGGGGTAGTGATTGCGGTACTGGCCGGTTGTTCGTCAAAACCGACCGACCGGGGGCAGCAGTATAAAGATGGTCATCTGGATCAGTCGCTGGAGTTGGTGGATCGCCCCAATGCCAGAGGCGCCCCGATCAACGGCCAGGATTACTCCAATCAGCTGATGGAGATTAAATACGCTTCGCCGTCGCTGTTTAACCGCAATAACTCCACCTATCAGGCGGTGCAAAACTGGATGGCGGCGGGGGCGGATACGCGCCAACTGAACCAGTTCGGCCTCAGCGCCTATCAGATGGAAGGCGTCGATAGCTATGGCAACGTCCAGTTAACCGGTTATTACACCCCAGTGCTGCAGGCGCGTTATACCCAACAGGGCGAATTCCGCTACCCGCTGTACAGCATGCCAGCCAAAGGCAAGCGTCGCCTGCCGGATCGTGCCGGTATCTATTCAGGGGCGCTGGACAGCCGTTACATCATTGCTTACACCAACTCCCTGATGGATAACTTCATGATGGAAGTGCAGGGCAGCGGCTATGTCGATTTCGGCAACGGTCAGCCATTGGTGTTCTTTGGCTATAGCGGCAAGAATGGCCACGCCTACCGCAGTATAGGCAAGGTGCTGATCGATCGCGGTGAAGTGGCCAAGGCCGATATGTCGATGCAGGCCATTCGCCAGTGGGCGGATAACCATAGCGAAGCCGAAGTGCGCGAACTGCTGGAGCAAAACCCGTCGTTCGTGTTCTTCCATCCGGTGCCTTTCGCTCCGGTGAAAGGGGCCAGCGCGGTGCCGCTGATTGCCAAAGCCTCCGTGGCTTCCGATCGCTCCCTAATCCCTGCCGGTACTACGCTGCTGACAGAAGTCCCATTACTGGACAACAAGGGCAAGTTCACGGGAAAATATGAAATGCGCCTGATGGTTGCCCTCGACGTGGGTGGTGCCATCAAGGGTCAGCACTTTGACATGTACCAGGGGATTGGACCAGAAGCCGGTCACTCGGCAGGGTTCTATAATCACTATGGCCGGGTCTGGGTATTGAAAGGCGGCAACGCTGGGGCACAGCTGTTTAGCGCCAATCAACCATTGACCGCCTCGAGTGGTTCCCAGTTGGTGATTCGCTGAGAAAGACGGTATATAGCTTGACGCGCAGGGCCGGATCTTCCGGCCCTGACTATTTGCAACCAAGGTAAGTAAAGCGAAATGAGTACAGCCTATTCAGAGGCCTATCTACAGCGTTTTGGCGGCACGGCGCGCCTGTACGGCCAGCCGGCATTGGCCCTGTTTGCCCAGGCACACGTTTGTGTGATCGGCATTGGCGGTGTCGGTTCATGGGCGGCAGAAGCGCTGGCACGAACCGGCATTGGTGCGATCACGCTGATCGACATGGATGACGTATGCGTCACCAACACCAACCGGCAGATCCATGCTTTGCGCCAGCACGTTGGCCAGTCGAAAACCGAAGTGATGGCGGAACGGATCCTGGCGATCAACCCGGAATGCCGGGTGACCTGCGTGGATGATTTTATTACCCCGGACAACGTCGCCGAGCTGTTGAACCATAATTTCAGCTATGTGATTGATGCTATTGACAGCGTGCGACCCAAAGCGGCGTTGTTAGCCTATTGCCGCCGCTTCAAGATCCCGGTGGTGACTACCGGCGGTGCCGGTGGGCAGATCGATCCTACGCAGATCGCCGTGGCCGATCTGGCCAAAACCATCCAGGATCCGCTGGCAGCCAAGCTGCGTGAAAGGTTGAAGAACGATTTTAACGTAGTGAAAAACAGCAAAGGCAAGCTGGGGATCGACTGCGTCTTCTCCACTGAGCCGCTGGTGTATCCGCAGCCGGATGGTTCAGTATGTGCCTCACGCAGTACCGCAGAGGGGCCGAAGAGAATGGATTGCAGCGCGGGTTTTGGCGCAGCGACCATGGTCACCGCGACCTTTGGTTTTATTGCCGTCTCCCACGCGTTGAAGAAGATGGTGGCAAAGGCGGCACGTCAGGCATAGCCGGCAGCGATGGCGTGAATCCTGGCTGCCAATGCAGCCAGGCCGCTAGCTCGGGTGGCGCTGAGCTGGGCACGCAGCGCCAAGCTATCAAACAAGGCCAGGGGATCGGTAGCTAATACCTGCTGCGGCGTTTTACCTTCGACTGTGGTTAGCAGGATCGCCAGCAAGCCACGCACAATGCGTCCTTCGCTGTCGCCATAAAAATGCAGTGTTCCATCAGCCAACAACTGGTGCCCCAACCAGACCCGGTTCTCGCAACCGCTCAGTTCCATCTCCGTTTGCCGCAGGTCGTCCGCCAGCGATGGTAAGCGTTTCGCCAGCATGATCAGTTGGCGGTAACGGTCTTCCCACTGTTTTAGCGCGCTGAAGGTTGCTATCAGCGTCTCGGCGGTGATTTCACGGCCAAAAGGGTGAGGGGCAAGCATCGGTTCTCCGTTTTGCATCTTATTCCGCCAGTAATTCGATGGCGTTAGTTAACGCCAGCACCAGAGCATCGACGTCTTGCGGCGTATTATAAGGCGCAAATGACGCACGTAACGTTCCGCTGACCCCTAATGCGGCGATCAAGGGTTGGGCGCAGTGCTGGCCCGCGCGGACCGCGATGTTCTGTTCGGCTAACAGGGTGACGATATCGCTGTGGTGGATCCCGGCGATATCAAAGGCCAGCAGGCTGGAGCCGGAACTGCGGAAGCTGCGAAATCCGGGTAACTGCTGCAAACGCTGTTCGGCATTTTGCGCCAGAGCGCGGCTGTATTGCTCGGCGGCGGCCATATCCTGCGTTTCCAGCCAGCTCAACGCGGCACCCAGCCCCAGCACTCCGGCAATATTTGGCGTACCGGCTTCAAAACAGTGCGGCGGTTTTTGTGGCGTAAAGCCGCTGAAAGAAGCCTGCGTCAGCATTTTCCCCCCGCCTTGCCATGGCCCCATTTGGGCCAGCAACGCGGTTTTGCCATACAACGCACCAATGCCAGTTGGGCCATAGAGTTTATGCACTGAGAAGGCGTAGAAATCGATATCGAGCCGCTGAACGTCGGCAGGGCAATGCACAATGCCCTGTGCGCCGTCGATCATCACTACCGCGTTCACCGCATGAGCCAACTCGATAGCCAGCGCGATATCCGGGCAGCCTCCCGTGACGTTGGACATTTGCCCCAAGGCCAGAATGCGGGTTTTCTCGCACAATAGGGTAGGGAGCAGCGTCAAATCTGGCAGGCGATCGGGGCCAAGCGGCAGCTTCACCACTTCGGCACCGGTCTGTTCTGCCACCATCAACCACGGGATCAGGTTGGCATGATGCTCCGCCTCGCTAACCAGGATCTGATCCCCAGGTTGCAGGCGTGGGCGAGCATAGCTCTGCGCGACCAGATTGATGGCTTCCGTGGTGCCACGGGTCCAAACGATATCGTCCGCGCTGGGGGCATTAATCAAGGTGGCAACCTGCTGGCGTGCCTGCTCAAAGCGCTGGGTCAAATCCTGCGCCGCACGATGTTGGCTGCGGTGTACGGTGGCGGCATCTGCGCTATAAAACTGCTGCGTGGCGTCGATCACCGCCTGCGGTTTTAGCGCGGTAGCGGCACTGTCCAGATAAATTCCTGCCTGTTGAAGGGCCGGGAACTGGCTGCGGAACAAGGTAGGCTCAAAAGGCTTCATCGGCTGATTATCAGTGGCTTTGTCAGCCATTGATCCTGTCCTATTTTAGTGTCAGAGACAAGTTATCCCGATCAATTGTCGCCGTTTCCTGGAAATCTGACGAAAGTTTGTTATGCTGAATATTGGCGCGCTAATGAGTTCCTTAAATAACAGAAGTGAGTTTTACAGCATTTTTATCTACAAGGAGTCACAAATGAACAAGACAGCCGCAGTTATCTCTGCCCTGATGCTCACGTTTACCCTGGCAGCCTGCTCAAGCAACTACGTCATGCATACCAGCGATGGACGCACCATTGTTGCCGATGGCAAACCCAAGGTGGATGACGATACCGGGATGATCAGTTACAAAGACGCCAACGGCGTTCAGCAGCAGATTAACCGTGCCGACGTGAAGGAAATGGTTGAAGGTAATCAGTAATTTTCAGATAAAACAGTAAGTTTCAGGCAAAAAAAAGCACCGCGAAGTTGGCGGTGCTGCATAAAATCACTATGGACAGACAGGGTAAATGTACAGGAAGTGAAAAACAGTAGCCTAGCTACCATGTCCGAATTGGCGGACAAATTGCAAACACAACATCACAACCACAAGCCAAAAGTTCATCGGCGTCCTCGACACCCAATCCCTTTTCGTTCCGGCCCAGGAAGTGTCGCCACTATAGGTATTTACTGGCGCATGCTCAACGGACAATTTATAATGGCTCGGATTAAAAAAACTAATGGCAATAGTCCATGCGGATGGGCTAGTGGCGTTATGTATCGTGCAGCCTGATCTCGTTTGCGAAACCCGGCGGCCATTTGTTACATAAATGTAACTAAAGCCGATGAATTGCAGATTGGCCGCTTAGGCGTATCCTTGCGCTCGCGGCATTTGAACATCCCTGTTCGGCACAGCCAGGCGGCGGTAAAGGCGCATTCAGCCGACAACGCCGCAGTTTGCAATACAAAAGGGTTAATTCATGTCTAAACGTCTCCCTCCTCTTAATGCTCTGCGGGTTTTTGACGCGGCAGCCCGCCATTTGAGCTTTACCAAGGCGGCAGAGGAGCTGTTTGTTACCCAGGCCGCAGTCAGCCATCAGATCAAGTCTCTGGAGGATTTCCTGGGGCTGAAACTGTTTCGACGGCGTAACCGTTCGCTGCTGCTGACGGAAGAGGGGCAGAGTTATTACCTGGATATCAAAGAGATCTTCTCTTCGATCAATGAGGCAACACGCAAGCTTCAGGCACGCAGTGCCAAGGGGGCTTTAACCGTCAGCCTGCCGCCCAGTTTCGCCATTCAGTGGCTGGTACCCCGTCTTTCCAGTTTTAACTCAGCTTATCCGGGGATCGATGTGCGTATCCAGGCTATTGACCGCGAAGAAGAAAAGTTGGCGGATGACGTTGATGTGGCGATCTTTTATGGCCGTGGCAACTGGCCGGGAGTACGCACCGAGCGTTTGTATGCGGAATATCTGCTGCCGGTTTGCTCTCCCAGCCTGTTAATGGGCGATCATGCACTGAAAGTGCCGGGCGATCTGGCTTATCATACGCTTCTGCATGATACTTCACGCCGCGACTGGCTGGCATACACCCGCCAACTGGGGTTACAGAATATCAACGTGCAGCAAGGGCCAATCTTTAGCCATAGCGCCATGGTGGTTCAGGCGGCCGTTCACGGCCAGGGGATTGCGCTGGTGAATAACGTGATGGCGCAAACCGAGATTGAAGCCGGTCGGTTGGTCTGCCCGTTTAACGATGTGCTGGTAAGTAAAAACGCTTTTTATCTGGTATGTCATGACAGCCAGGCAGAACTGGGTAAAATAGCCGCCTTTCGCCAATGGATCTTGGCGCGTGCGGCCAGCGAACAGGAGAAGTTCCGCTTTCGCTATGAACAATAGGGCCAGTTGCGGTGACGTTGTGGCTGGTTAATCTCGATTAAGGTGAATAATGATGAGTAGCCGTTCTATGCTGATTTTTGCTGCTATCAGTGGTTTTGTCTACGTTGCTCTGGGCGCGTTTGGTGCGCACGTATTGAGTAGTGCGCTTGGGGTCAATGAAATGGCCTGGATCCGCACCGGGCTTGATTACCAGGGGTTCCATACTCTGGCCATCCTGGGGCTGGCCGTCGCCATGCAGCGTCGGGTCAGCCTGTGGTTTTACTGGAGCGGAGCGCTGTTGGCGCTCGGCACCGTGTTGTTCAGCGGCAGCCTGTACTGTCTGGCGCTGTCTCACCAAAAGGTTTGGGTTTATGTCACGCCAGTGGGCGGGACCTGCTTCCTGATCGGTTGGGCATTGATGTTGATTGGCGCTTTGCGTCTGAGGAAAAAGGCCGAGCGCCATGAATAAGATCGCGTTGTACTGCCGCCAAGGCTTTGAGAAAGAGTGTGCGGCGGAAATCACCGACAAGGCCGCCCAGTTGGAAGTGTTCGGCTTTGCCAGGGTTAAAGACAACAGCGGCTATGTGCTGTTTGAATGCTATCAGCCGGACGATGCCGATCGTCTGGCGAAAGAAATTCCGTTCCGTGAGCTGATCTTTGCCCGCCAGATGTTGGTGGTGGGAGAACTGCTGCGTGATTTGCCGCCGGAAGATCGGGTTTCACCGATTGTCGGCATGCTGATGGGCGTGGTCGATCGCGGCGGTGAATTACGGGTAGAAGTGCCGGATACCAACGAAAGCAAAGAGCTGCTGAAGTTCTGCCGCAAGCTGACTGTGCCGCTGCGCGGCGCATTGCGTGAGCAGAAAGTGCTGATGGCGCGTGAGAATCCCTCTCGTCCAGTGGTTCACGTGTTCTTTATCGCGCCGGGCTGTTGCTACGTGGGGTATTCCTACAGCAACAACAACTCCCCGTTCTATATGGGGATCCCACGGCTGAAGTTCCCGTCCGATGCACCAAGCCGTTCTACGCTGAAACTGGAAGAGGCTTTCCACGTTTTCATTCCGGCAGACGAATGGGACGAGCGTTTAGGTAGCGGGATGTTTGCGGTCGATCTGGGGGCTTGCCCTGGCGGCTGGACCTATCAGTTGGTCAAACGCAGCATGATGGTGCATTCGGTGGACAACGGCCCGATGGCCCAGAGCCTGATGGATACCGGGCAGGTGACCCATCATCGTGTCGACGGCTTCCGCTTTGAACCGACCACCAGCAAAAACTACTGGGTGGTGTGCGATATGGTGGAGAAACCGGCAAAAGTGACCAGCTTGATGATCCAATGGTTGCTCAAAGGCTGGTGCCGTGAGGCGATCTTTAACCTGAAGCTGCCGATGAAGAAGCGCTACGAAGAGGTGGCGCAGAACCTGCAAAGTATCCACGAAGCCTTGGCCAACGAGGGGATTAGCGCAGAGATCCACGCCAAGCAGCTGTACCACGATCGTGAAGAGATCACCGTACACGTGCGCCGCATGTGGTCGGCTATTCCCGGCCGCCGCGACGAGCGCGAGTAAGGCATATGGGCGTTGCTACTGGCAGCGCCCTTACTTTGTTGGCAAACGTAACTGTTGCAGATTGCCATCCAGCGTCAGATCGGTACGTAGGGTGGCGACCTGCTTGCTGATATAGGCCAGCTCGCGGTGCTCTAACAGCTTGCCCTGCCACTTCTCCGGCACCTGCTCCAGGTGTTGATACAGACCATCCAGGCTGCCCATCTGTTGTAGCAGCAATACTGCCGTTTTTGGCCCGATACCGGCAACGCCTGGGATCTTGCTGCTACCAATCCCTGCCAACCCCCAATAATCTGTGAGCTGTTGCGGTAACACGCCAAACTCTTGCTGCACAAACGGCATATCCAACCAGCGTTTCTGGAAGTAGTCACGGATCTGTACGCTGGGTGCCAGTAGTTGGCAGTAGCCTTTGTCGGTGGAGACAATCGTCACTTGGTGGCCGCCAGCGGCAATTTTGGCCGTCAGAGTCGCAGCCAGATCGTCCGCCTCATTGCCTGCGGAATGCCAACTGGCCACCCCAAGCTCGGCAAACGCTTCGCGCAGCTGCGGCATTTCCTGATGCAGGTTTTCCGGCATTGGCGAGCGTCCGGCTTTGTAATCGGGCAGAATTTGATGGCGCCAGCTCTCGCTACGGTCGTCTTCGTCGAACACCGCCACGGCATGGGTGGGCTGGCTGTGTTGAATCAACTGCTGAAGCGCATGCTTGCAAGCGTTGACGCAAGGGGAGCCCTGCACTGCATGAATGCGGCGGATTAGGTTCAGAGCATCGACAATCAGTAAATGTATAGGCATAGGCAAGGCAACAACGTCAGAAAAGAAGGGCGGCTATGACGCCACCCAGAGGTGATGATCAGGCTACAATCTCGTAGCAAGGTACGTAGGCGGTTCCCGGCAGTTTCATACGGTGCTGGGCGACAAAACCTTGCAACAGGCTGTCCATCTGCTTCATCATCAACGGATCGCCATGCAGCTTGTAAGGGCCGAACTGTTCGATGGCATGAATGCCGTTCTCCTTCACGTTACCCGCCACGATCCCTGAGAACGCACGGCGCAGAGCCGCAGCCAACTGTTCCGCCGGTTGATTAGGGTACAGGTTGAGATTGGCCATGTTTTCATGGCTTGGCTCGAAGGGGAGCTGCAGGTCCGGTGCAATACGGATCGACCAGTTAAAGCTGTAGGCATCCCCGGTATTACGGCGGTTTTCTTTCACCAGTGGCATGGCCTTTTTCATCTGACGGGCCACTTCGGCCGGATTGTCGATGATGATGGTGTAGTGACGACGGGCTTTCTCGCCCAGCGTTTTCATGATGAATTCGTCCAGCACGCGGAAATAATCTGCGCTTTCTTTCGGCCCGGTGAGGATCAGCGGCAATACCTGTTCGCTGTTTTCCGGGTTCATCAGAATGCCCAACAGATACAGTAGTTCTTCCGCAGTGCCGACCCCGCCAGGGAAAATGATGATGCCGTGCGCGATACGCACAAAGGCTTCCAGACGTTTTTCGATATCTGGCATGATCACCAGTTCGTTAACCAGCGGATTCGGCGGCTCGGCGGCAATGATGGAGGGCTCGGTCATACCGATAAAGCGGCTGTTGTGGTAACGCTGCTGCGCATGACCGACGGCGGCCCCTTTCATTGGAGCTTCCATTGCCCCTGGCCCACAGCCGGTACAGATATTCAGCTCGCGCAGACCCAGCTGGCTACCGACCTTACGGGCATACAGATATTCGTTTTCATTGATCGAGTGACCACCCCAGCACACCACCAGGTTCGGATCTTCGTCGAGGTGTAGCGTACGTGCATTACGCAGGATGGAGAACACCAGATTGGTGATATGAACAGAGTCTTCCGAATTCAGGTGTTGGAAACGTTCGGCGCTGTCAATTTGGCCGTGGACAAACAGAATATCGCGTAGCACCGCAAACAGGTTGGCTTGTAGTGAACGAATAATGCGACCGTCAACGAAAGCCTCTTCTGGCGGGTTCACCAGCTCGAGTTTTACGCCGCGTTCACGGCGCAGCACGTTGATATCAAAGTTTTCATAACGCGATAGCAACTGTTTGCTGTTGTCGGTCTGGCTGCCGGAGTTTAATACCGCCAGGGAGCAGTTGCGGAACAAACGGTACAGGTCGCTGCTGGCGGTACGCTTCAGCATGTCAACTTCCAGCTGTGACAACAAGTCCATAGCGCCCAGTGGGCTGATATGTGTAATCAAGGTAACTCCTTTGCGCCCATAAATAGGGCGATAATAATCCTTACCTGCCTCTGCGCACTGCGGTAAGAATTTTGTATTGCCTACTGGAATGCCTGAGCAAAAAGCGGGCACTCTTGATTTAACCTTACCGCCGTCTCCGGATTTTTACCAATACAAACCGCCTGTTAGCTCAGTTGTTGAGCATTATTGGCGAGCCAGACGGCCATGCGCCGGTTCGAACGCCACATTGCTACGCCAAGGGTTGATATCCAGACCCCCGCGCCGGGTATAGCGGGCATAAACGCTCAATTGTTGCGGCTGGCAGAAACGCAGCAGATCGTTAAAGATCCGCTCAACGCACTGTTCATGGAATTCGTTGTGATGGCGGAACGAAACCAGATAGCGCAGCAGGGCTTCACGGTTGATCTGCGGGCCACGATAGCGGATTTGCACCGATCCCCAATCGGGCTGGTTGGTGATCAGACAGTTGGACTTCAGCAGATGGCTGACCAGCGTTTCCTCTACGACTTGGCTACCGGCGGCGCCTTCTAGGTAGCCTGTATCGAACTCGTAGTTATCAATGCTGATGTCTTGGTGGTCAAGGCATTCGCCCTCCAACCGGGCGATAAGGCTGCCTTCAAGCCGATCTACGCTGAACAGGCTCACGCTGACATCCCCTTGCGCGCAGGCGGCGAGATCGCGTTGAAGCGTAGAACGTACCGCTTCCCAGTCCGGGAAGTGGGTCTGGTTAAAGCTGTTGAGATAGAGCTTGAAGCTTTTGGACTCAATCAGGTTGATGCTGTTGGCATTCAGGCTGATTTCTCCCACCGCAACCTGTGGCAGCCCCTTGGCATTGAGCCAGGAAAGTTCATACAGCGTCCAGATATCGGCCCCGTGGAACGGCAGGCTATCGGGATAAAGCCCCAGCGGTTCCCGGTTCATACTGCGAGGAACCGCTTGTAACAGTGAGGCATCGTAGCAGTCACGGTATGCGGTTGGTTTGCCCAGCGTCAGTGCCGCCAGAGCCTGATGATCTTGATAGGAGGACATGAGCTGTCACCTTGGTGTGAGATAGGTACAATAGGCACCAGTTTACCGTATGCGAGAAAAAATATGGACCATGATGTATCGCACGCCCTGCGTGAATTTACCCAGCGCTATGTCGACGCTTGGCAACAGCAGTACGGCCATGCCCCGGCTAGCCAGGAACTGTACGGTGTGGCTTCCCCCTGTATTGTCGAAAATCGCGATGATACGGTGCTGTGGCTGCCGCAGCCGTTTACGCCAGCGGCCAGCCTGGAAAAGGTGGAGCAGGCGCTGGAACTGCAACTACAGCCGGATATCCACACCTTCTACACCCAACACTATGCCGGGGATATGAGTGCACAGTTTGGCGAGCATCCGTTGACGCTATTGCAGGTCTGGAGTGAAGACGACTTTATTCGCCTGCAGGAGAATCTGATTGGGCATCTGGTGACGCAAAAACGCCTTAAGCTCTCGCCTACGTTGTTCCTGGCGACCACAGAATCGGAAATGACGGTGGTGTCGCTGTGTAATGTCAGCGGCAACGTGCTGCTTGAGCAATTTGGCAGCAAAAAACGCACGCTATTAGCTGCCTGTTTGGGGGATTTTCTCAATGCTTTACGCCCCAGAGTTGATTAATCGGCTAATTTGCCTTTAGTGCGTGTGCGAGATCTCTTACAAAAGCTGTGAGAGATCGCTTTTAATTTTTTACTTTAGTTGGTGTTTTTTCGATAATTAATCTTATATATCAATTTGTTATATGTTTATGCTGATGTGGGCTAAGTCAAATTTACTGTAATCCATCCTACTTGCCCTTGTTAACGGAAAGGAAATAAGCGATCTTATGTCTACCGGAAGGAAGCCGGATGGAGCAGGAAAGCGTCAGGATGATGCAGCTTCAGGAAGAAGAAAGGGATTGGTATCAGGATGATACACAGGATGTTTCAGGATTGAAACCAAGGACACCTCCAGGACGGAGATAGAGAGCCAGCACAGGATTGTTGGTGGGTCAGGAAGGCCGAGGAACCGCGTCAGGATGATGCTAGAGGATTTTGCGAAGGATTGTTTTGGTCAGGATGGCCGAAAGGAAAAGTTTTCAGGGATTGAGCAGGGAGCACACTTGTAGCGGGATTAGCTATAAAACGAACCGGGGGCACTGTTAACGCAGTGCCCCCAACTTTTTGTCTGGAGCAAAGGCCAGACAGCAAATCCTGCCTGGCTTCCCCCTCAAGGTTTACCCGATTGCCCCCAATGTATCGCCCGTGCTTTGTTTTTTCGGCAGCAGGAACAACGTGGCGAAAATATCCAACAGGTAGATTGCAGCCAGCAGGCTGATCGCTGCGGTAAAGGAAACCTGAGTGACCAGCGCACCGATCACCAATGGCCCCAGCCCACCGACGCCGCGGCCCAGGTTGAACAGGATATTCTGCGCTGTAGCACGAGCCTGTACCGGGTAGGTGTCAGAAATCAGCGCGCCGTAGCCGCCAATCATCCCGTTAACGAACACCCCCATCAGTGCACCCGCAAACAGCATCAGCGTGGGATCGGTGAGTTGCGCATAGCTTATGACCATCACCACGGCTCCAACCTGGTAAATGACAAAGATGATCCAACGGGGAAAGCGGTCGGCCAATATCCCGAACAGCCAGATACCGAAGGTCATGCCGAGCACCGTGACTCCCGTCCAGACGCCGGATTTGGTCAGCGAGAAGCCAAAGTTTTTGGCCAGATAGGTCGGCATCCAGATCATCAGCCCGTAATAGCCAAAGTTCTGCACCGAGCAGAGGATAAAGATCCCCAGGCTGGCCTTGCTGGTGGCGCGATCTTTAAATAGCAGCTTTAATCGTTGAGTAAAGGAGAGTTGCTGTTCACTGGTTTTTTGCTGCGTAAACTCTTTGGGTTCGCCCATGGTTCGGCGAATAAGGAAGGAAACCAGCGCCGGCAGCAGGCCCACCAGGAACATGCCACGCCAGCCGATATAAGGTAACAACAGCGGGGTGAGGAAGGCTGCGGCAAGCACGCCGAGCTGCCAACCCATGCCCACATAGGCTGAGGCACGGTTACGTTTCTCAGCGGGCCAGGCTTCGGCGATCAACGCCATGCCAATACCGAATTCGCCGCCTAGACCAATCCCGGCCAGGGTGCGATAGGCAAGCAAGTCCCAGTAACCGACGGCAACGGCGCACAGGCCGGTAAACAGCGAAAACATCAGGATAGTGATGGTCAACACGCGGATGCGGCCAAAACGGTCGCTGAGATGGCCGAAGATCACGCCGCCAATCACTGCGCCGATCAATGTCCAGGTCACCAGCGAACCGGCTTGTGATGAGGTGAGACCCAGTTCAGTAGTGATCACCGGCAGCATAAAGCCGAGTATCAACAGATCGAAGCCGTCCATAGCATAACCGGTAACCGAAGCCAGCATGGCTTTACCGGGCGTAGCGTGATTTTTATTGAGTGATGTTGCGGGCATGTCTTTTATCATGTGTGATTGTTGGGTGCGCGTATTGTGCCGTGCCAGGCGTGGCGCCACCAGATAAAATTGGGTGCTTTGGGCTTAAATGTTATGCTTTGCGGCTTGCAGCCGTAGGCTGATTAACATGCTTAAATTGTTCGGGAATGTCGATGAGTATATCCAACCAGGTTCGCCACAATTTACAGGCGATTGAACAGTCCATGCGCGATCTGACGCTGTGGCAGTTGACGCCGCCGGAAGCCGAGGCTTTTGCCAGCACGGAACCTTTTTGCATCGACAGCATGCAGGCCGAAGAGTGGTTGCAGTGGGTACTGTTGCCAAGGATGCATGCGCTGCTCGATGCCAATGCGCCACTACCAACGCGTTTTGCCATCACCCCCTATTTTGAAGAAGCGCTAAAAGATAAACAGCCGAACTGCCTGCCGTTGCTGTTGCTGCTACAGCAGCTGGATTCACTGCTCAATATCGAGCTGTAATCGCGCTGTATGTTCGACCGTAGGGTGCGCCGCATGCTGCGCCCGCTTAGCCTGTCTGTCGTGAACTCGTTGCGTTTGATCAGCAATTTCCGATTTATGCGTGGTAATGCGCAATTCACGCGGTATGGCTAAAATAGAGTTTCCACCGCCGTGTGGAACTAGTAGATAATGTGCGCATTATCGCGAGTTACCAAGGAGGGTTTCTCATGCTCAAACAAAATATATTCGGTTGGTCGGGGATCGCGCTAGGCGGCCTGGCGCTGTTATTGGCTATGGTGCATTTCTATGCCGGGCCATTTGCCCCTCAGCAGACGTTGGAAAGCCTCGTGGCGGGCAAAGCGGTGGCCATCAAAGAATCACTGTTGGCCTCATTGGCTGGCCATCAAATCCCTGAAAAGGTCTCGCGGCCTCATTATGATGTCGATCGAATATTGAAGATCGTCACTGCCGTATTGGCGGTGGGTGCCGTGGTCCTGGGCGCTATTGCTGGGGCGTGTAAGGAAAACCCGCGCGCGGTTTCTGCTGCGGTAATGCTCGGTATTGGCACGCTGGCTTTTCAAATTGCCATGTTTGCTTTTGGCGTGGTCATGGCTATTTTTCTTGTTTTTTTGGTGTTGTCACTGATTTTTGGAGTGGGTGCAGTCTGTTAGCTGCCTCGGTTCCGGCGTCGGGAATGTTGTCTCTCTGGGTGTCTTTCAAGGAATAAAAAGGTGCTGCAATCATGGATTTGCTGAAGTTTATCCTCCGTTTGCCTTTTACGTTGATCAAAGGTCTGTTCCGCCTGTTGGCCCTGATTTTTGGCCTGTTGGGGCGGCTGTTCAAGCCGGTGGTGGGCAACCTGAACTGGAATGCACCTGCCTGGTGGGCAGCGGTATCCGGCGGGGTGAAGCGCGGCTTCCTGCGGCTGGAAGGTGGGGTGGACACCTATCCCAAAGCCATTAGCCTGTCGTTGCTGGTGCTGTTGTGCGCCGCGGGTGGCGCCTTCTACGGATGGCACTGGTGGCTGAATCGGCCACAGCCGATTGAACCGGCACCGATGGTGTACCAGGAAACCAGCGTGCGAGTATCCGATCCTGAGCCGGTTAACTTTGCCGTGCAGAAATCTGCGCCGCAGCAGGTCACCCTCACCTTTAGAAACTCCGTGGCACCCTTGACCGATGTCGGCAAGGCCGTAGAAAAAGGCATCTCCATCAGCCCGGCACTTGAAGGGCAGTGGAAGTGGAATAATGCCTGGACCCTGGTCCTCACGCCGAAAAGCCCTTTGCCGATGGGCAGCAAATATGAGGTTAAGCTTGAGCCTGCCGTGTTGCTGGCCCCGCAGATTAAACTCGCCAACACCAACTACAGCTTTAGTGCCCCGGCTTTTGACTATCAACTTGGGCAAGCCGAGTATTATCAGGACCCACAAGATCCGCAAAAGCGCAGCGCTATCTTCAACGTCAAATTCAATGCGCCAGTAGACGTGGCCAGCTTTGAAAAGCAGATTGCCATGGGGTTGATCGAAGCCAACGCCAAATCTGAAAAGAAACTCAATTTCTCCGTGGTCTTTGACGCCAAGAAACTGAACGCCTGGGTGCATTCTGAACCGCTGAAAGCGCTGGATCACGGTGGTAAAGTGCATCTGGTGCTGGGCAAGGGCATCAAGTCGGTGGTATCTGCCAATGAGATCGCTCAATCGAAAGACAGCTGGGTATCGGTGCCAACCCTGTATAGCCTCACGGTGAAGGATGCCAGTGCTCAGGTGGTCGATAGCGATGGCACTAAAGGCCAGCGTGCGCTGATTGTCGCTTTCAGCGATGCGATCAAAGACAAAGATGCCGGGCGTGCAGTCAAGGCCTGGTTATTGCCGCAGCATAACCCTAACGACTCTGAAGCCAGTAACGAACCGGACGATTTTTATCAGTGGGGCGGGACCGAGAGCATCGAAAACAGCGTGATGGCCCAGTCTACGCCACTGACGCTGACCCTGAATGAAGCGGAAGAGACCTATCAACCGCAGTTCAGCTTCAAGTTTGACGCACCGGCTCACCGCTTTATGCTGCTGGAAATCACCAACCTGATGACTTCTTCGGGCGGCTATAAAATGCCGGAGAAGGTCTACCGCATCGTCGAAGTCCCGGACTTCCCGAAAACCTTGCAGTTTATGTCACAGGGTTCTCTGCTGTCGGTGAATGGTGACAAGCAAATCAGCGTGGCGGCGCGTAACGTGCCCGGCCTGCGTCTGGATATCAAGCGGGTGATCCCAAGCCAGCTGCAACATATCGTCTCATTCAAAAGCAGCGAATACTCTTCGGCCCAGTTCAACCAGCTTAACGATGAATATTTTACCGAACACTTTAAGTATCAAACGGTAATCAATAACGATCGGCCGGGTGAAGTGAGCTACAAGGGCATCGATCTCTCACGTTACCTCTCCACCAACACGGATTCCCATCGCGGCGTGTTCCTGCTGACGCTGTCAGAATGGCAGCCGGAAAAGAAAAAGACGCAGGCCACAGAGGATGAAGGCGATCAGGGCGAGCAGGAAGGGGATGATTCACCAAGCGTGGGAGATTCGCGCTTTGTTGTCGTGACCGATCTGGGGATTATTGCCAAACGTTCGCAGGATAAAACGCGCGATGTGTTTGTCCAATCTATCCACAGCGGTGCGCCAGTCGGTAACGCCAAAGTCTCGGTGATCGCCAAAAACGGCGTGACGCTGCTTAGCCAGGTGACTGATGCCAATGGGCACGTGCGTTTCCCTGCGCTGGACGTGTATACCAACGAACGCCAGCCGGTGATGTTCCTGGTGGAAAAAGAAGGCGATGTCTCCTTCTTGCCGACCACCCGCTACAACGATCGCGGGCTGGATTTCTCCCGCTTTGATATTGAAGGCGAAGAAACTCCGATCGATCCACGTACCCTGAGCAGTTACCTGTTCTCCGATCGTGGCGTGTACCGTCCGGGCGATACCTTCAATATTGGTCTGATTACCCGTGCGGCCGATTGGGGCGTAGCCCTGGCTGGCGTACCGGTGCGTGCCGAAATCCGCGATCCGCGCGACAAACTGATGACGACGGTGCCGCTGACTCTCGGTGGCAGTGGTTTCAATGAATTGAGTTACACCACCGATGAGAACGCGCCAACGGGCGAGTGGAACGTCTACCTGTATCTGATTGGCAAAAATAACGACACATCCACCTTGCTCGGCCATACCGCCGTCAACGTGAAAGAGTTTGAGCCAGACCAACTGAAGGTCAAGCTGGAGTTGACGCCGAACCGGCAGCAAGGGTGGGTAAAACCTTCTGAGCTGCAGGCGAACATCGATGTGCAGAACCTGTTTGGCACACCGGCCCAGGATCGCAGAGTTACCTCGAAGCTGACGCTGCGGCCGATGTACCCAAGCTTTGATCGCTTCCCGGATTACGCCTTCTTTGAAAACCGCCAGAATAGCGACGGTTTTGAAACGGAACTGGAAGACCGCACCACCAACGAGCAGGGCGTGGCGAATATCCCGCTGAATCTGAAGTCCTATGCGGATGCCACCTATCAGCTGCAACTGTTGTCGGAAGCCTTTGTGGCCGGCGGTGGGCGTTCCGTTGCCGCCACCGCTCGGGTGCTGGTGTCGCCGTATGACTATCTGGTGGGGGTGAAGCCAGACGGTGATTTAGGCTATATCAACCGGGGTTCGGCGCGTCATCTGAACGTGATTGCCGTCGATCCGTCCCTGAAACAGATCCCGCTCGCCGATCTGAAGCAGGTGTTGATCGAGCAGAAATACATCTCGGTGCTGACCAAGCAGGATTCTGGCGTTTATAAATACCAGTCGAAAATGAAAGAGGTGCAGCTGTCCGAGCAGCCGTTGGCGCTGAGCGAGCAGGGCACCGATCTGACCTTGGCGACCGAAACCCCGGGTGACTTCGTTCTGGTGATCGAAGATGCGCAGGGCAAGGTGCTCAACCGTATCGCCTATAGCGTGGCGGGCAACGCCAACCTCAGCCGTTCGCTGGATCGCAATGCCGAACTGAAGCTGAAACTGAACCAGGCGGAATATCAGCCGGGTGAAGAAATAGAAGTGGCGATCAACGCGCCTTATACCGGCAGCGGTTTGATCACCATTGAAAAAGACCGTGTCTATGCCTGGCAGTGGTTCCACACCGATACCACCAGCTCGGTGCAGAAAATCCGGGTTCCGGCCGGGATGGAAGGCAACGGGTATATCAACGTGCAGTTTGTGCGCGACGTGAACTCCAGCGAGATCTTTATGAGCCCGCTGAGCTATGGCGTCATGCCGTTTAAAATCAGCACCAAAGCCCGGCAAAACGGCCTGGAAATAGTAACACCTGAGGTAATTAAGCCGGGTGAAAACCTGACGATGACGGTGAAAACCGATGGTCCTCAGCAGGTGGCACTGTTTGCCGTAGATGAGGGGATCTTGCAGGTAGCGCGTTACCGCCTGAAAGATCCGCTGGAGTACTTCTTCCGTAAGCGTGAACTGAGCGTAGAAAGCTCGCAGATCCTCGATCTGATCCTGCCGGAATTCAGCAAGCTGATGGCGCTTTCGGCGGCACCAGGCGGTGATGCGGGGGAAGGGCTGGATCTCAACCTGAACCCGTTCAAACGCAAGCGTGACAAGCCGGTGGCCTATTGGTCTGGCATTACCGAAGTCAACGGCGAGAAGCAGTTTACCTATCCGGTGCCGGATTACTTCAACGGCAAGATCCGTGTGATGGCCATTTCGGTGACGCCAAGCAAAATCGGCAAGGCTCAAACCTCCGCGACGGTACGTGACAACTTCATCATGACGCCGAACGTGCCTTACATGGTGGCTCCGGGGGATGAGTTTGATGTTAGCGTAGGGGTTAGCAATAACCTCGAAGGGTTGAACGGTAAACCTGTGGCGATCGCCGTGCAGTTGACTCCACCGCCGCAGTTGGAAGTGGTGGGTAAGGCCGAGCAAAGCCTGTCATTGGCAGAGAAGCGTGAAGGCGTGATCAACTTCCGCTTACGTGCCAAGGCGGTACTGGGTGATGCTCCGCTGGTATTTGAGGCACGTTATGGTGATAAAACCAGCCGCCGTACCATTAGCACCTCGGTACGTCCGGCAATGCCTTACCGCACCCAGACGGTGATGGGCCGGATGAGTGGCAGCAGCCAGAATATTGATAATCTGCGGCAGATGTTTGATGCCTATGCGCAGCGTAGCGCGGCGGTATCCCACTCGCCGTTGGTGCTGACCAACGGTCTGGCGCAGTATCTGGCAGATTATCCGTATTACTGTTCTGAGCAGATCGTCAGCCGTTCTATTCCGCTGATCATGCAAAGCCAGCATCCGGAAATGAAAAGCAGCCTGAGCCAGGCCGAAGTCAGCAAACAGCTGAAAAACCTGCTCGGCGTACTGCGTTCCCGCCAGAACGACAGCGGGGCCATTGGTGCCTGGCGTTCATCGCCGGAAACCGATCCTTTCGTCACGCCATACGTGGTGCAATACCTGCTGGAAGCCAAAGCGGCGGGCTATGCCTTGCCGGTAGGGATGCTGGAAGATGCCAACGGCGCGCTGCGTGAGCTGGCAGCCAACCGTTATGATGATATGTATCATCTGCGTCTGCGTACCTGGGCGGTCTACCTGCTGACCTTGCAGGGCGAAATTACCACCAACTCGCTGGCCTCGGTGCAGGATACGTTGCAGAAACTGTATCCAGACAGCTGGAAAACCGATTTGAGCGCCCTGTATCTGGCATCGTCTTACCGTCTGCTGAAAATGGACGATGAGGCCAATGCCTTGCTGCAGCCTAGCTGGAAGCAACTGAGCAAAGCCTATGACAAAGGCTGGTGGACGCAGAATTACTTCGATCCGCTGGTGCAGGACGCAACGCGTCTGTACCTGATCGCTCGCCACTTCCCGGAGAAGGTTTCTTCCATCCCTCCGCAGGTGCTGGAGAACATGGTCAAGGCGTTGAAAGAAGAGCGCTACACCACTTACTCTTCGGCGATGAGTATCCTGGCGCTGGAAAGCTACTCGGCTCAGGTGGCGGCGCAGGCCAATGCCACAGATTCGCTGACGATTGCGCAGCTCGGCAAGCAAGGTAACGTCGATCCGCAGGTGATTTCAGAGATGATAGGGCTGTTTGCCAAAGGCCAGTTTACGGCTGAGGCCAAAGCCATCCGCTTTACCAACAGTGCCGACGCTCCGGCCTGGTATGTGGTCACTCAGGCCGGTTACGATCTGGCTGCTCCACAGAAAGCCATTGCTCGCGGTTTGGAAATTACCCGTGATTACACCGATGAACAGGGTAAACCTGTCACTCAGGTGACGCTGGGGCAGAAGATCAACGTTCATCTGAAAATCCGCGCCAATTCGAAAGAAGGGCAGAGCAACCTGGCGATTGTCGATCTGCTGCCTGGTGGATTTGAAGTGGTGCAGCAAACGGCACCAGAGCCAGAATCGACCGGCGAAGACGGAGAAGCCAGCGAGAATACGGACGCCGGGTGGCAGTCGCCACTGGCTGCCTCGGGCTCCACTTGGGCACCTGATTACAGCGATATCCGCGAAGACCGGGTGATTATCTATGGTAGCGCCAGCACCGACGTGCAGGAGTTTGTCTACCAGATTAAAGCGACCAACACCGGTAGCTTTGTGATCCCTCCGGCTTATGGTGAAGCCATGTACGATCGTGAAGTGCAGGCCATGTCGGCCAGCAGCGGTAAACTGGTGGTTGTACCGGCGGAAAGTCAATAAGCCATCACGATGCCCCGCAGCGTTGGGCTGCGGGGTTCGTGGGTACCGAGACTCCATGAAAATCCTTCCTGCATCTGCTGTGGCAAAACGCTGGCTGCAAAATATCTTGATGGCGGTATTTCTGCTGGCGCTGGGCCTGGTAGGGGCGCGGCTGTGGCCGCATCCTCCGCTTTCGCAGGGCGTGCCCTTTTCCACGGTTTATTACGATCGCTACGGGACGCTGATGCGCCTCACGTTGGCCAATGACGATCGCTATCGCCTATGGACGCCGTTGGAAAAGATCTCGCCGCTGGCGGTGCAGGGTATTTTGCTGCATGAAGATCGCTGGTTCTATTACAACCCCGGATTTAACCCCGTCAGCCTGCTGCGTGGTTTTTGGCGCAGCTACGTAGCCGGTGGCAAAATGCAGGGCGGTTCGACCATCACCATGCAGCTGGCGCGCATGCATTGGCATCTAAATACCCGCACACCTGGCGGCAAACTGATGCAGGTACTGCGGGCCGTTCAGTTGGAACTCAGCTACTCCAAGCACGATATTCTGGAAGCCTATTTCAATTACGCCCCCTATGGCCGCAATATTGAAAGCATCGGTGCGGCCAGCCTGATCTATTTTGCCAAGGCACCGCAGGATCTGACCTTGCCGGAGGCGCTGACGCTCTCGGTGTTGCCACAGTCCCCCAGCTATCGCATCGATCCTAAAACCGGCGTGTTGGGGCAAGCTCTGACGCAGGCCCGTAACCGCCTGTTTCAACGCTGGCAGAGCGTATATAGCACCGACAGCAGCCAGCGAGCCTTGTTTCAACTCCCTTTGGCACTGCGCCAGCCAGAGCGGATGCCGTACATTGCTCCACACTTTATCGAACAGTTACGCCAACAGACCCAGCAGTTAGTGCAGCTGGATACCCGTGTGGATACTACGTTGGATGCCGGGCTACAGCGGTTGATCGAAAGGCAGGTGAATGCGTTTATCGTCCGCAACCAGAGCCGGGGGATCCATAATGCCTCGGTGCTGTTGGTGGACAGCCGTGATATGGGGATAAGGGCGTTAGTGGGCTCTGCTGATTATTACAACCGCGAGATCCAGGGGCAGGTTAACGGGACCAATGCCAAACGCTCACCTGGCTCGACCCTCAAGCCCTTTATTTATGCCTTGGGGATGGAGCAAGGGGTGCTGCATCCGATGACCATCCTGAAGGACGTGCCCTCGTCCTTTGGCGCCTATGCGCCAGAAAACTTTGACCGACGTTTCCTCGGGCCGGTAACGGCGACAGACGCGCTGAACTTCAGCCGTAATATTCCTGCGGTGTATGTGGCTTCGCAGCTACGGCAGCCGACGTTTTATCAGTTTTTAAGCCTGTCCGGCATCGCCAATCTGGCCAGTGAGAATCATTATGGGCTGTCGTTGGTGTTGGGCGGGGGGGAAATCACTGCCCAGGAACTGGCGAAGCTGTATGCGCTGTTGGCTAACCGGGGCGTATTACGTCCATTGAGGATGCAAAAGAATGACGCCTATCCACCACCGATCCGTTTGCTCAGTGAAGAAGCCAGCTTTACTACGCTGGATATGCTGCGCCAGCATCGTCGGCCAGGTGACACTTTGGCACAACGTTCGTCATCCCTGCCGGTCTATTGGAAAACCGGGACTTCCTGGGGCTTCCGCGACGCTTGGAGCGTCGGGATTTTTGGGCCTTACGTACTGGTGGTGTGGGAAGGGAATTTCGACAGCAGAGGCAACAACGTGTTTGTGGGGGCCGATGCGGCAGCTCCGCTATTTTTCAATATTATCGACAGCATTAACGCCAGCTATCCGGCCTTGCAGGAGCCGAAACACCCCTTCCCGAAACAGTTGAAGCGGGTGGATATCTGCCTGGCCAGCGGTAACTTACCAACTCAGTGGTGCCAGCAGAAAGGCAAAACCTGGTTTATCCCCGGCAAGTCGCCGATCAAGGTCGATACCGTCTATCGTCCGGTGGTGCTGGATATTCACAGCGGTGAGGTGGCCTGCCCGCCATATGATGAAACGCAAACCCGCACCGAGGTATTTGAGTTCTGGCCTTCCGATTTGGCTAACGTGTTTGCGCAGGCTGGATTACCCAAACGGGCTCCGCCGCTAAACCATTGCAAGGATAATGCGGTGGCGATCGGTGGCAGCCCGCCGCGCATTACCTCGCCGCTGAAAAATACCACCTATACCTTGCGGCAATCGCAGCAGGGGCGTGACAAAATTTCCTTCAATGCGGTGACGGACGCGGACAGTAAAACGGTGTATTGGTTTGTCGATGATATTTATCTTGGCAGCAGCGCCAGTAAAACCGCCATCGATTGGCGGCCGGTGAACAATGGTCAGTATCGCATCCGGGCGGTGGACGATCATGGCCGGGCCGATAGCCGCCTGATCACCATTGAGCTGGTGAACTAAGGTGCCCCCTAACTCTCTCCTTTAGTGAGAGGGCACCGTTTGAGTGTGTTTGAAATGGTAGTGCCTCACCTTGGTGTAGGGGGGCTCTAGCTTGCTGAGATTACCTTTTACCTCCAAAAGAGCAGGGCCTACCAGCTCCCTATTCCTGCGAAAGAGGTGTGGGGAGAGGGGGCGTAAATGCCCGCTTTCTGCGCCATCGTCTGCAAATGACCAAAAACATTACCAACGCGTAAGCCGTTATGCTCATACTCGTTGGTGATCCACGGCGTCAAATTACCCACCTGTTGCGCCGTCGCCAGCGAGAGCTTCAAATCGACATACATATCGCTGAAATAAATGGCGGCGAATACCGGTACCCGATTGTCGAGCAGGCGATCGCTGTTATACAGCGGTGACCACACGCGGCGATCGGCCAGCAGCTTGGCGGGTTCATTGAAGGGGCGCAGAGCGGCGATCTCGGTGAACATCCAGGGATAGATCATTTCCCCGGTCAGGTAAAGCGGGCGCCGATCCTCGGCGAAAGCATCGAAGTTGCCCCGTTGCCGCTCGGCGGCCCAGTTGGTAGCCTTATCCTGCGCGTAAATACTTTCATGCAGCGCGGCAAACAGCGGATTCTCCGCGTAGCTGGTCAACGCCATCACCTGCGACAGGAAGGTATCGCTGAATTCACCGTCTGGGTTGAAGGCTTCGTCAAACAGCCAAAGTAGCCGCTCGTAACCTTCACTCATGCCAAGATCGATCCCCAGGCTTTGCAGACGGCGTACGGTCAGCCGGTCGCCATCGGGCAACAACACCTCTTCCTGCTCCAGCTTGTCGGCAATCTGGCCAAGCAGCGGCTCCAGATGTGGGTAACGCTGATAGAAGATGCGATTTTTGGCGATCACCTGCGGATAGGTATGAGCGTAGACTTCATCGGCATCGGGCTGCAGGCTTGCCAGGCCGCCGGTCATAAAGCAGCAGTGTAGGCCTTCCGGAGCCTGAGAAAGATAGGTCAGCGTGATAAAGCCGCCATAGCTTTGCCCAAGCGTGCTCCACGGGCGATCGCCAAAGCAGTTTTTACGCAGATATTCGGCATCGCTCACTATCGAGTCGGCGCGGAAGCAGGCCAGGTAATCTGCTGCCTGGTGGGCGGTTAGCCCGGCCAGACTTTTACCTTCAATGCGGCTGCTGCGCCCGGTGCCACGCTGATCGAGCAGGATCACCCGATAACTTTTGAGGGCTTCGGCAATCCAACTGCTGCGTGCCGTAGGGCGTGGGCTTTTCCCTCCAGGGCCACCTTGTAAAAACAGCAGGCAAGGGAGTTGCTCATCACGGCGTAACGGGTCAACCAGCTCACGGGCAAAGATCTCAATGGTGCGGGTATCCTTGCTATCGAACCAATTCAGCGGGACTTGGACCAGGTGTTCACGTACCCAGATCGCTGGCAACAAATATTCTCGTTCAACGCTCATGTTTTTCTCTCCCTGTTATGGTGTTCTCTTTTTTCTGCCGGTTATTTTAATGCCATATCGGTGTTTATCTGGAGCGTTCAGATCTACTCCATTTTATCGATAAGCAAGAATGGTCCGGAGTTTGAAGAGTGAACATCAGCGTAACAGGCGGAAGGAACTTAGCAAATGCACTAATGATTAAATTTTAGTCAATACGTGTGAGGGTGTGACTGAATAAGTATTCTTATCTGAGAATAAAAAGGGGGGGCTGGTGGCAGGGCGGAGCCACCAGTCAACATCGGTCGGGCTCAGCCGTTATCGATGACGTCGGCAGCAAGGAATTCAAAAGGAGGGCTGGTTTTAAACTCAGCGGAAACCTCACCGGTAAAATCTGCCATCTCATCTTTACCCAGCGCCAGCTTTTTAACCGGAGCGCCAGCAGCAAAGTCGACCCGTTTAAGGTCTACCCAAAATGTACTGCTGCCCAGTGCTGATTCAAAGTAGTACAGCTTGTTCTTTTGATCGGCCAGGGTGCGCCAACGAGTGGAAGAAATATTGGGTTCTTCAGGGGTCGTGATGCCAAAGGGCACAGAAACATTGCGCATAACGCTCAGTACGCTAGAGGCTGCCAGCCTGGCCTGATGATATTTCGGGATAGCGTTGATATAAAACTGTGCGCGTACAAAACGGTCGGCAGCACGGTTTGTGCCAGGCAGCATGACGTTACCCCCAATCCCTTGCCAGTACTTGGTGATGGCCAACTGTTGATCGAAGGTAGGGGAATTGGTCAGGACCTGATAGTCACGGCTATGGTGAATCACTAATTTGCCGTTAATATATTCAAAAATAGCGCTGTCTCCACTGGCATCGGACAACGACAAATGAAGGGAGGCCAAACGTTCCTGGCCAGGCACGCCGCCGGTCACTACGATAAAGGGGGACTTTTCCAGTGAGTTAACGGCTTCTTGCACCGTGGCGAAATTATCCAATGCATACTGTGCCCATGCTGCCAATGATAAGGTTGGCTGCTGGCCATCAAATGCCGGGTATTGGGATTCAACCAACCACAGCATATTGGCTACCAGACCTTTTTCATTCATGCCATCGGTGGTTGCAACACCATAGGCGGAAGTCACAACGCTGCCGTATTTAGACGTCCATTTGATCGAGTTGCTGCCTGCGTTACCACTGCGCTCCATTCCTTGAGGAAAAATCCACAGGTCAGAGTGCAGCTGTTCTCTCCAGTCCATAGTTCGGCCGGTGATCACCAGGTTATCTTCGCCGTGGTAGACCGCGCGAGTACAGGCCATTGCCAACTGTGGTGAAAACAGAATGCCGCATATAGACAGTAAAAGGGGGGCTATCAAAAGCGTTATATTCCAATTCAATGTTATCTCTCCTTGCTACTTTTTGTACAGTGTAGGCACTACTGACCCGTGGGGCAAAAACGAGAGCGCCAAACGGGATTTTCGTTTCGTCATTATTTATGTTTGACGATAGAATCAATCAATTACCTCTTCCCTCGCCCTGAAACCGGCCAGCAGGCTGCAGCTTGCAGGGGCAAGGAGATAAAATGCATGATTAATCTATGGAAAAAATCACTCTATGAAGGTGTTGTACCAGGACGAACATCTGATCGCCGTTAACAAACCCTCAGGTTGGCTGGTGCATCGTAGCTGGCTGGATCGTCACGAGACAAAGTTTGTGATGCAAACCGTGCGCGATCAGATTGGCCAGCACGTATTTACCGTACACCGTCTGGATCGTCCTACTTCCGGCGTATTGCTGATGGCGTTGTCCAGTGATGTAGCTCGATTATTGTCGCAACAGTTTGAACTGCATCAGGTACAGAAAACCTATCACGCGGTGGTGCGGGGCTATGTTTTAGAGGGCGGCACCGTTGACTATGCGCTGACTGAAGAGCTGGATAAGTTGGCGGATAAACATGCCAATCCGGACAAAGGTCCAAAACCGGCGGTAAGTCATTATCAGCCCTTGGCAACGGTAGAGATGCCAGTGGCGATTGGCCGCTATGACACCTCGCGCTATAGCCTGGTTGAGCTGAAACCAGAGACCGGGCGTAAGCATCAGCTGCGCCGTCATATGGTGCACCTGCGCCATCCGATTATTGGTGATACCGCTCACGGCGATCTGCGGCAAAACCGTGGTATGGCCGAACACTTTGGTTGTTCGCGCCTGATGTTGCACGCCAGCCATCTTCAACTTAGTCATCCGGTGAGTGGCCAGCCGTTGCATATTTCCGCGCCCTGGGAAGCAGATTGGCAAGGTGTCATGTCACAATTTGGCTGGCATAACGTGCTGCCAGAACTTGAGTTTCCGCAGGCTAACGGTCAGGATAGCTAATCATTTTTTAACGGTCATAAGGGAGCAGCAACGATGGCTCAGGTCGGCATTTTCGTCGGAACGGTCTACGGTAACTCTTTGTTAGTAGCGGAAGAGGCAGAAAATATCCTGCAACAACAGGGCCATGAGGTCAAAGTGTTTGAAGAAGGGACGCTGGCAGAGTGGCAGTTTTACCGCCAGCATTATGCGCTGGTCGTGACTTCCACCACCGGGCAAGGGGACTTGCCTGACAGTATTGCGCCGCTGTTCCAGGCTATTCGCGACCAGGTGGGCTATCAGCCGGAGCTGCGTTATGGCTTGATTGCTCTGGGCGATAGCAGCTATGACAACTTCTGCGGTGCCGGGCGTACCTTTGATGCCTTGCTGCAAGAGCAGGGGGCAACGCGCGTAGGTGAAGTGCTGGAGATCGATGCGATCGAGCAACCCGAACCGGAAGTGGTTTCCTGCCCGTGGGTAGAGCAGTGGGGCACTTTGTTGAAATAGCCTCTCGATGCCTGGTTACGAGCGGCCAGGCACGACTTTATTTCTGCTATCTCCAGTGGTGAAGATAAAGCAAAAAAAAACCTAATCCCTTAAGCACTCAAGGCCGCAGCCATCAAGCGTTAAAGAATTAGGTTTTGCCTGCCGAAGCAGTAACAACCCTATCGATTACCGATTTACCCTATCACACAGAAAACCGGCAAAATGTGAACCCGCTGGCACACAGGCGATCAAATTATCGCCAAGGGTTGCGGTTATTTACCGCGCGTCAGTTTTTCCAGATCGGATTCGATCTCGGCAATTTTGTTGGTGACCACGTTTTGCAGATGCTGCAGGTCATCGAGGATCTTGCGTTTCAGATCCACTTCTACCTGATCGCGCTGGCAGAGTTGATCCAGTTCATCGATCACGTAGCGCAGGTTCGGGTTGATCTCATGGATCTCTTTGTAACCCTGGCCGGCATTGTCTGCCACCACGGTTTTGCGCTGGCGCGGATACTTGAACTTCACGCTCTTGGCAAAGAACTCGCCCTTATCTTTGCGGAAGTAAATCTTGAGGATGTCGTTATTGGCCTCCTGACGCAGGCTATAGCGATCGATATCTTCCGGTTGATTGATACCCAAGCTTTTCAGGTTGTCATACATAATAGCGCCACCTTTTAATCAACTATATTCCCCTGAACGCGCAATATGCAGTTTTGTAAGCTGCAAATCGAAACACATCAGGAATATTCCACTGCCAGAGAGTATGGCGAAAACGCCCGTCACAGACTGTGACGGCCCGCGTATTGAAGGCAAAAAAATGGCGGGTGATACACCCGCCGTTCAAGCTTAGTCGATAGTGCGCAATAACTCATTAATCCCGACTTTACCACGGGTCTTGGCGTCCACTTTCTTGACGATCACTGCGCAATACAGGCTGTAGGAACCATCTTTGGAAGGCAGGTTGCCGGACACGACCACGGAGCCTGCAGGTACGCGGCCATAGTGCACTTCACCGGTTTCACGATCGTAGATACGGGTGCTTTGGCCCAGATAAACGCCCATGGAGATCACTGAACCTTCTTCTACGATCACACCTTCAACCACTTCTGAACGCGCGCCGATGAAGCAGTTGTCTTCGATGATAGTTGGGTTGGCCTGTAATGGCTCCAGCACGCCACCGATGCCGACGCCGCCGGACAGGTGAACGTTTTTGCCGATCTGCGCACAAGAACCTACTGTGGCCCAGGTGTCTACCATGGTGCCTTCGTCGACGTAGGCACCGATGTTGACGTAAGAAGGCATCAGCACGGTGTTACGAGCGATAAATGCCCCCTGACGTACGGTAGCCGGTGGCACCACGCGGAAGCCTTCCTTCTGGAAGCGTGCTTCATCGTAGTCAGCGAATTTCATCGGCACTTTGTCGTAATAGCGGGTTTCTGCACCGTCCATTACCTTGTTGTCGTTGATACGGAAAGACAGCAGGACGGCTTTTTTCAGCCACTGATGGGTAACCCATTGCCCCTCGATCTTCTCGGCAACGCGCAGGGTGCCGCTGTCCAGCAGGGCGATCACCTGGTTTACCGCTTCACGCGTTACGGTGTCTACGTTGGCCGGGGTAATATCCGCGCGGCGTTCGAAGGCGCTTTCAATAACGTTCTGTAATTGCTGCATGCTGTTCTCTGTCCTGATTTTATTTACGAAAGGTTACTTTTATCACATTTTATCGGTTGGATTGAGTGCCTCTGTCAACCGTTGTTCTAATTTTCTGCGTGTTTGCGGATCCAGCGCCCGGCGATCGGCATCGGCCAAAATAAACAAATCTTCGACCCGTTCGCCGATGGTGGAGATACGTGCGCCGTGCAGCGACAGGCCCAGATCGGCGAAAACTTCACCCACACGTGCCAGCAGGCCGGGCTGATCGAGGGCGATCAGTTCCAGATAACTGCGGCGATCGGTGTGGGTGGGCAGGAAGCTGACCTCGGTCGGTACGCTGAAATGGCGTAGCTTGGACGACGGACGCCGAGCGCGGGGCGGTTGGTAATCTCGTTGGGTGATGGCTTGCTCCAGCGCATGGCGGATCGCGGCATGACGATCCTGGGCCAACGGGCTGCCATCCGGCTCCAGCACGATAAAGGTGTCCATGGCCATGCCGTCGCGGTTGGTGAAGATCTGGGCATCATGTACGCTGAGATTGCGCCGATCCAGCTCACCGGCAACGGCGGCGAACAGGTAAGGGCGATCCGGGCTCCAGATAAAGATCTCGGTGCCGCCGCGCGTGGCCTGGTGGCTGACCAGCACCAATGGCTTGGTTGAGTCATGGGCCAGCAGGTGACGGGCGTGCCAGGCGAGCTGATTCGGCGAATGGCGCAGGAAATAGTCGGCGCGGCAACGGCTCCAGATATGGTGCAGCGCCTCTTCATCGATATTGTCCATGCGCAACAGTGCCAGCGCCTGTAAACGATGGTGGCGCACCCGCTCGCGCAGATCCGGGCTGTTCTGCATACCACGGCGCAGTTGCTTCTCGGTGGCGAAATACAGCTCGCGCAACAGGCTCTGTTTCCAACTGTTCCACAAGGTCTCGTTGGTGGCACAGATATCGGCGACCGTCAGGCAAACCAGGTAGCGTAGCCGGGTTTCACTTTGCACTTCGCTGCTGAACTGCTGGATCACGGTCGGGTCCTGAATATCACGCCGTTGTGCGGTAACCGACATCAGCAGGTGGCAGCGTACCAGCCAGGCAACCAGCTGTGCTTCGCGTGAGTTCAAGCCATGCAATGCAGCAAACTCCAGGGCGTCTTGGGCGCCTAAAATGGAGTGATCGCCCCCGCGCCCTTTGGCGATATCGTGGAACAGCGCTGCCAGCAACAGCAATTCCGGGTGAGGCAGGCGAGGATAAAGCTCTACGCACAGCGGATGGCGTGGGCGTGTTTCCTCATCGGAGAAGCTTTCCAGCTTTTGCAGCACGCGCACGGTATGTTCATCGACGGTATAGGCATGGAACAGGTCGAACTGCATCTGGCCGACGATGCTGCCCCATTGCGGCATATAGGCCCACAGCACGCTGTGGCGATGCATTGGCACCAACGCCCGTGAGACCGCGCCAGGGTGTCGTAGAATGGCCATAAACAGCTCTCTCGCCTCGGGAATGTTGCACAGCGGCTGTTTCAGGTGGCGGCGGGCATGGCGCAACTGGCGTACGGTGGTGGAGTAGATGCCTTTGATTTCGCGGTTGCGTACCATCAGGTAGAACATGCGCATGATGGCTTCGGGCTGGCGGATAAACAGCGTTTCGTCGCGCAGATCGATCAAATCGCCACGCAATTGAAAATCATCGTTCAGCGGGCGCGGCTTCTCCGTGGCGTCCAATGCCAGGATCGCTTCATCGAACAGCTGTAGCAGCATGTGGTTCAGCTCGCCGACGCGGCGCGTCATGCGATAGAAATCCTTCATCATGTGCTCTACCGGCTCATTGCCTTCCCCCTGATAGCGCAGCAGTTGGGCCACGCTGAGCTGGCGATCGAACAGCAGGCGGTTGTCATAACGCGGTAGCGCCAGGTGCAGGGCAAAACGAATACGCCACAGGAAGCTTTGACATTCGTTCAATTCGTTGCGTTCGGCCTGGGTCAGGAAGCCAAAACCGACCATCTCATCAAGCGAGGTGGCGCCGAAATGGCGGCGGGCCACCCACATCAGCGTATGGATATCACGCAGGCCACCTGGGCTGCTCTTGATATCCGGTTCCAGGTTGTAGCTGGTGCCGTGATAGCGCTGGTGACGTTGTTGTTGCTCAACCAGTTTGGCGTCAAAGAATTTGGGCGAAGGCCAGAAGCCGTCGCTGAAAATGTGCTTCTGCAATTGCAGGAACAGGGCGACGTCGCCACAGATCATGCGGGATTCGATCAGGTTGGTGGCAACGGTCAGGTCCGCCAAGCCTTCCAGCAGGCACTCTTCCAGCGTGCGCACGCTGTGGCCGACTTCCAGCTTGAGATCCCACAGCAGGGTAATGAATTCACCGACGCGAGCGGCCTGTTCATCGTTCAGGCGAGTCTGGCTGAGCACCAGCACGTCGATATCAGACAGCGGGTGCAGTTCACCACGGCCATAGCCGCCGACGGCCAGCAGCGCCGTTTCGGGGATAGTGTCAAAGCCGTAAAACAGCCACAGCCGCCGCAATAGCCGATCGATAAACTTGCTGCGCGCCGCCACCAGGCTTTCGGCACTGGCTCCGGCATTGAAGGCTACTGCCAGCCACTGCTGAAACTGCTCAAGCCGCTGTTTGAGGGCCAGGCAATTGATCTCTTCATCGCCATAGGTGCTGGGAGCATCCGGCTTTTTGGGAACGGCCGGGGTCTCTAGCTCACGATAATTTTCAGACATGTTTCGCCGCCCATAAAAAAAGCCGGCATAGGCCGGCTTGTCACAAGAACCCTGTGGTTCTTACATTTCGTGAGTAATGATGTTGGGGATGGTGTCATCCTTGCGCAACGTCATTATCTCGCAGCCGTTATCAGTCACCACAATAGTATGCTCATACTGTGCCGACAAGCTGCGATCTTTGGTTTTCACCGTCCAGCCGTCTTTCATGGTACGGATGCGGTAATCACCGGCATTGACCATGGGTTCAATGGTGAAGGCCATACCGGCCTGCAGCACCACGCCGCCGTCATCGGCATCGTAATGCAGTACCTGAGGCTCTTCGTGGAAACCTTCGCCGATACCGTGGCCGCAATATTCGCGCACTACGGAGAACTTCTCTGCTTCAACAAACTGCTGGATGGCTTTACCCAGAGTGCGCAGGCGGATACCCGGTTTGACCATCTTCAAGGCCAGATACAGGCTTTCCTGGGTGATGCGGCACAGGCGCTCGCCCAGAATGGTCGGTTTACCGACGATGAACATCTTGGAGGTATCGCCGTGGAAGCCGTCTTTGATCACGGTCACGTCGATATTGACGATATCCCCGTCTTTCAGCACCTTGTCGTCACTTGGGATGCCGTGGCACACCACTTCATTCACCGAGATACAGACCGATTTTGGGAAGCCATGGTAGCCCAGGCAGGCCGAGATTGCCTGTTGTGTATTGGTGATATGCTCGTGGCAGATCCTGTCCAGCTCGCCGGTGGTGACGCCGGGTTTAACGTGGGGCTCGATGATTTCCAGCACTTCTGCGGCCAGGCGGCCCGCAACGCGCATCTTTTGAATGTCATCAGGTGTTTTAATTGAAATTGCCATGAAAGTTAGTCCGCAGGTGTCGTTATGGTCGACAAGGTAGAAAGATAAGGCATTGAGTTATGGTATCAGCCCGGCTTGAGGCTGCCAAATTTCATTTGTGAAGGGCCAGGCCAACTGCAACAAAAGTTGGTGTCTGGGGCGGGTTTATGGTATAAAGCGCGCCGGCAGATCCGCATTCGGCCTTGAGTGCCAGTGAGGAAATGACCGAAAGTAGTTCAACTGCACTCACATTGTGTAAATAACACACACGTATCGACACATCCGCCGGGGTGCCTTGAGATGACTCACGTCATTGTCCGGGTCGGCGTTATGGGATACGTGGAGGCATAACCCCAATCAACTCTAATAGAGGTTTTAATCATGGCAACTGTTTCCATGCGCGACATGCTCCAGGCTGGTGTACACTTTGGTCACCAGACCCGTTACTGGAACCCGAAAATGAAGCCTTTCATCTTCGGCGCACGTAACAAGGTTCACATCATCAACCTGGAAAAAACCGTACCAATGGCCAACCTGGCTTTGGCTGAACTGACCAAGATCTCTTCCCGTAAAGGTAAGATCCTGTTCGTTGGTACCAAGCGCGCAGCAAGCGAAGCGGTAAAAGAATATGCTAACGGCTGCGATCAGTTCTTCGTGAACCATCGCTGGTTGGGCGGCATGCTGACTAACTGGAAAACCGTTCGTCAGTCAATCAAACGTTTGAAAGATCTGGAAATCCAGTCCCAAGACGGCACCTTCGACAAGCTGACCAAGAAAGAAGCGCTGATGCGCACTCGTGAACTGGCCAAGCTGGAAAACTCCCTGGGTGGTATCAAGGACATGGGTGGTCTGCCAGACGCTCTGTTTGTTATCGATGCCGATCACGAACACATCGCGATCAAAGAAGCCAACAACCTGGGTATCCCGGTATTCTCTATCGTTGATACCAACTCCGATCCAGACGGCGTTGACTTCATCATCCCTGGTAACGACGACGCAATCCGTGCAATCAAATTGTACCTGACCGCCGTTTCTGCCGCCATCCGTGAAGGTCGTTCTCAAGATCTGGCCGTTCAGGCGGAAGAAAGCTTCGTAGAAGCTGAATAATAAGGTCAAGCCCTTATTAACCAGGTATTGAATATGTTGGTTAGGGGGGCCTTTAAGGGCCCCCTTTGCTTATCTGAATGAGAACTATCTCCGAGCGAGATAACCGAGGAAAAAGAAATGGCTGATATTACCGCTGCCCTGGTAAAAGAACTGCGTGAGCGTACCAGCGCAGGTATGATGGATTGCAAAAAAGCGCTGATCGAATCTAACGGCGACATCGAGCTGGCAATCGAAAACATGCGTAAATCTGGCGCGATCAAAGCGGCGAAAAAAGCAGGCAACGTAGCTGCTGACGGCGTGATCAAAACCAAGATCGAAGGCAACTTCGGCATGATCGTGGAAGTTAACTGCCAGACCGACTTCGTTGCTAAAGACGGCGGTTTCCAGGCTTTCGCTGACAAAGTGTTGGATGCGGCTTTTGCTGGCAAAATCACTGACGTTGATGTGCTGAAAGCGCAGTTCGAAGAAGAGCGCGTTGCGCTGGTGGCAAAAATCGGTGAGAACATCAACATTCGCCGCATTGCTGCCCTGGAAGGCGACGTGTTGGGTAGCTACCTGCACGGTGCTCGCATCGGTGTTCTGGTTGCCGCTACCAAAGGCGCGGATGAAGAGCTGGTTAAGCAGCTGGCAATGCACGTTGCCGCTAGCAAGCCTGAATTCGTCAAGCCTGAAGATGTGTCTGCTGAAGTGGTAGAGAAAGAGTACCAGGTTCAGTTGGACATCGCCATGCAGTCTGGCAAGCCGAAAGAAATCGCAGAGAAGATGGTTGAAGGCCGCATGAAGAAATTCACCGGCGAAGTCTCTCTGACCGGTCAGCCTTTCGTGATCGAACCAAGCAAGAGCGTTGCTCAGGTGCTGAAAGAGCACAACACTGACGTGACCAATTTCATCCGCTTTGAAGTGGGTGAAGGCATTGAGAAAGTTGAAGCTGACTTTGCTGCTGAAGTTGCAGCAATGAGCAAACAGTCTTAATGCTGTTAATGGAGCCGCCGCGAGGCGGCTCCATTTTATCCAGCCAGAGAAATGCCGATGGTGGGCCCCGCGTGCCCAGGCTAATCGGTTGAAAACCCCAATACTATAACTACTGCTTCTTAGGACAGAACACCATGGCAACCAATGCAAAACCCGTTTATCAGCGTATCCTGCTCAAACTGAGTGGTGAAGCCCTGCAAGGTGCAGAAGGCTTTGGGATCGACGCTAGCGTTTTGGATCGCATGGCTCAGGAAGTAAAAGAGCTGGTCGAGCTGGGCATCCAGGTCGGTGTAGTTATTGGCGGTGGCAATCTTTTCCGTGGTGCAGGTCTGGCACAAGCCGGCATGAACCGCGTAGTGGGCGACCACATGGGAATGCTGGCTACCGTGATGAACGGCCTGGCTATGCGTGATGCACTGCACCGTGCCTATGTGAACGCCCGCCTGATGTCTGCCATTCCGTTGAATGGCGTATGTGACAACTACAGCTGGGCAGAGGCGATCAGCCTGCTGCGTAACAACCGCGTGGTCATTTTCTCCGCCGGTACGGGTAACCCGTTCTTTACCACGGATTCTGCGGCCTGCCTGCGCGGCATCGAAATTGAAGCCGATGTGGTATTGAAAGCGACTAAAGTGGATGGTGTATACTCCGCTGACCCGGTGAAAAACCCGGACGCAACGCTGTACGAACAGATCACCTACCAGGACGTGTTGGAGCGTGAGTTAAAAGTGATGGATCTGGCGGCGTTTACGCTGGCTCGCGACCATGGCTTGCCGATCCGCGTATTCAACATGAACAAGCCGGGCGCACTGCGTCGCGTGGTGATGGGTGAGAACGAAGGTACTCTGATCACCAAATAACGGCTGTTTGGCCAAATTTCCCAGGAGCGGGTAACGCCAGGCGTTGTGTGCTTCTGATAAGTAAAATTCACGGGCTATACTTTTCAGTACAGCCTGCCAAGTAACCAGCTTCCAAGGGTTCGCAACGTGATTAATGAAATCAGAAAAGATGCTGATTCACGCATGGAAAAAAGCGTCGAAGCATTCAAAAACCAAATCAGCAAGATCCGTACTGGCCGTGCTTCTCCAAGCATCCTGGACGGCATCATGGTGGAATACTACGGTGCAGCAACGCCGCTGCGCCAACTGGCCAACGTCACGGTAGAAGATTCCCGTACGCTGGCGATCAACCTGTTTGACCGTTCTCTGGGGTCGGCGGTAGAAAAAGCCATTATGTCTTCCGATCTGGGCCTTAACCCAAGCTCGGCTGGCACCGTGATCCGCGTTCCGCTTCCTCCGCTGACGGAAGAGCGCCGTAAGGATCTGATCAAGGTCGTACGTGGCGAAGCCGAGCAGGGCCGTGTGGCCGTGCGTAACGTGCGCCGCGATGCCAACGATAAAGTGAAGGCGCTGCTGAAAGACAAAGAAATCAGCGAAGATGAAGATCGCCGTTCACAAGACGACATCCAGAAAATGACCGATGCCTACATCAAACTGCTTGATGCGGCATTGGCCGATAAAGAAAAAGAACTGATGGATTTCTAATCTCCATCGCCTTGAAATAGAGCGTCGCCTTGGCGGCGCTTTATTTTTTGTGGTGCAGATCTCGTTTTATCGTACGCACAGAGCGTAAACCAGCCGTGATGCAAGTTACACTGTGGTGTACCTCCGATCTCATCACGCAGTAGATTCAGAGCGATCTCATGAAGCAACTGACAATTCTGGGTTCCACCGGTTCTGTGGGCACCAGCACCCTGGCCGTGGTCAGGGAAAATCCCGACCTTTTCGCAATCAAGGCACTGGTAGCTGGCCGTAATGTGGCGGTCATGGCGCAGCAGTGCATAGAGTTCCGCCCGAGCTATGCGGCAATGGCCGATGAGCAGTCCGCCAATGAGTTACGCGCCGTGCTGGCAGAAAACGGTGTGAAAACCGAAGTGCTGGCAGGTGAAAAAGCAGCCTGCGAGCTAGCCGCATTAGACGACGTCGACCAGGTGACGGCAGCCATTGTCGGGGCCGCTGGGCTGTTGCCCACCCTGGCCGCGATCCGTGCCGGTAAGCAGGTGCTGCTGGCGAACAAAGAGTCGCTGGTCACCTGTGGCCGCCTGTTTATGGACGCAGTGCAAAAGAGCCAGGCCCAGCTGCTGCCGCTGGACAGCGAGCACAACGCTATCTTCCAGAGCCTGCCAGAAAGCATTCAACGCCAACTGGGTTATAGCTCGCTGGAAGCCCACGGCGTTTCGCGCATCGTGCTGACCGGTTCCGGTGGCCCGTTCCGTACTACGCCGATGGAACAGTTCGCCACCATGACGCCGGATCAGGCCTGTGCGCATCCCAACTGGTCGATGGGGCGCAAAATCTCGGTAGATTCCGCCACCATGATGAACAAGGGGCTGGAGTATATCGAAGCTCGCTGGTTGTTCAACGCCTCGGCAGAGCAGATGGAAGTGATCCTCCACCCGCAGTCGGTGATCCACTCCATGGTGCGCTATGCCGATGGTAGCGTGCTGGCCCAACTGGGTACGCCGGATATGCGCACGCCTATCGCTCATGCCATGGCTTATCCGCAGAGGGTCCACTCCGGGGTGGCAGCGCTCGATTTCTGCCGTATCGGGGCGCTGACCTTCTCTGAGCCGGAACCTGAGCGCTATCCTTGCCTGTATTTGGCAATCGAAGCCTTCGATGCAGGCCAGGCGGCGACCACCGCCCTCAACGCGGCCAATGAGATTGCCGTAGCGGCATTTTTGCAGCAACAAATTCGTTTCACTGATATTTCAGTCGTGAACCAAAAGGTTGTTGAATGTATGGCGCTGCCGGAACCCACCAGCATTGAGATGGTGCTGGAGATCGATCGTCAGGCGCGTGAGGTGGCTGGCGGTTTGGTTCGTAACCTGCGAGTTTAATCACTTGAGCGGGTTATACCGCGGGTAAATTCGGCTCTGCTACATTGTCTGAATTTGCTGGTAAACTCGCCAGGCCGCCGTGTGGCCGTTTGTTCAGGCTTCACGGAGGTGTTATAGTCTGCGCCATAATCACCGGTTATACCGTTGAATAATGGCCGGATTGGCAGACCTTTTTACCTGACAAGCGCGGCCAATAGGGCAGTGCCAAGCCAGAAGACGGGGAAAATTTACGCCAATCTTTGCCGGGCGCTCCTTGGGGCACCAGGCAGGCAGACTGAAAAGCTGTGTCAGGCACACGGCTTTTTTTGCGCGTAAGGTCCGATATTCCGGCAAGGCCAGGGCGTTTCTACCGAGGAAATAAGTACGAGTTATGTCGTCCGCAAACCAACAAGAAGCTAATCTTTCTGCTCATGGGCCACGTCATGTCGCGATCATTATGGACGGCAATGGGCGTTGGGCTAAACGCCAGGGCAAGTTACGTATCTTCGGTCATAAAGCAGGGGTGAAATCGGTACGCCGTGCGGTCAGTTTTGCCGCCAGTCACCATTTAGATGCACTCACGCTTTATGCCTTCAGCAGCGAAAACTGGAACCGCCCGGCGCAGGAAGTCTCCGCGCTGATGGAGCTTTTTGTCCGCGCACTGGACAGCGAAGTAAAAAGCCTGCATAAACATAATGTCAGGTTGCGTGTGATCGGCGATGTCAGCCGGTTCAGCGCACGTTTGCAAGAGCGTATCCGCCGCTCGGAGCAACTGACAGAAAATAACGATGGCCTGACGCTTAACGTTGCCGCCAATTACGGTGGCCGTTGGGATATTATTCAGGGAGTGAAGGATCTGGCCGAGCAAGTACAGCAAGGTACGCTGTGCGTAGATCAGATCAGCGAAGAGTTACTGGGCGAGCGCGTCTGCATGAGCGATCTGTCTCCGGTGGATCTGGTGATCCGTACCGGCGGCGAACATCGCATCAGTAACTTTTTGTTGTGGCAAATTGCTTACGCCGAGCTTTACTTTACTGATGTACTCTGGCCAGATTTTGATGAACTTGTCTTTGAAGGTGCGCTGAATGCATTTGCACAACGCGAGCGTCGCTTCGGAGGAACAACACCTATCGATGCCAATGCGTCCTAGGGGGAACTTTTGCTGAAGTCTCGCATCATAACGGCTCTGATTTTAATTCCGATTGTTATCGCAGCGCTGTTCTTGCTGCCGCCGATGGGCTTTGCCCTGGTAACACTCGCTGTGTGCATGTTAGCCGCCTGGGAATGGGGGCAGTTGGCTGGCTTTGCTGCCCGCCCCCAACGTATCTGGCTGGCGATATTATGCGGTTTCCTATTGACGCTGATGATGCTCAGCGTGCCTGCCTACCATCAATCTGTTCACCAATTGCAGATCGCTGGCCCGCTATGGCTGTCGCTGGGATGGTGGCTGGTGGCCCTGCTGCTGGTGCTGTTCTATCCAGGCTCGGCTGCGCTGTGGCGTAATTCGCGCACCTTACGGCTGGTCTTTGGCCTGTTGACCATCGTGCCGTTTTTCTGGGGCATGCTGGCGCTGCGTCAGTTCGGCTATGAAGAGAATCATTTTACCGGTGCATGGTGGTTGCTGTACGTTATGCTGCTGGTCTGGGGCGCAGATTCCGGTGCCTACATGTTCGGCAAGCTGTTTGGCAAACACAAGCTGGCACCGAAGGTCTCTCCGGGGAAAACCTGGGAAGGGCTGGTCGGTGGGCTGGTAACGTCTGCCGTGATTTCGTGGCTGTTTGGCCGCTATGCGCCGTTGAACGTGGTACCCATGACCCTATTGGTCTGTTCGGTGATTGCTGCTCTGGCTTCGGTGTTGGGCGATCTGACGGAAAGCATGTTTAAACGTGAAGCCGGTATCAAGGACAGTGGTCATTTGATCCCGGGGCACGGCGGCATTCTGGATCGTATTGATAGCCTGACCGCAGCGGTACCGGTATTTGCCTGCTTGATGCTGTTAGTGTTTTAATCCGTTATCGGCGGGGGGAGTAAAGGGATTCTATGGTCAGCGTACTCTGGAACTTGGTCGCGTTTATTATCGCTCTGGGTATATTGATCACCGTGCATGAGTTCGGGCACTTTTGGGTGGCTCGCCGCTGTGGCGTCCGTGTGGAGCGTTTCTCTATCGGCTTTGGCCGTGCGCTATGGCGCCGCACCGATCGCCAGGGCACCGAATATGTCGTCGCCATGATCCCCCTTGGCGGCTATGTCAAAATGCTCGATGAGCGCGTCGAAACGGTGGCTCCCGAGCTGCGTCATGAGGCGTTCAACAATAAAACCGTCTGGCAGCGCGCGGCGATTGTCAGCGCGGGTCCCATTGCCAATTTCCTGTTTGCCATTCTTGCCTATTGGATCGTCTTTATCATCGGCGTACCGAGTTACCGCCCGGTCATCGGTGAAATTACTCCGCAATCCATTGCCGCCCAGGCCGAAATTTCTCCGGGAATGGAACTTAAGTCCGTTGACGGTATCGAAACGCCTGATTGGGAATCTGTTCGCCTGGCGTTGGTGACCAAAATCGGTGATGCGCAAACCGAGGTAGAAATTGCTCCGTTTGGTTCTTCACAAAAGCTGAGCAAGACCCTGGATTTGCGCCACTGGAGCTTTGAGCCGGACAAAGAAGATCCCGTGCGTTCTCTAGGCATGATCCCGCGTGGCCCGCAGATTGAATCCGTGCTGGCAGAAGTGCAGGCCGGGTCAGCCGCGCAAAAGGCAGGTTTACAAGCGGGGGACAGGATCGTTAAAGTCGATGGTCAGCCACTTGGCCGTTGGGTTACGTTGGTTAAACGTATCCACAATGCTCCAGGGCTTCCGCTGGTTTTAGAGATAGAAAGAAACGGCGCCCCCTTGTCTTTAACGCTGATACCAGATACAAAGCCGGTGGGAAAAGACAAAGCGGTGGGGTTTGCCGGGATTGTACCTAAAGTTATCCCTCTGCCGGATGAGTACAAGACCATCCGTCAATATGGGCCGTTCTCTGCGCTGTATCAGGCGGGGGACAAAACCTGGCAGCTGATGCATCTTACGGTCAGCATGATAGGTAAATTAATTACCGGTGATGTGAAGCTGAACAACCTGAGTGGCCCGATTTCCATTGCACAGGGAGCAGGGGCATCAGCAGAGGTGGGTTTTGTGTATTATATGATGTTTCTGGCGTTGATTAGCGTCAACTTAGGGATCATCAACCTCTTCCCATTACCGGTATTAGATGGTGGGCATCTCCTCTTCCTGGCGATAGAAAAGCTGAAGGGGGGGCCAGTTTCTGAGCGAGTACAGGACTACAGCTACCGCATTGGTTCGATCTTGTTGGTACTGCTGATGGGTCTTGCACTTTTCAATGATTTTTCTCGTCTTTAGGGGCGGGGACAGGTTAGGAAGAACGCATAACAACGATGGCGATGAAAAAGTTGCTCATAGCGTCGCTGCTGTTTGGCAGCGCCACCGTATACGGTGCAGACGGGTTCGTAGTGAAGGATATTCATTTCGAAGGCCTGCAACGAGTCGCCGTCGGTGCGGCGTTACTCAACATGCCGGTTCGCGTAGGCGATACCGTCTCTGATGATGATATCGGTAACACCATCCGTGCCTTGTTTGCCACTGGCAACTTCGAGGACGTTCGCGTACTGCGCGATGGTGATACGCTGATTGTTCAGGTTAAGGAACGCCCTACCATTGCCAGCATCACTTTCTCCGGTAACAAATCGGTGAAAGATGACATGCTCAAGCAAAACCTGGAAGCCTCTGGCGTCCGGGTTGGTGAAGCACTCGACCGCACCACCTTATCCAGCATTGAAAAAGGGTTGGAAGACTTCTACTACAGCGTCGGTAAATACAGTGCCTCGGTGAAAGCCGTTGTCACGCCGTTGCCGCGCAACCGTGTTGACCTGAAACTGGTGTTCACGGAAGGGGTTTCCGCCAAGATTCAACAAATCAACATTGTCGGCAACCATGCCTTCACCAACGATGAGCTGATCGCGCACTTCCAGTTGCGTGATGATGTGCCGTGGTGGAACGTGGTGGCCGATCGCAAATACCAGAAGCAAAAGCTGGCAGGGGACCTTGAGAGCCTGCGCAGCTTCTATCTGGATCGCGGCTATGCCCGTTTCAATATTGATTCGACGCAGGTCAGCCTGACGCCAGATAAAAAAGGCATCTATATCACCGTTAACATCACCGAAGGCGATCAGTACAAGCTTTCTGGCGTGGTGGTAAATGGCAACCTTGCCGGTCATTCGGCAGAAGTGGCTCAGTTGACCAAGATTGAGCCGGGTGAGCTGTTTAACGGCACCAAAGTGACCAAAATGGAAGATAACATCAAGAAGATGTTTGGCCGTTATGGTTACGCTTATCCTCGCGTACAGACTCAGCCTGAAATCAACGACACGGATAAAACCGTGAAGTTGAACGTCAACATCGACGCGGGTAACCGTTTCTATGTGCGTCGCATCAAGTTCGAAGGCAACGACACCAGTAAAGATTCCGTTCTGCGCCGCGAAATGCGCCAGATGGAAGGGGCGTGGCTGGGTAACGATCAGGTCGAGCAGGGTAAAGAACGTCTGAACCGTCTGGGTTACTTCGAGACGGTCGATGTAGAAACCCAGCGTGTACCGGGTTCCCCCGATCAGGTTGATATCACCTATAAGGTGAAAGAACGTAACACCGGGACGCTGAACTTTGGTGTGGGTTACGGTACCGAAAGTGGCGTCAGCTTCCAGGCGGGTGTACAGCAGGATAACTGGCTGGGCACGGGCTACTCTGTTGGCATCAGCGGCACCAAGAACGACTACCAGACCTATACCGAGCTGTCGGTGACCAACCCGTACTTCACCGTTGACGGTGTGAGTCTGGGCGGCCGTATCTTCTATAACGACTTTAAAGCGAATAATGCCGATCTGTCCGACTATACCAACAGCAGTTATGGTATCGACGGCACGCTAGGCTTCCCGATCAACGAGAACAACTCGCTGCGTGCTGGCCTGGGTTACGTCCATAACTCCCTGTCAGAAATGCAGCCGCAGATCGCCATGTGGCGCTATCTGAACTCGATGGGCGATTATCCTGACTTTAAGGATCGCGCCAGCTTTACAGCCGATGACTTCACGCTGAACCTGGGCTGGACCTATAATAATCTGGACCGTGGCTACTTCCCTACCCAGGGTAACCGCACTACGTTCAACACCAAGGTGACCGTGCCGGGCTCCGACAACTCATACTACAAGATGACGTTGGACACCGCGCAGTATATGCCGCTTAACGATGACAAGACCTGGGTGTTGCTGGGTCGTGGCCGTCTGGGCTATGCCGATGGGTTGGGCGGTAAAGAAATGCCGTTCTATGAAAACTTCTATGCGGGTGGTTCAAGTACCGTACGTGGCTTCCAGTCCAACACCATTGGTCCAAAAGCCGTGTACTACAACTCCAACTCGTATTCTTGCCAGTACGCGCCAGGCACCAGCACCGCTCAGCCGATTTGTAGCTCGAACGATGCGGTGGGCGGTAACGCCATGGCCGTGGCAAGCATGGAGTTGATCACGCCTACGCCGTTCCTCAGCGAGAAATACGCCAACTCGGTGCGTACTTCACTGTTTGTCGATGCCGGTACCGTGTGGGATACCCACTGGGAAAACACCGATCAGACGTTGATGTACGGGGTACCAGACTACAGCAAGGCGAGCAACATTCGCGTGTCTGCCGGTCTTGCGCTGCAGTGGATGTCTCCACTGGGGCCGTTGGTCTTCTCCTATGCGGATCCGATCAAGAAATACGACGGCGACAGGTCGGAGCAGTTCCAGTTTAACATCGGTAAAACCTGGTAATAACCGGTTTCACCTGTGGGCATAGCGGTACAAGAATCGCAAATGCCAGGCTTAAACCAGCTCATAGCGAGAGAAATCTCATTGTGTAATGTGATAAGTCTGGCAGATTGTGTACTTTCAAAAGTGTCATGTGACACAAATGGGTGATGGTAAGGAGTTTATAGTGAAAAAGTGGTTATGTGCCGCAGGCCTCGGTTTAGCAATGGCTGCTTCTGCAGGCGTTCAGGCAGCTGACAAGATTGCTGTTGTTAACGTTTCTAGCATTTTCCAACAGCTGCCGGCTCGTGAAACCGTAGCCAAGCAATTGGAAGGCGAATTCAAAGGCCGTGCAAGCGAACTCCAGAACATGGAACGCGATCTGCAAACCAAAATGCAGAAGTTGCAGCGTGATGGTTCTACCATGAAAGCCAGCGATCGCACCAAGATGGAAAAAGACGTGATGGCTCAGCGTGAGCAGTTCTCTCAGAAAGCGCAGGCTTTCGAGCAGGATAATCGTCGTCGCCAGATGGAAGAGCGTAACAAGATCCTGAGCCGTATTCAGGATGCTGTGAAAGCCGTTGCCAGCAAAGAAGGCTATGACGTCGTGATCGACGCCAACGCAGTTGCTTACGCAGGTTCTTCAAAAGATATTACTGCAGACGTGCTGAAACAGGTTAAATAACGCCATGCCTTCAATTCGACTGGCTGATTTAGCGCAGCAGTTGGATGCACAATTGCACGGTGATGGCGATCTCGTCATCACCGGCATTGCTTCTATGCATTCCGCACAGCCTGGCCAAATCACGTTTTTGTCAAACAGCCGCTACCAAGAGCAGCTGGCTTCCTGCCAGGCGAGTGCCGTGGTACTCACCGAAGCAGACCTACCACACTGCCGTAGCGCGGCGCTGGTGGTTAAAAACCCTTACCTGACCTATGCGCGTATGGCGCAATTGATGGACACCACGCCAGCACCCGCAGCAGATATCGCGCCAAGCGCGGTGATCTCTCCGCAGGCCAAGCTGGGGCAGAACGTTGCTATTGGGGCGAATGCGGTTATCGAATCCGGTGTTGAACTGGGCGATAACGTGGTCATCGGCCCGGGTTGCTTTATCGGCAAGCAGGCACGCATCGGCGCAGGTACGCGTCTGTGGGCCAACGTAACGATTTATCATGAAGTGGAAATCGGCCAGCACTGCCTGATCCAATCGGGAACGGTGATTGGTGCGGACGGTTTCGGCTACGCCAACGAGCGTGGCAACTGGATCAAGATCCCGCAGCTTGGCACGGTGATTATTGGCGATCGCGTTGAGATTGGTGCCTGTACCACCATCGATCGCGGCGCGTTGGATAACACCCAGATTGGGAATGGTGTTATCATAGATAACCAGTGTCAGATTGCACACAACGTGGTGATTGGCGAGAATACCGCCGTCGCGGGCGGTGTGATCATGGCGGGTAGCCTGAAAATCGGGCGCTATTGCCAAATTGGCGGCGCCAGTGTGATCAACGGTCACATGGAGATTGCTGACCAGGTAGTTGTCACCGGGATGGGAATGGTTATGCGACCAATCACCGAACCTGGGGTATACTCCTCTGGCATTCCGTTACAACCCAACAAAGTTTGGCGTAAAACCGCGGCGTTGGTGATGAATATCGATGAGATTAGCAAGCGCTTGAAAGCTGTCGAACGAAAAGTCGGAAAAGACTAATCACCACGGCCCGGGATGCTGGGTATAAAACGAAACGCGTTGGCAATGATGCCAAAAGCGCAAAGAGTTGTTAATTTGCGGCCTGCCTGATGATCTCCTTTTTGGGGTCAACGCAGGCCGTGTTGTTGATGCCATCAGTTTTTAGAGACAGGAAGAGTATTTTGACTACTGACACTCATACTCTAGATATTGCAGAAATTCTGGAACTGCTTCCTCACCGTTATCCATTCTTGCTGGTTGACCGTGTATTGGATTTCGAAGAGCATAAATATCTGCGTGCAGTGAAGAACGTATCCGTTAATGAGCCGTTTTTCCAGGGGCATTTCCCTGGTAAACCGATTTTTCCAGGCGTGCTGATTTTGGAAGCTATGGCTCAGGCCACGGGTATCCTGGCATTCAAGAGCGTGGGTAAACTGGAACCGGGCGAGCTGTACTATTTCGCCGGTATTGACGAAGCTCGCTTCAAGCGCCCTGTGGTGCCTGGCGACCAGATGATTATGGAAGTCACTTTCGAAAAAACCCGTCGTGGTTTGACCCGCTTTAAAGGCGTGGCGACCGTCGATGGAAAAATTGTCTGCGAAGCAACCATGATGTGTGCCCGCAGCCGGGAGGCATAATCCGTGATTGATAAAACCGCCTTTATCCATCCAAGTGCGATCGTTGAAGAAGGCGCCGTCATCGGCGCTGGTGCGCATATCGGTCCCTTCTGCTACGTCGGCTCCCAGGTGGAAATCGGCGCGGGTACGGTCCTCAAATCGCATGTGGTGGTGAACGGTATCACCAAGATTGGCCGCGATAACGAGATCTATCAGTTTGCCTCTATCGGCGAAGTGAATCAGGATCTGAAATACGCTGGCGAACCGACTCGGGTTGAAGTCGGCGATCGTAACCGCATTCGTGAGAGCGTCACCATTCATCGCGGTACTGCACAGGGAACGGGCCTGACCAAAGTCGGTAATGACAACCTGCTGATGGTCAACGTGCACGTTGCTCATGACTGCGTAGTGGGCAATTCCTGCGTGTTGGCCAACAACGCCACGCTGGCTGGTCACGTGGAGATCGACGATTTCGCCATCATTGGCGGCATGACCGCGATCCACCAATTCTGTGTGATTGGTGCCCATGTGATGGTCGGTGGTTGTTCCGGTGTCGCTCAGGACGTACCGCCTTTTGTCATCGCGCAGGGTAACCACGCGACGCCATTTGGCGTGAACGCCGTTGGCCTGAAACGCCGTGGTTTTGATAAGGATGAAATGCAGGCGATCCGCAATGCCTACAAGATCCTCTATCGCAGCGAGAAGACCTTCGACGAGGCTAAAGCAGAGATCGAAACCCTGGCGCAACAGCAGCCAGTGGTGCAGCAGTTCCTCGATTTCTTTGCGCGTTCTACCCGTGGGATTATTCGCTGAGTTATGCCAAATCGTCCATTGACTATCGGATTGGTCGCCGGGGAAACCTCCGGTGATATTCTGGGTGCCGGATTAATTCGTGCGCTTAAGACGCACTACCCAAGCGCCCGCTTTGTCGGTGTTGCTGGCCCGCTGATGCAGGCCGAAGGGTGTGAAACCTGGTACGAAATGGAAGAGCTGGCGGTGATGGGCGTGGTAGAGGTGCTTGAGCGTCTGCCACGCCTGTTGAAGATCCGCAAGGATCTGACCCGCCGGTTCAGTGAGCTGAAGCCTGACGTATTTGTCGGTATCGATGCGCCAGACTTCAACCTCACGCTGGAAGGCCGCCTGAAACAGCGCGGTATCCGCACTATTCACTATGTCAGCCCGTCCGTGTGGGCCTGGCGTCAGAAACGCGTTTTCAAAATTGGTAAGGCGACCGATCTGGTGTTGGCGTTCCTCCCTTTCGAAAAAGCGTTTTACGATCGTTTCAACGTCCCTTGCCGCTTTATCGGGCATACCATGGCCGATGCGATGCCATTGCAGGCGGATAAGCTGGCCGCACGCGCTACGCTGGGCATTGACCCGGCCGCTCGCTGTTTGGCATTGCTACCCGGCAGCCGTAATGCCGAAGTGGAAATGCTCAGTGGCGACTTCCTGCGTACCGCTCAACTGCTACGCGAGCATTATCCCGATCTGGAAGTGGTGGTGCCTTTGGTCAACGCCAAGCGCCGTGAGCAGTTTGAGCGTATCAAGGCAGAGGTCGCACCGGAGCTCAAGGTTCACCTGCTGGATGGCAAAGGCCGTGAGGCGATGGTGGCCAGCGATGCGGCTCTGTTGGCTTCCGGCACCGCGGCGTTAGAGTGTATGTTGGCAAAATGCCCGATGGTGGTGGGCTACCGCATGAAGCCATTTACCTTCTGGCTGGCGGAGCGGCTGGTGAAAACCCCGTATGTCTCATTGCCTAACCTGCTGGCGGGGCGTGAAATCGTCACCGAACTGCTGCAACACGATTGTGTACCGGATAAGCTGGCCGCGGCGTTATTGCCGTTGCTGGAAGACAGCCCGCAGGCGGAGCTGTTGAAACAGACCTTCCTTGAATTGCATCAGAGTATTCGCTGTGGTGCCGATGAACAGGCCGCTCAGGCTGTGTTGGAGCTGGCAAAAGCATGATGGAACCCTTTGTTTACCCTGCCGCCCGGCTGTTTGCCGGTGTGGATGAAGTGGGGCGCGGGCCTTTGGTGGGTGCCGTTGTGACCGCTGCGGTGATCCTCGATCCGGCACGGCCGATTGTTGGCCTGGCGGATTCCAAAAAGCTCAGCGAGAAGCGCCGTCTGGCGTTATACGACGAGATCGTGGAAAAGGCGCTGTCCTGGAGCCTGGGGCGGGCTGAGCCGGTCGAAATCGACCAACTGAATATCCTGCATGCCACCATGCTGGCGATGCAGCGCGCGGTAGCGGGTTTGCATATCGCCCCGGACATGGTGTTGATTGACGGCAACCGTTGCCCCAAATTGCCGATGCGCTCGTTAGCGGTGGTGAAAGGGGATAGCCGGGTGGCGGAAATCAGTGCCGCATCAATTCTGGCGAAGGTGACCCGCGATCGCGAAATGACCGAGCTGGATGCGATTTTCCCGGATTACGGCTTTGCCCAACACAAGGGCTATCCCACCGCGTTCCATCTGGAAAAGCTGGCCGTGTTGGGGGCTACCGAGCATCATCGCCGCAGTTTTGCCCCGGTAAGACGGGCGCTGGAGTCTGGCTCGTCAGCTAAGTAACCAAGCCGCATAGTTCACACGATGCTTAATATTACGCCCCCTCTTCTTTTGGGAGAGGGTCGGGGTGAGGGGAAATGGCTACGGTGATCTTCCCCACACCCTAATGTAACCCTGGTTCAGTTTGCTGAACCCCAACACGTTGGTATCTGGATATGGCCGAACCTCGTTTTATTCATCTGCGCGTGCACAGTGACTACTCCATGATTGATGGATTAGCCAAGATTGGCCCGTTGGTGAAAAGAGCTGCCGCGTTAGCCATGCCAGCCTTGGCCGTCACCGACTTCACCAATATGTGTGGTCTGGTGAAGTTTTATGGCAGTGCGCACGGTGCCGGGATCAAGCCGATCATCGGTGCGGATTTCCATGTACAAAGCGAAGAGCTGGGCGATGAGCTGGCACAGCTTACCGTGCTGGCAGCCGATAACGTTGGCTATCAAAACCTCACACTATTAATCTCCAGGGCGTATCAGCGCGGTTATGGCCCGGCAGGCCCGGTGATCGATCGCGACTGGCTGATAGAACATCGCAGCGGGTTGATCCTGCTTTCCGGTGCACGCATGGGCGACGTCGGCAAGTTTCTGCTGCGTGGCAACCAGGCCCTGGTCGATCAATGCCTGGAGTTTTACCAGCAGCATTTCCCGGACAGCTATTATCTCGAACTGATCCGCACCGGCCGTGGGGATGAAGAGAACTATCTGCACGCCGCCGTAGCCCTGGCGACCGAACGTGGGTTGCCGGTAGTCGCCACCAACGATGTCCGTTTCCTGGTGGAAGATGACTTTGACGCCCATGAGATCCGCGTAGCGATCCATGATGGCTTTACGCTCGACGATCCCAAACGCCCGAAAAACTACAGCCCGCAACAGTACATGCGCAGCGAAGAGGAGATGTGCGAGCTGTTTGCCGACATCCCGGAAGCGTTGCTAAACAGCGTGGAAATTGCCAAGCGCTGTAACGTCACCATCCGTCTGGGCGAATATTTCCTGCCACAGTTCCCCACCGGCGATATGACCACCGAAGATTTCCTGGTGCTCAAGTCCAAAGAGGGGTTGGAAGAACGCCTGGAGTTCCTGTTCCCGGATCCGGAAGTTCGTGCCGAGCGCCGTCCTGAATACGATGAGCGTCTGGATCTGGAACTGAAAGTGATCAACCAGATGGGATTCCCGGGTTACTTCCTGATCGTAATGGAGTTCATCCAGTGGTCGAAAGATAACGACGTGCCGGTAGGCCCGGGCCGTGGCTCTGGTGCCGGTTCGCTGGTGGCCTATGCGCTGAAAATCACCGATCTCGACCCGCTGGAATTTGACCTGCTGTTCGAACGCTTCCTGAACCCGGAACGTGTCTCGATGCCCGACTTCGACGTCGACTTCTGCATGGAAAAACGCGACCTGGTCATCGAACACGTGGCGGACATGTATGGCCGAGAGGCGGTATCGCAGATCATCACCTTCGGTACCATGGCGGCGAAAGCGGTGATCCGCGACGTGGGGCGCGTGCTGGGCCACCCTTATGGCTTCGTTGACCGTATCTCCAAGCTGGTGCCGCCCGATCCGGGCATGACGCTGGAAAAAGCCTTTGCTGCAGAGCCGCAACTGCCGGAAATCTATGAGGCAGACGAAGAGGTCAAAGCGCTGATCGACATGGCACGCAAGCTGGAGGGTGTGACGCGTAACGCCGGTAAACACGCCGGGGGCGTGGTGATTGCGCCAACCAAGATCACCGACTTTGCCCCGCTCTATTGCGATGCCGAAGGTAACCACCCGGTCACCCAGTTTGACAAGAACGACGTGGAATACGCCGGGCTGGTCAAGTTCGACTTCCTCGGTCTGCGTACTCTGACCATCATCGACTGGGCGTTGGAGATGATTAATGCCCGTCGTGCCAAGACCGGGTTGGAACCGATAGATATCGCGGCCATTCCGCTCGATGACAAGAAAAGCTTCGACATGCTGCAACGCTCGGAAACCACTGCGGTATTCCAGCTTGAATCGCGCGGCATGAAGGATTTGATCAAACGTCTGAAGCCCGACTGCTTCGAAGACATGATCGCACTGGTGGCGCTGTTCCGTCCCGGCCCGTTACAGTCCGGCATGGTAGATAACTTTATCGACCGTAAGCACGGGCGTGAAGAGATCTCCTATCCTGATATCCAGTGGCAGCATGAATCGCTGAAGCCGGTGCTGGAGCCAACCTATGGCATCATCCTGTATCAGGAACAGGTGATGCAGATCGCTCAGGTGCTGGCTGGCTATACGCTGGGCGGCGCGGACATGCTGCGTCGCGCCATGGGTAAAAAGAACCCGGTCGAGATGGCCAAGCAGCGTGGCGGTTTTGAAGATGGTGCGAAATCGCGCGGCATTGACGGCGAACTGTCGGTAAAAATCTTCGATCTGGTAGAGAAGTTCGCGGGTTACGGCTTTAACAAATCGCACTCCGCTGCCTATGCGTTGGTGTCTTACCAGACGCTGTGGCTGAAGGCCCACTATCCGGCCGAGTTTATGGCTGCGGTCATGACCGCCGATATGGATAACACCGATAAGGTGGTGGGGCTGGTGGATGAGTGCTGGCGCATGGGCCTGAAAATTCTGCCGCCGGACATCAACAGCGGGCAGTATCACTTCCACGTTAATGACGAGGGTGAGATCGTCTATGGCATCGGCGCCATCAAAGGTGTAGGGGAAGGGCCGATCGAAGCGATTATCGAAGCGCGTAATTCCGGCGAGCAGGGGTATTTCAAAGATCTGTTCGACCTGTGCGCCCGCTCCGATATTAAAAAGCTCAACCGACGTATTCTGGAAAAGCTGATCATGTCTGGGGCGTTCGATCGTCTGGGGCCACACCGTGCCGCGTTGATGAACTCCCTGGGGGATGCGCTCAAAGCGGCCGATCAGCACGCCAAAGCCGAAGCCATCGGCCAGGCGGATATGTTTGGCGTGTTGGCGGAAGCGCCGGAGCAGGTGGAACAATCCTACGCTAACGTTCCCCCTTGGCAGGAACAGGTGGTGCTGGATGGTGAACGGGAAACGCTGGGGCTGTATCTTACTGGCCACCCGATCACCCAGTACCTCAAAGAAATCGAACGCTATGCCGGTGGCCAGCGTCTGAAAGATATGCACCCGACGGATCGCGGCAAGATGACTACCGCCGTCGGGTTGGTGATTGCTTCCAAGATCATGATGACCAAACGCGGTAACCGCATCGGTATTTGTACGCTGGATGACCGCTCTGGCCGTCTGGACATCATGTTATTCACCGATGCCTTGGAAAAATACCAGCATTTGTTGGAAAAAGACCGTATCCTGATCGCGACTGGACAGGTCAGCTTTGATGACTTTAACGGCGGGCTTAAAATGACCGCTCGTGAATTAATGGACATCAGTGAAGCACGTGAAAAATACGCTCGCGGGCTTGCTATCTCGCTGACGGACAGGCAAATTGATGACCAGCTTTTGAACCGTCTCCGTCAGTCTTTGGAACCCCATCGCTCGGGGACGATTCCAGTGCATCTCTACTATCAACGGGAAGATGCACGGGCAAGATTGCGCTTTGGTGCAACTTGGCGCGTGACGCCGACCGACCGCTTGTTGATAGATTTGCGGACCTTGGTAGGTAATGAGCAGGTGGAACTGGAATTTGACTAAAATAGGAATGCTATGAGTCTGAATTTTCTTGATTTTGAACAGCCGATTGCAGAGCTGGAAGCGAAAATTGACTCGCTGACCGCAGTCAGCCGTCAAGACGAAAAATTAGATATTAATCTGGACGAAGAGGTTCAGCGCCTGCGTGAGAAGAGCGTTGAGCTGACGCGCAAGATTTTTTCCGATCTTGGGGCCTGGCAGATTGCCCAATTGGCACGCCACCCGCGCCGTCCTTATACCCTGGATTATATCAAACACATCTTTACCGACTTTGAAGAGCTGGCAGGCGATCGCGCCTATGCCGATGACAAAGCCATTGTCGGTGGTATTGCGCGCCTCGATGGCCGCCCGGTGATGATCATTGGTCATCAGAAAGGGCGTGAAACCAAAGAGAAAATCCGCCGCAACTTCGGTATGCCGGCACCGGAAGGCTATCGCAAAGCGCTGCGCCTGATGGAAATGGCCTCCCGCTTCAAGATGCCGCTGATCACCTTCATCGACACCCCAGGTGCTTATCCTGGCGTGGGCGCGGAAGAGCGTGGCCAATCTGAGGCGATCGCCCGCAACCTGCGTGAAATGTCTCGCCTGAATATCCCGGTGATCTGCACCGTGATCGGCGAAGGCGGCTCCGGCGGGGCATTGGCGATTGGCGTTGGCGATAAAGTGAATATGCTGCAGTACAGCACCTATTCGGTGATCTCGCCGGAAGGCTGCGCCTCGATCCTGTGGAAAAGTGCCGATAAGGCACCGATTGCCGCAGAAGCAATGGGCATCACTGCACCGCGCCTGAAAGAGCTGAAGCTGATCGATTCTGTGATCCCAGAGCCTTTGGGCTCTGCTCACCGCGACGTACCGGCAATGGCGGCTTCGTTGAAAGCCCAACTGTTGGCGGACCTGGCGGATCTGGATGGCCTGAACAACGAAGAGTTGCTCAACCGTCGCTATCAACGGCTGATGAACTACGGCTATTGCTGAGTTTGTACGCCTGATGACTAACCGCCTCCGGGCGGTTTTTTTATGCGCGTAAGACAGCCTCGGCTTTTTATGTTGTTATAAGCTATTGGTAGTTAACTAAAGGATAGCTGCGATGAATATCATTGCGATCATGAGCCCGATGGGCGTTTATTACAAAGACGAGCCTATCCGGGAGCTGCACGTGGCGCTGGCCTCAATGGGCTTCCAACTGGTGTTCCCGAAGAACAGCGGCGATCTGCTCAAGCTGATCGAACACAATGCGCGTATCTGCGGGGTGGTGTTCGACTGGGACGAATACAGCCTGGAGCTGTGCAGCGAAATCAACGAGCTGAATGAATACCTGCCGCTGTATGCGTTTATCAACACTCACTCCACCTTCGATGTCCACCTGCACGAAATGCGTATGGTGCTCTATTTCTTCGAGTATGGTCTGAACGCTGCCGACGATATCGCCCAGCGCATTCGCCAGTATACCGATGAGTATATGGACACCATCACCCCACCGCTGACCAAGGCGCTGTTCACCTATGTCAAGGAGGGGAAATATACCTTCTGTACGCCGGGCCATATGGCAGGCACCGCGTTCCAGAAAAGCCCGGTGGGCTGCCTGTTCTACGATTTCTTTGGTGCCAACACCCTGAAGGCGGATATTTCCATCTCGGTGACGGAGCTCGGCTCGCTGCTGGACCACACCGGCCCGCATCTGGAGGCGGAAGAGTATATTGCCCGCACGTTCAACGCGGAACAGAGCTATCTGGTGACCAACGGCACTTCGACCGCCAACAAGATTGTCGGCATGTATTCGGCACCTGCCGGTAGCACGGTGCTTATTGACCGTAACTGCCATAAGTCGCTGTGTCACCTGCTGATGATGTGTGACATCGTGCCGATTTATCTGCGCCCGTTGCGAAATGCGTACGGTATTTTAGGCGGCATTCCCCAGCGCGAATTTACCCGCGACAGCATTGCCGAGCGGGTGGCAAGCACTGTCAACGCCAGTTGGCCGGTACATGCGGTGATTACCAACTCTACCTATGATGGCCTGTTGTATAACACCGATTATATCAAGCAAACGCTGGACGTGGCGTCGATCCACTTCGATTCGGCCTGGGTGCCTTACACCAATTTCCACCCGATTTATGACGGCAAAAGCGGCATGAGTGGCGATCGCATCCCGGGCAAGGTGATCTATGAAACTCAATCAACCCACAAGCTGCTGGCGGCGTTCTCTCAGGCTTCGATGATCCACATTAAAGGGGATTATGATGAGAACACCTTTAACGAAGCTTACATGATGCACACCACCACTTCGCCGCATTATGGCATTGTGGCTTCAATGGAAACCGCTGCGGCGATGCTACGTGGCAATCCGGGGCGGCGCATGATTAACCGCTCCGTGGAGCGAGCCCTGCATTTTCGCCGTGAAGTGCAACGCCTGCGTGCCGAGAGTGACACCTGGTTCTTCGATATCTGGCAGCCGGAAGAGATTGACGAGGCACAGTGCTGGCCGTTGAACCCAGACGACAACTGGCATGGCTTTGGCCAGACCGACAGCGATCATATGTATCTGGATCCGATCAAGGTCACCATTTTGACGCCGGGGATGAACGAACTGGGTGAGCTGGAGGAAAGCGGGATCCCTGCCGCGCTGGTAGCGAAATACCTGGATGAACGTGGGATCGTGGTGGAGAAAACCGGGCCGTACAATTTGTTGTTCCTGTTTAGCATTGGCATCGACAAGACCAAGGCGATGAGCCTGCTGCGCAGCCTGACGGATTTCAAACGTGCTTACGATCTTAACCTGCGGGTGAAGAACATGCTGCCGGATCTGTATGCTGAAGATCCGGACTTCTACCGCCATATGCGCATTCAGGATCTGGCTGCCGGGATCCACCAACTGATCCGCCAGCACGATTTACCGGGCCTGATGTTGCGTGCGTTTGACGTACTGCCGGAGATGAAGCTGACGCCTTATGAGATGTTCCAGCAGCAGGTGCGCGGCAATGTAGAAACCTGCGAGATTGACCAGTTGGTCGGCAAGGTGGCGGCGAACATGATCCTGCCCTATCCGCCGGGCGTGCCGGTCGTGATGCCGGGGGAGATGATCACCGAAGAGAGCCGCGCGGTGCTCGATTTCCTGCTGATGCTGTGTTCGATCGGCGAACACTATCCAGGTTTTGAAACCGACATCCACGGCGCTAAACTGACCGAGGATGGGCGCTATCTGGTGAAGGTGCTGAAAACCGATTAGATAAGAATGTCCTCTCTCCTACAGGGAGTGGGGACCGATCGTGCCACATCCTGACTTTTGTATCCGGGTTGGAGGGGAAATAAAACGTGCTACAGATCGACTCCCATACCTGACTACGGCTCTGTACAGGGAGAGGGTTGGGGTGAGGGGTCACAAATTAACTTACGGAGTTCATCCATGTTGGCATTACGACAGGTTCACCATATAGCGGTGATTGGTTCTGATTACGCCGCCAGTAAGCACTTTTACTGCGATATCTTGGGGTTCACCTTGCTAGCGGAATATTACCGTGAAGAACGTGACTCTTGGAAAGCCGATCTGGCGCTGAACGGTCAATACGTCATTGAACTGTTTTCCTTCCCATCTCCCCCAGCCAGGCCGAGCCGCCCGGAAGCTTGTGGCCTGCGTCACCTGGCATTCAGCGTAGAGGATATCCAGGCATCGATTGCGCATTTACAGGCCGCTGGAGTCGTTTGCGAGCCGGTTCGGGTCGATCCCTATACCCAATCCCGCTTTACCTTTTTCAGCGATCCTGACGGATTACCGCTCGAATTATATGAACTATGAATGCTTAATCTGCTGAGAACGGCCCAAGTTATGGGCCGTTATGCTATCATCGCGCCCTTGCCCTCAGTGTCCACAGAGTTATTTCCGCCATGCAAGAGCCTGTTTTCCGCGTCGGGGAGTGGCTGATCACCCCGGCCGACAACCGCATAAGCCGTGATGGGCGTCAACGGACGCTGGAACCGCGCCTGATCGATATGTTGCAGTACTTCGCTCAGCACCCGGACGTGGTGCTCAGCCGCGACGAGCTGATTGATAACATCTGGAAGCGCAATATCGTCACCAACCATGTGGTGACCCAGTGTATTTCGGAACTGCGCAAATATCTGAAAGACGGCGATCCAGACAGCCCCGAATACATCATCACCGTCCCTAAACGCGGTTATAAACTGACGGCACCGGTCATGTGGTGTGAGGAAGGGGAAGACGCGCCGCCGTTGGTACCCCAGGTGGCCGTGGTGATGCATGAGCCAGAAGATGGCAGCGAGGAAGAGGCTCCCGCCTATGTCCCGCCGCGTCCGGCTACCAAGCCAAAGACCCTGTTACCCACTGCGGCAGGTCGTTTTTATCAACGCTCACCCTTTTGGGTCTGGCTGACTTTCCTGGCGGCGCTGTCTGCCTGCGTCGCCTTTGTCGGTATTGCGACCCTGTCTCAGCGCATACCTGTGTCCACCATGCCGGTGTTGCTCAACCCACGTGATATCGATATTCGTATCCAGGGTGGTAACAGCTGCAGCAACTGGACGCCACAGCTCTCTTATGTGGTTGGCGTGAGTGAACTGGTCACCGACGCACTGAATACCTATTCCACGTTCCTGGTGCACGATCAGACCAACTACAACTTTGCCGGGCCGAGCAGCTCCGGCAAGTCGCTGTATATCGAGTTCGTCAATCAACGCCATTACCGTGCCCAGCAATGCTTCCTGTCGGTGCGGCTGGTGGATAATGCCGACAGCTCGATCATGCTGGATAAGCGCTACTTTATTACCACTGATAATCAGCTAAAAATTCAGCAGGATTTCCTTACCAGCCTGTCGGCGGCGTTAAAACAGCCTTGGCCGCAGCAACTGGCACAGCGTTTGGCGCTGCTGCTGCCGCAAAATGGCCCGGCGCTGCAGCGTTTCTATCAGGCACATCAATTGCTGGTACAGGGAGATGCGGACTCACTGACCCGCGCCAGCAGCCAATTGGCGGCGATAATCAAAGCCTCGCCGGATTTTGAGTATGCCGTTGCCGAAAAAGCGCTGGTGGATTTGCTGCGTAATTCCTACCAACCTCTTGATGAGGCCGAGCTGGCACAGCTACGAACGGAAATTACCCGCCTGGAGGCGTTGCCGATATTGGCTGATTCCCCCATCTTGCAGCAGATAGTGACCGTCGATGCGCTTTCCCAAGGGAAAACGGATGAGGCTTACCGCGCCATTAATAAAGCTATCGATCTACAGATGTCATGGTTGAACTATGTATTACTAGGCAAAGTCTACGAAATGCAGGGCCATAACCATCAGGCTGCGGATTCTTATATTACTGCCTTCAACCTTCGCCCCGGTGAAAATACGCTGCATTGGATCCGTAATGGTGTATTCCAGACCTCAGTCACCGCAGTTGTTCCTTATTTAGACAACTACGACACACAAAAATAACTCCATTGCCAACCGTTGGCACAAATACAGCGACACTATAAGCCAAGGCAGGTGGGAGCCATACGGTTACGACCGTTGAGCGCAAGGATGCGCGATTCGAGCCCCCAGAAATGGATTTACGGCGCGTCGGTGTTCTGCATGACTCCCATCGGCTTCCCTCTTGACTACCGCCACTTCGTGCCAGTATCCTGTTGTTTATAAACAATGTTTACCTTTTCTTTAGCTCATGCTGCCACCTTGATATTTTCACCATAAACCTCAAGTTGTCATTTGTAGGATCATGAGCGTAATTTCACCTTATCTTTAGGACTTTATTTTGGCCTATCGTTAGCATCCTGATTATCAAGTCTGTTCATTAATCTCGCTTCTTAATGCTCAGCACTTATCAGCATCGATAATCAGGAGAAACTGACCATGGCTTCATCCAAGAAAATAGGGCTTATTGCCTGCACCGGCGTCGTCGCCGGTAATATGATGGGGAGCGGGATTGCCTTATTACCGGCAAACCTGGCAAGTCTGGGGTCTATCGCCATCTGGGGATGGGTGATTTCTATCGTCGGCGCGATGTCATTGGCTTATGTTTACGCCCGCCTGGCGACTAAAAACCCACAGCAAGGCGGGCCAATTGCCTATGCGGGGGAAATCTCCCCGGCGTTTGGTTTCCAGACTGGCGTGCTTTACTACCATGCCAACTGGATCGGTAACCTGGCAATCGGTATTACCGCCGTTTCTTATCTTTCGACTTTCTTCCCCGCGTTGAATAATCCAGTTCCGGCCGGGATTGCCTGTATCGCCATCGTCTGGATATTCACCTTTGTCAATCTGCTGGGGGGTACCTGGGTCAGCCGCTTGACCACGCTGGGTCTGGTACTGGTCTTGATCCCGATAGTGATCACCGCCGTGGCCGGTTGGCACTGGTTTGATGTTGCAACCTATCAAGCCAACTGGAATACCTCCGGTACCACCGACAGCCATGCAGTGGTGAAAAGTATCCTGCTCTGCCTGTGGGCGTTTATCGGCGTTGAATCCGCCGCCGTCAGCACCGGGATGGTGAAAAATCCCAAACGCACCGTACCACTGGCGACCATGCTCGGTACTGGCCTGGCAGGGATTATCTATATTGCCGCCACTCAGGTGATGAGCGGGATGTTCCCTGCAGCGCAAATGGCTGCCAGTGGTGCTCCCTTCGCCATCAGCGCCTCCGCCATTATGGGCAACTGGGCAGCTCCGATGGTATCCGCTTTCACCGCCTTTGCCTGCCTGACCTCGTTGGGTTCCTGGATGATGCTGGTAGGTCAGGCCGGGGTGCGTGCAGCCAACGACGGCAACTTCCCGAAAGTGTATGGCGAACTGGATAAAAACGGCATTCCGAAGAAGGGCCTGCTGTTGGCAAGCTGCAAAATGACCGCGCTGATGGTGTTGATCACCGTGATGAACTCCAGCGGCGGCAAAGCTTCCGACCTGTTCGGCGAACTGACCGGGATTGCGGTGCTGCTGACCATGCTGCCTTACTTCTACTCCTGCGTTGACCTGATCCGCTTTGAAGGTGTCAACGTGCGTAACCTGCTGAGCCTGGTGGCGTCGGTACTGGGCTGTGGGTTCTGCTTTATCGCCCTGATGGGCGCCAACTCCTTCGAACTGTCCGGCACCTTTATCGTCAGCCTGATCATCCTGATGTTCTATGCCCGCAAAATGAATACCCGCCAGGTTGCCAAAGCAGCCGCTGCGGTCAACGACAGCGCCACGGCCAAAGCGCACTGAGATTGCGTGCTCTGACCCACTGAATTTACCCAGCCCCTTTCTTTCCGACCTGTCAGCCGCGACGGGAAGGGGCCCGCTTTGCCTGGAGAAATGATTATGAACGTTATTGCCATCATGAATCACATGGGTGTCTACTTCAAAGAAGAGCCGATCCGCGAACTGCATCAGGCGCTGGAAAGCCTGGACTTCCGCATCGTCTACCCTAATGACCGCGAAGATTTATTAAAGCTGATCGAAAACAATGCCCGCCTGTGCGGCGTGATTTTCGACTGGGACAAATACAACCTTGAGCTGTGCGAAGAGATCAGCCAGCTCAATGAATACATGCCGCTGTATGCCTTCGCCAACACTTATTCGACGCTCGATGTCAGCCTCAACGATCTGCGTATGCAGGTGCGTTTCTTCGAATATGCGCTGGGCGCGGCAAAAGATATCGCCGCCAAGATCAAACAGAACACCGACGAGTATATCGATGCCATCCTGCCGCCGCTGACCAAGGCGCTGTTCAAATACGTGCGTGAAGGCAAATATACTTTCTGTACTCCAGGCCATATGGGCGGCACTGCCTTCCAGAAAAGCCCGGTAGGCAGCCTGTTTTATGACTTCTTCGGCCCGAATACCATGAAGTCTGACATCTCCATTTCGGTTTCCGAACTGGGTTCGCTGTTGGATCACTCCGGCCCGCACAAAGAGGCTGAAGAGTACATTTCCCGCGTGTTCAATGCCGAACGCAGCTACATGGTGACCAACGGCACCTCCACCGCCAACAAGATTGTCGGCATGTATGCCGCTCCGGCCGGCAGCACCGTGCTGATCGACCGTAACTGCCACAAATCATTGACCCATCTGATGATGATGAGTGACATCACGCCGATTTACTTCCGGCCAACCCGTAATGCCTACGGTATTCTCGGTGGCATCCCGCAGAGTGAATTCAGCCGTGCCACCATCGCCAAACGGGTGAAAGAAACGCCGAACGCCAGTTGGCCAGCGCACGCGGTGATCACCAACTCCACCTACGATGGCTTGCTGTACAACACCGATTTCATCAAACAGACTCTGGATGTTAAATCGATCCACTTCGATTCTGCCTGGGTGCCTTACACCAACTTCCATCCGATCTATAAAGGCAAATGCGGCATGAGCGGCGGCCGGGTTGAAGGCAAGGTGATCTATGAAACCCAGTCGACCCACAAACTGCTGGCGGCGTTCTCGCAGGCTTCGATGATCCACGTTAAGGGTGACATCAACGAAGAGACCTTTAACGAAGCCTATATGATGCACACCACCACCTCGCCGCATTATGGCATCGTGGCGTCCACCGAAACCGCCGCTGCGATGATGAAGGGCAACGCCGGTAAGCGCATGATTAACGGTTCCATCGAGCGTGCCATCAAGTTCCGTAAGGAGATCAAACGGCTGAAAGTGGAGTCCGAAGGCTGGTTCTTTGACGTCTGGCAGCCGGAGCATATCGATGAGCCAGAATGCTGGCCGCTGCGTTCCGACAGCGCCTGGCACGGCTTCAAAAACATCGATAACGAACACATGTATCTCGACCCGATCAAAGTGACCATCCTCACCCCAGGGATGAGCAAAGAAGGTGAGATGCAGCCGTTCGGTATCCCAGCCAGCCTGGTAGCCAAGTACCTGGATGAACGCGGCATCATCGTGGAGAAAACCGGCCCGTACAACCTGCTGTTCCTGTTCAGCATTGGTATCGATAAAACCAAAGCGTTGAGCCTGCTGCGTGCGATGACCGATTTCAAACGCTCGTTCGATTTGAACCTGCGAGTGAAAAACATGCTGCCATCGCTGTATCAGGAAGCGCCTGAGTTCTATGAAAACATGCGCATCCAGGATCTGGCGCAGAACATCCATCGCCTGGTCGAGCATCACAACCTGCCGGACCTGATGTACCGTGCGTTTGAAGTGCTGCCAACCATGGTGATGAACCCTTACCACGCCTTCCAGAAAGAGCTGCACGGCGAAGTGGAGGAAGTCTATCTGGAGGATATGGTCGGCAAGGTCAATGCCAATATGATCCTGCCTTATCCTCCAGGCGTGCCGTTGGTGATGCCGGGTGAAATGCTGACCGAAGAAAGCCGCCCGGTGCTCGAGTTCCTGCAAATGCTGTGTGAAATCGGCGCGCATTATCCGGGCTTTGAGACCGATATTCACGGGGCTTACCGCCAGCCGGATGGTCGCTACACGGTGAAAGTGTTGAAAGCGGAATAATGGCATCACAGGGGAAAGCACAGACGCTTTCCCCTTTGTTATCCTGATGGGAGTACACCATGAAAACACCCTCACAGCCGCGCGCTATCTACTACGTCGTTGCGATACAAATCTGGGAGTATTTTAGTTTTTACGGCATGCGCGCGTTACTGATCCTCTACCTGACCCACCAGCTAGGCTACTCCGATAGCCACGCCATCACCCTTTTCAGCGCTTATGCCTCTTTGGTTTATGTCACCCCCATTCTGGGCGGCCTGCTGGCCGATCGCCTGTTGGGCAACCGCGTCTCGGTGATTGCCGGGGCGGCCTTGATGACCTTGGGCCATATCGTATTGGGGCTGGGGGCGGTGTCGGCCAACTCCCTTTATCTGGCGCTGGGCATCATCATCTGCGGCTATGGCCTGTTTAAATCCAATATCAGTTGTCTGCTGGGAGAGCTGTACCAGGCGCAGGATCCACGGCGGGAAGGCGGGTTTTCTCTGCTGTATGCCGCGGGGAACGTTGGCTCGATCCTGGCTCCGATCGCCTGTGGGTTGGCTGCTGAACGCTATGGCTGGCACGTCGGCTTTGCGTTGGCGGGGATAGGGATGTTTGCCGGGCTGATGATTTTCCTGTCGGGGAACAAGCACTTTCGGCATACGCGCGGGGTGAATATCCCGCTGATACAGTCCACTACGCTATGTTTGCCGCATTGGTTCTGGCTGGTGGCTGGGGTACTGTGTGCTCCGCTGTTTTTCGCGCTGTTGTTCATTCACAACTGGGCCGGGTATCTGCTTGGCGTGGTGTGCGCCGCTGCGGTGGTGATCGTCATGCGTATCCTCTGGCGGGTGAGTGGTGAGCAACGGCGAGCATTATGGCAAATCATCATCTTGATGCTGCTGGGGACGCTGTTTTGGGCCTTTGCCCAACAGGGCGGCAGTTCGATCAGCCTGTTTATCGATCACTTTGTTGACCGGCAATGGTTCTCTTGGTCGGTGCCTACGGCGCTGTTCCAGTCGATAAACGCCTTTGCTGTGATGCTCGGCGGCGTGCTGCTGGCCTGGCTGATGCGTAGCAGCCAGGGAAACGCTCAGACCGTGCGCATCTGGTGCAAGTTTGCCTTTGGCCTGCTGCTGATTGCCGTGGGCTTTATGCTGATGGCATTAAATGCGCGCTGGGGGCAATTGCATGGTCAGGCATCGATGGGGATGATGGTAGCCGGGCTGGCGGTGATGGGATTTGCCGAACTGTTTATCGATCCGGTGGCGATGGCCCAAATCACCCGCTTGGATATTCCTGGTGTCACCGGCGTGCTGACCGGTATTTATATGCTGGCGACGGGCTCGGTGGCTAATTACCTCGCGGGCCTGATTGCCAACCAGACCACTGAAAGCCAACTGGGTAATGCGATGATTGAAGCTTACGGCAAGGTTTTTACCCAGATTGGCTGGGGAGCCGCAGGCTGTGCGGCCTTGGTGCTGGCGGCTCTGGTGCTGTGGTGGGGAATGACCCGGCGCAATGATAGCGCGGTTAATGCTTGATTGATGGCGGTGGGCTGGTTAACGTGCAGTTATGTAGATGTCACTAAGCTCAATTGATGAAGACCCACCACCTCCTGACACAGATTGCCGACCATCTAGGGGCTGAGCGCCAACTGCTGCTGGCGTTCAGCGGCGGTCTGGATTCCAGCGTACTGCTGCACCTGCTGGTGCTGTTGCGCCAGCAGCAACCGGACATTGCCCTGCGCGCGGTGCATGTGCACCATGGCCTGAGCCGTTTTGCCGATAATTGGGTGGCACACTGCCAGCAGCAATGTGAACTTTGGCAGGTTCCGCTGGTAGTGCAACGTGTACTGCTTGAGGGACGGCCTGGAGGTATTGAGGCAGCGGCCCGTTCGGCCCGCTATGCTGCTTTCGCAGAAACGTTGGCCGTAGACGAGACTTTGCTGACGGCGCAGCATCTTGACGATCAATGTGAAACCTTCTTGCTGGCCTTAAAACGGGGCAGCGGCCCTGCGGGACTGTCTGCCATGGCCGCACAAACCCGTTTGGGTAACAATCCCTTATTGCGCCCGTTGTTGGGAATATCGCGCCAGCAGTTAGAAGCCTACGCACACCAGCATAAACTGCAGTGGATCGAGGATGACAGCAATCAGGATCCCCGCTTCGATCGCAACTTCTTGCGTCTGAACGTTTTGCCGATAGTGAATCAACGTTGGCCGCATTTTGCTGCCGCCACCGCACGCAGCGCTGAATTATGTGCCGAGCAGGAGCAACTGCTTGATGAGCTGCTGGCCGAGCAATTAACCCAACTGCTGGATGGCGAAAACTCGCTCGCTATCGCCGAATTGGCTACCAGCTCTGCTGCCAGGCGCTATGCTTTGCTACGGCGCTGGATTGGGCTGTTTGGTGTCACCATGCCTGCGCGAGATAGCTTGCATCGGCTATGGCAGGAAGTGGCATTAAGCCGGGAAGATGCCGAACCGCAGCTGCAACTCGGGAACTACCAGATCCGCCGTTTTCGCCAGCGCTTGTACCTGCTACCGCTGATGGCTGATCTGAGCGGCACACGATTGACCTGGCCTAATGAGGCTCCACTGGAATTACCAGACGGACTGGGTACTCTGTACGTGGGCGAAGGTAAATGCCTGGTACGCGCCCCTTTAGAGCATGAGTCGGTCAGCGTGCGCTTTACCGCCAAGGGCAGGGCGCGGATTGTTGGCCGTGCCGGTTCACGTCCGATCAAAAAACTGTGGCAAGAGTTGGCTATTCCACCGTGGCAGCGTGAACGTATCCCGTTGCTCTATTATGATGAGCAGTTAATCGCTGCCGTGGGCGTATTTATTACTGAGGAAGGGCAAGCGTCTGCGGGGCAACCGGCCTGGCGGCTTGGCTGGAAAAAAAATAATAACAATCTGCTGTGAGGAGTGGGCAATGAAATTGGTGAGCGTAATGGTAGTGATGGCCAGCGTACTGAGTTTTTCCGCGATGGCGGCGGGCGATGCGGCGGCAGGGAAGAATAAATCGGCCAGTTGCATGGCCTGCCACGGCGCGGAAGGCAAGGTTTCGGTACCTATGTACCCGAACCTGGCCGGGCAGAATCAAATGTACCTGGAGCACTCTTTGCAGGCTTACAAGAAAGGGGACCGCTCTGGCGGGCAGGCGGAAGTGATGAAGGCCTATGTCTCGGGTCTGTCGGATGAGGATATTGCCGACCTGGCAGCCTATTACGCCAGCCTGAAGCCTTAAATGACGAGGGCAGCCCGTGGGCTGCCCTGTGGAGATGGCGTTACCGCAAAGTCAGTCTGACAGGCTGACAACCACGGTACCGATTTCCGGATGACTGAAACTGAGGATGTGATCCAGACGCAAGCTGAGAGCACTTCCGGCCTGATCGACAATCAGGTACTCAACGCCCTTGGTAAATTTCAACTCGGTGGCAATGCCTTCGAACTTCTCTCCGTCGCGTAACTCTAGCTTCAGAATGTAGTTATGCTGACAGGCGAGTTCCAGGCTTTCATAGTCATCGCAATTGATGGATTGGTACTCATCATTCATCAACATGGTCGCTCACCAATAAGTTAGCGGCGGCAAATGCCGCCTGTTCCCTAACGGAGGACGGCAGCTCGCTATTCGCGGCAACCTCGTCCAATGCCTTTAACACACATGCTAGTGCATCCGGCACGTAGCCTAGATCTCCACTGCCGATCTGAGCGTAAAAACGTCGTACTAACTCACAGTATTGTTGCACAATGGCCTCCCTTTAGGATCTCTGCATTATTGCCACGCAGGCTGCAATAAGGCACAGACACTCGGGGTTAAATCCTATCTAAAGGACTATAGCACAGGTGTTAGGGAGTTATTAGTTCCTCTTTTTGGGCATTAGTCCACTCCTGATGCTCCCCGTGCTGGCTGCGGGCTGCCCTGATCAAGTACAATGTGGCCTGTTAATAATGAGGTTACCCATGGCGCTGAAAGCAACAATTTATAAAGCCACGCTCAATATCGCTGATATGGATCGTCACTTTTACTGTGATACCACACTCACCCTGGCCCAGCATCCTTCAGAAACCGAACAGCGCATGATGCTGCGCCTGCTGGCCTGGATCTGCCATGCCGATGAGCGCCTGGTGTTTACCAAGGGACTGAGTGCGGAAGACGAGCCGGAAATCTGGCGGCGCAACGACCATAACGGGCTGGAAATGTGGATAGAGCTGGGGCTGCCGGATGAGAAGCGCATCAAAAAGGCCTGCAATCAGTCACCTAGGGTGGTGCTTTACGCCTATGGTGATCGTGCCGGGCATGTCTGGTGGCAGTCTATGCAGAGCAAAGTCGCCAACCACAAGAACCTGAGTATTCGTTTTCTCGATGATGAACAACTGTCCCGCTTGACCGCGTTAGCCAGCCGCAATATGACGCTACAGGCCACGCTGCAGGAAGGGACCATCTGGCTGTCAGACCTTCAGAATAGTCTGGAAATTCAATTTGCCGAATGGCAGCAGGCGCAGGAATAACCGGTGCTGGAACTGTCAAGAAACGTAGCCATACCGGACAACGAAATAGAATTAACGGCGATCCGCGCGCAGGGTGCGGGTGGTCAGCATGTGAATAAAACCTCAACGGCGATCCATTTGCGCTTTGACATCCGGGCATCCAGCCTGCCAGAGTACTATAAAGAACGGCTGTTGGCGCTTAACCATCATTTAGTGACCGGTGATGGGGTGGTGATTATCAAAGCGCAGGAATATCGCAGCCAGGAAATGAATCGTGAAGCGGCACTGGCCCGGCTGGTGGCGCTGATCCAGCAGGCGATGGTGGTCGAAAAGACGCGTAGGGCAACCAAACCCAGTAAAGGGGCCAAATTACGCCGTCTTGAAGGCAAGGTGCGCAAAGGTGCCACCAAGGCACTGCGCGGCAAGGTTCAGCCTTAGCCTACGCCGTGGATATCAATGGATGACAACAGGAGAATAACTTGAAGCAAATAACTATCGCCCTGTTTTTAGCGGCAGGAGCCCTTTCATTGCTGGGATGTAACAATCAATACCAGCCAAAAGAACAAGCGCTTCAGCCGATGCAGCAGAGCTATCAGGGCTTATTGCCTTGTGCGGACTGCTCCGGGCTGGACACATCGCTGTTCCTCGATGAGGACGGCACCTTTGTGTTGCAGGAAACCTATCGTGGCGCTAAAGATGGCGATCAAACCTTTGCCAGTTACGGCACATGGGCGCGTACGGCAGATAAGCTGGTGCTGACCGAAAGCAACGGTGAAAAACGTTATTTCCACCCGGAAGGCAAGCAATTGAGAATGCTGGACCGCAGTGGAGCACCGATTGTCTCCCAGCTTAATTATGTACTGTCGCCGGTGACCAAAGCCTTGCCGAAAACGCCGATGCCGTTGACCGGGTTGTATACCTATATGGCCGACGCGGCGGTATTTAAGGATTGTGCCACTGGCAAAACCTTCCCGGTAGCGAATAATATCGCGCTCGAGCAGGGCTATTTGAAGGCTCAGCGGGCGCCGGGCGAACCGGTATTCCTGATGTTGAACGGGCATTTCAGCGTGCAGCCTTCCATGGAAGAAGGGCAGATGCAAAAAGCGCTGATCCCGGAACCCGGTGGCAAGATCACTTTCGACAGCAGCAAGAGCTGTGCTAACTGATTCCCCTCACCCTAACCCTCTCCCACAGGGAGAGGGAGCTGCCCGGAGTTCTTGATGAGTTCGTGCGGCTTCGGAATGTAGGGAGTAGGAACAAAAAGTTAAGGTATTACGCAGAATAATCAGCGAACTCGAGCGGTTCCCACTCCCTCTCGATTAGTTCGTGCGACTTTGGAATGTAGGAAGTAGGAACCAAAAAATAAGGTATTACGCAGAATAATCAGCGAACTCGATCGGTTCCCTCTCCCTCTCGATTAGTTCGTGCGACTTTGGAATGTGGGGAGTAGGAACAAAAAGTTAAGGTATTACGCAGAATAATCAGCGAACTCGATCGGT
>NZ_CAMFLB010000016.1:0-213558 GCF_945957435.1 Serratia sp. PL7 | reverse complement strand
CATTGATTCTTCCGAGTCATGTCCTATCTTTCTTCCTAAGCTCGACTTTCCGAAGCCGCACGGAGCAAGCACGCGCTCCGTTCAGCTCCCTCTCCCTATGGGAGAGGGGTGGGGTGAGGGGCCATCACTTAAGATCGTTCGCCTGGAGAAATCCTTCCCCACCCAACTGGCGCATCTGGCGCATAATCCACTGTTGGCGCTGGGTTACGTACCCCGAAGGAGCACCGGCCTTGAAACGATGTGGATTAGGCAGCACTGCCGCCAGCAGGGCAGCTTCAGATGCCGTCAGGCGGCTTGCCGGCTTGTGGAAAAAGTGCTGAGCCGCCGCTTCCACGCCGAAGATGCCGTCACCAAACTCGACGATATTCAGGTACACCGTCAAAATTCGCCGCTTGGTCCAAACCAGCTCAATACCCGCCGTTAGCCCAACTTCCAACCCTTTGCGCACCCAGCTACGCCCGTCCCACAAAAACAGGTTCTTTGCCGTTTGCTGAGAAAGGGTAGAAGCACCGCGGATGCGCGTTGGCCGCTTTTCGTTGTGGCTGATGGCCTTTTCAATGGCCGCCACGTCGAACCCCCAGTGGTCGGGGAATTTCTGATCTTCTGCCGCCATCACTGCCAGCGCCATCGAGGGGGCAATATCATCCATCGCTACCCAGTCGGAATGCGCCACATAGCCGAAATCCCCGCTCAGCCAAGCACCGAGCTGCCGCTCCACCATCACCGCAGAAAACGGCACCGGCAGAAAAGCGAACAAAATGATCCCCGCCAGCCACAGGCCAATAACCGCAAGAACGCCTCGTTTAAACCAAAACCACAGGCGAACAATCCACGATTTACGAGAAAACCTTATCATTCCACCAGATCCAGCACTCGTGATACCAGCTTATCAATTCCCTGCGCCGCCTCGCCGATCGACTGGGCCAACATGTAGGCCGGGGTCGTGACAACCTTATTTTCAATATCAACCACGATGTCATCTACCGGACAGATCACCGGCTCACCGCCCATGGCATCAATCACTTCCCCCAGATCGGGATCGTTACCAATGGTCAATCGCAACGGTTGATCGAAAACTTTCGGCAACAGCGTTGGCGCAATGCACATAAAACCCATTGGTTTGTTTTGCTTATGCATTTCTCGAATAAGCTTAGACAAATCGGGATCAACTGAACATTCCGCACCTTGCGTGGCAAAGCTGCTCAAATTCTTCGCCGCACCAAATCCACCGGGCACAATCAGGGCATCCAACTGCTCGGCATCGGCCAGCGAAAGCGCCTGAATTTTGCCACGAGCGATGCGTGCCGACTCCAGTAAAACGTTGCGATTCTCTGGCATTTCCTCGCCGGATAAATGATTAATAACATGCAGTTGTGCCTTATCCGGTGCAAAGCAAACCGCTTGCGCACCGGCACGATCCAGAGCCAGCAAGGTGAGCACCGCCTCATGGATTTCTGCCCCGTCATAAACACCACAACCACTCAGCACTACAGCGACCTGTTTCATCGACATTCTCCCAGCCAGGACCGCCGGTAAAGGCAGGCCCAGAGGCGACAAATACTAACTACATCACATATTTTAATGATTCTTCTAACAAGAGCGCTTACATTTGCTATGTTGTTCGCTGTATGATGTATACGAATTTTGTACCACCTGCTCTACCAGAACGCTAAAAACCAATACGCAGGTTAATGATTTCCCTGGTGTTGGCGCAATATTCGCGCACCCCGGCCTCGGCTGGGGTCATTTTTTTTCAGCGTTCTCTACCCAAGCTCGCAGCACCGCCACATCATTGCGCCATTCTTGCTTCAGCTCATCGACCCACTCCTGCACGTTGTCTTGCCAGGCTGGTAACGTTGGCGTCTGGATCTGCTGGGCCAGCTGTTGCAGATGTTTTAGTCCGACGGAGCCAGCGGCACCCTTGATTTTGTGCCCTTCTTCGGTGATCCCTTTCTCATCCTTCGCGGTCATGTTGGAATCCAGCACCGCCAGATACCCCGGCATCACCTGTTCAAACATTGCCAGGCTCTGATGGATCAGCTGCGGCCCCACCAGATCCATGTACTGCTCCAGCATTGCGGTATCCAATAACGATTCATTAATCTGCATCGACTTTTGCTCCGTTTTCTTTGTGGTATGTTGGGGTTGATGATCCCAGTAATGTTTGATCATCTTGGTCAAGGCCGGTACCGACAACGGCTTACTCAGTACATCGTCCATGCCCGCTTCAAGATACTCTTTCTTGTCTTTCAGTACATTAGCTGTCAACGCAATCAACGGCGGCAGTGAGCGCCCCGCATAACGCTCGCGCAGCTCACGGGCGATATCCAGCCCGCTCATGTCCGGCAATTGGATATCCAACAGGGCCAGGTCGAATTCGTCCGGGTCGAACATGGCTAACGCATCGCGGCCGTTCATCGCTACCGCAACGCTGTTGCCCAGCTTCTCCAACACCGAACGGGCCACGATCACGTTCAGTTCGATATCTTCCACCAGCAGGATATGCAACGCAGGTAGCGGCATTTCTTCCACCGCCTGGACCTCATTGACCACTTCCTCCACCGCAGGCGCCTTGATGGTCAAGGTGAAGCAAGAACCGTGCCCTTGCACGCTGTTTACCGTGATATCTCCGCCCATACTCTGCGCCAGCCGTTTGGAGACCGCCAGACCGATGCCGGTGCCGGTCGCCGGACGCCCGCCGTTCTGGTCTTTGACCTGATAATACATGGCGAAAATCTTGTCTTGCTCATCCTGCGGGATCCCCATGCCTGAGTCTTCAACCTCAAACACGATCTGTTCCTGCTCTTCGCGCCTGACACGCACCACGATCTGGCCTTGCTGGGTGAATTTCACCGCGTTGCCGATCAGGTTCCACAGGATCTGCCGCAGGCGCGTGCCGTCCGTAATGATTTTCTCCGGTAGCGGTAACTCGGGCTCCATCACGAACTGCAGCCCTTTCGGCTGCACCAGCAGGCCAGAGAGGTTCTCCAGATCCGCCAAGAAGCCAGTAAAGTCGACCGGCTGATTGTCCAACTGGACCTTACGCCGCTCGAGTTTATCCATCTCAATGATGTCGTTGAAAATATTACCCAGGGTGATAGCGCTGACGTGGATGGTTTTCAAATACTTCAATTGTTCATCGTTCAGTTCGGTATCGAGCAGAATACGGCTCAGGCCGACGATGCCATTAAGCGGCGTACGCAGCTCGTGGCTGATCGTTGAGATAAAGGTAGTCTTCTCCCTGCTGGCATTCTCCAGCGCGTCCTGGTAGCGCTTACGCTCGGTTATATCGCGGCCAAAGCCCATCAGCCCGTGACGTTTGCCCACGCGGTCGTAAAACGGCACCTTGCGCAGTTCAAAACAGGCCTTGCGACCGTCTGGGTACACCAGCCATTGTTCATAGGTCAGGGAGACGTTGTGGCGGAAGACTTTCTCATCGGTTTCGATGACTTTTTCGGCGATCTCTTTGCTGTAGACATCAAAGGGGGTCAGGCCAATCAGCTGTTTTTCACTCTTGCCGGTCAGCAACTCCATCGCCCGGTTGCAGCCGGAAAACTCTTTTTCTTCGTTGCGGTAGTAAACCAGATCGGGGGAGGCATCAAGGAAAGAGCGTAGCAATGCCGATTGTTGGCCCAATTCTACCTGTGCCTGTTCGCGCTGCTCCATCTCTTCGGTCAGCTTATCCATCACCTGTTGGCGATCTTGTTCCGCCTTGATACGGTCGGCAATTTCCTGATTGAGCTGGCTGATGTTCTCTTGCATCTGCTGGTTCAGCGCGAGATCGCGATTGCGCATCTCCTCAAGCTTATCCACCAGCCGAGCCAGGCGCTGACGCGACTCCTCCAGTTGCTCCACCACCACCGAAAGGAAGTAAACCGCCCACGGCGTGATCAGCAGGCCGAAGAAAATGGATCGCACCACGTCGATGCTTTCCACTTCACCACGCAGCAGCATGGTGACCGCCATCTGCACCACCATCGCCAGTATCACCAGCGCTGAAGCCAGCAACAGTGAAAAGCGCACCAGCCCCAGTTTTACCATCAAATCAACGTAGTACTGGGCTAACACCCGGATTTGCTTCATGAGCCATTCCCAACAGACATAATCTCTCAAATCATACCGTAAAATGCGGTTAAGATAAGAAACCTTACTGTGAACTGTGGGAATGGTTGCAATTCGCAACCTGAGAACGGGGTTTTAAGGCAGGTATTGCTGGTCTGCGGCCAAAGCCGAACCCTGGCCACCATGCCGCTGAAGATAGCCGCCGACGGCCTGCATGCCGTTCCAACGGTTTTCGCACCATAATGGTGCCAACAGGGTGGGCCGACGGGCACTGGCCGAGATGCGGTGGTAGATAATCTCCTTCGGCGTATGGCGGATCATTTCCCCGGCGCTGAATGCGTAATCCTCCAGCGACAGCTCAGGCAAACGCCCCGCCTGCCAGGCTCGTGCCATGGTGCTACCGGTGACGATATGCAGCGGGTGCAGCTTGATGCCGTCTACCCCGCTCTCAGCCACCGCTTGCAGCGTGGCCAAATGGTGTTGATGAGTCTCTCCAGGCAGGCCAACGATCAGGTGGCTGCATACCTTCAGGCCGCGTTCCCGCGCCAGGCGGCTGGTCTGCTGGTAACAGGAGAAATTGTGGCCACGGTTGATACGCTTTAGCGTTTTATCGTGCGCCGTTTGCAGCCCCAGCTCCAGCCACACCTCGAAGCCCTGCTCACGGTAGCCTGCCAGCAGATCGAGCGCCGCCTCTGGCACGCAGTCTGGCCGGGTGCCGACACAGATACCCACCATCTCAGCCTGCGTCAGCGCCTGTCGGTACATGTTGGCTAACAGTTCGACTTCGGCATAGGTGCTGGTATAGGCCTGGAAATAGGCCAGATAGCGCTTGGCCCGGTTAACTTTCTGCGCCTGAATGGCCAGTTGCTCCGCAATGCTTTGCTGCTGCATCTGCTCATCGGCAAAAGAGGCCACGTTGCAGAAAGTACAGCCGCCGCGCCCCAGCGTGCCGTCGCGGTTTGGGCAGCTAAACCCACCGTGCAGCGTGAGTTTGTGGATCTTCTCCCCATAACGGCGCTGAAGATCGCTACCAAACATATTGACTAATTGCGGCAACTGCATAATCTTGGTGTCTCTCTGTGTTTGAAGGCCGTTATGCTATTAAGAAACGGCTTTTCCCGCGATGACAGGGATCAACGCTTTTCCCCAAAGGCCGCCGTAGGCATAACTATTCATTATTAGTGCAAATAAAATCATTTTTATCTCGATGAAAGTTTCTAATCCTCAGTGCGCTATTAACAGCTTTATGACAAAGCGATGAAAAATAGTTATAAACAACAATAAATGTAAATTTACCAGAATAAAATTCTGGCATTGCCGCCAGCACTAGCATGGTGCAGAGATTCAGGCATTGCACTATAGTGAGACAGCTCACATTTTTGCGGCACTTCCCCTGCCTTTCCATCGCACCAAAAAGGTCTGAAAAAACTTATTTTTCATCATCATAAACCTCATGCAAGCCATCAAAATCCCTGTTAAGCCCATATTTGACCTGCGTATTCTTTCTCGCTAAGTTGGAGGTCCGCTGGAAGCTTTCTGGACGGGCAAACGTCTCGTCATAATTATGCAGTAATTTAAGACTCCCTCTTAAAACAAGTCATTTACCACTTGTGAGAACCGTCACGAGAGGCCATTGATGGAGGGCGGAAAAGCAGATTGGCGATATTAACCTTGCTGATTGGACTTCTGCCTGAAATTGAGCAGGCCCTTCGCAGTGGGTTGTAAGAGTCACACAGAGCCTGGGGAGGTTCACTGATATGCTGTACGATAAATCCCATGAGAGGGACAACTGTGGTTTCGGCCTGATCGCCCACATAGAAGGCGAACCTAGCCACAAAGTGGTGAGGACCGCTATTCACGCACTGGCCCGTATGCAACACCGTGGTGCAATTCTTGCTGACGGCAAGACTGGCGACGGTTGCGGCCTGTTATTGCAAAAGCCCGATCGCTTTTTCCGCATGGTGGCGGAAGAGCGCGGCTGGCGTTTAGCCAAGAACTACGCCGTTGGCATGATGTTCCTCAGCCAGAACGAAGAGGAAGCCCGTGCCAGCCGCCGCATTGTTGAAGAAGAGCTGCAGAACGAAACGCTGTCGATCGTCGGCTGGCGTGAAGTTCCTACCAACCCGGACGTTCTGGGTGAAATCGCCCTCTCTTCCCTGCCGCGTATTGAACAGATTTTCGTGAACGCCCCTGCGGGCTGGCGTCCACGCGATATGGAACGCCGCCTGTTTGTGGCCCGCCGCCGTATCGAGAAGCGCGTCCAGGACGACAGCTTCTATGTGTGCAGTTTCTCCAACCTGGTGACGATCTACAAAGGTCTGTGCATGCCAGCCGATCTGCCACGCTTCTATCTGGATCTGGCCGATCTGCGGCTGGAATCGGCCATCTGCCTGTTCCACCAGCGCTTCTCAACCAATACCGTGCCGCGCTGGCCTTTGGCACAGCCGTTCCGCTATCTGGCGCACAACGGTGAGATCAACACCATCACCGGTAACCGCCAGTGGGCACGTGCTCGTACCTACAAGTTCCAGACCCCGCTGATCCCTGATTTGCAAGCCGCTGCGCCTTTCGTTAACGAAACCGGCTCCGACTCCAGTTCGCTGGATAACATGCTGGAACTGTTGCTGGCAGGCGGTATGGATCTGATCCGTGCCATGCGTTTGCTGGTGCCACCGGCCTGGCAGAACAACCCGGATATGGACACCGATCTGCGCGCATTCTTTGACTTCAACTCGATGCACATGGAGCCGTGGGACGGCCCGGCAGGCATCGTGATGTCCGATGGCCGCTACGCCGCCTGTAACCTGGACCGTAACGGTCTGCGTCCAGCGCGCTACGTCATCACCAAAGACAAACTGATCACCTGCGCCTCGGAAGTCGGCATCTGGGATTACCAGCCGGATGAAGTCATCGAAAAAGGCCGCGTCGGGCCAGGCGAGCTGATGGTGATCGACACCCGCAGCGGCAAGATCCTGCACTCCGCCGAAACCGACAACGATCTGAAAAGCCGCCACCCGTATAAAGAGTGGATGGAGAAGAACGTCAAACGTCTGGTGCCGTTCGAAGACCTGCCGGAAGATCAGGTGGGCAGCCGCGAGCTGGATGACGCCACACTGGAAACCTACCAAAAGCAGTTCGGCTACAGCAGCGAAGAGCTGGACCAGGTGATCCGCGTACTGGGCGAGATCGGCCAGGAAGCTACCGGTTCGATGGGGGATGACACCCCGTTCGCCGTGCTTTCCAGCCGTCCGCGCATCATTTATGACTATTTCCGCCAGCAGTTCGCTCAGGTCACCAACCCGCCGATCGATCCGCTGCGTGAAGCCCACGTGATGTCTCTGGCTACCAGCATCGGCCGGGAGATGAACGTATTCTGCGAAGCCGAAGGCCAGGCCCACCGCCTGAGCTTCAAATCGCCAATCCTGCTGTATTCAGACTTCAAGCAGCTCACTACGCTGGAAGGCGAATATTATCGTGCCGACACCCTCGATCTGACCTTCGATCCAGCGGAGCAGGATCTGGAGCAGACCATCCATGCCCTGTGCGACGAAGCGGAACGTAAAGTCCGTGACGGCGCAGTGTTGCTGGTACTGTCCGACCGTGCCATCAGCAACCAGCGTCTGCCAGTACCCGCGCCAATGGCGGTGGGGGCGATCCAGACCCGTCTGGTGGACAAGAACCTGCGCTGCGATGCCAACATCATCGTTGAAACCGCCAGCGCCCGCGACCCGCACCACTTCGCCGTGTTGCTGGGCTTCGGTGCTACCGCTGTCTACCCGTATCTGGCCTATGAAACGCTGGCCAAGCTGGTCGATAGCCAGGCGATCGACAAGAAATACCGCGACGTGATGCTCAACTACCGCAACGGCATCAATAAAGGGCTGTACAAGATCATGTCCAAAATGGGCATCTCGACTATCGCCTCTTACCGCTGTTCCAAACTGTTTGAAGCCGTCGGCCTGCACCGTGACCTGTCCGATCTCTGTTTCCAGGGTGTGGTCAGCCGCATCGGCGGTGCCAGCTTCAGCGACTTCCAGCAAGATCTGCAAAACCTGTCCAAACGCGCCTGGCTGAAACGCAAGCCGCTGGATCAAGGTGGCCTGCTGAAGTTCGTCCACAACGGCGAATACCATGCGTATAACCCAGACGTGGTGAACTCGCTGCAAAAAGCGGTGCACAGCGGTGAATACAGCGATTACCAGGCTTATGCCAAGCTGGTGAACGAGCGCCCGATTGCCACACTGCGCGATCTGCTGGCGATCACCCCGAAAGGCGCACCAATCCCGGTCGATCAGGTTGAACCGGCCGAATCGCTGTTCAAACGCTTTGATACCGCCGCCATGTCCATCGGGGCACTCAGCCCGGAAGCCCATGAGTCGCTGGCGATTGCCATGAACAGCCTGGGCGGTTTCTCCAACTCCGGTGAAGGCGGTGAAGATCCGGCGCGCTACGGCACCAACAAGGTTTCCCGTATCAAGCAGGTAGCCTCTGGCCGCTTCGGTGTGACACCTGCCTATCTGGTGAACGCCGACGTGATCCAGATAAAGGTCGCCCAAGGTGCCAAGCCGGGTGAAGGTGGTCAGTTGCCTGGTGATAAGGTCACGCCGTATATCGCCAAACTGCGTTATTCGGTGCCGGGTGTTACCCTGATCTCGCCTCCGCCACATCACGATATCTATTCGATTGAAGATTTGGCACAGCTGATTTTCGATCTGAAACAGGTGAACCCGAAGGCAATGATTTCGGTGAAGCTGGTTTCCGAGCCGGGCGTGGGCACCATTGCCACCGGCGTAGCGAAAGCCTATGCCGATCTGATCACCATTGCCGGTTACGACGGTGGTACCGGTGCAAGCCCGCTGTCATCGGTTAAGTACGCTGGCTGTCCGTGGGAGCTTGGCCTGGTGGAAACCCAGCAGGCGCTGGTAGCCAACGGCCTGCGCCACAAAATCCGCCTACAGGTGGATGGTGGCCTGAAAACCGGCGTCGACATTGTTAAGGCTGCCATTCTGGGGGCAGAGAGCTTTGGCTTCGGCACCGGCCCGATGGTCGCACTGGGCTGTAAATACCTGCGTATCTGCCACTTGAACAACTGCGCGACCGGCGTGGCAACTCAAGATGAAAAACTGCGCCGCGATCACTATCACGGCCTGCCAGAACGCGTGACCAACTACTTCCAGTTCATCGCTCGGGAAACCCGCGAGATCATGGCTACGCTGGGCGTCAGCCAACTGGTCGATCTGATTGGTCGCACCGAGTTCCTGACCGAGCTCGACGGGATCTCCGCCAAGCAGAACAAGCTGGATCTGTCGCCGTTGCTGAAAACCGCCACGCCACACGCGGGCAAAGCCCTGCACTGCACCGAAAGCAGCAACCCGCCGTTCGATCAGGGCGTGCTGAACAAGGAGCTGATGGCACAGGCGCAACCGCATATCGAGGCCAAGCACAGCAAGACCTTCTATTTCGATATCCGTAACACCGATCGTTCCGTCGGCGCGACCTTGTCAGGGGCTATTGCCACGCTGCATGGCGACCAAGGGATGGCCGCCGATCCGATCAAGGCGCATTTCTCCGGTACCGCAGGCCAGAGCTTCGGCGTGTGGAATGCCGGCGGCGTTGAGCTGACCCTGACCGGCGATGCCAACGACTACGTCGGTAAAGGCATGGCCGGTGGCCGTATCGCCGTGCGTCCTCCGGTGGGCTCTGCCTTCCGCAGCCATGAGGCCAGCATCATCGGCAACACCTGCCTGTACGGCGCAACCGGCGGCAAGCTGTTCGCCGCAGGCCGTGCTGGGGAGCGTTTCGCCGTGCGTAACTCCGGGGCAATTACCGTGGTTGAAGGCATTGGCGATAACGGCTGTGAATACATGACCGGTGGCATCGTCTGCGTATTGGGCAAGACCGGCATCAACTTTGGTGCAGGCATGACCGGCGGCTTCGCCTATGTACTGGACGAAGACGGCGAGTTCCGCAAACGCGTCAACCCGGAACTGGTGGAAGTGCTGGACGTTGATCAACTGGCGATCCATGAAGAGCACCTGCGCGGTTTGATCACCGAACACGTGCAGTTGACCGGTTCATCGCGGGCAGAAGAGATCTTGGCTAACTGGCCGGTATGGGCGCCGAAGTTTGCGCTGGTCAAACCGAAGTCCAGTGATGTCAAAGCATTGTTGGGTCACCGTAGTCGTTCCGCAGCCGAGCTGCGGGTTCAGGCGCAGTAAGGGGTCATTGAATGAGTCAGAACGTTTATCAATTTATCGACCTGCAGCGCGTTGATCCGCCAAAGAAACCGCTGAAGATCCGCAAAATTGAGTTTGTAGAAATCTACGAACCCTTTTCGGAAACCCAGGCGAAATCACAGGCCGACCGTTGCCTGTCCTGCGGCAACCCCTATTGCGAATGGAAATGCCCGGTTCACAACTATATTCCGAACTGGCTGAAGCTGGCGAATGAAGGCCGCATCATGGAGGCTGCGGATCTGGCACACCAGACCAATAGCCTGCCGGAAGTCTGTGGCCGCGTTTGCCCGCAAGATCGCCTGTGCGAAGGTTCCTGTACCCTGAACGATGAGTTTGGCGCGGTGACCATCGGCAATATCGAGCGTTACATCAGCGATAAAGCCATCGAGATGGGCTGGAAGCCGGATATGTCCCACGTGCACCCAACCGGTAAGCGGGTGGCCGTTATTGGCGCTGGCCCGGCGGGCCTGGCCTGTGCCGACGTGTTGACCCGTAACGGCGTCAAAGCGGTGGTTTACGATCGTCATCCAGAGATCGGCGGTTTACTGACCTTCGGTATCCCGGCCTTTAAGCTGGAAAAAGAGGTGATGGTAAAACGCCGCGGCATCTTCAGCGAGATGGGTATCGAGTTCCAGCTCAATACCGAAGTCGGTAAAGACATCACCATGGATGCACTATTGAGCGAATACGATGCGGTGTTCCTCGGCGTAGGTACCTACCAATCGATGCGTGGTGGATTGGAGAACGAAGACGCACCAGGCGTGTACGATGCGCTGCCGTTCCTGATCGCCAATACCAAGCAGTTGATGGGCTACCAGCCAGAACAGCACGAGCCGTATGTCAGCATGGAAGGCAAGCGTGTGGTGGTGCTGGGTGGTGGTGACACCGCCATGGACTGCGTGCGTACCTCTGTTCGTCAAGGCGCGACTCAGGTCATCTGTGCCTATCGCCGGGATGAAGCGAATATGCCGGGTTCCAAACGCGAAGTGAAGAATGCGCGTGAGGAAGGGGTCGAGTTCCAGTTCAACCTGCAGCCGCTGAGCATTGAGCTTAACAGCGCGGGGCGCGTCGCTGGCGTCAAGATGGTGCGTACTCAGTTGGGTGCCCCGGATGCCAATGGCCGCCAGGTTGCCGAACAGGTGCCAGGCTCTGAGCACGTGATCGACGCCGATGCGGTGGTGATGGCCTTTGGCTTCCGCCCGCACCAGATGGACTGGTTGGCTGCGCACGACGTGCAGTTGGACAAGCAGGGCCGCATCGTGGCACCGGAATCGGTCGATAATGCTTTCCAGACCAGCAACCCGAAGATCTTCGCCGGTGGCGATGCGGTTCGCGGTTCCGATCTGGTGGTTACCGCGATTGCCGAAGGGCGCAAAGCTGCCGAAGGCATCATGTGTTATCTGGAAGTGTGATTTACACTTCTACGTTCTCCCAAAGGGTCGGCACGCCGGCCCTTTGCTTTTACCTTCCGGATACCCAACTTGCCGATCTACAGGCAATAAAAAAGGCACAACCTGAGTTGCACCTTTTTCCCTGCCTGCCGTAGCTTACTTCACGACACGCAACGCCGGACGGCCACCACCGCGTGGCGGCTGAGGCGGCTCATCATCAGGGCCGTTATCGTCTTCAACGCTATCCTGACGATCGCTATCAACCACTGACATCAGGCTACCCGCAGGGGTAGACACCTCTTCCAGCCCTTCGAAAGCCCCTTCATCTTCATACTTGGCTTCCGGTTCAAACAGGGTACCGGCCCCGTTCTCCCGTGCATAAATCGCCAGCACGGCCGCCATTGGCACCAGCACCTGACGAGGAACGCCACCAAAGCGTGCGTTGAAGGTCACTTCGTCATCGCCCAGTTGCAGGTTGCCTACGGCACGCGGAGCAATGTTCAGCACAATCTGACCATCGCGTGCAAACTCCATCGGAACCTGCACGTCTGGGCGCATCACGTCCACGACCAGATGCGGAGTCAGTTGGTTATCCAACAGCCAGTCATAGAATGCCCGCAAAAGATAAGGACGGCGCGGGGTCATCTGAGACATATCCATGATGCTTAGCCCCGAGTCTGCAGGCGCATTTCGCGCTCGGCTTCGGTCAGAGAGGCCAGGAATGCATCACGCTCGAAGACGCGGGTCATGTAGCCTTTCAGCTCTTTGGAGCCGGCACCGCTCAGTTCGATACCCAGTTGCGGCAAACGCCACAGCAGCGGGGCCAGGTAGCAGTCTACCAGGCTGAACTCTTCGCTCATGAAATACGGGGTCTGGCCGAAGATTGGCGCAATCGCCAGCAGCTCTTCGCGCAGTTGACGGCGTGCTGATTCAGCTTCCTGGCCGTTGCTCTGCTCGATTTTGTACATCAGCGTGTACCAGTTTCTCTCGATACGCAGCATCATCAGACGGCTTTCACCACGTGCCACCGGATACACCGGCATCAACGGCGGGTGAGGGAAACGCTCATCAAGGTATTCCATGATGATACGGGATTCATACAGCGTCAGCTCGCGATCGACCAGCGTCGGTACCGTTTGGTATGGGTTGAGGTCGATCAGATCCTGCGGCAGATTATCGGGTTCTACCTGCTCGATCTCGACACTGACGCCTTTTTCCGCCAGTACGATACGTACTTGATGGCTAAAGATGTCGGTCGGGCCAGAGAACAGCGTCATTACCGAACGTTTGTTGGCAGCGACAGCCATGAAAACCTCCAAGTTATCTAGAAAATACGGCGAATAGCCAAATACCCATCACTCCACGAGCCATTGCGTTGTTGCCGCCTGGCTGCGACGTGAAATTGATTGGGTATCTCAGGCTGCTATCCTGAATAATCGTGACCGCAAGCCCGCAGCTCACAGATAAACCTTAGGTCTGGAAAACGGCCTCGGAGGTAGACTGACAGCACTGCACGGCGAACAGGCGCAAAAGTGGATGATAGTTTACCAGATTTTGACTGTTTTGTGGTGATTATGCGTTGATTTATCACATAACAAACTGATTTAAATGAAGTTTAATCTAATTGCAGGCATAAAAAAACCCGCCGGAGAGGCGGGTTTTTCGCGTAAATCGTCCTGCCGAAGCAGAAGAAATTAACGCTTGGAGAACTGCGGACGGCGACGTGCTTTACGCAGACCGACTTTCTTACGCTCAACTTTACGCGCGTCACGAGTGACGAAGCCAGCTTTACGCAATTCACCACGCAGAGTCTCGTCGTACTCCATCAGTGCACGGGTGATACCGTGACGGATAGCGCCAGCTTGACCAGAAATACCACCACCTTTAACGGTGATGTACAGATCCAGTTTACCAACCATGTCGACCAGTTCCAGCGGTTGACGAACTACCATGCGGGCAGTTTCGCGACCGAAGTACTGTTCCAGGCTGCGCTGGTTAATAACGATGTTACCACTGCCCGGCTTGATAAAAACGCGAGCGGCGGAGCTTTTGCGGCGACCAGTGCCGTAGTATTGATTTTCAGCCATTGCCTATAATCCCGATTAGATGTCAAGAACTTGCGGTTGCTGTGCCGCGTGAGTGTGCTCGGTGCCCGCGTAAACTTTCAGTTTACGGAACATTGCACGACCCAACGGACCCTTTGGCAGCATGCCTTTAACCGCGATTTCAATCACGCGCTCAGGACGGCGGGCAATCATCTCTTCAAAGGTCGCTTGCTTGATACCACCGATGTGGCCGGTGTGGTGGTAATACACCTTGTCTGTACGCTTGTTGCCGGTTACAGCAACTTTTTCTGCGTTCAGAACGATGATGTAGTCACCGGTATCAACGTGCGGGGTGTATTCCGCTTTATGCTTGCCGCGCAGACGACGAGCCAGTTCAGTAGCGAGACGGCCTAAAGTTTTACCGTCTGCATCAACAACATACCAGTCACGTTTTACGGTTTCTGGTTTAGCTGTAAAAGTTTTCATTAGAAAGCTTACCCAATAATTTAGTTACACGTAGGTGTTCACCCAACGCTCGAAAACAGTTGAGGCTCACACGACCATCAAGTCCAGCAAACCTACCCCTTCGAATAGCCATTGCCGGCACTATACAAAGTTTTGGGAAAAAAACTTTGTTGTAACGTGGGGTCGCAAGATTATAGAGAAGTCGCTCACAAAGGTCGACCTGTTTTTAGCGGGAAAACGGATTTAGCACGGGGGACCGATTTGGCAGCGATAATCGGGGACGAAACTGGGCCTGGAAGCCAGGCCCGAACGTCGTTTACGGCAGATGAGGCAGCTTCAGATACTCCTCGCTCTGCATCTCTTGCAGGCGGGACAGGCAACGCTGAAACTCGAACTTCAGCTGTTCACCCTGGTAGATCTCGAACATCGAAGCTTCGGCGGCGATCACCAGTTTGACGTGGCGCTCGTAGAATTCGTCCACCAACGCCAGGAAGCGGCGGGCGGTGTTTTCCTTCAGTGGCCCCATAATGCGCACATTATACAGCATCACGCTGTGATAGAGGCGAGACAACGCGATGTAATCCAGTTGGCTACGCGGCTCTTCGCAAAGAGTATGAAAATCGATCGCCAATACCCCTTCCACCGCACGCAAGGTGGGCATTGGCCGGTGATTGATTTGCAGCACTGGAGCCTCTTCCCCGACGTGACCCGCCAGCTTGAGGAAGATGTGATCCATCGTGTTCTGCGTTTGCTGATTGAGCGGGGTCAGATACAGATGGGCCTGCGTCAGGGTACGTAACCGGTAATCAATGCCCGCATCTACGTTCATCACGTCGCAATACTCGTTGATCAAATCGATCGCCGGTAGGAAGCGTGCGCGTTGCAGCCCGTTGCGATACAGGTTGTCCGGAATAATGTTAGAGGTAGCCACCAACGTAATACCGCGAGCGAACAGCGCCTGCAACAGCGTTGCCAGCAGCATGGCGTCGGTAATGTCGGAGACAAAGAACTCGTCAAAACACAGCACGTCCGTTTGCGCCTTGAAGCCGTCCGCGACGATCTCCAGCGGGTTTTCCTGCCCTTGCAGCTCCGTCAGCTCTTCGTGCACCCGCAGCATAAAGCGGTGAAAGTGCAGCCGCAGTTTGCGATCGCCGGGCAGGCTGTGGAAAAACAGGTCCATCAGCCAGGTTTTACCCCGGCCAACGCCGCCCCACATATACAGCCCCTGTACCGGCCGCTGCGAGGTGGTTTCCTCACTCTTACCTAACCAACGGCTAAGCAGGTTACGGCGCTTGCCAGCGTTAGCGGGAGCCGGTACCTGCTGCAACGCCTGATAGATCTGATCCAACTGCGTGACGGCCTGGCGCTGAACCGCATCGGCCTGATATTCCCCCGCATCCAGCGCCTGCTGGTAGCGTGATAACGGTGACTGTGCCTGCATGTATTCGCAATCCCTAACAACGCTGAGAATTTATTTATCCAATTTTCGCGGCGGATGGCGGCCGCTTCCCACCCTGATCGCCACATTTATCGGCGTTATGCCCCAAGAAAACCCCTGCAAACTGCAGGTATTGGCTTATCAGGATTCCACTCGGACAAGGTTAACGGTTATAGTGGATATTATTAAGTGAAAAATCCCTGCGGAACAACGAAGTCAAAATAGGAGTCATCATGACCTGGGAGTATGCGCTGATTGGTTTGGTGGTCGGTATCGTGATCGGTGCGGTAGCGATGCGTTTTGGTAACAGTAAATTACGTCAGCAACAGGTGCTGCAAAAGGAACTGGATAAAAGCAAAACCGAGCTTGAAGAGTACCGTCAGGAGCTGGTTGGCCATTTTGCCCGCAGTGCCGAACTGCTGGATAACATGGCGCGCGACTATCGCCAGCTGTATCAACATATGGCGAAAAGCTCCAATAACCTGCTGCCGGATCTGCCGATGCAGGACAACCCGTTCCGCTATCGTCTGACCGAAGCGGAAGCGGATAACGATCAGGCGCCAGTGGAAATGCCACGTGACTATTCCGAAGGGGCCTCCGGCCTGCTGCGCGGCGCACCACGCGATAATTGATCCCCGTTATACTGACCCGTGGGGTGTTCCCACGGGTTGTTCACTTTGTTCGTCCCTAATTCCCCGCACTGACTATGCTTACTCTTGACGATTAAGTGAACTTTTCGCGTAAATTCATTGTCCTAGACTGCACAAATGGTATTGCTATGGCAGTATCGTAAAAAATTTCACCGGCAGATTTTGAGAGAGCTATAACCAATGAAGAAAAGATCTTTATTTCTTAGTGCATTAGCAATGAGTATTAGCCTGGCATTTGCCTCTGTCCCGGCAGCCAACGCAGCCATGCCTGCCGCCGTTGCTGGTGAGTCGCTGCCAAGCCTGGCGCCGATGCTGGAAAAAGTGCTGCCCGCCGTAGTTAGCGTGCGTGTAGAAGGCACCCAGGTACAACGCCAGCCACAGCTGCCAGAGCAGTTTAAATTCTTCTTTGGCCCGAACATGCCTACACCGAAAGAAAGCACTCGCCCGTTTGAAGGGCTGGGTTCCGGTGTGATTATCGACGCGGCGAAGGGTTACATCCTCACCAACAATCACGTCATCAACAACGCCGACAAGATCAGCGTGCAGCTCAATGATGGCCGCGAATATGACGCCAAGCTGATTGGCCGTGACGAGCAGTCTGACATTGCCCTCCTGCAGGTCAGCGATGTCAAAAACCTGACGGCGGTAAAAATCGCCGACTCCGACAAACTGCGCGTTGGTGACTTCGCCGTAGCCGTCGGTAATCCGTTCGGCCTTGGCCAGACGGCAACCTCCGGCATCATCTCCGCACTGGGCCGTAGCGGCCTGAGCCTGGAAGGGTTGGAGAACTTCATCCAGACCGATGCCTCCATCAACCGTGGCAACTCCGGCGGCGCGCTGGTGAACCTGAACGGTGAGTTGATCGGTATCAACACCGCAATCCTGGCACCGGGTGGCGGCAACATCGGTATCGGCTTCGCCATTCCAAGTAACATGGCACAGAGCCTAAGCAAGCAGCTGATTGAGTTTGGTGAAGTGAAGCGCGGCCTACTGGGCATCAAAGGCAGTGAAATGACCGCCGATATGGCGAAAGCATTCAATACGGATGCCCAGCGCGGGGCCTTCGTCAGCGAAGTGATGCCAAAATCCGCCGCAGCCAAAGCCGGGATCAAAGCCGGTGACATTCTGGTCTCCCTGGATGGCAAGCCGATCAGCAGCTTTGCCGAGCTGCGTGCCAAAGTGGGCACCACCGCACCGGGCACGACCGTTAAAATAGGCCTGCTGCGTGAAGGCAAACCCATGGACGTTGCCGTCACCCTGGATAACAGCGAAAGCGTATCAACCAATGCCGAAACGCTGTCGCCTGCGCTGCAAGGTGCCTCCCTCACCAACGGTGCGCTGCCAAACGGTGATAAAGGCGTGAAGATCGACAAGGTGGATAAAGGCACTCCGGCGGCGCAGTTTGGCCTGCAGAAAGGAGATGTGATCATCGGCGTCAACCGTCAGCGCGTTGAAAACATCAACGCACTGCGTAAACTGCTTGAGGCTAAACCGGCGGTGATGGCGTTGAACATCGTACGTGGCGACGAAAACATTTATCTGTTGCTGCGTTAATTTGTTGCGAAACCGGGCGCGCCAGCATACTGCGCCCGGTTAACTCGTGCTATCCTCCGTTCATCTTCCTCAACACTAACTAAAACTCTATGTTTGCTAAGCTCTTGCGTTCTATTGTTATTGGTTTGGTCGTTGCCGGTATACTGCTGGCCGCCCTGCCCGTATTGCGTTCTGCCAATAACATATTCGCCAGCAAATCTGAGAATACCAGCGATCAAACGCCGGCCAGCTATAACACCGGCGTGCGCCGGGCTGCCCCTGCCGTCGTCAACATTTACAACCGCAACATCAGCGGCGCGACCAACGTGCTCTCCCTGGGTTCCGGTGTGATCATGAACGATCGCGGCTACATCATTACCAACCGCCACGTGATCAAAGACGCCCAGCAGATCACCGCCGTACTGCAAGATGGCCGCCGCTATGAGGCGTTACTGGTCGGCTCCGATAGCCTGACCGACCTGGCCGTACTGAAAATCGATCCGGGCAATTTGCCAGTGATCCCAATCAATACCGCACGCCCCGCTCGCATCGGTGATGTGGCGCTGGCGATCGGTAACCCGTACAACCTTGGGCAAACCGTTACCCAGGGCATTATCAGCGCCACCGGGCGTATCAGCCTGAGCACCACCGGGCGACAAACCTTCCTGCAAACCGATGCTTCAATCAACCGGGGTAACTCCGGCGGTGCGCTGGTTAACTCCCTGGGTGAGCTGATGGGCATCAACACGCTGACCTACGACAAGATCACCGATGGTGAAACGCCAGAGGGGCTGGGCTTTGCCATCCCGGTAGAGCTGGCGACCAAGATCATGGATAAGCTGATCCGTGATGGCCGGGTGATCCGCGGCTACTTTGGTATTCAGGGCAAAGAGATTATCCCGGTGCGCACCTCGGCAACCGGCATCGATCGCCTGCAGGGGATCATCGTGACCGAAATCACCCCTAACGGCCCGGCCGCCAATGCGGGGTTCCATATTAATGACATCATCATTAACGTCGATAATAAACCGGCGGTTTCGGTATTGGAGACGATGGACCAGGTGGCGGAGATCCGCCCTGGGACGGAGATCCCGGTGGTGGTGCTGCGCGATGGGCAACGTATTACGCTGCATATGGCGGTGGGTGAGTTCCCGGAAGATAATAATTAGTCAGCAAAAAGCCCGGCTCGCCGGGCTTTATTCGCACAAACAGGCTAAAACTGTCGATTACTCGCCTTTCACACGTTCGATATTGGCACCTAGCGCACGTAATTTGTCTTCTATGCGCTCGTAGCCACGGTCGATGTGATAAATACGATCCACCACCGTTACGCCTTCGGCAATACAACCCGCCAATACCAGGCTGGCAGAGGCACGCAGATCGGTCGCCATCACCTGTGCACCAGAAAGCTGCTCTACGCCGTGGCAAATCACGGTGTTGCTCTCGATTTCTGCGTGTGCGCCCATACGGATCAGCTCAGGCACGTGCATAAAGCGGTTTTCGAAGATCGTCTCGGTGATCACACCGGTCCCTTCCGCAACCAGGTTCAACAGGCTGAACTGCGCCTGCATATCGGTTGGGAAACCAGGGTGTGGAGCCGTACGCAGGGTTACCGCTTTCGGGCGTTTGCCATGCATGTCCAGGCTGATCCAGTCTTCACCCACTTCGATATCGGCCCCGGCTTCACGCAGTTTGGCCAACACCGCATCCAGCGTATCTGGACGAGTATTGCGGCACAGCACCTTGCCACCGGAAACGGCAGCGGCAACCAGGAAGGTACCGGTTTCGATACGGTCTGGCAGTACACGGTAAACCCCGCCACCCAGGCGCTCAACGCCTTCGATGGTGATCCTGTCCGTGCCTGCACCGCTGATTTTGGCACCCAGCGTGTTGAGGAAGTTGGCGGTATCGACGATTTCCGGCTCACGTGCCGCGTTCTCGATGATGGTCGTGCCAGTCGCCAGGGTTGCAGCACTCATGATGGTGACGGTCGCACCTACGCTGACCTTATCCATCACGATATGTGCACCCTTCAGGCGCCCTTCCACAGAGGCCTTGACGTAGCCCTCTTCCAGTTTGATTTCAGCACCTAGCTGCTCCAGGCCAGTAATGTGCAGATCAACCGGACGTGCGCCGATGGCACAACCACCTGGCAGCGATACCTGGCCACGACCAAAGCGCGCTACCAGTGGCCCCAATGCCCAAATGGAGGCACGCATGGTTTTCACCAGATCGTAGGGAGCACAAAACTCATTCACGCCGCTGGCATCAACATAGACCGAACCATTGCGCTCGATCTTGGTACCCAACTGGCTGAGCAGTTTGATGGTGGTGTCAATGTCCTTCAGCTTCGGGACATTTTGCAGTTCGACAGGCTCTTCCGCCAGCAAGGCGGCAAACAGGATCGGCAGGGCGGCGTTTTTCGCCCCGGAAATGGTCACTTCACCGCTAAGACGGGTCCGGCCATGCACACGAAATTTATCCATTTAACTACTCTCTGTTATCTGTTCTGAGCTGCCTGCCCGCAGGGCAAACAGCCTTAAAATCCGTTGAGTTTGCGATCCCGCTGCCACTCTTCTGGGGTATATGCCTTGATCGACAAAGCATGAATGCGGTTGTCCGCGATGTATTCCATCAGCGGCGCATAGACGGCCTGCTGTTTCTTGACGCGGCTCATGGTGGCGAACAGTTCACCCACGGCAATCACCTGAAAATGGCTGCCATCGCCGGTCACATGCGCTTCTTCCAGTGCCAGCGCCTTCATCAGCACGTCTTTAATTTCGCTATTTTCCATAGTATCCAATTCTGCATCGAAGGATCATAGTCACCCGGGGCGACTTCTTGGCGTCTATCTTAGTGGAATCCGCCGCTTTCTTAAACCAAAGAAAAAGCCCCTGAGCAACAGGGGCCTTTAACTGATTTTTCCCGGCCGAACAGCCAAAAATGTGGCTAACTAGCGGTTTCGACAGGCATTATTGCTGACAAATTGTAGAGCGTGATCAGCGTTTGCAACCGATCGGTAATGCCGGAAATTTTTATCTCAATTCCCTGCTGGCTCCGTTGCTCACGTAAATGCAGCAGCAGGGCCAGACCGGAAGAGTCCACGCGCTGCAGTTGAGCCACATCAATCACGGTTTTATCTGCCAACAGCGTCTCACGTTGCTGCCACAGCGGCAATAATGTCTCACGATCCAGCTCACCGCTCAGTACCAGCGTTTGCTGTTGTGATACCCAGCTCAGCGCTGCGGCCATCAGTTTTTCTGATCCAGGGTGATCGGCTGTTTGGCGGCCGCTTGCAACTGCTGAGTCAAACCATCTACGCCTTTGAGGCGCAGAGTCGATGCCCACTCATTCTGCTTGGTGGTGATCATGCTGACGCCTTCGGCGATCATGTCATACGCTTGCCAGTGGCCGGTTTTGCTGTTCTTGCGCCATTGGAAGTCCAGACGCACCGGCGGGCGGCCACCTTTATCGATGATGGTCACGCGGATCGCGATGATATCAGCATTGCCCAGAGGCTGTTCCGGTTCGATCTGATAGGTCTGGCCCTGATACATGGCTAACGCCTGGCCATACGCCTGCTCCAGATAGGCCTGGAAGGCGGTGAAGTAAGCTTCACGCTGGGCAGGCGTAGCGTCTTTGTAGTAACGGCCCAGAACCAACGCACCGGCATATTTCACCTGCACGAACGGCATCAGCTCTTCATGCACGATGGTGCGCAGGTAGTTAGGATCCTGCTTGATTTTTGGCTGCTCGCTTTTCAGGCGGGTGAAGGTTTTCTGCGCAGCGTCTTGCATCAGGCTGTATGGGTTAGTCTGATCGACCGCATTAGCTAGCGGTGCAACCACCAGCAGGGCAACCATTAAAAAACGTTTCAACATGCAGGTTTCCTCGATTAGTGAGTGGTAGCGGAATGCGCAGCGGCATCCGGTGCCGAAGGTGCAGCAGCGGCATCCGGTGAGTTCGGGCTATCCTGACCTCCGCTCTTGTACAAGAACTGGCCGATCAAGTCTTCCAGCACCATGGCTGATTTAGTGTCCTGAATGGTCCCACCATCTTTAAGGATAGCCGTGCCCATCTCAGGATCTTCAAAACCGACGTTCAGCGCCAGATACTGTTCCCCCAGCAGGCCGGAGGTGCGGATCGCCAGCGAGCTGGTGTCCGGGATCTGGTTGTACTGTTGCTGGATATCCAGCGCCACTCGTGGCGTGTAGGTCTTCGGGTCGAGCGAGATAGCCGCAACCCGGCCAATCATCACCCCACCAATCTTCACGGGTGAACGCGCTTTCAAACCACCGATATTATCGAAGGTGGCGTAGATACGGTAAGTCGGTTCATTACCGATCGATTTAATATTGGCCACCTGGAGGCAGAGGAAGATGATGGCGCACAGCGCAATCAGCATAAACGCCCCAACCCAGATTTCACTCTTCTTCGTTTGCATCAAATCAGTTCCCAAACATCAGTGCAGTCAGCACGAAATCCAATCCCAACACCGCCAGTGACGAATGTACCACGGTCCTTGTCGTTGCCTGACTAATCCCTTCAGAGGTCGGTACGGCATCGTAACCATTGAAGATCGCAATCCAGCTAACGGTTATGGCAAACACCACGCTCTTGATCAGGCAGTTAAGTAAATCCTGACGCCATTCAACGGCCCCTTGCATCGCTGACCAGAAGAAACCGCTGTCGATCCCTTTCCAGTCCACGCCGACAATTGCGCCGCCCCAGATGCCGATGGCCACGAAAATAATCGTCAGCAACGGCATGCTGATAAGGCCGGCCCAGAAACGTGGGGCAACAATACGCCGCAGTGGATCGATCGCCATCATTTCCAGGCTCGAGATCTGCTCGGTGGCCTTCATCAGACCGATTTCGGCCGTCAGAGCCGAACCGGCGCGGCCAGCAAACAGCAGAGCGGTCACTACCGGCCCCAGCTCACGCAGCAATGACAACGCCACCATCATACCCAGGCTCGCCTCGGCACTGTAGGTGGTGAGGACGATGTAACCTTGCAGCCCCAACACCATGCCGATAAACAAGCCGGAAACCATGATGATCAGCAGCGACTGAACGCCCACGCTGTGGAGCTGTTTGAGCAGCAGCGGCCATTGTTTACGCGGCTCCGGGCGCCCGATCAGCGCGTGGAACAGCATCAACCCGGCGCGTCCAAAGGCTGCGCTGGTGTTGATGCCACGGCGTCCTAACGACGCTAACGCCTTTAAAAACATGAGGTTATTTACTCCCTTCCCCTAAAAGCTCTGTCTGATAATCACCGGCCGGGTAACGGAATGGTACCGGCCCATCGGCAATACCATCCAGAAACTGACGCACTCGCGCATCAGGATTGTTCTGTAATTGTGCTGCCGAGCCTTCGGCAATCACATGGTGATCCGCCACAATATAGGCGTAATCCGCGATACTCAAGACTTCTGGCACATCATGGGATACCACGATGCAGGTGATCCCGAGCGCGTTATTCAGCTCATCGATCAGCTTGACCAGCACGCCCATGGTGATCGGATCCTGGCCAACGAAGGGTTCGTCGAACATGATCAATGTCGGATCCAGCGCGATGGCACGCGCCAGGGCAGCTCGCCGGGCCATCCCGCCGGAAAGCTCGTTCGGCATCAGATCTGCCGCGCCGCGTAGCCCTACGGCTTCCAGTTTCATCAGCACCGTGCTGCGCAGGATTGGCTCTGGCAGGCGGCTGTGCTCACGCAACGGGTAGGCCACGTTCTCAAATACCGTCAGATCGGTGAACAGCGCTCCCGACTGAAACAGCATGCTCATCTTTTTGCGTGACTCATACAGCTGATGGCGCGACAGCGCCGGGATGTTGTCCCCATCAAACCAGATCTCGCCACAGTCCGGGGTCAACTGGCCACCAATCAGGCGTAACAGCGTGGTTTTACCAATGCCGGACGGCCCCATGATGGCCGTCACTTTGCCACGGGGAACCGTCAGGTTGATGTCTTCGAATATCAGCCGATCGCCGCGAGAGAAGCTCATGCCGCGTACTTCGACCAGATTATCTGCCTTCTGGTGCATGTTTATTGATCCTGTACAGGCTATTTTTTTGCCAAATCATCCGTGATGGTAAAGCAATAGGGGCGATACGTCCTATTTTTACCGAAACTTACCCTCAATGCGCTACCAATGATGCCATAGGTTTTACTTTTAGGCTCCAGACGGTCAAAATTAGGAAATAACGCAAAAAAATAAATTCTGACTGATGACAAACTGAGAATGTTTCTGAGGGCGCAGCATGCGGCGCCCCTACAAAGCCAGTTCATCAGGATTAGTCGCAGTCTTATGTGGTTCGACCTTTTACCGGGAAAATTCGTTGTTATGTGCAACGAGGGGTGTGCAAGCTGGCCGATGATGGCCTTTAACCAACGAACCGGGATTATACCCAATATAGGACCCTGAATGTTTCTCGCGATAGTGCTGTTGATCGTTGGTTTATTTTTACTGGTGTATGGGGCAGATAGATTGGTTTATGGTGCGGCAGTGATTAGCCGCTCGCTGGGAGTTCCCCCGTTGATTATCGGCATGACGATAGTCGGTATAGGCACTTCGTTGCCAGAATTGATTGTGTCGGTCACCGCCGCCCTCAATGGGCAGACCAACCTGGCGGTGGGTAACGTGATTGGCTCCAACATCACCAATATTTTACTGATCCTGGGGGTGGCAGCCCTGATACATCCGCTGTCGGTTCGCTCCGAAGTGTTACGGCGTGAACTGCCACTGATGCTGGGGGTTATCCTGCTGTGCGGCTACGTGCTGATGGATAACACCCTGAGCCGGTTCGATGGTGTGCTGCTGCTGTTGGCCGCCACCGGTTTTATTCTGCTGATGCTGAAAATCGCCAGGCTGGCGCAACGTGAAGGCAACGACAGCCTGACGGTGGAGCAACTCGCCGAACTGCCGCAGGACAGCAGCAACACCGTAGCCATTCTCTGGCTGGTGCTGGCCTTCATTATTCTGCCGCTGTCATCAAGGATGATCATCGATAACGCTTCGGTGATTGCCCACTACTTTGGCCTGAGTGAACTGGTGGTTGGCCTGACGATTATCGCCATCGGCACCAGCCTGCCCGAATTGGCCACCTCGATCGCTGGAGCACTAAAAGGCGAAGATGATATGGCGGTAGGGAATATCATCGGCTCGACGATTTTTAACACGGTGATCGTGCTGGGCGTGCCTGCCCTGCTATCACCGGGCAGTATCGATCCCGCAGCCTTCCAGCGCGATTACTGGGTGATGCTGGCGGCCGGTATCCTGCTTGCCGCGCTGTGTATTGGCCGCAAACATCGTATCGGTCATCTGGCGGGAGCTCTGTTATTATGTGGCTTTATTGCGTATCTTGCAGTGCTGTTCTTTAACCCTTTCAGTACGTTCGGCTAACCGTTGAGAATGAGTATGTCATCTAACCAGTTGCAACCGGGCTTTGACTTTCAGCAGGCCGGCAAAGAAGTGCTTCAGATTGAGCGTGATGGCCTGGCCCAGCTCGATCGGTACATCAATGCAGATTTTACCCGGGCATGTGAAGCGATCGCCGGATGCTGCGGTAAAGTCGTGGTCATGGGTATGGGCAAATCCGGCCATATCGGCTGCAAAATTGCCGCCACGCTGGCCAGTACCGGAACCCCAGCGTTCTTCGTGCATCCGGCGGAGGCTAGCCACGGCGATCTGGGTATGGTGTCGGCGCAGGACATCGTGCTGGCGATCTCCAACTCCGGTGAGTCGAACGAAATTCTGGCGCTGATCCCGGTGTTGAAACGCCAGCAGATCCCACTGATTTGTATGACCAATAACCCGGAAAGCTCGATGGGCAAGGCGGCAGACGTGCATCTGTGCATCAAGGTACCGCAGGAAGCTTGCCCACTGGGTCTGGCCCCTACCACCAGCACCACCGCCACCTTGGTCATGGGCGATGCGTTAGCCGTAGCGCTGCTGAAGGCCCGCGGCTTTACCCCGGAAGATTTTGCCCTGTCTCATCCTGGCGGAGCATTGGGCCGCCGCCTGCTGCTGCGCGTTAGTGATATCATGCACAGCGGTGACGAAATTCCGCACGTCAGCCCCGAAGCCTCGCTGCGCGACGCGCTACTGGAGATCACCCGTAAAAACCTGGGCATGACGGTAATCTGCGACGATCTGATGAAAATCGCCGGTATTTTTACCGATGGTGACTTACGCCGGGTGTTCGATATGGGCATCGATCTGAATAATGCCAACATCACCGACGTCATGACGCTGGGCGGTATCCGGGTGCGCCCGAACCTGCTGGCGGTCGATGCGCTCAATCTGATGCAGCAACGCCATATCACCGCCGTGCTGGTTGCCGATGGCGACCAATTGCTGGGTGTGGTACATATGCATGACATGCTGCGCGCTGGCGTCGTTTAATGAAAGGAACCAACTGCATGAGTCTGGTTGAAACCTGTTACGGGCCGGTAGCTGAAGAAGTCATGGCCCGCGCCGGGAAAATCCGTCTGTTGATTTGTGATGTCGACGGCGTGCTGTCAGACGGCCTGATCTACATGGGCAATAACGGTGAAGAGCTGAAAGCCTTCAACGTCCGTGACGGCTACGGCATCCGCTGCCTGAAAACCTCGGGTATCGAGGTGGCCATCATCACCGGGCGTTCGGCCAAGCTGCTGGAAGACCGGGCAAAAACGTTGGATATCACCCATCTGTATCAAGGACAGTCCGATAAGCTTTTGGCCTTCCGTGAACTGTTGGATAAACTGTCCCTGGTGCCAGATGAAATCGCCTACATCGGCGACGATCTGATCGACTGGCCGGTCATGGCCGAAGTCGGTCTGGCCGTCGCAGTGGCCGATGCGCATCCATTATTGTTACCTCGTGCCCATTATGTCACCCGTATCAACGGTGGCCGTGGTGCGGTGCGCGAGCTGTGCGACCTGATCCTGCTGGCGCAAAACAAGCTGGAGGACGCCAAAGGGCTGTCAATATGAGTAAAACCAAACTTTGGATCACCCTCTTGCTGACCGTGATCGCGCTGGCGCTGATTGGCTGGAACATGGCCGATTTCAGCGATGACGGCAGTTCGGTTCCGGTCAACAACCAAGACCCGACCTATCAGAGCCAGCATACCGTGACCGTGGTGTACAACCCGGCCGGGCAGCTAAGCTACAAACTGGTGGCAGAAGAGGTTAAATATTACACCGCCGATGAGTTAAGCTGGTTTACCCAGCCGGTGATGACGCTGTTTGATGAGCATGCCGTGGCCACCTGGTCAATACGCGCCGATCGCGCCAAGCTGACCAAAAACCGCATGCTGTATCTGTACGGCCACGTGGAGGTGAACAGTTTGACAACCACCTCACAGCTGGAAAAAATTAAAACCGATAATGCCCAGATTAATCTGGTCACCCAGGACGTTTCTTCCGATGATGAAGTGACCCTGTTCGGCACGAATTTCACCTCTAACGGCATGAAAATGCGTGGCAATCTGCGGAACAAAACCGCTGAGCTGATTGATAAGGTCAAGACCAACTATGAAATTCAGAACCAAAAGCCAACTCCGTAATCTGTTGATCGTCAGCCTCGTTTTGACCGCCAGCTCCCCCGCATTGGCGTTGAAATCCGATTCTGACCAACCGGTAAGTATCGACTCGCTGAAACAGTCGCTGGATATGCAGAGCAACGTCAGCACCTTTACCGACAACGTGGTGATCAAGCAGGGCACCATCGAGATCAAGGCCGACAAGGTCGTGGTCACGCGCCCGGGTGGCGATCAGAACAAAACCTATATTGAAGCGTTCGGTAATCCGGTAACCTTCTACCAGATGCAGGACAACGGCAAGCCAGTGAAAGGCCATGCGCAGAAAGTTCGTTACGACGTCGCGCCGCAGCTGATCACCCTCACCGGCAACGCCTATCTTGAACAGCTCGATAGCAACGTGAAAGGCGACCGTATTACCTATCTGGTGCCACAGCAGCAGATGCAGGCGTTCAGCGATAAAGGCAAACGCGTGACCACGGTTCTGGTGCCATCACAGTTGCAAGACAAAAACGGTCAAAAGAAGAGTAACTAATTACTTATGGCAACACTCATCGCAGAAAACCTGGCGAAAGCCTACAAAGGCCGCAAAGTCGTTGAAGACGTGAGCCTGAAAGTGAAATCTGGCGAGATCGTCGGCCTGCTGGGGCCAAACGGTGCCGGTAAGACCACCACTTTCTACATGGTGGTTGGCATCGTTCAGCGCGACGCCGGGCGCATCGTAATCGATGACGAAGATATCAGTATTCTGCCGCTGCACGCCCGCGCACGCCGCGGTATCGGCTACCTGCCGCAGGAAGCGTCGATTTTCCGCCGCCTGAGTGTTTACGACAACCTGATGGCAGTGCTGGAGATCCGCAACGATCTCACCAGTGAGCAGCGCAACGATCGGGCTATCGAGCTGCTGGAAGAGTTTCATATCTCCCACCTGCGTGACAACCTGGGCCAATCGCTTTCCGGGGGTGAACGCCGCCGCGTGGAGATTGCCCGTGCGTTAGCCGCCAACCCAAAATTTATCCTGCTGGATGAGCCTTTCGCCGGGGTTGACCCGATTTCCGTTATCGATATCAAGAAAATCATCGAGCACCTGCGTGACAGTGGCCTCGGCGTGCTGATCACCGATCATAACGTGCGCGAGACGCTGGACGTGTGTGAACGTGCCTATATTGTCAGCCAGGGCAAGCTGATTGCCCACGGCACGCCGGACGCCATCCTGGCCGATGAGCAGGTGAAACGCGTTTATCTGGGCGAAGAGTTCCGCCTGTAGGTTCCAGCGGCAGGCCAACAGGCCGCCGTTAACGGAAGTAGCAGAAGATTATGAAGCAAGGTTTGCAACTCAGGCTCAGCCAGCAACTGGCCATGACCCCCCAACTTCAGCAGGCGATCCGCCTGTTGCAGCTGTCCACGCTTGAGCTCCAGCAGGAGATCCAACTGGCACTAGAGAGCAACCCGCTGCTTGAACAGACCGAAGACCAGCACGAAGAGATCGACACCAAAGAAAGCGTCGAGACCGAAGGGCTAGACACCCGCGAAGCGCTGGAACAGAAGGACATGCCCGAAGAGCTGCCTCTGGATGCCACTTGGGATGAGATCTATACCGCCGGTACCCCTTCCGGCACCGGTACCGACTATGGCGATGACGAACTTCCGGTCTATCAGGGCGAAACCACGCAAACGCTGCAGGACTATCTGATGTGGCAAGTGGATCTGACGCCGTTCTCTGACACCGACGCCGCCATCGCCACCTCGATCGTCGACGCCGTCGATGACACCGGCTATCTCACCGTACCGCTGGAAGACATTCTGGAGAGTATGGGTGACGATAATGTGACGATGGACGAGGTCGAAGCGGTATTGAAGCGCGTACAGCGTTTTGATCCGGTCGGCGTCGCGGCGCGCGATCTGCGTGACTGCCTGTTGATCCAGCTTTCCCAGTACGCCAAAGACACGCCCTATCTGGCGGAAGCCCGCCTGATCGTCAGCGAGCATCTGGATTTGCTGGCCAACCACGACTTTCGCAGCCTGATGCGAACAACTCGCTTAAAAGAAGATACACTGAAAGAAGCGATGGTGTTGATCCACTCGCTCGATCCGCGCCCTGGGCAGTCGATCAATACCGGGGAATCCGAGTATGTGATCCCGGACGTGCTGGTGCGCAAGGTGCAGGATAAGTGGGTGGTGGAGCTTAATGCAGACAGCATCCCACGGCTGAAAATCAACCAGCAATATGCGGCACTGGGCAATACGGTGCGCAACGATGCCGACGGCCAGTATATCCGCAGCAACTTGCAGGAAGCGAAGTGGCTGATCAAGAGCCTGGAAAGCCGGAACGACACGCTGCTCAAGGTGACCCGCTGTATTGTCGAACAGCAGGAGGCGTTCTTTGAACAGGGTGCAGAATTTATGAAGCCCATGGTGCTGGCGGATATCGCCCAGGCCGTGGAAATGCATGAATCGACAATCTCACGCGTGACGACGCAGAAGTTCCTGCACAGCCCGCGTGGTATTTTCGAATTGAAGTATTTCTTCTCAAGCCATGTGAATACCGACAGCGGTGGCGAAGCCTCCTCTACGGCGATCCGGGCGTTAGTGAAGAAATTGATCGCGGCGGAAAACCCTGCCAAACCGCTTAGCGACAGCAAGCTGACCACGATGCTTTCCGATCAGGGGATCATGGTGGCGCGGCGCACCGTTGCCAAGTACCGAGAGTCTTTGTCCATCCCGCCGTCCAACCAGCGTAAACAGTTGGTTTGACCTCTATAGAGAAGGAAGACATTATGCAGCTCAACATTACCGGACACCACGTCGAAATCACCGAACCAATGCGTGAGTTCGTCAACACCAAGTTTGCCAAACTCGAGCAGTATTTTGACCGCATTAACCAGGTATATGTCGTACTCAGTGTGGAAAAAGTGCAGCAGATTGCGGAAGCAACGGTGCATGTGAATGGCGGCGAGTTGCACGCCACCTCGGAAAAAGAAGATATGTATGCCGCAATTGACTGCCTGATCGACAAACTGGCGCGTCAATTGAACAAACATAAAGACAAACTAAAGCAACACTGACATTCTGGACCGTTATGCAATGCGTAATGGCCCGCATCGTAGTCGTATTGGCTACACGGCAACCCTCGGCGCAGCACCTGTATGGGTATGCGCCGATAAGCCATCAGGGTTAAACAGGCGAAAAACCGTTTCATGAAGGTTATCAGCGCAAGCCTACTTTCCAATGGTAAAGCAGGCTTGCAATAAAGCGACAGGACGCGGTTTTAAGTGAAGATGAGATGAACAACGAAATAATGCAATTAAGCTCGGTGTTAAACATCGAGTGCACCAGAAGCTCGGTACACTGCACCAGCAAGAAACGGGCTTTGGAAATTATCAGCGAGCTGGCGGCCAAGCAGCTTAACCTGCCTTCACAGGTGGTGTTTGACGCAGTACTCACCCGGGAACGTATGGGCAGTACCGGTATCGGCAACGGTATCGCGATCCCACACGGCAAACTGGAAGAGGACACTTTGCGGGCCGTTGGCGTGTTTATCCGCCTTGAGCAACCTATCGCCTTTGATGCCATTGATAATCAACCGGTCGATCTGCTGTTCGCCTTGCTGGTACCTGCCGATCAATGTAAAACTCACTTGCATACGCTGTCGCTGGTCGCCAAACGGCTGGCCGACAAAACCGTATGCCGCCGCCTGCGCGCAGCGCTGAGCGACGAAGAGCTGTATCAGATCATCACCGAGTAACCAGCGGCTGGCGTGACTTTCCGCCATGAAAACGCTACTGTTTTACTCACGATATATCCGGGCCGTGGCCCGGATACTAGATCCTAACGGTGGCGATGAGCGCCATTGAGATGCCAGGGGAGTTACCACATGGTGCTGATGATTGTCAGCGGCCGTTCCGGTTCGGGGAAATCCGTCGCCTTGCGGGCGCTGGAAGACATGGGTTTTTACTGCGTTGATAACCTGCCCGTGGTGTTGTTGCCACAGCTGGCCCAGACGCTGGCCGAACGTAATAGCTCCGCTGCGGTAAGCATCGACGTCCGTAACATGCCGGAATCGCCGGAAGTGTTTGAATATGCAATGACCCAACTGCCGGAGAGCTTCACGCCGCAGCTGCTGTTCCTTGATGCCGATCGCAACACCCTGATCCGCCGCTACAGCGACACCCGTCGCCTGCATCCTCTGTCTGCCAAGAACCTGTCGCTGGAAAGCGCGATCGATGAAGAAAGCGATCTGCTTGAGCCACTGCGTTCCCGTGCCGATCTGATCATCGATACCTCGGAAATGTCGGTGCACGAGTTGGCGGAAATGCTGCGTACCCGTCTGTTGGGCAAACGCGAACGCGAGCTGACGATGGTGTTCGAATCCTTCGGCTTCAAGCACGGCATTCCTATTGATGCCGATTACGTGTTCGACGTCCGTTTCCTGCCCAACCCGCACTGGGATCCTAAACTGCGCCCGATGACCGGCCTGGACAAGCCCGTGGCCTCGTTCCTCGATCGCCACACCGAAGTGCACAACTTCATCTACCAGACCCGTAGCTATCTGGAACAGTGGCTGCCGATGCTGGAGACCAACAACCGCAGCTATCTGACGGTCGCCATTGGCTGTACCGGCGGTAAGCACCGTTCGGTGTACGTGGCTGAACAGTTGGCAGATTATTTCCGTTCACGCGGCAAGAACGTGCAATCACGTCACCGCACACTGGAAAAGCGTAAACAACAATGACGGTCAAACAGACGGTTGAGATCAAGAACAAGCTGGGCATGCATGCACGCCCGGCGATGAAGCTGTTTGAACTGGTGCAGAGTTTTGACGCCGAAGTGCTGCTGCGTAATGACAGCGGCACCGAAGCGGAAGCCAGCAGCGTAATTGCGCTGCTGATGCTGGATTCCGCCCAGGGCCGCCAGATCGAAATAGAAGCCACCGGGCCGCAGGAAGAACAGGCGCTGGCAGCAGTGATTGAGCTGTTCAACTCAGGCTTCGACGAAGACTGATCCCCCGACAAATAACCTCACTATTGTAGGGCGCTGCAAGCTGCGCCCGTCTAGCTGTCAATATCTCATCATCACCGATTTCAACTCGGTATAATGTTCGATAAATGCACTGCCGAACTCTCTACCCATCCCCGACGATTTCACCCCACCGAACGGCAACGCCGGATCGAGGAAGGTGTGCATGTTGATCCACAAGGTGCCCACTTCAATCCGCGGGATCATGCGCATCGCCTTGCTGAGATCGTTAGTCCACAGGCTGGCGGCCAGACCATAAGGCGAATCATTGATCATGGCGATCATCTGCTCTTCATCCTCATAGGCCAGGAAAGTGCCCACCGGGCCAAAGGTCTCCTCACGCATTAACGCATCATGCGGCCCATTAGCGCGGATCGCCGTCGGCGCAACAAAGAAGCCAGGACCTGCCAACGCCTGACCGCCGCAGACGATCTGGCTGCCATCAGCCCGTGCCTTGTCAAACAGCGCCAGTACCTTGCGGTAATGTGCCTCGTTGGCCAACGGCCCCACTTCCGTGCTTTCATCCAGCGGTGAGCCCACCTTCATGGCTGCCAAGCGCTGCGTCAGCTTTGCCAATACCTCGTCGATATGGCTGGCAGGCAGGTAGAAACGTTCCGCTGCGGCACAGATCTGGCCCTGATTCAGGTAACCCGCCTCGATAATCCCGTCGACCATCTTGTCGACCGAGACGTCCGCCAGAAACGCGGCGGCATTCTTACCCCCCAGTTCCAGCGTGGTACGCACAATCCCTTGCTCCATCGCCGCTTTCCCCACCGCGATCCCGGTAGGCACCGAGCCGGTGAAGGTCACTTTGGCACAGCGTGGATGGGCGATAAGCATAGGGCCAAGACGAGCGCCCGAACCGTTGATCACGTTGAGTGCGCCAGCCGGGATGCCCGCTTGCGTTGCCAGCTCAGCCACCCGCAGCATGGTTAGCGGCGTGTATTCACTCGGCTTGAGCACCACCGTACAGCCGCAGGTGAGCGCCGCAGCCAGCTTCCAGATGGCGATCATGATCGAGAAGTTCCACGGAATGATGCCGACCACCACGCCCAACGGCTCACGCCGGGTAAATGCGCTGTATTGCTCACCCTGGAAGGAAGGCAATGAAACGTTCAGCGTTTCCCCGCTGATTTTGCTCGACCAGCCGGCAAAATAACGCAGGAACTGCGAGGCCATATCGATTTCCAGCCCGCGAGACAGCTGAATGGTTTTGCCGGAACACAGGCTTTCCAGCTGCGCCAGTTCCTCTCGATGGGTTTGCAGCAGATCGGCCAGACGCGTCAGGCAGTTTCCACGCTCTAATGGCGAAACCTGCGCCCAGCTACCGTGGAAAGCGTCAAAGGCCGCCTGCATCGCCGCATCGACTTCAGCCTGGCCGCCTTCATTCACTTGTGCGATAGCCAGCCCGGTGGCCGGGTTAACCACCGCAAACCTTTCTACGCCTGCCCCGGCTACGGGTTGCCCATGAATATAATGGCCCTGCTGGCGGTCCAGAAAAGCCGTGACCTGTGGCAATAGTGTAATATCCGTCATCGCATCGCCCTCCTTGCGGGTTAGCCTTCGACAATCGCCAGATAATGCTTCACAAAACGATCGGAGGTGATTTCCCAGCGTACCGGGGTGCCCTTCTCAACAAACCAGGAATCCCCGGCCTGATACTTTACCGACTCGCCGGTGTTCTCATTGGTCAGCGTTGCCGTGCCTTCCCACACCGTGGCATGTTCCGCAAACGGGTATTCCATCACGAAGGTGCCACGGGTGCAGCTAAAGACACCACAGTTCAGGTTGTCCGTTGGGGCGCCAAAAATCATCGCCACGCCGACGTTAGGTTCACCGGCGACCACCGTGGCCCCCAGGTTGCTGACGCTGCCAATCTGTTGCAGTTCTGGGAGCGCTTGCTTAAGCAGTAATGGTTTCATGGTTTTTTCCTTTTAGATCAGTAATAAGGGGGTCAGAACTAACGACGCCCCTTCCAGTAGCCGGAAGTCTGGTGCCAAACTTTACCCGCGGTGGTCATCACACGGCGCAGCTTGTCTTTGCCAAAAATATCCACGTGCGGGATCGAACTCATCAGGTCATAACGATCGGATCCCTCACTCATTCCTTCCGCCAACACCTTGCAAACGATATGGCTCGGCGTCACCCCAAAGCCGGAATAGCCTTGCACGTAAAACACGTTATCGTGCTGCGGCAGGGTGCCGATCTGCGGGAACAGGTTGGCGCTGCAACACAGCGGCCCGCCCCAGGCCAGGTCGATCTTCACGTCCTTCAGATACGGGAACACTTTCAGCATCAAGTTGCGGTTCCAGGCCTTCAGGTCTGAAGGAATATATTCGACCAGCCGGGTAGCGCTGCCGAACAGCAGGCGGTTCTCGTTGGTGACGCGGTAATAGTCGATCACCGGCCGGATATCGCTGTAAGCCCCACGGATTGGGCTGATCTGGTTGATCAGCTCGTCAGACAGCGGTTCTGTCGCTAACTGGAAGGCGTAGGTATTGATGGTCTTTTTGTAGATAAAGGGATCCATGCCGTTGAGGAAGCCGTTGCATGCCCACAGCATCTTGTTGGCGCGTACCGATCCCATGGCGGTACGCACGGTAATGCGCGGGCCATATTCCACATTCAGCACGTTGCTGTTTTCGAAGATTTTCACCCCGTAACCACTTAGCGCCTGGGCCTCCCCTAACAGCAGGTTGAGCGAATGAACGTGGCCACCCCCCATGTGTTTCAACGCACAGGTATAAGCATCAGATCCCACCACCTGCTTCACTTCGGAGCCGGTATAGAGTTCGATCTCTTCATCCGGTGAGACTGCTTTGAACTCTTTGAGCCAGGTACGCAGGGTCTTTTCCTGCCTGGCGTTGCTGCCGAGATAGCCATAACCAAAGCAGAAATCGGCGTCGATGGCGTACTTTTTAATCCGCTCGCGGATAATCCCGGCACCAAGGTTGCTGATCTTGAAGATGGTTTCTAACCCTGCCGGGCCAACGTGACGTTTGATCTTCTCCAGATCGTGGCCGATCCCGGCCATCACCTGGCCACCGTTGCGGCCCGTCCCGCCGTAGCCCAGGTGGCGACCCTCCAGAATAGCAATATTGGTGATGCCTTTTTCCACCAGTTCCAGCGCCGTATTAATGCCAGAAAAGCCACCGCCGATGATCACCACGTCAACATCCAGATCCTCTTCCAGCGTGGGGAAGCGCAGATCGTATTTCTTGGTCGCCGCGTAGTAGGTTAACGATTCGATTTGATTATTCATTGCTGCACTCCCTTTACCCATTGCCTTAGCCTGGATTATCAGCAGAGCGTGGGCAGGCGGCTATGTCCCTTTAGGGATATTCGCAACACTTTTTTAACATTATGCCGTACGGCGCAGGGGGGTACTCAAGAACAGGCTGAACAACTCGGCCTGAGAACCAATATTCAGCTTGCCGTAAATATTCTTACGATGATTTTTTACCGTGCCCAGGCTGATAAACAGCCGTTCGGCGATCTGCTGCGATCCGTTGCCGCTCAGGATCAGATCGACGATCTCACGCTCACGCGGGCTTAACGCATAGCGCGCCTGGGCTGCGCTATCTACCAGTGGGGCGGAGGGAGTGGGCACATTAGCGGCAACCACCACTTCCCCATGCAGCCGCGCCACGCTTTTTACCAGCGTCAACGCGCCACGCAGGTCAGCCAGTTGGGGATAACGCACGCCGACCGTTTGCCGAGCCGAGCCGAAAAAGATGCCTAGTCCGCGTTCCGGCGTCAGTTGCAGCAATACGCCTGCCTCGTCGTGCCAGCCGGTTTTACGGTAAAAGTTACGGTAGTAATCCGTTTGGTAAAAACCACAGGGAGCCAGTTGCCGCAGCGTAAATACATCGCCATGGCCGCCGCCGTTCAGCGCCTGGTAAAAGGGATCTTCAAGGTAAGCACCCTGCTGGTAAATCTGGTTTACCGCATCGCTGTTTTCTTTCTCGGTTTTCATCAGACAGCGCGGTGCCTGACCATATTCGAAGGCGTAGACGATGGCATTATCAAAGGCGAAGAAGCCCTCCAGATAAACCAGGAGGCTGGCATAGAATTGGCGGCTCGCTACTGCGTCGATCACCGCCGATAATCTTTCGACCTGAATATTCATTTCGCCCCCGAAATCATTAACAAATTAACAATCAACTTTTCGCAACGTATCAGCGACCGACATTGGGCCAATAAGCTATAAAAAGCATTCAATTGGCCAGAATGCAAGGGTATTGCTGTTTACATGTTAATCAAATCACAAGTTAGGCCCCTGCAACGATTAACCACACAATTAGAGTTGATTAATATCTTAACAATTTCGCGTTAAGCGACGGAAAAGCGTTGGTTCGCCTAGCCAGGCTGAATTATGCTGTGGTTTCGATGCCCAAATGCGCCAAGGAGAGAGCATGACCACTAGTCTGATGATCGCCAACCGGCAGGCCTGGTTTGGCAAGGGCAGCATCCAACAACTGATCCCACTGCTCCAGGCCGAGTCGCAAACTACGCTGCTGTTCACCTGCCGATCGTTTCTTAACGGTCCCCTCTATGCTGAACTGGCCCCGGCGCTGACGCCGTTGCTGGTGGGCAGAGAAATTGTCGCCCATGAGGCCTCCCCGCAGGAAATCGACCAATGGGTGGCACGCTGGCGAGGCCAAGTGCAAAGAGTGGTCGCCATCGGTGGAGGTAGCGTGCTGGATGCCGCCAAGGCGTTCGCTGCCCTGATCGAACACCCGCTGCCAACCCTGCGTTACATGGAAAAAGTGGGTGACAGCAAAATCAGTGGCGCAACGCTGCCGTTGATCGCCATTCCTACCACCGCAGGCACCGGCAGCGAGGTAACGCAAAACGCAGTGATCACCGATACTCAGGTCACCAAGGTGAAAGCCTCATTGCGGCATAATAACTTTGTGCCGCAGGTGGCGATCCTCGATCCTGACCTGCTGAAGGGAGCGCCAGACCACATACTGGCCTATTGCGCTATCGATGCCTTCACCCATCTGTTTGAAGCCTACCTTTCCAAGACCGCCAGCAGCCTGTCGCGCGAGATGTCGTTGAGCGGTATCCATCACTTCCTTTGCGCCTGGCCGGTGCTGAAACAGAGCGATGAGGCCCGCGAAGCGATTATGCAGGCTTCCTATCTGGGTGGCCTGACGTTGAGTATGGCTGGCTTAGGTGTGATCCACGGCATCGCGGGTGAGATAGGGGCATTGCGTGATTACCACCACGGCCAGGTGTGCGGCCGCCTGCTGCTGCCGTTTCTTGAATTGCTGGGGGAAAGCGAGCAGCCGCAACAACGTGCATTAATGACCGAACTGGCCCTGCGGCTATTCCCTGAAGAGCAGGACAGCCCGGCGCGCTTTTTGATCGACTTTATCACCCGCCACGCCATCGCCCCGTTCTGGCAGGACGAGCTATCCCTTAGCAAGGCGGAACTGGCCATCGTACTGGAGAAGTCCAACAGCAAGAATTCCTGGCTCAGCTACACTACCGAGCAACGGAGAGTAATGATCGATGGGGCGTTCTTGATTGAATGATAATATAATCAGAACTATAGGATCGCAGGAGCACAACAATGAGTTTGGTTGACTGGATTTTAGGCGGCATCGCCCTGGGGCTGATCGTCGGCGCGCTGATGAAGATATTCGGCAAGAAGAAAGACGATTAATGCGGTGCTCCCCCTCTGCCTTCAGAGGGGGAAGCCGTTAAATGCGGCTCAGGCAGTCCAACGCTACCGCTTTGAAGCTGTCGAAATTGTCACTGCCCAGCAGGCGGGTCATCGAACGTTCGCGCACAAAGGTGACGAACAGATCGTAGATCGCCATCGCTTCCTCATAATCGTTTTTGCTGATTGCCAGCAAGAAAATGACGTGTGCCACCTCACCTTCTCCCCACGGAATGCCCTGTGGTGCCAGCAGAGTGACCACAACGGTCTTTTTCGCCAACAGCCCCAGAGAGTGCGGCAGAGCAATCCCCTCCCCCAGCAGGGTAGAAACGATGTCCTCCCGCTCAACGACCGAAGGGTAGAAATCACTGCCCACATAGCCTTCCTGCTCCAACTGAGCGCAAACTTTGCTAAACAGCTGCTCCTGCGTTAACGGCTCGTTGACGATCATAAAGTGGCTGGCATCAAAGAATTTTTCCAACATATACGGCTTGGTACGATCGACCAGCACCAGCTTGCCCAACTGCTCTAGCTGATACTCCGTTGGGAACGGCGACATCACCACAATCGGCTTGTTCTTCTCGCTGATACGCGCATTGGAAATGATAAAATCTTCGTCGATACTGGCGAGAATTTCGTAATCACGCAGCGAAACGATGCGCGTCACCACCAGTTGCGGATACTTGCGCGCAATCTGGGCCTGGATCATCCGCACCGTAGAGTTACCGGTATCGCACACCAGCATCACCTGCGGATGGCGCTCATAGCCAATGTTGTAGTGCCGCTCCAGGCCGACGCCAATATGCAGCACCAGGTAGCCGATTTCGTTCTCGCTCAGGGTATAAGGCGTGTGTTTACCCCAGCTCGATACCGCCGCCAGCGTCACATCATAGGCCATCGGATAATGCTGCTTGATATTGGCCAACAGCGGGTTCGGGATATTGATCTGGTATTTCACCCGGGTGATCATGGTTTTGATATGGGTGAGCAGATCGGCCCGCAGCTGCTTGTCGTTCTGCAGGTTGTAGTTATAGTGCGAGTTGATGTAGGACAGGATGTAATCCACCAGCGCCTCTTCGTCATCGGCGTTGATTTTGGTCGGCTGTACTTCCTGCACTCTTCTGGCAGCGATGTTGACCCGCAAATAGGCCTCTTCCGCCGCCGCAATCTCTTTGCCCGTGGCCTTGCTCAATTCACTCGCCAGCCAGGTTGACGCTTTGCGCACCGCATCATCACCGTCTTCCACGTCAAAATCCTGTAGCGGATAGCCGTCCATGATACGCCGCAGCGCCACGGCACAGTAGAAGATCAGGTATTGCTCACCCTCATCGGTCAGACGAATGGCATATTGCGACAGCAATGGGTGCAGCAGTCCGGCAAAGGTCAGCACCTGCGGCTGATGGAGGATGTCATTGTTCAGCAATGGGTTTTCCGCATCCGCCAGATGCAGTTGAAACAACAGATCGGTCAGGCAGGAGCGGATCGCCATTTCCGCACCAAACAGCTTCATACCGTAGCGCGGCTTGGTCTCGATGGTTAACTGGTAATGCGCCAGACGCTCCCTCACCTCAGCCATGTCGTTTTGCAGCGTACCCCGGCTGACAAACCATTCATCGGCCAGATCTTCCAGCTTCATCGAGAAGGCTGAGGTCAAAAAGCGAATCAACAGATAATGCACCCGCTCCTGCGCGCTGCGCGGCGTGGCGTGCTGTTTACGTTCCCGATGCTGGAGTGCGCTAAACCGGGCCTCATCATCAACCTGCAGGCGATATCCTGCCCCGCGGCTGTGGACAAACTGCGCACCATAACTTTCCAGAATATCGTTCAGCGCGGTGATATCGGCGCGTACCGTGCGGGTAGACACGGCAAAACGCTTTGCCAGCTCGTCCTGCGGCAACGTTTCGGACTGCAAGGCATCGAACAGCGATGCCAAACGTGGGTAGGGAAATCTCACCATTCTCTTTCCGTTATGAACGTGCCCGCCTAAGGGGTCAGGCGGGCAACTGGTTACTTCGCAGCTGGCAAGAACACCATTTGTGAAGGGCTGCCCACCGGGGTGTAGCCTTCAACAAAACTGAGCTTACCGCTGAGCTGGTCTACGCTAAAGCGGGTTACGTTATCGCTACGCTGATTCATGGCATACAGATAACGGCCACTCGGATCCAGGGTGATGGTGCGCGGATAATCACCTCGCGTCCAGGTCTCTGCCACCGGTTTCAGCTCGCCCTCATCGCTTACGCTGAACTGCGCAATGCTGTTGTGCAAGCGATTGGCGACATACAGATTTTTACCATCCGCAGCCAAGGCAATGCCAGCGGCAAAGCTGGTCCCCTTATAATCGGCAGGCAGCGTTGAAACTGCATGTAACTGTTTCAGTGTCCCCTTTTGGCTATCAAAGCGGTAGCTGGTTAGTGTAGATGCTTCCTCATTGATTAGTAGGACAATTTTACCATTTGGATGAAATATGAAGTGGCGCGGGCCGGCTCCGGCGGAAGAGGCGGCGATCCACGGCGGATCGTTCGGCGTCAGCTTGCCGCTGGCGGCATCGAAACGCCACTGGTAGATACGATCCAGCCCCAGATCGGTAGAGAACACAAACTTGCCGCTCGGATCGCTGGCGATCATATGCGCATGCGGGCCACTGTGATCGCTGATGGCAAAGCTGCCTTCCACCGCGGCGGCGGGTTTGGCCGCGCCCGCAGGGCCAATATCTTGTTGCACAGAACTGGCTGGACCCAACTTGCCTTCGTTGTCGATCGGGAACGCCGCAACGCTGCCGCTGACATAGTTAGCCACCAGCAAATGACGGCCATCCGGCGTCAGAGAAAGGTAAACCGGCCCCGCACCTTGTGAATCCACCTGATTAAGCGGCGTCAGGCTGCCGTCCTGTGGGTTGATGCGATAGGCGACAATGCCCCCGTGCTGGGTGCCATTAAAATCTGCCACCTCGCTGGCAACGTATAGCGTCTGTCCTTTGGCATCGGTGACCAACTGGGCCGGATTAGGCAGGCTGCTGACCAGCGTCTTGGCACTCAGCTCCCCGGTTTTCGCATCCACCTGCATGCGATAAACCCCCTCACCGTTCGGGTTATAGGTACCAATATAGGCAAAATGAGACGACGTGGGTTTCATTGCATCCTCAGCATGTAACGCCGGGCTGGCGATAGCCAACAACGCCAGGGACAGCGCGCTCCACAGCGGAGCGATTCGTAATTTCGAAGCCTGCCAGTTTCGCATAGTTATCCTTTTGACCGATAGATAGGGACAAAAAGATGCCCCTCACCCTAACCCTCTCCCGAAGGGAGAGGGGACTGAACGTGCCACAACTTAACTCCAGTATCCAACCGCAACATCAAATCGAACATGCCACTAAATCGAACATGCCACTGTTTTCACCACACCTAACCACAACTCCGTACCAGCCCCCCTCTCTCTGTGGGAGAGGGACCGAACGTGCCACAACTTAACTCCAGTATCCAACCGCCGCATCAAATCGAACATGCCACTGCTTTACACCACACCTAACCACAACTCCGTGCCAGCCCCCTCTCTCTGTGGGAGAGGGACCGAACGTGCCATAACTTAACTCCAGTATCCAACCGCCGCATCAAATCGAACATGCCACTGTTTTCACCACACCTAACCACAACTCCGTACCAGCTCCCTCTCCCTGTGGGAGAGGGTTGGGGTGAGGGGCCGCGGGTTTACCCCACCAGCCGCTTGGTGATTTCCAGCAGAGTTTTGACATCTTGCGGGCGAGTATCGCCACTGGTGGAATCAATAATGGAGCTGTAGATATGCGGGATCACCTGCTTCACACCGGCTTTCAACGCAATCTCCAGGATCGGCTCGAAGTTTTCCAGATCGATGCCCCCGGTCGGCTCCAGCATAAAGTCATGCTCGGCACAGGCTTTCGCCACGTACTCATATTCGTCCTGATGCTTCAGGCCGCCCATCGGGAAATACTTAATCGAACTGCCGCCCATATCCTTCAACAACGCAATGGCAGTCTCTACCGGCACGATGCCATCCGCTGCATGAGCGCTGAGCGGCCCGGTGGAAATCTTCACCCAGCCCACGCGGCCGGTCGGGGAGACCAGGCCGTTCACCACAGTTTGGTTTTGCTTCAGCAATGCACGGCTGGCACCGACGCCGGTAAACACCTGGTTCACATGCTGCGGTTGGACTTGCTCGGAGATCAGGCTGACCATATTCGACTGCTTGGGATCGCCAGCCCCCAGGCCTACGGAAAGCGCGTTCTCGATCAGGCGTGCATAACGCGACATATCCGCCACGGCACTCTCAACGTCTGGATAGTTTTTGGAAAGAACGCCCACCAGCACGTGCCCCTGTGCCGCATTATAGATGTCCTGCGCGTTGGCTTTTGAGCCAGCCAGCACGTTGAGGCAAACGCGGTCTTTATAGTAATTAGGCTTCAGCTTCATGCTTGATTCTCCGTAAACAGATTTTTAATACAGGTAAAGACGGTCATCAGTTGCTGCTCGTTCACGCTGCGGACATCCACCTCAATCTTGCCTTCGTTGGCCTTGTAGCCACGGAAATAGATGGCGATATCACCGGTTTTCAGCCGCTGGACGATTTCCACAGTCGACATCCCCAACACCGCTTCATCAAAGGTGATTTCAACGCGGGCAATATCGCGCCCTGCGCTGTCCCAGACGGTTTTGGCGCTGATGCCATTCAGGGTATTCAGTTGGCTGATAAACGGCGTCATGCGCTCTACCATTTGCGCACCGGTGGTTTTCTCCGACGTCAGGTAGCTTTCGATAGCCTGCGTAAGGCCGAGGATGCCCTCTTTGCCCACTTTCATCGCCCGGCCAATACCGCCTGACTGCTGCTTCACCCACTCTACGTATTGCTTCTTGCCGATCACCAGCCCGCTGGTTGGCCCCTCAATAGCCTTGGCACCGCTGTAGATCACCAGATCGGCCCCCATCTGGTAGTAACACATCAAATCTTCTTCGGCAGCGGCATCGACGATCAGCGGCAGGTTATGCTTACGTGCCACCACGGCCGCCTGTTCGACGGAGAGAATGCTTTTCTGCACGCAGTGGTGAGACTTGACGTACAGAATGGCCGCGGTCTGCGGGGTGATGCAGGCTTCAATCTGTTCAGGGGAACATTCGTTGGCATAACCTGCTTCCACCACCTTGCCGCCGCCGAGGGCGACCATGGTATCCACCGGCGCACCAAAGTTGACGTTATGGCCACGCGGCAACACGATCTCGCGCGGCTCGTTCACCGTAGCGGAATGCAGGTTGACCAACAGGTTGGCGTTATCTTTGACGATCACCGCCGCCACCGACTGGGCAATACCGGCAGAAGCGCAGGAAACAATCACCGCGTCTTCCACATTCAGCAGGCCAGCAATATAGGTGCCGGTCTTATTGACCAGATCCTTGATTTCAAAGTAATGATTCAGGCCGTAATCCACAGCATCAATCACCTCCTGGCGTGGCGTAGAAACGCCGAGAATGGTCATGCGGCCGGAAGTATTGATCACCTGCTTTAAGTTATATTTTTCATAGACTGAAGACATGAGCGGCTTTTCCTTGTTCGGTTAATAGGACTTCCCCGGCCACCACAGCAGCCAGCGGCACCAACAGTTGTTCGCCATTCACGGACTCCCCTTCGGAGTCGGCAAACACCTGCGGCCCCTGGCGGAGATCAAAAATGGTCAGGTCGGCATCAAAGCCGGGTTTCAGCTGCCCCTTGGTGGTCAGGCGCAACGCCGCAGCGGCATTTTCCGTCACGCAGCCAATGACCTGCGCCAGAGAAAGCCCAACGGTAAAGAATTTGGACATTACCGTCGCCAGGCTGTGCACGGGGCCAGCCAGACGGTTACGGCAGTAGATATCGGAACTGATGGTGTGCGGGAAGACCCCCAGCGCGATGGCCTGGCGGGCAACCTCAAAGCTGAAGCTGGCCGAGCCGTGGCCTACATCAAGTAACACGCCACGTTTTAACGCGCGTTGGATCGACTCGCGCAGCGTGCCTGCCGGGGTCAGAATGCGGTTCGGTTTACCGTTGTAGCAATGAGTGATGATGTCGCCCTGGGTCAGCAGATCGGCGATCTCGTCCAAATCCGGCGGGTTGTTGCCAATATGCACCATCAGCGGCAGTTGCTGGTTTTCCTGCTGGATCTCTTTGGCCAACACCAACGGTTTGGTGCCGTTCTGGCCCACGACGCTGCTGCTCATACGCGCCTTGATACCAATGACAAATCCCGGCTTGCCGTCGATGGCCTGCTTGACCTGCTGCTTATTGATATCCGCCATATCAGCCAGTTCATTCTGCCTTAGCAGACCGATACGCGAGATATTGAGGAAGGCAAAGACGTTGGTTTTGGTGCTGCGCGTCAGGGCATAGAATTCATCGATATCGTCGGTACCGGTGCTACCAGCATCCACCACCGAGGTGACGCCGCTGCTCACGCCCACCAGGTCCGGGTCGTCATGATAAATCGGTGAAGAGGGATAACAGTGTACGTGAGAGTCGATCCAGCCAGCGCTCAGGCGGTAGTTTCCTTCCAGATCCAGTTGTTTGTGGGCGCTGGCATCGGCCGCCAACTGCCCGACGACGGCGATCTTACCCGCCTCAATAGCCACATCGGCCAGGGTGTCGTCCACCAGCCTGGCGCGCCGGATGATTAGGTCATACATGCTTCGCTACTCCTTGCCAAACCCTGGGCGGTGACCCAGGGTTTGGGACTTGATTAAGAAATGGCTACCGGGAAGAATGCCCCCAAGATCATGGCCCCCAGGATCGCGCCGCCGGTGATCGGCTTGCCCCAGATATAGAACAGCAGCGCACCCAGCAGGGAACCCAGGCCGATCGGGATCGACGCGGCCATGGCAGACAGGATGATCAACGGCCCAAGGAAACGCCCAGAAGAGTTACCGGCCCCCATCATCACGTCCGCCCCGTAGGTGGAGTTGCTCTGATTGATGGTAAATTTACGCGCCAGGATAATCAGGTAACCAATCGCCAGGCCAATGACCAGGCCAGTCACCAGCGAGGCGGCAAAGTTGGCTACCGGGAAAACAATCCCCGCCCCCAGCAACAGCGCAGGAACACCAAGGCCAACCCCGGTCTGGATCGCCCCGCCAATATCCAGGATCCCTACCAGAGAACCTTCGATAATACGGGCAAACAGGAAGCTGGCACCGAACGCCGCCACCGCACCGTAAACCCCGGTGTCCATCCCGGCACGCAGCATGGAAACGAAAGCCACTTCGTTAAACGCGCCTATGCCATACAGGTAATACATGTGTGTCCCGGCAAACACGCCGGACGAGAGCAGGCCAACAAAAATCGGGAACGACCAGTCGGCATACCAGAAGCCTTTGTCTGCTTGTGCTTCCATCATTCAGCTCCTTATTTTCCGCTCAGGGTGTTATGAATGGCATCCAGCCAGCCAGGCACGCCCAGGCTGAAGGATTCGAGAACTTTCATATCAAAGCCGCGGAAGAAGCCGCTCAGCACGAACAGCAGCACAATCGCCACCATCATGATTTTGGTGACTTTGTTCCAGCCGCTTTCCTCAACGCCCTTGCCAATCAGGATACCCAGCACCAGACCCGGTACGGCGTTACCCATAATCAGCTGTGCCAGACCACCGAAGATGGTGCCCCAGAAGCCAGAACGTTTGCCCGCTTCAATCGCCGCCAGCCAGAAGATCACCGGCATGACGGTGTTCACCAGCAGGTTGGCCGCTGGAACCAAGACTTTGATGGCCGTAACCTGCAAGGCCGCAGGCACTGCCGAAGCGGTGGTGTTAAGGAAGGCCACGACCAAAATGCCGATGATCCCGCACGCGATGGCCATCTTTTTTGGATCGTGCATGGTTTCCGCAACGTTGCGGTTTTTGATCATCAGGGCTGCTGCGCCCCAGTTAGGAATGATGCGATGGTCAACGTCCTGCGTGAAGGCCCCCGCCGCCACAGAAGACGCCCAGGCGTTGAAGAAGAAGCCCAGACCAAATGAGAAATGAGAAGCCGGATCGCCTTCGCAGGAGTTCAGCTCACCCAAGGTACGGAACGCTCCCATACCCTGCGTCGTCGGTGCGTGGAACATACGTGCGGCACCGGCCCCTACACCGACGCCAACCAGCCCGCCGATAATAATCGACTTAAATAAGATGATTAAAAACATCAGAATATCCTTCTTATGTCATGCCCAGTGGATCCCAAGACGCAGCCCTAGCGGCTATAGCTTGAAACACGACGGATATAACGTTTTTATTTCTGGGTGAAGACCACCTTTTCGGTATTGATGATCGTCACGTTCACGGTTATTTCTAATGAAACGGCATAGCTTTTTCTTTCACGCGCCAGGAAGAAGAAAAGAAATTTTTCTTTGGTGGTTCTCTCTTCCGCCTTTACTATTTTGACATCCTGCGGTTCGATACGCAGCAGAACATTATTGGTGGATTTTAAAATCACGCCCTGTACATTCGCTAATGCACCGGCAAAGGCTTTAGCTTTACTATCGCCTTTGCCCTCCACGTTAACCGAGGTGGTATAAGTCTCTTTCATTACGGATTGCCGTATTTTTTGACATACGCTTCCACTAGCCGCTGGCCTAATTCTTCTTTATCCATAAAGCCAAAGCCTAATACATTGCAGCCTTCGTTAATTGCCGTCACGCCTTCTTCAATAGAACGCATACCATATCTGGATTTATAACCATATTTGGTTTGTGCGGTGATCGCCCCAGCGCCGCCGCTGCCGCAGAAAGAAATGCCCAGTTGCGCATTCTCTGCTTTCATCACGTCACCCAACTTCATATCCGCCGCCATGCCAGGGATCACAATCACCTTGGCACCTGCATTTTCAACGCCTTGGCCTACTTTCTGGCCTTTACCCAGCCGATCGCCGATCACTACGGTAATTTGTCCCATGGGGTTTTTCTCCTGAATAATGTTAAATAATTAAACGTTATTGGTCGTTATCTTTAGCCACTTCAAAATGAACCGAAAGCAGATACGCCTCTTCAATCGGTAGCGTGGCAAACTTATTTACCACTCGCTCTGCCAGTTGCATTGAGCCGGCAGAAATTTCATCAAACAGTGATTTATCAACTTCCGGCAAGGGTTCACCCGTTATTGAGCGCAACACCATCGCGCGGATATGGGATTCCAACATTTGTTGTTGCACCGCATTGGTGTAAATATTCTCTTCACCCAACATGGTGGTAATATCGGCCAGCAGTTGAGTGGTAATCGCTGCGGCCTCACTGATGTCAGTCTGTTCCCTGTTACTTACCGAAGCAGTTCCGTCATTCACTTTGCAGTCACCTCTGGATCCAGCTATTTATCCGTTAACGGTAAAGCGCTTTACCTTTACCCGCTTTCTTTGATGTCTTTACCCTAACCCTTGGGGCATTGCTTGTGTAGCGCGTTTTTTTCCAGTTCGAACTGGAAATTAAGTGACGCTAGGGGATCCATTTCGCAAAATCGAGGGTTTTTACGCTAAGTAAATGAGATTGCAAAAAGAGTTTGCAACGCAGAGTTGCCAGTTAGCATCGCGGCGCAAAAAACTTCGTGATCGAGATCTCTTTCTTTTCCGGCCCTAACAGCCTACTATCAGTAGGACAAACCGACATTTTTCACACCCCCGCTCCCAAAGGTGCGGGGGTGTTGCTTTTGTGTTGTTTTCCGAATTTATGGCGCAGAAAGGGCGCCCTTTGATTGGACTGGAGAGTGGAATGACCAAACCAACCATTACCATTAATGAGCTGGATGCGGAACGCCTGGATGCGCTACTGGCACAGCCAGCCTTTGCCAATACTGACGTCGCCGCCGCGCTGAACGCTGAACTGGATCGCGCTGACATTGTGCCGGCATCGCAGATCCCTGCACACGTCGTCACCATGAACAGCCGCGTACGTTTTCGCGATCTGCATACTTCAGAAGAACATGTGCGCACGCTGGTTTACCCTGCCTCTCTCAAAGACAGCGCTGAACAGCTGTCGGTGATGGCACCTCTGGGTGCAGCACTGCTGGGAATGCACGTGGGTAAACAGATCAATTGGCAATTGCCAAACGGCGAAGAAGCCCGCATTGAAGTGCTGGAATTGCTGTATCAACCTGAGGCTGCGGGCGAGTATCACCGCTAAGTCAGGTTTCCGGGCGGCCATTCAGCCGCCCTGTTTGCCTCTTTACAGGCAAATCGCGATCAGCACCACCACCAGCAGCAACACGTAAATTCTGGCGTGTAGCCTGTCATCTACGCAGGGCAACACCCGTTTGGCAAACACGATCCCCGCGATACCCGCCACCAGCAGTAACCCCAAAATCAACAGATTCACATAGCCGAAATAATGCGGTCCGCTCACCTTCCCCATGCCGAGATAGCTATACAAAACCGTCGCCACCACCGCGACCGGGATCGATAGCGGATTGGCCGCACTGACGCAGTGCTTCATGTCATAACCCTGACGGCGTAACAGTGGAACAGTCATCACGCTGCCCCCAACCCCCAGCATAGCGGCAATCACGCCAATTAATGGCCCACCGACCCACACCGTCGTCTTGGATAACGCCGTCTTGGCGGGTTTGGTCAGGAACCCTTTGCGCAGCAGACAATCGGCAATGGTCGCCATCATATAGAGAATAAACAGCCCGCGAATGGCGGAGTCTGCAAGCTGCATCGCGGCAAAGGCACCGATGACCGCCCCCGCGCCGATATAAAAGATCAGCGGAGTGATGGTTTCACTCAGGATATTGCCACTGCGCCACTGGGTAACGCTGGCATAGCTGGCGTTTAAAATCATGACCGCCGCCGAGGTGGCCACGGCAATATGCATCGCCTGATCGGCATGATTACCGGAGGCGGAAACCACATGATAGACGAAGGGCACCACCACAAAACCACCGCCAAAACCAAACAGAATGGTGGTCATGCCGGTCAAAAAGCCGGTAAACAGCACCAGTAAAATATCTGCCATCACCCTGCAACTCCTCAATGTCGTTGGTCAGCTAGCAGGATAGGCGGCCTCCTTATGGCTTGCACACTATCATCGGTCAACTATCATAGCGTTTCGGCCAAAATGATAAGGCAGGCTATGCGCAATATCGCCATTGATTCCCTCGACCACACGCCAAGATCGGTAATTGTCATTGGCACCGACTATCCACCGGACTATCTACTGCCCTTGCATAGCCACCGGCGCGCGCAGCTACTGTATGGTGCCACCGGCGTGATGCAGGTATTTACCCGGCAGGGAAATTGGGTGGTGCCACCGCAGCGCGCCGTCTGGATCCCGCCGCAGGTCGCACATGAAGTCAGGATGATGGGAGTGAGCACTCGCAGCCTGTATATCGAGCCGGACGCGCTGATCGCGCCCATCGCCGAGGTGTGCCAAGTGGTGAGCGTAACCCCGCTGATGCGTCAGTTGCTGATGGCTGCCGTTGATATGCCGCTGGTGTATCAGCAGGAAGGGCGGGATGGGGCTTTGGTGGCGCTGCTGCTGCATGAGATTGCCCAGATGCAGGCATTGCCGCTGCATATTCCCCTGCCGGAAGATCCCCGGCTCAGCGCTCTGTGCCAAGCCTTTTTACGCCAGCCAGACGCCCACGCGCCACCAGGGCTTTGGGCAGCCAGCCTGTATATGAGCCTGCGCACCTTTAGCCGTTTTTTCCGCAAGCAGACCGGGATGTCGTTTTCGCAGTGGCGTCAACGAGCCTGTGTGGTATTGGCGCTGGCACGTCTGGCGGCGGGCAACAGCGTTACCTAGGTGGCAATCGAGTTGGGTTATGAGAGTAGTGCGGCCTTTTCGGCGATGTTCCGTCGGGTATTAGGGCTGGCGCCGTCTTCTTATCTGGGGTGATAGCAATGACCGCCATCGGCGGTCACCAAGCATTACTGACGTTTAGCGGAATTTCTTATGATTGGCATCGCGGGTTTGCTTGAAGCCCTCAGCCACCTTGCGCGCGTCCTCCAGCTTGCCCTGATTCGCCAGCGCCATTGACTGATCGATCTGCCCGATCAGCGTCGCCAGCCCTTGACGAAACTCCTTCATCTCCGGGCTGTCTGGCGCTTTACTTTCCAGCTTCGGCGGTGTGCCCTTCTGGGCATCCATAGCCGCAGCACGCATATTCTGCAGGCTCTGCTTGAAGGTATCGGTGGAGTCGGTTTTCAATACAATTTTGTAATTGGCGGCCAAGGTATCCATGTCATCGGCCAGTTCGGCTGCCATCACCCATGAACTGGCTCCCAGCAGCGTCAGTGCTGCCAACACTTTCAATGTCTTCTTCATGCTCACCTTCCAGTTATTGTTTTAGTTAACCCGTTATAAACATAGGCATGGAACGGTAAAACCGATACCTGATATTTGTAAGGAAGGTTGAAGCGGGGAGTTGGGAGGAGCATATCAGCCCTCACCCTCTACCAAAGGGAGAGGGAACCAATCGAGTTCATTGATTGCTCTGCGTAATACCTTGCTTTCTTTGTTCTTACTCCCGACTTTCCGAAGCAGTACGGACCAACCACGAACTCTGGACAGCTCCCTCTCCCTGTGGGAGAGGGTTTGGGTGAGGGGTATTACTGCCCTGCGATCTTCATTTCCGGCAGCAGCACGGAACCGCACTGGATATTGCTGCGCAGTTCGATATCGCTGCCGATGCTGACGATATTGCGCAGCATATCCTTCAGATTGCCAGCAATGGTGATCTCGCTGACTGGATACTGGATCTCACCGTTTTCTACCCAGAAGCCAGAAGCCCCGCGTGAGTAATCGCCGGTAATACCGCTGACGCCCTGCCCCATCAGTTCGGTGACCACCAGACCGGTGCCCAACTGTTTGAGCATGCCGGCAAAGTCATCGCCCTGACCGGCAATGCGCCAGTTATGGATCCCGCCCGCGTGGCCGGTGCTATGCAGCCCCAGTTTACGCGCCGCGTAGCTGGTCAGCAGCCAGGTTTCCAGCACGCCGTCTTTGACGATGTCGCGGCGTTGGGTACGTACGCCTTCACTGTCGAATGGCGTGGACGCCAGCCCTTTCAGCAAGTGCGGATGTTCTTCAATGGTCATCCACTCCGGTAGGATCTGTTTACCCAACGAATCCAGCAGGAAGGTAGATTTGCGATAGACGCTGCTGCCGCTGATAGCCCCAACCAGGTGGCCAAACAGACCGGTTGCCACTTCTGAGGCAAACAGCACCGGCGCTTTCATGGTTGACAGCTTGCGTGGGGAAAGACGTGCCAGCGTGCGGCGAGCACATTCCTGGCCGACCCACTCAGGGCTGGCCATATCGCCCATAGCTCGGCCAATGGTGTAGGCGTAATCCCGTTCCATATCACCATCATGCTCGGCAATCACACAGCTGGAGAGCGAGTGACGGCTGGAGCAATAGCTTTGTAGCATGCCGTGGCTGTTGCCGAAGACCTTGATACCGTAATGGCTGTTGAAGCTGCCGCCTTCGGTATTGGTAATCCGCTTATCGGCTGCCAGCGAAGCCTGCTCGGCACGGGCTGCCAACTCGATACCGCGTTCGGCATCCAGCTCGGTGGGATGGAACAGGTCCAGATCCGGCGCGTCAAACGCCAGTAAATCTTTTTCCGCCGGGCCAGCATGGGGATCTGGTGAAGTGTAACGAGCGATATCCAGCGCCGCCTGCACGGTGCGGGCAATGGCATCCGGATTAAGATCGGTGGAAGAGGCACTGCCTTTACGGTTTTGATAATAGACGGTAATGCCTAATGCGCCGTCGCTGTTGAATTCGACGTTCTCCACTTCACCGAAACGGGTGCTGACGCTGATACCGGTGGTTTTGCTCACGGCAACTTCTGCCGCATCGGAACCGGCGCGTGCCAGCTCCAGTGCCTGTGAAACGGCTTGTTCCAGCGCTTTGCGCTGCTCTGCAACTTGGGTGACTACTTTCATCAATCGGCCATACTTAATCAGAAAATCGTTGAGAAAAGTGCCGTGTCGGCATGGTTTTGCGCGCAATAACGCGCCAAAATAATTTCAGGCTGCGCCCGCTGGCCACAGCCCGATGTACTTTTGAGTCTAACAGGAACCGCGTGGAATTTCGCATAAAGCCGGCAACCTGTTAGGATTAGCCTCTTTTTAACGGAGCCTACCATGAACAAACAGCCTGAAGACTGGCTCGACGAAGTCCCGGAGAACGAAAACGAGGACGATGACGAGATTATCTGGGTCAGTAAAAGTGAAATTAAACGTGATGCCGAAGCGCTGAAAGACCTGGGAACCGAACTGGTTGAACTGGGTAAAAACGCCTTGGAACGCATCCCGTTGGATGAAGATCTGCGTGCCGCCATCGAACTGGCGCAGAAGATCAAGAAAGAAGGCCGCCGCCGCCAGATCCAACTGATCGGCAAAATGCTGCGTGCTCGCGATGTCGAACCAATCCAGACCGCGCTCGACAAGCTGAAGAACCGCCATAACCAACAGGTTTCGCTGTTCCACAAGCTGGAAGCGCTGCGCGATCGCTTGGTGGCAGAGGGTGATGACGCGATCCCGTCCGTGCTGGATCTGTATCCACAGGCCGATCGCCAGCAGTTACGCGCCCTGATACGTAACGCGCAGAAAGAGCAGGCCGCTAACAAGCCGCCAAAATCATTCCGCCAAATCTTCCAGTACTTGCGAGAGCTGGCCGAGGCACAACAGTGATCGTCAGCGGCATCGCTGCGGGATGGACCCCGTTCATCCCCGCTGATGCATCGCTGCGCTGCTCGTTTCACGGATATTGAACCGCAGGTTGCCCTCCAGCTCTTCCTCCGCTTCTTCAAACAACAGAATAATGGCACCAAAGCGGCGTTTGCTGCGGGCGTTGAGATTGAGAAATTCAATCTCGACCGGCAGGCTGATGTCGCCGGTCACCACGTCCCACAGCGCGTCCAGGTTGGCGCCAAATCCTTCACCCAATGCAAACCGCTCGGCAAAGTGGCGATAGAACGCTGGCAAGTCCGCTATCTGGTTAAAATCGAACTCTATTTTCCCCATCGGCTCACTCCATCCGCATGAAGTTCTTATAATGGTCGCGCGTGACATAAATCAGACCGTCACTGGAATACAACAGCCGATCGGCACCGCGTCGGCCGCATTGGTAGTTGATATCCGCTTCGCGCCATACCCGGTTGTTGGCGGTAGGTAACTGCCCCTCACGGTTGGAAAAACGGTCGCCGCCAATGGCCTTGCCCGGCAATACTTTACACAGATTACCGTCGCCCGCATCCCAACCCTGTTCACGTGCCTGTTTTTTGGTGATGTAGTAGTCCGGCAGGCGCTGATGCTGTTGCACATAGCTGACCACCCGCTGCTGCTGCGTCAGTTGTTCAATGCTCTCTGCCGCTGGGGTTGAAACGTTGGTAATAGCCCGATCGCCATCCCTATGCAGCGCACTGAACCCCGCCACCACCAAAGCAATCAACATCGCAATAAGCGTACGTTTATTCATACTGTCCCTGCATATATAGCAAAAATTAATGAATCAAAGATGACCAAGATGTAACCATTTCGCATCTAAAAGGCCTGACGCCCGAGCAAAAGCCGCAATTGATACGGAATTATTATGGGTAATGAAGCCTTCCTGCGTGCATTTTAGCCCCCCGTGCCGGGGGACGTAAACATGCTCAGTATATACCCGATGGTTTGATGGGAAGCTGAAGATATCAATCAATCAGCGCGTGACGGTAGCGATGCAGCATATCGGCCAGGCGTTTTACCGGCCCGGTGACGCTAAGCGGAGCGAGGTTATCCACCAGCTTTTGTTGATATTCATTCATCTCTTTGAGTAACCGATCGTAGTAGTAAGCCCGCTTCACATCGTTCTTGGCGGTGACCACGTGGTCGGCGGTGCTGCGGATCTGCTTGTGGAACACCGAAAGCTCTTCCCGTTCCGGGATCTCGGTCATCTGCATCCGCTGGTGGGCAATAATCAGGTTGAGCGCCAGCCGGTATTTGGCAATGTCGTTCGGGAACATCATCAGCAGTTGGTTCAGGCGCTGATAGAGCGCGGGCAGATGGTTTTCCTTACGGCGTGCCGCCTTGGTGGTCAACGCCGAAACGGCGCTGCTGACCAACTGATTCATCAACGTGCGGCCGGTACGTTCACGGGAGGTATCACGGATCAGGAACAGTACGATCATCGCCACAAAACAGCCGATAATCTGGCCGATGGCGCTGTCGATAAACGAGGAGACATGGAAACTCATCGGGTTGCTCAACACGATAATGTTAATGGTACTCGCCAAGGTGCCCAACGATCCCAAACGGCGTTTCTGCACTTCGATACCGATGACAAAGGACATGATGCCCAAGCTCAGGCACAGCAGGAACATACTTTGCTGGGTTTCAGGCAAGATAAACATGTAAAACAGCGCACCGAGCGGCAACGCCATAAGTACACCCAACATAAAGTCGAGTGCCGTCATTTTCGGATTTGGCGTACGCATCGCCAATGCGGTCACGACGGCGATCATCACCATACAGCCGCTGCCGGACGTCCAGCCGGTCCACAGCCAAAACAGGCAACCTATTGAGGTCGCCGCCCAGGCTCGCAGCCCGTTAATCATCGCATGGTGGCCTTCCGCTGAGGGCCTTTTCACCACCACTTCTCCGGCCAGTATCTCGTTTTCTACCGCGTTGATACCGCTGTTGGTATGCACACCTTTTGCCACCAACAGATAGCGCGTCGCCGCGCCAACCCAACTGGTGACCGTTTGCAGATGTTCATCACTGCGGTTGATTGCCAACACCTGGCGCACCAGCTTTAGGCGTTTATGCACTTCTTGCGCGGTTTCCGCCGGGACCATCAGCAGCTCGCGGATATTCTCCTTCACCGCCTCCGGATGATTGAGCAAAATCAGGTAGGTTTCACAGGCCTGGGTGATCAACGTCAGCGAAAGCGTATGCAGCGCATGCAAGCGGCTGTTGACCCGCTGCCAACGTGACGACTCCAACATCAGGTTGCTGCGCATCCCGTTGATGGCGGTGGTGCTTTTTACCAGATCGCTCCAGGCACGGTCGATATCCTCTTTCCCGGCGTCGCTGATACACATCTGCATCAGTTTGTACTGCCCCACCAACAGCTGATCCACCGCGCGATCGATATCCTGTTTGATCGAACGTGGGGAAAACAGCAGGTCGGCCAGTATCGCACTGAGAATACCGAGTACGATCTCGCTACAGCGCTCTACGGCGAACTGTGGCGCGGCCAGCAGTGAAGTGGTGGTGGTTGCGGAGGTGACGATGATAATCAGTGCCGTGTAGCCCGCCAGCCCCCAGGCGTAGGAGTTTTCGACCTTCACCAGCGAGGAGATCCAGGTACAGACCCCCAGCCAGACGCAGCACAGCATCAGCATCACCACCGGTGCACGCGCACAGGTAACGATAATCAGCAAACCGACAAAACAGCCCATAAAGGTGCCGATAATACGCAGCCAGCCACGATAGCGAATGGCACCAGAGAAAGGTTCCCCTCCGGCGGCAAAGGCCGGGCCGGCAGCCACAATGGCCGCCGTCAGCACCGACCAGCGCGGGGTTTCCAGATTGAGGTGGAAACCGACAAACAGGGCAAAGACGATCGCAAAGCTGAGCTTGCAGGCAAACCGCAGCCGCAGAAAGGTTGGGTTGTTCATTAGCCGAACTCGCGCAACCGATGCATCAGCCGGATAAACGGCGAGCCGCTGTCGATGCTACGATCGTTCTTGCCGGTAATGACCACAGTCGCGGTGGTGCCCGCCGGGTAAGAGTGCTGCTGATCTTTCTCATCGAGGATGATTTTCACCGGCACACGCTGTGCCAGACGCACCCACTCCAGGTTGCTGTCGATCGATGCAAGACCTTTGCTGTTTGGAGTGCTGCTGCTGTTATTCACCGCTGCGGCCAGGCTATCGACGGTGCCGTGCATAATGCGGTTGCTGCCCAGCGGGGTGATCTCGGCACGATCGCCTTTGCTCAGCCCTTCAAGCTTGGTTTCTTCCAGATAGGCGATGACATAGAAGCTGTTTTTCTTCACCAGCGCCACCGCGGTAGAACCACGGGTGATAAATTCCCCCGCGTGGACGTTCAGGTTGGTGACCCAACCGTCTGCTGGCGCACGCACCGTGGTTCGTTCCAGATCCAGCTGCGCCAGATCGCGCACGGCGATCGCCTTGGCCAACTGATGCTGCACGGTTTGCAGCACGTTATTGGATTGGTCGATCTCTTCTTGTGACATCGCCTGGATCCCCAAGCGCACACGGCGGCCCGCTTCACGCTTCTTCTCGGCCGCCAGCGTCTGATAATAGGCCACATCGGCGTTGGCTTCGGCCAGTGCCTGTTGGTAACGTGGCTGGTCGATCACCATCAGGACCTGGCCCTGTTTCACCAGTTGGTTGTCGGTGATCGGCACGTCGGTCAGCAAACCGCTGACGTCCGGAGCAATCGCCACCACGTCGGCGGTGAATTTGGCATCACGCGTCCACGGCGACTCGGTGTAAAACGCCCAAGCCTTGAACACGGCGATAGCTGCCAGCAGGACCAGCAGCAAGGTGATCGCAATGCGGATTATTTTTAATGACAGAGTTTTCACAGCAGCCTCAAACGAAAAGACACGAAATCAGATAAAACAAACAGCAATACAGCGCGGTATTGAACAGCGCCGGATGCCAGACAAAATCGTAAATCCCGGTCGGCTGCAACAGGCGGCGTATGACGAAGAACAGGGCCAACGACGCTAACAGCTCAAAAAATACCGGTGGGAACGACAGTCCAAAAATGACCATAACCGGAAGCAAACTCATCACTTTATCCTTAATTGTTTACTGCACCGGGGTTTTCCCTGCTGATTTCACATTCTATTTACATTCTAGCGCACGGACGCCAAACGTTATGATCTGGTAGTTGACCAGGCCATAAACCTGAAAAAGGGTTAAGCTAACAGCAGGCTTCCGCGAGAGGGAATGTATGGATGACCGGAGGGATCGCGCAGCCACGGCAGTATACCGCGGCATGGCTGACCACGCTCAAGCGTTCAGAAGATCTTTACACCCGACGCGTTATATTAGCCTGCTTACTATCAACTCATCTACAATCTGTGATCTAAATCACTTTTAAGCCAGAGTGAACAATGGAAAGACTAAAACGGATGTCCGTGTTTGCCAAAGTCGTTGAATGTGGGTCATTTACCGCGGCGGCACGCCAGCTCGACATGAGCGTTTCATCCATCAGCCAGACAGTGTCCAAACTGGAAAATGATCTACAGGTGAAGCTGCTTAACCGCAGCACGCGCAGTATCGGCCTGACCGAAGCCGGTAAAATCTACTATCAGGGCTGCCGCCGCATGTTGCAGGAAGCCGCCGAGGTCCATGAGCAGCTTTATGCGCTGAACAATACGCCCATAGGCACACTGCGTATCGGCAGTTCCTCCACTATGGCGCAAAACGTTCTGGCAACCATGACCGCCGACATGCTGCAAGAATATCCTGGTTTGACGGTTAATCTGGTCACCGGCATTCCGGCCCCGGATCTGATTGCCGACGGCCTGGACGTGGTGATCCGCACCGGCGAACTGCAGGATTCCAGCCTGTTTTCCAAACGCCTGGGCTCGATGCCGATGGTGGTCTGTGCCGCCAAAAGCTACCTGACTCAACACGGGACACCGCAAAAACCGGCGGATATGGTGAATTTTTCCTGGTTGGAATACAGCGTACGGCCAGACAGTGAGTTTGAATTGATGGCTCCCGAAGGCATTAGCACGCGCATTTCCCCTCAGGGGCGCTTCGTGACCAACGATTCACAAACCATGATCCGCTGGCTCAAGGCCGGGGCCGGGATTGCCTATGCGCCACTGATGTGGGTCATCGAAGAGATCAAACGCGGCGAGATTGAGATCCTGTTCAAGCGTTACCATTCAGAACCCCGCCCGGTTTACGCACTGTACACCGAGAAGGACAAACTGCCGCTCAAGGTGCAGGTGTGTATCAATTACCTGACGGAATACTTTAAACGCGTGGCGGAAGTGTATCAGGGCTATCGCTGAAGCTCACCATTACCCTGGAGTTCACTTCAGGGTAACAAGTTTGTTATAGCCGATATATAGCGTTTACTGCTATAAAACCGATTGCTCATTTTATTAATGCCAATTATCGAAAGTATTTACCTTCATTTGATTCCCATTCTCTACTGAGAACTCTGCTGTATTCATTCGGGGTAACCGATCGATTATGCGGAAGTTTCCGCCATAGTTGCGGGTAATAAACCACCGTGATAATTGTTTGAAGCATATCCTGCCAATCCAACAAAAGTGCCCATTCTCCTACCGCTTTCGCGTGCTTGCTTACGCCCCTGCGGGTGTGATTTATTGATGAATTGGCGCAGGTTCGCCCAATTATCATTATTGCCATAAATAATAAAAACCAGGCTCCATTATTCATTATAGGAATCACCATGGAAAAGATCTCCCGCACACACCTGGTATATGCCATGTCGCGCGATAACGCCCCTGTGGCTACCGTTGCCAGCGGCAGCGACGTTTTTTTTGAAACCTGTGACTGCTTCGAAGATCAAATCGCCTCCGAACAGGCCGCCTTCACCGAACTGGACTGGAGCCGCATCAACCCGGCTACCGGGCCGGTTTACGTGCAAGATGCGAACCCCGGCGATGTATTGCGGGTAGAGATTAAGCGTATTACCCCAACCAGCCATCAGGCAGTCATGGTCACGGCTCCGGGCCTGGGCGTCATTGGCGATGAGTTGCAGCAACCGCAGATCCGCACTGTGCCGCTGGAAGACGGCTTCGCACTGCTCCCCGGCGGCGTGCGTTGGCCGTTAAAGCCGATGATCGGCGTGATTGGCGTCGCCCCGGCCGAAGAACCTATCTCTTGTGGCACACCAGATGCCCACGGCGGCAACATGGACTGCAAAATCATCACCGAAGGCTGCACGCTGTGGCTACCGGTTAACGTTCCCGGTGCGCTGTTTGCACTCGGCGATCTGCATGCCGCCATGGGCGATGGTGAAGTCTCGGTATGCGGGCTGGAAATTCCCGGCGAAGTGGTGGTGAACCTGAGCGTAGTCAAAAACCGCGCGCTGCCAACCCCGATGATGAGCACCGCCGATACGCTATATACCTTGGCATCCGCCAAAACGCTGGACGAAGCGGCCGAATTGGCAACGCGCAATATGGCACACTTCGTAGCGGACTATAGCCAGGTCTCGCTGGCCGACGCCATCAATCTGCTGAGCATCACCGGCGATCTGCAAATCTGTCAGGTGGTCGATCCGCTGAAAACCTGCCGTTTCGCGCTGCCACGCAGCGTTGCCGAGCAGTTAAACATCCAGCTGGATTAGGGATAGCGCCATGTCTGTAGAACAATTTGGTTATAAGCAGGAACTGCACCGCACCCTCACCCTGAAAGATCTGGTGATTTACGGCATGATCTTTATGGTGCCGATTGCGCCGTTTGGCGTGTTTGGCTACGTGTGGGAAGGTGCACAGGGCATGGTGGCGCTGGCCTATCTGATCGGCATGGTGGCGATGTTCTTCACCGCCATGAGTTACTGGTCAATGTCCCGCGCTTTCCCGGTCTCCGGTTCGGTCTATGCCTATGCCCAGCGCGGCATTCATGAAACCGTCGGCTTCTTTGCCGGCTGGCTGATCCTGCTCGATTACATCCTGGTGCCTTCGCTGCTGTATATCGTCAGCGCGGCGGCGCTCGGTCCGATCCTGCCAGAAGTACCCGCCTGGGTATGGATCGTGACCTTCATCGTGATCAACAGCGCGATCAATCTGGTGGGGATCCAGTTCACCGCCAAGGCCAACCGCTACATCCTGGTGGCAGAGATCGTCATCCTGACCATTTTTGTGGTGATGGGCCTGACGGCACTCTATTCCGGTGAAGGTGCCGGTGGTCTGACATTGAACCCGCTCTACAACGCCGAGAAATTCAGCCTACCCTTGGTGATGGGTGCGGTGTCGATTGCAGTGCTATCGTTCCTGGGTTTTGACGGTATTTCAACGCTGTCCGAAGAGAGCAAAGGCGGGGCCGATGCCGTGGGGAAAGCCTCGCTGTATGCGCTGCTGTTGGTAGGATCGCTGTTTATCCTGCAAACCTGGATTGCCGCCGATTTGGCTGCGGGCCAAAACTTCACTAACCTGGATACCGCGTTCTACGATACCGCCAATCTGGCGGGCGGCTCCTGGTTAAAGCAGGCCACCATCTGGGCGACGGCGCTCTCCTGGGGGATTGCCAATGCGTTAGTCGCGCAGGCCGCCATCTCCCGCATTCTGTTCGCCATGGGGCGTGACCGCCAATTGCCGAAGATCCTGGCAAAGGTGCATCCACGCTTTAAAACCCCTTACGTCAGCACCCTGCTGGTCGCGGTGATCTCCCTCGGTTCCGGGCTGTACTTCAACGGCAGCATCGACAACCTGAGCCGGTTGGTCAACTTCGGGGCGCTGATGGGCTTTTTGATCCTGCACCTGTCGGTGATTAACCACTACATCATCCGCCAGAAGTCCAAGGCTTGGGTAAAACATCTGCTGTTCCCACTGGTTGGTCTGTCTATCATCGCTTTTGTATTGTACGAGATGGATATCGAAGCCAAGATCCTCGGCCTTAGCTGGCTGGCGATCGGCATCGTGTATTACTTCGTGCTGCGCGTAGTGCTGAAGAGAGAGCCAGTGCTGAAGCTGGAGGACTAAGCCAGCCATCTGCCCCTTCTGGGGCAGATTTATTCAATCCTTTGATGACGTTAACAAAACGGCCCGCTGGTCATACCCCTCTGCCCGCCTCTAGGTTATGCTCGAAAAAATTCCCCTGCATCAGGAAAAATCATGAAGAAAATCATACTGGACTGCGACCCGGGGCATGACGATGCGATCGCGATGTTGCTGGCATGGGGCAACCCAGATATTGAACTGCTGGCCGTAACCACCGTCGTCGGCAACCAGACGCTGGAGAAGGTCACGCGGAATGCGCTGGCTGTGGCTCGCATTGCCAACATCACCGGCGTGCCCTTTGCCGCTGGCTGTTCGCGGCCTCTGGTACGGCAAATTGAAGTCGCCCCCGACATCCACGGCGAATCGGGCCTTGATGGGCCAGTCCTACCGGAACCCACGCTGCAACTGGCCGATATCCATGCCGTCGATCTGATCATTAACACCATCATGGCACACCCACCAGGCACCGTAACGCTGGTGCCCACCGCTGGCCTGACCAACATCGCCATGGCGGTGCGCAAAGAGCCCCGCATTGCCACACGCGTGAAGGAAGTGGTGCTGATGGGCGGCGGTTACCACGTAGGTAACTGGAGCGCAGTGGCTGAATTCAATATCAAAATCGATCCGGAAGCCGCGCATATCGTGTTCAACGAACCCTGGCCGTTAACCATGGTTGGGCTGGATCTGACGCATCAGGCGCTGGCCACGCCAGAAGTTAGCGCGCGCATCGCTGCCATTGGCACCGGTCCTGCGAAATTTGTCGTCGAACTGCTCGAGTTCTTCGGCCATATGTATAAGCAGGCGCAGGGTTTCACTTCGCCACCGGTACACGATCCCTGCGCGGTCGCCTATGTGATCAACCCCAACGTGATGACGGTGCGTAAGGTGCCCATCGATATTGAGCTGACCGGTACCCTGACGCTGGGAATGACGGTCGCGGACTTCCGCTTCCCGGCCCCGGCGGATTGCCATACCCAGGTGGCAGTGAAGCTTGATGAAACCGCCTTTTGGGATCTGATTGTCGATGCGTTGCAAAGAATTGGTGAAGTTGAGGTTTGAGGCACGGTTGGGAGTAAAGTGTCGTGCAAACGCCCGACACTTCATTCAAACCGGCATTATGCGTAGTATATTGAAAGTGTTCTTTGTTATCGGATGTCTCTCATGGCTTACTCTATCGGCGAATTTGCCCGGCTTTGCGGAATAAACGCAACCACATTACGCGCCTGGCAGCGTCGTTACGGCCTGCTTAAACCGATGCGCACCGATGGTGGGCATCGCCAGTACAGCGATGATGATGTCCAGCAGGCACTCAAAATTCTCGACTGGGTGAAAAAAGGGGTCACCATCAGCCAGGTAAAACCCCTGCTCGCTCGCCCAGCAGAAGGCCCTACAAACAACTGGCTCACTCTGCAGGAGAAAATGCTGCAGTTGCTTAAAGAGGGAAAAATCGAAGCGCTGCGCCAGCAGATTTACGCCTCTGGCCGCGAATACCCTCGCCCGGAGTTGGTCACGGAAGTGCTGCGCCCGCTGCGCAGTAAAGTCTCTGCCAATATCCCGGCGATGATGACCCTGCGCGAGATCCTGGATGGCATTATCATATCCTATACCTCATTTTGCCTCGAAAGGGACAAGAAAGCGGCAGGGGATAACTATCTGATCACCGGCTGGTACCTGTCAGACCCGTGTGAAATCTGGCTGGAAGCGCTCAAGCGTACGGGTCAAGGACAGCACATTGATGTCCTTCCCGTTCCGCCTGCCAGTCTGGCTCCGGAGCTGTTTCCTGAACGAAAATGGCTACTGGTCATGACTGGCAAACTCACCCCCGCCCGCAAACAACAGATTGAATTGTGGCAACAACAGGTGATGTCTCTCGAGGTCATTACACTTTGACGTTGATCTTCGGTTAATTATCACAAAAGTTTGAATATTAATTTTTTACCGGGATGCTACCTTTTTCCTGTTTGTTTTAACCCCTACAGGAAATCATGATGAAAAAAGCGACCGGTCTTATTCTGTTAACCTCTCTGGCAATGGCTCCTGCCGCATTCAGTGCCCCATCTGGCACGCTGAGCGTCCATATTCTGAACCAACAGACAGGTATTCCCTCGCCGAATGTCACCGTCACGCTTGAAAAAGAGCAGCAAAACAGCTGGGTAACGCTGGCTAGCGGTAAAACGGACGAAGACGGGCGCATTAAATCGCTATATCCACAGGACCAGGATATGCAGCCGGGAATTTACAAAGTGACCTTCAAAACCGGTGACTATTTCCACCAACAGAAGCAAACGTCGTTCTTCCCAGAGATCCCGGTGATGTTCACCGTCACCAAGACCAATGAAAAACTGCACATCCCACTGCTGTTAAGTCAGTATGGATACTCTACCTACAAAGGAAGTTAAAGATAAAGCATGCTCATGTTGCGCAGTTAACCGCATGAGCATGCAAACTTAATACGTTGACGCTACTGAGAAAATAATTATCACCCCCCCAAAGTTGGACAAATAGAAATAATTGTGTAAGTTTTAACTATGCAATAACGCTACGTTGTTCACTTCCAGGTGAGGCTCATGAGCTCTATGCCATCCATCATCAACAGGTTTGTTGATTACTACAGCAAGCTGGATAACCAGCCGCCATCTGCGTTGGCGGAGATCTATCATGCTGATGCCAGGCTGAGCGACCCGTTTGGTGAACATCAGGGTCTTTTGGCGATCCAGCGTTACTTCACTCATCTCTTGGCCAACGTAAAGCATTGCAGCTTTACCATCGATACCCCCCTCTGCGAAGGCCATCGTTTTGCCGTAACTTGGGCAATGCATTGGTCTCACCCGCGGATTTCAGGGGGAGAAACACTAGTCCTCGCAGGATGCTCAATTGTCGAGGTGCAGGACAACCTGATTATTCTCCAGCGCGATTACTACGATGCCGGGGAGATGATTTACGAGCATCTTCCCCTTCTTGGCTGGGCGGTGCGAAGTGTAAAAAGGAGAATGCGCTCATGATGACCGTCCTCATCACCGGCGCAAGCTCCGGCATTGGCGCCGGGCTCGCGACGTCCTGGGCCGATGACGGCTGCCACGTCATTGCCTGCGGGCGAGACCGGGCCAGGCTGGAAGCCCTGCAACAGTACAGCTCGAATATCACGTTACGCGTGTTCGATATGACGGACAGGGAGGCCTGCCGTCTGGCGCTTGCAGATTGCACTGCCGATCTGATCGTTCTTTGTGCGGGAACCTGCGAATACCTGGAGCAGGGTGTGGTGGATGCCGCGCTGGTGGAACGTGTGATGAGTACCAACTTCCTGGGGCCAGTGAACTGTCTGGCCGCACTGCAGGCCCAGCTCCTTCCAGGAAGTCGCGTGGCGCTGGTCAGTTCGATGGCACACTGGCTGCCGTTCCCACGAGCAGAGGCGTATGGCGCGTCAAAAGCCGCCCTCACCTGGTTTGCCAATAGCCTGCGCCTTGACTGGGAACCCAAAGGCATTGCCGTCACGGTGGTTTCACCGGGCTTTGTGGATACACCACTTACCCGTAAAAATGATTTTGCCATGCCCGGCCAGGTGAGCGTCGACGATGCCGTAAAGGCGATCCGTCGCGGGCTGGCGAAAGGGAAAAAGCACATCGCCTTTCCCAACGGATTCAGCCTGGTCATGAAGCTGCTTTCAGGGCTCCCGAATTTCCTTCAGCGCAGGCTGTTGCGCAGGATGGTTCGCTCATGAACATCGCCATTATCGGTAGCGGTATCGCAGGGCTCACCTGTGCCTGGCGGTTGGCCGGACATCATCAGGTCACACTTTTCGAAGCGGAACCCACGGTGGGTGGGCATACCGCCACGGTAGATGTCACCACGCCGCAGGGCACGTATGCCATCGATACTGGGTTTATCGTCTACAATGACCGTACCTATCCGCGCTTTATGGGTCTGCTCAGCGAGCTGGGCATCAGCGGGCAAAAAACGCAGATGAGCTTCTCCGTGCATAATCCGCAAAGCGGGCTTGAGTATAATGGCCACACCCTCACCTCGCTGTTTGCACAGCGTCGTAACCTGGTTAATCCGGCGTTCTGGGGGCTGCTGCGAGATATCGTGCGCTTCAACCGCCTGGCAAAAGAGGCGTTGGCGGGCGATGTTAACGAAAACGCCACGCTGGAGACTTTTCTCGAACAGCACGGCTTCAGCGCGTTTTTCGCGCGTCATTATATCCTGCCGATGGGGGCTGCCATCTGGTCCTCGTCGCTGCAGGAGATGCGCCGCTTCCCGCTTCCGCTGTTTTTGCGCTTCTTTGAGCATCACGGCCTGCTGGACGTTACCCAACGTCCGCAGTGGTATGTGGTGCCCGGCGGATCTCGCGAGTACGTACGCGCCATTTTGGCCCAGTTGGGTGACCGCCTGACCCTACACCTCAACGCACCGGTGCAGCAGGTCATCCGTAACAACGGGGGCGTTGAAATCCAGCTTGCGCAATCGAGCCACACATTTGACCAGGTGATCTTCGCCTGCCATTCCTCACAGGCGCTGGCGATGCTTGCTCATCCTACTCCTGCGGAAAGCGAGGTGCTGGGCGATATTGGCTGGCAGCATAATGAGGTGGTTTTGCACAGCGATCCACGCTGGTTGCCGGTGCGCGAGCGTGCCTGGGCAAGCTGGAACTATCGCCTGAGCGAACGGGACCAGGCCAGCGCCTGCGTCACCTACAACATGAATATCTTACAAGGGTTACCTGAGGGTAGCCCCCTGTTCTGCGTCACCCTGAACCCGGAAACGCCGGTGGACGAGCGCTACGTCTGGAAACGCTTTGTCTATGAGCACCCGATGTTCAACCCGAAAAGCTGGCGCGCCCAGTCGCGCCGCGGCGAGATTAACGGCCACCAACGGAGCTGGTTCTGTGGAGCTTACTGGTACAACGGTTTTCACGAGGATGGGGTACGCAGCGCGTTGGACGTGGTGAAAGGGATCGCTGCAGGGGAGAACCTGTAAGATGAACAGCTGCCTTTACCAGGGTGTGTTACGCCATCGTCGCTTCCAGCCGAAATCACACCATTTTCGCTATAACGTGTTTATGGCCTGGATCGATCTGGACGAGCTGGATGCGCTACCGTCGGCGGGGATCCGCCGTAATCGATTTGCCGCGGCCGCCTTCCATGATGCGGATTACCCACTCGGCACACCGCTTAAAGAGAACGCCCTCGACCAGTTGCAAACCCTGACCGGGGAACGTCCCGATGGCCGCGTCATGCTCCTGACCCAGCTTCGTTATTTCGGCTTCCATTTTAATCCGATCAATCTCTACTACTGCTATGACAGTACGGGCATCCTGCGCTGGGTACTGGCCGAAGTGCGCAACACCCCGTGGAACGAGCGCCATTATTACGCGGTGGATGGCCAGGCGGCTCGCCCGCAGCCGAAAGCCTTCCATGTCTCCCCGTTTAATCCGATGGATATGGTCTATCACTGGCGCTTCAACGCCCCCGGTAAAACGCTGCTTATGCATATCGAAAATCATCAGGACTCGAAGGTGTTCGACGCCACGCTTGCGCTTCGCCGTGAGCACCTTACGCGTGCGACCCTGAGATCGATATTGCTGCGCATACCGCTGATGACCCTGAAAACCGTCCTGGCGATTTATTGGCAAGCGTTACGGCTGTGGCTTAAACGCGTGCCGCTGTACAACCATCCCGTCAGAAGGAGTTAGCGCTCATGACCGATCCTGCCTTTGCGCTTGAATCCGATATCCCTCGTAACGCCCGTATCGCGCGCTGGCTACTCTTTCGTTTGCTGAGCGGTATCCGCGAGGGCTCGCTCACCGTGCGTGAAGGACGGCAGACTCTCCATTTTGGCGATGAGTCTTCCGCGCTGCGTGCTGAAGTGCAAATCCTCGCGCCGGGTGTTTACTGGCGTCTGCTCACCGGCGGCAGCCTTGCCGCAGCCGAATCCTGGATGGAGGGTGAGTGGGAGACGCATCAATTAACCCCGCTGTTGCAGATCCTGGCCCTCAACGGCAAGGTGTTGGGAAGGCTGGAGAGTGGCTTTCGCCTGCTGGGCAAGCCCCTGGAGCGGCTTCGCCACTGGACGCGGCGTAACTACCGCAAACAGGCGCGGGAAAACATCGCTGCCCATTACGATCTGGGTAACGAATTCTATGCGCACTTTCTCGATGAAGATCTGCTCTACTCCAGTGCGCTGTTCACCACCGAAGACCAGGCTCTCTCCCAGGCCCAGCAGGCAAAAATGGCGCGTCTGTGCGAACAGCTGGCGCTGACCGCAAGCGATCACCTGCTGGAAATTGGCACCGGCTGGGGGGCGATGGCGGAATACGCCGCCCGTCACTACGGCTGCCGCGTCACCACCACGACGCTGTCGAGGGAGCAGTACATCTGGGCTTCAGAGCGGATAGGCCGCGCGGGATTGCAGGACAGAGTACAGGTTCTGCTGTGCGACTACCGCGACCTGACCGGAGAGTTCGACAAACTGGTATCGGTTGAGATGATTGAAGCCGTGGGTAAACGCTACCTGCCTGACTTCTTCCGCACCTGTCAGGCGCGCCTGCGTCCGGGTGGAAAAATGGCGATTCAAGCCATCACCATTCAGGATCAGCGCTACCGCGACTACAGCAAAAGCGTCGATTTTATCCAGCGTTACATCTTCCCCGGCGGGTTCCTACCTAGCATCACGGCAATGAGTGAACTGATGACGCGTCATACCGATTTTGTCGTCCGTAATCTATTCGATATGGGGCCAGACTATGCCCGCACGTTGACGCACTGGCGGCAGCGTTTTCTGCACGCCTGGCAAGACATTGAAAAGCTCGGTTTCGATGAAAGGTTCCGCCGTATGTGGCTCTACTACTTTGGCTACTGCGAAGCCGGTTTTAACGCACGCACCATCAGCGTGGTGCAACTGACCGCAGAGCGCGTATGAACCGCTCTGTGCAGGTCGTACTGATGGCTCTCGCGTTCGATCTCTACTGGACGCTGGTAGTGTTGTTTCGCGAGCGCGGCCTGTTTCTGTGGCTCGCCCTGGCGATCCTGGCCTGTCTGATGCTGTCGCCTGCACACCGTGTTTACGCCCTGCTGCTGGCCGCGGCGGGCTGCGGTATGGATGCCCTCTGGGTGCTGACGGGGCTGATCGGTTTTAACAGCGATGCTCTGTTACCCCTGTGGATGATGGCGCTGTGGCTGATGTTCGCCACCGTCTGGACCCACTTGACCCTCACGACCACGCTGCCGGGATGGATGCTGGCTCTGCTGGCAACCGTTGGCGGTCCCGTAGCGTATGTGATTGGCGAACGTCTGGGCGCCATGACCTTCCGGGAGCCGACCTGGATCGTCGTCAGTTGGATGGCGCCGGGTTGGCTGGTTCTGATGCTGTTGTTCCATATTCTGACGGGGAGGCGACAATGAGAACCTCTTTACTGATGCTGCTGTGGTTGGCGGCTATCACGCCCGTCGCCCATGCCGCCGACTGGTTAAGCTGGCGCAAAGTGGGTGATGCCAGCCTCACATGGGGGCCGTTTACCGTTTATACCTCCCAGTTGAGCACGCCGGATGGTCGGTATCACGGGCCGGAGCAGGATCAGGCGCTGATTATTACCTACAAACGCGACATCGATCGCGACCAGTTGGTCGAAGCCACCCGTGACCAGTGGCAGGCGCAGGGTATCCTGGAGCGCGAACCACAAAGCGAAGCCTGGCTGCGCATGCTGCAGTCACTCTGGCCGGACGTCACGCCGGGCTCACAGCTTACCTTTGTTCTTAAAGGTAAGCAGGGGCAGTTCTGGTATCGCGCCTCGGCGGCAGAAAAAAGCTTTACCCCGCTCGGCTCCAGCCAGTCTGCAGCCTTCAGTACCAACTTTCTGGCCATCTGGCTCGATCCACACACGCAATATCCCGAACTACGTCAGCAGTTGATCGGAGGTGAAAAATGAAACGCATTCTGACACTTGGCCTGGCGCTGATGATGCTTCTGGTGGGTTGTAGTACAGACATCAGCGACTACCGGCATCAACAACCGCCGCTCGATATCTTCCACTACTTCCAGGGGAAAACCGAGGCATGGGGCATGGTACAGGACCGCAGCGGAAAACAGCTGCGCCGCTTCCATGTGGAAATCACTGGCAACGTCATCGGCGACACGCTGACGCTAAATGAACACTTTGTCTATGACGATGGCGAGAAGCAGCAACGGGTGTGGCATATCCGGCGCGTCGGCAACAATCGCTACGAAGGCACCGCAGGCGATATTGAAGGTGTGGCCAGTGGCGTGGCGGAGGGCAATGCCTTTAACTGGCGTTACAGCATGAACGTGAAAGCCAATGGCAGTACCTGGCTGCTTCACTTTGATGACTGGATGTACCTGCAGGATGACACGCATCTTTTTAATAAAACAGAGATGAAGAAATTCGGTATCACTGTCGGGCAGGTGACGCTTTTCTTCACCCGAAAAGAACAGTAAGAGGATCGCGACATGAATAAGCAACCCGTCATTGGGATCAGCGGATGTTTAACCGGCTCGACCGTACGGTTTGACGGCGGACATAAACGCATGAGCTTTGTCATGGACGGGCTGGCGCAGTGGGTGGCCTTCAAACCCATCTGCCCGGAGATGGCCATCGGCTTGCCCTCTCCCCGTCCTGCCCTGCGCCTGGTCCAGACCACCGAAGGGGATTTCCGGCTGCACTTCAGCCAAGCGCCACACGACGATATGACGGAGAAAATGGCCGAATTCACGGATTCCTATCTCTCACATCTGGACGAACTATCGGGCTTTATCGTCTGCGCAAAATCGCCGAGCTGCGGTATGGAACGCGTGCGGTTGTACGATGAAAAGGGCAATCGCGGGCGTAAAGAGGGCGTGGGCGTCTTTACCAGGGCGCTGCTGGAGAAATACTCGTGGTTACCGGTCGAAGAAGATGGCCGCCTGCACGACCCGGTGCTGCGGGAAAACTTTGTCGAGCGCATCTTCGCTCTGCACGAGTTGAACACCCTGAAGGCCAACGGCCTGACCCGCCATGCGCTGCTGGACTTCCACAGCCGGTACAAGCTCCAACTGCTGGCGCACCACCAAGCGGGCTATCGAGAAATTGGACCGTTTGTCGCCTCGTTGCACGAGTGGGAAGACCTGGATGCATTCTTCGTGGCTTATCGCGAAAAACTGATGACGATCTTAAGAAAACCCGCTTCGCGCAAGAACCACACCAACGTGCTGATGCACATTCAAGGGTATTTTCGTAACCAGCTGAACTCACGTCAGCGCGGCGAGCTGAATAACGTGATCCTCCACTATCGCGAGGGGTTGCTGCCAATACTCGCGCCGTTGACGCTGCTGAAGCATTATCTGGGCGAATACCCAGACAGCTACCTGCTGACGCAAAAATACTTTGACCCCTATCCGCATAATTTGGCTTTGCGGCTGGCGGTTAATTAAGTACGCATGATTTGTGGCCGAACGGCTCGCGTTTTTCGGCCATAGATATGAATAGGCTTAGGGGGGCACTTCTCCACCAGCATACGATCCTTGTGCGGTTACCCATGTGACGTGATGGCGGTGCGCAAGGCACCAATCAATATTGAACTAACCGGTACCCTGACGCTGGGGATTAGCCCGAGCGTCATCCCCCTCTTTTATGCAGATGCATAAAAGCAAAACCCGCAACTCACCTTTTTCATCATAATTTTTATCATTTTCGATAACATTTGCTAACCAGCTCGTCATAACATCGATTTTTTTGCCCTCCCTGGGTTGGCATTTTATACAAAGCGTCAGCCTTGTTTGCCGAAGAAAGATGTGAAATTTTGCGCATTCTTGCACCGTTGCCTTTCCCTATACTCACCACCATCAGTAAATGTCGGTGAAGGGGCAACCTATGCAGCAGGCAAAAATCACACACCTCTATCAGAGTTTACAGCAGAGCGTTAAGCGCCGAACTGAGCATACCGCCCTGTTCTTTGAAGGCCATAAATACAGTTATAACCATTTAAATCATAATGTTAATTTATCATCCGCCTGTCTGAAAGAGAGTTTTAACCTCACCAAAGGCGATGTGATCGTTCTGGCTCTGGGTAACCGACCTGAATTCTGCTCGCTGTTTTATGCGGCAATGGCATTGGGGATTATCGTGGTGCCGTTAAGCACCAAGTTAAAATCGCAAGACAGCCATATCATCCTGTCCAGTGTTAATGCCAAGGCGGTTTTCTACGATCCCAACAGTCAGCCGTGGATGGCGACGCTGGAACCCGTGCAACAAAGCCAGGTGGTGTCACTGGCCGATTGGCAACTGATGCTGAGTAATGCAGATGACCAAAAGGTGATCCAACCCGTAGAGCCTGCCGCCATCGTAGCGGATGACATTGCCGCGATTATTTATACTTCCGGCACCACTGGCTCCCCAAAAGGAGCGGCGCTCACTCACGGTAACTTTATTGCGGCTATCACGGCTTACCAACAAGCTCTTAAGTTAACCGAACAAGACAGCGCCATCCTGCCGATCCCTATCTGCCATATTACCGGCCTATCGGCTTTGCTCTGCCTATTTATTCATCTTGGCGGCACGCTGCATTTGCAGCAAAGATTCAATGCAGAAGAGATTTTAAAAACCGTCAGTAACCATCACATTACCTTCCTGCATGGCTCGCCAACGGTGTTTATCCTACTGTTGCAAGAAGCGGAAAAGTATCCACAAGCGGGCGACTACTCCAGCTTACGGATGATCGCTTGCGGTGCCGGGCATTTGAACGTGGGAATTATCGAAAGGCTCGCACAACTGTTCCCAACCACGGAAATCAGACCGATCTATGGACTGACAGAAACTTCTTCACCGGCCAGCATTTTCCCACTCGATGTGCGCAGCAGCGATAAGATAGGCAGTTCTGGCTTACCCATTCCCGGCCTGAGTTGCCAAATTCGCGACGATCATCACCAGGTGCTTGCTGCCGGTGAGATTGGCCATCTATGGCTGAAAGGGCCGGTGGTCATGAGCCAGTACTGGAAGAATCCGGCGGCCAATCAGCAGTTCTTCCACGACGGCTGGTTCTACACCGGCGATATCGCCTGCCTCGATCAGGATAACTACCTGTATATCAAAGATCGCAGCAAGGACATGATCAACCGCGGTGGTGAGAAAATATACTGCATTGAAGTGGAAAACCTGATCTCGAATTATCCTGGCGTCAAGGAGATTGCCATCGTTCCCAGCAGCAGCGAAATCTACGGAGAAGAAGCCGTCGCCTTTATTGTGGCACAAAGGAATAAACCCTTGGTGAGTGACAATATTATTCATTGGCTCTCAAATAAGATTGCCAAATTTAAAATACCATCAAAAATCGTCTTTGCGGCGGAATTACCGAAAAACGCCAATGGCAAAATCGATAAATTAGCATTACGACAAAAATTGACGCAGGCAACGTGAAATCCAACTGAGTCAAATAAGTGCGCCAACACCAGGAAACGTGCGCACCATGAGAATAACAGAACATCTGCACCTCTAATAATAACGCAGAAAACGCAACCCTATTTAATCGCCTCATCACGAGGAGGAGTCATTATCATGTCAAACCGGCCGTTAGATATTGCATCGAAAAGCCAGGCGGCAATAACGAATGCAAAAATATATAAACACCTGATGCCATTACTGATCATTGTTTATATCATCAGCTTTATCGACAGAACCAATATCGGCATTGCCCGAGCCTCGATGTCCATCGATCTTGGGCTTTCCGCTACCGCTTACGGGTTGGGAGCCGGTCTGTTCTTTCTGACTTATTCCACCATGGAGATCCCTAGCAACCTGATCATGGCGCGGGTCGGGGCCCGATTCTGGATCACCCGCATCATGTTCACCTGGGGTGTGATTTCCGCAGGTATGGCCTTCGTCACCGGCCCCACCTCTTTCTATGTCATGCGCCTGTTGCTTGGGGCGGCAGAGGCGGGGTTGTACCCCGGTATCATCCTGTATCTTACCTACTGGTTTGGCCGTGAAGATCGCGCCAGAGCCGTAGGCATGTTCCTGCTCGGTGTCTGTATCGCCAATATTGTCGGGGCACCATTGGGCGGCGCATTGCTCATGCTGGATGGTCTGGGTGGACTGCACGGCTGGCAATGGATGTTTATCGTGGAAGGGCTCCCGGCAGTGCTGCTGGCGTTTTATGTGTATGCCGTACTCCCTAATAAACCACGCGATGCCAAATGGCTAACCAAAACCGACATTGAGTATATTGAAAACAAGCTGGCTGCAGAGCAACCGGTCGGGGTGGATAAGAACCAGAAGTTTTCCTTTAAAACGGCGTTTACCAATAAGACCTTCATGCTGATCGTGGCGATTTATTTCACCCATCAGATTTCGGTCTACAGCCTGACCTATTTCCTGCCCAGCATTATCAACAGCTACGGCAAGATGAGCACTCTGATGCTCGGCCTGCTAACCGCCATTCCGTGGATCGCAGCAGCCTTGGGTGGCTTCTTCCTGCCCAAATATGCCAATACCGCTTCTCGCTCACGCATCATGCTGGTGTCCGGCTTTATGTCGATGGCCGTCGGTTTCCTGATTGGCGTACTGGGTGGCCCGGTATTAGGGCTGATCGGCTTCTGTATCGGTGCCTCGATGTTCTTCGTCGTGCAATCCATCATCTTTACCTACCCAGCCACGCTGATGAGCGGCCCCATGCTCGCTGGCGGGTTGGGATTACTGGCTTGCCTTGGCATTACCGGTGGGTTCTTCGGGCCTTATGTGTTCGGTCTCCTCGAAGATAGAACCGGGTCACCTAGCGCTGGCCTGTGGTTTGCCATCGTGCTGCAGACCCTTGCCATCATCGGGGCTGCACGGGTGAAACAACCCGCAGGCAGCAAAGATAAACCGGCCAATCAATGCCCCCCGGCTGCAATGAATAGCGTGATTGAGAAATAGAGCCTAAACGCGGTGCCATGGCGCACCGCCGCACAGAAGTAAGGTAGCAATAATGAGAAATAAAGTCATTTCGGCTCAGCAGGCCGCAGAGTTAGTGAATAACGGTTCGACCCTGTGCACCATCGGCATGACATTGATTGGGGCTGCGGAGTCGATCTTGAAGGCTCTGGAAAAGCGCTTTCTTGAAACAAAGGCACCGCACGGGCTGACCTATATTCACTCTGCAGGACAGTCGAATCGTGAACGCGGTAACCAGCATTTTACTCCGCCAGGCATGGTAAAACGCATTATTGGTTCGCACTGGGGGCTGGCACCCAAGTGGATGGAAAAGATTGCCGCCAATGAGGTTGAAGCCTTCTGTCTGCCGCAGGGGCAGATTGTCCATCTGTATACGGCCATGGCGGCCGGTCAGGCCGGGTATTTATCCAAAGTGGGGCTGGGGACCTTTATCGATCCCCGGCTGGAAGGCGGCAAAATGAATGCGTTGACCCGCTCCCTGCCTGATTTGGTGGAAGTGGTCAGCCTACGCGAGGAGGAATATCTGTTCTATCCGGCGATCCCGCTGGATACGGTGATCATCCGTGGCACTACGGCGGATACCGCTGGCAACCTCACCTGTGAGGAAGAAGCCATGAAGCTGGAGATCCTGCAGGCCGTGCTGGCGGCGAAACGCTTTGGCGGCAAGGTGATAGCCCAGGTAAAAAACCTGGCGGAAAAAGGGAGTCTGCACCCGAAACAGATCGTGGTACCGGGCAATTTTATTGATGCCATTGTGGTGTGTGAAGACCCTGAACAAGACCACCGTCAAACCTCTTCCTGGTTCTATGATCCGGCCTATTGCGGCAATCTGATTACCCCTGCCAGCGAAGTGGAAACGCTCCCGCTCAACATCCGCAAGGTGATTGGCCGCCGCGCTTGCCAATTCCTATCCCCAGACTGCGTGATCAATCTGGGCACCGGTATTCCCAACGATGTTATTGGCACCATCATCCATGAAGAGGGAGTGAGCGAAGCGGTCACCATCACCGTTGAATCAGGTATCTACGGCGGCGTACAGGCCGGCGGGGTTGATTTTGGCATCGGCAAAAACCTGACCGCCATGATTAACCATCAGGAGCAGATGCTTTATTACAACGGGGCCGGTGTGGATATTACCTATATGGGGGCCGGCGAGATGGACGCTAACGGGCATATCAATGCCACCCGTATGGGGGACCGCTGTACCGGGGCTGGAGGGTTTATCGATATCACCCAAAATGCACACCACGTGGTGTTTTGCTCCACCTTTACCGCCAAGGGGCTGGAGGTGACATTCCAGCAAGGGCAATTAACCATCCTGCAGGAGGGCTCGGTTAAAAAGCTGGTGAGGTCGATTAACCAGATTTCCTATAACGGTGAAATAGCCCGCCAGAAAAAACAAAAAATGCATTTGGTGACTGAGCGAGCGGTGTTTGAACTGACGGCGCAGGGCCCGATGTTGATAGAAATCGCCCCCGGCGTCGATCTTGAGCGTGACATCCTACAACAAATGGAATTTATGCCGCTTATTTCCCCCTCATTAAAACAGATGGACGCGGCACTATTTTGCGATGCCCCTTTTGGTCTGAAGGAAATGCTGGCCAGGCAGTAAAAACATATTTGTTATCTCTGCGCTAATTCAGTGTGGTCATGAATTAAAATATAAGGAGTACCCTATGTGTTTAAAGAATAAAGTGGCTATCGTCACCGGGGCCAGCCGTGGTCTTGGGCGAGGCATTGCCCAGGTATTGGCTGAGAAAGGGGCCGCCATAGTCATTTGTGATGTCGACCAGGAAGGCGGCAATAAAACCGCTGCCGAATTGGTGAGCGCGGGCCATAAAGCCATTTTCATCGCCTGTAATATTGCCAACCGCGAAGAGGTTAACCAGTTATTTATTGCTGCCGAGCAGCAGCTGGGGCCGATAGATATTCTGGTCAATAACGCCGGGATTAACCGTGATGCCATGTTGCACAAGCTGACGGAAGAGAATTGGGATCTGGTGATGGATATCAACCTGAAAGGAACCTTCCACTGTATGCAGGAAGCCGCCCTGCGGATGCGTGAGCGTGCCAGCGGGCGCATCATTAATATCTCTTCGGCCAGCTGGTTAGGCAATGTTGGGCAAGCCAACTATGCCGCTTCAAAAGCCGGGGTGATCGGCCTGACCAAAACGGCCTGCCGGGAGCTGGCAAAAAAAGGGGTGACCGTTAACGCCATCTGCCCAGGATTTATCGAAACCGATATGACCCGCGGGGTGCCGGAAAAAGTCTGGGACATCATGATCGGCAAAATTCCTGCTGGATATGCTGGCGATCCGGTTGATGTCGGCCATTGTGTGGCCTTCCTGGCGTCCGACGAGGCACGCTATATCAATGGCGAAGTGATCAACGTCGGCGGCGGCATGGTGCTGTAAGGAGAATCGAATGAAAAATGCAAATGACATTGTCGTCGTCAGCGGCGTACGCACGGCGATCGGCACCATGGGCGGTAGCTTTAAAGATACGCACCAGCATGATTTGGGGGCTGCGGTGATCCGTGAGGCCGTGGCCCGTGCCGGGCTGCAACCCGCACAAATTGATGAGGTGGTGGTAGGTAACGTCGGGCAAATCGCGGAAAGTGGCTTTATCGCCCGCATTTGCCAACTGCGCGCGGGCTTACCAAACGAAACGACGTCCTATTCGGTAAACCGCCAGTGCGGTTCGGGTCTGCAAGCGATTGTCGATTGCATGCTGGAACTGCAAACCGGTAACGCCGAGATCACCGTCGCCTGTGGGACAGAGAATATGACTCAACTGCCCCACTATATTCGCAAGGCTCGTTACGGTTATCGCCTTGGGCACGGAGAGCTGGAAGACGGCATCGTCTCTATTTTAACCTGGCCGGAAGGCCCTTATCACAACGGTATGACCGCCGAGTTCGTCGCGGAACGTTTTCACATCAGCCGTGAGGCGATGGACGAGTTTGCCTGGTGCAGTCAGCAAAAAGCCTTGGCAGCCATTAAAGAGGGGCATTTTACCTCGCAAATCCTGCCGCTGGAGGTTCGTGAAGGCAAGAACAGCCGTCTGTTTGCCACCGATGAGCATCCAAGGGATACGCCGAAAGAAAAGTATGCGCAGCTGAAACCGGCGTTTAAAAAAGACGGCACGGTCACGGCAGCAACGTCATCAGGTATCAATGATGGGGCTGCCGCGTTAGTTGTCACTACCCGAGCCAACGCGGAAAAACTGGGGCTACCAATTCGGATGGTGATCCGAGGCTGGGCAGTGGCAGGTTGCGAGGCAGAAGTCATGGGCTTTGGCCCGGCTCCGGCAACTCGTAAACTGATGCAAAAGTTGAATATGTCGGTGCACGATATCGATCTTATTGAGCTAAATGAGGCCTTTGCTGCCCAATCATTGGCGGTGATTAACGATCTTGAGTTGGATCCGGCGAAAGTGAACGTCAATGGAGGAGCAATTGCGCTGGGGCACCCTGTTGGGGCCAGCGGGGCCATCATCGCTGTAAAACTGATGTATGAGATGGAGCGCCGTGGCGTCAATACCGGCTTAGCCACTATGTGTATCGGTGGAGGCCAAGGGATCTCTATGCTGTTTGAGCGGGAAAGGTAGTCTCTTAAGTTAGCGCAATAGATATTTCCGGCCCTCTGCCCAAGAGAGGGTCGGATGGCAAACATCGGCTTACACATTGAGTTGCCTGAATTGTTTTAAGTTCACTACGTAGCGCTGTTGATGGGTGAATAAGGTTATCATGAAATTGGCAAGAAACATTCAATATTATATTCCCCCCCCCTCACTATAATAGAGGTTTTATATCATAAAGGTATGAGTATGCTGATCACCTTAGAGCTGGCTAATACCATTGTGAAACGAGCGATGAGTATTATCCATTATAACGTTAATGTTATCGATCATCAGGGCATAATTATCGCTTCTGGCGAACCACATAGGATCGGTGAACGGCATGAAGTGGCATTTGAGGTGATAAAAAGCCGCCAGCGTATGACGATAGAAAATGCTCAGCAGGCCGCCCGGTACAAAAATGTGCAACCCGGTATCAATCATCCGATTATCGTGGATGATCAGGTGGTTATGGTAATAGGTATCAGTGGCAATCCCGCCGCGATTGCGCGTTACGCCGAGCTGGCCATCCTGGCGGCGGAGCTGTTGATTAAACAGTCTTTAGCTATCCGGGAAATGAACTGGCAATACCGTATCAGGGATCTGCTGCTAAAACAGTATCTGGAAGTGGGCGACACAGAGAAAGGAAAGGAAATACTTCACCAGTTGGTACAGCAAGAAATCGACCTGTCTCAACCCCTGCTGCCGGTATTGATCAATATTGAAACCGGAGGGCATTTATTGGGGCAAACCATCGATCACATCCTCAATAAACTCTCACATATTTTAAAATCCCAGCGGGTAATATTGCTCAGCAATGATGAGATCCTGTTAATTATCACCGCTATCGACCAGACCGATGCCACCGTTAAAGCTATTAACGCATTTATGGAAACTCAGCTGAGCCATTACACTATTGGCATTGGGATAGAGTCTGGCTCTGCCGGAATTTTCCGCCAATCGATATTTATGATCAAAGAGATGATAGAACATGCTCGTGAGTCGTTACCACTATCGCGAGTCATTAACGGCCAGCAGTTTGCCTTTAGCGGATTGTTGAATGAAGCCAGAAGCAGCTCATTCACCCTTTATTTCAAACAGAGAATTGATAAATTGCTGATGCTGGGCACCGGTCAAATGCTGCTCAATACCTTGAGTACCTATATCGCGCACAATGCCGAACTGGCAAACGCGGCGCGGGAACTTGGGGTACATCGCAACACGCTCACCTACCGGCTTAACCAGATCAAAGAAGCGACCTCATTGGATCCGTTTAACTTCAAAGAGCTTAGCCAACTGATGATTTCGCTTTACTATCATCAGGGGACGTTGCTGTCTATTGCGACGGCTGGCACCAACGATCCCCAACGATGTGTCTAGACAGGTTGCTACGGCCCAGACTCACCCTCTTTGTCAGAAAACATCATTATTCACCCGGATAATCGCACCGTAAAATTCAGTATATTCATTAAGTTATGGAATGATATGATGATGACTGAACGACTAGCTGTTATCACCATTACCATTCTGGCCGTCATCAGCCGGACGCGTTAATGCCAGAAAGGCCGTAATTTAATGGTTAAGAAACAAAGTAGGGGTTAAAGATGGAAATAAGCTGGCAGGCATTGAAGGGCAGCAGCCTCAGCGCGCAGCAGTTGCATGATATTCTGGCGCTGCGCATGGCAGTGTTTGTCGTAGAGCAAACGTGCCCGTTTCAGGATATTGATGGACAGGATCTGCTTAATAGCACCCTTCACGTTGCCGGATACAGCGATGGCAAGCTTGTCGCCTACGCGAGAGTGTTGCATGTGGGTAATTCTCTGGATGCGGCCAAAATCACGCGAGTGATTGTTGATGATTCCGTCAGGGGTCAGAAATTGGGTGTCAGGCTGATGGAAAAAACCATGTCCTTAATCCACGGCGACGAACCAGGCAAGGCGATAAAGCTCTCAGCACAAACTCACCTCGTCAAATTCTATGAAGGATTCGGTTTCAAAACGGTATCCGGCGAATACCTTGATGATGGCATACCCCATAAGGATATGGAGTATACAGACATGTAATCCAGGCTGGGTCTTATCCGGCTTCACATTGATTCTTTGATAAATCGTGCGCCAGCTGTAATTAGCTTTAGCCCCAACCCACCGAGGGTCAGGGCTTGATACATAAAACCGCGCTTATTACGCCGTGCCGCCCACGGTCAGTGAATCCAGCTTCAGCGTAGGTTGGCCAACCCCTACCGGCAGGCTCTGCCCTTCTTTACCGCACACGCCCACGCCCTTGTCCAGCGCCAGGTCGTTGCCCACCATCGAAATCTGCTGCATCGCCTCAATACCTGAACCGATCAACGTGGCCCCCTTCACCGGTTTGGTAACGCGGCCATTTTCGATCAGATAGGCTTCAGAGGTGGAGAAGACAAATTTCCCGGAGGTGATATCAACCTGACCACCGCCAAAGTTTGGCGCATACAGGCCATACTCCACGCTGGCGATAATATCTTCTGGCGTCGACTTGCCCGCCAGCATGTAGGTGTTGGTCATGCGCGGCATTGGCAGGTGAGCATAAGACTCGCGGCGGCCGTTACCGGTAGGCGCAACGCCCATCAGCCGTGCGTTGAGTTTATCCTGCATGTAGCCTTTCAGAATGCCGTTCTCGATCAGCACGTTGTATTGACCCGGCACGCCTTCGTCATCGATCGCAAGCGATCCACGGCGGCCTTGCAAGGTGCCATCATCCACCACGGTGCACAGCTCAGAAGCCACTAACTGACCCATCTGGCCGCTGAATACTGAAGTACCACGGCGGTTGAAGTCACCTTCCAGCCCGTGACCGACAGCTTCATGCAGCAATACGCCCGGCCAACCCGCGCCCAGTACCACAGGCATGGTGCCCGCTGGGGCAGCCACGGCAGAGAGGTTGACCAGCGCCATACGCACCGCTTCTTTGGCAAAAGCATCGGCACGTACTTCACCATCCACCACTTCCAGGAAGTAGTCATAGCCAAAACGGCCACCGCCACCGCTGGCTCCGCGCTCACGCTTGCCATTTTCTTCCACCAGCACACTGACGGAAAAACGCACCAGCGGGCGAACGTCCGCCGCCAAGGTGCCATCCGTTGCCGCAACCAGAATCTGTTCATACACGCCGGTGATGCTGGCCGTCACTTCCTGCACGCGCTTGTCTTCTGCACGTGCCACCTTATCTACCCGATGCAATAGCGCGATCTTCTCTTCCCGCGGCAGGCTTTGCAGCGGATCGAGCATAGGATAAAGCGCCTGATAGCCGATCTCACCCAGCGTATGGACTTTGCCATTGCCGCTGTCACGCACGATGCTGCGAGCGGCCAGTGCGCTTTGGTTGAGGGCGTTCAGGGTGATTTGGTCCGCATAGGCAAAACCGGTTTTTTCACCGCTGACCGCGCGCACACCAACGCCCTGGTCGATATTGTACGAGCCATCTTTGATGATGCCATCCTCAATCACCCAGGATTCGTGGTAGCTGGACTGAAAATAGAGGTCGGCGTAATCGAGGCGGCGTTCGGCCAGTTGACCCAATACGGAGAACAGGTCTTGATGACTCAGCTTATTCACAGCGAGTAACTGCTCACTGACAAACGACAGGCTCATAATTTTTTCACTCTTTATTGGAGGAGTTTTCAACCGGCGCAATCAGCGTCGGCTGGAATCGGTTGTGCTGCATCACCGGCATCTGCTTGCGCACCGTATGCAACTTGCCGGTATTCACGCGCACTTTCAGCGCGGAAACCGCGTCGGGGTTTTCTGCCAGCACATTGCCCCAGCTGTCTACCACCATGGAATGGCCCCAGGTGCGACGGGTAGCTCCGTGACGGCCAACCTGCGCAGGAGCCAGGATCACACACTGGTTCTCGATAGCGCGGGCACGCAGCAAAATCTCCCAGTGTGCCTCACCGGTAACGCGGGTAAATGCGGCGGGCACCGAGATCAGCTCCGCCCCCTTCGCGCGCAGCGCCTGATACAGGCCAGGGAAGCGCAGGTCGTAGCATATCGTCATGCCCAAACGGCCAACCGGCGTATCAACCACCGTCAATTGCTGGCCATGCTGATAGGTATCTGACTCGCGATAATGAGCGTGGATATCATTGATATCTACATCGAACATGTGCAGTTTGTCATAACGACCACGGATTTCCCCCTGATCGTCAAACAGCAGGCTGCTGGTGGTGATACGTGTCGGATCTTCGCGGCTGATCAATGGCATAGAACCCACCAGCAACCATACCCCGTAACGGCGAGCCATATCGCGCACCGCCTGCTGCAACGGCCCGTGACCTTCCGTTTCCGCATGTTCACGGTAGGCAGCCGAGTTGGCAAACAGTAAGGCGTTCTCCGGAGTCATCACCAGCTTGATCCCGGGATTGAGCTGCTTGATCTGCTGCTCAATCTGGGCCAGGTTGTCCCGTATCTGCTCACCGCTACACAGCTGTAATAACGCAACGTTAGCATTTTTCATGGCGATTTATCCTCTTTTGGCTTACGCAACACCTCATGAATACTTGGGTGGTCCAGGCTGCCGGTAATGTCATAGCGGATAAACGAGATCTTGCTCCACAACGGCCCCAGCACTTTCGAGGCCGCAAACACCGCCGCCCCCACAATCGGGTTGATCACAAACGCGGTCGCCACGCCGACCGTCGCCGAGATCTCTGGCGCTATCACGGCCTGCATATCAATCTGGCGCTTCACCAGGTCGATCTGGCCACTCATGGCGATATCCGCCGCCAGCCCATCCACCAACAAGTTATCTGTATGCATTATGCCATCTTTCGCCCAGATAGTGCCGCGTATGGAGTCAAAGTAAAATCCATTACCGAAGGTATCACGGAAGTCGAACTGTAATTTGCGCAGCAGGGCATCGAAACTGACCAAGCGTAACAGCTGCCCAGCCCGGCCACCGCCGACGTTGTCGATCTCGCCTTTGCCCAGATCGACCTTCATGGTGCCATTGAGCGTATTGATCTGCGGTTTCCATGGTTGCCCATGCCAGTGCAGATCAAAATCAATATCGTAGGGTGCGTCTTTTAATGGAATGATCACGCCGAAGAAGCTGGCGGTGCGATCGATTTTGCTGCCCAGCAGTTTACCTTTTAACGCACTACGTTCTTCCTGAGCATTCTGTTTCCACAGGCCGGTGGCGCTCATACGGCCATAGCCGGTATCTACCAGACCATGACTGAGCACTAACGAGTCGCCCTCGTGTTTAACGTCGGCTTCAACCGTGCCAAGGTTCTGCCCCATCATCCAGCAGGATTTACAGCGCAACATCAGTGAAGACCAGCCCTGGAAAGAGATCCGCTCCTTAGAGTCCAACGGGTTGGTAGCGCCAGCACTGCCGTCGCCGCTAGCAAACTGCGGGTTGTAGTAAAGATAGCCAAGATCCGCGCGCCACACGCCCCTATCCGGCATCGACAGGCTACCATCAATCTCTTTACCCTTGGCGGTGACGGTCGTTCCCGCCAACTGCTGCAAGACCGCCAGCTGAAGGTTATGCCACGCCTGTCCGCCCAGCGTCAGTTGCGGGGTTTCGAGCGTTACGCTGGTTGGGAACACAAAGTTGCCCACCTTGCCTGCGCCACTGCTTTGCTTCATCGCCGGTGCCAATAGCCCCAGCCATTGCTCGCCATCCAGTGCGGGCAGCTTGAGCACCAGGGATTTATCTTTGGGTAACGTTGGGGTAGAGGAACCACCGGTTTGCCAGGCGGCACGTGCCAGTGTTACCTGTTGTTTAGCCAGCAGCCATTCACTGTTGAAGTGGTTTTGCTTACCCGCACTGCCATTGAGCATAAATCCTTGCAGGCCGCCGTTCACTTTTACGCTAACGGGTAACGCTTCCCCTGCGGGTTTATTCAGGGGAGAGGGTAAGTGACTACTTACTTTTTTCAGATCGGCATTCACACCAATCTCATAGCTCGGCTCACCTTTATGCGGCAGGTTGATCGCCACCTTACCCTGCCAGGCGGCGCTGCCTGCCAGCTTTTTGGCAAACTCTGTCGGCAGGCCTTCAACCTTGGCCGGTTGCCAATCGCCTTTCAGCCCAACGTTAACCTTATAATCCTGTTTGCCTTCCAGCGTATCGAAGTTGACCGTCAGCGGCTGCCCAAACCAGTTGGCCGTCAGGGTATCGCTCTGCAGGTTGCCGTTGTCGAAGCGGAACTTGCCGCTCACTCTCTCTAGCTGGCTCTCCAGTGGCTTGACCAGCAGCGAGTTGTTGTTCAGCGTCACTTCACCACTGGCGTTAACCAGCTCACCGTCCAACGGAATATTCAGATGTAAGCGCCCACTAACATTACCACCTACCTGCAGCTCATCTAATGCCGCCCCGACAGAATCATCAAGTGGCGTCTGCATGAAATAGTCGTGGATAGCTTGTCCGGTGCCCGCAACGTCGGCATCAATCAACAGGCGTTCTTTGCGATAGTCCGGAATGATGGCGCTAATATTTCTCCCCGTCGCGTCACCCAGTTTGGTTTGCGGCGCGTTCATCCACAGGCCATTGTTGGCAAAGTCGAGGTCGATCGCCAGATCGTTCAGCGCTGGCCATTCCGGCTGGAACTGGAAGGTCGCGTGGCGTAGTGGGACAAACACCTGAAACTGCCCTTCGTTCTTTTCATACGGGAAGTGCTGCGGATCACCCGCATAAATCAGGGAAGCATTATCAACCTGCCCACCCTGGATCGCTTCGCTGAGGTAATCCACCAAATGTTTACCCATCAGCGGTTCAGGGAAATAACGCCAGGCATCGGCGGCATCATACAAACGGATGCCAGCCAGAATATCCAGCCAAGGCTCGCCGTTGGCCGGTTGCTGATAGCGGAAATCACCGTTAATCCACAAGGATTTGGCCTGTACATCCAGACTTTGACTTGCCAATTGCCAGCCTTGAGCGTTGTTTTGCCAGGTCAACGCCCCGCTCGCACGGCCGATCTCCAACGGTGCCCGGAACATATCGCCATAAGGCAGCGTGCTGTTGTTCAGCCCCAGCGTCAGGCGGCCATTTTCCACGCCCCCGGTTAATGCGCCAGAAAAGTGATCAACGCCCGGCAGCAGTTTCCAGTGTTGCCAGCTCAGATCCTGCCACCACGCCTGAAAACGGGTTTTTTCCGGCTGTTGCAGAGGGATATCCAGCGCCAGCGCCCTGAGCATGCCGCGAGGTTGTAAGTCTTTCCAGTGCTCCAGCACTTCCGGGCTGAGGAACGAAAAAGTAGGCAGCAACGCTTCCAACCGTTCCAACTGGATGCCGGTGGCGCGGATACGGAGTTCTTCACTCTGATTTGGCCCGATAAATTGGGTATTTTCCGGCAACCACAGCGCAGTAAGGGTTCCCGGTGCCCAGGCTTGGCCATCGGTTTTCAGGTTCAGGGCCGGCACATGCACCTGCCAGCCGTTGCCCTCACGGCTCAGTGCCAGCGCCAGGTTATCGACGTCCAGCCGGTGTTGATCGCTACCCGCCGACCAACTGGCGGTACCTTTATTAAGCAGGGCATTCCCGCTGTAGATTGCACCATTTTTGATATTGAGCCAGGCGGCCAGGCTGAAATCGGCGCTTTCCAGGCCGGTATTGGTTTGCAGCCAGCGGCTGAACCAGGGCTTCATGTCAATATCATCGGCCTGCATATAGATGGTACCGGTATTGAGTAACCCCTGCTCATCCCGCAGATCCAGGCGTAACTGTGCCGCACCGTGCTGGCCATTCAGGCTGGTCAGGCTGATCTGACCTTCCGCGCGATGGCGGTTATAGCTGTTGAGCCAGGTCATTTGCGGGATGTGGAATTCAGCGCGGGAACCGGATGGGGTCAGGAACGAGAGACGGCTATTGCGCAGATCAAAGTGATCCAGCTGATACAGGAACAGATCGCTGACCCCGTTCGGAGTAAGGCCATTACCATTACTGCCTTCCCCCCCGAGCGTCGCGTCAAGATCGAGCTGAAGTTGGTAGAAGGTGAGATCGCGGAACTGCCAGCGCCAATGCAGCAGGGATTGCCACACGTCCAGCGCCAGCGTGACCCGCTCGATCTGGAGCGTGCTTGTTGGTAGGGCCAAACGGATATTGCGGGCTTCCAGCGTTGGGCCAAAGGTTTCCCAACTGCCTTGGATAAAGTCCGCTTCGATGGGCACCCCAGCGATCGCCTGCACCTTTTCCAGCAATTGCGGGCGATAGTGGTTAAGCTCAGGCAGCACCAGACGCAACCCGCTGATCAGCAACGCCACAACAACAATCAAAATGGCGCCTGTGGCTAACAGGATCCCGGGCAGTCGCCTCACGCATTTCTCCTTAATGACCAAATATATAACCTAACGCTTGTGCCCCTCACCCTAACCCTCTCCCACAGGGAGAGGGGACCGAAAGAGTTCGTTATCAGTTGCAGAAATTTACCTGACCATCACAGATTATTAAGCCACATCAAGAACACCATACTTAACCACAACACCGTACCAGCTCCCTCTCCCCATGGGAGAGGGTTGGGGTGAGGGGTATTACATCATCACAACGTCAAACTGTTCCTGGCTGTATAACGGTTCGATCTGCACCTTGACCTGTTTGCCAACGAAGATTTCCACTTCCGCCAGCGCGTGAGACTCTTCACTTTTCAACGCTTCACCCACTGCCGCAGAGGCATAGACCAGGAAACGATCGGAATCGTAAGCATGATGCACGCGCACGATCTCACGCATAATCTCATAACAGACAGTTTCCACCGTTTTCACCGTTCCGCGCCCTTGGCAGGTCGGGCAGTCGTTACACAGCACATGCTCAATACTTTCACGCGTGCGTTTACGCGTCATCTCCACTAAGCCTAGCTGAGAGAAACCATTGATCGTGGTTTTTACCCGATCTTTACTCAGCGCCAGCTCCAACGAGTGCAATACCCGGCGGCGGTGTTCATCATTGTTCATATCGATGAAATCAATGATGATGATGCCGCCCAGGTTGCGCAGCCGCAGCTGGCGGGCAATGGCCTGCGTCGCTTCGATGTTGGTATTGAAGATGGTCTCATCAAGATTGCGGTGGCCGACAAAGGCCCCGGTGTTGATATCCACGGTGGTCATGGCTTCGGTTTGATCGATGATCAGGTAACCGCCGGACTTCAATTCAACCTTGCGCTCCAGCGCTCGCTGGATCTCGTTCTCGACGTCATACAGATCGAAGATCGGCTGGCTGCCGGTATACAGCTCCAGCTTATTGGTGATATCCGGGATGTACTCGCCGGTAAATTCCACCAGTTGGTCATGCGTCAGGCGTGAATCGACGCGGATACGATCCAGCGCCGCCCCGGCAAAGTCGCGCAGGATACGGTGCGCCAACGCCAGTTCACCATACAGTTTGTACTTGGTCTGGTTACGCTTTTTACGCTCCATGACCTTGGTCCACAAGCGCTTGAGGAAGGCGGCATCCTGCGCCAGCTCTTCTTCGCCGATCCCTTCCGCCGCGGTGCGGATGATAAAGCCGCCCAGATCGTCGCAATATCCCGCCACGGCGCGCTTAAGACGCTCGCGTTCGGCTTCACTTTCAATACGCTGGGAAACCCCCACGTGCGCAGCGCCCGGCATAAAGACCAGGTAGCGCGAAGGTAGGGTGATATCGGTAGTGAGGCGTGCGCCCTTGGTGCCAAGCGGATCTTTCACCACCTGAACCATCAGGTCCTGCCCCTGGCGCACCAGTTCGGCGATATCACGCACAGAGAAATTCTTTTGTTCATCACCGGCAACACACTCGGTGTGCGGCATGATATCGGAGGCGTGCAGGAAGGCCGCTTTATCCAGGCCAATATCGACAAAGGCCGCCTGCATGCCGGGTAACACGCGGCTGACACGCCCTTTGTAGATATTGCCCACGATGCCACGCTTGGCTTCGCGCTCTATATGGATCTCTTGCAGAATGCCGCCGTCAATATAGGCAACCCGCGTTTCCGACGGCGTAATGTTTACCAGTAGCTCAGCTGTCATGCTTTCTCCTCAGAGCCGGTGTAGCGCCTGCCCCTTATCTTTCCTGCGCTCACGCTATGGCGGCGACGGGAAATCTAGTGGTGGCATCAACCGGTTCTTACCTCTCGTAATGCGACAAAATGACTGAGCAGCTCATGTGTTTCGACCAGCGGCAACCCCATCACCGCATGATAACTTCCGGTTATCGTTCTGACGAAACAACCACCCTTGCCTTGAATTCCGTAAGCGCCCGCTTTATCCATCGGTTCGCCCGTGGCGATATAGTCGCAGATATCCTGTGGTGACAGATCGCGGAACGTCACGTCGGTGACCACCAACTGGCATAAAACGCCCTGTTTATCGGCGATCGCCACGGCGGTCATCACCTGATGCTGCTTCCCGGACAAGGCCGCCAGCATCTGCGCCGCATGCTCTTCATCCCGCGGTTTTTCCAACACCTGGCCGTTCAACACCACGATCGTATCTGCCCCCAGCACGGGCCAATCCTGTTGCGCCAGGGTTACACCCGCTCTGGCCTTATCCTGCGCCAGACGGCGAACGTAATTTTCCGCCGCTTCCCCTTCCTGCCGCTGCTCTTCAGTATGCGTCAGAATGACTTCGAACGGTACGCCGAGCAAAGTCAGCAGTTCATGACGACGGGGAGAACCGGAAGCAAGATAGAGCGAAAACATCGTTATAACCTCATTGTACGGCAAACTGACGGCGGATCTTGCGCATCAGCAGGAATAACCACGGCCAAAGCACGCCGTTGACCACACTACTCCAGAACACCTCGGGGCGGAAAGAAACGTTGATCACTAAAAACTCCGCCCAGAACACCACCACGTCCATAGCCAATGATAGCAGCACGACGATCAGCGCTTGCTGCCACAGTGCCATATTGCGGAATAATTGGAATTTGAACGCGACGAGATAGGCGATGATGCCCATGGCTAGCGCACGCACGCCGAGCGTGGAACCCAGGATCAGATCCATGATCAGCCCCAGGATAAACCCGGTGCCGACGTTAACCCGGTGGGGTAGCGCCATCACCCAGTAAGTGAGGATAAGCAGCAGCCAGGACGGCCGGAACATGTAGATTTGCTCCGGCCACGGCATGATTTGCAGCACTAATGCCACCAGGAATGACAGCCAGATAATCCAGCGCCCGTTGCTGCGATAGCGATTCATCGGGTTGTCCCCACCGGTGGCGGCTGAACGGTACCGGTAGCAGGAGCGGGCAGCGGAGCCGGTGGGCCCATGGCATCGGCCGGTGGCAATACCTGCGGCATCATCTGCATCAGGCGTTCATTGGCAACACGGTGAACTTCTTCCGGCGGCAGCGGCATGGTACCGTTGCGATCGGCGCCCCACAGTAACAACAGATAGCGCAAGCGTTGCAGGCCAGCGGTTGGCCGCGCCTGGATCACGGTATACGCGCGTTGGTTATCCACTTTTACCGAAGACACCACAGCTACCGGATAGCCTTCCGGGAAGCGCCCGCCCAAACCGGAGGTGACCAGCACATCCCCGACGCGGATATCGGTATTGCCCGGCAGATGTTCCAGCTGCAGGTCATCCGTACAGCCACTGCCTGCGGCAATCACCCGGATATCATTGCGCAATACCTGGATCGGCAACGCATGGGAAGCATCACAGATCAGCAGGACGCGGCTGGTCATTTTAGCCACCGCCACCACCTGCCCGACCACGCCTTTATCACTGATAACCGGCTGGCCTTCATACACCCCGTTGTCCGACCCTTTATCAATCACGACCTGATCGCTATAGGGGTCTGAACCGGTGGAGATCACCTGAGTGACCATTTTGTGTTCGTCCTGGCGCAACGGCGAGCCTAACAGCTCACGCAAACGGGCATTTTCCTGTTTGAATTGGCCAAGAAGAAGATTATCGCTGTTTTTGAGTAACAGTTCCTGCCGCAGAGCACGGTTTTCCAGCTCTAGCTGTTGGCGGGTAGCCAGCGTTTCCGATACGCTGTCCAAAACTTTACGCGGCCCATTAGCCAAGAAGTAAAAAGGGCTGACGGCGGTGTCCATGTAGTTTCGTATTTTAACGAACGTACCGAGCCGGCTGTCGGCAACGATCAGTGCAATCGCCACGATCACTGCCAGGAAAAGTCGTAGTTGCAGGGAAGGCCCCCTGCTAAAAATCGGCTTCATAAATTATGCACGTTCCTCGACAACAGAAAGGGGAACGCACCAGATGCCAGGTTAATACCGTCATCCGCTACGATCCCTCCATTCTGGGGCTGCTCACTATTCTTCGCTGAACAAATCGCCGCCATGCATGTCGATCATTTCCAACGCCTTGCCACCACCGCGAGCCACACAGGTGAGAGGATCTTCAGCCACCACTACCGGGATACCGGTCTCTTCCATCAGCAGGCGATCCAGGTTACGCAGCAATGCGCCACCACCGGTCAGCACCATACCGCGTTCGGAGATGTCGGAAGCCAGTTCCGGCGGGCACTGTTCCAGCGCAACCATGACCGCGCTGACGATACCGGTCAGAGGTTCCTGCAAAGCTTCGAGAATTTCATTGGAGTTCATGGTGAACCCACGCGGCACACCTTCAGCCAGGTTACGGCCACGCACTTCAATTTCACGCACTTCGTCATCTGGATAGGCTGAGCCGATACCGTGCTTGATACGTTCTGCAGTGGCTTCACCGATCAGTGAACCGTAGTTACGGCGCACATAATTAATGATGGCTTCGTCAAAGCGGTCGCCGCCGATACGCACAGAAGAAGAGTACACCACGCCGTTAAGCGAGATCACCGCCACTTCAGTGGTACCACCACCGATATCAACCACCATGGAGCCGGTGGCTTCCGATACTGGCAGACCCGCACCGATCGCCGCAGCCATAGGCTCTTCAATCAGGAAGACTTCACGCGCGCCTGCACCCTGAGCGGACTCACGGATCGCACGGCGTTCAACCTGGGTAGCACCAACAGGTACGCAAACCAGTACGCGCGGGCTTGGGCGCATAAAGCTGTTGCTATGAACCTGCTTGATGAAATGCTGCAGCATTTTTTCGGTGACAAAGAAGTCGGCGATCACGCCGTCTTTCATTGGGCGAATAGCCGCGATATTGCCAGGCGTACGCCCCAGCATCTGCTTGGCGTCATGACCTACGGCCGCAACGCTCTTGGGTGAACCGGCACGATCCTGGCGAATGGCAACCACCGACGGTTCATTCAGTACAATGCCTTGTCCTTTAACATAAATCAGGGTATTGGCGGTACCCAAGTCGATGGACAAGTCATTAGAAAACATGCCACGAAATTTCTTAAACATAACGAAAGGATAATCCTGCAAGCTGGGGGCGGAAAATAAAATCCGCCTACTTTACCAACCACACGAAGCAGCGACAAGGCGCAAAAACGTCCTACTTCGGTGAAAATTAGTCTGCGTTATTTGTGACCGAATGCACGGAAAGCGAATGGGGCCTGATATCCCTCAACAAAGGCTCAGCTAGCCACCAAATCAACGTACCAAACGGCAGTAACACAGCTCATAAAATCTAACATTTTTCCTGATTGTCACCGGTGGTAAGCACCTACTGACGCCCACAGGAAAAGACGGGCCATTCTACGTTAATTTTTGCCCGGTCATCAGGTTAAACACGATATCGACGCGAATATTTTTTGCGAGCTATATCGATCGGCTCTGGCGAAGCGAAAAAGTCCCCCTGCCCACCCAGGATCCCGCGCTCTTTCAGCGTCTGCCATTCGTTGCGCGTACGCACGCTGGCGGCAAAAACCTTCGCTTGAGTGCCTTCGCAGGCACCGGTCAGGCTCTGAACGAACAGCTGATTCTCATCCCGCCGGTCAATACTCCTTACCAACCCTGGGTGAAGCTTGACGATCTCCACCGGTAACGACTTGATATAAGAGGTACTAACCACCGTCAACCCAGCCTGAGAAACCGCCAGACGACAGCCCAATCCGGTCAGCAATCGCAGCACCGGACGCAAACGGTCGATATGTTGACACACATCTGCCTCTGCAAGTTCAATCAGAATTCGCCTGCGGTGACTTTTTTCACACTGTAACAGGGTATCGCGCAGCCAACGTTGGAAACTGCGCTGCAATAATGAATCAACGCATAGTGGAAACGCCAGCGTCTCTTCCGGCCACAGTGCCAATAAAGGAATAATCCGATTCATCTGCTGGCGGTCATAGCTTTCCGCCAACCCAAGCTGATTGACCAGCGGCATATATTCGGCAGGCAACAGTTCCTGTGCGCCATCATAAATCCGACTCATGATTTCGCGGTGATGCACATCGCCTTCCACCGTCACCGCCGGTTTTTGATATAAACGAGGGCCGCCACGCGCCAGCACCTGTTCGAGCAGCGTGCGCCATTTAACGCTGCCGCGCCCTTTCTCTGGCACATCGCTATCATAGACGTACCAGCCGTTTTCGCCTTGCAGTACGGCGTGGCGGGTTGCCTGTTCGGCGTAATCGATGATTTCTTCCGTGGTCTGCCCGCCGCGGTAGGCAACAATACCAATATGCAAGAACGCCTCGCGGTCAATCAGCGCTGTTGAGGGCAAGGAGTCGATCGCGTTGACCAGCTGCGCCGCGATGCCGTCCGCTTCTTTCAGCGTGCGGTGTGGCAGCAGAACGGTAAAATCACTGTGGAAATAGCGGGCCAGTAAGGCGGCAGGGTAACGCATGACAAAAGTGGACAGCAGGTTGACCAATGAATACATCAGCTCCTGTACCGCCGCGTTGCCGTGAATTTCACGCAGGGTATCGAAATCCGGCAGGCGCACCATCATGACGATGCCGTGTGACCCGACATCTTCCAGTTGAGTCGTGAGCTGGTTATCAAAGAACAGCCGGTTATTGAGGCCGGTTTTCGCATCCTGCGCGGCAAAAGCACGGATCAAGGTATCTACCCGGCTGCGCTCCTCACGTGCTTCGGCCAAATCGGCCAGCAGACGATCCAACGCGCCGCTGACGCTGGCGGGCCATTCGCGAATGTCTCCCTTCAGCACCTGTTCACGCTCGCCGTTGAGAATGCGCCGCGCCCGTCGCTCAAGGCGATCTTCACCTACTGCTTGTTCGCGCAGCCAGCGTAAACTGAACAGCAGGATCACCACCATGATGACAATCGACAGCGTGACCGCCGCCGTGGACTGTAATGAACGCACGTCGCTGGCGAACGGATCGAGGTAGGTGACATTCACCCGGGTGCCGGGGTGATGCATCATGTTTAACGAGGTTTGGCGGTAGCCAGCCAGCGATGCCCAAGGGGCTTTGATGGTCGGCAGGCTGTAGGAGAAAAGGTTGCTGGTTTCGGTATCGACATGAATCGCAACGATACCTAGCGGCCGCATCACCAAGGGCAGCCAGTTATCCTGAGCCTGCAGAGGTTGGAGCAGCATTGCCTGATCGATGGAAGTGGCCAGGGCTTCAAAACGGCGCTCGAGGCGTTCCTGAGTCACGTAAAAGAAACTGTATGAACACCCCATCAGCATCAAGAACATAGCCAATGCGACGAGCAGGGTGATTAGAGCAGAGAGTTTGGTTGTAAATCTCATCCCTGTGCCTTCTGCGCGATGATAAAATGAAGAGCCACCTTTTGATGTTCCAAGGCCCCGTTCCTGCTCGATTGAAAACAACGCAATACCCTGATATTTAAAAATCATGAAGCGACTTCAATTTCTTTGCCAAGCATCAGGTTAGCTTTACAAAGCTATCAAGCCTGGCCGACGAAGAAAACCATTAAGCACTATTTTTTTGTCCTTTATCAGGACAGGCTTTTTTATTATGCATATAGTCAGACAATACTGAACCATACATTCATATGATATATGAAAAAACGTGGAGCGATGCATGCGAGTATTATTATTGGAACAAGATGGCGAAAAAACCCTGGCACAAGTCAAGAATATTGATAGTAAGCAGTTGCCAGAAGGGGATGTGACGGTCGACGTCAACTGGTCCAGTCTCAACTATAAGGATGCCCTGGCGATCACCGGCACGGGGAAAATTATTCGTCACTTCCCAATGGTGCCAGGTATCGATTTTGCCGGCCTGGTACACAGCAGCACAGATCCACGTTTTAAACCAGGCCAGAGCGTAGTGCTCACCGGTTGGGGCGTTGGCGAAAGTCACTGGGGCGGGTTGGGCGAACAGGCCCGCGTTAGCGGCGAATGGCTGGTCCCGCTGCCACAAGGGCTGTGTGAACGCAAAGCGATGATCCTCGGCACTGCCGGCTTTACCGCCATGCTGTGCGTGATGGCACTGGAAGAAGGTGGAGTGAAACCGGAGGACGGCGACGTTCTGGTCACCGGAGCCAGCGGTGGCGTAGGTAGCACGGCGGTCGCCCTACTGTCCGCACTGGGCTATAGCGTCACCGCCATCAGCGGACGCGACAGCAATACCGACTATCTGAAATCCCTCGGTGCCAAAACCGTCCTGCCCCGTAGCGAGTATATTGAAACACCGCGCCCGCTGGAGAAACAGCTATGGGCTGGCGCCATCGACACCGTCGGTGACAAATTGCTGGCTCGCGTGCTGGCGCAGATGAATTACAACGGCACCGTTGCCGCCTGCGGCCTGGCGGGAGGCTACAAGTTGCCGACTACCGTGATGCCGTTTATCTTGCGTAACGTGCGTCTGCAAGGCGTTGATTCGGTGCTCACGCCGCTGCATCGTCGCCAAACCGCCTGGGAACGTCTGGCCGGTATTCTGCCAGAAAGCTTCTATGAACAAGCCACACAGGAAATTCAGTTGGAAGACGTGCCTGCCGCTGCTACCGCGCTGATGAACAATCAGATCACTGGCCGCACCCTGGTAAAAATCCGCCCGTAATCTGTTGGGCGCCGCATCCGGCGCCTGCTTATTCACCACAAGAAATTACCTCTCGTTTACCTCTCTTTACATCCACCCTCTCGCAGAAAGTTGGCTTTCACGCCATGCTTACACCATCACTTGCGGAGAAAAAAGATGAAACAACAGCGAAAACTGACCGAAGCCGATGTCACGCCGGAAAGCGTGTTCTATCAGCGGCGCAAGGTACTCCAGGCGTTAGGGATCACGGCAGCCTCGCTGGCTTTGCCCACCCAGGCACAAGCCGACTTGCTGTCATGGTTCAAAGGTAACGATCGGCCCCCAGCCCCGCCGGGTAAAGCGTTGGACTTCAGCAAGCCCGAAGCCTGGCAAGCCAAACTGGAGCTTACGCCTGAAGAAAAAGTCTCGGGTTACAATAACTTCTACGAGTTTGGTCTGGACAAGGCCGATCCCGCCGCCAACGCGGGCGATCTGAAAACGACGGACTGGAAGGTAAAAATCGACGGCGAAGTCGGTAAACCCATAACGCTGGATATCGACGATTTACTCAAGCGATTCCCGCTGGAGCAACGCATTTATCGCATGCGTTGCGTTGAAGCCTGGTCGATGGTGGTGCCGTGGATCGGTTTTGAGCTGGGCAAACTGCTTAAGCTGGCCGAGCCCAACAGCAACGCGCGCTACGTGGCTTTTCAAACGCTGTACGATCCAGAACAGATGCCCGGCCAGAAAGATCGCTTTATTGGGGGTGGCCTCAAGTATCCCTATGTCGAAGGTTTGCGCCTTGATGAAGCCATGCACCCACTGGCTCTGTTGACCGTGGGCGTGTATGGCAAGATGCTGCCACCGCAAAACGGTGCTCCGGTGCGCCTGATCACTCCATGGAAGTACGGCTTCAAAGGCATCAAGTCTATTGTGCAGATCACCCTGACCCGCGAACAACCGCCAACCACCTGGAATCTGTCTGCTCCCAACGAATATGGTTTTTACGCCAACGTGAATCCCCATGTCGATCATCCGCGCTGGTCGCAGGCCACCGAGCGCTTTATCGGTTCTGGCGGCATCCTGGATGTGAAACGTCAGCCGACGCTGCTGTTCAACGGTTATGCCGATCAGGTGGCTTCGCTGTATCACGGCCTCGATTTACGGGAGAACTTCTGAGTGCGCTTAACCCCCAAGCAGATCACCTGGCTAAAAGTTGCCATCTACCTGGCAGCATTCCTGCCCTTTCTGTGGCTGGTGCTGTCCGTCGATCAGGGCTGGTTCAGTGCCGATCCGGCCAAAGATATCCAGCATTTTACCGGCAGGATGACGCTGAAGTTACTGCTGGCCACCCTGCTCGTCACTCCATTGGCCCGCTACGCGCGCCAGCCGCTGCTGATCCGTTGCCGACGTCTGCTGGGTTTGTGGTGTTTTGCCTGGGGAACGCTGCATCTGGTAAGCTACTCGACGCTGGAACTGGGGCTGAGCAACATAGGCCTGCTGGGGCGCGAACTGGTAACCCGCCCCTATCTGACGCTAGGTATCCTCTGCTGGTTGATTTTGTTGGCCCTGGCGGCCACCTCAACGCTATGGGCGCAGCGTAAATTGGGGGCCAACTGGCAGAAGCTGCATAACTTCGTCTATCTGGTGGCGATCCTGGCACCGATCCACTACCTTTGGTCGGTAAAAACGTTGTCACCGCAGCCTTTTATTTATGCCTCGCTGGCGCTGCTGTTGTTAGCTCTGCGTTACAAGAAATTCCGCTCGTGGTGGCGTAAACCACGCTAAAACCGGCAAGATTGACGGTAAAAATCCCCTACCGGGGCGCGGAACTTTTCTGTGTTCTACCCCTCATAATCCAATAGCGGCACTGGGTGTTTGCTGATTTAGGGTTGAATATCTTCGCTGATAAGACCAGTATTTAGCTGCGAATTGCCACGATATCGTTATAATGCCCGACCTTGAGCCTGTCGCTGCAGCAAAATCTGCGCGTAACAGGTGACAAATCGGTGACATCGGGTTATTTTCTACGATGATGGTTTTATTGCCGGAGATACCAGCACAATGGCGGATAAGTTTCACATTTTGCTTCTGAACGGCCCCAATCTCAATCTGCTGGGGACGCGTGAGCCGGAAAAGTACGGCAGCGCTACGCTGGCAGAGATTGTTAACGGATTGGAAAACCAGGCGCTCGCGCTAGATATCACCCTGAGCCATCTGCAGTCCAACGCCGAGCATGCGCTCATCGATCGCATTCATCAGGCACGCGGCAATACGGATTTTATCCTGATTAACGCCGCCGCGTTCACGCACACCAGCGTGGCGTTGCGCGATGCACTGTTGGCAGTAGAGATCCCGTTTATCGAGATCCACCTGTCCAACGTGTACGCTCGTGAGCCTTTCCGTCATCACTCCTACCTGTCTGATATCGCGGTAGGCGTGATCTGTGGCCTCGGCGCGGATGGCTACACATTTGCTTTACAGGCAGCGGTTCGCCGTTTGTCAAAAACCCACTAATTGCTACACAAAAAGAGTACGGAATCACACTCATGGATATTCGTAAAATCAAGAAACTGATCGAACTGGTTGAAGAATCAGGCATTTCTGAACTGGAAATCTCTGAAGGCGAAGAGTCGGTTCGCATCAGCCGTGCCGCACCGGTGCAGGCTTACCCAATGATGCAGCAGTACGCAATGCCAGCCCAGCAGCAGCAACCTGCTCTGGCCACCGCCGTTGCCCCTGCTGCCGCAGAAACCCCAGCAGCACCAGCGGCCATGAGTGGCCATATCGTTCGTTCACCAATGGTAGGGACCTTCTACCGCACCCCAAGCCCGGACGCGAAAGCCTTCGTGGAAGTGGGCCAGAAAGTGAACGCCGGTGATACTCTGTGCATCGTTGAAGCCATGAAAATGATGAACCAGATTGAAGCGGACAAATCCGGTGTGGTTAAAGCGATCCTGGTAGAAAACGGCCAACCGGTTGAATTTGACGAGCCACTGGTCGTCATCGAATAACGAGGCGCACCATGCTAGATAAAATTGTTATCGCCAACCGTGGCGAGATTGCGCTACGTATCCTGCGCGCTTGTAAAGAACTGGGCATCAAAACCGTTGCCGTTCACTCAAGTGCCGACCGCGATCTGAAACACGTTCTGCTGGCGGATGAGACCGTTTGTATCGGCCCTGCCCCGTCAGTTAAAAGCTATCTGAACATCCCGGCCATCATCTCCGCCGCCGAAATTACCGGCGCCGTGGCGATCCACCCGGGTTATGGCTTCTTGTCCGAGAATGCCGACTTTGCCGAGCAGGTAGAGCGCTCTGGCTTTATCTTCATCGGCCCACGCGCCGAAACCATTCGCCTGATGGGTGACAAGGTTTCTGCCATCAGCGCGATGAAAAAAGCCGGCGTACCTTGCGTACCAGGCTCCGACGGCCCGCTGACCGATGACATGGACAAAAACCGTGCCTTCGCCAAGCGCATCGGTTATCCGGTGATCATCAAGGCTTCCGGCGGCGGCGGCGGTCGCGGCATGCGCGTTGTGCGCGGCGACAAAGATCTCGAACAATCCATCTCCATGACCAAAGCGGAAGCCAAAGCGGCTTTCAACAACGACATGGTGTATATGGAGAAGTACCTGGAAAACCCTCGCCACATCGAAATTCAGGTGTTGGCAGACGGCCAGGGCAACGCCATCTATCTGGCTGAACGTGACTGCTCCATGCAGCGCCGCCACCAGAAAGTGGTCGAAGAGGCACCAGCACCGGGGATCACCCCAGAGCTGCGCCGCTACATCGGTGAACGCTGTTCAAAAGCCTGTGTGGAAATCGGCTACCGCGGTGCAGGTACCTTTGAGTTCCTGTATGAGAACGGCGAGTTCTATTTCATTGAAATGAACACCCGTATCCAGGTAGAACATCCGGTTACCGAAATGATCACCGGCGTGGATCTGATCAAAGAGCAGCTGCGTATCGCTGCCGGTCAGCCGCTGTCGATCAAACAGGACGAAGTGAAGGTGCAAGGCCATGCGGTGGAATGCCGTATCAACGCCGAAGACCCGAACACCTTCCTGCCAAGCCCAGGCAAGATCACCCGCTTCCACGCTCCTGGTGGTTTCGGCGTGCGTTGGGAATCTCATATCTACGCTGGCTATACCGTTCCGCCGTACTATGACTCCATGATTGGCAAGCTGATCACCTACGGTGAAAACCGTGACGTGGCGATTGCCCGCATGAAGAACGCCCTGGCTGAGCTGATCATCGATGGCATCAAAACCAACGTTGAACTGCAGCAGAAGATCATGACCGACGAAAACTTCCAGCATGGTGGCACCAACATCCACTATCTGGAGAAGAAGCTGGGTCTGCAGGAAACCTGATTATCGGTTAACGATATTGGGCTAATAAAAAACACCGCATGAGAACTTCTGCGGTGTTTTTTTATTTAATGGAGAGAGGGATTTTGCCCCTCACCCTAACCCTCTCCCAAAGGGCGAGGGGACCGATCGAGTTAGGCTGAAAATGTAGTGATTCATCATTAGCACCGGCTGACTCACCTTGATTCCGAAACAGCACGGGCCAATCAAGAACTCCGGACAGCTCCCTCTCCCTGTGGGAGGGCGAGGGGACCGATCGAGTTAGGCTGAAAGTGTAGTGATTCATCATTAGCACCGGCTGACTCACCTTGATTCCGAAACAGCACGGGCCAATCAAGAACTCCGGACAGCTCCCTCTCCCTGTGGGAGAGGGTTGGGGTGAGGGGTATCGCACCCATAAGCATACGCCCGCAAAACCTCCTGGATCTTGTCGATAATCAGGCTAAGTGGGTCACCGGCACACTCGCCAGCCATCAGGCGTGGGAATTGCAGCGGGAAATACTGGCTCAGCATACCCAACGGAATGGCTACTCCGCTCAGGTTTGCCACCAGCTTGTCAATGGCCGCGCTGATGCGCGCTTCAGGCCAGTAATAGCGGATCCGATCGGACAGGCTGTAGTGCAGATCGATCATCGCCTTCGAATGACGCGGATCGTAATACTTCTTCCAATACTTGGGCTCATCCTGCATCACGCTGTCGATCACTGCCAGCACGTGGCTCTGCTGTTCTGCGGCAATCAGCTCCTTCTCTATCAGCGCCAGGCTGAAGATCGCTTCACGCAGGGCAAAGGTCAGCGCCGGGCCGACTTTCAGGATCGCAAAGTGATCGCGCACCAACTGGCGGAACGCTTTCGGGGTTTGATAATCCGTAGAGTGGGCTTCAAACACCAACGGCGTTGACTCAATCATGGCGGAAAGCTCGCGTGCCTGTTCCGGCTGATAGTGGATCACCGTGGAATGGTCGAACTCGACTCCCGGCTGCACAACCAGCCCCACAACCCGCTCCATGGCCTGCTCCAAACCTAAGCGAGCAAACGCCTGCCGATGCGTCTCGATGGTCTTGGCGGCATCCTGTGGCCGCGTGACGTGTACCTGAGCGATAGCGTGGCTTTCCCCACCCGGAACCGGCACTTCCGTACCTATCACGTAGCTCAGCGCCTGCCGCTGCTCTGAGGTGGCAGCCGCTTCCGCCACCGCACATAGCCGCGCCGCACGCTCCGCCACCACCGTTGGCGGTAAAGGAACCGGATCGTCCGCGCAGGACATGGAAGCATCCAGATGAATTTTACTGAACCCAGCCTGAACGTAATCGGCAATCAGGCGTTCGGCTTTCTCCATCGCCAGCCCAGCCGGTTCATCCTGCCAACAGTTCGGCCCAAGATGGTCACCCCCCAATATCAACCGTGACTGCGGGAAGCCAATCTTGGCGGCAATGGCATACACAAACTCGCGGAAATCCGCCGGTTTCATCCCGGTGTAGCCGCCAAATTGGTTCACCTGGTTGGAAGTGGCCTCAATCAATACCTTACGCTGGCTAGCCAGGTCAAAACGCAACGTGGCCTCAATCACCAACGGATGTGCCGAGCAAACCGAACAGATACCAATATGCTTGCCGCTTTTATGCTGCTGGATAATAGATTTCATGCTTATGGCCTCATTTACCCGTCGCCTTTCAGTCACAGGGTAAGCAATGTCCTGAACTGAATATTCAAGACGTTGGAATGTTATTTACAGCGCGCCGACCGGCACGGTCCGTTGCTGCTGCAAGAAAGTGTCAATTTCAGCGAAGGTAGAGGTCCCTTCCATTGGCCCACGCCGGGTTACCGCCAGTGCACCGCAGGCATTGGCATAGCGCAGCGCCTGGGAAACGCTGTGCCCCTGTAACCGGCAAGCAATGTAAGCGCCGCCAAAGCAGTCGCCCGCCCCGGTCGGATCGACCTCGTCTACGGCATAGCTGTCGATATGCAGGGTTTCATCCGCGGAATAATAGCTCGCCCCTTTACTGCCGCGTTTCACCACCACTTCTTTAATGCCGTCCTTCAGGTAGCGAGCAATCGCCTCATCCAACGTGGTTTGGGAGGACAGCAGCATCACTTCCCCTTCGCTCGGCATATAGATATCGGTCAGCTCCAGCACGTAATGCAGCGCATCACGCATCTCGGGGATATTGAGCATTTCCTTACGGATATTCGGATCGAAAGACAAGGTGCCACCGTTCGCTTTGACGATCCCCGCAGCCTTCTTCACCGCGTCCACCATATGGAAGGAAAACAGCGATGACCCCATAATGTGGAAGTGCTGGCAGTCCTGCAGCAGTTCGGCATTCACATGCTCGGCCGATAATTTCCCACAAGCTGCGTTCTTGATATTGAAAATAAAATCGCGATCGCCGTTGGAGTGGTAAGTGACGAAGGCGCTGCCGGTCGTCTCATGCGGCAACACACGGATACCGCGCGTATCCACTCCGTCAGCCTTTAGGCGCTCGATATTCAACGTGCCGAAACCGTCGTTACCCACGCAGCTGATGATGCCGCACTGCCCGCCCAGCTTGGTCACCTGGTCGATAAAAATCGCCGGGGCGCCGCTGGGAAAAGGGCCATTCCATGAGCCTGGATGGGTAAAAGATTGGCCAACTTTATCGGCCATGATCTCAACCAGGATCTCGCCGATGGTATAAATTTTTCTCATTGTCCCGTTCCTTATACAAATCTGCCTGTGATCGTTAGCCACGTTTCTTCTTGTTTCTGACGTCGACATACACCGCGATAAGGATCACCAGTCCCTTCACCACCATTTGATAGAAATAAGGCACGTTCATTAAATTCATACCGTTGTTGATGACCCCAATGGTCAGGGCACCAATCATGGTACCGATCACCGTGCCGTAGCCGCCATTCAGGCTGGTGCCCCCCAACACCGCGGCGGCGATCGCGTCCAGCTCATAGCTCAACGCGGCATTAGGCTGGCCGGAATACAGCCGTGAAGCCAGGATCATGCCGCTGATGCCCGCCATCACGGCGGTGATCATAAAGACCTTTATTTTCAGCGCGGAAACGTTAATCCCCGAATAGATCGCAGCTTCTTTGTTACCGCCGGTGATATAAATTTTGCGGCCAAAGGTGGTTTTCGACAGGATGAAATGGTTGACGATCAGCAACACCAACAGGATCCAGATTGGGATCGGGATATAAAGGAACTCGCCGTTACCCAGCGCCAGAAACGCCTCGTTTTTGATCATGATCGGCGTGCCGTCGGTGACGATATAGGCAATGCCCCGGAAGATGCCCATCGTCGCGACGGTAACGATAAACGACGGGATACCGGCCAGCGCAGTCAGGCTACCGTTAACCAGGCCCAGCACCAGCGCGGCCATAATCGACAGCGGGATCACCAGAATAAACGGGATGCCAAACGACAGACCAAGCGCAGCAAAGGTCCCCACCAGCGCAATGGTTGACCCCACCGAAAGATCGATATCCCCCAGCAACAGCACGTAAGTCATGCCATAGGCGGTAATGGCAATGATCGAGACCTGCAAAATAATATTGGTAATATTATTCACGCTCAGGAAGCTGTCGTTGATCACGCTGAACAGGATCACCAAGGCCACCAGGCCCGCCAGTATGCCGCCGTACTGCTTGGCGGCTTTTGCCAGTTTCCCTGGCCCGTTGAACGCCGAATGGCCCTCGGCGGCCAGCACTTTATCGCTCATTATTTCACTCCTGTTGCTGCGGTCATGACCTGGGTTTGCGTGAGTCCAGCGGTGGCAAAAACGTCGGCGATCTGCTTGGCGCGCATCACCACCAGCCGATCGCTGAGCGCCATGACTTCCGGCAGTTCGGAAGAGATCAAGATAATGGCAGTGCCCTGCGCAGCAAGCTGGCGTATGACGTTGTAGATCTCGAACTTGGCACCGACATCCACGCCGCGCGTTGGCTCGTCGAGGATTAAGATCCGTGGCACTTTTTCCAACCATTTCGACAGCACAATCTTTTGCTGATTGCCGCCGCTCAGGGTACTGACCAGTTGGTGGGGCGAACTAACCTTGATGTTCATCCGCCGGATCGCCTGCTGGGTTTTCGCCTCTTCGTGCTTATGGTTGATCAGGCTGGAGCCCGCATACTGAAAGGCGACGTGATGGGTGTTCATGCTTACGTCATGCATCAGCACCAACCCCTCCTCCTTGCGGTTTTCCGTCACGAAGGCGATACCATGCTCTATCGCCTGCTTTGGATTGCGAATAGTGACTACCGCCTCATCAATGCGAATTTCACCCTGATAGCCGGTCAGGCCAAAAATGGCCTTCATTACGTCTGAACGCCCCGATCCCACCAGCCCAAAAAAGCCCAGCACTTCACCTGCACGCAGTGAGAAATGGATATCGTGAAACAGTTTGTCCTGCGAAAATTGCCTGACTTCCAGCACCGGCACTTGCTCTGCTGAAGGAGGTTCGCCGATGCGTGGCGGGTAGATATTGGTCATTTCGCGGCCAACCATCTGGGCAATCAGCCGGTGAATATCGGTCTGGTGTTTATCATGGGTAGCAATGAACTCGCCGTCGCGCAGCACCGAGATATCATCAGATACCCGCATGATCTCATCCATGCGGTGCGAGATATAAATCACCGCGCAGCCGCGCTGTTTCAGCTTGTCGATGATGCCAAACAGGATGTCGGCCTCGTTATCGCTCAGCGACGACGTTGGTTCATCCATGATCACGACATCTGCTGGGTAGCTCAGCGCCTTGGCAATCTCTACCAGTTGGCGCTGGGCCATCGACATGGTGCCGACAATTTGCTGTGGATCGAGCGGAATGGCCAAGTCCGCCAGCAGGCGTTGGCAATCATTCACCATCTGGCTATCGTTAATAAAACCAAAGCGGGTTGGCTCATTATTAGCGTAGATATTTTCTGCTACGCTCATGTTATTGCTCAGGCTCAGTTCCTGAAAAATAATCGCGATACCCAACTTTCTGGAATGCTGCGGGTTGTTAATAGTGACGTTTTGCCCTTTGAGGAGTATTTCCCCTTTGGTCGGCGGATAAATTCCTGCCAGGATTTTCATTAGCGTAGATTTGCCGGCACCATTTTCACCCAGTAGCGTATGGACTTTACCTTTGCGTATTTTCAGGCTGACATTTTTTAATGCGTTAACATGGCCGAAACTTTTGGCTATTTCCGTTACCGCCAGCACCGTATCCGTCATTATTTCCTCCACCCACGTGGCCTCTCACCCCAGCCCTTTCCCAAAGGGAGAGTGGACCGATCGAGTTCGTTGGTTTCTCTGTGTAATACCCAGTCCTCTTGCTTCTTACTACTCACTTCCCGAAGCAGCACGGACCAATCAAGCACTCCGACCAACTCCCTCTCCCTTTGGGAGAGGGTTGGGGTAAGGGTTAGCCACTGAAGCTTGGGATAACGAGCAGTGTTATTTACCGGTATAAACACCTGGTGCAACTGGAATCAACTTGGCGACTGGCTTGCCGTTCAGATGGTCAACGGCAGCATCAATAGCCTTGGCCCCCATTTGGTCTGGATATTGGCGGATAACGGCCACAAAGGTCTTGTCGCTGTCGACGGCGTCGCGAGCCTCTTTCATCCCGTCGAAACCGATGATCTTGATATTGTCGTTACGAGCGGATTTGGCGGCGATCACCGCAGCCAGCGCAGCATCATCGCCAAAACCAAACAGGCCATTCAGATCCGGGTGCGCCTGCATCATGTTCTGCGCCACGGTTAACGCTTCCGCCCGGGTGATGCCGGTTTGGATCGCCACAATCTTCACGTCAGGCGTATCGGCCAGCCCTTTCTTGAAGCCGTCCACGCGTGCCACCACCGATTGCAGCGCCGGATAATCGATAATCGCTACCTTGCCTTTGCCGTTGAGCAGTTTGCCCATCAGCTTGCCCGCTTCGACGCCACCGGCGTAGTTGTCGGTCGCCACGTGAGTGACCACCGGCACGCCTTCGGCGGCCACATCAACGGTAATAACCGGAATACCGGCTTTCTCCGCTTTGATAATCGCCGCCTGCACGCCTTTGGAATCCACCGGCGAAATAATAATGGCGTCAACCTTCTTGGTAATAAAGTCTTCTACGTCAGAGAGTTGTTTATTCAGATCCTGATTGGCAATCGAAATATTCAGCACCACGTCGTCTTTCTTGGCTTCCGCTTTCATTGCGTCGGCCAGATCAATATAGAATGGATGCTGCTGCGTCAGCAGCGATGCGCCAATTTTATATTCCTTGGCTAACGTTGCCTGTGAGAATATTGCCAGGCCGATGGCCAGCACTGAGCCTAATACCTTTAATTTATGCATGATCTATCCTCAGTTTTTATTATTTATGCTAATTTAGCTTGCTGTTTTGTAGGGGTGTTACGCGTTAATAGTTATAATTGGCCCTCGCAGCCGCACACGCCAATCACTTTTTCCACTACCCGTTGCATAGCGCTTTTCGCTGGCTGCATATAGTGGCGCGGGTCATTGGCATCCGGATGCTGGTGGAAATATTCTTTCAGGGCATCCGAAAAAGCGATTTTCAGCTCGGTAGCCACGTTGACCTTGCAGATGCCTAAACGGATACAGCGGCGGATATCGCTATCGCTCAGGCCGGAAGCCCCGTGCAGCACCAGCGGCACTTCCACACGATCGCGGATCTGTTCCAGGCGGGCAAAATCCAGCTTGGGCTCGGACTGGTACAGACCATGCGCGGTACCAATGGCCACCGCCAGCGAATCGATCCCGGTACGGGCAACAAACTCCACCGCCGCCTCCGGCGAGGTGTAGATAGCGTCTTTCCCTTCCACGATCAGGTCGTCTTCCTGGCCTCCCAGGCGGCCTAGCTCAGCCTCAACGCTGGCATCGTAGCGGTGGCTGTATTCAACGATTTGTTTGACCAGCGCCACGTTTTCTTCAAAAGGAAAGTGAGAGCCGTCGATCATCACGGAACGGATCCCGGCGTTGATCTTATGGTAGATATCGGCGGGCTCTTCGTGATGATCCAAATGCAACGCCAGCGGGATCTGATACTCATGCGCCAGTGCCTTGACGATCATGATGATGTTTTCCAGCCCACCGTAGCGGTAAGTGCCGGTCGTTCCCGCCAGGATCACTGGCGAACGATACTGTGCAGCGGTTTCGACCACCACCTGCAAGGTTTCCAGGTTGTGGATGTTGAATGCTGGCACCGCGTACCCTTGCTGCTGCGCTTTCTGCAGCATATTCTTGCTTGAAATGATGTACATCGATTCTCCTCGATCCCGCACCTGATACCGCAGTCGGTAATTACAAAATGAAAATTTAGTTAGATAAACTTTCCAAGTGAAACCGAATATAGAGAGAAAACGCGCAAAAAAGCGTGACAGGGATCGAAGATTATCAAATAACTTTCAAAACGTAATATAACTAGATGTTGATTACGAAACATAAGGTATGTTCCGGTGTTTGTGCGCTGAAGATTACCCTATCTCGGGCGTATACCCTCCCACGAACATCACCTAATAACATGAATAATAATAAAAATATAAACCTAAGCACTCGCCCAATCCTGACTTTCAAAATAACGAAAGCCTGCGAGGGTATTACTTTCAATTAGAAAGTATGAAGGATATAGTAGCCCTTATTACCGTTTAACGATGGGGGCGAATGTGCCCAGAAAGTCATCTAACCTGCTGAAACGCAGATTGAAAATTGCTGAAATCGTCGGCCAGCAAGGGGAGATCAAGGTCGACGATCTTTCTGCCCAGTTAGGGGTTTCCGGCGTGACGATCCGTGGCGATCTCAGCTACCTGGAACAGCAAGGCTACCTCAAGCGATCCTTTGGCGGTGCCATTGCAACCCCAACGCAGCCGCTGGCGGAGCCGACCGAACCAGGGATCGCCCTGCCCCCACTCACGCTGGCTAACCAGTTGGAAATCGCCCGCCACTGCGCCAGGATGATTGCCGATCGCGATACGCTATTTCTCGGCCATGGCGATATCTGCCGCAAGATCATCCCGTTCCTGAGCGGCCTGAAAAAGCTGCGGCTGATCGTCAATGACTTACAGCATGCGATCCTGGCCGATCAGTTTTTGGACGGTGAGATTATCGTCGCGGGTGGGGAGTTGATCCGCTCGCATACCGCGCTGAGCGGTAAAGCGTTGGATAGCGTGATCCAACAGTTCACCATCAACCACTGCATTCTCGAGGCCAGCATTACGGACAGCTCCGGCATCCTGAATATCGATCAGCCGCTGTTGGCGTCCCATTACCAACGCTGCCTGGACAAGGCGCAGAATAAAACCGCCATCATTACCCATTTGCCCATTCAGGCCAGTGCGATCGGGACTATCGGCCACCTCAGCCAGGTGGACAATCTGGTGACCAACCGTGGCGTGAATGAACATTATCAGCAGCAATTATTCGAATCCGACTTCAGCATCCGCTACACCAATAACGAATGTTTTACCTGGGCCAACCGGGAAACGATCGGGGAATAAAGGGGCACTTATGTCAGTTAGCATCTGCACGATGGGTGAGTTACTGGTTGAATTCCTTTCAAAAAATTATAATCAGGGATTCACTCAGCCAGGCGAGTTTCTTGGGCCGTTCCCCAGCGGGGCACCGGCTATCTATGCCGCTCAGGTGGCGCGGCTTGGCTTTGGCTCCACGCTGTTTGGCTGCGTGGGCAACGACGATTTTGGCCGCCTGAATATCGAGCGCCTGCGTCTGGAAGGGGTGATCACCGACGGCATCAGCGTGATCGACAAGGCCCCGACCGGCACGGCATTTGTCAGCTATCGCAACCCGCTGGAACGCGATTTTATCTTCAATATCCCCAACAGCGCCTGCGGCTTCTTTACCGCCGACCATATCGATCTGGGCTTGCTGAACCAGTGCCAGCATTTCCACATTATGGGTTCTTCGCTGTTCTCATTCCGCATCATCGATGCCATGCGCCGGGCGATCCAGATCGTCAAGGCCAATAAGGGGACGGTGTCGTTCGATCCCAACATTCGCAAAGAGATGCTCAATATCCCGGAGATGAGCCAGGCCTTCGATTACATCCTCGAATATACCGATATCTTCCTGCCGAGCGAGGGAGAAGTGCATCACTTTGCCAGCAGCAAAAACCAACAGGAAGCGGATATCGTACAGGAACTGTTGGCCAGCGGCGTGAGCCACATCGTGATCAAGCGCGGCCAGAAAGGGGCCAGCCATTACCAGCAACAAAACGGCCAGACGCAGGAGCTACACACTCCAGGCTATAACAGCAAAATGGTCGATCCGACCGGAGCAGGCGACTGCTTTGGCGCGACCTTTGTCAGCCTGTTCCTGTCCGGCTTCAGCGCAGAAAAAGCGTTGCAGTATGCCAATGCCAGCGGTGCCCTGGCGGTTTCCCATAAGGGGCCGATGGAAGGGCTATCCAGCCTGGCGCAGATTGAGCATTTTATTGCACAACAGGCGTAAAGCCCATCAACCGGCCAGCCTTTGGCCGGTTTTTTATCCCGATTGCCAACATAACGGCTTGGCAAAACCGTCCCTTGTCGTAAAATCCCCTCCTTTGCCAATCCATAACCGTAAACCCCTTGGAGGCACGGATGGAACAACGCTTTGTTCAAGCTAACCGCGAAGCACGCTGGGCACTGGGCCTGACGCTGCTTTACCTGCTGGCCTGGTCGCTGGCGGCCTATCTACCAGACAGCAACGCCGGGATCACCGGGCTGCCACACTGGTTCGAAATGGCCTGCCTGCTGGTACCACTGCTGTTTATTGGCCTGTGCTGGCTGATGGTACGCGGCATCTTCCGCGATATCCCCCTGGAGGATAGCGATGCAAACTGAGGTCATTCTGCCGCTGATCGCCTATCTGTTGCTGGTATTTGGCCTCTCGGTGTATGCCTATACCCGTCGCCAAAGCGGTAACTTCCTGAGTGAATATTTCCTCGGTAACCGTTCGATGGGCGGCTTTGTGTTGGCCATGACGCTGACCGCCACCTATATCAGCGCCAGCTCGTTTATCGGTGGGCCGGGTGCCGCCTATAAATACGGCCTCGGCTGGGTGCTGCTGGCGATGATCCAACTGCCCGCCGTGTGGCTTTCACTTGGCGTGCTAGGGAAAAAGTTTGCCATTCTGGCGCGGCGCTACAATGCCATTACCCTTAACGACATGCTGTTCGCCCGCTATAAGAGCCGCTTGCTGGTATGGCTGGCCAGCCTGAGCCTGTTGGTGGCCTTCCTTGGGGCAATGACGGTTCAGTTTATCGGTGGCGCACGCCTGCTGGAGACCGCTGCGGGCATTCCTTACGACACCGGCCTGCTGATATTTGGTATCAGTATTGCGTTGTACACCGCGTTTGGCGGCTTCCGTGCCAGCGTGCTGAACGATGCCATGCAGGGGCTGGTGATGCTGATAGGCACGATATTACTGCTGGTTGCGGTGATCCACGCGGCGGGCGGCTTGCATAGCGCGGTCGATAAGCTGCAACAGATCGATCCGGCGTTGGTTTCACCGCAAGGCGGCGATCAGATCCTCAGCCTGCCGTTTATGGCTTCGTTCTGGATCCTGGTGTGCTTTGGCGTGATTGGCCTGCCGCACACCGCCGTGCGCTGTATCTCATATAAAGACAGCAAAGCCGTGCACCGTGGCATTATCCTCGGCACTATCGTGGTGGCTATTCTGATGTTTGGTATGCATCTGGCTGGCGCCCTGGGCCGTGCGGTGCTGCCGGATCTGAAGATCCCCGATCAGGTGATCCCGACGTTGATGATCACCGTGCTGCCCCCTTACGCCGCAGGGATCTTCCTGGCCGCACCGATGGCGGCGATCATGTCGACCATCAATGCGCAGTTGCTGCAATCCTCTGCCACCATCATCAAAGACCTCTATCTGGGCGTGCGTCCGCTGCAGATGAACAATGAGAAGATGATCAAGCGCTTCTCCAGCCTGACCACGCTGATCCTCGGATTACTGGTGCTGCTGGCCGCCTGGCGCCCGCCTGAAATGATCATCTGGCTGAACCTGCTGGCGTTCGGCGGGTTGGAAGCGGTATTCCTCTGGCCGCTGGTGCTGGGCCTGTACTGGGAACGCGCCAACGCGCAGGGAGCCCTTAGCTCAATGGTCACCGGTGCGTTATGCTATACGCTATTAGCCAGCTTCGGCCTGCAACTGGCCGGATTGCACCCTATTGTGCCTTCGCTGTTACTCAGCCTGTTGGCGTTTTATCTCGGTAACGTCTACGGCGAAAAGCGCCAGTTGGCGTCGTCCTTACCCTCTTGAGAGAATTGTTATGCCTTGGATCCAACTAAAACTGAACACCACCGGCAGCCAGGCAGAAGACCTGAGCGATGCGTTGGTTGAAAGCGGCGCGGTGTCGGTCACCTTCCAGGACACCCACGACAACCCGGTATTTGAACCGCTGCCGGGCGAAACCCTGCTGTGGGGCGATACCGATGTGATCGGCCTGTATGATGCCGAAACCGATATGGCCGAAGTGGTCGCCATACTTGAACAGCATCCGCTGTTGGGCAGCGGTTTCCGCCACAAAATCGAGCAGTTGGAAGATAAAGACTGGGAACGTGAGTGGATGGATAACTTCCACCCGATGCGTTTTGGCGAGCGCCTGTGGATTTGCCCAAGCTGGCGTGACGTGCCCGATCCGGACGCGGTGAACGTCATGCTAGACCCAGGCCTGGCGTTTGGTACCGGCACACACCCGACCACCGCGCTTTGCCTGCAATGGCTGGATGGATTGGATCTGGCTGGCAAAACCGTCATCGACTTCGGCTGTGGCTCCGGCATCCTGGCGATTGCCGCGTTAAAACTCGGTGCCGCCCGCGCCATTGGCATCGACATCGATCCCCAGGCCATTCAGGCCAGCCGTGACAACGCGCAGCGTAACGGCGTTTCAGAGCGTCTTGAGCTGTATCTGCCAAAAGACCAGCCAGCCGATCTGCTGGCCGATGTGGTGGTGGCGAACATTCTCGCTGGCCCGCTGCGTGAACTGGCACCATTAATCAGCGACCTGCCAAAATCCGGCGGCTATCTGGGCCTGTCAGGCGTACTGGCAACTCAAGCCGCCAGCGTAGCCGAAGCCTATCAGGATAAATTCAATCTCGACCCGGTGGCCGAGCGTGAAGAATGGTGCCGCATCACCGGCCAACGCAACTAGTTACATTTTCCCCGCATGCCAAAAACCATCGGAAATTTAAACAGTTCCGATGGTTTTTTCTTTTCCTAAGAATCCGCCAGTTTATCCCGACACTTGCTGGGCGTATTCTCCTGCTCGGAGTGAAGGTGGCCCGCAGCATACGAGCCGCCCACCCAGGATAATTGGTATTTTCATTGGACAAGGATTAGGAAATGAAAGGAAAAATGTTGCTGGCTACCCTGTTGGCCGCCAGCTTCTCGATCGGTGCCGCAGAACATGCTCATTGGGGCTATGAAGGCCAGGAAGACCCGGCGCATTGGGGTAAGCTTTCACCCGATTTTTCACTGTGTGAAACCGGTAAAAACCAGTCCCCGGTCAACATCCAGGGCGCGCTGAAAACCCAGCACGGCAAGCTTGAGCTGGCTTTCCAGCCGGGCAAACAGCAAATCGTCAACAACGGGCACACCATTCAAGTCAACGTCAGCGAAGGCAACACCCTGCGCTTGGACAACGACACCTTCACGCTACAGCAGTTCCATTTCCACGCCCCGAGCGAAAACGAGATCGACGGCAAGCAGTTCCCCCTGGAAGCACATTTTGTCTACAAAGACAAAGACGGTGCCCTGGCGGTGCTGGCCCTGATGTTCCAGCAAGGTAAAGCCAATCCGCAACTGGCGCAGGCCTGGCAACAAATGCCTACCGCTGTCGATCAGACCGCCGTGCTGAACAAACCGCTGGATATCAAAGCGCTGCTGCCGAAACAGTTTAACTTCTACCGCTTCAGCGGTTCACTGACGACGCCACCCTGCTCCGAAGGGGTCAGCTGGTTGGTGCTAGATCAGCCTGTAAGCGCTTCTGCCGAACAAATCAGTCAATTCCACTCGGTAGTCCACCATAACAACAATCGCCCGGTACAGCCGCTGAACGGCCGCGTCATCGTCGATTGATTTTTGCCAGCGCCAACTGCCGCTGCCCTCACTGGGGTGGCGGTAATTCCCAGCACCATTCTTGCCGATTTGTCAAAGTATTAAGCTGAGAATGTTACAAATAACCTGATGTTACGATCTGTTATTACCGGCACGTAAAGATAAAATCCTGTCGTTAGTGGAATATTTTAGCGCACGAAAATTAAGCGCAATCACACAACACATTGTTAAATAAACATAATATTTTCATCAAGGGTGCATAAGCGCACTTTTATTGCCCAATAACTGTCGATTGGTCAAAGTTTGGCCTTTCATCTGAATGAAAAAATGCGTAATATACGCGCCCTTGCGGACACAGTATGGTCAGTCTTTGTCTATGCGCATTGGACACCACCAGTTAACAAATTGCCTGATTGCGGCCCCGATGGCCGGCATCACAGATCGCCCATTCAGAACCTTATGTCATGCAATGGGTGCTGGGATGGCTGTATCCGAAATGCTCTCCTCCAACCCGGAGGTGTGGCGCACGGATAAGTCACGTCTGCGTATGGTACATAGCGATGAACCAGGGATCCGTTCCGTGCAAATAGCCGGATGTGATCCTGATGATATGGCCGCCGCGGCGCGCATTAATGTGGCCAGCGGTGCACAGATCATCGACATCAATATGGGGTGCCCAGCCAAGAAAGTGAACCGGAAGCTTGCAGGGTCTGCGTTACTGCAGTACCCGGATCTGGTTAGACAGATCCTCCTCGCGGTGGTTAACGCGGTGGATGTGCCGGTAACACTTAAGATCCGAACCGGCTGGGAACCAGAGAACCGTAACTGTGTAGAAATTGCCCAACTGGCCGAAGATTGTGGTATACAGGCCCTGACGATTCATGGCCGAACCCGTGCCTGCCTGTTCAACGGCAACGCGGAGTACGACAGCATTCGGGCAGTTAAGCAGAATGTCTCCATTCCGATTATCGCGAATGGCGACATTACTGACCCGCATAAAGCCAGAGCAGTGCTCGACTACACTGGGGCTGATGCCCTGATGATAGGCCGTGCTGCTCAGGGGAGACCCTGGATCTTCCGGGAAATCCAGCATTATCTGGACACTGGGGAGCTGCTGCCACCGATGCCACTTGGCGAAGTGAAGCGCTTGTTAATAGGGCATATTCGGGAATTGCACGGCTTTTACGGCCAAGGCAAGGGATTCCGGATTGCTCGAAAGCACGTCTCTTGGTACTTACAGGAGCATGCCCCTAATGACCAGTTTCGGCGCACATTCAACGCCATAGAGGATGCCAGCGAACAGCTGGAGGCGTTGGAGGCATATTTCGAAAATCTTGCGTAACAAAAAAGAGCTGACAGAACTATGTTCGAACAACGCGTAAATTCTGACGTACTGACCGTTTCAACCGTGAACTCACAGGACCAAGTGACTCAAAAGCCTCTGCGTGACTCGGTTAAGCAAGCACTGAAGAACTATTTTGCTCAACTGAACGGTCAAGACGTTAACGATCTGTATGAGCTGGTACTGGCTGAAGTTGAACAGCCACTGTTGGACATGGTGATGCAGTACACCCGTGGCAACCAAACCCGCGCTGCCCTGATGATGGGGATCAACCGCGGTACACTGCGTAAGAAATTGAAAAAATACGGCATGAACTGATACTAGTCAGTTAACGTATTGAAAAAAGGCGCTTTTACCTCATCTGGTAAGCGCCTTTTTCTTTATTCGTGATACACCACGTGATACACAGGCGAGTGTAACCCTCTAAATAATCCTGATCGAAAAGATCGCTCAGGAAGCCTGTTGCAATGATGGTAGCCACTCAGGAACGGGAAGCCCTGCAGCTTTCAGCTCATTGTGAACATGTGCCAGCACCTCAGGAGCCTCGGCAAACATCGCCAGGAAGCCTCGGATCGCCGCTACGTTCGTTTCTACTGCGGGATTGGACGCCATGACATCGGCTGCACTTTTGATAATTACCGCCTCGCTTTCCGTCCAACGGGTTTTGATCTGGTCTTCACGTACCAAATAGAAATGCAATCCATTTTTACCAGTCCGCTTTCTCTCAAGCAGTGTAGAGCGATGCTTCGAAGCGATCTTAGCCCCTGCCATTACACATTTATCACAGCTCATAGTAGACATCCTTGATACCTCTTGAGGTTTGTTCCAGTTAGCCGGACACCCCGGCTAAAACATTGAACACCGAACGAACAAACCGAACAGAATGAAAAGCGAGCTATTGGCGTGTTAAGAGAGCAGCTAATTTTTACCCATGAATGGATTGTCGAAGATGCACTGGCGGCAAGAACAGGACTCAACGCTAGGCAGATAGAGAAATACCGCCAGGGGTGCTGGGTAGAGGGTATCCATTTCAAACGGGTATCACCGAGTGGGGAGAAAACTCAGCGGGGCATTATTTGGTACAACCACCCAGAAATTAACCGACTGATCCGGAATACATGAGGGAGTTAAATGGCCAGGTGGCAAACACTACATGAGTGGGCAGTTGAAGAGTTTGGGGATGCTAAACCATCACCACAGACTTTGCAGCACTACGCCAAATCAAACATGATTTTTCCACCAGCTAAAAAGGTTGGTCGGCGTTGGATGGTTGAAGCAGGGGCCCGATATGTAGGGCTTTTGGCTAAACCAGTGATAAATGAGAGGGATTCTCCGCTACTCAGGCGGATCTTGATGGATGGGCAATAACGTGAAATTTCTAACCTTGGAGGAGTGGAGCCACAAAGTTTACTCCAGCGATTTCCCAACAAAACAGACCCTGCAACGCTGGGCAAGAGGCGGCTATATCTACCCAGCGCCTGAGAAGCATGGGCGTGTTTATCGGGTGCGGGAAGATGCCATTTACATCAATCCGAAAAACTACCGATTATCAAAGCAAATTGTGGCTGATAGCGGGATGAAACTACCGCCTTTAATGGAGAGGCTCCTTAATGGCAATGGCACCAAGAAAAAACGTACCTAGCGGGGTGGGCGTTGGTGACTAAGTTTTTGTCTGGTAAAGCAATATTTAACTTTAAGTCGGATAATTTCCAAGCGCTGCCGATGGAACGTATCCCACCTCATACCGGCAGGTTTAGGCAGACGTGATAACTTAAAATTCACCTGCGCTATCTGGTTCCAGTAATCCGGCCACAGTGCCTGTGTCTTTGCGTTTACTCTTCGCCCCAGTTGCCGACAGCGTTGCAATGGGCTTTTGCTCTGGCTGGCGTAGTGAAGGCCAGAACACTTTCGACAGGCAAGAATATCAGGATTGATATACAGCTTTGCGGCGCGCCTGTGGCACTGGGGGCATTGGTACCAATAGCGCACGCCGAAGCCCACTTGTGTCGTGGTCAGTAACAGCGGGAAGCTGTAACCGCCCATGTTCACCATGAGATTGCCACCGTGCCGGGTAATAACCACAGCACCGCGCAGAATTTCATATTTAAGCGCATTTCCGGCCAGTATGTGATCCCTCAGGAACGCGATGATCTCCGGGCCAATACAGGGTAATGATGTGGTATAGCGACGTGTCTGCTTGCGCAATTCCTCCCCCTTGGATGAATGCGAAAAAATATGCTATTTGCAATTTGCTGCGCAGTTTTGCGAATGGCTGTGAGCCAATTCCGGTGCGGGTTAAGCGGTGATTTGTGCAGATCGGGCAGTTCCATTTTGCGCAGTGCGCAATTCGCAGATCTGCGCAGTCTTGCGCTCCCTATGAACACTTCTTCTCACATGCCAAATCTCAACCTGTGCTAATTCATTTTTATCAATGAAATCAGCCGACGCAAAATTGCGCTGGCCCGTAGGGCTGATGGTTTAGAACCAATCCCCCTTGGAAGCTGCATTTCGATTTCCGAAATGAAGGTATCACCATTTTGCTTATACCTTTGGCAAACTTGTGCCTTAGCCATCCCTGGCACGATCTCATTCCTTCATGCCCTGCATTGTGGCGGTGATAGCCCTATGGACCGCATCCACCTCCCGTTCAAATGCGCTGCCGCCTCTTGGAGTATTGGCCAGACGTAGCATGGCGTTACGCACCACATTGCTCTCGTATGCTCGGGCAACGTTGCCATAAGCCACACCTGCAACGACCGTTTTAGCCGCGGCAACCGGCCCCGCAAAGATTCCCACCAATCCCGGACCGATAACCGCAGCACCTTGGGCAACAACCTGGCCATTAGGTAACGTGACGGACGATTGAGAAGCGCGTTTAGTGCTCTCCAGGTACTTTTTCAACCCAGTGAGGTATTGCCGTTCTTCACCTTTAAAGAGGATGGAGGTCTGTTCTGAAAGCTTGTTCAGCCGCAGCAAGAACCGATCGGGAGAGGCTTCACCATCCATGGCCTTGGCAATCAAACCAGCACGAGCAGCCTGTCGTCCTCGGGCATCTAGTGATTCATAGAGTATCCTTACTTCACTTGGTTTATTGCTGAACAACATGGCGTTGACGCTTTCCGGCGTTAGCTGCCCCTTCATCAGGATGTTCTTTATCCGGGTGTTTTTGATCTTCTGCGCCTCCTGCGCATAAACTGCTTTTGCGTGGGACCAACGCCCTACGTCTCGACTACCAAGCTCTTTCCGTATTGCAGCGTTGAGATCTTCGGTCATTCCGTCATAGACACGGTTGAGGGATACGGTTGAGCGGTCAGGTAACCCCGTGCGTTCCCCCCTCACATCTGTCCTGAACTGTGTGCGCAGATCGTCCAGCAGGCTGAAGGTGATCTTACCGTTCGACAATTCCTCACGGTAATCTCTCAAGCGGGCGATAGTGTTGGTATCACTGACCCTGCCTAGCCTGGAAAGATGTGTAATTTCATTATCAATGGCAGAAATAGCCTTTTGTGGCGCAATATTGCCCACCGTATCCATTCTGGTGCGGATCTCATTGAAACGGGCGCCGGCTGCCTTTCTGACTGTATCCGTTTTATTCCTCAGGCTACTAACCACATCATCGGGGGAATAGGTGCCATATCGCTGTGAGAAGTCATCAACAAGACGCGAACGAGCCTGCTGCTGATTGGCTCTCATCTGCCCGGTGCCCGCAAATGGTATTTTTTCACCCACCTGCTGCGCGGAACGACCTACGAAAGTTTGCGGTTGCTTTATATCGCTGGTCATCAACGGTACGTTGTTCTGCTCCGCAAAGTCGATCGCTGCTCTGGCTTCCGGTGCTATTTGCCCTTTGACCGCCCGGTACCCAGCTCCGATGGCATTGGCCACTGTGCGGGTTGCTCCGCTCAGCGCCATGGATGTACCAATATCCTGAACCAGCTTTCCTTCGTCCTGTTGATTGCTATTGGCTGCGAGTACACCAGTCATATTCTCTGCCGCCAGGCCTGCGATCTTCGCTCCGGCCCCTGATGCGTTTCTGGCCAGCGAGGATGCAGGGTTAACCAGGTAAGGAAGTGCTTCCGCCGCCACTTGTCCACCCGTTGTTTGTGGCCGTAGGCTCTCCGGCAAGCTCAATCGGGCTGCCGGGGTATAAGTGCCATCGCTGATCCCCACCTGCTTACCGACCCACGCTGCCGCACTCTGCACCGCATCCCCTATTTCAGGAATGATATTCACCGTATTTACCCCAGCTTGAGCGATGGATTTTCCCGCTTCACCCACGCCCAGCGCGATATCATCGAGTATACCGCCTTGCTGCGGATCTGCAGGTTGCTGCACAAACTGCGCGTAAGGATTGCTCGGGGTGCTGGTGGCTTGTGTGCCTGGTTGCGAAGGAGTTTGCTGAGGGGCAAATCTAGCATACGGATTTTGATCCACTGCCACGGCAGTTGGACCGCCTGATTGAAATCCGGGAGCAAGGCGCGCTTGAGAGAGACTATCGACAGCCTGGCGCGTCATCCCTGGGGCATTGAGAAGGTATTTACCACTAGGCACAGTAACGTAAATTCGACCCTGCTCATCTTGCCGCGCACTCCCGCCAAATTTGGCTGTAATCATTTCTGCAACACGCATTTGTTCCGCAGGTGGCAAGCGGTGGATGCTGCTCCTTAGCTCATTCCATTTATCCTGGCCCATGGGGGAAAACTCACGGGAAGCGCCGATTTCCGGCGTCAGTCCAGATTGCCGGGCTTGCGCTATGACATCATCACGAGCGTCAGAGTTAGGATCTGGACGCCTAGTACGTTGCGCATACTGCGGTGTGATGTTGTTCTGGCCGGGCTGACTACTGCCGATCAGCCCCTCAGTTTTTGGGCCTGGCTGCCCTCCAAGGAAATATTCACTCATCCCCTCACCGAAGGTTTGATCAAACATCGGGGCTGAAGAGGGATCATTTCTCAGCATTTGCACCGCTTCCGGCACGATGGGAACACCCGCCGATCCCATTATTTGCCGGGATGGTGATAATTGTGGTGGAGCGGGGGATTGCTCTGTTTCTGAAACTTGTGGTTGTGCATTGCTCGGTATTGGCATTTGCACTTCATGCCCACCAGCCGCATTCTGCCGCTGCTGAATTGCCTGGTTCATGACATCATACGTTCCACCCGATTGCGCAATAAGTTGGTTCAACTGCGCTTGTAGCAATCCGCGTTTTGCTTTGACCGTTTCATCCGAATCCCCTGCTTGTGGGAAATAGATCTGCATATACGCTTTTATCTCTGAATCTGGGATAGCGGCTCCCGACTCTTGTCGCAATACTGCCGCCAGGGCGTCACGTGCAGCAGATTGCCACTGTTGGTTTTTACTACTGAGCAGCATGGATGACATTGCACCGCCACCAACTGTGCTGAATGCAGTGCCTACCGTGCGCGGACTAGCCCCTTCGCTCGATAGTTGATCCATCTGATTGAGGGAGTTTTGCAAGCGATAAGCAAAACCGGCTGTTTTCAACTGATTTTGTTTGGCTTCACTCAGTTCTGCATTGGGATCGGTGATCCCAAATTGGCCATCTTTCCTCAGCTTGTTGATGTAGTTCTGCCGTTCCATACCACTTTTGTTATAGGCAGAAACAATCTCGTCTGCTGTTTTCCCCGCGTTAATTTGTTGGTAGCGAATGTGCTGAGGCACCTGCATAAAATCCTGTACCGGCATAAAAGGCTGATTTTCATCACGTGGCTTGTAGGTTTCCCCTCCCTGAATACCGTTAGGGTTCAGGGTACGAAACAGCGCGGATCGTTGCGCCAACGTTTTCATGATATTTTCACTGGAGAGCGAGAGCACTTCATCTTTAGGATCCGTGGAACGGTTTTTGGTGATGGGCGCGGAATACGTTGAGCCATCAGCTCGAGTTACCTCAACACCAAAGTGATAATTGCCGTTCGAGTCTGCAGGCATGATTTGAGTTAACCGCCTAGCTTTCATTGGCTGGCCATCATCAGCGAGCTCACCAGGTTTCACTGAGAGCTCAGGGGCTAATACCTCATTGGCAGCCGAAATCACCTTAGGATCGTCAGGATTCACCTGGCCACTCATTAACGCAGGTCCCATACTGGCCAAATAGGCAGAACCTTGCGCCGCTTTCGGGTTCATCATGTAACCTGGGTTGGCGATTTTATAAAACTGTTGCGCCTCTTGCGGCAGACGTGTCCACATGGCATTTGCAGTCTCTGAATCCCCCGCTCTGGCCGCATTCATGATCCCCATTACTGCACCGCCAAAACGCTTTTCCATGGTATCCAATTGCTGCTGCCGGGATTGCCTGGCCTCACCAGCGGCACTGATATTGACCTGCTGCTGGTCAATGGCGAGCTTTTGCCCAAACTGCTGATCGCCAACCTTGTCGCGTTCCTGCTTATAGCCGAACTCCCGCTGATCCTTTTCTTTGCCATAATCGAAATCAGCCTGGCGCAGGCCGAAGTTTCGATCTGAATCTTTAACCTGCTGTTGTAGGGCCGCATCGCGCAGCCCCATTTCTTTGTTGCGCGAGATAGCAGCATCTGCTGTGTTAAAACCCGCCAGGAAGCCATCAGCCAAACCTTGAACGCCCATTTTGCCCCCTTAAAATAGTGAACCGGCCAACAGACCGACAGCTGCACCAACGCCCATACCGATCGGGCCACCCCAAGCACCATAGGTGGCACCAACGGCAGCCCCCATCCCAGCGCCCATCCCCGCCATGCTCATCTGCCCCTGCTTGCGCTGGTCTTTGAGCTGTTGATTTGCTATTTCTCGCTGGTTTTCACGTTCGGATACGTCACTCAGCCCCTGCAACGCCTGTTGTCGCGTCTGGCTCGCAATATCAATCAATCCGTATCCCATATTAATTTTCACTCCCTATCAGGGGTTCGCTTAGCAATGACACGGCATCGGTCATGGAAAGAGTTTGCTCATTCTGGCCATGCCTAATTACGGTGACAGTTGCGCGCTTCTTTGCCTTTGACTGCTTGACGATCCACTCATCAACATCCGCTTCACGCCACCCAAGCGCACGACGTCCGGTAATTTCAAATGGCGCAGGAAATTGGCCGCTTTTCCATAGGAGGCGAAGAACATCACGGCCTACACCAATTTTTTCACCCGTAGCTTTTTCACGAAGGACACGTTCACTCATGCGGTTTTCCCCTTACGATTAAAGTGATTGATGAGATAAATACGTATATCGGCGGGCGCTGGTGGAAGAAGGTGAAGCTCAATGCCGTGACCTTCTGCAAAATCGCGCATCTGTACACTGGTAAGCTTTGCCAGATCGATTTCGTCGTTTCCGATACGAACTGTTGTCTTCCATAGTTCCTCCTGTTGCTGTTGGCGGCTCTGCTCCTCCAAACGCCGGGATTCATCGACCAAGTTCTGGTGCTGCCTGCGTTGCTGAATACGCACAATTTCCGAATTCATTTCGCCAACAGTGGAGAACACCTCTTTAAATCCGAGCAGATAGTCAGCAACAGAGGCAGGAACAGGAGTAGGGGTAAGCTTGAGGAAGGTAAAACGCCCACCCTTATAATTTATTGTCTTTTTTGGTTTATCACCGATATAAACCACATCTTCCTCAGAACCACCAAAAACATGCCCATACTCTTCAGCGTGCTCCTCCTCTTTACCCAAGGCTTCCAACGATCTCTCATTAAATTCAACAAGGTCTTCATTTCCTGACACAGACATAGAAAATCTCCATAAAAAAAACCCCGACAGGCGAACCTGGCAGGGTTGGATTGCGGGCATAAAAAAACCGGGGCGGCTTTTAAGCATACCCCGGCATCTTTCTGGAATTTAGCGCACCTTAGATGCGATTGCTAGCGATTAAAGCAAAAAAGAGGGGGGGAGTAGCGTTGTATATGCCCGGAGCTCGCTCATTGATCACAGTCCTTAAGCATTGCCCCGCCTCGAATTCGTACGCTACTTGGCCATGGAGATATGGAGTCCCAGTGAATGCTGAGCTGCGGCGTTCACACCGAGTATTGGGTCCCTGGTCAGGGGGGGGTTACTACGATCTATATTCGTGGACTCTGGGCTTATTCAGCGCGAAACATGCATTTCATGCTCAACAACATACCAATTTTATTCATTTTCTTTTGGCGATATTTTGCCATTACGAATTAACTTTCTCAGCGCAGTTTTAGCAGCGTGAAGCTCATTCATTCCATTCATTACAACCATTTCAGTATCTCCTTCACCTACTACTGTAATCTCACCATCTATATTAAAATACTCCGCCTCATACTCGACACCATCTTTAAAGACGCTAATATATTGCATATTTACCCCATAAAAATTCTCTCTGGCGCTCACGTATTAATCATTTAAAATAATTAAACCTCAGTCTAAAATTATTTAGACAGATACATCAATAATTAATTTTACCTAAAAAGCTTATAACTGGTGGGGCTATTTCTTTTATACCTTGAGCAACGACTACAATACTTGCAAGCCCTCCCATTATTCCAGCTAATTTCTTACCAACCGTTCCTGTCTTAACTTCCTCCTGAAGTTTTTCGTTAAACATAATCTTTCCAACGGATAACTCAACCGCTTCCATTATTGGGCCTGCCCCCGTCAATTGATACAGCTCAATCGCCTCTAAGGTTTTCTTCAATAGCTCTACGATTGCGAACCTGACATCCTGATCTATATCGCTATTTAATACTTCTTCCCTTAGTTCCAGAATACGCTGTTTAAAAGAAAGTAACTCTTCCTCATTAAGCCCTTCCTCTTGATTCGCACCTTCAAAAACCATTGCCAGGAAATCAAGCTCTGAGATTGTCACATCATCAATATGCCGAGTGAATGTACTCCAGTCAGAAGTAAGTGTTTGCTCAGAAAAAGCAGAGTTAACCTGTCTCAACCAATGTTGTGACCGGCCTCTTTTGCTCTTAATTAACTCATCTCTAATGTAAAGTATCTTTTGAGGTAACTCACTTACGGCTGCAATACCACGAAGGACATTAGCCTCCGTTGGCTCAGATAATGCTAAAAGTGCAATCCAATTATCTTTACACTTTACGTTCCCAGACATGGATTTTCCTTTAACTAAAAGGTCATGAAGTCTCTCTGCCGGATTTTCAATTTTTTTCATTCTCAGCCTTTATAGTATGCTTTCCTTGATTCGTATAATTTACTATCACTAGTACTACTTTGGCAAAGCCAAAAACTCAAAAACCACGCACACAGTGAAATCTTTGATGAGAAAGCCCCTCACCCAAGCCTCCTGCTCAACAGTAAGGTTACCATTTTGAACTGCATTCCGGCCTAAAGCCTTGCGTAACAACCTCAAGGCAGAACTGGAAAAGATCCAGCCTCCCCCCTTAACCCACATTTCTTACTGGCTTCGACTCATGCTTTCCCTCAGTGGGGATATGAATCAGGCAACAGCCTCTTCGGATGTCATCAATATCCGTTTTACTAACGCATCCACCATTTTCCAGCCTTTGCCGATAGGTACCAGGTAACCCCTGCAAATTGGTTTCCTCCAGTTCTCCAGGCCAACAGTCATAAGGTAACCGCCCATCGATAATGTCATGACAACTTGAGCAGCCAAACACCGCCCAATAACCATCGCTCTTGTATCCAATGCTGTGGGAAAGCTGGTTAGGCCACCAGCGAGGGTTTAGGCATGGCAGGATTACTGCTTTTTACCATTCTGCTATGTTTTGCACGGTTACAACCTAAGGAATTGTGAGATTATTTGCATTGGTGGCTGTACTCGATGATTAAAAGATCGAGGGTGGGTATACTGCCGTTGCGTAGGGTGTGGCGCTTGTCATATCTTTGGAGGGGAATGAAGGAGGTTTTATGCGTGGTCAGGCAGTAATCATCATTTTTCTTGGACTTATCGTCTTAAAGCTCTATCCCGCTGTGGGGGAAACACTTGGCTATGCTTCTTGGATTGTATTCCCTCTGCTGGCTGTATCGCTTTTGGCCGTGGGCTCCCTTTGGCTTCTGGGTTATATAGGAAATTGGGTGGAAAATAGAGCATCCCGGAGGCAAGAAAAGAAAGAGCTAAGATCTATCGCAAAAAATCTTAAAGAAATAGATAAGCATAATGAAACCAACAAGATAGACATGAGTTCAATTATCAGATCACTAAAACAAAAATAGCCATTGCAGGTCATTGCTAATACATCGGCCATCAGTTGATCACATGCTGTGATTCTTGCGGTCGTGCTCACTAAAAATGCCTATAAGCCTACAAAATTAGTTATCCCACCTGTCCCATCTATCCCAATCAGTGTAACAATATGATTTTGTTTATTTTATACTTTAATTTTGGGATAGCTTTACCTAACTTTGGGACAACTCTCCCCATTATTTAGTTATCCCATCCATCAGCAAAAAGAAAGTTGTCCCAAATTCACCACGACTTATCCCAAAACAGCCTGTTTTATCCCAAGGTTATCCCAGCTTCCCTTACTAATCTTTATAAGTAACAATATATTAAGTTCACTCATATATAGCTGGGATAACTGGGATAACTGTTTTTACACATACGTGTAAGCTATTCGCTATCCACCTCTACCGGTTCCGGGGCAAAGAGCAGAACGTAGGTCCACTGACGAGCGTTGTTCTGATGCTTTAACCGCGGCGTTCTGATTTGCCAGCCCTTGCCGCTCGCTGGCTTTTTCAACATCCCGGCCTCGTGAAGAATTCTCGCAGCCGTATCCTTGTTAAACCCCTTTGCGACCTGATTTTTAAACGGCGTCGGCAGGACATAAAACAATACGGGATCGTTGAAATGCTCGCCGCTGTCGCGATACCCCAAAACCTCGGGAATCGGTAAATCACGCGGGTCATAATCAAGAGGAGCAAATCGGCTCTGGCCATACGCATTGAGAAATGCCTCTGTCTGTTCAATAATCTGCTGGTGCTCTTTGTTGCCGGTTCCAAATTCTTTTACCCAGGAGTTAAAACTGTGCTGAATAGCATCCCTGCATGCCTGAGTATCCCAGCCGGTAATATTGGCAGCGAGAATCAGCGCTGCCTCCATCAGTGCGAATTTCTCTCCAACGCGGTGAACCTGCTCACCGTAACTTTCGGGAATAAGCCCGCGCCAACGTTCGCGTGCTGCACCAGTTGTCTCCTGTGCTTCTTGCTGGTGGCCGGCAAGCCATCGTACCCACTCACGACCAGCCGCACCGTGATGCGCCGTCCATGCGTCACGCAGGGCATCGGCATGAGCTTTACCTGATGGTAGGCCATGAAATACCGTCGCTTTCTCCATCGGTACATTGAGCAGGCGCACCAGTTGCCCAGCCTTGGGTTTAATGCCATGACTAAGCAGATAGGTTTCGATATCCATTTCCCCGGTGCTGATCGCCACCGTTCGCCAGCGCTTTAACTCCCGGTTACCACCCTCTTTAGCGCCCTGTAATTTCCCCGAACCGTTAAACAGCGTGTATGCCGAAGTAGCAACCGATTTTGGATCTGCCCCCTGACCAACCTCATCCAGTGCAAGCAGCCCGTCATGATGTGCCTGCGCTTCGTTGGCAATACCCAGCGCCGTGCCATACCATGTCAGGCGCAACATGTCCGGGTTACCGTAAAGGCTGCTGGCGATATTCGCTGTAGTGGTCTTGCCAGCGCTGGACTGCTGGAAGAAATGCACGCCAAAACCGTCAGCGCCTACCAGTCCCACCAATGGTGCAACCAACGCAGCAGCAACACCCAACATCATCGAGGGATTGCCTGCCACCAGCTTAGCCACATTGTCGCGCCAACTCTCAGGTGTTCCCGCAACGGTATAGCCCGATGCCGTTGCGCTTCTCCCGTGGAATACGACGCGCTTTTCCGCGTCGCCGATGATTTCGCCATCTGGCATGATATAAGCGCCGTGCTGCCAACCTGAAAGCGTAGCTACATTCCACAGTTCGCCGGTATCACTGTCAGTCAGATGATCGGCAAGAATGGCTCGTAGACGGGGATTTGCTGTGACGCGTAATCCCCGGTTACTCAATCGAGTCCAGCCCTCACGATTACCAATATCACCAGCCTGGATAGCTTCTGTTCGTTCCGGACGGTTTCCTATCGGTTGCCAGCGCAAGATCACAAAATCGCTACCGTCACCTTCACCCGCGCCCAGTACATCCACCACGCCGCATAACCACTGACCGGGGCGGATCACCTCTCCAGACTGTTTATCGATTTTTGGGGTCACCCAATACAAGCCACCAGGGCGGGATTCTACGCGTGGGGCCAGTTCGTCTGATGGCCCATGCTTCCCCTTTGCCCGTTTAATTTCCTCTACCAGACTTTCTCCGTGTTCGGCCTGTTCGCGCACCCTGGCTAAATACTCCCGCCAATTCTCCGGATCTCGATCGGGAATACCCTTGTAGAGTTTCGCCTCCAGCACGCCCGCCAGAGCCAATTTTTCGCCAATAGCATTAATCTGAATGGGTTCTATATTACCGGCCAGATAAACGCGGGCAGACTGTCGTCCTTTGTCGATAATGCGCAGGTTACCCAGATCAGCCAACTGCTTACTACCTAGATAAACAGGCGGAATATTATCACCGTGCCTTTTTCCCTCGCTCTCTATCCAATGCTGAGCGTGGGCATAAGCATCTGCACCAGCGAAAATAATCGCCTCCGTAAGCTTATCTCTTGGCAACTGCTTAACATTCGGTGCATTTCTCATGCTAGGGCTCCCTTAGTCATGATGAATTTACCGATCGTCGGGTGAAACCAGTATTTGCTGCCGTATTTCCGTTTGGCTCCCCTGATTACCAGCAGCGCCGCTTCACGGAACTTCGCTTCATGCACGATGTGGCCAGTGCCTTGGCGAACGATCATTACGCCGCAGTTGCGTGCCAATTCTTCCGCTTTGCTGGTGGAAAAACCCATTTCAGCTGCCAGCGTGGTTAATGGAGCCATGCCTTCCGGCACAATGTCTTTATGCTGGATAGCAGCCAAAGCCAGTTCGAGCGCCTGAACGCGTTTCTCCAGTTCGATGTATTTCATCTGATCCATCATTGCCCCCGCACTTGAGCTATTTCTGCCTGGCAAAGCAGAGTATCGAGAATCGCCAATTTTTCGGCCAGAATCATGCCCAGCGATTCAAAATCCTCGGTATCCATTTCCATATCGGAGATAAGAACCCTATTCAACGCTTTGCACTGGCGTACCAACAGGATCGATGAGGTGAGGGTTTGAGATAAGCTATGCATGGCGCACCTCCCGAACCGTAGGTTTTTTCCCAGCGGTTAAAGGGGAGGTGATTTGCGCCATACCTTCAACCATTTCGATTTTCGAAATAGATAAATCTGTTTGGGGATTTTCACCACACACTGGCAACTGCGCCGCCAAAGACAAGATGAAGTACGGTGCCAAAATGCTGCGAGCTTCACGCTCAGAACTGGCGTCAACGGATATGCAGCAAGGCGCAGCTTTCCGATTCGCACGATCGAGGGCCAGGAAGCGGAAGTGATATTTAGGGCGAGTTTGGGTAGACTGGATGTCAGCCATAATCGTTACCTCACTTAACGGTTTGGTGAGCCCTCGTTTGGTACTGCGAATACCTTTCGAGGGCGTTTTATTTTCAGGCTCCCATATGCTAGGGTACGTACCTGAATGTTTTAATCCTAATCTTGTGGGTACGTACATGTCAACTATTAAACGTGATACTAAACAATCCGTCTCTGGTAAATCACCGACGTTCCAAATCCGAATTTCCCCAGAACTGCGGGAACAACTGGACGAAGCCGCAGCCAAATCTGGTGTTAGCCTTGGCAACTGGTTCAAAGAATTAGCCCGGGAAGAACTCCGCAGGCAAGGTATAGAGCCAAAAGGCTGATGGAGCGCAAATTGTGTGCCAGAAACAGAATTGAAATGTATACCCGACCTACAATTAAAATCATCCAAGTCCGTTGGTAAAATTCCGCCTCCGGTTAAGTTGACCAGCTCGATCGGTGCGATATTCGCTCTTTGCTTCGATCCCGTGAAACGATTCTGGCGGCCTTGCAAGGCCGCTTTTATTTTATATGCCATAACTGCCTCACACCACTTTATCACTGGTGACTTTTGGCTGACTTTGCTGCCAGGTCAGAATCTCTGACAGAATCCAACCGACAGCTCGGCCGCCAAGTTTCCGGCGAGCAGGAAATTTGCCTTCTTTTTCCATTAAATAGCGAGTAGTACGGCATAACCCAGTGATCTTATGACACTCGGGTTCGCGAATAGTACGGTCAGTGGTATATATTTGATTGTTCATTACGGCTCCTTACGGTTTGCTTTAGTTCGCAAGGAGCTTATGGTGCAGGAATATTACTTTTTGGAATTTTCCACAGGCGGTGTGTAGACTTCCACATAATCAAGCTCTACATCCTTCAGATAAGCAGCAAGGGTTGAACCTGTTACCGGTGGTTCTATACCCATTTTATGAAGGTCTATCAACAGTTCACCGGTCGATCTTTCCTCATTAAGAAGCGAACGAGGCCGTTCTGATGAACCCTTTCCGTATGCTACCTCGATGAGGGCTTTAATTAGTTTATTCTTTTTATTTTCTGTAATTCTCGACACATTTTTTACTTCATATATATCATCACGAACCCTGGTGTTGATGCTTAGCTCACCAACTTTGCCACTCATGATTTTATCTATGTCTGACTTTGTTATGTAAACATCATTAAGAGTAATATTTACCGGTGGGTAAGGATTTTTTTCATCAAGCCCCACAGTATGGCTAATGACAATGTGATGATTCGATCCTGGCAAGAAAAGTGAGCCTTGGTGCGTCATTTCACCAAAATGTTCAAGATGTTCAATGCCATCAGTAAGAACCCAAAGCCCATAAGCATGCCCTTTTGCACAGAATATCTCATCACTCACCCATTCTATTTCTTCCATCCATGATTTATTTTTATCTTTTTTTTTAAAATGGAAAGAAGAATATTGACAAAATCGTTTTATTAACGCCTGTTCATCACCTGGCAATAGTTGTTCTTTAGTGAGAAAAACCTCAGAATAAAACCCTTTAAGCATTACACAAAGCTCTATACCACCAACAACTCCAAGGTGAATCAAGTCAATAGGCTCGCAATTTAACAATTTTGCCGCACGATCCAACTTACAATATAAAAATGGAATAGATACATTATTATTTTTCATGTTTCACCTTCAACAAAACAACGTTTTCATGATCACCAGCCAGTAGCCCTAAGCGCTCATACCACATATTCAACGCTTCCAACTTTTCTGGCATATATTGACTTAGGTTATATACCGCCATCACTCCCGGCATAATATGGCCGAGCAACTGTTCAACAATGTGCGGAGCAACCCCCAGATCATTAAGTTTGGTGGCGAACGTGCGCCGGATATCGTGAAGCGACCAGGGTTCAACGTGACCCAAACGCTTCCAGACCAGGCGGCCCCAAGCGCTTACTGCGCTTGATTCCTTTATCTCACCCAACAGTAAGCCGCTGTCTTTATGCTGGCGGTGTAAATCCTCGATAAGCGGCCTCATGGCTTCTGGCACTGGACGAACTATTTTAGCTCCTCCCTTACTGTGTTCCTTGGGTACCGTCCACACCCACCTTTTCAGATCCCATTCTGGCCAGGTGGACAACCTGACTTCTTGGGAACGGCAGCCGAACACCACCAGCAAACGAAGCATAGCGGCGTAATAAGGTTTGAATTTTAATTGTTGACTGGCTTTCCATATTTGCCCGATTTCATCGTCAGTGTGACTCCTATCACCCTTATCCTGCTTGCTACCCACATCGGGTATCGTCAGATCGTCCAGGGCGTTGCTGATAGCATAGCGGCGCACACGGCAGAACTTGAGGGCTTGCTTACACATCTGGAAAACGTATCCCGCCGCCACCGGAGTTTCTTTCTTCATCCGATCAAAACATTCCAGCCAATGGCGTGTTTCACACTGTGACAATGGCAAAGCACCAATATATGGGTAAACATGCTTGCCGAGCTGGGCCTTATGCCGTTCGACGTTGGCGCGGTGATCGACTGCGTACTCTTTGATCCAGTACCTCAGAGCATCTTCAACAGTGACAGGCTTAAGGGTTTCCGCTGTCGTGAGGTTTAACTGATGCTTTGGATCTTTGCTGTCTGCCAGCCAAGAACGGCACTGATCGCGCTTTTCTCTTGCTAGCTTAAGACTCATATCCGGGTAATTCCCGAGTTTAAGACGTTCCAACTTTGCGCTTCGGCCACCCAACCGGTAGGTATACACCCAGCTAATTACGCCAGACTTCGAAATCCTGATAGTTAGCCCACTACCATCAGCTATCACGGCTTCTTTTTCCCGGGGAGTATTGAGTAGTGCTCTTAGTTTTTTGTCACTTAGCTTGTTCGTGCCGCCAGCCATAAAACCGCCTGAAATCTCAGTTCATCATCCTTACGTGATATACCACGTGATACACGAACTAATGTAATAGGCTAAACCACAATAAACAAGCACGAACAATGAAAATCAAATTATCATTTAATTACAAATACATAATTAAACAACAACACTTATTAACAAACCATAAAAAACAGTGGTTCATAGAATACGGCATGAACTGATACTAGTCAGTCAAGCTGTTGAAAAAAGGCGCTTTTACCTCATGGGTCAAGCGCCTTTTTCTTTTATCATACCGGCCTGTCAGAAACGCCAGGTGGCCGATAGGTTACCCGCTACCGAGTCATAACCAGAACGGAACAGATCGCTCTCTACCCCCAAGCCCAGCTCCACATCCCTATTGATTTGGTAACGAACTCCGGCTTTCACCCCCATGGAGTCACGCCCAGTCACCTGATTCTTGTTGCTGAAGCTCGCCGTGCGGTAGTTGGCGAAAGAGGCTTCTTGCGATACGTCGCTATCCAGCAACTCATGATCCCAGGTAAGTTGCAGATCGGCAGCAATAGCAGCGCCCGAAGAGAGCGGAAGATCCCAACTGCTGTTGACCCCAATGCTGGAGCGCAGAGAATCAAAAGTGCTAGAACCTAGCGCCAGGCGGCTACTGTCGTTGCCCGTTTCCGTCACGCTTGGGCGATGCAGGGTCGTGTAATTCAGTGCGGCCACCGGGCCAGCGCTCCATTGGTCATTCAGCGCCCAGCGGTAGCCGCCACCAGCAGCTACAGAACCCGCCAGGCCGGTCCAACTGGCATGTTGGCTCGCCTGATAAGTCTCGACGCTGATGCTGCGATCCAAACGGCTATCTTCAATGCCAAACCGACCATTGCCGAATAAATACATCCCCGCTTGCCGATCGGCGGCATAACGAGCCTGGATGCCCAGATCGAAAGCCGTGGTTTTACCGGTGGCGTTTTCCGGTGATTTGACCGTTACCGATTGCCCACTGACCGCACCATGGAAGCCATAAACCCAGTCGCTATTCTGCTCACTGTGCTTTTCAGCACCAAAGACTATGCCGTAGCTGCTGGCATCATAGCCAACCCGATCGCCTTGGCGCTGCTGCCAAAAACCGCCACCAAAGGGTATGGCAAAACTATGCCATTCGCCTGCAACCTGCTGCTCTGGCGTGGTGGAATGAGATCCGCTGACGATCCGCGTAATCTGTTGTTCGCGATTAAGAGAACTGGCGAACATCGCACTGTAGGCTGCGGGCGAAAGTTGCTGCAAAGCGCTGCTGATGCTCCGTCCGTCGACAGCAGAGAAGTCCAATGTGCGGTACAACGGCTGGATGTCTGCACCCGCGCCAGACACAATGTGGTCCAGCGCCTGGCCAACCTGCCGCGCATTGCTGTCCTGGGCATACTGGCTGTAGGCGTTGTCTGCACGCAACATCGCGAGTTGCCAACGATCCTCACCCTGCGGCGTTGCCTGCAAGGCCAGCGTAGGCGAACTGAGTAACCCGTCCACCGTGCTGAATTCTCCGCTATGCGAGGTGGCTTTCAGCATCTCGCCCGAATCCAGCCGCCAGTCTGTGGCATACCAGTCTGGCTGAGGCGCAAACGTTAGCTGACCGTTGAATGCAGCATGGCCATTAACCACCAGGGTATCGTGTCCACCACGGCCATCGACCTCTAACAGCAACTGCCCCTTCTCGCCCTGTTGATAGAGGCCGGTGACCTCGATTTGCCCTAGCGAATTCCCCGGCGCGAGGATACCGTCATTCACAAAGCGGCCCGCCGGGTTCAAGGTATAATCGCTGTTGCCAGCCAGCGTGGAACCTGGTGCGATAGACATGCTGTAAATCTGGTGGTGACCATTAAGCGAAGTGATCCCCCCGCGAGTGCTCAGCGCCAGATTGTCGATACCTTCAATATTTCCCCGATAGTTGAACCGGAATTTGGGGTCTGCCTGATCGGTTGCCTGCCCTTGCAAATTGGCCAGGCGCCCAAAGGTAAACTGGGTCAGGCGCTGCTGGCCATGCTCATCCAACTGGTTATAATCCGAGTAGATATTCCCTTCCAGCTGAGCACCATTTAATAGATTGATATTGTTGACCAGCGCGTTTGGCGAGATATAAATCGCCGCACCTTTAGCGGCAACCCGGCCGCTAATATCCGCATTATTGACCAGCGCTCCCTGTAGCTCCGGCAATAATGTTGCAACCTGTCCACCAACATAATGTATCCAGGATCCCCGGTAATCCACATCGTTGCCCAGCAGGTTATTGCCAAAATCAAAACTGAGAGCAACGCCATTAGCGCCTAGCGCTTGAACATCGCCACGCTGAATGAGATTGTGGTTCTTGCCATAAGCAAACATCACGCCGCGGCCATTGACCCCGTCAGCGTAGACGCGAGTGCCAGGCTCAACGTTCAGCGTGTTGTTTTGCCCATCGATACGAATACCTGCTCCACCGGCGCCCAGTGTTAACAGATCCGCTTGCTGGAAGATGTGGTTATTGCTGCCGTAAACATGCAAACCAACGCCCAATGTCGCGGTATTATACTGCCCCGTGATGTAGCCATCGCCCTGCTTGTTACGTAAAAAGTAGCCCTGTCGATTAACCAGCGTCTGCCCATCACCGTAGAGCGAAAAACCGAAGAAATTACGCCGGTCGATCTGATAATCCATGTCCTGCAATAACGCCAACTCGGCTTCCATAAACGTGGTGTAGTTGCGGTAATTCTGGTGGCTCATCATGCTGTTTTTCAGCTCGATATGGCTCATATAGTTATCGTCAACCGAGCCATCATCAGCCAACATTTTCACCGGAACGCCGGGCATGGCGCCCGCCAGCACTTCATCCACGTGCTTACCCGCGAAATACCCCTTATCAAGGCGCACATCAAAACCTTGCGGATCCCATGCGTTATTGCACCCTTTGCACAGTATGACCTGGCCGGGACGTGCCGGATTTCCATTGTCATCACGCAGATGCTCAGTCCAGGAACCAAAAGGCTGATCGGCGTCAAAAGCTGGGGTAAATGTCCCCTCCCCAGCCCAATCGGTGGCCATATTAGAGATACCCAACCCATGAGCCAATTCATGAACGGCAACACTGACCAGATCCGTTTTTCCGGAGCGGGGTAATTGCGCTGGAACATAGGGAATATTATCAAAATCCATTTTTCCCATGATAAATTGGCCATGAGAACCGAAGGTTAGCTCGCCGGTATCAATACCGTTCAAAGCCCCCTGCAGTTGTGTAATGCTGATTACACCATCGGTTACCGATTCGCTGGAGCCTGCAGCATTCACCTCATTAAAAGTGCCTACGTTGATGATGGCTGGCAATTGATCGGGTCTGGGGGTAATAACTTCAGCCCAGTACCGCATGGCATCCAGTATTTTTTCTTTCTGTTGGTGATTCAGATCCCAGGTCGACTCAATTGGCTGCGGATAGTTCGGCATAAAAGGGCCATCACCCACATCAAAGAAGCGTACCTGGAAGACGGCAACATTATTCGTGTTATAAACCAGGTAACTGTCTGCGGCGTAGCTAGGGTGACTGGCGAAAAAACCGGTTAACGCCGCCGAGATGAAAAGCTTTTTCAAATCAACCATCCTTGTATGCAAAGAAAGGAACCATTTCCTTCCAGTATAGAAGGACATACCTCATATAAACAAAGAATCAACATAACTAACAGGAAATACCCAAATAGCCCTCGGATAACCCTTTGTAGACGAATCCCCCACCCACTCTCACACCCACGTTTTGTGTGGTATAATCGCAAATACGAGAGCCCCTTCGCTGGCAAGCAGCCGTCCTTCCGAAGTCTGATAGCAGTGCGAACCGCCCTTCGAATGTAAAGGTTTAGTCAACGGCTAAACGATCGTCATGACTGGGTGTCAGAGTATGGTATCGCTATTGAGTCGCTTCTTTATGCGCTACAGGTTTCTACCCCATTTCGCATACAGAGTTGATATGAAGCGTCCACAAACTTTTAAACTTGCGTTACTGCACCCACGCTACTGGCTGACCTGGTTTGGCCTGGCGATACTGTTCCTGCTGGTTCAACTGCCCTATCCCGTGCTGCACAAGCTCGGCGGGTGGATGGGCCGCACCTCTATGCGCTTCTTGAAACGCCGCGTGTCGATCACCCGCCGCAATCTTGAACTGTGCTTCCCGGAGATGGATGAAGCGCAGCGCGAACGTAAAATTATCGGTAACTTCGAATCCCTCGGTATGGGCCTGCTGGAAACCGGCATAGCCTGGTTCTGGTCAGATAAACGCGTAAAGCGCTGGTTCAACGTAACCGGCATCAACCACCTGAAACAGGCCCAACAAAATGGCCGTGGCGTGCTGGTAATTGGGGTGCATTTCATGTCGCTGGAGCTGGGTGGCCGGGCGATGGGGTTGTGTCAGCCAATGATGGCTATGTATCGTCCACATAACAATAAAGCGATGGAATGGGCACAAACCAAAGGCCGTATGCGCTCCAACAAAGCCATGCTGGATCGCAAAGATCTGCGCGGCATGGTGCAAGCCCTGAAGCGTGGCGAAGCCGTATGGTTTGCTCCCGATCAGGATTACGGCCCGCGTGGCAGCGTGTTTGCCCCGCTGTTTGCCGTCGATCAGGCAGCGACCACCAGCGGTACCTTTATGCTGGCCCGCATGGCCAAACCGGCGCTGGTGCCGGTCGTGCTGATCCGCCGCCCGAAAGGCTGTGGCTACGATCTGCTGATCCAGCCGGCGTTAGAAGACTACCCAATTGACAATGAAGTGGCCGCTGCCGCCTACATGAATAAAGTGGTAGAGAAAGAGATCATGCGTGCTCCAGAGCAATATCTGTGGCTGCACCGCCGCTTCAAAACGCGCCCGGCGGGTTCGCCCTCACTGTATTAAACCCGCTTTCTGGCAGGTGCTGTTGCTCAGCCGAGAGCGGCAATCCCCCTCACCCCAACCCTCTCCCACAGGGAGAGGGTGCCGTACGGAGCCGAAATCAGATACGGCAAACAATGTGTAGCACGCTCTCAATCCCTCGAACATTTTGTGCTCCCCCCTGAAAAATCCACAGACCCGTTTTTAACTCTGCTGTAACATCCTTTTTTACCCGCTCAGGAAAAAGAAACGATGAAAACACAGGTTCGTCTCGCTCTGATTGGTGATTACTGCAGCGAAATTGTTGCCCACCAAGCCATCCCCGTCGCTCTCCAACTTACCGCTTCACACCTGAATCTTGATATCCAATCCCAATGGCTCCCCACAGAAACGTTGACCGATGTCTCTGCCCTACAGGGCTACGATGCTATCTGGGTGGTCCCTGGCAGCCCGTATCGCAACGATGACGGCGTCTTTATGACGATCCGCCATGCTCGCGAGCACAACATCCCCTTTCTGGGGTCTTGCGGTGGGTTTCAATATGCGGTGGTGGAATATGCTCGCAATGCGATGGGTTGGCACGATGCTGGCCACGCGGAGACCGATAGCGGGGGCCGCTTGGTGATCGCACCGCTGAGCTGTTCACTGGTTGAGAAAACCGGCACCATCCTGTTTCAGCCAAATTCGCTGATTGCCCGCGCCTATGGCAAGCTGGAGACTCACGAAGGCTACCACTGTAACTTTGGGGTTAACCCTGAATTTGTGGCAGATTTGGAGCAACACCCACTGATTATCAGTGGGCATGATATTGAAGGCGATGTTCGCTCGGTGGAGCTGCCAGGGCACCGTTTTTATGCCGCTACCCTGTTCCAGTCAGAACGTGCAGCGTTACGTGGGGAGCTTTCCCCACTGATTGTGGCCCTGGTCCAGGCCGCTCGCTAAACCTTGTCGGGGGCTAATCCTGCCCCCATTACCACATCAAGCGGCCAATCAATGGCGCCCCGATCACCGTGATAATCCCCGCTAACATCATCACCAGGCTGGACACTACGCCTTCTTGCTGACCTATCTCATAGGCTCTGGCGGTACCAGCTCCGTGGGAAGAGGCACCAAGCCCCGCTCCTTTTGCCAGACCGCTGCGCACCGAGAGGCGCAGGAACAGAATATCACCTACCGCCATCCCAAACACGCCAGTGATCACCACAAACAGCGCCACCAAGTCAGGTTGGCCGCCCATCTGCTTCGCCGCTTCCAGCGCAAACGGCGTCGTAATGGAACGCACTGCCAGGCTACGCTGCACCTCATCAGGCAACGTCAACCAACGGGCCAGCCACACCGAGCTGTAAACGGCTACCACCACAGCGGTAAGCACCCCGGCAGTTAGAGAAAGCCAATGGCGACGAATAATATGCAGGTTTTCATATACCGGCACGGCAAAGGCAATAGTTGCCGGGCCAAGCAGCCACAGCAGCCAGTGCGTTTCACCGATATAGCTCTGATAGGAGATATGCGTCACCACCAGCAACAGCACCAATACCATCGGCGTCAGCACCAACGGCATCAACAGCAGGCTACGGCGGCGGCGGTAGAGCCTTTTATTGGCAAAGTAGAGTACCAATGTCACCACCAGGCAGGTGATGCTGAGGATCACGTCATTCATTACGCATTTTCCGCCGTTGCAGCCAGATCTCGAAACGATAAACGCGATCCACCACCAGCCCGGTCGCTCCCAGCGTCAGCATGGTGCTGATAGCGATCACCAGAAAAATCTTCCAGCCCTCCACCATCAACAGTTGGGCATAGTTCACTACCGCCACCACTGCTGGCACAAAAAACAGCAGCATTTCGGCCAGTAGCCAACGCGACCCCGCTTTTACCCAGTTCAACGGCAAAATGCGCAACAGGATCAGCGCCAGCATCATCAACATACCCACGATGTTGGCGGGCAAAGGCAGATGAAACTGTTGCACCAGCCGATCGGCAAGCAGGAATAACAAAGCATACAGCACTACCTGGATGGGCACCTGTAGGCGGAGCAGAAAAGCAGGCGCAGCACGGCGTAACGCCAGAGACATGAAAGTAACCTCAGAAAAAATCACGGCTTACAGTATACGCAGCCGGGAAACCCTGCCTGAAATGAATTAAAATCATCAACATCATGCCGTAAGGGAATAGTTTCCCGGCAGCACCGCCTTCAGGAGAGCCCAAAGTGGATGTCCGCACCCTGCGTTATTTTGTGGAAGTGGTTCGCCAGCAGAGTTTCACCCGCGCGGCCGAGAAGCTGTTTGTTACCCAACCCACCATCAGCAAGATGTTGCGCCATCTGGAAGACGAGTTGGAGTGCACACTGCTGGTGCGCGAAGGGCGCAAGCTGCACCTCACCGACAGCGGGCAGGCGGTTTATCAGCGCGGCCTGGCGATCCTGGATGAATTCCGCCAGCTGGAGGCCGAACTGGAGGACATCAGCTCGGTGAAAAAGGGGGTGCTGCGGCTGGGTATTCCACCGATGGTCGGCAGGCAGATCGCCGGTTTGATCCGCCAGTTCCGCCAGACCTATCCGGGTATCGAATTGAAGATCTCCGAACTGGGCGGTCTTTCGGTCGAACAGGCGGTGTTAACCGGAGAATTGGATCTGGCGATGACGATACTGCCCGCAGTATCTGACCAGCCGTTGACCTTTTTGCCCCTGCTAAGCCACCCGATGTGCGTAGTTGTGCCAAAGACGGCACACTGGCTCAACCGCACCAGCATCGCGATCAATGAGCTGGCCGAGTGGCCAATCCTGATTTATAACGAAGACTTCACGCTGTATAAAATGCTGATGGCAGCTTTTCAGCAGGCGGGCTTTGAACCCAAGATTGCCGTACGCAGCGGCCAGTGGGATTTTCTGGCAGCGATGGTGCAGGCCGGCGTGGGAATTGCCACCTTACCAGAGCCAGTCTGCCAATGGCTGGATAAAGAAAACCTGATCTGGCTGCCACTGGAGCCACGAATGGAATGGCAAGTGGGGCTGATCTGGCGCCAGGGCAGCTACCTTTCCCACAGCGCCCAGGCCTGGATTGCCTGCTGCCGGGAGTACTGGCCTCAGTCTTAATCGTCGTCTGTTTCCCCTCACCCCGGCCCTCTCCCAAAGGGCGAGGGAGCTGTACGGGGCCAAAGTCAGGTGCAACATAAATCTGTTGCACCTTCAGTCTCTCCATTCCTGCACCAGCGAAAATAAAGTCTAATATCAGGCCCCGTGCCGCAAAATTCAGGTCACAATCCCCTGCTATACTTCGGCTAATGCTCACCAAAAATCACTAAAAAACCGCTGATTTACTCTTCCGGCCAACGAAAGAGACAGCATGCCCCTTTATTCAGCCGGATGGAAAAGATATGCAGCGGAAATCCCTCCAGAGTATCGCGCCTGGCCTGATGAACCTGCTCGCTTACGAGCGTAGCTGGTTGAAACCTGATATCCGAGCTGGCCTCTCGGTGGCGGCAGTGGCATTACCGGTGGCGATTGCCTACGCCGAGTTGGCTGGCGTGAGCGCCATCGTCGGGCTTTACTCCTGTATTCTACCGATGATCGCCTACGCCATTTTTGGCTCATCGCGTCAGCTTATCGTCGGGCCTGATGCAGCCACCTGCGCGGTCATCGCCGCAGTAGTCACTCCGCTAGCGGCTGGCCATACCGAACTGCACTGGCAATTGACCATCGTGATGACCCTGATGATGGGAACCTGGTGCCTGATTGCCAGCCGCTTCAAGCTGGGAGCCATTGCAGACCTACTGTCACGCCCGATCCTCAATGGGTTGCTCAACGGTGTGGCGCTTACGATTATCGTCAACCAGATCAGCAAGATATTCGGTTTTTCCTCGCCCTCCAGCGAGCTGATTGAACGCATTTACGCGCTACCGGTTAACTTGCTCAACAGCCATTGGCCCACGGTGCTTATGTCACTGCTGACGCTGCTGATCCTGCTTGGCATCCACTATGCCCGGCCTAACTGGCCCGCACCGCTGTTCGCCGTGGTGCTGACGACGGCGTTGACCTGGGCGGCGAATTTGCCGCATTTTGGCATTGAAACGGTTGGAGGCTATACCGGTGGCGGTTTGCCCATGGTGTCATGGCCTGATTTTAAACCCGGGCTGCTGCGCGATCTGGTGATCCCGGCGCTCAACCTGGCCGTAGTCAGCTTTGTCAGCATGATGCTGACCACCCGGAGCTTTGCGGCAAAAAATGGCTACGAAGTTGACGCCGACAGCGAGTTTCGAGCGCTGGGGCTGGTAAATATCGTCTCCGGACTTTCGCAGGGATTCGCCATCAGCGGTGCCAACTCCCGTACCGCCGTTAATGATGCCAACGGTGGCAAAAGCCAGCTGGTTTCGGTGATTGCCGCGCTGGCGATCGCTTTGGTAGTGGCATTTTTTAGCGAGCCGCTGCAGTTTATCCCCATCCCGGTACTTGGCGTGGTGCTGATTTATGCCTCTTGGTCGCTACTGGATATGCGCAGCATTTTCCGGCTGCGTAAACGCAATCGCCCCGCGTTCTACCTGGCGCTGTTTACTTTCCTGAGCGTACTGCTGGTAGGGATCATTCCCGGCATTGGGCTGGCGGTGCTGCTGGGTCTGTTGCAGTTTCTACAGACGGTTTTCCGGCCTACCGAGCAACTGCTGGGGGTCAATGCAGACGGTATGATCCATTCGCTGGACAAGAGCAACGGGATCCAGCCTGTCGATGGCGTCATTATGTACCGCTTTAATTCGCCGTTGACCTATTTTAACGTCGCCTATTTCAAGCGGCGGATCGCCACTCTGGTAGATGGAGCGCCGAGCCAGCCACGTTGGGTGGTGATTGACGCAGTGGCCAGCTTCACCCATGCGGATATCAGCGTGCTCGCGGCTGTCGAAGAATTGAAGCGGGATCTGCAACTGCGAGGGATTGGACTGGTGCTCGCAGGCCGCCGTACCGAACTGACACGCTGGTTTCGCCTGGATCGCTCCGGCAGCAAGGAGAATAAACTGATCCTGGTTCCCGACCTGTATCTGGCGTTAAAGCTGATCCAAAGCAAGGAGAGTAAAGCGCAAGGGGATCGAGATGCCGAAGCCTTGGCTGAGTAAGATAGGGGCCGCATAGCGGCCCCATAAAGATGTGGTTAGCCTTCTCGCTCAACCAGCAAGGCTTCCAGCAAATCGAGATCGTGCAGCAGTTTTTGCAGCGTCTCATTGCTGATTTTTTGCGTGGCGCGCAGGTGATAAAGCTCACCACGCTCCGCCCGCAAGGCGGTCAAACGGAAACGCCGTTCGAGGTTTTCCAACGCCAGCGCATTTTCGATATCGTCTTTACTGGCAATACGCCGCCGCAACATCCCGGTCACCCTGGAACTGACCTCTTTCAGCAACTGCGGATCGAGGTTTTCCTCGGTGTCTGCCGCCAGCCGTTCTTCCATCTTGTTGATGCTCTCAATCGCTACCTCGGCAGCCATGGCAATCGCCATACGTTCTTCGGTCTTGCTGGCGCTCTTGTCTGCGACATGCACCCCGCGCAGCAATAACGGTAACGCCAGTACGCCAACGATCAGTGACAGCAAGATCACTCCGGCGGCGATAAACACCAGTTGATAGCGCGCCGGGAAGGCGGTGCCATCGCTAAGTAACAGCGGGATAGAGAGCACACCAGCCAGCGTAATCGCCCCACGTACGCCAGCGAAAGAAGCAACCCACAGCTCACGTATGCTGTAATCGCCAAACTGTAGAGGGCGCTTTTTCATAAAGCGATTGCTGGCCTTTTTCATCACCCACAACCAGCTGAAACGCAGCACCAGCAGCGCGGCATAGATAATCGCCACGTCGGTGAACAGATACCAGGTCTCGATGGTCGGATCCAGCTCAGCCTGCACGATCGAGGTTTCCAGGATCCCCGGCAGTTGCAGCCCCAGCATGATGAACACCATGCCGTTGAACACGAACTCCAGCATCGCCCAGACGCTGTTCGCACGCAAACGCATGGCCAGTGGTGCGTTACGGATCACGCCAGACTGGCTGATGGTCATCCCCGCGGCGACGGCAGCCAGAATGCCGGACACGCCGATATGTTCGGCGATCAGATAGGAAGCAAAAGGTAACAACAACAACAGCACAATCTGCGTGGCCGGATCGTCTCCGCTCCAACGGCTCATCACGCGCAGCGATTTACTGTAGGTCCAGGTCACCGCCACACCGGCCAGCAGACCACCGATCGCCACCTTCAGGAATTCCATAGTGGCACCACCGACGGTAAACACCATGGTCCCCATCGCCACCGCGATGGCAAACTTCAGCGATACCAGGCCGGAAGCGTCATTCATCAACGCCTCGCCTTCCAACACCCCCATGATACTTCTTGGGATGCGCCCTTTGCCGACGATCCCCCCCAGAGCCACGGCATCGGTAGGTGACAACACTGCAGCCAGCGCAAACGCGGCGACCAATGGGATCCCTGGCACCATCAGGTAAATGAGATAACCCACGCCGACAACGGTGATCAACACCAGCACCAAGGCCAACCCCAGGATTTCACGCCCGTGGTGCAGGAATTCGCGTGTCGGTGTTTTCCAACCATCGGCAAACAGCAACGGTGGAATAAACAGCACTAAAAACAGTTCGGGGTCAAAATCAACGTGCAGCCCGAAATGCGGCCAGGCCAGCAAGGCCCCAATGGCGATCTGCATTAAAGGTAACGGGATCTGGAACGGCAACATACGTGTTACCACCCCAGACAGGGAGACCACCAGGATCAAAATGAGGATTGTAAAAAAGATTTCCATGCTTTCCTTAGACTCTTGAGCTCGTATCACCAAAGCGCGGGTAAAAGTATCTGGATAGTAGATCACTTTTTTAGGTACGGATAAAGCTTGTTGTGCCTTTCAAAACACGTCGCAGAAGATAAGGAGAATAGTCTGAAGAGGATAAACAACGGGGCCGGAGGTCAGCCCCATTGAAGGAAGGCTTAAATTGCCCAGCCGCCAGCATAGAACGCCACCAGCGCCACCGCGATTAACACGGTACCGATGTTCAGCCTACGCCATTCACCAGAGAACACGCGGCCAATCACCAGTGAACTGAAGCCCAGCATGATGCCGGTCACGATGTTACAGGTCAGCACGATAAACACCGCGCACAGCAAACCGGCCATGGCGTCGACAAAGTCGTCGAAATCCAGCTTGGTGACGTTGCTCAACATCAGCAGGCCAACGTACATCAGCGCAGGAGCGGTGGCATACACTGGCACCAGATAGGACAGCGGCGACAGGAACAGGATCAGCAGGAACAACAGCCCGACCACGGTGGCCGTCAGGCCGGTTTTACCGCCCGCCGCCGTACCCGCGGCAGATTCGATATAAACCGCGGCAGGTGCAGCCCCAACCAGCCCGGAGAAGATGCTGCTCAGGGAATCGGAAGTCAGCGCTTTGCCACCGTTAATAATCTGGCCATCTTTATCCAGCAGATTGGCCTGCCCGGCAACCGCACGGATGGTGCCCGTGGCGTCGAACACCGCAGTCATTACCAATGCCAACACGCTTGGCAACACCACCGGTTGTAACGCCCCCATGATATCCAGGCTGAAGATCAGCGATTTGCCATCTGGCCCCGCCAGGCTAGGCATGGCGAATAACCCTTGATATTTCACCGCCGGGTCAAAAATCAGGCCGATAACCGAAATGGCAATAATAACCAGCAAGATGCCGCCTGGCACACGCAGTTTTTCCAGGCCGAAGATCACCGCCAGCCCGATTAACGTCATCACCACTGGAAACGAGGTAAATGCCCCCAGCGCGACCGGCAAGCCATCCAGCGGATTCTTCACCACCAGGCCGACACCGTTAGCCGCGATCAGCAGCAGGAACAGGCCGATACCAATACCGGTGCCGTGCGCCACTCCCATTGGCAGGTTACGCAGGATCCAGGAACGGATACCGGTAATCGAGATGATGGTAAACAGGATCCCCATCAGGAATACCGCGCCCAGCGCCACGGGAATGCTGATGTGCTGACCCAGCACCAGGCTAAAGGCGGTGAACGCCGTCAGTGAAATGGCACAACCAATCGCCATCGGCAGGTTGGCCCACAAGCCCATCAGCAGCGATCCCAAACCGGCAACCAGGCAGGTGGCAACGAATACCGCAGTCGGTGGGAAACCGGCTTTACCCAGCATGCTGGGAACCACGATCACCGAGTAAACCATCGCCAGGAAGGTGGTTAACCCTGCCACCACTTCCTGACGCACGTTGGTACCCCGTGCTGTAAGTTTAAAATACGCATCAAGCCCGCCTTTGGGTGTCACGGCGTTATTTGCTTGAGAATTCGACATGTTGCTGTCCCCTGTTTTTCATTGCTGCCAGCCTGGATGAAATGGCTTGTTATCCCACTGATGCATGGTCATTACGAAACCGTTTCCGTCACGTTCGCGTCCTTACCCTTCAGGAACGCGGCAACAGACGCCGTGTAAAAGGCAAACGTTTAACTCTCATCGCATGCAGCGGGTGATTTATGGTGGTCTTGCCCCAAAAAATCCCAAACGCTACCGGGAGGGATTTTCAAGGCAAACGATTATCTAGCCTTCTATACCGTCTGATCAACTAAAGATCGCGACAATTTATGCGAAAACGTATTGGCAGCCATCATTGTTGAAGATGTGAGGTTTATCACATTACGACTTAAAGGGGGAAGTTCGCCCCGACAGCTTGGGGCGGAAAAGATTATTGCGATTGCATCGCCTGCTCATCCATGTACATCAACTCCCAGATATGGCCATCCAAATCCTGGAAGCCATGGCCATACATAGTGCCGTAATCCTGTGGCTGATTATAAGTATTGCCACCGGCGGCAATGGCTTTGCGTACCAACGCATCTACCGCAGCACGGCTGGGTTGAGACAGGCAAATCAGCACTTCCGTCGCTTTGTTGGCATCGCTGATAGGATTGGGGGTAAACAGTTGGAATTTCTCGTGAGACAGCAACATCACGTAAATACTCTCACTCACGACCATGCAGGCGGCAGTGTCATCGGTAAATTGCGGGTTGAAGGTAAACCCCAATTGGCGGAAAAACTCGATAGAAGCGGGCAAATTGCTGACGGGCAGGTTAACAAAAATTTGCGTAGCCATGGGCTATCTCCTATGAAAGTGACCCTATCGAGTATAGTTCAAGCCTTCAACCCAGCACGCTAAACGGCCCACCCTGTTCCAGAGCCCGCTGATACGCAGGACGTGCGTGAATGCGTTGCAGATAGTCTTGTAGTTTCGGGCACCCCTCCAGCCCGCCTCGCCCAGCTAGTGCCTCCACCGGGAAACTCATCTGGATATCTGCTGCGCTGAATTCATTGCCCACAAACCAGATGTTTTTATTCAGGTGTTGCTCCAGATAATCGCGATGCGTCGCAATCTGCTTATCCAGATACTCTTTCTGTACCCCTTTACCGATCGCCCCGGCAACCGGGCGTATCACCCATGGGATTGGCGGATGTCCTAAACGGCTAAACACCAGTTTCATTACCAGTAGCGGCATCAACGACCCTTCTGCATAGTGCAGCCAATAGCGATACTCCTGGCGGGCGTGGAAATCCGTGGGAGTGAATAACCCTTGTGCATCATAGGCCTCCTGCAGATATTCTATAATGGCGCCCGATTCCGCCAGCGTCAGATCGCCGTCTACCACTACCGGCGATTTGCCCAGCGGATGGATCTTTTTCAACTCGGGCGGTGCCAACATGGTGGTTTTATCGCGTTGATAACGCAGAACCTGATAGGGAACACCGAGCTCCTCCAGAAACCATAAGATGCGCTGCGAACGTGAGTTATTCAGATGATGCACGATAATCATGATTTTTCTCCCTCAGCGGCCTGGAGCCGTTGCCACACCAACTCGCCAATTTGCACGCTGTTACCCAGCTGCAACGGTACGGTGCGTAATGTGAGTTTATCGTCAGTGAAACTGTAGAAGCGGATCTGCTGGCTACCCAGCCAGTTGGGGAACGAACAGCCCTCGACCCGATGAATGATGCACTGTTTATCTTCATCAATCCGATAGCGGCCAAAGTAACAAAGCATATTCACAAAGGCGGGGCGGATCTCTCGATCGCTGCCCTGCGCCAAATCCTCCGAGGCAAACCTTGGCCGCGTTGCGCTATAGAGCTGCGCTGCCATGGTGCCGTTGGCCTCATAGTTGAGCCGCCCCAACACCTGCTCGCCCAAAGGGTGATGTATTGCCCCATCCTCCCCTTTGAATACGGAAGAAACCAGCGCCCAACTGCCAATAAACCGGTCTGCCATCATCACATACACTCCTTAAACGCCCTGGTTAAAAGGTAGTTGTGATTTCAACTATCGCCAATCACACTATTTATTCATTTTATTTGACAAAGATACTCAAAACTATCCGATTTTCCATTCCCACCAAGTGGCCTATCATTCAACACATCGAGAGACAACAGCCTCTCACCTAACAAAACCCCTGAGGATTGAATCATGAAAAGCATCAAAATTTTTGCTACTGCTGTACTGTTAACTTCCGCTTCTTTCGCCAGCATTGCCGCTGACCAGGTCACCAGCCAACCCGCTGCCGACGCACAAAAAATCGGTGTGGTTTCCGTAAGCGGTGCCAGCAACCTGAGCGCTCTGGAAGCCGAACTGGCAAGCAAAGCCGCCGCATCCGGTGCCAACTCTTACCGCATCGTGTCCGCCGGTGGCCAGAACAAGCTGTACGGCACCGCAGAAATCTTTAACTAATCGTCAGATTATGAGCCCCGCAAGGGGCTTTTCACGTTTTAACCGGTAGTAAAAACCGGAACAACCAGACTACTCTATAATGTAACCCATCCCCGCCAGCCAACCGGCACATGGCCCATTTTGGCAATCCCCTGCCTGTGTTTTCCCAGATACTGCAGTTGCTATTTATCACCATCACAACTTTTGGAGAGATATCATGTCGGTAACCCAACTTCTGTCAGGCCGAGTGGCTTTTGTCCAGGGTGGTTCACGCGGTATCGGTGCAGCCATCGTTAAGCGCTTGGCACGTGAAGGCGCAACCGTCGCTTTCACCTACGTTTCCTCCCCCGATAAAGCCGATGAGGTGGTTGAAGCTATTACGACCGCTGGCGGTCAAGCCATTGCCATCCGTGCAGACAGTGCCGACGCTGAGGCTCTGCAACTGGCGATACGCCAGACGGTAAACAGCTTCGGCAAGCTGGATATTCTGGTGAACAACGCGGGCGTGCTGGCAATGGGTAGTCTGGCGGAATTGTCGTTAGCAGATCTGGATCGCACGCTGGCCGTTAACGTCCGCAGCGTATTTGTTGCAAGCCAGGAGGCAGCTCGCCATATGAACGACAACGGTCGCATTATCAATATTGGCAGCACCAACGCCGAGCGCATGCCGTTTACCGGTGGGGCGATCTACGCCATGAGCAAGTCGGCGCTGGTCGGTTTAACCAAGGGTATGGCTCGCGATCTGGGTTCACGCGGCATTACCGTCAATAATGTCCAACCCGGCCCGGTAGATACCGATATGAACCCGGCTGATGGCGATTTTGCCGAACAGTTGAAACCGATGATGGCCGTTGGCCGTTATGGTAAGGATGAAGAGATTGCCAGCTTTGTGGCTTATCTGGCGGGGCCAGAGGCGGGATATATCACCGGTGCCAGCCTGACGATTGACGGTGGCTTCTCGGCGTAATGCCCTCTAAAGCAAAAAAGCCCCAAAAAGGGGCTTTTCGTTTTGAACCTGAGGACAAGTTGGGTAGAACACGTACACCCTAACGGGTTAGCCGTTGTCCCCCCACCGAACCGTACATGCACATTTCTATGCATACGGCTCTCCATTAGATCAAACAAAGGTTCTTCGGTCTGGCAATGTTCCTCGGTGAAGATTGACGTGGCATACTTGACAGAGCACTAATGTTTTCCTGTTACGGGCAATCATTAGTTTCTTCCAATTATCCGTACCCGCTTTGATATCCTTAAGTTTCCTCACATGGTGGACTTCAAAAGGACCGGTTCGGGTACCGCAATATTCACATTGGCGTGCAGCCATCCTTTCCAGCAGTTCAGTTCTTCCAGAATATATATGCGTATTCGGCAATATATCCAGTGAACTATGTTTCGGCGCACTTCTGTTTTTGAGTCTGAACACCTCTAACTCATATATCCTACCATTACGATTTTCCCGATAAACAGACCTGCCATCTGCATGTCTTAATCGTTTTGCGATTTTGGTGCGAGATGTTTGATGTTTACCTGCCAGCGTCTTATAAAGACTGTTTTCCCATATCCAATGCAACTTATTGAGATAGAGAGCCGGTGCAAGATTGTAGTAATTTGCGTAGCCACGCATTTCAGCATTGTATTGACCAATGATTTCATAGTCAGACATATGCATCATTGCTGGCCGACTAGTGCTGTTACCATATCCGCCATCGTAATACCCATAGCCATGCAGAGAGCAAAACTTCTGGATTCTCTCTCTCGGTACTCCCAGATGGATATGTTCCGTTATCGTGCGTTTTACCGCATGAATTTTGCTTCCATCTGTTTTAAGCCCCACAATACATTTGACCTGTTTGCTTTCACGACGTGCTTTAACCTCATAGCCGAGGAAAGTGAATCCTTTCTTTGGGTCAATAATGCTGGATTTTTCTTTAGATATTTCGAGGTGAAGTTCAGTTTCAACAAAATCGACAACCTCTTTCATTATCGTTTCTGCTTCATTTTTACTTCCTATAACACCTATCAGAAAATCATCAGCATATCGAACATATCGCATTCTTTTGAACTCAGTATCGTCCGTGATAACACTGGGTAAACTACGCAATTGTTTTTCCAGTTCATCCGCTTCGTGTCTCCATCTTTGGATTTTCTGCTCATCAGCAGTCATTCCAGAGGCGCCGAAACCTTGCCTGATCCATTTAATACGGTTTGCTCGGTTTTGTAGTGCTCTTTTATATATGGGATTAGGCTTCCTTCTTCCTCCTTTGCCGAACTTGCTGATTCTATCTTTCATAAATTCATCAAGCTCATGGAGAAATACATTGGCAAGGACAGGGGAAATAATACCACCTTGCGGCGTGCCACTGTGAGTGCCAAAGTAACGCCAATTGTCCAGATACCCAGCTTTCAGGAACTTCTTGAGAAGTGCCAGAAATTTGCTATCAGTGATCCGCTTACTTAAAAACTTCTGAAGAAGATCATGGTCAATGTTGTCAAAGTAACCTTGGATATCAACATTACATACCCATTTAGTCCCCTTCCAACTGTTTCTGATTTCTTTTAATGCAGAATGACAGGACCGCTTTGGTCTGAACCCATAACTCCAATCGCTAAAGATTGGCTCATAGATCTCCTCCAACAGCATCCTCATTACCTCCTGTACTAATTTATCATCTCCAGTAGGAATACCCAGTGGACGTCTCTTTCCATTCGGCTTTTGGGCATCTTTAGGTATGTATATGCGCCTACAAGGTTTGGGGCTATACGTGTTTGAGTTAATGGTTTCAATAAGACTAATAATCCTATCGACGCTCATTTCATCCATCGTATTATTATCTATCCCTTTCGTCATAGCTCCCCGATTGGAATAAATATTCGCATATGCCTGCGCCCAAAGATCCTTATTGCTACACATAATTTTATGTAGTTTCTTGACCTTATGACCTTGTATGCTGGCTTTGCTTATACCATTTAGAGCATTGAGTGTTCGTTGTGATAGCACTGACTATCGAACCTCGCTTCTATTAGTATTGATCCAACTGACTCCCTTCCCCCTTACAAGTATAATTTCACCGATAGTTACTTATCGATTTATATATACTTTTCAGATTGGTTATCCAATTGCTACTCCATTACAGAGCTACGTTGGGTACTACGAAGTCTCCGTTACCTTATTGGTTGATGACTTAACCAACTTAGGTAATCCCGTATTTCTTTGTAGTCAAGGTACGTCCCACTTAGGTTCCACTTACGTTCAATTGCCACTCTCACCGAGTAGGTGCCAATATTGTTGGATATAGCGGCCTTCTAACAATAACCCCTATAAATACTGATATGACTCCTGAATAACCGTGAGTCAAAGGTATCCCGAAACCCACTATGAACTATGATTCAACCAATCAGGCTTAACCATATGGGACTTGCAATGGCTGGCGCAAAGTAGGCTATTTCCCCGCAACCAGCCTTTTCCTGACATGCTGCACTCCCCTTCCTCTTTCGAGGTTCAAACCCATTACTGGGTAAGGATAAGTCAGGCTTGCAATAGGCACTCCAACAGCCTATGGCCACCTCGAAAAAATGAGATAACCACTTGATTTACAAAGCAAAACGGCGCACCTAGAACGGAATATCGTCGTCAAAGTCCATTGGCGGTTCGTTGCTAGCTGCTGGTGCGCTGTTTTGCGCTGGGCGAGCCTGCTGCTGTTGACCACCGCTGAACTGGTTGCCGCCCTGTGGCTGCTGAGGTTGACCCCAACCGCCCTGCTGGCCACCCGCTGGAGCGCCGCCGCCTGCTGGAGCACCGCCACCTTGGCGGCCACCCAACATCTGCATGGTGCCACCCACGTTGACCACGATTTCGGTGGTGTATTTTTCTACGCCCGCCTGATCGGTCCATTTACGGGTCTGCAATGCACCCTCGATGTAAACCTGGGAACCTTTACGCAGGTATTCACCCGCCACTTCTGCCAGCTTGCCGAACAACACCACGCGGTGCCATTCCGTTTTTTCTTTCTGCTCGCCAGTAGCCTTGTCACGCCAGCTTTCGGAGGTCGCCAGGGTAATGTTGGCAACTGCGCCGCCATTAGGCATGTAACGGACCTCAGGGTCTTGACCCAGATTCCCGACCAAAATTACTTTGTTTACGCCTCTGCTGGCCATGTTCGATCTCCCGATGAGTCATTTAAGTGGATTCAGACCACATTTTGGATAGTCTAAACCACAAATTGTAGCATGCCACCTGCTTAGATTATACCTGCGAAGTGCCTTCCAAAAATGTCTCTGCGAACGACCTTGTTGCATTCGTATACTGGATATTCATTCAGGTTTTTTTGTGCCATAATTATGCGTTTCGTACTGGCCGAGCCGTTTTTTTGCGCAATAGATCACATAATCGCCCACAAAAGAACGCAGACAGGCGCGGTGTATCATCAAGACGGGAAGTGTAAATGGACAATATCGAAGTTCGTGGTGCTCGAACCCACAATCTCAAAAACATCAACCTGATTATCCCGCGCGACAAGCTGATCGTCGTTACCGGTCTATCAGGTTCCGGCAAGTCCTCACTGGCTTTTGATACACTGTATGCCGAGGGGCAGCGGCGCTACGTTGAATCGCTCTCTGCCTACGCTCGCCAGTTTCTTTCGCTGATGGAAAAACCGGACGTCGACCATATTGAAGGTCTGTCCCCGGCGATCTCCATCGAGCAAAAATCGACCTCGCATAACCCGCGCTCCACGGTCGGGACTATCACCGAGATCCACGATTACCTGCGCCTGCTGTTTGCCCGCGTCGGCGAACCGCGTTGCCCGGATCACCACGTTCCGTTGGCGGCACAAACCGTCAGCCAGATGGTGGATAACGTGCTCAACCAGCCGGAAGGCAAACGCCTGATGCTGTTGGCACCGGTGGTGAAAGATCGTAAGGGCGAACACACCAAAACGCTGGAAAACCTGGCAACCCAGGGCTATATCCGCGCGCGCATCGACGGTGAAGTGTGCGATCTCTCCGATCCGCCAAAGCTGGAGCTGCAAAAGAAACACACCATTGAAGTGGTGGTGGACCGTTTTAAAGTGCGTGACGATCTGGCACAGCGTTTGGCCGAGTCGTTTGAAACCGCATTGGAACTGTCCGGCGGTACCGCCGTCGTCGCCGATATGGATGACGAAAAGGCCGATGAACTGCTGTTCTCCGCCAACTTTGCCTGCCCTATCTGCGGCTACAGCATGCGCGAGCTGGAACCCCGGCTGTTCTCGTTCAACAACCCAGCCGGCGCCTGCCCAACCTGTGACGGACTGGGCGTGCAGCAGTTCTTCGATCCTGAACGTGTGGTACAGAACCCCGAGCTTTCTCTGGCCGGTGGCGCTATCCGCGGTTGGGACCGCCGTAACTTCTATTATTTCCAGATGCTGCGCTCGCTGGCGGAGCACTATAGCTTTGATGTGGAAGCCCCGTTCAGCAGCCTGGATGCCAACGTGCAGAAAGCGGTACTGAGCGGTTCGGGCAAAGAGTCGATCGAATTCAAATACATCAACGATCGCGGTGACACCACCGTGCGCCGCCATCCGTTTGAAGGCGTGCTGCATAATATGGAGCGCCGCTACAAAGAGACCGAATCCAGCGCGGTGCGCGAAGAGCTGGCCAAATTTATCAGCAACCGTCCTTGCGCCTCGTGCCGTGGCACCCGCCTGCGTGAAGAAGCCCGTAACGTGTTCGTGGAAGATACTACGCTGCCGGAGATCTCTGAGCTCAGCATCGGCCATGCCATGACCTTCTTCCAGAATATGAAACTGAGCGGTCAACGTGCCCAGATCGCCGAGAAGGTGTTGAAAGAGATCGGCGATCGTCTGAAGTTCCTGGTTAACGTCGGGCTGAACTACCTTTCACTGTCACGCTCTGCGGAAACGCTGTCCGGTGGTGAAGCCCAGCGTATTCGCCTGGCAAGCCAGATCGGTGCTGGCCTGGTAGGCGTGATGTACGTGCTGGATGAGCCTTCCATTGGCCTGCACCAGCGCGATAACGAACGCCTGCTGGAAACCCTGATCCACCTGCGTAATCTGGGCAACACGGTGATCGTGGTAGAGCACGACGAAGACGCGATCCGCGCGGCCGACCACGTGATCGATATCGGCCCTGGTGCCGGTGTTCACGGCGGCCAGGTGGTAGCGGAAGGCACCGTCGATGACATCATGGCCCAACCGGATTCACTGACCGGCCAGTTCCTTAGCGGCAAGCGCTCAATCGCCATTCCGGCCGAACGCGTGCCCGCCGATCCGACCAAGGTGCTGAAACTCAGCGGCGCACGCGGCAACAACCTGAAAGACGTGACGCTCACGCTGCCTGTCGGGCTGTTTACCTGCATTACCGGCGTTTCCGGTTCCGGCAAGTCAACGCTGATCAACGATACGCTGTTCCCGATCGCCCAACGCCAGCTCAACGGTGCAACCATTGCCGAAGCGGCTCCTTACCGCGAAGTGACCGGTCTGGAACATTTCGACAAGGTGATCGATATCGATCAGAGCCCAATTGGCCGTACGCCACGCTCTAATCCGGCCACCTATACCGGGATCTTCACCCCGGTGCGTGAACTGTTTGCCGGGGTACCTGAATCCCGTACCCGTGGCTATACGCCGGGCCGTTTCAGCTTTAACGTCAAGGGCGGCCGCTGCGAAGCCTGCCAGGGCGACGGCGTGATCAAGGTAGAGATGCACTTCCTGCCGGATATCTACGTGCCTTGCGATCAGTGCAAAGGCAAACGCTATAACCGCGAAACGTTGGAAGTGAAGTACAAGGGCAAAAACATCCACGAAGTGCTGGAAATGACCATTGAGGAAGCCCGTGAATTCTTCGATGCCGTACCCGCCTTGGCGCGTAAGCTGCAAACGTTGATGGAGGTTGGGCTTTCCTATATCCGTCTCGGGCAGTCGGCCACCACCCTTTCCGGTGGTGAAGCGCAGCGTGTGAAACTGGCGCGTGAGCTGTCGAAACGGGGCACTGGCCAGACGCTGTATATTCTTGATGAACCCACCACCGGCCTGCACTTCGCCGATATCCAGCAGTTGCTGGCGGTGCTGCATCAATTGCGCGATCAGGGCAACACCATCGTGGTGATTGAACACAACCTGGACGTCATCAAAACGGCGGACTGGATCGTCGATCTGGGGCCGGAAGGCGGCAGCGGCGGCGGTGAGATCCTGGTGTCCGGCACGCCGGAAACCGTGGCCAACTGTAAAGAGTCGCATACCGCGCGATTCCTGAAACCGATGTTGCAGAGATAAAACCGTGGCCAACATGCCGAACACCTAAGCTCGGCATGTTGGCTATTATTACGGCGCAACCTGGGGACAGCAATAAGTTTCCACCTTAGAAAGGCGGGAGCGGATTTGGGGTTTTAACTGTCACACGGACGGATAGGTAAAACGCTTAACGTGCCGACTCAGTGGCCAAATCACTCTCACCGCCAAAACTCGGCATTATTTATCTGAGGCTAACATCTGCTCATATCGGCCAGGTTATCCCCCCCATGCCTGCACCTGTTTCAATTCAAATTCGGCTTCGGCTAATTTTCTCTGTCGTTTAGCAATTTTGCTCGGCTTGCCTTTGAGCTGGGCTTCATACAGCTCTTGTTTCCTTTTTTCTACTTTTCGTTGCTTCTTGGCAATTTGATACTGGCGATCAAATTCAAACGGCTGAGCGGCTGGCGCATAATCGTATCTATTATAACGACCTTGATAACTACCGTGGCAGTAGGTCTGCACATTGGCCAAGGCCCGATTAAGCCCCTCAACACGATGGACATTGCCATAACGCGTCGCGTAATCGAGCTGCTCTCGCAGTTTTTGTTCTTTTATTGCACAATTTGGCGAAGCTAATGATAACGAGGAATAAACGAGCAGCGGCAGTACCAAAAATATTGAATGATGCAGTTTCATAGTTAAATTTCCTTTTAGTAGGTTCCCCGTAGGGATCCCTTATCCTTATTTGCCTTTAAGCAGATTAATATAGACGCATTAATAACACAGTCATAATTTAGATTCCAATGAGAACTCTCTTAATTAACTGCGCCGTGCTATTGCAAATAAATTATCAACCTATTTTTATCAGTCTTTAAATCATCACCAATTAATATAAAATAATCCAATCAGCGGAATTAAACACAAAAAAACCTTGCCAATCCTGTTTCTTAGAACTAAATAACGCAGTAAACAATATTGACCTACAAAATAAAATTTCCCCATAGATATCGGGGGACGTAGTCCTCTTGGCCTGTCGCCACTCTTGAGCCAACAGGCCTGACCACCTATAAATTCAAATGCGCAGCTCTTGGCGCACCTGCTCGGGCAACCCTTCCAGCACCAACCGATATGAGCTGTCTATCAAGTGATAAAACTGCGAGTTGGGCAGGTTGCCATCCAGAAATACTGCGTTCCAATGGGCTTTATTCAGATGTTCGCAGGGGACGATTTCTGGATGCTGCTCACGCAGGCTTTCCGCCAGTTCCGGGCTGCTTTTGATTGCTAGCGCCGGGCGCCCCTGTACTTCACACACCATAGCGAACATGACATCTCCCACCTTGATCTGGCTGGCCTGCCATTGGTTTTGATCGCTTTGGTGTGCGCCAGGTTTCGCCATGCAGTATTCCAGCAGTGCTGAGTTATTCATTGGGTTATTTCCCGCCAAGACACAATGCGGCGCGAACCACTGTGAGTATGCTGTTGCCAGCCAGATACCCTGCCAGTCAGGTAGAGAACCGCGCCTGGTCGCTGAAAGCAGGGCTTTATGGCGCATACGAAAAGTCTTAGCGCCCTCAATCAGTATATTCTTTATCCCGTTGGCGGCAATCGCCAGTACGCAGAAACAACAAGGGGCGATATCGCTATCGCCCCTAAAATCACTGCATTCAGGCCGTTACTGCACCGCAGCAAAGGCCTCTGCCACTTGACGAACGTTATTGTGGTTAAGACCCGCCACACACATACGGCCGCTGTGGATCAGATAGACACCGAACTCTTCACGCAGCCGATCAACCTGAGCCGCACTAAAGCCGGTGTAGCTGAACATGCCGCGCTGCTCGAGCAGGTAATCGAAGTTACGCTGTGGCAATGCGCCCTTGAGCGTTTCGACCAGCGCTTTACGCATCTCCAGAATACGGCTGCGCATGGACTCCACTTCGGCCAGCCATTGCGCTTTCAGCTGCGCATCGTTCAGCACTTTTGCCACCACCTGCGCACCGAAGTTCGGTGGGCTGGAGTAGTTACGCCGCACGGTCGCTTTCAACTGCCCCAGCACGCGTTCAGCAGCTTCGCTGCTTTCACACACCACAGAAAGCCCACCCACGCGCTCACCGTACAGCGAGAAGATTTTCGAGAATGAGTTGCTCACCAGGCACGGCAAACCGGCAGCTGCGATGGCGCGAATGGCGTAGGCATCCTGATCCATTCCGCCGCCAAAGCCCTGATAGGCGATGTCGAGGAACGGGATCAGTTCACGTTCGGCGATCACTTTAACCACCTGATCCCACTGGGCATTGGTAAGATCGGAGCCGGTCGGGTTATGGCAGCAAGGATGCAGCAGCGCAATGCTCTTGGCCGGCAACTGTTGCAGCGTGCTCAACATGGCATCAAATTTCACCCCCAGCTTTTCACCGTCGAAATAGGGGTAAGTATTCACTTTGAAACCAGCACCACCAAAGATGGCTACGTGGTTTTCCCAAGTCGGATCGCTGACCCAAACCTGAGAATCCGGGAAATAGCTTTTCAGGAAGTCGGCCCCCACTTTCAACGCACCAGAGCCGCCCACGGTTTGAATGGTGGCGATACGCCCCTGTTGCAGCATGGGGTGTTCGGCACCAAACAACAGCTGTTGGATTGCGCTACGGTAAGGCTGTAGGCCTTCCATCGGCAGGTAGACCGAGGCCCCCTGTTCAACGCTGTTAAGTTGGGCTTCAGCAGCGGCAACGGCCTTCATCTGTGGGATGATGCCTTGCTCGTTGTAGTAAAGGCCAATACTCAGGTTCACCTTGTGCGCACGGGGATCTTTTTTGAATTTTTCCATCAGCGACAGGATCGGGTCACCTGCATAGGCTTCAACATTCTGGAACACGGGTTGGTTCTCCTGATTTTGGTTATTCGGACACTGTCTAGGCCCTGCACCCTCCGCCTTGATTAGGGCTTTTGGGTCTGCGACGGCACCACGGTCAATTGGGGGACACAGCCTACTATAGCCACAAATTGGCGTTGGGTTTTAGCTTTATCTCGCTACCGGAAGCAAACCGTTTTCTTTGATCCGTTCCAGCACCACCGCCGTTTTGATATGTCCGACACTTTTATGGCGGGAAAGCGTCTGGCTGATAAACTCACTTAACGCGGGCAGGTCTGCTACCGCTACTTTCAGCAGGTAGTCGGCATCGCCGGTGGTTTTATAAACGTCAACAATTGCGTCCACTTCTGCCAGCATCTGATGGAAACTGTCGATCTGCTCTTGGGTATGCGTCAGCAGGCTTACCTCTATCAGCCCTACCAGCCCCAATCCCACCGCCTCCGGTGCCAACCGGGCATGATACCCTTTGATCAATTGGGCCTGCTCCAGGCTGATACGGCGGCGCGAGCATTGCGAGGCCGAAAGCCCGACCAGTTCGCTCAGTTCCTGATTGGTCAGACGACCATTGGCCTGTAACAGCGTCAGGATTTTCATATCAAAATCGTCAATGTTGTACATAGCCACCTGTAAAATGTGTTAATAAATGTTGACGCTACAGACTAGCAGCTTTTTTAGCCTTGCAACCATCGGTGCTGGCGGGTTGTGAGAGACATAGCAGCAAAGCCAGCTTCCCTGCTCAAAAATGGCATAAAAAACGGCTAAATTACGCAAACCAACAACAATTAACGGCAAAACCGCGCATAAAACCACAAATGTATTTGTCGACATGAAAAGGAAATTTGATGAAAAAACTATTGCCTCTCGCCTTGCTGGTCGCCACCGGGAGCGCCAGCGCACAATCCAATCTGGACAAGGTATTGCAGCAAAAAACGCTGACGGTCTGTACCACCGGCGATTACAAGCCCTACACCTTCCTGAAAGAGGATGGCAGCTACGAAGGCATTGATATCGCGATGGCCGAGTCACTGGCCAACAGCCTGGGAGCCAAGGTGAAATGGGTAAAAACGACCTGGAAAACCCTGACACCTGACTTTGTGGCCGGGAAGTGTGACATCGCCATGGGGGGGATCTCAGTGACGCTGGAGCGCCAAAAGCAGGTGTTTTTTGCCGAGCGGCTTGATACCGATGGCAAAATCCCGCTGGTGCGTTGTACCGACGTGAAAAAATACCGCACCGTTGAGCAGATTAACAAACCTGCAGTGCGGCTGATCGAGCCTGCCGGTGGCACCAACGAAGCCTTTGTCCGTGCCCATCTGCCCAAGGCCAACCTGACGCTGTCCCACGATAATATGGGCATTTTCCAGCAGTTGGTGGACCGCAAGGCCGACGTGATGATCACCGATGCCTCCGAAGCCCTGTACCAGCAAAAACGCTATCCCAAGCTGTGTGCGGTGAACCCGGATAAGCCGATGCAATACGGCGAGAAGGCCTATATGCTGCCGCGTGATGATATGAGTTGGAAGCTGTATGTCGATCAATGGCTGCACTTGAGCAAGGCCAGCGGGGAGTACCAGAAGATTATCGGCCAGTGGCTGGCGGTGAAGAAGTAAGCTGACGAATGCCTCCTCATCTTCTCCCGCAGGGAGAAGATGAGGGAAATTACTCGCCGATATATTCCATCGTGACGCGCTGGGTCAGCTTGGTGATCAGCTCATAGGCGCTGATGCCGCTAAAGGCAGCCACCCGTTCAACCGGCAGCTCATTGCCCCACAGCACCACTTCATCACCCACTTTATCGCTGGCATCCGGCCCCAGATCGACGGAAATCATATCCATGGAGACACGGCCGACAATCGGTACTTCACGTCCGTTCAGCCATACCGGAGTGCCAGAAGGCGCACTGCGTGGGTAACCGTCACCATACCCCATCGCCACTACACCCAGGCGGGTATCTCGTTCACTCACCCATAGTCCGCCGTAGCCAACCGGCTCTCCGGCACGATGCTCACGCACGGCTATCAGACTGGATTTAAGCGTCATGGCAGGTTGCAGCCCAAAGTGATCGGCATAAGGCTCCTCCAACGGGGATACGCCATATAGGATAATCCCTGGGCGTACCCAGTCAAAATGAGCCTGTGGCCACAGCAAGATCCCGCCGGAAGCCGCGATCGACTTCAGGCCCGGCTTATCATTGGCGAAGCGCTCAAAGCAGCTGATTTGCTTTTCGGTCGCATCCACCAGCGGCTCGTCGGCACGGCTGAAGTGGCTCATGATATTGACCGGCTGCACTACGTTGCGACAGGCGCTCAAACGCTGGTAGAACGCCTCTGCCTGTTCCGGACGCACGCCCAGACGATGCATACCGCTATCCAGCTTCATCCATACCGACACCGGGTGCGCCAGTTCAATCTGCTCCAGCGCCTCGAGCTGTTCGATGCTGTGAACGGCGGTTTCGATATTATTCGCCACCAGCGCGGGCAGATCTTCAGCACAGAAGAACCCTTCCAACAGCAGGATCGGTTTAACGATGCCACCGGCACGCAGCATCAACGCTTCGCCGATACGCGCTACGCCGTAACAGTCGGCATCTTGCAAGGTGTGAGCCGTTTCCAGCAGGCCATGTCCATAGGCGTTGGCTTTCACCACGGCAATCAGGCGGCTTTGCGGCGCCAGGCGACGGATCTGTTGCAGGTTATGTCGCAGAGCGCGGCGATCGATGACAGCAGTTGCCGCTTTCATTTCAATTCCTTAGCTGATTATTCATCATCATATTGTGGCCCCGCATAATTATCGAAGCGCGACCATTGGCCGTTAAAGGTCAGGCGTACGGTACCGATCGGGCCGTTACGCTGTTTACCCAGAATAATTTCGGCAATCCCTTTCAGATCGCTGTTCTCGTGATAAACCTCATCACGGTAGATGAACATAATCAGGTCAGCATCCTGCTCGATGGAGCCGGATTCACGCAGGTCGGAGTTGACCGGGCGCTTATCGGCGCGCTGTTCCAGGCTACGGTTCAACTGTGACAGCGCCACCACCGGCACCTGCAGCTCTTTCGCCAAGGCTTTGAGCGAGCGGGAAATTTCGGCAATTTCCAAGGTACGGTTGTCGGAGAGTGACGGCACGCGCATCAACTGCAGGTAGTCGATCATGATCAGGCTAATCCCGTCATGTTCACGGAAAATACGCCGCGCGCGGGAGCGCACTTCGGTGGGCGTCAGGCCAGAGGAGTCGTCAATATACATATTGCGCTTCTCCAGCAGGATCCCCATGGTGCTCGAGATCCGCGCCCAATCCTCATCATCCAGTTGGCCGGTACGGATACGGGTCTGATCCACGCGCGATAGCGAGGCCAGCATACGCATCATGATCTGGTTGCAGGGCATCTCCAGGCTGAAGATCAGCACCGGTTTATCCTGCGTCATCGCAGCGTGTTCGCACAGGTTCATCGCGAAGGTGGTTTTACCCATTGCCGGACGGGCCGCGACGATGATCAGGTCAGACTTTTGCAGACCGGCGGTTTTCTTGTTGAGATCGTGATAGCCGGTGTCTACGCCGGTAACACCGTCGTGCGGCTGTTGATAGAGCTGCTCGATACGGGCGACGGTATCTTCCAGAATACGTTCGATGCCTTTAGGGCCTTCATCTTTGCTGGCGCGGTTTTCCGCGATCTGGAATACCCGGGATTCGGCCAGATCGAGCAGATCTTCACTACTACGCCCTTGCGGATCGTAACCCGCATCGGCGATTTCGTTGGCGACGGAGATCATTTCACGGACGACCGCTCGTTCACGCACGATATCGGCATACGCACCAATGTTGGCCGCACTAGGGGTGTTTTTCGATAATTCTGCCAGATAGGCAAAACCGCCCACCGTCTCCAGATCGCCCCTCTGTTCCAACGACTCGGACAGCGTGATCAGGTCGATAGGCCGGCTCATCTCCAGCAGACGCTGCATTTCGGTAAAGATCAGGCGGTGTGGGCGGCTGAAGAAGTCGTTGGCGACTACGCGCTCCGCCACGTTATCCCAGCGTTCGTTATCCAGCATCAAACCGCCCAACACGGACTGCTCCGCCTCCAGCGAATGTGGCGGCATCTTCAGCCCTTCCATCTGGCGGTCTCTGGGTTCGTACGTGTTTGTCTTGTTGGTTGGTTTTTTGCCTGCCATGAAGCCTATTCTTTATTCAGTTGCGAATGGGGGAAGCTGACGCAAGAGTATACGTGATTTTCAGTCATGATTCCCTGCGCAAAAAAGGATTAATCACTGCGCAACGGGCTAGATAGTCTGGGCTGATAAGCGTAGGGTGAAAATAGCCATTTAAACGAGGTAGCGACATGTCAAAACGCATCCAATTCTCCGCCACCGGCGGCCCGGAAGTGCTGCAGTATGTTGATTTTACTCCTGTCGATCCCGCTGCCGGGGAGGTTCAGGTCGAGAACAAGGCGATCGGTATCAACTATATCGATACTTACGTACGCAGCGGCCTGTACCCACCGGCAAACTTCCCAAGCGGGTTAGGTACCGAAGCGGCCGGGGTGGTCATCAAGGTCGGGGCAGGTGTCAGCGCGGTCAAACCGGGCAATCGCGTGGTTTATGCCCAGTCCGCACTGGGTGCCTACAGTGAAGTTCACAACGTCCCGTTGGAAAAGGTGGCTATCCTGCCGGATAACCTCACTTTCGAACAAGGTGCAGCCTCATTCCTCAAAGGGTTGACCGTACATTATCTGCTACGACAAACCTATGAGGTCAAGCCGGGCGAGGTATTCCTGTTCCATGCCGCCGCCGGGGGGGTTGGGCTGATCGCCTGCCAGTGGGCCAAAGCGTTGGGTGCCAAACTGATCGGCAGCGTGAGTTCTGACGAGAAAGCCGAGCAGGCATTGCGTGCCGGCGCCTGGGCCACCATCAATTATCGCCAGGAAAACATCGCCCAGCGCGTAGCTGAACTGACCAACGGCGAAAAGGTTAACGTGGTCTATGACTCCGTAGGGCAAAGTACCTGGCAAGACTCATTGAACAGCCTGAAGCGCCGCGGGCTGATGGTAAGCTTTGGTAATGCCTCTGGCCCGGTTACTGGCGTCGATCTGGCGTTACTCAATCAGAAAGGCTCACTTTACGTCACCCGCCCTTCGCTCAATGGTTACATCACCAACCGTCAGGAATTGCAGTTTGCCAGTAACGAGCTGTTTTCGCTGATTGGCAGCGGTGCGATTAAAGTTGATGTGAAAGCGACACAGAAGTTTGCATTGGCAGATGCCCAGAGGGCACACCAGGTCCTGGAAAGCGGCCAAACCAGCGGCTCCAGCCTGCTGATCCCTGGTCTGTAGCGCCAATAAAGAAAGGGCTCCATAAGGAGCCCTTTCTAGTTTACTGCGTTTTGTAGGGGTAGAGCAGAGTCCGCCAGAGATGGGGGTTGCTTTAAGCAACACTCTTGTCAGCTCTCGCGGTGATGAAAATGATTAGCATCACTGCTGCGGGAGTCATCCTAGCAGCCTCGATAAGTAAAAAATATGTTTAATGTGCCGTATTCACATTTAAAACATCAAGCTGTGATCACCACCACACTGGCAAGCAATCTGCAGGGTGAGTTTCAGCGTGACTGACTGATATTTCGGCAAAAAATATTAATAGCGCCGTATCTGTGGTTTCTGCATCGAGCGGTATATCCACACGCCAATCACCGCCAGGATCAGCCACGGCAGCAGTTTAAACACCATGGCAAACAGCCCGCCCAGCAGCATAAAAGCCGCGGCCACAAATAACGCAGCCATCACGCCCAGCAATGAAATACCGGTTACCAGCAGCATGGCGACAAAGCCGATCAGAAAGAAGAGTTCTAACATGGGTTGCTCCTTGGCAAAACAATAGGTCTATCTTGTTCTTTACAAGAAACGTGCCAACTTGAAGTTAATGATAACTTATTGAAATGATGAAAAAATAGCGCCACACCTCGTGACGCTATTAGTCAAAAAAACCAACTTTTAGTCAAGTTTTTTGTCGATTATGCCATTTCAGTACGCGGTGAACGCACCAGAGCCAAAGCCTGTTCGACGGTGCGCACATCAGCTCCTGGCTTATGGGCATTTTCACTCAGATGACGGCGCCACTGCCGCGCGCCAGGGATCCCCTGGAACAGGCCAAGAATATGGCGAGTGATGTGGCCCAGATAGGTGCCGTTCGCTAGCTCGCGCTCGATATACGGATACAGCGATTCGATAATCGCCACGCTGTCCATCACCTCGCTCTGGCGGCCGAAAATCTCGCTGTCTACCCGCGCTAGAATGCCTGGATTTTGGTACGCCTCGCGCCCCATCATCACACCGTCCAGATGTTGCAGATGCTGTTGGGCCTCTTCCAGCGTTTTCACGCCGCCGTTGATCGCAATGGTCAGCGCCGGGAAGTCACGTTTCAACTGATAAACGCGCGGATAGTCCAACGGAGGGACTTCGCGGTTTTCTTTCGGGCTCAGGCCGGAAAGCCAGGCTTTACGGGCATGAATGGTGAACATATCGCATTCCCCGCGCCCAGCAACGGTAGAGATAAAATCGCACAGGAACTCATAGCTGTCCTGGTCATCGATGCCAATACGGGTTTTTACCGTCACCGGGATCGACACCACGTCGCGCATCGCCTTGATACAGTCGGCCACCAAGGTCGCCTGCCCCATCAGACAAGCACCAAACATGCCGTTCTGTACTCGATCCGACGGGCAACCGACATTGAGGTTGATCTCGTCATAGCCACGCTGTTCCGCCAGTTTGGCACAGTGCGCCAATGCTGCCGGATCGCTCCCCCCTAACTGCAATGCCACGGGGTGTTCTTCCTCGCTGTATGCCAGATAGTCACCTTTACCGTGGATGATCGCACCGGTGGTCACCATTTCGGTGTACAGCAGCGTTTCCTTGCTCAGCAGACGATGGAAGTAACGGCAATGGCGATCGGTCCAGTCCAACATAGGAGCAATGGAGAAACGATTGGCGGCGTATTGGGTGTTGTTAATATCTTTCGTCATGCTGAGTTACTGGCTACCTGATAAGTCCGGGACTCGACAACCGACGCGCTGTGCCGATGCCGCAAACGGCTATTATAACGACAATCCACGCTCTTGGGAAAATCGTCGTTCATCCTGATTAGGATCTCAGAGCGGTAACGTTTTCACACAGCCCTATTCCAATTGTCGGATCACGCGGCACGGCTGCCCAAGCGCCAACACGTTAGCTGGAATATCCTCGGTCACCACGCTGCCCGCGCCGATGGTGGTACCATCACCAATGGTGACTCCAGGCAGGATCACTACGTTGCCGCCAATCCAGACGTTACTGCCAATCACCACCGGCCTGGCTGAGGTATGGAACGGAAAATCAGCATTGCCGGTAAACCGCTCACTGGCCTTGAGAGGGTGGCTTGGCGTGTAGATTTGCACGTTCGGGCCAATCAGCGTGTTATCGCCAATGGTGATGGTGTTGCAGTCAAGAAACACCGCATTGACGTTGATAAAACAGTTCCTGCCAATGCTGATATGCTGCCCGTAGTCGCACCAGAACGGTAATTCAATCCAGCTGTCATCCCCCCAGGCCGCAAGCAGCTCACGCAACAGACGCTGTTTCTCTTCAGACTGATGTGAATCCAATGCTGCGAGCTGTTTAGTCAGGCTCCGCGCCCGATGGTACATGGCAATCAGCTCATCATCACGACTGTTATAGACCTCGCCGCGCAGCAATTTCTCTCTTTCTGACATCCCAGGCTCCTGAAAGGTTTGGCTCCATATGGGTTATACCGCCGTGCCCGAGTGGAACCTATGACATAAAGCGGCAAACCGTGACCCGCATCTCATTCTGCCTAGTCTTGCTGCGAAAAATCGCCCTATTAGCCGCGTTATCCAGGGAAAGCGGGGCAACCCTCGGCGATTGCGTTGAAACATGATAAAATCGGCTTCTTTGCATAGCCGGATACTTGCCATGAACTCAACCAACCAGGAAAAGCTGCTCGCGCAGGCTGAACAACTCTGTCAGCAACGCAACGTGCGACTGACCCCGCAACGGCTGGAAGTGTTACGCCTGATGGCTGAGCAACCCGGCGCCATCAGCGCTTACGATTTGCTGGATTTACTGCGTGTGGCAGAGCCGCAGGCCAAACCACCTACCGTCTATCGTGCACTGGATTTCTTGCTGGAACAGGGGTTTATCCACCGCGTTGAATCGGCAAACAGCTATGTGCTGTGCCACCACTTCGAACAACCTATGCATACCTCTGCCCTGTTTATCTGCGATCGCTGCGGACAGGTCACGGAGCGTACTACCGAAGGGGTAGAAGAAACCTTGCAGAAACTGGCTCAAGAATCAGGATTTGTGCTGCGCCACAGCGTAGTGGAAGCCCACGGTCTGTGTTCTGGCTGTGTGGTGGTAGAAAATTGTGAGAACCAACACGATTGCGATCATGACCACAGCATTGTGGTAAAGAAAAAATAAGCGGATTGGATTGCAGGAGGGAGCGGGTACATCCTTGTTCCCGTGGCCGTGGCAGGGGGGAAATCTGCCAGGCCGGATGGTGTCGTAGCGCCGCAATACTCAGCGGCTCATCGCGCTACCAACGATACTTGCTGTGTTCTTCCCAGGCTTTGACTTCTTTTTCGGCTGCCTCTTTCTGGTAGCCATAGCGTTCCTGGATTTTACCGACCAGCTGTTCGCGTTTCCCTTCGATCACGGTGATATCGTCATCGGTCAGCTTGCCCCATTTTTCCTTCACTTTACCTTTAAACTGCTTCCAGTTACCGTCGGCTTGATCTTTGTTCATAATCTCTCCGTTACTCTTGGTTGTCAGTTTTAGATAAATCTGGCTGGACTTAACTGAGTCAAGTTTAAGGTTATCTAATGCGTCCGTTGCCAATTAAGCGCGGGCTTAATTCGCCAGCCACGTGATTAACTATAGTCACCCATCACGAAAAGTGCTCGAAAAGCAGCATGAAATAGGGTTAGGAAAAGTCTTAATAGCAAAAAACGCCATTAAAACAGTAAGCAAGCGAACTAAAACAGCCCCAAGCACATGTAACTAAATGTGAAAAATCATCCCATATCATCAACGAGCCTGGCCTATCCATCGCTAATGGAGGGATGAAAACCAGGTGCCCTGCACGCTATGACGATGCCATACCCAGCCCAAAGCCGCCCCGCGCAGTGCCAGGAATACCGCCAGAGCCAGCCATAAACCGTGGTTGCCCAATACCGGCAGGGTGAACAACGTCAGCCCGTAGCCCACTGCGGCTACCGCCATGCTGTTACGCATTTCTGCGCCACGGGTGGCGCCGATAAACATGCCATCCAGCAGGTAGCACCAAACCCCCACCAGGGGCAGCACTACTTGCCAAGGCAGATAATGATTTGCCAGCGCACGCAATTCCGGCAGCGAGGTTAAGCCCGCCACGATCTGCTGCCCGGCAAACAGATAAATAACGGCAAAACCACAGGCAACCAGGCAAGCCTGCCGACAGGCTGCACGCCATACTTTATGCAGTTGCCGCCCGTCCCGCGCACCATAGGCGTGGCCGGAATGGGCTTCCACCGCGTAGGCAAAACCATCCAGCGCGTAGGCGGTAAAGGTCAGTAAATTCATCAGCACCGCATTCACCGCCACCACTTCTCCGCCCATACGGGCTCCCAGAATGGTTAACGAGGCGAAACACAGTTGCAGTAATAACGAGCGCAGCATAATGTCGCGGTTAAGTGCCAGCAGGCGGCGCAGATCCCCACGCCAGGCGGTACGCAGCATCGCCAGCGAAATCCCCCGCATGCGCAGTACCCGCCATGCTAACCACAAGCCCAGCAACAGCGTGGCGTATTCAGCAATCACCGTGGCAGCCGCGGCCCCCTGCACGTTCCAACCCAGCCCCATCACCAGCCAGATATCCAGCACGATGTTCAGCAGGTTACCGACGATCAGCAAGATCACCGGCGCCCGCACGTACTGAACTCCCAGCAACCAGCCGAGCAGCACCATATTGGCTAATGCCGCCGGAGCGCTGAGCCAGCGGATCTCCAAAAATAGCCTGGCCTGTACCAATACTTCCCGATCGCCCCCCACAATGTTCAGCGCCAAGGTGATCAATGGGGCTCGCAACAGCACAATTGCCAGCCCGGCCACCAGCGCCAACAATAACGGCTGCATAAAGGCGCGAGCCAGCCGGTAGGGATCTTGCGCCCCCAGCGCCTGCGCAGTCAGCCCGGTGGTGCTCATACGCAGGAACAGCAACAACATAAACAGGAAGCTGGTGGCCATTGACCCCACCGCGACCCCGCCAAGGTAGCTAGGGCTATCGAGATGGCCGATAACGGCGGTATCCACCAGGCCAAGCAGGGGCACGGTAATATTGGAGAAGATCATCGGCAACGCCAGGCGCCACAGAGCTTTGTCGGTGTCACTGGTGAAGGCAGAAAGCAGGCGCATGGCGATATGTTCCCGTACAAACATGGATTTTAGCGTAGCTTAGAAATGACATCGCCCCAGAGTTGGGGCGAGGTTGGCCGTTTTAAAGGGCTGTAATACGTGGTAAAGCGGTTAGATCCAGTCGCCGTTGCGGATCACACCCACCGCCAGGCCTTCGATGGTGAAGTTCTGCTGACGCAGATCGACCACAATCGGTTGGAATTCACTGTTTTCTGGCAGCAGTTCGACGACGTTACCGTGTTTCTTCAGGCGCTTGACCGTGACCTCGTCTTCAATACGGGCGACGACAACCTGGCCGTTGCGCACGTCTTGAGTCTTATGTACCGCCAGCAGATCGCCATCCAGGATACCGATATCGCGCATCGACATGCCGCTAACGCGCAGCAGGAAATCGGCATTAGGCTTGAACAGAGAAGGATCCACCTTATAGTGCCCTTCAATGTGCTGCTGAGCCAACAGAGGTTCACCGGCAGCCACACGGCCCACCAGAGGTAACCCCTCTTCATCTTCCATCAGCAGGCGGATACCGCGTGATGCGCCGGAGATGATCTCGATGACGCCTTTGCGAGCCAGCGCCTTCAAGTGCTCTTCTGCAGCATTTGGTGAGCGGAACCCCAGGCGCATTGCGATCTCGGCACGCGTCGGTGGCATGCCCGTTTGCGAAATATGATCGCGAATCAGGTCGTAGACCTCTTGCTGTCTGGTAGTTAGTGCTTTCATTCCGCCCCCTGTTTGTTTATACAGTCTTGCTGTGAGTATATACAGCTAAGTCTGGATTGGGAACCGAAGAATAAATAAAAATCAGCAGGTAGCGAGCGGGATCGCAACGATACCCGCAGGTTTTCACGCCAAATGCTGCCAAAGTACCGAAGCCCAAACGAACAGTGCCAGAATGATTGCCAGCGATACCGCCGCCGAGCCCATATCTTTGGCCCGCCCGGAAAGCTCGTGATATTCCGTACCCACGCGATCGACAACGGCCTCAATCGCGCTGTTGAGGATTTCGACAATCATCACCAACAGCACCGAGCCGATCAACAAGATGCGCGCGATCGCCCCTACGTCCAGCCAAACCGCCACGATGATAGCCACTACCGTCGCCACCAGTTCCTGGCGGAAGGCGGCTTCGTTCTGCCAGGCGGCGGTTAAACCTTTATAGGAATAGCCTGCTGCTTTAATGATACGCGTCAGGCCAGTTGCTTGATTTGCCATAGTTAAGAACGCCTTTCTCCAAGATGAATCATGTACCCGCATGTTGCCAGCCGCAACGTTCCAGACAGATTTGCCAGCCCAATCACATTTTTATCGCAGCGCAGTATACAGCAAGGTTGGAATACCTTAATCACCTAGCTATGTCATACCAATGCCGCGAGAGCATGAATGCGCTAGAGCGGTCAATTTGATATCCATCAGGTATAATTCAACTATGTACTTCCATGGCCGTGAACGGTCGTGGATTTCCCAACGCCACAGATCTGCTACCCGGTTTCTGGTATGCTTGCGGCGAATTGCTAACAAGAGGCTTCACGTTGTCATGTCAGGTTGGCGTAAAATCTATTATAAGATATTGAACTTACCACTAAAAATGTTGGTAAGAAGTAAGGTTATCCCTTCAGATCCGGTCACGGAGTTAGGGTTGGATCCCTCACGACCGATTTTGTATGTTTTACCTTATAATTCCAAGGCGGATTTACTCACCTTGCGCACCCAGTGTCTGGCGCAAGATCTGCCCGATCCCCTTAACCCGTTGGAAATCGATGGCACCGTGCTGCCAAGCTACGTGTTTATCCACGATGGCCCACGCGTATTCCGCTATTACACCCCCAAAGAAGAATCGGTAAAACTGTTCCACGATTATCTGGATCTGCACCGCAGCAACCCGGATCTCGATATTCAGATGTTGCCGGTATCGGTGATGTTTGGCCGTTCCCCTGGGCGCGAAGGCCACGGCACGCCGCACCTGCGCCTGCTGAACGGTGTACAGAAGTTCTTCGCCGTACTGTGGCTGGGGCGCGACAGCTTTGTCCGTTTCTCCAACACCGTGTCACTACGCCGGATGGCAACCGAGCACGGCACCGATAAAACCATCGCGCAAAAACTGGCCCGTGTCGCCCGCATGCACTTCGCTCGTCAGCGCCTGGCCGCCGTTGGGCCAAGCCTGCCTGCCCGTCAGGATCTGTTCAACAAGCTGCTGTCCTCCAAGGCGATTGAAAAAGCGATCGAAGACGAAGCGCGCAGCAAAAAAATCTCCCACGAAAAGGCCCAGCAGAACGCAATTGCGCTGATGGAAGAGATTGCTGCCGATTTCTCGTATGAAACGGTGCGCCTGTCCGACCGCGTGTTGAGCTGGACCTGGAACCGCCTGTATCAGGGCATCAACGTCACCAACGCCGAACGTGTGCGTCAGTTGGCGCAGGATGGCCACGAGATCGTCTATGTGCCGTGTCATCGCAGCCATATGGACTATCTGCTGCTGTCCTACGTGCTCTACCATCAAGGGCTGGTGCCACCGCATATCGCAGCGGGTATTAACCTGAACTTCTGGCCTGCCGGGCCGATATTCCGCCGCCTGGGCGCGTTCTTTATCCGCCGCACCTTCAAGGGCAACAAACTCTATTCAACCGTATTTCGTGAATACCTCGGTGAACTGTTCACCCGTGGTTACTCGGTAGAATACTTTGTTGAAGGCGGGCGCTCCCGTACCGGCCGCCTGCTGGAACCGAAAACCGGCACCCTGTCGATGACCATTCAGGCTATGCTGCGCGGCGGCACTCGTCCGATCACCCTGGTGCCGATTTATATCGGTTACGAGCACGTGATGGAAGTAGGTACTTACGCCAAAGAGCTGCGTGGTGCGACCAAAGAGAAAGAGAGCCTGCTGCAAATGGTGCGCGGCTTGCGCAAGCTACGCAACCTCGGCCAGGGTTACGTGAACTTTGGCGAACCGCTGCCGTTGACTACGTACCTGAACCACAACGTCCCGCATTGGCGTGAGTCTATCGACCCGATCGAAGCACAGCGCCCAAGCTGGCTGACGCCTGCGGTCAACGATCTGGCCGCTCAGATCATGGTGCGTATCAACAACGCTGCCGCCGCCAACGCCATGAACCTGTGTTCCACCGCGCTGCTGGCCTCACGCCAACGTTCGCTGACCCGTGAGCAGTTGCTTGAGCAGTTGGAATGCTACTTACAGTTAATGCGTAACGTGCCGTATGCACCGGACGCCACCGTACCAACACAAACGCCAGACCAGTTGCTGGATCACGCTTTAAACATGAACAAGTTTGAAGTGGAGAAGGACAACATCGGCGACATCATCATTCTACCGCGCGAGCAGGCGGTGCTGATGACATACTATCGCAACAATATCCATCATATGCTGGTACTGCCTTCGCTGATCGCCTCTATCGTGATGCATCACCGCCGCGTGTCGCGCGTTGAGCTGTTGCGTCAGGTCAGCCTGATCTATCCGATGCTGAAGGCAGAGCTGTTCCTGCGCTACGACAAAGAACAGCTAGCCGAAGTGCTGCAACCGCTGATCGAAGAGCTGATACGTCAGCAACTGATTTGTAGCAAAGGCGATGAACTGGTGCTGAATCCTGCGCGCATCCGTCCGTTACAGCTGCTGGCCGCCGGGGTTCGTGAAACCCTGCAACGCTATGCCATCACCATGTCGATCCTCAGCGCCAACCCAAGTATCAACCGGGGTGCCCTGGAGAAAGAGAGCCGCATTATGGCCCAGCGTTTGTCGGTGCTGCACGGCATCAACGCGCCGGAGTTCTTCGATAAGGCGGTGTTCTCCACCCTGGTGGCGACGCTGCGTGAAGAAGGCTTTATCAATGATATTGGCGATGCGATCCGCGAGCACACCATGGAGGTTTACACCATGTTGAGCGATCTGATCACCCCGGAAATCAAACTGACCATCGAAAGCGTCAGCATGCCGGAAGAAACCAATACCCCAGCGCTAGCGGCGGAAGTGGCAAAAGAAGACGAGTAACCTGCTGGTCGGTTACCACGAAAAAGGCATCCGATAATGGATGCCTTTTTACTTTCTGCATTGGGCAAATCACACGTAGCTAAGCGCAATACCGATGAACAACACCAAACCAACGTAGTTGTTATTCAGGAAGGCACGGAAGCAGGCATCGCGCTCGCGGCCAGCCACCTGCTTTTGCTGATGGATAAACAGCGCTCCCGCCAACAACAGCGACCAGTAAAACGCGCCTCCCAGTTGCACTAGATAACCCACCCACAGCATCAGCAACAGCGTAGCAAACTGCAACAACCCGACGATCAGCTTGTCATGGCGGCCAAACAGCACCGCGGTGGACTTGATACCAATCTTCAAATCGTCATCACGATCGACCATGGCATACAAGGTATCGTAAGCCACCGTCCAGCAGATATTGGCCAGAAACAGCAGCCAGCAGCTCAGTGGCAGCGACTCGCTGACAGCAGCATAGGCCATCGGGATCGACCAGCCAAACGCCGCCCCCAGCACCACCTGTGGCAGATTGGTCACCCGCTTCATAAACGGGTAAACCCAGGCCAGCGCCAGAGCCGCCAGCGACAGCCAGATGGTCATGGCGTTCAACGTCAACACCAGCGCAAAGGAAACCAGCACCAGCGAGACAAACAGGATCTTGGCCTCTTTTTCACTGACGCGGCCGCTCGGCATCGGGCGGCCAGCGGTGCGTTTCACATGCCCATCGAAAGCGCGATCGGCATAGTCATTTACCACGCAACCCGCAGCACGCATCAGGAAAACGCCGAGCACAAACACCAGCAATACCGACGGCGAGGGAACTCCCCCCCCTGCCAACCACAATGCCCACAAGGTAGGCCACAGCAACAATAGCGTGCCAATCGGCTTATCGATACGCATCAGATGGCAATAGGCCTGCCATTTGCTTTGAATCACGCTCCCTTCCAAAGTTCTTTCTCCCCTAATTATGCCGGAGTGCCCTTTTCCACCGCATACAGTGGAGAGGCCGGTAGAAACAGTTCCGTCAGTAATAATGGTTTTCCCGCCAGACGAAGACGAGAACGCCGCGCCCACAGATCCTTCTGCTGGCCAACATGGATATAATCACGAGTCAGGCTTTCACTGCTGAACAGATAACGGCCCAGTGGCAACGTCCCCAGATCGACCAACGCCAGATCCGGCCCGGTCAGTGTTTCCTGTGGGATCACCGTACGCCCCAGCAGCCAAGGCTCGCCGTCACCCAGTAAGACGATCTCACGCAGCCAATAGCGCTCGCTATGTGGCAGATGAACCGCCTCTTCGGCAAGCTGGTCACGAGTGATGAAGCATTCACGCTGAGGTTCTACCTGCACGCGGCCACAGTGGCGCTCAAAACGGCGGGTCATGGAACCTAACTCCATCAGCCAATCGCTAACGGCGGCAGGTATTGAGGAATGTTCAGACAGCCACTCAATAGGCGGCAGGATGGGATCCCTATTGCCAGACATTTTGCTACTCCAGGCCAGAGGCTGCGTGCCGCGCCAAGCCATACAAACTGTTAACAGAAATCCATTGTAACGCAGAAATGCAAAAGCGGCAGGCAGATTCGTGACGTAACGCGCCCCCCATTATCAGGGGGTAAAACGGCAGGCTGCCGTAGTGGAAGATATCATAACGCGAGGGAGTTCGCGCTGTTGGCGCCAAGCTTGAGCAAGAAAGCCCCCGCCTGCTGGATGTAAGTGACTTGCAGATGAAAAAAGGTGCGCCAAAGCGCACCAATCATCAAGCCAGCATCAGTAGCGTGGGGGATTACCCCTTGCCTTTCACGCTGCCAATAAACGTTTCACGAGCGGTGGTGGAACCCAGTTTTTCGGCCTCATTCATCAGTTTCAGCGCTTTATCGATATCCCCCGCCTTGACCGCCTGTTTAATGCCGTTATTGAAGTAAGCCTCGGTGTCATTGAGCATCGGCTCTGCCGGTGCGGTAGCAACCGGTGCTGGAGCCGCAATTGCCGGAGCGGTGGCCCCCACTACGACCGGTGGCGTTGCCGGAGCCGATTGCAGCATGCCGATCATGATATTGCTGGCGCCTTGTTCTGCCGTCACCTTCAGCTTCAACGTGCCGCTGGTGCTGTGGCTGGCGATCGGATCCGGGATGTCCGGTACCGCGTTACCCACCCCTTGGGCGTAGGCTTTGGCTGGGTTGGTCAGGGTGGTGGTTTTAGCCAGATCCTGCTGAGTGGTGTACACCAACAGATAAATCTGTTTTTGCCCCAGCGCCGGAGTCAGTTTCAACGTGCCCTCCAGCCGATCGGCAGACATCACGCCCGGTGGCTGGTAAGCGAAATAGCTGCTCGGATAATAGGCCGCCGGGCGCATATGTTCATCCAGCACCAATACGCTTGGGGCATAGATTGAGTTTTTATTGGCCAGACTGCTCAGTTGGATTTCCAGCGATCCCCGATCGGCTGGCAGCGCAAATGCGGCAACGGCCCCCTGGATCTGGCCCTGATTGATCTGTGGGCTGACGTTATTGAGTTGGACATCCTGGCTAACCGGCGGCACCAGCGGCTGCCAAGGCAAACTTTGCAGGGTGGCGGCACTGATGGCCGGAGCGACGGAAACATTGGCCGGGGTATCGGCATAGGTCGCCAGCGATGCGCCGACGGTCAACGCCAGAGACAGGCAGAGTGACAGTAGATTTTTTTTCATTGTTATTACCCTCTCGCTTTGAGCGTGTATCCCGGCAGCGGGCAGGCAAGCGCACTACTGCCGGTTAAACGGTAAGAGGGAGGGCGTACAGGTGCCCTCCCGTCAAGCCAGTATTACCACCAGATTTCCATCTGGGCACCGAAGGTGACTTCGCTGTCTTTACCACGGCTGAAGGTATGCATGCTGGTATCGTTATAAGCCGTACCTGCGTTGTAGCCCGCACCGGAATCGTTGTTTGCGTAGCCCCACTTCTCATCCCAGTTGGCGTAGGTCGCGAAGACACGGATCGCCGGACGTGACCAGATGCTGTTACCCGCTTGCCACTGTTGTGCCAGGGTGACTTTGTATTGGCCGTTACGATCGCCAGTACGTTGAGACTTCACGTTGTCGTAGCCAACTTCCATCAGGGTGCTCATGATTGGCGTCCATTTGTACATTGGGCGCACGCCCACGGTGTACCAGGTGGTGCCGTTGTCATTATCGCGGTTAACGTCCTGATACATGGCAACGTACATCATTGCCCAATCATCGTTGAAGTCGATGGCACCGTGATCCAGCACGCGGATCATCTTGCCGTTGTCATCAATGGAAGCCCCTTGGCTACGGCCGTTGTTCTGCGCAGTCATGGAATCGGTAGCGTACTGCACCACAAACTTGTTGTAGCCGCCCAGGATGCTCTGGGTATGCTCCGCAGTAAACATCCAACCGTCTTTGCTTGCCCCGTCGGCCAGGTGGTAATGGTCTTGTGCGTTTGCACGGCCATAATCCACACCCAGTTCCAACGTACCGCCCGGGTTCAGCTCAAGGCCAGCCAAACGCAGATCGTAGGTATCGTTGACGGTTGGACGCTCATCACGTTCATTGTCGATATAACCTAAGGAACCACCAGATTCGGTGTTACGAGTCACGGCAGCAGACAGCTTGCCGAAGCCCAGATCGATATTTTCCAGACCGGCACCAGGACCTGAAATGTCCCAGTAGTAGAAGTCGATCATATGAACGTCATGACGTTGATAGAAGCGCTTACCGGCCCACATGTTGGCACCTGGCAACGCGTCGATCAGGTTTTTACCCTGCACGTTAACTTCACGGAAGGCCGGGCTGGTAGATTCCCAGTCAGACTGTTGCGACACGGAATAGGCCACGTTGGTGTCGAAGTAGAAGCTCTTGTCGCCCTCTTTCCACACTTCCTGGCCCAGTTTCAGTTCCGCATAGGTTTCACATTCGTTACCCAGACGGTACTTACTGCTGGCACCGGTGGTCTGGAAACACTGTTGCTCACCGCCGCTCCCGGTCCAACCGATACCGGAACGTGCGTAGCCGTGGAAATCCACCGCCATCGCTGATGAGGATAAGACACCGGCGGCGACAGCCAGAGTCAGAGGAAGTTTGCGCAGAGTAGTCATCATTATTCTCCTGTTATACAGACCTTGATGCTTTAAACACCCGGTTCCTGATGCAGCCGTTTACACGCCGTCCCATCCTCACGGAACAGGTGGCAGCGGTGTGGCGGCAGGCCGATGGCGAATGTTGCACCTTCTTCTACCAGCACCACGTCGTTCTGGCGGTAAACCAGGTTTTGACGAATTGCCGGAATTTGGATATGGATTTGCGTCTCGTTGCCGAGCTGCTCCACCACCTGTACTTCACCCATCAATGTCACTTCAGATTCGGAACTCGGTAACAGATGTTCTGGGCGGATACCCAACGACAGGTTGGTCCCCACCTCAATGCCCTGCCCTTCAACCGGCAGCCATACCAATTGACGATTAGGCATCGGCAGTTCGATCTGTACCCGCAGCGCTTCCACTCCGGTCACTTTCACCGGCAGGAAATTCATTTTCGGCGAGCCGATAAAGCCCGCGACAAAGCGGTTGGCCGGGTAGTGATAGAGTTCCAGCGGCTTACCGATCTGGGCCACACGCCCGGCGTCCAGCACCACGATTTTGTCGGCCAGCGTCATCGCTTCGACCTGGTCGTGAGTGACGTAAATCATGGTGCGCTGCAGCCGCTTGTGCAGACGTGAGATCTCAATGCGCATCTGCACCCGCAGTGCGGCATCCAGGTTGGAAAGTGGTTCGTCCAGCAGGAACACATCGGGTTCAGCCACCAGCGTACGGCCAATCGCCACACGCTGACGCTGCCCACCGGACAGGGCTTTTGGACGTCGGTCCAGCAAATGCGCTAATTGCAGCACTTCGGACACCTGATTAACCCGCTGATTGATTTCCGCTTTTTTAGCCCCGGCCAGCTTCAGGCCAAATGACATGTTGTCGGCCACGGACAGATGTGGGTACAGCGCGTAAGACTGGAACACCATGCCGATACCGCGCTCGGAAGGCGGCACCTCATTCATCCGTTTTTCGCCGATGAACAGATCGCCAGAGGTAATATCCTCCAGCCCGGCGATCATGCGCAGCAACGTTGATTTGCCGCAGCCGGATGGCCCGACAAACACCACAAACTCGCCGTCATCGATAGTCAGATTGACGTCTTTGGAAATCACGACCTCGCCGAAGGCCTTATAAACGCTGCGCAGTGTGACGCTAGCCATGCGTTACTCCCCTGCTTTCGCAGTTAACATTTCGTGTGAAGATGGCGGAACCGAAGCCCGCCAAGACCCATTGATGACCCTCTTGCTGCGCACCGTACTGCCATGCCATAGGCTTGGTCGCCTCAGCCGGTGCGGCCGGCTGAGTATAAGGCTGTAGGTTGATCAGCGCTTCAAGGCATTGATCCTGATGGGTAATAAGTAAGCGAATAACGCCATTTTCCTGGCTGATCTGGTTCAGAGCACCACATTGGATCACCGGGTGCTGACGCAGGGCCAATAGGGCCTGGCAGTAACGTAAGGTTGAATGGTGGTCGTGTTGCTGGCGGCTGATGGCCAGCGCACGGTGTTCTATCGCCACCTGTTGATACCAGTGGATCTCTCCTACGGTGACCTGCTCTGGCGCTTCATGCCAAGGCATCGGGGTTTGTGCCCCCTGCGGTTCTTGCAGATCCGCCGCGTGTGGCAAGCCCAATTCTTCGCACTGATACAAACAGATAGGAGCGGGCAGCAATGCCAGCAGGGTCAGGAAAGCCTGCGCAGAACGCAGATCGCCTTGCCCCCAATGGCTGACCACCCGCGGCTGATCGATTTCGCCAGTGCTCCAGACTTTTTCGCCCAGTTGGTGACGATGCGTATGTAATACCTCCACCAGCTTTTCGCAGCTAAACGGCACCACTTCCAGCGCCAACGCGCTGCGGGCATAGTGCTGTTCGGGAGCGGCACTGCGGCAGATACGCTGAGTGCCTTCACTGTGCCAAAGTGACAGCCCGTGCCCGGCCACTTCCGCTCCAGCCTCAGGTGATAGCGCCAGCGGCAATAACAACCCGTCCACCGCCAGTGCTTTCAGATAGGGCAGCGCCGCCATCATGCCGTGTACGTCGCCCACACCATCGCCGTTTCCATCGCGGAAACTGACCGGATGGATCCGGTACAACGTGGGGTGAGTAGCGGTACGCACTGGTGACATAGGTCAGGGTTCCTGCAGCGTTAGGCGGTAAAAATCAATGTTGCCAATAGTGAGGTAATGGCAAGGAGGGGTAATCATCCGTAACAGGATTTTTCATGGGGGAGGAGATGGGAGGATGAGAGAACGACGATGCGCGGCGAAAGTTCCCGGCATAAGGCAAATCTGTGATCTTCCTTGCAAAAATAGCCCTGCCTTTTAGTGTCCGACACCACAGAATAGGGCGGTTTGCTAGCTGGATCACACTACTCAGGCATGGGGCGTAGACGGGGGGAGGATGAGAACACAGCGGGTTGTGACCCACTATTAGCGCGTAACCGCTCTCCTTACCGCAGTCCCCACAGAAGGATTGGATTTATGAATCGCACAATGACAACAACCGTACGCACGCTGGCGCTTTCAGCATTAACGACGCTGGTGCTCTCCTCCTCCGCTTTCGCCAAAATAGAAGAAGGCAAACTGGTTATCTGGATCAACGGCGATAAAGGCTATAACGGCCTGGCCGAGGTAGGTAAAAAGTTTGAGAAAGACACCGGCATCAAAGTGACCATCGAACACCCGGACAAACTGGAAGAGAAGTTCCCGCAGGTTGCCGCTACCGGTGACGGCCCGGATATCATCTTCTGGGCTCACGACCGTTTTGGGGGCTACGCGCAATCGGGCCTGTTGGCAGAAATCCACCCTTCCAAAGCCTTCCAGGAAAAAATCTATCCGTTCACCTGGGATGCGGTACGCTTTGACGGCAAGCTGATCGGTTACCCGATCGCGGTGGAAGCCCTGTCGCTGATTTATAACAAAGACCTGATCAAAGAAGCGCCAAAAACCTGGGAAGAGATCCCGGCGCTGGATAAAGAGCTGCGCGCCAAAGGCAAAAGCGCCATCATGTGGAACCTGCAAGAACCCTACTTCACCTGGCCAGTTATTGCCGCCAATGGCGGTTATGCCTTCAAGTTTGAAGATGGCAAATACAACATCAAAGACGTGGGCGTAGCCAACGCCGGTTCACAGGCTGGCCTGCAGTTCATCGTCGATCTGGTGAAAAACAAGCACATCAACGCCGATACCGACTACTCGATTGCCGAAGCCGCCTTCAACAAGGGCCAGACGGCGATGACCATCAACGGGCCTTGGGCCTGGACCAACATCGAGCAAAGCAAAATCAACTATGGCGTCACGCTGCTGCCAACCTTCCAGGGCAAACCGTCCAAGCCGTTCGTTGGCGTGCTGACCGCAGGCATCAACGCCGCCAGCCCTAACAAAGAACTGGCGACCGAGTTCCTGGAGAACTACCTGATTACCGATCAGGGCCTGGCTGACGTTAACAAAGATAAACCGTTGGGTGCCGTGGCGCTGAAATCGTTCCAGGAACAGCTGGCAAAAGATCCGAAGATTGCCGCCACCATGCAGAACTCACAAAACGGCGAAATCATGCCAAACATCCCGCAGATGAGTACCTTCTGGTATGCAATGCGTAGCGCCGTGATCAACGCCATCACAGGCCGCCAGACGGTGAAAGCCGCACTGGAAGATGCTCATACCCGTATCACCAAGTAATACCCTGGCCATTGGCGGGCTGTGATGCCCGCCTTTGCCCTGCTGTGTGAGAGGCCGCTGGTCTCTCGCGGTAACACCTGAAAGGAAAGCCCTATGCAACTTGCTCACGCCGGAACACCCGCGCGAAAAAAATCGAAGTGGTGGCAGAGTGACATACTGAAATGGCTGATTGTCGGCCTGTTCAGCCTGGTGACCTGCTATCTGATTGTGGTGATGTATGCACAGGGAGAATATCTGTTCGCCATCCTGACGCTGGTGTTGGTCAGTGCAGGACTCTACGTGTTCGCCAACCGCCGTGCCTATGCCTGGCGCTACGTCTATCCTGGCGTCGCCGGAATGGGGCTGTTCGTCCTGTTCCCGCTGATTTGCACCATCGCCATCGCCTTTACCAACTACAGTAGCACCAACCAGCTGACCTTCGAACGCGCTCAGTCGGTGCTGATGCAACGCCAATTCCAGACCGGTAAAACCTTCACCTTTGGACTGTATCCGGCAGAAAACCAACAGTGGCGTTTGCAGTTAACTCATCCAGATAGCGGCCAACTACTGATATCCGCGCCGTTTAGCCTCAACGCCAGTGAGCCACAAACGTTGAAATTGGCGGTTGAAAGCGCTGAACCCGCCGGTGAGCGCGCTACGCTGCGCGTGATCACCCAGAATCGCCAGACGCTGAGCCAGATTGTTGCCATCCTGCCAGAAGGTGGCGAGTTGCGCATGAGCTCCCTGCGCCAGTTCTCCGGCACCAGCCCGTTGTACACGCTAGCCAAAGACGGCAGCACGCTGACCGATAACCAGACCCAGGTACAATATCGCCCTAACCCGGAGATCGGTTTTTATCAGGCCGTTAACGCCGAGGGCCATTGGGCGACCGACACCCTCAGCCCGGGTTATACCGTCACCATCGGCTGGAAAAACTTCTTACGGGTGCTCAACGATGAAGGCATCCAGAAGCCGTTTATCTCCATCTTTGTCTGGACCATTATTTTCTCGGTGATGACCGTGATCCTCACCGTGGCCGTAGGCATGGTGCTGGCCTGCGTGGTGCAGTGGGAAGCGCTGAAAGGCAAAGCGGTGTATCGGGTATTACTGATCCTGCCCTACGCGGTGCCTTCGTTTATTTCCATTCTGATTTTCAAAGGGTTATTTAACCAGAGCTTCGGTGAAATCAACCTGATGCTCAACGCGCTGTTCGGCATTAAACCGGCCTGGTTCACCGATCCACTCACCGCCAAAAGCATGATCCTGGTCGTCAATACCTGGCTGGGTTATCCGTACATGATGATCCTGTGTATGGGCCTGCTGAAAGCCATTCCCGACGATCTGTATGAAGCCTCGGCAATGGACGGCGCCAGCCCGATGCAGAATTTTTTCCGTATCACCCTGCCGCTGCTGATCAAGCCGTTGACGCCGCTGATGATTGCCAGCTTTGCCTTCAACTTTAACAACTTCGTGCTAATCCAACTGCTGACCCGCGGCGGACCAGACATGATCGGCACCACCACACCGGCCGGCTATACCGATCTGTTGGTGAGCTACACCTATCGCATCGCGTTTGAAGGCGGTGGGGGTCAGGACTTCGGGCTGGCGGCGGCCATTGCCACGCTGATTTTCCTGTTGGTTGGCGCACTGGCGATCCTGAACCTGAAAGCCAGCAAAATGAACTTTGACTAAGGGAGAACGACAATGGCCATGGTGCAACCCAAATCCCAGCGCGTACGCCTGTGGATCACCCATATTCTGATGCTGAGCTTTATTGCCCTGATCATGTTCCCGTTGCTGATGGTGGTGGCGATTTCGCTACGCTCCGGTAACTTTGCCACCGGCAGTCTGATCCCGGATCAAATCTCTTGGGATCACTGGCGGCTGGCGCTAGGGATGAGCGTTACCCAGGCGGATGGCAGCGTCACTCCACCGCCTTTCCCTGTACTGTTATGGCTGTGGAACTCGATTAAAGTCGCGGCGATCACCGCAGTGGGGATCGTGACGCTCTCTACCACCTGTGCCTACGCCTTTGCCCGCATGCGTTTTCGTGGCAAAAGTACCCTGCTGAAAAGCATGCTGATCTTCCAGATGTTCCCGGCAGTGCTGTCTTTGGTCGCACTGTATGCCCTGTTCGATCGTCTGGGGCAGTACATTCCGTTTATCGGCCTCAATACCCATGGCGGTGTGATATTCGCCTATATGGGCGGTATTGCGCTGCACGTCTGGACCATTAAAGGCTACTTCGAAACCATCGATAACTCGTTGGAAGAAGCCGCCGCCCTGGACGGTGCCACGCCTTGGCAAGCGTTCCGCCTGGTGCTGCTGCCCCTTTCAGTCCCGATCCTGGCGGTGGTGTTTATTCTGTCGTTTATCGCGGCGATCACCGAGGTGCCAGTAGCTTCACTGTTGTTACGCGACGTAAACAGCTACACGCTGGCCGTCGGCATGCAGCAATATCTGAATCCGCAGAACTATCTATGGGGTGACTTTGCCGCCGCAGCGGTGTTGTCCGCCATTCCGATCACTGCAGTATTCCTGCTGGCGCAGCGCTGGTTGGTCGGTGGCCTGACGGCGGGAGGGGTGAAAGGTTAATTTATGCCACTGCAATACGTTTGATGTACTTTGTTTCTCTCTATGAACTGTGTCTTTGGCGGCCTTCGCTGGGCCGCCATTTTTATGGTTACTCCCGCTTCAGCCGATCGGTATTGGCCAGATACAAGGTCACCACCAGTAATAATATGGCGCCGGAATAAACCAGCGTGTCGAAAGGGTTCTCATGATCAACGATGATCAAACGAATAATCGCGGTGATGCCAATATAGATAAAGTAGCGTAGCGGGAAGTGATAGCCCGACTCAAAGTATTTAACAATCAAGGCAATAAATTCGAAGTAGAGGAAATAAATCACGATCCCCTCAATCAGCTGGTACGAAGAAGACTCCTCGTTACTGACGAATAATACTTTCGCCAAATGAAAGGTTTCTTTGACCAAAAAAACTACCAGAATCGCCGCCAATAGCAGCAACCCCACGTTTAGTACCCGCTGTAGCCCTTTTGCGATCATCAATGATCGTGATGTTTTTGCCATGACTTCTCCCGTCGTTCGGCCAGTTATAAGTGCAGAAATTCCTAATGGGCTTTTTCCTAAAGTTGCCCTGAGGGTTTATCTTCAGGCGAACCACCCTATTTTCAATCAGTTGCATGAATTGATTACGCTTGTATATATTTGTAGCAAATTGAAATGTCCTCTATCATGGGCGCAGCCTCAGGCATTATGCCTCTAAATTCCCGTAATCTAGAAAGGAACTTTCATGCGAGCTAAACTCCACGCACTGGTCGCGGCAGGCCTTTTCACCTGTTCGTTTGCCAGCTACGCCGGCGGACTGGTGACTCCTGATAACGATCTGCGCAATGACCTCGCCTGGTTATCCGATCGCGGTGTGATTAACGTCAGCCTGTCTACCTGGCCGCTAAGCCAGGAAGAGATCAACTCGGTGCTGGCGCAAGCCAAACCGGTGACCAACACAGAAAAAACCGTCATTGACCGCGTACAGCGCCGGGTGGGTGACTTAAAAGCCAATATTACCGTCACCGGTTATACCTCTACCGACAAGCCTGGCACGCCGCAGGGCTTCGGTCAGAGTCACTATGCCGACAGCAGCCTGACCATCGGCGCCGGGGCCAACGGCGAGTTCTGGGACGTGCGTCTGCAAGGTGCCGTGGAAGGCGATCAGCGCGTCTCCGATGGTTCCAAATTCAACCTGAACGGCTCATACGGTGCCATCAAAGTGTGGAACCAGTGGCTGTCATTCGGTGAAGTCTCTCAATGGTGGGGTCCTGGCTATGACGGCAGCCTGATCCGTTCCGACGCGGCACGCCCGGTGGCTGGCTTTATGCTGCAACGTGCCGATCAATCCCCGTTTGAAACGCCTTGGCTGTCCTGGATTGGTCGTTGGCAATATCAGCTCACCGCAGGTCAACTGTCACAATATACCGCAGTACCTAACACCAAACTGATCGGTGGCCGTCTGACCATGATGCCAACCGACTTCCTGGAACTGGGTGCCTCACGCATTATGCAGTGGGGTGGCGATGGTCGTCCGCAGTCCTTCAGCTCATTCTGGGATGGTTTTATCGGCCGCGATAACGACGACTCCGGCCAAGGTAACGATCCGGGCAACCAGCTTGCCGGTTTCGACTTCAAGCTGAAAATGCAGCCGTTGATCGGTATGCCGGTCAGCCTGTATGGCCAGTTGGTGGGGGAAGATGAAGCCGGCTACCTGCCATCACAAAACACCTACCTGCTCGGCCTGGAAGGTCACCCAGAGTGGGGCCCAACCGTTATCAACTGGTATATCGAAGGGGCTGATACCCGCGCAGATATGAGCCGTAAGGGTTATGTGTATAACCACTACACCTATAAAGACGGTTACTACCAGCAGGGTTACCCGCTGGGTCACGCTATGGGCGGTGACGGGCAAATGCTGTCCGGCCGTGTCGAACTGGTGCTGGACGATGGCCAGCGCTGGAGCACTCGCCTGGTGTATGCCAAGGTGAACCCGCTGAACCAGAGCATCAACCAGGCATTCCCGAAATCTGACACGCTGAAAGGCATTCAGTTGGGTTGGGGTTATAACTTCGCTTCACAAGTGAAGTTTGATACCAGCCTGTGGTACACCGATAACAACAACAGCACCGCCGATGACGTGGGTGCCGGTGTCAGCATGGCAGTACCAATCAATCTGTGATCCCTACAGATATCAAAAAACCCGCCGCGGCGGGTTTTTTATTGGCGGCTATTCAGAGCAACTTAACGCCAGGCTTTAAAGCGATTGATCAAACCGTTGGTTGAGGTGTCGTGGCTGGTCACCGCTTCTTTACCCGCCAGTTCCGGCAGAATACGGTTAGCCAGCTGTTTACCCAGCTCTACGCCCCATTGGTCGAAGGTGAAGATATTGAGGATCGCGCCCTGGGTGAAGATCTTGTGCTCATACAGGGCAATCAGGCTACCCAGGCTGAACGGGGTGATCTCACGCAGCAGGATGGAGTTGGTTGGGCGGTTGCCTTCAAACACTTTGAATGGGGCAACGTGCTTGACCTCTTCCGGCGTTTTACCCTGTGCGGCGAACTCTTCCTCAACCACGTCCAGAGATTTACCGAACGCCAGCGCTTCTGTCTGTGCGAAGAAGTTCGACAGCAGTTTGGCGTGGTGGTCGCTCAATGGATTATGGCTGATGGCCGGAGCGATAAAGTCGCAAGGCACCAGCTTGGTCCCCTGATGGATCAGCTGATAGAACGCATGTTGGCCGTTGGTGCCTGGTTCACCCCAGATAATCGGGCCGGTCTGGTAATCTACCGGATTGCCGTTACGGTCAACGTATTTGCCGTTAGACTCCATGTTGCCCTGTTGGAAATAAGCGGCAAAACGGTGCATATACTGGTCGTACGGCAGGATCGCTTCGGTCTCTGCGCCGAAGAAATTGTTGTACCAGATACCGATCAGCGCCAACAGCACCGGCAGGTTTTGCTCGGCAGGCGTCTGGGCAAAGTGCTTGTCCATCTCATGCGCACCGCTCAGCAGCTGCTCGAAGTTTTCAAAACCCAAAGACAGCGCGATAGACAGGCCGATTGCCGACCACAGAGAGTAACGGCCCCCCACCCAGTCCCAGAATTCGAACATATTGTCGGTGTCGATACCAAACTCGGCCACCGCTTTACCGTTGGTAGACAGCGCGGCGAAGTGTTTCGCGACGTGCTGCTGATCGCCAGCGGTGCTCAGGAACCAGTCGCGCGCGCTGTGGGCGTTGGTCATGGTTTCCTGAGTCGTGAAGGTTTTAGACGCCACCAGGAACAGCGTAGTCGCCGGATCCAACGGTTTTAGCGTTTCGGCGATATGGGTGCCGTCTACGTTGGAAACAAAGTGCATGTTCAGGTGGTTTTTATAGGGGCGCAGCGCTTCGGTTGCCATATAAGGGCCGAGATCTGAGCCGCCGATGCCGATGTTGACCACGTCGGTAATCGGTTTGCCGGTGTAACCTTTCCAGTCGCCGCCAATGACGCGGTCGCAGAACTGTTTCATCTTCGCCAGCACCGCATTGACTTCTGGCATCACGTCCTTGCCATCAACAATGATTGGCGTGTTGCTGCGGTTACGCAGGGCAACATGCAGCACGGCACGATCTTCCGTACGGTTGATTTTCTCACCGGAGAACATCGATTTGATCGCGCTTTGCAGGTCGGTTTCTTTCGCCAGTGCCTGCAGCTTCTCCAGGGTTTCTGCGGTGATGCGGTTTTTGGAGTAATCCACCAGCATCTGATCGTTGAAAGTGGCAGAGAACTTGGAGAAACGCTCACTATCCTGAGCAAACAGGTCACGGATCTGGACGTCTTTGATTTGTTCGAAATGTTGCTGCAGGGCTTGCCAAGCAGCGGTTTGACTAGGATTGATATTTTTCATAGCGGCGCTCTTATGCTTGAGAATGAATATGAGGTGATGGACCGATTGTAGCCTGTTCGCCTGTGATTATGATCTCTTTTCTTGCGATAGGCGTTAACTCTCAGACCGCCGCACCCCATTTTTACCTTTCCACAACAATCTGCTGATATTTCACCTAACAGCCTGTTATCACAACGCTGAAACGTCCCTCTCACCACGCTTTTCTCTTGATGCGCAGTCCGCAATATTCGGTCGCTCTGCTCCCCGCTGAGCGCAGATGAAAATCCCTCAGCGTCTTCCCGTTGACAGTAGCCAATAAACCCGTTATTCCTAACAGCCTACTTGCACATCCACTGTGCAAGCCAGAAGAGGCGCGTCGCCCAGGTAGAGTGTCAGAGGAGCCATTATCCGATGACGGCACTGGAGGGGGAGCGACGCCGAGGCGAGATGCTTACGGCAACCATCACGTCGGCTACAGGGGCTGAATCCCCTGAGTTGTCACCATGGGCTGCTCTGAATGAGCAGTCAGCAAGGTGGGGCGCTTCTGGGTGTATCGTAGCCTCAACCTCTACGCCTGCTCCCTGTTTACCGCTCTTCCCTTGTGCCAAGGCTTATGGAAATTAAATGCCAATTTGAATGGCGTCCCTGACACGAGGTTTTACATGACTCAAGCAGCACCCCAAAACGCAACCGTAGTAGCCAAATTCGGCGGCACCAGCGTGGCCGATTTCGAGGCGATGAATCGCAGCGCCGACGTGGTTCTTTCCAATCCCGATGTCCGCTTGGTGGTTCTGTCCGCCTCTGCCGGTATCACCAACCTGTTGGTGGCCCTGGCCGAAGGCTGCGACACCGACAAGCGCAACGAACAACTGGCCGAAATCCGCCGCATTCAATACGCCATTCTCGATCGCCTCGATAACCCGATGGTGGTTCGCGAAGAAATCGACCGCATGCTGGAAAATATCACCACGCTGTCGGAAGCCGCTGCGCTGGCCACCTCAGCCGCACTGACCGATGAACTGGTTAGCCATGGCGAGCTGATGTCTACCCTGCTGTTTGTGGAAATTCTGCGCGATCGTAAGGTACAGGCAGAATGGTTCGATGTGCGTAAAGTGATGCGTACCGACGACCATTTCGGCCGCGCCGTGCCGGACAGCGCCGCGCTGACCGAGTTGGCTCAAACCCTGTTGAAGCCGCGCCTGCAACAGGCGTTGGTGATCACCCAGGGCTTTATCGGCTGCGAACCCAAAGGCCGTACCACTACGCTGGGCCGTGGTGGCAGTGACTTTACTGCGGCCCTGCTGGGTGAAGCATTAAACGTCAGCCGCGTGGATATCTGGACTGATGTTCCGGGTATTTATACCACCGACCCACGCGTGGTGCCTGCCGCCAAACGTATCGATAAAATTGCCTTTGAAGAAGCGGCGGAAATGGCCACCTTCGGTGCCAAAGTACTGCACCCGGCCACTCTGCTACCTGCCGTGCGCAGCAACATCCCGGTCTTTGTCGGCTCAAGCAAAGATCCTGCCGCGGGTGGCACGCTGGTGTGCAATACCACGGAAAACCCGCCGCTATTCCGCGCGCTTGCCTTACGCCGCAAGCAAACCCTGCTGACGCTGCACAGCCTGAACATGTTGCATGCACGCGGCTTCCTGGCCGAGGTGTTCAACATTCTGGCCCGGCATAATATCTCGGTCGATCTGATCACTACTTCTGAAGTCAGCGTGGCATTAACCATGGATACCACCGGTTCCACCACCACTGGCGGCAGCCTGTTAACCACCTCTCTGCTCACCGAACTGTCCTCGCTGTGCCGGGTGGAAGTGGAAGAAAATCTGGCCCTGGTCGCCCTGATCGGCAACAAGCTGTCACAGGCCTGCGGCGTCGGTAAAGAGGTGTTCGGCGTACTGGATCCGTTCAATATCCGCATGATCTGTTACGGAGCCAGCAGCTATAACCTGTGCTTCCTGGTGCCAGGCGATGATGCGGAGCGCGTGGTACAAACGCTGCATCACAATCTGTTTGAGTAAGCTCCTCACCCTAACCCTCTCCTTTAGTGAGAGGGCACTGAACGTGCCACAGGTTAATATCTGCACCTACCTGTAGCCCCCTCTCCCCACCACAGTACAACAGGCATCCCTGGACGCCATATCGGGAGAGGGCCGGGTGAGGGGAGATCGATTGGCCTGAACTGAATCTACAGAGGCCCAGCGCACTGGGCCCACCACAACACACACCCGTTCAATATTGGCAAAGGATAACCCCTCTCATGCTGGCAAAAATCACACGCTTATTCCCATTATGGGCCGTGCTGCTGTCCATTGCGGCCTACTACACCCCGTCGACCTTTACCGGTATCAGCCCTTACGTCAGTACGCTGCTGATGCTGATCATGTTTGCCATGGGCGTCACCCTGCGCCTGGATGACTTCAAGCGTGTTCTGTCGCGTCCCGGTCCGGTAGCGGCGGGGATCTTCCTGCATTACCTGATTATGCCGCTGGCCGCCTGGCTGCTGGCGATGCTGTTCCGTATGCCGCCGGATCTCTCCGCCGGTATGGTGCTGGTAGGCAGCGTAGCCAGCGGCACCGCCTCCAACGTGATGATCTATCTGGCTAAAGGCGATGTCGCCCTGTCAGTGACCATTTCGGCCGTTTCTACGCTGGTTGGTGTCTTTGCCACCCCACTGCTGACACGCCTGTATGTCGATGCAAAAATCAGCGTGGATATCATGGGGATGTTATTCAGCATTCTGCAGATCGTGGTGATCCCGATTGGGCTGGGCCTGATCGTCCACCACAGCTTCACCAAAACCGTCAAGCGGGTTGAACCCTATCTACCAGCCCTGTCGATGGTGTGTATTGTGGCGATCATCAGTGCGGTGGTCGCGGGTAGCCAGAGTCATATTGCCTCGGTAGGCTTTGTGGTGATTATTGCGGTGATCCTGCATAACGGGATTGGGTTATTGAGCGGCTACTGGGGTGGGAAACTGTTTGGGTTCGATGAGTCCACCTGCCGTACGCTGGCCATTGAAGTCGGTATGCAAAACTCCGGACTGGCGGCAACGCTGGGCAAGATCTACTTCTCACCACTGGCCGCGCTGCCGGGTGCATTGTTCTCGGTGTGGCACAACCTCTCCGGCTCACTGCTGGCAGGTTACTGGTCAGGTCGCCCGATCAAGAAACAGGATTAATAGCAAACAGGCTCACAAGGGGCGTAGCATGTGGCGCCCCTACGGTCGACTTTGTCATCAATCTGAGGGCCATTAACGGCCCTTCATTCACTATGGCGTTCTAGGACTTTCCTCCCAGTCACGGTCATCGTCTTTCTCATCCTGATCAAGCGCGTTATAGGCCACCGCGCAGAACAGCGAGTTAAGCCGCTTCATATCCCCCAACAACGCCAGATGCAGCGAGCTGGTTTCGATACTTTGCACGTTTTGCTGATGCAGGCGATCGACGTGCGCATGGGCGTAACGACGATCCAGAATGCGGAAACGGTGCTTGGAGCGGCGTAACCGCTTGGCACTGGTGATATCACCGGAGAGAAACACCGACAGGCTAAGGCGCAGATTGTCAGTCAACTTTTCATGCAGTTGGTCCAGCTCGGCCAGACCTTCGGCGGAGAACGAACTGCGCGCGCCATGTGATTGATCCGCCACATCACTAGCCATACGTTCGATAATATCGCCAGCCTGCTCCAGGTTGAGGGCCATTTCGATGATCTCTGCCCAACGGCGCGAATCCGCCTCTCCCAGGTCTTCCTTCTGGATCTGCGCCAGGTAGAGTTTGATGGCGGTATACAACACGTGAACGTCATCGTCCAGACGGCGAACTTCTTTGGCCTGGATGCGCTTACCATGCAATACCTCATGGTGCAGGATCATCATATGTTCTATTACGTCCCCCATCCGCAGGGTTTCGCGCGCCGCATTAGCCAGTGCCAAACTTGGCGTATCCAGGGCACTGACGTCGAGGTGGCGTGGCCGCAAACGGGGATCTTCCGTAGGAGCATCGACGATCCACGTTTCGCACAGGCGCGCCATCGGCCCTGACAACGGCACCTGTAGCAGACAACGCACCAGGTTGTAGAACATGTGGAAATAGATCACCAACTCTTCTGCATTACCAGGCAGCCGCTCAATACCGTGCGCAATCAGGGAAACAAACGGCAGCACCAGCGCACTGCCCAACAGTTTGAACAACAGGCTACCCAGCGCCACGCGACGTCCTGCGGCATTCTGGCCGCTGGTGTTCAACATCACCAACAGGCCGCTGCCCAGGTTGGCACCAATCACCAGGCACAGCGCCACCTGTAGAGAAATCACGCCCGAGGCGGTCAACGTCGCGGTTAACAACACCGCTGCCAGGCTGGAATAGCTGATAATGGCAAACAGGGCACCGATCAGCGCGTCAAGCATCACATCGCCGGTCAATGACGAGAAAATCACTTTGACGCCATAGCCCTGGGTGATCGGCGTAGCGGCGGCCACAATCAGTTCCAGCGCCAATACAATCAGGCCAAGACCAATGGCGACTCGGCCCATCTGACCTACGCGGGTTTGCTTGCGGCTAAGGAATAAAATCACGCCGACAAAAATCAGCAGCGGCGAAAGCCAGGAGAGATTGAACGTCAGCACCCGCGCCATGATCGCCGTGCCAACATCGGCCCCCAGCATAATCACCAGCGCAGGCCCAAGACCCACCAGCCCTTGAGCCACAAAAGAAGAAACCAGCAACGCCGTCGCATTACTACTTTGCACCAACGCGGTTACGCCAATACCTGCCACAAAGGCCAGCGGTTTTTTCTCTATGCTGCTGCTCAGAACCTGGCGCAAATTGGCACCATAGACCCGCATAATGCCGGTACGAACGATGTGAGTTCCCCATACCAGCATGGCAATGGCGGAAAGCAGATTAAGAAGGGTCAACACGGAAGGCTCACTCCATTGACGCCCGGCAGGCACCACAGGCTATCCCGCCTGCCAGACGCCAGTTAAGCAGGACAGCGGCAAATCGCTTATTGCTATCAAGAAGGAATATCCAGAGGGGGAGCTATCAATCATTGCGATAGCGAAATGATGCAACTACCCGGAATATAACAGTTTCCAATTGTAGCCTAATTTGGTTGCCCTCGGGCGAAAATTGGCCACAAACGCGCAAAAACTGTGCAATATCAATGAACTCTGACAGACGAGTGTTATTCTAATCGTCACACTTCAACCCTTGGTAAACAGAGCTGATGGAACACCCTGGTTTTGCAGCCATTATCGTTGGCGGCGGCGTTGCGGGCTGCACTGCAGCGCTATTATTGGCACGCGCGGGCATCAGTACTTTGTTACTGGAGCGGGGTACTCAGGCGGGCAGTAAAAACGTTAGCGGTGGCAGGTTATACTCCCATGTCCTGGCCAATCTGCTGCCGAATTTTGCCGCTACCGCCCCTCTGGAACGTCATATCACCCAAGAAAGACTCTCAATGGTGAGCGGCAATAGCGCGGTGACACTCGATTATCGCCATACCTTGCCGTGTTCCTACAGCCTGCTGCGCGCCCGTTTCGATCCCTGGCTGATGGCGCAGGCGGAGGCCGCCGGGGCGCAATGCCTGACCGGAACACAGGTCGATGAACTGATCGTGCAGCAAGACCGGGTGGTCGGCGTTATGACGGCGGGTGAAGCGTTATACGCCAATACGGTGATCCTGGCAGAAGGGGCCAATACGCTGCTTGGCGAGCATGCAGGATTGCAGCCAAAGCCACCAGCAGCAACGATGGCGATCGGCGTGAAAGAGGTGTTGGCACTGCCGCGCGAACGGTTGGAAGAGCGTTTCGCACTGGAGAATAACCAAGGTTGCGCCTGGCTGTTCGCTGGCCAGCCCACGCAAGGGAAAATCGGCGGGGGTTTCCTATATACCAACCGCGATAGCCTGTCGCTCGGCGTGGTGTGCAATCTTTCCAGCCTCACAGAAAGTAAAATCGCCCTGCCGCAGATGCTGCAACAGTTCAAACAGCACCCTGCCGTGCGGCCATTGCTGAAAAATACCGAGTTACGGGAGTACAGCGCCCATCTGATCCCCGAAGGGGGAGCGGAAAGCATGCCACCGCTGTTTGGCCCTGGCTATCTGCTGGTCGGCGATGCAGCCCGGTTATGTATCAATACCGGGCATACCGTGCGAGGTATGGATCTGGCAATGCTATCGGCACAGGCAGCAGCGGAAACCTTGATTGCCGGGCAAGAGTTGCAGCATTATCCCCTACGGTTACGGCAAAGTTCGCTCTGGGCGCTGGTCCAGCAGTATCGGCGTCTGCCGGAGATGATGTTGCAATCGCCCCATTGGTTTAGCCGTTACCCGCAGTTGGCAGCCGACGTGCTGCAAGAGATGTTTGAGGTCAATGGAAATGCCCCTACGCCGTTGCGTAAGCTACTATGGCGCCACGCGCGCCGCATCGGCCTGAAGCAATTACTGAAAGATACCGTCAATGGAATGCGCAGCCTATGAACCAGCCCGATCTCAGCCACAACCATTATCAGGGGGATCACGCCGATCCACACATCATCCTGGCCGATGCACAGGATCGTACGATGCTGATGCGTTTGGTGATCGCCTGCCCCGCCGGGCTGTACCAGTTCCAGCCGGATGGCAGCCTGCGTTTCGACGTACAGGGTTGCCTGGAATGCGGTACCTGCCGCCTGCTATGTGGGGAAGAAACCATCACCCGTTGGCGCTATCCGCAGGCGGGCAACGGGATTGAGTTCCGCTTCGGTTAAAGGGCGTTGGCCAGAGCCTCTAGCACCTCGTGCATATCACCCACAATTCCTACGTCAGCCTGGGCAAAAATGGCCGCCTGCGGATCCTGGTTGATCGCCACAATCAGCTTGCTATGGCGAATACCGATGGCGAACGCCGGAGCACCAGAAACCCCAGCAGCAATGCACACTTCGGGAGCAATGATGGCACCGGACATGCCCAGCAAGCGATCCATCTCGCACCAGGCGTTCATCACTACCGGCCTGCTGGCGGCCAACTCTGCGCCCATGTTGGTCGCTAACTGCTGCATCTGGACAACCTGCTGGACACTGCCAACCCCTTCCCCGATGGCCAGTACATAGCGCGCCCGGCTCAGCGGTGACGCTGCGGGTTGCGGTGAACACGCCGAGGCCAGTATCCACTCGGCATCGGGTATATTGGCTGGCTCAAAGCGTCTGGCTGCCACCGGGCCTGGCACTATTTCAACGTTTACCGCACTGCTTCGGGCCACGCTCAGGCACCAAGGTTCCCGTACCATCGCCAGTTCGGCGGTGAGATTGTTGCCATAGACGGCTTTGGTTACCCGGCATTCACTGCCGTTAATTTGCGCCTGTTCCACCGCACAACAGGCAGAACCGCCACTCCGGCAGGCCAGACGCGTGGCCAACTCGCCACCTTCATCGCCAGCAAACAGCAGTAATCGCGGTGCGAAAGCTTGCCGCATCTGCTCCAATACCGCTAATCGCGTCTCTGCCAGCCGGGGAGCGCTAACCCAACGTATTTGAGCCACCTCGCCGTCCAGGCGTGGCAGACTCTGTGGCACCTCATCGCTGAATAGCCAGAGCTCCAGGCTCTCTGCAGCAAGCTCGCTCAGCCGCAAGAACTGATTAATCTGGCTGGCCTGCGTTGGAAAGTTGGGGGCATCCGCATCCAATATCAGTGCAATATTCATCATGGCCACCGTTCACCGAGATAATCCTGGCACAACCGCTGCACTTTCTGCTCCACGCTGTCCCCCTCAATCACTACCCCGGCGCGACGATGCTCCACATAGCTTAAGCCACACAATTGCACATCACTGACGGGTTGCTCCGCTATTGCCAGGTCGGTGGGTGACAGACGTTGGACCTGCCGTTTACCCGCCGCCAGCTTCTGCTTTAACGTGGGAACGCGTAACGCACTCGCCTGTTGCGAGTTCCCCACCACCAGCACTAAAGGAGGCATCACCGTCATCACCTCCTGCCCGTAAGCCGTTTGCCGAGTAACCCGTAAGGCCCTCACTTCTTCTGCCGCAGCTAATTGGCAAACGCCGGTGATACAGGGCCAGCCGAGGCGTTCTGACAACAGCAAAGGCGTTTGGCTATTTTGCCCTTCCAGGCTTTGCGCCCCCATGACGATCACCTGTTGGGATCCCATATGCTGCTGATAGGACGCGATTAGGGCGGCAACCGTTGCAGGGTTAAAACGCAGATCCCACTCCGCAGGAGGCTCAATGCGTACCGCCTGCTGATATTCCAGTGCCATCAGTTGTTTCAGCGCCGGTTCGGCCATAGCATCGGCCACCGTCAAGACGCTCAGGTTAAGTTCCCTCTCATCACGTAGCATCAGCACCATTTCCGCCGCGCTTTCGTCATAGCCGCTTAACAGACGCCGGGCAAATCGGGTATCAATCTGCAACCGCTCATCGGGTTGCCAATCGCTTTTTGCCAACATGCCCAGATCCGGTGCGACCTTAATCGCCAACAGCAGGTTCATCCGTTTCTCCTGTCAGTGGGCGATTAACGGCTTTACCGAGGAGGCGCCCACCAGCGTCATATCCTTGGTTTCCGGTGCCCACATGATTGAGACCACCGCCCCCAGTACCAATACGCCCGTCAGGATCAGCATGGTGCCTTGCAGCCCCAACGAAAGCATCGACAGCGGCAGCAAAGCGGTGCCGATGGCCGAACCAAGCCGGCTCATTGAAGTGGCAAAACCCACCCCCAGTGAACGAATATCGGTTGGGAAACTTTCTGCCGGGAACACCCCAACCAGATTACTGACCGCCGAAATCGTCAGCGTAAAGATGGCAAACAGCAACAGCATCATCCCCTGCCCCGGCGGCACAAAGGCCAATGCCCCCAGGCTGGCAGCCAGGATCCAGAACGCACCGATCAGGAAGCGACGACGCGGTAGCCATTGGGTAAAGCCAATCCCCATCAAGGCCCCCACCATCAGCAGGCCATTGAGCAGCAGGTCGGTAGCAAAGCTTTGGTTCTGCCCCAGGGAGGTAAGGATAGAAGGCAGGAAGGTATAGATAGCGAAATAAGGGATCACCAGACAGACAAAAAACAGGCTGTTGAACGCGGTGCGTCGCCAGTAACGCGGCGAAAATAAGGTGTGTATATGACGTGCGGTTTCGACCGGAATTTCGTCATTGAGGATCACCTGCGGACCAAAGCAGCGCTGCACCACCAGATGAGCCTCGGCGATGCGCCCTTTGCGCATCAGCCAGCGTGGCGACTCTGGCGTTCCAATGCGTAATAGCATAATCAATAACGCAGGCACCGCGCTTGAGGCCAACAGCCAGCGCCAGGACTCCGGCCCCAGATCGGCAAGGAAATGGCCAGCAAATCCGGCGGCGACGTAGCCTAACGTCCAGATCACGCTAAAGGAACCCAGCAGGACGCCACGATGCTTACGCGGAGCAAACTCGGCCAGCATGGTATGGCCTACGGCGTAATCGCCCCCTAGCCCGATCCCGACCAATACCCGTAGCCAGAACAGCTGTTCCGGCGTAGTGGCGAAAAATTGCATCACGGAAGCCAACGTGATGATGACAAAACTGAAGCTGAAAATTTTCTGACGGCCAATATGGTCGGAAACCCAACCCAATACCAGGCTGCCAAGGAACAGGCCAATCAGTGCCGAGCTGCCGATCATTCCTTCCCAAAACGGCGTCAGCCCCATCTGCGGCTTGAGCTGGGCCAACGCAAAGCCGATCACTCCCAATACATAGCCATCGGTGAGGTGAGCGCCAAAGGTTAACCCCGCCATTTTGCAGTGAAAAGCGTTAAGCGGAATATCATCCATGCGCACTTGCCGAGGCAGCCGTGTTGTCATCGTTACCCCCCAATGACTGTGCGAAAGGCCCGGCAAGCCGGGCCAGATAGGATTGTTATTTTTCAATCGGATAAATGGTGCCGGTGTTCATGATGCCATTCGGGTCGTACACCTCTTTCAGCGCCTTGAGGATGTAGTAGGCACTGCCGTGTTCATCCTTGGTCCAGTGCACACGGTGTTTACCGATGCCGTGGTGATGCACCATCGAACCGCCCTGCTTGATGGTCTCCTCCACGATGATTTTATTCAGTGGATTGTGATACTTGTCGATCTCTTCTTCCGGCTTGCAGTCCACCACGTTGTAGTCATACACAAAGTACATGTTGGTGCCGTTGATGTAGCTGTGTGACGAGTGGCCGCCCAGCATAGTGATATCACCGGCATGTGGGAACTCATCGCGGATGCGGCGGATCACATTCTCGTAAATCGCATTGATACAGCCCCAGTCGCCGGAAACCTCGGTAGTGAAGCCCATATTGTTGGTCTTCATGATCTGTACACGTTCCGCCGCCACTTTTTCCGGGCCCCAGTTCAGATTGTTGAACCAGGCTTCAATCAGCTTGCTGTCGACCTTTTTACATTCCGGATAGCGTTTAACGATCTCATCAATCCCCGTGCCGGTCGCCTGCGCAATCCCTTTGGCCCCTTCGGCCATAAAGATCAGTACGCATTTGCCTTCGGCAAAGTGGGTAAAATGCTGGGTCCCGTCTTCTGCGTCATACAAACGGGCAATGGAAGGACGATAGCCTTCAACCATCACTTCCCGCAGGATATCGAAACCGGTTGGCATGTTATCGAGGATGTAACCGTAGAACAGGTTATTTTCCGGCATGTATTTGAAGATTTTCACCGTCACTTCGGTGATAAAACACAACGCCCCTTCGTTACCGATAATCACATGGCGGATATCTGGGCCAGCGGCCCGGCGTGGCACGTTTTTAATCCGGGTGATGTTGCCGTTCGGAAATACCGCTTCCAGCCCAACCACCATGTCTTCGATCGCGCCGTACAGCGTAGAGAACTGGCCGATACTGCGTGTTGCCACCAGGCCCCCCATCTGGGCCAACGGTTTGGACTGCGGAGAGTGGCCGGTCGTATAACCCTGGACACGCAATTGATTTTCCAACACTTCCAGCGGTACGCCGCACTGTGCCGTGGCCTGCATATTGCGGATATCAATGTTGATGACCTTATTCATTCCCGAGCCATCCAGCACCACGGAATTCTTCACTACCGTTTCCAGCCCGCCCTCGGTGGCCGAAGCCCCGGTGCGCGGTACGCCAGTAATGCCGTGCTTATTCATAAACGCCAACACATCGGACACTTGCTGAGTGTCGGCCAATTTAACCACGGCGGCAGGCAGTGGCTGGGTAAACACGCCATGAATATCAGCATATTTTCGGAAACGGTCTACGCTGTTTTTCTGCAGCACTTTTTCGTCGGTAATCACCCGCTCTGGGCCAACAAGTTCTTTTAACTGAACAACAATTTCTTCACGGGACAGAGACATAAATAACCCTTCCTAAATTAAGAATAGATAAAATCGGCTTAAGTAAAATTAAAAGGAACCACCCATTAATTTAGCGAACCAAATAACCACCATCGACAACCAATAAATGGCCATTAACATAATCAGAGGCTCGACTGGCTAAAAACACCATCGCCCCCATTAGATCCTGCGTTTCCCCCCAACGATTAGCCGGAATATGGTCAAGAACACGCTTATTCGTTTCTGGATTTTTACGCGTTTCGACCGTAATATCTGTCGCATAATAGCCCGGTGCAATGCCATTCACCTGTATATTGTATTGCCCTAATTCATCGCAATAGGCCTTGGTAAAACCTGCCAACGCATGCTTAGTGGCAGAATAAGCCGGTGACCATTGGCCGCCCAGATAAGAGAACAGGGAACAGATATTAATTATTTTCCCCTGCTTTTTCGGGATCATGATTTTTGCCGCTTCATAGCTCAATTCAAAGGCTGCGGTCAGGTTGATATCGATCATCGGATCCCAGTCTGCGCGGCCAAAATCCAGCACCTTATTCAGCTTACAAATACCGGCGTTGTTCACCAGGATGTCCACCGAGCCGAAGGTCTCCAGACACTGGGCAATCACTCTGGCAGGCGCGCCTTTCTCAGTAATGTCCACCTGCATAAACTCAACTTTCACCCCTTGCTGCTCAATCATTTCGCGGGTTTCGCCCTTATCCATGATAAAGCTTGGAATGAACAGGTTGGCACCAGCTTTGGCCAACGCCATGGCAAATGCCTGCCCCAGACCGCTGTTGCCACCGGTGACGATCGCAGTTTTGCCTTTTAGCGAGAAGAAATCTAACGAGAACTCATTTAACGCGTTTATTGACATGATTTTGCCCCTTGGTCTGGAAAAAACGCAAAAAAAAGAGAAAAGCAACCTCCCTGCACTTGGCAGAGAAGTTACTTTTCTCTTCATCTCTAGTAACTGGCAAAAAAAATAACACATAGGGTCAAGGTTATTCCGTGACGCCTATCACAGTTTCATTTTTTACCGGATCGAATTGATATTAAAATTTATTTATTTCGCAGTAACTCGGTGAATTACTACGCGATCAGATCCCACCTAATGTTCCCTACTTCAGTTTTGTGATAACTCTCACAGATGAATTATAGGTTGCCGTGCTATTTATTATCGCAGTTACTGAAAGAGACGAAGAGAAAAGTAACTTCCTGCACTGCGGGAAGCTTGCTTTTCTCTTTTTTTGTTTAACGCGATGTACCCAATAACGGTTAAAAGACGGGAAGCACACCAAACATTAACCATTAATGGGTGTATTTATGCGGAACTTCACCATGGAAAAAAATAATTCCCACCGTTGGTTAACGCTGGCAATAATAAGTATCAGCGGCGGAGTAAGTTTCGATCTCGCCTATCTGCGTTATATTTACCAAATCCCAATGGCCAAGTTTATGGGGTTCTCTAATACCGAGATCGGCTTGATTATGAGTACTTTCGGTATCACCGCGATTATTCTGTATGCCCCTAGCGGGATCATTGCCGATAAATTCTCCCATAGAAAGATGATGACCTTCGCGATGATCGCCACCGGCCTGCTGGGGTTGCTGATGGCGGTCTATCCGCCCTTCTGGGTGATGATCCTGATCCAGGTCGCCTTCGCGATCACCACCATCCTGCTGTTGTGGTCGGTCTCGATCAAGGCGGCCTCGCTGCTCGGCAACCATGAAGAGCAGGGAAAAATCATGGGTTGGATGGAGGGGCTACGCGGTGTGGGTGTGATGGCCCTGGCCGTATTCACCATGTGGATCTTCTCGCTGTTTGCGCCGGAAAACCCCAACAGCCTGAAGGCAGTGATCCTGATCTACAGCGGCGTATATATCCTGTTGGGCATGCTCTGTTGGTTCTTTGTCACAGATGGCTTTGTCACCAGTGACGAGAGCGAAAAGCCGCATAAATTCAGCCTGGGGGATATTCTCTCGGTGCTCAAAATCAGCACCACCTGGTATTGCAGCATGATTATCTTTGGCGTCTATACCATCTACGCCATCCTCAGCTACTCCACCAACTACCTGACCGAAATGTACGGTATGACCCTGGTCGCCGCCAGCTATATGGGGATTGTGATCAACAAAATCTTCCGGGCCATGTGCGGGCCACTCGGTGGGATCATCACCACCTACACCCGGCTGAAATCGCCAACGCGGGCCATTCAGTTGCTGGCGTTAGTCAGCTTGGCCACCCTGGCCGTCTTGCTGATCACCAACCAGAACCCGACCTCGGTCGCCGTGGGGATTGGCCTGATCCTGTTGCTGGCCTTCACCTGCTACGCCTCACGCGGGCTTTATTTCGCCTGTATCGGCGAAGCCAGAACGCCAAAATACATTATGGGCACCACCGTGGGGATCTGCTCGGTGATCGGCTTCCTGCCCGACGTGTTTGTTTACCCGGTTATCGGCCATTGGCAGGACACGCTGCCCGCCGCCGAGGCCTATCACAATATGTGGCTGATGGGGTTAGGGGCAACCTGCCTGGTCGTGGTGTTCACCTTCCTGCTGTTTAACAACATCAAGCGCGCCGGCGCCAAAAGCACAACAACACAGCCGGCCACCGAATAATTATCTCAAGGAGTTGCGACATGAAGAGCAAGTACCTGATGGGTGTGGACGTGGGCACCCAGAGCGCCAAAGTGGTGATTTTTGATCTGGGCGGCAACGCAATTTGCGAAGGGAAACAGCAGTTACGCAAGATGGATATCCCGGCCCCTCTGCTGGCGGAACACCCAGACGACGATCTGTGGGATTCGCTTAAGGTGGCTTTCCGCCGCGCCATGCAGCGTTTTGGCGAACGTGGTGGCAAGCCGCAGGACATTCTGGCGATGGGCATTTGCATCGTCCGCTGCTGCCGGGTGCTGTTGAAGGATAACGGTGAGCTGGCCTATCCGGTGATTAACTGGATGGACAAACGCCTGAACAAGCCTTACGAATATATCGATGCCTATCAGGGCGTGCGTTATGTAACGACAACTTCGGGTTACATCACTCATCGCCTGACCGGTGAGTTCAAAGACACCTGCGCCAACTACATCGGTTGGTGGCCGATGGACAATGACCGCCTCGATTGGAGCACCGATCCCGCCGCCTGGCAAAGCTGCAACCTGACGCGCGACATGGTGCTGGACGTGGTGAAACCCGGTGAAATCCTCGGCCACATCACTCAGCAGGTGGCGCAACAGCTTGGCATCCCCGCAGGTATTCCGGTGGTAGCTACCGCACATGACAAAGCGGTGGAAGCGCTGGGAGCCGGTTCACTAGATGAAGGCGTTGCGCTGATTTCCCTCGGCACCTATATCGGGGCCATGGTACACGGCCATGCCAACGTGAAGGACGCGCAAAACTTCTGGCCCTTCCAGGCTTCTATCCCAGGGCGCTACCTGTATGAGTGCATGGGCGTGCGCCGTGGCATGTGGACCATCAGTTGGTTCCGCGATCAGTTTGGCGCAGCCGCACTGTCGGATGCCCATGACGCCGGGACCAGCATTGAGGAGTTACTGAATCAGGAAGCAGAGCGCGTTCCTGCGGGTTGTGAAGGCCTGATCACCGTCCACGATTGGGCACCACCGTCTGAAGCGGAATTCCGTAAAGGGGCCATGATTGGCTTCGATGGCCGCCATACCCGTGCCCATATGTACCGTTCGGTGCTGGAGGGCATTGCCTTCACCATGAAAAACCATATGGACAAGATGGCGCTGGAGCTGCAAACCCCGTTCAAGCACCTGATTATTTCCGGCGGCGGGGCCAACAGCGATCTGTTTATGCAGATCTTTGCCGACGTGTTTGGCATCCCCACCAGCCGTAACGTGATGAAAGGTTCGGCAGCGGTGGGCTGTGCCATCAACGCCGGAATGGCGGTGAATGTCTTTAGCGATTACGAGCAGGCCGCGCAGAAGCTGGTACGAATGGGGGACAGTTTTGCACCGAATATGGCTAACCATCAGTTCTACAATCAGTTGAATCAGCAGGTATATCAACAGGTAAACAAACATCTGGACCCGCTGCTACAGGCACTCAGTCCGTTGGTCGACTAAAAGGCAGGGGCACCGGCATTCGGTGCCCTTACCCTTACAATTTCAACTTCCATACGTCGTGATTGGTGGTGGCAACGGCGATGGCCCCGGCATTCAGCGCGGTTTGCGCATCATCCTCATCACACACCAAGCCACCGGCAATGATCGGCAAGTCGATCTTTTCTGCCACCCAACCGAGCACCTTAGGCATGCAACCCGGCAGGATTTCGATGCAGTCGGGCGTCGACTGTGCCACCTGTTTGTCGATATTGTGGAAGGAAATCGAGTCCATGATAAACAGCCGGTGAATGGTGTAGAAGCCTTGCTGACGCGCTGCCTTCACCATCGAGGCTTTGGTGCTGATAATGCCATCTGCCGCCGTGACGATTTTCAGGAAATTAATCACGATCTCCTTGTTGGAGCTGCCTTCCAGCAAATCAACATGCACAAAAGCATATTTGCCCGCGTCCTTCACCTGCTGCACGATGCGGCCAATATTGCAGATATTGCCGTACAGTACCGAGATGATCTGGCAGTCCGATTTGACCGCGATATGCAGGCTTTCATTATCTTTTACCGCTGCGATCACCGGATGCAGCTTTAACAGTTCTTCGATAGACACGTTGTTCCCCTGTCTCTTTCAGCCTGCTGGCTGCAAATTAGTCCGCATCGTATCCCAGATTCGGGGCCAGCCAGCGCTCTACGTCACTGATCTTCATCCCCTTACGCTGCGCATAGTCTTCAACCTGATCGCGCTGGATCTGTGCCACGGCAAAGTACTTGCTCTGCGGATGGCTGAAATACCAGCCGGATACCGCTGCCCCAGGCCACATGGCGAAGGACTCGGTCAGTTCCATGCCGGTATGGCGGTTAACGTCCAGCAACTGCCAGATCTCCGCTTTTTCGGTATGCTCTGGGCAAGCAGGATAGCCGGGAGCCGGGCGAATACCTTGATAATTCTCACGGATCAGCTCTTCGTTACTCAGATTTTCATTGGCGGCAAAGCCCCAATGCAGCTTACGTACCTGCTCGTGCAGATACTCGGCAAAGGCCTCTGCCAAACGATCGGATAACGCTTTGACCATGATCTTGTTGTAGTCGTCATGCTTGGCATCATAGGCCGCCGCCAAAGCATCTTCTTCCAGCCCACCGGTAACCGCGAATGCGCCAAAATAGTCGGCTTTGCCGCTGCTTTTCGGGGCCACAAAATCGGCCAGACAGTAGTTCGGGAAATCGGTCTTTTCCGTTTGCTGACGCAGGTGGCGGCTGACCACCAGCACCTCTTCACGGCTTTCATCCCGGTAGACCTCCACATCATCCCCAACGCGGTTGGCCGGGAACAGACCGTAGACACCACGCGGGTTGAGGCTACCGTTAGCGGCCAACATATCCAGCATTTCGTTGGCATCCTGGAACAGGCGCTTGGCCTCTTCCCCTACCACTTCATCTTCCAGAATGCGCGGGTACTTGCCCGCCAGTGACCAGGTCATAAAGAACGGCGTCCAGTCGATATAGTGGCGTAGCGTGTTAATGCTGGCCTCAACCGGGAACACCCCCAGCTTGTTCGGCACCGGTGGCTGGTAGTTTTCCCAATCCAGCACCATGGCGTTATCCCGCGCCTGTTGCAGGCTGACCGGCGGCGTACGCGGCTTTTTACGCCCGTGCTGGATACGCACGGTTTCGTACTCTTTGCGGGTGCGGGCGACAAACTCGTCCCGCTGGGTGTCTGACAGCAGCGCCGCAACCACGCCAACGGTACGCGAGGCGTTCTGCACGTAGGTAGTCGGGCCGCTGTAGTTCTGTTCAATCTTCACTGCGGTATGAGCCTTGGAGGTGGTCGCCCCGCCGATCAGCAACGGCAGAGTAAAGCCTTGGCGTTCCATCTCTTTTGCCACGTTCACCATTTCGTCCAGCGACGGGGTGATCAGGCCAGACAGGCCGATAATATCCACGTTCTGTTCGCGGGCGGTTTTCAGGATCTTGTCCGTTGGCACCATCACGCCCAGATCGATAATTTCGTAGTTGTTACATTGCAGCACCACGCCGACGATGTTTTTGCCGATGTCGTGCACGTCGCCCTTCACCGTCGCCAGCAGAATTTTCCCGGCGGTGGTGCCTTTCTGTTTGCTGGCCTCGATGTAAGGTTCGAGATAGGCCACCGCCTGCTTCATCACGCGGGCCGATTTCACCACCTGTGGCAGGAACATTTTGCCCTCGCCGAACAGATCGCCCACCACGTTCATGCCAGCCATCAGCGGCCCTTCGATCACTTCGATCGGGCGATCCGCCTGCTGGCGCGCTTCTTCGGTGTCTAACTCAATAAATTCGGTAATGCCTTTGACCAGCGAATATTCCAGGCGCTTCACTACCGGCCAGCCACGCCATTCAGCCTGCTGAACCGCCACTTCATTGTCTTTACTGCCCCGGTATTTCTCCGCCAGTTCCAGCAGACGCTCGGTGCCGTCCTGACGGCGGTTGAGCACCACATCCTCAACGGCTTCACGCAGTTCGGTGCTGAGATCGTCATAGATCGCCAACTGCCCGGCGTTGACGATCCCCATATCCATGCCGTTGCGAATAGCGTGATACAGGAACACCGCGTGGATCGCCTCACGCACCGGATCGTTGCCACGGAACGAGAAGGAGACGTTGGACACGCCGCCGGAGATCATCGCGTGCGGCAGGTGGGTTTTGATGTCGGCGCAGGCTTCGATAAAGTCGACGGCATAGTTGTTATGCTCTTCGATACCGGTGGCGACAGCAAAAATGTTCGGGTCAAAAATGATATCTTCCGGCGGGAAACCCACGCGTTCGGTCAGGATCTGATAAGCACGGCGGCAAATCTCAAATTTGCGTTGGCGGGTATCCGCCTGACCGACCTCATCGAAGGCCATCACCACCACGGCGGCACCGTAGCGGCGCACCAGTTTGGCATGGTGGATAAAGGCTTCTTCGCCCTCTTTCATCGAGATCGAGTTGACGATGCCTTTACCCTGAATGCATTTCAGGCCCTTTTCAATCACGCTCCATTTGGAGGAGTCGATCATGATCGGGACGCGGGCGATATCCGGCTCACCGGCGATCAGGCTGAGGAAACGCACCATCGCCGCTTCGGCATCGAGCATCCCTTCATCCATGTTGATGTCGATGATTTGGGCACCGCTCTCCACCTGCTGGCGGGCCACGGCCAGCGCCTCGTTATACTTTTCTTCTTTAATCAAACGTTTGAATCGGGCCGAGCCGGTAACGTTAGTACGCTCACCTACGTTGACGAACAGCGATTTGGCATCAATATTCAGCGGTTCCAGGCCGGACAGGCGGCAAGCCACCGGTAACGCTGGCAACTGCCGTGGCGGTACGCCTTCAACCGCTTTAGCCATCGCGGCAATATGCGCCGGAGTCGTGCCACAGCAGCCACCGATAATATTGAGGAAACCGGCATGCGCCCATTCACCCACCTGTTTGGCCATCTCTTCGGCATCGAGATCGTATTCACCAAAGGCATTGGGCAAACCGGCATTCGGGTGGGCAGTGACATAGCTTTCAGAGATACGAGACAACTCCGCCACGTATTGGCGTAATTCATCCGGGCCGAGCGCACAGTTCAGGCCAAAGGTCAGCGGTTTGACGTGACGCAGCGAGTTGTAAAACGCTTCCGTAGTCTGGCCGGAAAGGGTGCGTCCAGAGGCGTCGGTGATAGTGCCGGAAATCATGATCGGTAAGGTCACACCCAGCGCTTCAAACTCGGTTTCGACCGCAAAGGCCGCCGCTTTGGCATTCAGGGTATCGAAGATGGTTTCGATCATGATCAGATCGACGCCCCCTTCCACCAGCGCGCGGGTTGATTCGCGGTAAGCCTCTACCAACTGATCAAAAGAGACATTACGGAAGGCCGGATCGTTAACGTCGGGGGAGATAGAGGCGGTACGGTTGGTTGGGCCCAGTACACCAGCAACGTAGCGCGGTTTTTCCGGGGTGCGTGCCGTCCATTCATCAGCGCAAGCGCGAGCCAGCAAAGCGGCCTGGTAGTTAATTTCCGCGGACAGCGACTCCATATGGTAGTCGGCCATCGCGATAGTGGTCGAGTTGAAGGTGTTGGTTTCGAGGATGTCGGCCCCCGCCTCCAGGTAGCCGTTGTGGATCGCAGTGATCACCTCCGGCTTGCTTAGCACCAGCAGGTCGTTATTGCCTTTCAGATCGCTTTGCCAATCGGCAAAACGCTCACCGCGGTAGTCTGCCTCCTCCAGCCGATAGCTCTGGATCATGGTGCCCATACCGCCGTCCAACACTAAAATACGCTGCGATAGCTGCTGACGCAGTTGTTCCACTCGATTTATCACTGTAGCCCCTTCACACCCGATTATCCGCCCGACGACTTATTACCCCACATCCCAATGTTGTAGCGGCGCGGCACGCTGCGCCCGTCATGCATCCTGCAACTTGAAAGATGGAGGGTCTGACATCCTAGCACAGGTTATGGCGGCAAAGGTGCGAGCGGGTATTGAGAGTTTTTCAGGTTCGCCGAGCAACAGATCCGATGAGCGGAGAAGCAACTTGCAATTCATACACAAAAAACGAAAATGAATTCCATCATACGGAAAGCACAAGGTGAATCATGGCCACTCCCGTTCCCGCCAAGCGCGGTAAAAAACCCCGCGCCGCCGCCCCCGCCACCAGCACGGCGACCGGCCAGGTCCAGTCACTGACCCGTGGTCTGAAACTATTGGAATATATTGCCGAAGCGCAGGGCAACGTAGCGCTGACCGATCTAGCGCAGCAGGCCGGGTTGCCCAACTCCACCACCCATCGCCTGCTGACAACCATGCAGCAGCAGGGTTTTGTCCGTCAGGTAGGCGATCTTGGCCTGTGGACCATGGGGGCACATGCGTTTGTGGTGGGCAGCAGCTTCCTGCAAAGCCGTAACCTGCTGGCCATGGTGCATCCTACGCTGCGCCGCCTGATGGAAGAGTCGGGTGAAACGGTCAATCTGGCGGTGATGGATAAAGCCGAAGATCAGGCGGTGATTATCGATCAGGTGCAATGCACCGCGTTGATGCGCATGTCGGCCCCAATTGGCGGCAAGCTGCCGATGCATGCTTCTGGTGCGGGCAAAGCCTTTCTGGCCAGCATGCAAGACGATGAGGTAACCCGGCTGCTGCATAAAAAGGGCATGCACACCTACACTCCGCATACGCTAACGCCACATAACCTGAAAGAAGGGTTGGCGGTGATCCGCAAACAGGGATTCTCGTTCGACGATGAAGAGCATGCCCTTGGCTTACGCTGCCTGGCAGCCTGTATCTTTGACGAGCACCGCGAAGCCTTTGCCGCCATCTCCATCTCCGGCCCGGTATCACGCATTACCGACGATCGCGTTACCGAACTGGGTGCGCTGGTGATCCACGCGGCGAAAGAAATCAGCCTGGAGTACGGCGGCGTACGGTGATTAGACGGGCGCAGCATTCGGCGCCCGACGTCATGTGCAAATCCCCGCTGTTATTTTTCTGTATCGCGCTGTAGAGACTTTGTTTCGCATCCTGCGAAAAGTATGAATTCGATCACAATTAGCGATCTTGCCACCGAAAGCCGATTGCAACCTTTGGTGCTTCCCTCGACAATGTTACCGATAACATGTTACCGGTAACAATTATCCATAAATAATATAGCCGCAGCAAACTATGACTCGCAGGTGGGGAACCAAACCATGATCAATAATCAGAATCGTGTTTACGTCATTATGGGCGTTTCCGGCAGCGGCAAGTCTGCCGTCGCCAGTGCCGTGGCCCAACGGCTATCTGCCAACTTCCTGGACGGTGATTTTCTCCATCCTCGTTGCAACATCCAGAAAATGGCCTCAGGTGAACCGCTCAATGATGACGATCGTGCCCCCTGGTTGGCTGCCCTGAACGACGCCGCTTTCGCCATGCAGCGTACCAATGCGGTCTCCATCATCGTCTGCTCTGCGCTGAAAAAACATTATCGCGATCGGCTGCGAGCCGGTAACGACAATCTGTCGTTCATCTATCTGCACGGCGACTTCCCGGTGATTGAGGCTCGGCTGGCTGCCCGCAAGGGGCATTTCTTCAAATCCCAAATGCTGGTCACCCAGTTCGCCACTTTGGAGCAGCCGGGCCAAGATGAAAGTGACGTCCAGGCCATCGATATCGATCAGCCGCTGGATGCAGTGATTGCCGACACAGTGCGACATATCCAGAGCTTTCTGCCGCAAGAAGCCTGTGCATAACGAGATGTTCTGAACAACATAACTAGCCCTCGCCGCGCGCATTAGGGCTGCATTGTGAGGATGGTATGATTAACAGCACCCTGGCACGTGTAACACAACGCATCATTGAACGCTCAAAACAAACCCGAGCCGCCTATCTGGCGCGCATTAATGAAGCCCGTACGCAGACGGTACACCGCTCGCAGCTAGCCTGTGGCAACCTGGCCCACGGCTTTGCCGCCTGCCAGCCCGACGATAAAGCCGCCCTGAAAAACATGGTGCGCAGCGATATCGCCATCATCACCGCTTACAACGATATGCTCTCTGCCCACCAGCCTTATGAAAGCTATCCACAGCGGCTAAAGCAGGCGTTGCACAGCGTTGGCGCCGTTGGCCAGGTCGCAGGTGGTGTGCCAGCAATGTGCGATGGCGTGACACAGGGGCAGGACGGCATGGAGCTGTCGCTGATGAGCCGCGATGTGATAGCCATGTCCGCAGCCATAGGCCTCTCCCATAACATGTTCGACGGCGCGTTGTTCCTGGGTATCTGCGACAAGATTGTGCCAGGGCTGGTGATGTCTGCCCTGTCCTTCGGCCATTTGCCTGCCATATTTGTGCCAGCCGGGCCGATGAGCAGCGGCCTGCCAAATAAAGAGAAAGTACGTGTGCGCCAGCTGTATGCCGAAGGCAAAGCCGACCGCCATGCGCTGCTGGAAGCCGAAGCCGCCTCTTACCATGGCATTGGCACCTGCACCTTCTACGGCACCGCCAACACCAACCAGATGGTGATGGAAGTGATGGGCCTGCATCTGCCCGGCGCTTCTTTCGTTCATCCAGACACGCCGCTGCGCGATGCGCTCAATGATGCTGCCGCTCGCCAAATCACCCGCCTGACAGAAACCGCCGGTAATTACCTGCCGATAGGCCAATTGGTGGATGAAAAAGTGGTGGTTAACGGCATCGTATCGCTACTGGCCACCGGAGGATCGACCAACTTGACGATGCATATGGTGGCCATGGCTCGAGCAGCGGGCATCATCATCAACTGGGATGACTTCTCTGAGCTTTCCGACTCGGTACCACTGCTGTGCCGCATCTACCCCAACGGCCCGGCGGATATCAACCAGTTCCAGGCGGCGGGCGGTGTGCAATTGGTCGTGCGTGAGCTGCTGAACAACGGCCTGTTGCATCAGGATGTGCATACCGTCGCCGGTTTCGGCCTAGAGCGCTACACCCAGGAGCCTTGGCTGGATAATGGCCAGCTAGCCTGGCGCGAGGGAGCGGCAAGTTCGCTAGACGCGAACGTGATTGCCAGCCTAACCAAACCGTTCGAGCACCATGGCGGCACCAAGGTGCTGGCCGGTAATCTGGGCCGGGCGGTGATGAAGACGTCGGCGGTGCCTGCTGATAATCAGATTATCGAAGCCCCGGCGATCGTATTCGACAGTCAGCACGATATCGTCCCCGCCTTCGAAGCGGGCAAGCTGGATCGGGACTGCGTAGTGGTCGTACGTTTCCAGGGGCCACAGGCCAATGGCATGCCTGAACTGCATAAGCTGATGCCACCGCTCGGGGTATTGATGGATCGCGGCTTCAAGGTAGCGCTGGTGACCGATGGCCGCCTGTCCGGTGCTTCTGGCAAGGTTCCTTCCGCAATCCATGTCACCCCGGAGGCGTACACCGGCGGCATGTTGGCCAAAGTACACAGCGGCGATATGCTCCGGGTGAATGGCCGCACCGGCGAGCTGCAACTGCTGGTCTCGGAACAAGAGCTGGCCCAGCGCACTCCCTATCAACCCGATCTGAGCGCTGAAAGGATCGGCTGTGGCCGTGAACTGTTTGGTGCGTTACGCAGCCAGCTTTCCGGGGCCGAACAAGGTGCCTGCTGTATCACGTTTTAATCCTGGCCATGGCCCAGTTTGCTGGGCCTGCTATCAGCCAGCCTGCGCGTACCCCGAAGGCAGACGCTGGCTGAAACGCCGCTTTTTACGGTAGGCAAACACATCCTCGACGTGCCCCTCCTTGATACGCTGCTGCAATCCTCGCCAGTAGTCCGCCTCGAACAGATCGCTGTGCATCTCCTCAAAGACCTTGCGGATACGCCGGTCGCCACACAGGAAATGGCGGAATTCTTCGGGGAAAACGTCGTTGGGTGAAATGCTGTACCAGGGTTCACTGGCCAGTTCATCTTCCGGGTAGCGCGGCGGCGGAATATGACGGAAGTTCACTTCGGTCATGTAGCAAATCTCGTCGTAGTCGTAAAACACTACGCGCCCATGACGCGTCACGCCGAAGTTTTTGAACAGCATATCACCGGGGAAGATATTGGCCGCAGCCAGCTGTTTGATCGCATTACCATATTCTTCGATGGCGTCATGCATTTGCCGTTCATCAGCCTGTTCCAGATACAGATTCAGCGGTGTCATCCGCCGTTCCATATACAAGTGCTTGATGACCACGCGGTCGCCGAGATCTTCCAGCTTTTCCGGCACCTCGCGCTGCAACTCCGCCAGCAGTTGCGGGCTGATGCGCGCCTTATCCACTACAAAATTCTCATATTCCTGGGTATCGGCCATCCGCCCGACGCGATCGTGCTCTTTTACCAATTGATAACAGGCCATCACCTGCGCCTGCGTAACCTCTTTCTGCGGCGCAAATTCGTCTTTAATCACCTTGAATACCCGATCGAAGGACGGCAGCGTAAACACCAGCATCACCATGCCTTTCACGCCCGGCGCAATAATGAATTGCTCCTGCGACTGGGCCATAAAATTCAGGTATTCGCGGTAGCATTCGGTTTTACCATGCTTCTGGCAGCCAATCGCCATATACAGTTCGGCGGTGGTTTTACCCGGCAGGATCTCCCGCAACCATTCGACCATCGCCGCTGGTAATGGGGCATACACCATAAAGTAGGAACGGGCGAAGCCAAACACGATGCTGGCTTCGGCCTTGCTGGTCAGGCAGGTATCAATGAACAACGCGCCGGACTCGCTGTGGTGGATCGGCAACAGAAACGGGTAAACCCCGTCGACCACGCGCAGCTTACCGACCAACCAGGCCGCCTTGTTACGGTAGAACAGCTCATTACCAATTTGGAACGTCGCTCCCGCTAGCTGTTGGGAGCTGAAGGTTTGCAGTAAGGCTTGGGTGATATAGCGAATATCGCGTGGCAGATCTTCCCATGGCAGACGCAGCGGCAAGTCGATCAACAGGCTGTGAAGCATGGCGGCCAAATCACCGTTGGGGGTAAAATCCCGGGCTAATGGCCTGGGGATATCACGAAAGCGCCGTTCAGGCTGCGAACTGAAAACGAACAGTTTGTCCGGGGTTAAATCCCGATGTTTGAACAGCCGACAGTAAACCGAGTTAAAGAAGCTTTCGGCAATCTCAAAACGCGGGTAGTCGGGCAACAGTTCGGTATAAACCGCCTTCACCCTATTAGGGAAGTCCGCATCGTAATATTTCTGCCCGGTGATACATTTCAGTTGCTCGACCACCAGACCGACGTGGTGATCGTAAAGATGGATACGTCGTTTCATCGCCTGTTGTACGGCGGGCCAGTCTGCCTGCTCAAAACGCTGCTGCGCTCCGGCCGTGACTTCAAGAAAGCGGCCATATTGCGCATCAAAGCCCTGCAGGATCGTCTGTGCAATCAACAGCTCCAGTTTTTCCGCCATCTTTGCCTCTGCCATTCAGGAATGAAACAAGAGCCTGACACCGCGCCAGGCCCCTGGGGATCAGAACTGCTGTTCTTCGGTGGAACCGGTTAGTGCCGTTACCGAGGAAGTGCCCCCCTGAATAATGGTGGTGACTTTATCGAAGTAGCCGGTCCCCACTTCCTGCTGATGCGAAGCAAAAGTGTAACCACGCTCGACCGCGGCAAACTCTGGTTGCTGCACTTTTTCGACATAGTGCTTCATGCCTTCACCACGTGCGTAAGCGTGTGCCAGATCGAACATGTTGAACCACATGCTGTGGATACCGGCCAGCGTGATGAACTGGTATTTATAGCCCATGGCGGACAACGCGTCCTGGAAGCGGGCGATAGTCTGATCGTCCAGGTTCTTTTTCCAGTTGAACGACGGTGAGCAGTTATAGGCCAACAGTTTGCCCGGGAACTTGGCATGGATCGCATCGGCAAAGCGTTGCGCAGCTTCCAAGTCCGGCGTTGAGGTTTCGCACCACACCAAATCGGCATAAGGCGCATAGGCCAGCCCACGACTGATCGCCTGCTCAATACCGGCATGGGTACGGTAGAAACCTTCGGCGGTGCGTTCACCAGACACGAAGGCGCTGTCATACGGATCGCAATCGGAGGTCAGCAGGTCTGCCGCGTCCGCATCGGTACGGGCAATCAGCAGGGTTGGGACACCGAGAACGTCAGCAGCCAAGCGCGCCGCAACCAGCTTCTGGATAGCTTCCTGGGTCGGTACCAAGACCTTGCCGCCCATATGGCCACACTTCTTCACCGCCGCCAGTTGATCTTCGAAATGCACCCCGGCGGCACCGGCTTCGATCATCGCCTTCATCAGTTCAAAGGCGTTTAGTACGCCGCCAAATCCGGCTTCGGCATCCGCCACGATCGGCAGGAAGTAATCGGTATAGCCTTTGCTGCCGGGTTCAATCTGGTTTGCCCACTGGATCTGATCCGCCCGACGGAAAGTATTGTTGATACGCTCAACCACCGTCGGGACAGAGTCGACCGGGTACAGTGATTGATCGGGATACATGGCGGCAGCGGTGTTGGCATCAGCCGCTACCTGCCAACCGGACAGGTAGATCGCTTCGACGCCCGCTTTCGCCTGTTGCAGCGCCTGGCCACCGGTCAGCGCCCCAAGGCTGTTCACGTACCCTTTGCGGGATTTGCCGTGCAGCAACTCCCAGAGTTTCGCCGCTCCGTTTTGCGCCAGTGTGCAAACCGGATTGACCGAGCCACGCAGGTTGATCACGTCTTCGGCGCTGTAAGGGCGGGTGATGCCTTCCCAGCGTGCTGATTTCCATTCCTGTTCCAGCTGTTGGATCTGTTGGGTACGAGAGGTCGTCATATTTTTATCCTTTTCAATACTGTAGGGTTAAAGGTCAGGAACGGTTTCAGGCCAGTAATTCGTAGCCGGGTAAGGTCAGGAAATCGATTAATTCGTCTTGCGTGGTAATACGCTCCATCAGCTGTGCCGCCTCTTCGAAACGGCCTGCGTGATAACGCGCTTCACCCAGTTCTTTACGTACGACCTGCATCTCTTCCTGCAGCATCTGGCGGAACAGGGCTTTGGTTACCTGTTGGCCATTGCTGAGGCTTTTCTCGTGATGGATCCACTGCCAGATTGAGGTACGTGAAATCTCGGCGGTGGCGGCATCTTCCATCAGGCCATAAATCGGTACGCAGCCATTGCCGGAGATCCAGGCTTCAATGTATTGCACCGCCACGCGGATATTGGCGCGCATACCGGTTTCGGTACGCTCACCGTCACACGGTTCCAGCAGTTGCGCCGCCGTGATAGGAGCATCGCTCTCACGCAATACATCTAGCTGGTTCTGCCGCTCACCCAGGATGCGGTTAAACACCTCCATCACCGTATCGGCCAGGCCTGGATGTGCCACCCAAGTCCCGTCATGGCCATTGGTCGCTTCCAGTTCTTTATCCGCGCGCACCTTGCCCAACACCACCGCGTTTTGCTCGGCGTCTTTGCTGGGGATAAACGCCGCCATTCCCCCCATCGCAAAAGCACCGCGGCGGTGACAGGTCTTGATCAGCAAGCGAGAATAAGCACTGAGGAAAGGCTGGGTCATGGTGACGGACTGACGGTCCGGCAGCACCCGATCGCCATGGTTCTTCAGCGTTTTGATATAGCTGAAGATGTAGTCCCAACGGCCACAGTTCAGCCCGACGATATGATCGCGCAGGTGATACAGGATCTCGTCCATCTGGAATACCGCAGGCAGGGTTTCAATCAACACCGTGGCCTTGATAGTGCCGCGCGGTAATTCGAAGCGATCCTCGGTAAAGCTAAAGACTTCGCTCCACCAGGCAGCCTCCTGCCAGGACTGGGTTTTCGGCAGGTAGAAATACGGACCACTGCCTTTTGCCAGCAGTTGGCGATAGTTATGGAAGAAATAGAGTGCAAAATCGAACAACCCACCAGGGATCGCTTCCCCCTGCCACTGCACGTGTTTTTCCGGCAAATGCAGGCCGCGCACGCGGGCAATCAACACCGCTGGGTTGGGTTTGAGCTGGTAAATCTTGCCGGCTTCGTTGGTGTAAGAAATGGTGCCGTTTACCGCATCGTGCAGGTTGATCTGCCCGTCGATAACCTTGTCCCAACTTGGGGCCAGCGAGTCTTCAAAGTCGGCCATAAACACTTTGACGTTGGCATTGAGGGCGTTGATCACCATTTTGCGTTCAACCGGACCGGTAATCTCAACCCGACGGTCGCGCAAGTCAGCGGGAACGCCGCGGATCTGCCAGTCACCCTGTCGAATGGAATCCGTTTCCGAAATAAATCCAGGCAGCTCTCCGCGATCGATTTTCTCTTGCCAGCTGGCGCGTGCCGCCAACAGTTTATTGCGTTGTGGCGTAAATTTCCCCACCAGTTCAGCCAGGAACTCGACCGCGTCATCCGTCAGTATCTGCCGCTCTGCAGAGCCGAAAGCCTGTGTAAACGCTAATTCTGTGCCTACCATCTGTTGCGTCATTGTCTTGATCCTTTCCATCATTCCACGCCACCATTGCAGGCCAGGCGAAGCATTGTTGTCGGAAATCGGGTGAAAAAAAGACCGCCAACTGGTCAGATGTCATCCCGCAGGATCCTAGAATAACCAACAAAAACTAAAAATCAAAAACGATTTCCATTTTTTTAATAAATATTTTATTAACCTTTTATTATCAATTAATTAGATTATTTATCATTTACGGCAAACTAGGAAACCGGTTCCATTGCGATACAGGAACGCCGGTAATATATTGTTTTTAAATGAGTTATAGATGCTGAAACGTTGCAGATTTGGCAGGAAAAACGGTGGGGTAAACCAGGGTGGCCTCGATTCAGCCACCCGGTACAGAGAAAAATGTTACTCGAGGGTAGGATTCATATGACGCAGATCGAACGGCGTGATCTGGTAAACGTAGTAGTTCAACCAGTTGGAAAACAGCAGGTGACCATGGCTTCGCCATGAAGCTGCGGGGGTCAATTCGGGGTTATCATTGGGGAAGTAATTTAGCGGTACGCTCGGGTTGAGGCCTGCATCGTTATCGCGACAATACTCGCCCGCCAACGTCAGGGTGTCATATTCCGGATGCCCGGTGACAAAGGCCATGCGTTTATCCTTGGTGGCGAACAGATAGGCACCTGCCAGCTCTGATTCTGCCAGGATATCCAGATCGGTGTACTGCCGCAGGATCTCGGTTGGGAAATCGGCATAGCGGGAGTGAGGAGCCAAGAAGGTCTCATCAAAACCCCGCGTCAGCAAGGCATGTTGGTGCAGCGTACGATGCTGGTACACCCCAGAGAGCTTCACCTCACGCGTCTTCTTTGGAATGCCATACAGGATGTTTAGCGCGGCCTGCACTGCCCAACAGACAAACAGGGTTGAAGTCACATGATCCTTGGCCCACTCGATCACTCGCTCGATCTGCGGCCAATAGGCAACATCACAGAAATCCACCAGGCCTAGCGGAGCGCCGGTGACGATCAGCCCGTCAAAGTTCTCATTCTGGATATCGTCAAAGTTACAGTAGAAATTATTCAGGTGCTCTGTAGGCGTGTTCTTCGACTCACGGCTATCGATGCGCAGTAGCTGAATATCGATCTGCAATGGCGAATTGGAAAGTAAACGCAGGAACTGATTCTCCGTTTCGATCTTTTTCGGCATCAGGTTGAGAATAAGCACCTTTAACGGCCTGATTTCCTGTGTTTTTGCGCGTGAGGATGTCATGACAAACACGTTCTCATTACGCAAGAAATTGACCGCAGGTAACTCATCAGGAACACGAATCGGCATTGCTTATCCCTCACACATCCGTTTATACGTTTAGACTTCTAGATGCCCGAAGATAGCGCTTTTTTAGCGTCATGTCGAGGATTCAACGGGAAGGTGAAAATGTTTCATTGCCTGGTAGGGAGGACTGTTCGTAAATAGTAAAGCAGGGAGTCTTTTGTCTGTTTAGTTGGCAGTGGTCCCCTCACCCTCAGGAGAGGGAAGCGATCGAGTCCGCTGACATCCCTGCGTAATATCCCATCTTTCTTCTTACTCCCAGCGTCCTGAAGTGGCACGAGCTCACCCACAACGCCGGGCTGCTCACACTGGTGTTCCTGATGTTCTCGGTTGATACTGTGGGAGAAGGTTGAGGAGAGGAGTATCTTCTGTTTTTGAACCATAGCAAAAAGGCCATCCTTACGGATGGCCTCTTGGCTTAATTGATGCTTGGCAGTGTCCTACTCTCGCATGGGGAGACCCCACACTACCATCGGCGCTACGGCGTTTCACTT